>NZ_CP193755.1:0-260000 GCF_050847355.1 Limimaricola sp. AA108-03
AAGGCCAGCTGCACGGCCGATCAGATCGGGACCGCGAACGGGGTGCCTGCTCTCTGGAGCGTGACGGGTGCACGGCCTCGGCCGTGCCATTGGCCGTCCCGCGCTTGTCTGCATTGCGACCGCCATCCGGCGGGCGTCACATGCCGTCATGTCCCGATCCCGGGCCGAACTGCGATAGCGGGTCGGCGGCCTTGGCCGCCCCCGTTCGGGTCCGGAGGTTAGGTCAGTCCGGTGCGGAACAGCGTCGGCGCATGCGCGCCGGCGACCGCACCGCCTGTGCCCGGATGTGGATGGCAAGGCCGGGCGCGGCGGGCGCGCCCGGGTGACGATGAAGGCAGGTCGGGGACAGGTCATGACGAACGAAATCTGGGCGCAGGTAAGCGAAGAGCTCAAGCAGGCGGTGGGCGCCAACAACCACACCACCTGGATCGCGCCGCTGCGCTTCGAGGCGCTGGTCGACGGCGTCGCCCGGTTCCACGTGCCCACCACCTTCCACGGCAACTACGTGCTGCAGAATTTCGGCGACCAGATCCTGACGCAGCTGGCCCGCGCCGGCTTCACCGTGCAGCGCCTGATCTTCGCCCAGTCCGCCAGCGCCGCCGCCGCGCCCCGTCCCGCGGCGCCCCAGCCGAAAGCCGACGCGGCCCCCGCCCATCTCGCGCTCGAGGATGACGACGCCACCCCCTCGGCCACGCTCGACCCGCGCTTCACCTTCGACCGCTTCGTCGTCGGCAAGCCCAACGAGATGGCCCATGCCGCCGCGCGCCGCATCGCCGAGGGCGGCAGCCTCGGCTTCAACCCGCTGTTCCTCTATGGCGGTGTGGGCTTGGGCAAGACGCACCTGATGCATGCGATCGGCCACGAGCTGCGCGCCAGCCAGCCGCATCTGAAGGTCGTGCTCACCTCCGCCGAGCAGTTCATGTACCGTTTCATCACCGCGCTGCGCGACAAGCGCATGATGGATTTCAAGCAGCTGTTCCGCTCGGTCGACGTGCTCATGGTCGATGACATCCAGTTCCTCGGCGGCAAGGATTCGACGCAGGAGGAGTTCTTTCACACCTTCAACGCGCTGATCGACGCCGGCAAACGGATCATCATCTCGGCCGATCGCGCGCCGGGCGCGATGAAGGATGTCGAGGAGCGGATCACCTCGCGCATGGGCTCCGGCCTCGTCGTGGACCTGTTCCCCACCGATTTCGAACTGCGCGTCGGCATCCTGCAGGCCAAGGCCGACTACTACCGCGCGCAATATCCCGGCATCGTGGTGCAGCCCGGCGTCTACGAGTTCCTGGCGCATCGCATCTCCAACAACGTGCGGGTGCTCGAGGGGGCCCTGACGCGGCTCTTTGCCTTTGCCTCGCTGGTGGGCCGCGAAATCTCGCTCGAGATGACGCAGGACTGCCTCGCCGACATCCTGCGCGCCAGCGATCGCAAGATCACCGTCGAGGAGATCCAGCGCCGGGTGTCGGAGCATTACAACATCCGCCTGTCGGACATGATCGGCCCGAAGCGGCTGCGCAGCTATGCCCGGCCGCGCCAGGTGGCGATGTACCTGTCGAAGAAGCTGACCTCGCGTTCGCTGCCCGAGATCGGCCGCCGCTTTGGCGGGCGCGACCACACCACGGTGATGCACGGGGTGCGCAAGATCGAGGAGCTGAAGGCCACCGACAGCCAGATCGCCGACGACCTCGAACTGCTGCGCCGCGCGCTCGAGGAATAGGCCGCGCCCCCGGCGCGAAGAGTGACGCCGCGCCGCCGCCGAAAATGCTTGAGGACGGGCTGAAAACAGGTAGTTTTCCAGTCCCGGCCCCGGTCGGCGACAACAGCGGAGCGATGCACATGAAATTCTCGATCGAACGCGGCGTTCTGCTCAAGGCCGTCGCCCAGGCCCAGTCGGTGGTCGAGCGCCGCAACACCATCCCGATTCTCGCCAACGTGCTGATCGAGGCCGAGGGCGACACGGTCCGCTTCCGCGCCACCGATCTCGATATCGAGGTGGTCGACCGCGCCCCGGCGACGGTCGAGGCCGCGGGCGCCACCACCGTCGCCGCCGTGCTGCTCAACGAGATCGTGCGCAAGCTGCCCGACGGGGCGCTGGTGACGCTGACCGATCAGGGCGGCAACGGCCGCCTGTCGATCGAGGCGGGGCGCTCGAACTTCCAGCTCGCGACGCTGCCGAAGGAGGACTTCCCGGTGATGGCCTCCTCGGAATACGAGGCCAGCTTCACCGCGCCCGCGCCGGTGCTGCGCCGGCTGTTCGACAAGGCGAAGTTCGCGATCTCCACCGAAGAGACGCGCTACTACCTCAACGGCGTCTACATGCATGTGGCCGAGGGCGAGCAGGGCCGCGTGCTGCGCTGCGTCGCGACCGACGGGCACCGGCTCGCGCGGATCGACGCCGAGCTGCCCGAGGGGGCCGAGACGATGGCCGGCGTCATCGTGCCGCGCAAGACCGTGAACGAGCTGCGCAAGCTGCTCGACGACGACGAGGCGCTGATCGAGGTGTCGGTGAGCGAGACGAAGATCCGTTTCACCACGCCGAACATCACCCTGACCTCCAAGGTCATCGATGGCACCTTCCCCGACTACAGCCGGGTGATTCCGCAAAACAACCGCAAGCGGCTCGAGGTCGACGCGACCGAGTTCGCCCGCGCGGTGGACCGGGTCGCCACTGTCAGTTCCGAGCGCTCGCGCGCGGTGAAGCTGTCGCTGGAGGAAGACCGGCTGGTGCTCTCGGTGAATGCGCCGGATTCGGGAGCGGCCGAGGAGGAGCTGGCCGTGGCCTATGGCGACGAGCGGCTCGAGATCGGGTTCAATGCCAAGTACCTGCAGGAGATCGCGAGCCAAGTGGACCGCGAGAACGCGGTGTTCCTGTTCAACTCCTCCGGCGATCCGACCCTGATGCGCGAGGGCGACGACCAGTCGGCGGTCTATGTCGTCATGCCGATGCGCGTGTGACGCGGGCGGGATTTGCGTATTTGAAGAACAAAGTCGGTGAGGGCCGCGCGTGAAGGCGGCCGTCACCGCGCTCGAGCTGTCGCATTTCCGCTCGCACAAGCGGGCGAAGCTGGCGCTCGACGGGCGGCCGGTGGCGATCTTCGGTCCCAACGGCGCCGGCAAGACCAACCTGATCGAGGCGATATCGCTGCTGTCGCCGGGGCGGGGCATGCGCCGCGCCGGGGCCGAGGAGATCGCGCGGCGGCCCGAGCGGCTGGGCTGGAAGGTCTGGGCCGAGGTCGAGGCCGAGGGCGCGCCGCACGAGATCGAGACCCGCGCCGAGGCCGGGCAGAGCCGCACCGTGCAGATCGACGGCAAGACCGTGCCGCAGGTGGCGCTGGCGCGGGTGCTCCGGGTGCTGTGGCTGGTGCCCTCGATGGACCGGCTCTGGATCGAGGCGGCCGAGGGGCGGCGGCGATTCCTCGACCGGGCGGTGCTGAGCTTCGATCCCGGCCATGCCGAGCGGGTGCTCGATTACGAAAAGGCGATGCGGGAGCGCAACCGTCTGCTGAAGGACGGGGTGCGCGATCCGCATTGGTACGGCGCGCTGGAGGGCCGGATGGCCGAGGCGGGCGCGGTCATCTCCACCGCGCGCCGCGCCGCGATCGAGCGCCTTGCCGGCGCGCAGGACGAGACCGAGACCGCGTTTCCCACAGCCGATCTGGCGCTTACCTATCCCGACGAGACGCCCGAGGAGGTCGGGGAACTCGGAGCGGCCTTCGCGGCGATGCGCGGCCGCGACATGGCGGCGGGCCGCACCCTGATCGGGCCGCACCGCGCCGACCTCGATGCTTTGTGGCGCGCCAAGGGGGTGGCGGCGCGCGACGCCTCGACCGGCGAGCAGAAGGCGTTGCTGATCTCGCTGATTCTCGCCAATGCCCGGGCGCTGGCCGCCACCGGGGGCGCGCCGCCGGTTCTGCTGCTCGACGAGGTGGCGGCGCATCTGGACACGCGCCGCCGCGCGGCGCTTTATGACGAGATCTGCGCGCTGGGGCTGCAGGCCTTCATGACCGGCACCGAGCCGGGGCTGTTCGAGGCTCTGGGCGAGCGCGCGCAACGCATCGAGGTGACCGAAACCGCCGGCGTCTCGAGGATCGGGAGCGAGACATGACCCCACAGCGCGTGACGCTCATCACCCTCGGCGTGGACGAGATGGCGCGCGCCTGCGCTTTCTACGAGGCTCTGGGCTGGTCGCCGCACCCGTCGAGCCAGCCTTCCGTGACCTTCTACCAGATGCACGGATCGGTGCTGGGGCTGTTCGGCCGGGCCGATCTCGCCAAGGATCAGGGGCGGGCCGGCGCCGATCTCGGCACCGGGGCGATGACGCTGGCGCAGAACTTCGAGACCCGCGCCGCGGTCGATGCCGCGTGGCGCCGGGCCCTCGATGCGGGCGCGACGGCGCTGAAGGCGCCCAAAGAGGTGTTCTGGGGCGGCTATTCCGGCTATTACGCCGATCCCGACGGCCATGTCTGGGAGATCGCCCACAACCCGTTCTGGCCGCTGGCCGCGGACGGGTCGCTGACGCTGCCCGACCCGGCATGACCCTCGCCGCGCATGACCTCGCGCTCTATGCGGGCGCGCTTTTCGTGCTGTTCCTGACGCCCGGCCCGGTCTGGGTGGCGCTGACCGCCCGGGCGCTGTCGGGCGGGTTTCACGCAGCTTGGCCGCTGGCGCTCGGCGTGGTGGTGGGCGACGTGCTCTGGCCGCTGCTCGCCATCCTCGGCGTGAGCTGGGTGCTCTCGGTCTATGGCGGGTTTCTGGAATTGCTGCGCTGGGTCGCGGCCGCGATGTTCGTGACCATGGGCGTTCTGCTGTGGCGCCATGCCGACGCCTCCATCGCCCGCGACAGCCGCCTGACGCGGCCCGGCATGTGGGCCGGTTTCGCGGCCGGTCTGGCGGTGATCCTGGGCAATCCCAAGGCGATCCTGTTCTACATGGGGATGCTGCCCGGCTTCTTCGACCTGTCGGGTCTGACCGTGCCCGACATCGCCGCGATCTGCGCGATCTCCTTCGTCGTGCCGCTTGCGGGAAACCTCGTTCTGGCGGCCTCGATCGACCGGGCGCGGGCGCTTTTGACCTCGCCGCCGGCGCTGCGCCGGACCAACCGCGCGGCGGCGGTGATGCTGGTCGGCATCGGGCTGCTCATTCCCCTGCTATAGCGCAAAATATGGGGGAAAACCGTGACATCCCCCACCAGTATTCGTATATTCCGCCGGTAACGTCCCGAGGATTTCCCCCATGGCTGAACCCGCTCTGCAACCCAACGTCTACGGCGCCGATTCCATCAAGGTTCTCAAGGGCCTGGATGCGGTCCGCAAGCGTCCGGGGATGTATATCGGCGACACCGATGACGGCTCGGGCCTGCACCACATGGTCTATGAGGTCGTCGATAACGGCATCGACGAGGCGCTGGCCGGTCATGCCGATTTCGTGCAGGTCAAGATCCATGCCGACAACTCGGTCAGCGTGCGCGACAACGGTCGCGGCATTCCGACCGACATGCACAAGGAAGAGGGCGTCTCGGCGGCCGAGGTCATCATGACCCAGCTGCATGCCGGCGGTAAGTTCGACCAGAATTCCTACAAGGTGTCCGGCGGCCTGCACGGCGTCGGCGTCTCGGTGGTCAACGCGCTGTCGGACTGGCTCGAACTGCGGATCTGGCGTGACGGCAAGGAGCATGTCGCCCGCTTCGAGCGCGGCGATACCGTCAAGCATCTCGAGGTGGTGGGCCCGACCGATCAGACCGGCACCGAGGTGCGCTTCCTCGCCTCGACCGACACCTTCTCGAACCTCGACTACGATTTCGCGACATTGGAAAAGCGCCTGCGCGAGCTGGCCTTCCTGAACTCCGGCGTGCGCATCATCCTCGAGGATGACCGCCCGGCGCAGCCGCTGCATACCGAGCTGTTCTACGAGGGCGGGGTGCGCGAATTCGTGAAGTATCTCGACCGCTCCAAGCACGCCGTCATGCCCGAACCGATCTGGATCGAGGGCGAGAAGGACGGCATCGGCATCGAGGTCGCGATGTGGTGGAACGACACCTATCACGAGACCGTGCTGCCCTTCACCAACAACATCCCGCAGCGCGACGGCGGCACTCACATGGCGGGCTTTCGCGGCGCGCTGACCCGGACCATCAACAACTACGCGCAGACCTCCGGCATCGCCAAGAAGGAGAAGGTCTCCTTCACCGGCGACGACGCCCGCGAGGGGCTGACCTGCGTCCTTTCGGTCAAGGTGCCGGACCCCAAGTTCTCGTCCCAGACCAAGGACAAGCTGGTCTCCTCGGAGGTGCGCCCGGCGGTCGAGAACCTCGTCGGCGAAAAGCTCGCCGAGTGGTTCGAGGAAAACCCCAACATCGCCAAGCAGATCGTCGGCAAGATCGTCGAGGCGGCGCTGGCCCGCGAGGCCGCGCGCAAGGCCCGCGAGCTGACCCGCCGCAAGACCGCGATGGACGTCAACTTCCTCGCCGGCAAACTCAAGGACTGCTCCGAGAAGGACCCCTCCAAGACCGAGGTCTTCCTCGTCGAGGGTGATTCCGCGGGCGGCTCGGCCCAGACCGGCCGCGATCGCGGCACCCAGGCGATCCTGCCGCTCAAGGGCAAGATCCTCAACGTCGAGCGGGCGCGCTTCGACCGGATGCTGTCGAGCCAGGAGATCGGCAACCTCGTGATGGCGCTCGGCACCGGCATCGGCCGCGACGAGTTCGACATCAAGAAGCTGCGCTACCACAAGATCGTCATCATGACCGACGCCGACGTGGACGGCGCGCATATCCGGACGCTGCTTCTGACCTTCTTCTTCCGGCAGATGCCGGAGCTGATCGAGGGCGGGCATCTCTACATCGCGCAGCCGCCGCTCTACAAGGTGTCGCGCGGCAAGTCCGAGGTCTATCTCAAGGATCAGGCCGCGATGGACGAGTACCTGATCCATCAGGGCACCGACGGCACCGCGCTCAGGCTAGGCACCGGCGAGGAGATCACCGGCAACGACCTGCGCCGCGTGGTCGAGGAGGCGCGCCAGCTCAAGCGCGTGCTCGACGCCTTCCCGACCCATTACCCGCGCCACATCCTCGAACAGGCCGCGATCTCGGGCGCCTTCGTGCCCGGCGCGGTCGATGCCGACCTGCAGGGCGTGGCCGACAAGGTCGCCAAGCGGCTCGACCTGATCGCGCTCGAATACGAGCGTGGCTGGCATGGTCGGATCACCCAGGATCACGGCATCCGGCTGGCGCGCATCCTGCGCGGGGTCGAGGAGGTGCGCACGTTGGACGGGCCGATGCTGCGCTCGGGCGAGGCGCGCAAGACCGGCAGCTTCACCAAGTCGCTGCAGGAGATCTACGACCTGCCCGCGACGCTGGTGCGCAAGGACCGGACCCAGCTGATCCACGGCCCGCTCGATCTCTTGGCCGCGATCCTCGAAGAGGGCCAGCGCGGCCTGACGCTGCAACGCTACAAGGGTCTGGGCGAGATGAACCCCGACCAGCTGTGGGAAACCACGCTGGATCCCGAGGCGCGGACGCTGCTGCAGGTGAAGATCGAGGATTCGCTCGAGGCCGACGACCTCTTCACCAAGCTGATGGGTGACGTGGTCGAGCCGCGCCGCGAGTTCATCCAGCAGAACGCCCTCAACGTCGAGCATCTCGACTTCTGAAGCCTCGTAGGATCGCGCATCATCATGCGCGATCCTCACGCTCTTGCGCGATTTGCCCATGGGGCTTGCCTGCTAGGGATCGTACAGCGGCTTTTCCAACCAAGATCCGCTCTTGCTCCTGAAAGCCCTCTAAACCACCGGTCCGCTAGCCCCTGTAGACAGCTTTGCGGCTTTGTCTCGGGCTCTCCCGCTTCTGCTTACGTCTCCTCAGGTGTAGGCCTGAGGCCGCCGCAGCGCCGGATTTCGAACTCATGATGGAGCCGTTCCGCAAGCTCGGACGGTGAGGTTGGCTTGATGCAGACCTGCACCTCGGGATGCGCCCGGCGCAGGTGATCCGGCAGGCCCACCCCGGTATGCACGACCACCGGCACCTCGGGACGGAGCACGTCCAGCACCGGGCCGATATCGCCATCGGGCAGATCGACGTCGACGATCGCCGCATCGGGTCGTGCGGTCTCGATCAGAGCCAAGGCATGTGCCACGGTCGATGCCGGTCCGAGGGCCGTGCCGCCGGCATCCTCGACACCGAGCGAGAGATCAAGCGCGATGAAGGGCTCGTCTTCCACGACCAGGACCCTGAGGCCATGAAGATATCGATCAGGTTCGGTCAAGACGCCGCTCCATCCCTTTTACTGTGACAGCCGTTCGAGCATCGCGGTCAGGTGGATCTTGACGCCCTCCCGGCTCCAATCATGTTCGATCGTGCCGCCGAGCTGGCCCGTGGCACTGAGGCGCGCCAATTGGCTGCCGAATCCGCTTCGGTGCGGCGGTCCCATCAATTCCGGGCCACCGGTCTCGGCCCAACGCAGGGAAAGCGCATCTCCATCCGTGGTCCAATAAACCGTCACCCGGCCTTCGGGGGCGGAAAGCGCGCCGTATTTGGCGGCATTGGTGGCCAACTCGTGCAGGATGAGCGCAAGCCCCGTCGTGGCGGTGGGGCCGAGTTCCACCGGTGGGCCGTCGAGTTCGATCGCCCCGTCCCGCCCGTCGATATGCGGCTCCATCACCACCTCGATCAGCTTGTCGAGCCCGCCGGTCGCTTCGGGGCTCTGGCGCGCGGTGATCGAGCTGCCGATCAACTCATGCGCGCGGGCGAGCGCCATCACGCGGCCGGTGAGCGCGGCCGACAGCTCGTCCACGTTGTTGGCATGGCGCGCGGTCATCTTGATCATGCCGGCCGTGATCGAGAACAGGTTCTTCACGCGGTGGTTCAGCTCGCGCATCAGCAGCTGGCGCGCCTCTTCGGCGCGCTTGCGCTCGCTGATGTCGAGAATATTGCAGACCGCGCCCTGCAGTTCCCCCTGCCAGATTACCGGGCGGACCCAGTATTCCACCGGGAAGGAGCTGCCGTCGGTGCGATGGAAGACCTCGTCATCGACATGGGCCATCTCGCCGGTCGCGGCGACATGATAGATCGGACAATGTTCACGCGGGTAGGGCGTGCCATCGGCGCGGGAGTGGTGGATGATCTCGTGCAATTGCTTGCCGATGACGTCCTCTTCCTTTTCGAAGCCGAGCATGCGCAGGAAGGCCGCGTTGCACCGCGTCGTGTAGCCGTTCCTGTCGACGGCATAGAACCCGTCCGCCGTGGCATCGAGCAGCAGCGCCAGATCGGCCTCGCGGCGTTCGAGGTCGCTCTCGATCCGGCGTCTTTGCTCGATATCCGTCAGGACGCCGGGGAAGCGGAGCGCCTGTCCGGCGGCGTCGTGCTCGCAAAATCCGACCGCCTCGACCCAGCGATAGCAGCCGTTGCTGTGCCGCGCCCTGTATTCGGCGCGGTATGAGCCGCCATCGCGGACCGCCTTGTCGATCAACCCGCGCACGCGGTCCCAGTCCTCCGGATGAATGGACGCCGCCGCCTCCGCGATCGGCATGCCGGCCCGGCACCGCTCGGGGGGCAGACCGAAGGCGCGAGCAAACCGTTCGTCCGCGGTGACGGTATCGGTCGGGATATGCCAGATCCAGGTGCCGACGATCGCCCCGGCGGCCAGAGCCAGCTCGATACGTTCCTGAGCGACCTCCAGATCCTTCTTGGTCCTGAGCAGATCGCTTTCGGCGCGTCGCCGTTCCTCGATCTCGCGCTGCGCGGAGCGGTAGAGGCGTGCGTTGTCCAGCGCGATCGCCGCCTGACCCGCGAGGCCATCCATAAGCTTTTCGTGATGGGTGGAAAACCGACCGGGCTCGGCGTGGCCGAAGAAAAGCCCCCCGAGCACCTCTCCCGATCGCGAAATCACCGGGACGGCCAGATAGCTGCGCACCGGTAGATGGCCTTCGGGCATGCCGCGATAGGGCGCGTTGTCTCCATAGCGCGGGTCGGTGGTGATGTCGTCGGAGCGCACGATGCCATCCCCCGCGAAAGTCGGGGCAAAGACCTTGGTGTTGCGCGGCATCGGAAAGTTGCTGAACGCCATGCGGTCGACACCCGACAGCGTATAAAGCATGTAGCTTTCGCCGGAGGCCCCGACGACGTTGTAGAAGAACGCGCCGAACTGGGCACCGGTGAGCTCGACCCCGGCATCGGTGACCATCTGCACCAGCGCCTCGTGATCCAGCTCGGCCGCCACTCCCGCCCCGGTCCGGTTCAAGGTTTCCAAGAGCCGTGCCTGATCGTTCAGCGCTTCCTGGACCGAGTATCTCTCCAGGATCAGGGCCGTGATCCGGGCCACCAGGTCGAGAAAATCATCCTCTCGCCTCGTCGGCAGGCCGGGTTTGGGACTGTAGATCGCGAAGGTGCCCAGCACCTTGCCCTTGGCGCCCACGACCGGATGCGACCAGCAGGCGCGCAGGCCATGCGGCAGGGCCAGATCGCGGAAATCCTTCCAGAGCGGGTCGGTCGCGATATCGGCGACGTGGACCGGAGCACCTTCATAGGCGGCGGTGCCGCAGGACCCGACCGCCGGCCCGACCGCGACACCGTCGATGGCGTCGGTATAGGACTTGGCCAAGCCGATTGCGGCGCCGTGGTAGAGCCTGCCGCCCTCCTTGTCGGTCAGAAGGATCGAGCAGGCGGCCTCCCGGCCAACGAAGTTCTGAACCGCCCGCATCAGCTCGTCGAGGATCAGTTCGAGGGGCCGCTCCTGCAGCGTCAATTCCAGAAGCTTGTGCTGGAGAACCTGCCGTTCGTCGGTTTTCTCTTCGGCGGGTTCCGTGACCGACGCATCGAGGATCGTGCAGAGCACTCCCGCCGGTCGGCCGTGATCGTCCGCGACAGGTGCGAGCGACATTTCGTTCGTCAGGGCGGGACTGCCGTGGACAGGGGGAGATGACAACTTCAGCCGGGCCGCTTTTACCCCTTCCGTGACCCCGGCCAGAACCGGCTCTATGTTGCTCCAGAACGCCGCGAGGCCCTGCGCCGCCGGCTGTCCGAGAGCCTCGGGATGCGCCGTGCCAAGCAGTGGGCGGTAGGCGTCATTGTAGAACAGGTGCTGCTCGGGGCCCCAGCACATCCAGCTCGGCAGGGGAGATGCCAGCATGATCTGTAGTGCCGTCTTGAGGCTTTGCGGCCAGTCACACGGAGACCCGAGGGGGTGCCCATGCCACCCCCATGCCTCGATCATCGCCCCCGACTTCGCCCCCGCCCTCGAGGAACATCAGTCGTTCATCGGCACCTGAAAGCAGCACGTCCCTCCTGTTCGGGCGATGTAGCACGCCGCAAACGTACAAACTACTATGGGCGCCGGGCGCGGCAAGGAACTGCTTGATGGGAGACGCGCCCGGACGACCCGATTGGCGAACCGGCCTCGGCCGCCTTTCACGCGGTCATATCCAAGAAGCGGACATTTATCCCGAATGCTGCGAGGTTCGGCTTTCCGCGTGACCCTCCGGATCATCAGCATCACGCGCGACGGACCGATCCGCGCGTCCGATAAGCAGGTTCAGTCCAGGCTTCCGACCGATTGTAGGTATCGGTGCCGCTCGTCGGGGCCACTCTTGTGCCGAAGCTGCTCCACATGCGCCGCGAGGATCGGCAGATCCTCTGCCGCCCGGGACAGGGAGAACTCGAATGGCTGCCTGCCGCCGCGTGAAAGCCTTGCCAGCATGGCGCTGATCGGAACCAAGGCCGTGTCGAGCGATGTCGCGGCACCGGTAAGGCGTTCGGCGATCTTGTCCGCCATGCCACTGGGGGCCCGCCCCTCCGGGCGCATTGACGCCCGAACCACGGCTTCCTCGGCTCGGGCAGGCCGATAGCCCGCCGCCATTACCCGGTCGATCAGGTCGCGGTCCTCGCGGCTTGGCAGAGCGCGGAAACCACCGACCGCGCGATAGACCGCCCGGCGTATTCCGAGATTGGCCCCGCCGGCGGTGTTGAGCCCGATCGAGGTCGTTTCGTCCTCCGAGACGAGGCGCGCGAACTCCATCGAGAGCCGCATGTAATCGTCCTCGATCTGGCCGCCGCGCCGCACCTTCTCGAGCATCTCCGGAGGCAGGTCGTCGAGCCCCTCGATGCGGCCCAGCACCGCCGGATGCGTCTCGAGCGCGGCTCTCATGGCGCCGATCCAGCCCGGCTCCGCTTGGCAGTCGGCATCGGTGGATAGAAAGGCCGTGGCTTGCGGGCTGAACCGCATCGCCAGGAGATGCCCGAGCCGACGCGCCCGCCCGACGCCGCCGCGCGGTAACCAAATTTCGCTCAGCATCAGGGCCAGCCCATGCTGACGGGCGCGGTCGCGGACGATCGCCGCCGTGTCGTCCTCGGTGTTGTTCACGCAGACATGGAAGGCACAATCCCGCCGCCCCTCCTGCGCCGCCAGCGCATCGAGACAGGCGCCGATGCGCTCGGCCTCGTTGCAGGCGGGGATGACCACCACCGCACCGGCGGTCGCGACCGCGTCGTGGCCGAAGACCTCGCAGACCGGTTTCATCGCCCTTCCTCCGCCACGTCGATGCGGTAGCGGTCGGTCGAGGTCACGCACCGCAACGCCCTGCGGCTACTGGCGCGGAAAATCTCGAGCGCTTCCTCTCCCTGAAGCGCATTGCCGCTCGGCCCCAGCCAGGTCACGCAGACCAGATCGGCGGCAGGCCAGCGCCGGTCGATCTGCTGCGCGAGGGCGACAAGTCCCGGAGGGTCGAGGAAGTAGAGCACTTCCGACAGCAGCAGCAGGTCATAGTCTCCTCCCGGCAGCGGGGCCGGCAGGAATAGCCGGTGAAAACGCCCTTCCGGGATAATCTGCCTGGCGGCGTCGAGCGCCGTCTGCACCGCGTCGACACCGGTATAGGCCGCGCAGCGTGGTGCGACATGGCGCGCCAGCTCGCCATTGCCGCAGCCCAGTTCCAGCGCGGAACGGTAGGTGCGTCGCGGCAAAGCTGCGCAGGTGGCGCGGAACTTGGCCTGCTCGTAGGCGCTGGTGCGAAACGACCACGGATCGTCGCCTACAGCGTAGATCCGTTCCAGCTGATCGCATGACACCGCGGTCATGCCGCCCCCTCGAAGTAGATTTCGTCGCCGGTTTCGAATTGCGTGCGGAAGGATTCGGGCAGGACGAAGCCGTCGGGATCGTCCTGCACCACCTGCCCGAGTTGGCTGCGATGCGCGGCGATGGCCGCGGCCTTTGCCTCGCGCGATGCGGAGATGTCGAAGCGATGCTCGATGCGATGCGGCAGGCGTGCCCGGTAGGAGGGATCGTGCCAGCCCGACCAGACGGGATAGAACAGCAGCCGCGTGCCCGCGCGCAGGGCGGCGATGCGGGCAATCTCGGCCGTGGCCTCGTGATCGCAATGCGGGTCGGTCGGGGCGGGCGCGATGAGAACCCGGGCAGCTGCCGCATGAATGATTTCCACTACCGCTTCGGCGATTTCGTCGAAGCGGTGTGCGAGCCCGGCCATGCCCGCATCGGGCAACCCGAGCCGGGTAACGCGGGCCGGATCGCCGCCGAGCGCCGCGATCGCTGCCTCGAGTTCGCGCGCCCGCAGCCCGGCCAGCCGCGCCCGGGGCCATTCGAGAGACCCCGGATGCGAGGCACCGCCATCTGTCATGCAGATCACACGCGCGCCCGGTCCCGCGAAGGCCTTGGCCAGCAGCGCGCCGCAGCCCAGCGACTCGTCATCGGGATGCGGCGCGAGCACGACCGGAGGGCGGCCCTCGGTCAGGTCATGGAGGTTCGCCTTGCGCATGAGATCAGCCATCGAGCCAGTCTCCCAACGGCCTGTTCCCCATCAGAAATGCGCGCCCGACCTTCACCGAGAAGGCGTCTCGCGCCGCCTGGCGCATGTAGCAGGCGAGGTCGCGGGCCATGCGTCCGACCCGGTCCGCTTCGTCGAACATCGACAGGCCCACCGAGCGCTCGACCGCCGCGATCGCGTCTTGGCCGATCTCCTCGCCGAGAAGCCGCACCGACAGCGAACGCGTCGCGGCCACTTCCGGCGCCGCGATCCCTTCGTCTCCGCAGGCGATCTCACCGGCGCGCAGGATGGCGGGCCAGGCCGAGACCACGCGGCCGGCGATCGGCGCCAGCCGCAACAGATGCGCTTCGGCTTCCTCCTGACCGCGAGCCCGCAACGCATCGGACGCCCGTTCCAGCAGCCCCACGATCCCGCCCAGCGTCACGGCGGCGATACGCCAGGTGCCGCCGAGGAAATGCGGCTCACGCGTGTAGACATCCGGCCCGCCGAGCGGCCGCCCCGGCAGCCCTTCGCAATCGAAGCCTCCGGAGCGGCTGTCCTGCATGCCGGACATGCGCCAGGCGCCCGGATCATGGCGCGTCGCATCCCGGGCATCGACAATGAACAGCCGCTGCCCTTCCGGTGATGCCGCACTCACGATGGCGCGGTCGACATGGCCCAGCCCGGAGGCAAAGCGCTTGGCACCCGAGAGCCGATCGCCGGTTTCCGTGACGGATTTGGCACCGTCGGCGCCCCATACCCCGAACAGCCATCCCGCCTCCATCTGCGCCCGGCATTCCGACCGTAGCTCCGGGTCGGCATAGGTCTCGATGAGGTGGCGGGCATTCACATGGCCCTCGTAGAGCCGGCCGAGCGACAGGTCGGCCTCACCGATCCGGCGCATGGCCCGCGCCGCGGCTTTCCAGTCCGCTGCCTCAAGAAGGCCGGCACAGCGCAGAAGATGTACCGCTTCATCGAAATCACGCTGCGCCGCCTGCTCCAGACGCGACTGCAAGGACCGGTCAACACCGCCCTCATCGGGCGCGCCTCGTCTCGGCTCTTTTTCGAATTGTCGAGGCATGGCAGGTTTCGATGCTTCCTTTGCCGCAACAACCTGCGGGGGGAGCCACCAGTTCCTAAGCCCGAATGACGCGGGAAACGCTGTGCCGAAGGAGATGAATGGCCGTGGGCGAAAGCCCTGCCGGCGGGCTGAGTTCCCGCGCTCGGGACCATCGCCGGGCACCACCCATACCCGCTCTCGTTGGATCGCGAGAGCCGACCGCCGCTCTCGTTGGACAGGACGAAGCGGATCGGCTCGGCGTTTCTTCCGATGGGCCACCGCATTGGAGAGGAAGGCAGCCCCCCCTGCGGGATGGTCAGGAACCGCTCCCCATGCGTTCGACCCGTGATGGCGAACAAGCCGCAGGAGGATGAGGAGGAGAGCGCCTCTCCGGGGCCTTGAAAGCCGCCTCGGGATCGGCTGGAGATGCGTGGACGGAGATATGCCCCCTGCGGGGAACCGGGCCTGATAGACGCGCCCACGGCAGGCACTATCTTCCTGCCATGGATCTCACGAACCTTCTCGGCGACGCCTCGTCGGACCTGACGGCCTTTCAGCTGGGCCTGCGAGCCATTGTGGTCTTCGTTTTCGCCGTCGCCCTGTTCCGCCTCCTGCCCCGGAAGTCGCTTGCCAACACCTCGGTCATCGACGTGGTGCTGACCGTGCTGATCGGCTCCAGCTTGAGCCGCGCTTTGACGGGTAATGCTCCGCTTGGGCCCGTGATGGTGGCCTGCATTGTCCTTGGGGGGCTCTGGGTCGCGATGGGCTGGCTCGCGATCCACAGCGAGGTGTTCTCACGGCTGTTGAAGGGAAGGCCTCTCGAAGTGATCCGAAACGGGACGGTGGACGAAGCCGTGCTACGTCATGCCCAGATGGGACGGCGTGATCTTGAGCAGAAGATCCGTGGTCAGGGATATGCCCGTATCGAAGATGTGCCGCTGGCCTATATCGAGAGAAACGGCTCGGTCTCGGTGGTGTCCGATGATTGACTGCAGGCATCCAACCAAGACCTTCACCGCGGCCCGAATCTGGAAGCGGATCGAAGGCAGGCAGCGCCGAATGATCGAAGTTGGAAGCCTGTCACTTCGTCCATGCTGGCACGGGCAAGGGGCCTTGGGTCATATACGGATTGGAGACGGGATAATGGATGCGGGGCGCCTTCAAGCCCGAGCCGTGCTCCGGTTGAAGCATCCTGGTCTTTCCGGAAATAGGCTTTCGTGCCGGTTGGGGGATGCGGGAATGCTCTAGACCACGGCCGCGGGAGGCATCACGCGTCTGGAGCGAATGTCCCAACCGAGGCCGAAGGTACCATCGCATCGACCCGCAGTGTCGTAGGGTCGATGCTGGGCATCGCTACCGATTTCTGCCCGGCGGGCCGGGGCCGGTTCCGTAAGGTTCGGGGCCATGGCTCTGGATCGGCCCTTCAAGTGAACTAATTTTCGATCTCAGCGATTGGCCATGGCGTATGCGACCGAGACGGATGGGTGAGAGATGAGCGATCAGGCGCATCGGACGGCAAGTGATCGGGAAACCGAGCGCGGGAACGACTTCGATCGGGCCCGCGAGCAGGCGCAGCGCATGCAGATCCACGCCGAATCCGGGGTGCTGTTCGAGCAGGCGATGGCGCAGACGCGCATGGCGATCTGCCTGGCCGACCCCAACCAGGAAGATCAGCCGATCGTCTTCGTCAACCGCGCCTTCCGCGAGCTGACCGGCTATGAGGAGGACGAGATCGTCGGCCGCAACTGCCGGTTCCTGCAGGGCCCCGGGACCGACCCGGCGCAGGTGCGCAAGCTGCGCGAGGCGATCGCCTCCGAGGACGTGGTGGTGGTGGAGCTGCTGAACTACCGCAAGGATGGCAGCACCTTCTGGAACGCGCTGCATCTGGGGCCGATCTACAACGAGGACGGCTCGGTCCGCTATCTCTTCGGCTCGCAATGGGACGTGACCGATGTCCATGCGGCGCGGGCCGACGAGAAGCACGCGCGGATGATGGAGCGCGAGATCAGCCACCGCATGAAGAACATGTTCGCGGTGATCTCCTCGATCGTCACCATGACCGGCAAGCTCGACGGGGCCGAGGGGCTGGCCGAGAAGATCAACGCGCGGATCAGGTCGCTGGGCCGCGCGCACGAGGCGATGCTCGAGGTCTCCTTCACCGAAGGGCCGACCGATCCGCGCAAGCTGTTCGAGGATCTCCTGACCCCCTATGCGCCGCAGGGGCGGGACAGCCTGACGCTGAGCGGGGGCAAGGTGCCGCTCGACAGCAACGTGGTCTCGGTGCTGGCGCTGACGCTGCACGAGCTGGCGATCAACGCGGTCAAGCATGGGGCCTTCGCCGCGCAGGAGGGGCACGTGTCGCTGGAATGGCAGGTGATCGACGGTTCCGATGGAGACGGGCGGCTGCGGCTGCTCTGGACCGAGACCGGCGGTGCCGATCCGGGCCCCGGGCCGGAGCGCTACGGTGTCGGCATGACGATCATCGGTCGAATGCTCGCCATGGGCGAGGGCGAGATCCGCTACGACTGGCGCGCCGAGGGGTTGCGCGTCGACATCCAATTCCCGACCAGTATCTGAGGCTGTAATGAACATGATGGACCGCTCGACCGATGCCGGCCGCGCCAGCCTTTCGGGCAAGACCATCCTCGTGGTCGAGGACGAGGTGCTGATCGCGATGGACATCAACGAGAGCCTAGAAGAGGCGGGCGCGCGGGTGGTCTATGGCCGCAACCTGCGACAGGGGCTCGAGCGGGTGGAACAGCCGATCGACGTCGCCCTGCTCGACGTCTCGCTCGGGCATTCGGAGACCTGCCTTCCGATCGTCGAGAGGTTGCGGGCGCGGGGCGTGCCCTTCGTGCTGCATTCGGGCGATGTGCAGCGCCTCGGCGAGACGATCACCAATATCGGCGCGCCGGTACTGGAAAAACCCTGCGACCTCGCCGTGATCCGGCGCGCCTTGGTCGAGGCGCTCGCGACCGTCTGAGCGTTCGGACGAATCGCGCTTTCGCTCAGCTGCAACTCGCGGTTATCCCGATCAGCGAAACGAAATTCCTTATGGTTGAGTTGCCCGTTTTCATTTCGCGGCATTCGCCGGCAAATGTCATTGCAATCGTTCCGCGAAAACCAACCTGCTGACAAAAACTTAGAGTGCAGCGTCCTGCGGACCGGGCATAACAATGTTACAGAAATTCAGCCTCGAATGGTCGCATTGTTGCGAAATTCGCCAAAAAATAGTAGTTTGAGCCTACCGATGACGCAGCGTAAGCCTATTTAAGCGGCGTTGCCTTCGGTTCATTCACCGTTAGATGGCTTTCCCCCGGTCACGCGTCGGAACGGGGAAGTCGTCCTTTAATAAATGATTGGAAACGCCATGAAAACGTTGCTTCTGGCGAGCGGTCTGTTTTGTGCCGCTCTGATAATTCCATCTTTATCCTCGGGCCAAATGGCAGCGCAGAAAACTCCGACCTATTTCGACGGCGTCATCTCCAAGCTCACGGAAAATGGCTATCGCGACGCCCGGCTCGTCAATGCGGAGGCGCGCCGGATCGTCGCCTTCGACGCCACGGGCAGCGAGGTATCACTGACCATTCATCCGCGCGATGGGAGCATCGAGACCTGGGACTACGTCAGGCTGCTCGACCGTTGATCGATCAAGGCGCAAGGGAGGAAACTAATATGAAATCGACCATTCGCATCACCATCGTGATCGGCCTGCTGGTCGCGGGCTCGATCGCCAGCGCGCAGGCGGCGCGGGTGCCGCAGCGCGTTCAGGACTTCGCCAGCCTCGGCTGGACGATAACGGGTCATCTGGGACAGTCGGAGGGGCAGGAACGGATGCTGGTCCGCGATTCCGAAGGGCAGGAACGGGTCGCGGTGCTGCACTCCTATTCGGGTCTCGTCACCTTCGAGAAACTGCCGCATCCGGCGGAACGCTGAACCGGTCCCGCAGCGAAAGAGGGGCGGCCGGGAGGGCCGCCCCTCGGGACGTCTCAGCCCTTCTTCAGGGCCTTCTGGCCCAGCACTTCGGCGATCTGCACCGCGTTGAGCGCCGCGCCCTTGCGCAGGTTGTCGGAGACGCACCACAGGTTCAGGCCGTTCTCGACGGTGCTGTCCTGGCGAATGCGCGAGATGAAGGTGGCGAAGTCGCCGACGCATTCGACCGGCGTCACGTAGCCACCGGGCTCGCGCTTGTCGATCACCATGATGCCGGGGGCCTCGCGCAGGATGTCGCGGGCCTCGTCCTCGTCGAGGAACTCCTCGAACTCGATGTTGAGCGCCTCGGAATGGCCGACGAAGACCGGGACCCGCACGCAGGTGGCGGTGAGCTTGATGGCGGGGTCGAGGATCTTCTTGGTCTCGACGACCATCTTCCACTCTTCCTTGGTGCCGCCGTCCTCCATGAAGACGTCGATATGCGGGATCACGTTGAAGGCGATCTGGCGCGGATAGACCGAGGGCTCGACCTCCTGGCCGGGCACGTACATGCCCTTGGTCTGGTTCCACAGCTCGTCGATCGCGTCCTTGCCGGTGCCCGAGACCGACTGGTAGGTCGAGACGACGACGCGCTTGATCTTGGCGCGGTCATGCAGCGGCTTGAGCGCCACGACCATCTGCGCGGTCGAGCAGTTCGGGTTCGCGATGATGTTCTTCTTGGTGTAGCCCATCACCGCGTCGGCATTGACCTCGGGCACCACCAGCGGCACCTCGGGGTCCATGCGGTAGAGCGACGAGTTGTCGATCACCACGCAGCCCTGCGAGGCGGCCTTGGGAGCGTATTCCTTGGTGGCCTCGGAGCCCACGGCGAAGAGCGCGATGTCCCAGCCGGTGAAGTCGAAGGCGGCGAGGTCCTGGGTTTTCAAAGTTCGATCGCCGAAGCTCACCTCGGTGCCGAGCGAGCGGCGGCTGGCGAGAACGGCGATTTCCTCAATCGGAAACGCGCGCTCGTCCAGGATGTTGAGCATTTCGCGACCCACGTTGCCCGTGGCGCCGACGACGACGACCTTGTAGCCCATGTTCTGGAGCCTCCTGAAAGTTCGAGCGGTCCCTACACGTTTCGCGACGGAAGGGAAAGCGCCCGCAGGCGGTTCAAAGCTGTCATGCGGGGAAAAACTGGTCGGAGTGAGAGGATTCGAACCTCCGACCCCCTGCTCCCGAAGCAGGTGCGCTACCAGGCTGCGCTACACTCCGACCGTGGCGCCGACCTAACGCCTTGTTTGCGGCTTTGCAAGAGGGGCCGCGTTCATTCCGCGCGGAAACGCCCGGGCCGCAGGAACCGCTTGAGCACGCTGGCGCGCGGCGCCGATCCGGTCTCGTAGCGCAGCCGGGTCTGCGAGACGGGACGGTGCGCCGAGTTGCCGCCGCGGCCCTCGCGCGCCACGATGTAGATGCCCGAGGCGATGATGATGCCGGCGCCCAGCGCCGTGGGCCCGTCGGGCAATTCGTCGAAGAACAGCGCGCCGTAGCCGGTGGCCCAGATGATCTGGCTGTACTGCATCGGCGCGACCACCACCGCCTCGCCGGTGGAGTAGGCCGCGACCATGATACGGCCGCCGGTCCAGCCCAGTACCGCGATCAGCGCCATCAGCCCGAAATCCTCGAGCGGCATCGGCTTGTAGACGAAGCTCAGCGCCGCGCCCATCAGCACGAAGTTGGCGACCATCGGGTAGAGCAGCAGCACCACCGGCCGCTCGTCATGGCCGATCTTGCGCACCACGATCGAGGCGGTCGAGCCGCCGACCGCGACGCCAAGCGCCGCGAGATGGCCCAACGACAGCTCGGTCTGGCCGGGGCGCAGCACGATCAGCACGCCGGCGAGGCCGACCAGCACCGCCGCCCAGCGGCGGGCGCCGACGGTCTCGCCCAGCACCGGGATCGCCAGCACGGTGATCAGCAGCGGCGTCGCGAAGATCAACGCGTAGACCTGAGCCAGCGGCAGCACCGAAAAGGCGTAGAAGGCGCAGATCGCCGTCAGGAAACCGGCGCAGGTGCGCAGCGCGACCCACCATGGGTGGCGCGGGCGCAGCGTGCCGGGTTCGGGGTCGCCGATGATCATCACAAGCGCCAGCGGGAAGGCCAGCGTCACCGAGAAGAAGATCAACTGCACCGGCGAGTAGCCGCTGCCCAGCACCTTGATGACCACGTCATGCGTGGCGAAGACGCCGAAGGACACAAGCGCCAGCAGCGCGCCTTTCGCATTGTCGCCCATGCGCGTTCTCCCGGTCAGGCTGGTGGTGTTAGCGCCAGCAATGGCCGAGCCCGGGGTGCGATGCAACCCGGGGTCAAGCGTTGCGGGCGGGTTTCCCCGCCCGCAAGCGGATCAGAGCGAAGCGTCGAGCGCGGCGATGATCGCGTCGCCCATCTCGGCGGTGGAGATCGGCGTGCCGCCCTCGGGGCCGAGCAGGTCGGCGGTGCGCTTGCCATCGGCCAGCACCTTCTCGACGGCCTGTTCGAGGCGGGTCGCCTCGTCGCCCTTGTCGAAGCTGTAGCGCAGCGCCATGGCGAAGCTCAGGATGCAGGCGATCGGGTTCGCCTTGCCCTGACCGGCGATGTCGGGGGCCGAGCCGTGCACCGGCTCGTAGAGCGCCTTGGGGCGGCCATTGGCCATCGGCGCGCCCAGGCTCGCAGAGGGCAGCATGCCCAAGCTACCGGTGAGCATCGCGGCGGCGTCCGAAAGGAGGTCGCCGAACAGGTTGTCGGTGACGATCACGTCGAACTGCTTGGGCCAGCGGCAGAGCTGCATGGCGCCGGCATCGGCATACATGTGGCTCAGCTCGACGTCCGGGTACTCGGCCTCGTGGATCTCGGTCACCACCTGGCGCCAGAGCACGCCCGATTCCATGACGTTGGCCTTCTCCATCGAGCAGACCTTGTTGCCCCGGCGGCGGGCCAGCTCGAAGGCCGAGCGCGCGACGCGGGCGATCTCGCTCTCGGTATAGCGCTGGGTGTTGATGCCGACGCGCTCGTTGCCTTCCTTGTGGATGCCGCGCGGCTCGCCGAAATAGACGCCCGAGGTCAGCTCGCGCACGATCATGATGTCGAGCCCGGCGACCACGTCGCGCTTGAGCGAGGAGAAGTCGGCCAGCGCGTCGAAGCACTGCGCCGGGCGCAGGTTCGAGAACAGGTCCATTTCCTTGCGCAGGCGCAGCAGGCCGCGCTCGGGCTTCACCGAGAAGTCGAGCGTGTCGTATTTCGGCCCGCCCACGGCACCGAGCAGCACGGCGTCGGCGTTCTGCGCGCGTTCCATCGTCGCGTCGGTGAGCGGCGTGCCATGCGCGTCATAGGCGGCGCCGCCGACGAGATCCTCTTCGACGTCGAAGGCGAGGTCGCGCTTCTCGCCGTACCAGCCGATGATCTTCTTCACCTCGTTCATGACTTCGGGACCGATGCCGTCGCCGGCGAGGATCAGAAGGGAAGGATTGGACACGTTGCGGGCTCCGGATTGAAACGAATGGAATGGCGATGCGGTAGCCTGTGGCCGCCGCAGGGTCAAGTTCGCGCCCCGTCCCCCGATGCCGCGCGCCAACCCGAGACCGGATGCCGTGTGAACCTGAGAAGGGCAGACGAGGCGGCGCGCCCCCTTGGTTCATCTTTCCTGAAATACGCAAATCCCGCCGACGACCCGATGCGCTCACTCCAGTTCGAGGTCGACCCAGACCAGCCGGTGCGCCGAGGCCTTGGCCGCGGCTTCGGCCAGCGGGCCTGTGACGGGCCAGGTCACGCCGGCGCCGGTGACCCGCAGCCCTGCGCGCGAGGGCAGAACGTAATCGACCCGCAGGTTGCCCGGCCCCTCCGGCGGGTCTTCCCAATCGGCGGTATCGAGCGCCGGATCGCCCGCCTGGCCCGGCGTGGCGTTCGCGCGGCCGCCGGGGCTGCGGGGCTGGGGGTCGACGAGGCGCGGATCGGCGAGCAGGGCGCGCATCGCGGCGCGGCGGCCCTCGCCATCGGCCGGGTCGAGATTGGCAAGGCCGATGATCGCGAAGGGCGGCGCCGGTGGTGGGCCGAGATCGCCGTCCAGAAACCGCATCCAGAGCCGGATCTCGTCGCGATTGCGCAGCCCGTTGAGATCCTCGGGCCCGTCGAAGACCGGCGGCGTGGCGGCGAAGGCCATGAGGGTGAGGGGCCCCTGCGGCGTCTCGGCCAGCACCACCCAGTGCCCGGTGCTCGACAGGCGTCGCGCGGCCTGCGCCTCGGCCGATGGAAAGGGGGCGTCGCCCGTTTTGGGCTGCGCCGCGCCGGGCAGGTCGCGCCAGAGCCACCCGGTGAAGTCGTGCACGAGGGAGACCGGAAAGCGCGACAGCAGCGCCATCGCGCCGTCGCCGGTGAAGCGGCCATAGCCATGGGCGTCGCGCGGCCGGTCGCGGCGACCATCGCCGTCGAGATCCAGCCCGGAGGCCAGCCCGGCATTCGAGGGCGGGGCGAGGAGATAGGGGTAATCCGGTCCGCCCGTCTCGCGCAGCAGCGCCGCGAAGGCCGCAAGCGCGACACCTCGGGCATCGCGGTCGAAACCGGTAAGCAGCAGCATGTCGGGAGCGGTGTCGGTAATGACGCGGGCAACGGCCGTGACCTGTGCCTCGCCCCGGCGGATGTCACGCAGCAGCAGTCCGGGGCCGTCGCGGCTCAGCGCCGGGGCGTAGGTGGCGAGCCGCAGGGGTTCGGCCGAGAGGGGGGGCGCCAGAGGCGCGAGCGGGGCGGCAAGAAGGACGGCGAGAAGGGCGCGACCGAGGCGCGCCCCAAGGCTCACGCGGGCATCAGCCCGGCTTCGCGCGCCGAGGCTCGCTCGCGCTGGGCGCCGATCATGTCGGCGACGCGCTGCAGCGCCACGCCGCGCATCAGCAGGCTCGCTGGCAGGAAGGCCCAGCCGGTCATGGTCCAGATCAGCGTATGTGGGTTCGACAGGTCGATCGGCCCGAAGATCGGCGCGCCGATGTTGAACAGGGCCGGCACGATGAAGGGCAGCAGGAAGCCCAGCACGAGGTTGACCTGCCCGTCGCGACGCAGGCGCCAGATCACGTCCGGGCCCGAGGTCGGATCGAAAGTCGGCAGGTTGATCCAGACATTGAAATTGCCCGAGCGCATCGGCCAGCCCCGGAACCGCAGCAGCGCCACGAAGATCAGCAGCGACGCCAGCGACAGCAGGTAGCTCAGCGCGGCACCGACCCGGACCTGGTCGGCCAGCGCGCCGGAGGTGCCTTCCGGCAGGGTCAGCATCACCAGCCGCACCGGCGAATAGGGCATGTCGAGCGCGTGGCCCAGCGGCGCCGTCAGCGCCGCGACAAGCGCCGTGAAGGTGGAGGCGTCGTCGGCATGACCCGCCAGCAGCGACAGCAGGAACACCGAGAGCGCCGCCGTGGCGAAACGGATGCGGTTGAAGGGCGGCGCATCGCGGAATTCGACCAGGCTCGGCGACAGCGAGGTGTATTCGACCGCGGTGAACAGCCCCGCGGCGATCGCCACCAGCGCCACGATCTCCGGGGTGCCGGAACCGCCCGTCTGCAGCAGCATCGATGGTGTTGCGATCAGCAACATCATCAGCACCGCCCGCAGGAGTCCACCTGTCAGTCGCGCGACCATAGTCTGCCCATTCCTGCGCCGGGCGGCCACGTTTTGATATCGCGGCTCTTTACCGGCGAATTTCGGCCCAAGCGGGCCGTCATGCCTCAATCCTGCCACTATTTGTGCCCTTTCCCAGTTCAGGCGGCAACGCATAGTTCTCAAGAAGCGCTTGAACTGCGGCGCTTTTGCGACGGAGTCGGCACTGCAATGGACCGATAATGGGGCCTTCGATCAGCAACTTATGCCTTTTGGAGAGGGTATATAGTGGCTGTTCGGGCAGGTCCTACCAGACAGGGTAGGGCAGGCGTGACCTTACGGCACGGGAAACACTCCCTCGTCACAATGCGAAAAGGGCGGCCCGCCGGGCCGCCCTTTTCCTGTCCGAATCTTCGATCTCAGACCCAGGGTCGAGCCTGGCTCGCCTGGCTTTCGAAGCTGTCGATGGCGCTTGCCTTTTCCAGCGTCAGGCCGATGTCGTCGAGCCCCTCGAGCAGGCAGTGCTTGCGGAAGGGGTCGACCTCGAAGTGGAAGCTCTCGCCCTCGGAGGTGGTCACGGTCTGGTTCTCGAGGTCGATGTCGAGCCGCGCGTTCGAGCCCTTTTCGGCGTCCTTCATCAGCACGTCGACCTGCTCCTGGGGCAGCACGATCGGCAGGATGCCGTTCTTGAAGCAGTTGTTGAAGAAGATGTCGGCGAAGCTGGTCGAGATCACGCATTTGATCCCGAAATCCTTGATCGCCCAAGGCGCGTGCTCGCGCGACGAGCCGCAGCCGAAATTGTCGCCGGCGACGATGATCTCGGCGTTGCGGTAGGC
The DNA here is from genome assembly GCF_050847355.1 of Limimaricola sp. AA108-03. Lineage (NCBI taxonomy): Bacteria > Pseudomonadati > Pseudomonadota > Alphaproteobacteria > Rhodobacterales > Paracoccaceae > Limimaricola > Limimaricola sp. AA108-03. The sequence goes on from NZ_CP193755.1 coordinate 25,171, forward strand.
CGGGTTGTTGAGCACGAAATCGGGGTTCTCCGACCCGTCGTCGAGATAACGCATCTCGGCGAACAGGTTCACGCCCAGCCCGGACCGCTTGATGGTCTTCAGGAACTGCTTGGGGATGATCATGTCCGTGTCGATGTTGACCAGCGGCATGGGGGCGGCGACGCCCGAGAAGCTTTCGAACTTGTCCATCACATCATCTCCCGCACGTCGGTCAGGTGTCCGGTGATCGCGGCGGCCGCCGCCATCGCCGGGCTCATCAGGTGGGTCCGCCCGCCCTTGCCCTGGCGCCCCTCGAAATTGCGGTTCGAGGTCGCGGCGCAGCGCTCGCCCGGGGCAAGCTGGTCGGGGTTCATCGCCAAGCACATCGAGCAGCCGGCGAGGCGCCACTCGAAGCCCGCCTCCTTGAAGATGTCGGCGAGGCCCTCTTCCTCGGCCTGGGCGCGCACGAGGCCCGAGCCCGGCACGACCATGGCACGCATGCCGTCCTTGATCTTCTTGCCCTTGAGGATCGCCGCGGCGGCGCGCAGATCCTCGATCCGGCCATTGGTGCAGGACCCGATGAAGACCGTGTCGATCTTGATCTCCTTGAGCGGCGTGCCGGCGGTCAGCCCCATGTAGTCGAGCGCGCGCTTGGCCGCCTCGACCTTGCCGCCCTTGAAGGCGCTCGGGTCTGGCACGACATCGGTGATCGGCAGAACGTCCTCGGGCGAGGTGCCCCAGGTGACGACCGGGGCGATGTCCTCGCCACGGATCGTGACGACCTTGTCCCAATGCGCGTCGTCATCGGAATAGAGCGTCTTCCACCACTCCATGGCGGCTTCCCACTGCGCACCCTTCGGCGCGTGCGGGCGGCCCTTCACATAGGCGAAGGTGGTCTCGTCGGGGGCGATCAGACCGGCGCGGGCGCCGCCTTCGATCGCCATGTTGCAGACCGTCATCCGGCCTTCCATCGACAGCGAGCGGATCGCCTCGCCGCAATACTCGATGACGTAGCCGGTGCCGCCGGCGGTGCCGGTCTTGCCGATCACCGAGAGGGTGATGTCCTTGGCGGTGACGCCCGGCGCCAGCTGGCCGGTGATCTCCACCTTCATGTTCTTGGACTTCGACTGGATCAGCGTCTGCGTGGCGAGCACGTGCTCGACCTCCGAGGTGCCGATGCCATGCGCCAGCGCCCCGAAGGCGCCATGCGTCGCGGTGTGGCTGTCGCCGCAGACCACGGTCATGCCGGGCAGGGTCCAGCCCTGCTCGGGGCCGACGATGTGGACGATGCCCTGACGCACGTCCGAGACCGGGTAGTAGTTGATGCCGAAGTCGCGGGCGTTCTTGTCGAGCGCCTCGACCTGGATCCGGCTGTCCTCGTTCTCGATGACCTTGTCGCGGCCCTCGGTGGTGGGGACGTTGTGGTCCGGCACGGCGATGGTCTTTTCGGGCGCGCGCACCTGGCGGCCGGCCATGCGCAGCCCCTCGAAGGCCTGCGGGCTGGTGACCTCGTGCACGAGGTGGCGGTCGATATAGAGCAGGCCGGTGCCGTCCTCGGCCTGATGGACGAGATGCGCGTCCCAGATCTTGTCGTAGAGTGTCTTGCCGGTCATGGAGTGGTCCTCTTGCGGCTGGATATGTCTGACAGGGCGCGCGGCTGCGCGCCGAAGGGTCGAGCGGGCGCCAGAGCGCCCCGCCGCGTCAAAGCCGCGCGAGGATCGTGCAGGTTGCGCCGAAGAACCGCCAGGGCAGGCGCGCGCGATCATCCATGTCGAAGACCCGAGTCATGGCGTTCAGATACTCCCTCGGACCCTTCGGCACAAGAGCCTGCGGCGGCTGGACCGGGGGGCGGCGGCGCTACATGCTCTGCACGTAAAAGAGAGGGTAGTGCGCGCGATGGAGCCGGAAACCGGGGTGGAGGAGGTGGCGGAGACCGCCACGGTGGAGGCCGAGGCGGCCGCCGCCGAAATGGCGGCGCAGGCGGCCGAGGCGCCGGAGGTTCTGGCCGAGGCGGCCGAGGATCTGGGCCATCGGCTGCTGAGCGATGCCGAGCGGGTGCTGCAGGGCGTGATGCAGCCCTGGAACGCGTGGCAGTTGCTGATCCTCTTCGGGGCCTTCGCGCTGGCGCATCTGGGTCGTGCCTGGCTCGGGCCGAAGCTGCATGACTGGATGCGGCACCGCGAAGGCTGGCCGCGCTGGCGGATGCGCTATGCGGTGACGCTGCACCGGCGTCTGCGCGCGGTGCTGTTCGTGACGCTGCTGTGGATCGCCGTGGCGGCGGTGCGGCAGTTCGACCCGCCAGCCGGCGCGGCGGTGCTGCGGATCGCCGCCAACCTCGCCACCGGCTGGCTCTTCGTGGCGCTGGTGTCGCGGCTGATCGTCAATCCGCTGTTGCGCGGCATCGTACGCTACGGCGCATGGGCCTGGATCACCCTGCGCATCCTCGACCTGACCACCGAGACGGCGCGGCTGCTCGACGGGCTCGCGATCCAGGCCGGCGATCTGCGGATCTCGGTGCTTTTGGTGCTGAAGGCGGCGCTGGTGCTGGGCGTCGCCTTCTTCGTGGCGCGGCTGCTGGCGCGCAGCTCGGCGCACCGGATCGAGAGCAACCGGGAGATCAGCCCTTCGATGCAGGTGCTGGCGGTCAAGCTCAGCCAGCTGCTGTTTTACGGCATCGCGGTCTTCGTCGGGTTGCGCGCGGTGGGGGTGGACCTCACCGGCCTCGCGGTGCTGTCGGGCGCGATCGGCGTCGGCCTCGGCTTCGGATTGCAGAAGGTGGTGTCGAACCTAGTCTCGGGGCTGATCATCCTGATGGACAAGTCGATCAAGCCCGGCGACGTGATCTCGGTCGGCCAGACCTTCGGCTGGATCTCGACGCTGGGCGCGCGCTACGCCTCCGTCGTCACCCGCGACGGCAAGGAATACCTGATCCCGAACGAGGACCTGATCACCACCCAGGTGGTGAACTGGACCCATTCCGACAACTCGGTGCGGATCGATCTGGATTTCGGCACCTCCTATGGCGACGATCCGCATCTGGTGCGCCGGGTCGCGATCGCGGCGGCGGCGGGCTGCGGGCGGGTTCTGGAAAAGCCGGCACCGGTCTGCCATATCACCGCCTTCGGCGATTCGAGCGTGAACTACCTGCTGCGCTTCTGGATCGACGACGCGACGGCGGGGCTCACCAATATCCGCGGCGACGTGTTTCTCGCTCTGTGGGACGCGTTCAAGGCCGAGGGCATCTCGATTCCCTTCCCGCAGCGCGAGGTCCGGGTGCTCGACGGCTCCGCCCTGCGTGTCGCGCGACCCACCGCCGAGTGATCGGATGCGAGGTGCGGGATCGTTGAAAACGACCCCCCCCCTTGCTACATTTGGAACATGCCCGGCGCCGGGGCAAAGTCGGCGGCGTGAAACCGGAGGATGATGACCTGTCCCTTTCCACCCAAGCGGCGCAAGCTGCTCCCCAGGGCGCGGGCCTGATGGCCGGGGCGCCCTCCGCGACGAGCGAAAAGCTGCTGGCAGCGATCCTCGTCTCCCTCGATGACGACAAGGCCGAAGACGTCGTGCAGATCGATCTGCGCGGGCGCTCCGAGATGGGCGATTACATGGTGATCGCATCGGGCCGCTCCTCGCGTCAGGTCGCCGCCATCGCCGAACACCTGACGGACAAGCTCAAGCAGGATTACGGCGTGCTCTCGAAGACCGAGGGCAAGGAGACCGGCGACTGGGTGCTGATCGATACCGGCGACGTGATCGTGCACGTGTTCCGACCCGAGGTGCGCGAGTTCTACCAGCTGGAGAAGATGTGGGCGCCCCAGGGGGCGGCCGCCGACGCCTTCCGCTGATGCGCGTCAGGATCTGCGCGGTGGGCCGGATGAAATCCGGCCCCGAGCGCGCCTTGGTCGAGGACTACACCACCCGGTTCGAACGGACCGGGCGGGCGCTGGGCCTCGGGCCGCTCACGATCACCGAGGTCGACGACCGCAAGGGCGGAGGCATGGCCGCCGAGGCGGCGCTGCTCGACCGCGCCATTCCCGGCGGCGCGGTGATCTGCGCCATGGACGAGCGCGGCCGCGAGATGAGCTCGCCCGATTTCGCGAACATGCTGGCGAGCTGGCGTGACCAGGGCCGGGCGGAAGTGGCCTTCGTGATCGGCGGCGCCGACGGCATCGACCCGGCGCTGCGTTCCCGCGCCGATGCCATGCTGTCCTTCGGCCCGATGGTCTGGCCGCACATGCTGGTGCGCGCGATGCTGAGCGAACAGCTCTACCGCGCCGCCTCGATCCTCGCCGGAGCGCCCTATCACCGGGTCTGAGATGGAGCCCGACGGCATGCTCTGACCCCGCGTCAGTGGACAATCGGAACGCTTTGGCTCAGGACTGGCGCGAAACGTTCCCGAGGAGGCTTTCCCGATGGCGACACCCAAACCCGTGGTCCTGTGCATTCTCGACGGCTGGGGGCTACGCGCCGAAACGGAAGGCAACGCGCCGGCGCTGGCCCGCACCCCGGCCTTCGACCGGATCATGCAAGGCCCCCACGCGACCTTGACCACGCATGGGCCGGATGTGGGCCTGCCCTCGGGGCAGATGGGCAATTCCGAGGTCGGTCACACCAATATCGGCGCAGGCCGGGTCGTCGCCATGGATCTCGGCCAGATCGATCTCGCGATCGAGGACGGGAGCTTCCTCGAGGCCGAGGCGATCGCAGATTTCGCCAAGACGTTGCAGGATTCGGGCGGCACTGCGCATCTGTTCGGCGTCGTCTCGGATGGCGGCGTGCATGGTCACCTCGACCATATCGTCGCCGCGGCCCGGGCACTGCGCGACCGCGACGTGGCGGTGACGGTGCACGCCATCACCGACGGGCGCGACGTCGCCCCGAAATCGGCGGATGCCTATCTCGAGGACCTGATCGAGAAGCTGCCCGAGGGCACTCGCATCGCGACCGTGATCGGCCGCTACTTCGCCATGGACCGCGACAATCGCTGGGACCGGGTGAAGACCGCCTATGACGCCATCGTCAAGGGCGAGGGCCACGCGGCCGCCGATCCGCTGGCGGCGGTGAAGGCCGCCTGGGATGCGGACCAGACCGACGAATTCATCCCCGCCACGGTGATCGGCGACTATGCCGGCATGCAGCCGCAGGACGGGCTGTTCTGCCTCAATTTCCGGGCCGACCGGGCGCGCGAGATCCTCGCGGCCATCGCCGATCCGGCGTTCGACGGCTTCGAGCGCGGTGACGCCCCGGCGCTGGCCGCGAGGCTCGGCATGGTCGAATATTCCGACAAGCACGTCGCCTGGTACGAGACGGTGTTCCCCAAGCGCGACATCGTCAACACGCTGGGCGCCTGGGTCGCTTCCAAGGGGCTGACGCAGTTCCGTCTCGCCGAGACCGAGAAGTACCCGCACGTCACCTTCTTTCTCAATGGCGGCAAGGAGGAGCCGGAGGAAGGCGAGGACCGGTTCATGCCGAAATCGCCCAATGTCGCCACCTATGACATGCAGCCCGAGATGTCGGCCGACGAGGTGACCGAGGCCTTCGTGGCGGCCATCGGCAAGGGCTACGACCTGATCGTCACCAACTTCGCCAACCCTGACATGGTCGGCCATACCGGCGATCTCGATGCCGCGATCCGTGCCTGCGAGGCGGTGGATCAGGGCCTGGCCAAGGTCTGCGCGGCGCTTGAACAGGCGGGCGGCGCGATGATCGTGACCGCCGATCACGGCAATTGCGAGATGATGATCGACCCCGAAACCGGCGGGCCGCACACCTCGCATACGCTGAACCCGGTTCCCGTCGCGCTGTTCGGCGGCCCCGAGGGGGCACGCTTGCGCGACGGTCGGCTTGCCGATCTGGCACCGACGCTTCTGGACCTGATGGGCCTCGACCTGCCGCCCGAGATGACCGGGCGCAGCCTCATCGGATGAGGGCGGCGCTTTTCCTCGCCTTGGCGCTGATGGCCGCGCCGGCCACCGCGCAGGAGACGGCGGCGGCGGCGCGGGCCGCCGCCGAGCGTCTCGCCGCCGCCTCGCAGCAGCTCGACGCGGCGCAGGGCGCGCGCGACCGGGTCTCGGCGCTGACCGAAACGGTGCGGGCCTACGAGGCGGGTCTGACGGCGCTGCGCGACGGGCTGCGCCGCGCCGCGATCCGCGAGCGGGCCATCGCGGTGGAACTGGAGGCGCGACGCGACGAGATCGCGGAGGTGCTGGGCGCGCTGCAATCCATGTCGCGTGCCCCTGCACCGCTCTTGCTGCTGCACCCGGCCGGACCGCTGGGCACCGCACGCGCCGGGCTGATCGCCTCGGAGGTCACGCCGGCGCTGCAGGCCGAAGCCGAGCGGCTGCGCGCCGACCTGCAGGAGGCCGCCGATCTCGCGGCGCTGCAGCAAAGCGCGATTTCCACGCTGGAGGAGGGGCTTTCGGGGGCGCAAAGCGCGCGCAGCGCATTGTCCGAGGCGATCTCCGAGCGTACCGATCTGCCGATGCGCTTTACCGAGAATCCGGTGGCGACGGCGCTGCTGATTGCGTCGACCGATACGCTGGACGGCTTTGCTTCGGGCTTGGCGCAGACCATTGATGCCGAGCTGTCGAGCACGGTGCCGGACGCCACCGGTCTCAAGGGACAGATCCCGCTCCCTGTGCAGGGGCAGGTGCTGCGCGGTTTCGGCGAGGCGGATGCGGCGGGCGTCACCCGGCCCGGTCTGGTGATCGCCACCGCGCCGCGCAGCCTCGTCACCACCCCGGTGGCGGCGACGCTGCGGTTTCGCGGCGAGTTGCTCGATTACGGCAATGTCGCGATCCTCGAACCGGCGGCGGGGGTGCTGGTGATCCTGGCCGGGCTGGCCGAGGTCTATGGCCGTACCGGAGAGATCCTGCCGGCGGGCGCGGCGCTGGGCCTGATGGGCGGAGACCCGCCCGCACCGCACGAAATCTTGACCGAAACGGCGCAGGGCGGTGGCGCGCCGCGGTCGGAAACGCTTTATCTGGAAGTACGGGAGGGGGATGCCCCCGTCGACCCCGAAACATGGTTCGCGCCGGCCTGACCGGCGCGCGCCCGAAAGGCGGCCCGGGCCGCAGGCAGAGGGAATGTTGCGCATGAGGAAACTGGTACTGGCGGCGCTTGGCGGAACCGCGCTCGGACTGATCGTCACGACGCAGGTGGCCGGACCGCTCGTCGCTCAGGAGGCCGAGCGCAATGCCAGCGTCTATGAGCAGCTTGATCTGTTCGGCGACATCTTCGAGCGAATTCGCGCCGAATATGTCGAGGAGGTCGATGAGGGCGACCTGATCGAGGCCGCGATCAACGGCATGTTGACCTCGCTCGACCCGCATTCGAGCTACCTGTCGCCCGAGGACGCGGCCGACATGCGCACCCAGACGCGCGGCGAGTTCGGCGGGCTTGGCATCGAGGTCACGCAGGAAGAGGGGATCGTCAAGGTCGTCTCGCCGATGGATGGCACCCCGGCCGATGCGGCGGGCATCCTCGCGGGCGATTTCATCACCGCCGTCGACGGCGAGAGCGTTCTGGGCCTGACCCTCGACGAGGCGGTGGACCTGATGCGCGGGCCGGTCGGCTCGGAGATCGTCATCACCGTGGTGCGCGACGGCGAGGACGAGCCCTTCGACGTCTCGATCATCCGCGACACGATCAAGCTCAATGCGGTGCGCGCGCGCATCGAAGGCGACACCATCGTGATGCGCGTCACCACCTTCAACGACCAGACCTTCCCGGACCTGAAGAAGGGTCTGGCCGAGGAGATCGAGAAGGCGGGCGGGCTCGAGAACGTCAACGGCGTGGTGCTCGATCTGCGCAACAACCCCGGCGGTCTGCTGAACCAGGCGATCTACGTCTCCGACGCCTTCCTCGAGGCGGGCGAGATCGTCTCGACCCGTGGCCGCGACGTCGAGCAATCGGACCGCAACAACGCCACGCCCGGCGACCTGATCGAGGGCAAGCCGATGGTGGTGCTGATCAACAGCGGTTCGGCCTCGGCCTCGGAGATCGTCGCCGGCGCGCTGCAGGATCATCGCCGGGCCATCGTCGTGGGCACGCAGAGCTTCGGCAAGGGCTCGGTGCAGACGGTGATGCCGCTCAGGGGCGAGGGCGCGATGCGCCTGACCACGGCGCGCTACTACACGCCCTCGGGGCGCTCGATCCAGGCGCTGGGCATCTCGCCCGACATCATCGTCGAGCAGCCGCGCCCCGCGCCCGTGGAGGAGACCGAGGAGGACACGACGGCGCGGCCGCTGCGTTCGGAGGCCGACCTGCGCGGCAGTCTCGACAATGACAGCCTCTCGGAGGACGAGCTGAAGCAGCTCGAGGCGGATCGCGAGCGCGCCGAGAAGGCCGCCGAGCTGCGCGAGCAGGACTACCAACTCGCCTATGCGATCGACATCCTCAAGGGGCTCTCGGCGCTCGGTCCCCGCGCGCTGGCCGATCCCGAGAAACGCGCCGAGGCGGCGGGGGAGGCGGCTCAGTGAGGCCTGCCAGCATCGCCGCACTGCCGTTCCGCCCCTGCGTGGGCGTCATGCTGGTCAACGAAGAGGGCCGGGTCTTCGTCGGCCAGCGGATCGACCGCGACCAGGAGGCCTGGCAGATGCCACAGGGCGGCATCGACGCGGGCGAGGACGCCCGCGCCGCGGCGCTGCGCGAGCTCGAGGAGGAGACCGGCATCACCGCCGACAAGGTCGACATCGTGGCCCAGACCGAGGAGCCGTTGCGCTACGACCTGCCGATGGAGGTGGTGCCGCATATCTGGGGCGGGCGCTATCGCGGCCAGGCCCAGACCTGGGTTCTGGCGCGCTTTCGGGGCGAGGCGCGCGACATCGACATCGCCACCAAGCACCCGGAGTTCAGCGCATGGAAATGGATCGACCCCGCCGAGCTGCCCGAGGCCATCGTGCCGTTCAAGCGCCACGTCTACGAGCAGGTGCTGGAGCGGCTCGGGCCGCTCATCTGATCGCCGCCGGGCTGGCGCTCCTCGCCGCCGGCCCGGCCTCGGCGCTCTCCTGCCTCGTGCCCGACCCGGTGCGGAGCTTCGCCGAGATCCATGCCGCGCCCGAGACCTACCGCGCCTATGTCGGACGGTTCGCGTTCGACGCATCGAAGCTGCCGCCCATGCAGGACCTCTCCCAACCGGTGAGCGCCACGCCGAACCCGGTGCCCGCCGATTTCACAGGCCACCAGCTGGGCCCCACCGGTTTCGACACGCCGGTCGAGACGGCGATGGTGCTGCAACCCTCCTGCGCGGGCCCGTGGTGCGGCAGCCTCGCGCCGGGCGACGAGGTGCTGGTCTTCGCGCGGGTCGAGGACGGGCGGCTCATCGTCGATCTCGACCCCTGCCCGGGCAAGGTGCAGGCCGCGCCGGACGCCGCCATGCGCGAAAGGCTGGCCGCCTGCATGCGCGGCGAAGATTGCAGGGCGGTCGAATGAAGGATGAGGCCATGGCGGCACGGATCGCGCCGATCACCCTCGACGACGTCGAGGGCTTCCATGCCGCGCTCGACGGAGTGGCGCGCGAGCGGCGCTTCCTCGCCTCCTTCGAGGCCCCGCCGCTCGACGCCGCGCGGGCCTTCGTCGAGGCGAACCTGCACGAGGGCAACCCGCAATTCGTGGCGCATGAGGGCGACCGCATCGTCGGATGGTGCGACATCAAGAGGTCGGTCCGGCCGGTCCACACGCATTGCGGCGTCCTGGGCATGGGCGTCGTCGCCGATCGCCGCGGTGCCGGGATTGGCCGGGCGCTGCTGCGCGCGACGCTCGCGGCAGCGCGCGCGGCGGGGCTGCGCCGGGTGGAGCTCGACGTGCGGGCCCGCAACGGATCCGCGATCGCCCTCTACGAGCGCATGGGGTTTCGCCACGAGGGCCGGAAGGTGGCGGCCTACTATGTCGATGGCGTGTTCGACGACCTGCTGATCATGGGGCTGGTCTGGCCCGAGGAGGGGGCGGCGGGCTGAGCCCGCCGCGCGCTCAGCGCAGCCGTTTCAGCAGGCTCTCGGAGGCGAAGCCGTCCACTGGCAGGCCGTTGGCCCGCTGGTAGGCGCGGATCGCCTCGATCGAGTTCGGGCCGATGATGCCGTCGGCGCCGCCAGTGTTATAGCCTAGCGCGGTCAGGCGGCTCTGGATCTCGGCCCGCTCGGCGCGCTTGAGCGCCCGGCCCGTCGCCATCTTGGTCCTGAGCGGCCCGGCACCGGCGATCCGGTCGCCCAGATGGCCCACGCCGATCGCGTAGGCGTCGGCGGCGTTGTAGCGCTTGATCACGTCGAAATTGCGGAAGGTCATGAAGGCCGCGCCCTGCGCGCCCTCGGGCACGAGGATCTCGGCCGCGCCGAAATCGCCGATCCGCCCGCCGCTGGCGGCCTGCACGCCCAGGCTCTGCCACTCGGCCGCGCTCTTCTTGGTGCCGCCCGCGAGACCGTAGTTGAAGCCTTGCGGCAGCACCACCTCGACCCCCCAGGGCTGGCCCTTGCGCCAGCCGAAATTCGACAGGTACTTGGCCGTCGAGGCGAGCCCGTCGGTCGGGTCGTCGGACCAGATGTCGCGGCGGCCGTCGCCCCGGAAATCGGCGGCATAGGCCTCGTAGCTCGTGGGGATGAACTGGGTGTGGCCCATCGCCCCGGCCCAGCTGCCCTTCATGTTCTCGGGGCTGACATCGCCGTTCTGCAGGATCTTCAGCGCCGAGGTGAGCTGCTGCTCGAAGAAGCGACCGCGCCGCCCCTCATATGCCAGCGTCGCCAGAGCCGAGACCACCGGCACGTCGCCGCGCCGCTTGCCGAAATTGCTCTCCATGCCCCAGACCGCGAGCACGGTCTGCCGGTCGACGCCGTAACGAGCCTCGATTTCGGACAGCAGGCTCGCATATTGCGACAGCATCGCGCGGCCCGTCTCGACGCGCGTGTCGGAGGCGGCGGTGGAGAGGTATTCGCCGAGCGTCTTGGTGAATTCGGCCTGGTTGCGATCCTTCTCGATCACACCGGGGATGTAGCCGGCGGAGGCGAAGGCGCGGTCGAATGTGGTGCCGGAGACGCCAGCCGAGAGCGCGCGGGGGCGATAGCCCGCGACCCAGTTGGAAAAGCCGGAATTGGGGCGGGGGCGCATGTTCTCGTCCATCTGTTCCGCACGGGCCGGAGGGCGAGGCGAACTGTCGAGAGGGCCCGAGACCGCCCCGCATGATGCCAAGGCCGCGAGTGCGAGGCCCAGAAGGCCCGCCCGTGGAAGTGTCGTCAAGATCCGCACCGACTGCTCCTTTTCGTTTGTGGCAGCACTACCGCGATGCGGGTGAGTCGCCACAGGGGGGACGGGCGGGGCGGCGGGAAACCGCTCAGTCGCGCGGCTCAACCGGGCAGCGGACCGGCGGCCCGGATCATCTCGGCATGGGCGCGCGCGATCTCGGCGTCGCGCCCGGCACCGAGCAGCGCCATCACCCGGCCGTCCTTGACGTAGCGGGCGGTGAAATCGGCGGTGGGGTCGCCGTCGATACGGATCTCGTCCCAGTCCTGGGCATGGCCGAGATAGCGGTATTGCCGCCCCAGAGCGGTCCAGAAGAAGGGGACGTCGATCTCGCTCGCGGGCTTGCCGAGCATGGCGCGGGCCGCGCGGGCGCCGTGCTGACGCGCGACCCGCCAATGCTCGATCCGGACCCGGCCCCATGGCGTCGGTACGCGCGCCACGTCGCCGGCGGCCCAGACGCCATCGAGAGCCTCAATGGCGAGGTCCGGCCCGGTGCGCAGCCCGCCATCCTCATCGGGCGACAGCCCCTCGATCGCGGTGGCCGGGCGGACGCCGATCGCGAGCAATACCAGATCGCTCTCCAACCGCTCGCCGTTTTCGAGCCGCACCGCCGAGAGGCGCCCCTCGCCCTCGAAGCCCGCGACATTGGCGCCGGTGACGAAGCGCACGCCCTTGGCCTCGTGCTCGGCCCGGATCGCGCGGCCGACCTCCTCGCCGACGATCTTCGCGAGGGGCGTCTCCTCGCGCAGCGCCACCGTCACCTCCAGCCCGCGCTTGGCGAAGCTCAGCGCCGCTTCCAGCCCGGTGAAGCCACCGCCGACCACCACCGCGCGCTTGGCCTCGCCGGCGGCGCGAGTGAGGATCTCGGCCTCCTGCCGCGAGCGCAGGTGGTACAGCCTGCCGAGATCGGCGCCGGGCAGGTCGAGCAGGTTGGCGGTGCCGCCGGTGGCGATCAGCAACGCATCATAGCCATGGGTCGCGCCGGTCTCGGTGTGGACCTCCTTCGCGGCGGCGTCGATCGCTGCCACGCGTCCTTCGACGAGGTCGATATCGCGCTCGGCCAGCGCCTCGGGCGGGGTGAGGGTAAGATGGCGCGGCAACTCGCCGCTCGCCAGCACTCCCTTGCTGAGCAGCGTCCGGTCATAGGGCGGTTGCCCCTCCGGCGAGATCATCGAGATCGATCCCTCGAAGCCTTCTTCGCGCAGCGTCAGGGCACAGGCATCGGCCGCCGCTCCGGTGCCAGCGATGACGATGCGGCGCGTTTCCTTGCCGCGCCGGACATGCGCCGGAGCGGGGTGGGGGTCGGCCGCCTCCGGCATCTCCACGAAGACGTGGCCATCGCGCTGCTCCACCGCGTAGCGGCGCAGGTCGCCATGGCCCGGCGGCTGGGTCTGCTTGCCCGAGGAAACGTCGAAACAGGCGTGGTGAAAGGCGCAGATCAGCCGGTCGCCGTCGAGATGACCCTTGGAGAGCGGCAGGCCGAAATGCGGGCAGGCATGGGCCAGCGCGGTGACCTCCGATCCGCGCCGGATCACGAGGATCGCGGTCTCGCCGGCCATGACCTTGAGCGGGCGGTTCTCCTCGAGATCCTCGAGCGCGCCGATATCGTGCCGTGCCATGATCGTCCCTCCGCCGGTTTCCCACTGGGCGAACCGGCGAAGGGTGGGAGAGTTCCACGCGGAACGGATCAGCGCTTGCGCGTGACCTTGCGCTTTTCCTTCTTGGCGCGCACGGCCGCCTTCTTCTTGGCGACGCCCGCCTTGCGGCGCGGCGGCTTGCCGGGGCGGCGCGAGGGGCCGCGCGGCATCGTCGCGCCATCGATCTCGACCAGCTCGGCGATCAGCCCGCCGGAGATCGGCGCCGCCTCCACCAAGCGCGCGGTGACGCGCTGCCCCAGCCCGATCACCCGGCCGCTATCCGAGCCCATCAGCGTCTGGCTTTCGGCATCGAAGTGGAAGAACTCGTTCCCGAGCGAGCGGATCGGCACCAGCGCGTCGGCGCCGGTCTCGTCGAGCTTCACGAAAACGCCGAAGCGGGCGATGCCGCTGATCCTTCCCGGAAGCTCGGCGCCGATCCGTTCGGACATGAAGGCCGCGAGGTAGCGGTCGGTGGTGTCGCGCTCGGCCAGCATCGAGCGGCGCTCGGTGTCGGAGATCTGCTTGGCGGTCTCGTCGAGCCGTTCGAGATCGGTGTCGCTGAGACCGACCTTGCCCCAGCCATGCGCCGAGATCAGGCCGCGATGCACGATCAGGTCGGAATAGCGCCGGATCGGCGAGGTGAAATGCGCGTAGTCCCTGAGCGCGAGGCCGAAATGGCCGAAATTCTCGGCGTTGTAATAGGCCTGCGTCATCGAGCGCAGCGTCGCGAGGTTGATCAGCTCGTCCTGCTCGGTGCCCTCGGCCTGCGCCAGAAGCTGGTTAAGATGCGCGGTCTTGAGCACCTGACCCTTGGCCAGCGTCAGCCCCGAGCCCTTCACCACCTCGCGCAGCGCGTCGAGCTTGTCGGGGTTGGGCTCCTCGTGGACCCGGAACAGCAGCGGCTGGCGCTTGGCGATCAGCGTCTCGGCGGCGCAGACATTGGCCAGCACCATGAATTCCTCGATCAGCCGGTGCGCGTCGAGCCGGTCCTTGAAGGAGATCGAGGTGACCTGTCCCATCTCGTTCAGCTCGATCCGCCGCTCGGGCAGGTCGAGTTCCAGGGGCTGGCGCCGCTCGCGTGCCTTCTTGAGCGCGCCATAGGCGGCCCAGAGCGGGCGCAGCACCTCGTCCAGCATGGTGGCGGCGCGGTCGGTGGGCTGGCCGTCGATCGCGCTCTGCGCCTCTTCGTAGGACATCGAGGCGGCCGAGCGCATCAGCGCCCGCTCGAAGCGGTGGCCGATCTTCTCGCCATTCGCGTCGATGCGGATGCGCACCGCGATCACCGCGCGCGGCACACCTTCGTGCAGCGAGCACAGGTCGCCCGAGAGCCGATCGGGCAGCATCGGCACGACCCGGTCGGGGAAATAGGTGGAGTTGCCGCGCTTGCGCGCCTCGCGGTCGAGCTCGGAGCCCGGCGTCACGTAATGGGCGACGTCGGCGATGGCGACCCAGAGGATATGGCCGCCCTCGTTGTCGGGCGCGTCGTCGGGTTGCGCCAGCACCGCGTCGTCGTGGTCGCGCGCGTCGCTGGGGTCGATGGTGATCAGCGGCAGCTCGCGCAGATCGGTGCGCCCCTTGAGCCCGGCGGGCTTCTTGCCATCGGCCTCGGCCAGCACCGCGTCGGAGAAGTGGTCCGGGATGCCGTGCTGGTGGATCGCGATGAGCGAGACGGCGCGCGGCGCGGTGGGATCGCCCAGCCGCGACATCACGCGCGCCTTGGGCAGGCCGAGGCGGCCCTTGGGTCCCGACTGCTCGGCCTCGACCAGCTCACCGTCCTTGGCGCCGTGCTCGGCGCCTTCGGGAACGATCCACTGCTTGTCGACGCCCTTGTCGATCGGCACGATGCGCCCGCCCTCGCTGGCCTTCTTGAAGATGCCGAGGATGCGCAGCGGGTTGGTGCCGATCTTGCGGATCAGCCGCGCGGTATAGTCGTGCTCCTCGCCTGGCGTGGCGGTGAGCTTGGCGAGGATGCGGTCGCCCGCGCCCAGACCCGCGTCGCTTTCGCGCGTCAGGATCAGAACCTTGGGCTCCTCGCCGTCGCCATGCCATTCGAGCGGTCGGGCCCAGAGATCGCCATCGGCATCGGGCGGCAGTACCGAAAGCACCGAGACCGGCGGCAGCCGGTCCGGGTCGCGGTAGGTCTTGCGCTTCTTCTGCAGGTGCCCTTCGTCCTCGAGCTCGCGCAGCAGGCGCTTGAGGTCGATCCGCGCCGCGCCTTTGATGCCGAAGGCACGGGCGATGTCGCGTTTCGCGGTCTGGGTCGGGTTGTCGGAGATCCATTGCAGGACCTCCTCGCGGGAGGGCAATCTGTTCATGTGCAGCAGGTAGCACGCGCATGGGGGGTCGTCACGCGATCAGGTGACCCGCCCTAGCGGTCCAGCCGCTTCTCCATGTCGCGATGCGGGATGCCGGCGTCGTCGTATTCCGGGCCATAGGCGACATAGCCGAGCTTTTCGTAGAAGGGCAGGGCGTGGGTCTGGGCCGAGAGATAGAGCCGCGTCACGCCCGGGCGCGAGCGCAGCGCCTCTTCGGCCTGCCGCATGATCGCCGCGCCCAAGCCCGTGCCGCGATGCTCGCGCAGCACCGCGACGCGACCGATCTTGCCGGTCTCGCCGCGGATCAGCAGCCGCGCGGTGCCGGCGGGCTTGCCGTCGCAGGTGGCGATGAGATGGATCGCCTCGGCGTCGAGCCCGTCCATCTCGTCCGCCTCGGAGACGTTCTGCTCCTCGATGAAGACGGTACGGCGCAGCGCGTGGCAATGGGTGAGGTCGGTGGTCTCGGTGATCTCGTGTTTCACGTGAAGTAGTCCTTGAGGATCCGGGCATAGACGGATTTCAGCCGGTGGATCTGTGCGATCTCCACCCGCTCGTCGACCTGGTGCATGGTCTGGCCGACCAGCCCGAACTCGACCACCGGGCAGTGCTCCTTGACGAAGCGCGCATCCGAGGTGCCGCCCGTGGTCGAGAGCTCCGGCCGCAGCCCGGTCTCGGCCTCGACCGCCGCCGCAACCAGATCCGACAGCGGTCCCGGCGGCGTCAGGAAGGATTCGCCCGAGATCTTCACCTCGACGCCGATCTCGACGCCGAACTCCTCGGCCACCCAATCGGCCTCGGCGCGCAGCCACTCGGTCAGCTTGGCGCCCGAGTGCAGGTCGTTGAAGCGGATGTTGAGCGTGGCGCGGGTCTGGCGCGGGATCACGTTGGTGGCGGGGTTGCCGGTGTCCATCGTCACTACCGCCAGCGTCGAGGCGTCGAAATGGTCGGTGCCCTGATCGAGCGGGTGGCTCGACAGCCGGTCCACCAGCCGCGCCATCGCCGGGATCGGGTTGTTCGCCCGGTGCGGATAGGCGGAATGCCCCTGCGTGCCGGTCACCGTCAGGAAGGCGTTGAGCGAGCCGCGCCGACCGATCTTGATCATGTCGCCGAAACGCTCGGGGCAGGTCGGCTCGCCGACGAGGCACAGATCCATCCTCTCGCCGGTCTCGGCCATCCAGTCGAGCAGCGCCCGGGTGCCGTCGACGCCCTCGCCCTCCTCGTCGCCGGTGATGGCGAGGATCACCGCGCCGTCGGGGGGCGTGTCCCGCACGAAGTCGATGGCGGCCGCGACAAAGGCCGCGACGCCGGATTTCATGTCGCAGGCGCCGCGCCCGTAGAGCTGGCCGTCCTTCTCCTCGGCACCGAAGGGATCGACCGACCAATCGTCGCGATTGCCCACCGGCACCACGTCGGTATGGCCGTTGAAGCCGAAGCTCCGCGCCGCGCCCTTTTCGCCCCAGCGGGCGAAGAGGTTGGCGATGCCGCCGCGATCGACGCGGGTACAGTCGAAACCGGCCGCCTCCAGCATCCCCTGCAGCAGCACCAGCGCGCCGCCCTCCTCCGGGGTGACGGAGGCGCAGCGGATCAGCCGCGCGGTCAGATCGGCGGGGTCTGTGGTCTGGGACATCCGGTCGCTCCTTCGGTTGAGGAAGGGGTAGCGCGGGGGAAGGACGGTTTCAATCGGGGCTAGTGCAGCGTGTCCGTGCCGCCCTTGGCGTCCTCGAAGAACGGCGTCATCTGCGCCACGATCACCGAGTTCTCCTCGAGCGCGCGGCCCATCAGCGCCCGCTCGTCGTCGTCGATGTCGTGCCCTTCGGCCAGCCGCTCGTCGAGCGTGCCGTAGCCGGTGACGTCGAGCGGCGCGAGGTCGGCCTGCTTGAGGATGGCGACGGTCTCGCGCACCGCCTCGGCCTCGTCGACGCCCGAGGCGTAGCACATCAGCGCGGCGCCGGTGGCGCCTTCGGGCAGACCGTCGCCGGTCCTGCGGCCGACCTCGACCAGCAGCGTGTAGACCTGCTGGGTGCGCCTGGGCTTGTCCTGCTTCTGGGCCATGATCGTCTCCGTTCCCGTCCCGACGCAGGTGGCACCCATGCGCGCGATGCGCAAGACCCCGCGCCACCGGCGCGGGGTCCAGAAGGTCTCGTCGAGACTGCGGATCAGCCGTGCTTCCTGCCGCGGATCATCCGCGCGATGCCGATCAGGATGCAGGCGCCGATGAAGCCGGCGATCAGCGAACCCCAGAATCCTGTGAGCCCGGCGCCCACGAGACCGAGGAGGAAATTGAACAGCATCGCCCCGAGAATGCCGAGGATGATGTTCATCAGCAGGCCCATATCGGCCTTCATGAATTTTTCGGCCAACCACCCGGCGATCGCGCCGATGATGATCGCCGTGAACCAACCCACACCGCTCATGTCGTCCACTCCAGTATTCCGACCGGTCCCCCCGGCCCTTCAGGGTCTGAACACGCGAAGGTGAGGATGCGTTCCGCGCCCCGCTCGACCTCAACCAATCACTTCGATCGTCGCGGCTATCGCGTAGACCCCCAGCATGGCGACGCTCTCGAAGCCTATCCGGGCCGGGCCCTCGCGTTGCCGGGCGATCAGGCCGGCCAGCAGGATCCCGGTCATCAGCAACCCGGTGCCGAGCCAGTAAAGGTCCGTGGTGCCCACCGCGTGGTAGAGCGACCCCTCGCGGAAACTCAGGTCGGAGGCCACGAGGAACAGCGTGTCGAAGGTGTTGCCGCCGATGATGCCGCCCACCGCGAGCTGCAAAGCGCCGCGCCGCACCGCGACGATCGTGGTGACGAACTCGGGCAGCGAGGTGACGACGGCGGTGATCAGCGACCCGACAAGGCTGGAGCGCAGGCCGAAGCGCTCGATGAAGGCGCCGCCGACCTGGCTGATGACCCAGCCGCCAAGGCCCATCACCGCCACCAGCGCCGCGAAGCGCAGGGCCGGGCCGGTGACGGAGCGGTTCGCCTCGTCCTCGTCCTCGGGCTCGTCGGTGCGGGTCTCGGAGGTCATTACCGGGCGCCACATCGGGTGCTCCGACACCTGGGCCGAGAGCCGCACCCCGTAGAGATAGGCGAGGAACAGCGCTACCGAGACCGGGTG
The DNA here is from genome assembly GCF_050847355.1 of Limimaricola sp. AA108-03. Classification (NCBI taxonomy): domain Bacteria; kingdom Pseudomonadati; phylum Pseudomonadota; class Alphaproteobacteria; order Rhodobacterales; family Paracoccaceae; genus Limimaricola; species Limimaricola sp. AA108-03. The sequence goes on from NZ_CP193755.1 coordinate 43,447, forward strand.
TACCCCGAGATAGGAGATGTTCGGCCCGGCGATGGCGCAAAGCGGCAGGCTGAGCAGGACCATCAGCATCACCGCCTGGATCAGGTTGGCGGGCTCGGCCGCCGCATGCTCGAGATTGGCGCGGCGATAGATCAGGTCGGCGATGGCGAGAAACAGGGTCTGCGCCGCGATCCCCCCGACCGCGTTCGAGAAGGCGAAGGAGGCGTCGCCGTCCAGCGCGGCGTTGATCGAGACCACCACCCCCGCCAGCGAGGTCGCGCCGCCGAGAATGATGCCGCCGGCCATCGCCTCGCCCATGGAGGTGCGGTCGGCGATGATGTCGGCGAGCCGCGTGGCGCGGATCGATGAATAGATGACGGCCGCCCCCGCGAGAGCGAAGACGGCCAGCAGATAGGGCAGGGGCAGGTTCTGGATCATGCCCTCCCAAGGGTCGCGGCGGCGGCGCGGTTCCACCCCGCCACCGCGATCCCGGGATCAGTCGCGCAGCAGTTCGTTGATGCCGGTCTTGGAGCGGGTCTGGGCATCGACCTTCTTGACGATCACGGCGCAGTAAAGGTTCACGCCGCCCTTCGAGGGCAGCGAGCCCGAGACCACGACCGAATAGGGCGGGATCTCGCCATAGGAGACCTCGCCGGTCTCGCGGTCGAAGATCTTGGTCGACTTGCCGATATAGACGCCCATGCCCAGCACCGAGCCCTCGCGCACGATGCAGCCCTCGACCACCTCGGAGCGGGCGCCGATGAAGCAGTTGTCCTCGATGATGGTCGGGTCGGCCTGCAGCGGCTCGAGCACGCCGCCGATGCCGACGCCGCCGGACAGGTGCACGTTCTTGCCGATCTGGGCGCAGGAGCCGACCGTGGCCCAAGTGTCGACCATCGTGCCCGAATCGACATAGGCGCCGAGGTTCACGAAGGAGGGCATCAGCACCACGCCCGGCGCGATATAGGCCGATTTGCGGACAACGGCGTTGGGCACGGCGCGAAAGCCCGCATCGCGCCAACGGTTCTCGCCCCAGCCGGCGAACTTGCTGTCGACCTTGTCCCACCAGCCGCTGCCCTGCGGGCCGCCGGGCTGCATTTCCATGTCCTTGATGCGGAAGCCCAGGAGCACCGCCTTCTTGGCCCACTGGTTCACGTGCCAGTCGTCGCCGCGCTTTTCGGCGACCCGCAGCGTGCCCGAATCCAGCGCGTCGAGCGTGTCGAGGATGGCTTCGCGGGTTTCACCGCCGGTCGCGGGGGTGATCGTGTCGCGCGCCTCCCAGGCGGCCTCGATCGCGGTTTCGAGCTGGGCAGTGTTCGTATCGGCCATGGGGCGGGCTCCGGTTTGTGATGCGGCTCGGGGGCGGCTATAGACCGGATGCGGCAATCGGCGCAACGCGCCCCAGGGTAAGGGAACGGCATGACCAAGGACAGACGACACCTGATGCGCGACAGCCAAGAGGACCAGCGCACCGCAGGACAGGTGCCCCAGACGCCGCAGACCATGTCGCCCTCCTACCGTCTGGCCTTTGCCGACGAGCAGTTCCTGCTGCGCGACGATCTGCGCCCGGTGCGCTGGCAGCTCGAGCTTCTCAAGCCCGAACTGCTGATGAACGAGGCCGGGGTGAACTCCACCGTGGTGCTGTTCGGCGGCGCCCGCATTCCCGAGCCCGCGAAGAAGCACACCGCCCGCACCGAGACGCTGGCGGAGCTGTCGGCCTTCTACGAGGAGGCGCGGCTATTCGCGCGCCGGGTCACCGAGTGGTCCCTGCAATCGGGCGGCACCGAGAACGTCATCGTCACGGGCGGCGGTCCCGGCGTGATGGAGGCGGGCAATCGCGGCGCGCAGGAGGCGGGGGGCCGTTCGGTCGGCCTCAACATCGTGCTGCCGCACGAGCAGGCGCCGAACCCCTATGTGACGCCGGAGCTGGCGTTCAACTTCCACTACTTCGCGATCCGCAAGATGCATTTCCTGATGCGCGCCAAGGCGGTGTGCGTGTTCCCCGGTGGCTTCGGCACGCTCGACGAGCTGTTCGAGGCGCTGACGCTGATCCAGACCGGGCGGATGAAGCGGGTGCCGTTCCTGCTGTTCGGCCGTGCCTTCTGGGAGAAGATCGTCGACTGGCAGGCGCTGGCCGATGCCGGCACCATCGCCGACGAGGACCTGCAGCTGTTCAAGTTCGTGGAGACCGCCGAGGAGGCCTTCGAGGCGATGCGCACATGGACCCATGCAGGTGAGCGTCGCGAACACATCCCGGGCCGGGACGAGTAGGGGCCAGTCGCAGGATTTGCGTATTTGAAGAAATATGAAAGGGTGCGGCGCTCCCGGGATAGGGCGCGCCTCCCAAATTCATCTTTCCAAGAATACGCATGGCGTCGCATTGGCCATGCGCGCGCCCCTCAGGCCTTGGAAACCTCGGAGTGGCCCTTGAGCACCTCGTCGCCATCCTCCTGCTCGATCAGGTAGGCGGGGTCGTCTTCGCTGGCGTTCCGGGTGATCTCGGCCCCCGAGATCGTTTTGGTGATCTTCTGGTGATAGACCTTGGTGATCTTGCCGGTCCCGGTGCCGTTGCCCCAGTTCCACTTCACCTTGTCGCCCTCGGAATAGCTCATGGCCGTGCCTCCTGTTACGGATGCACGGCCAACGGCCCGACGATAGGGATGTTCCCGCCTCAGGCGGTCGCGCGGCGCACCGGTTGCTGCCCGCCTTGGGCCCGCGCCTGCGCCGCGGCCTGCGACAGCATGCGCAATTCGGCCTGATTGCGGCCGATCCGCATACGCAGCGCCTCTGGCAACTCTTCGGGTGTCTTGCCCTGCGCCTGCGCGGCCAGTTCGCGTGTCTGCGCCATCAGCGCCGTGGCGCGCATCTCGCGGTTGGCCTTGGAGCGGGCAGGAACGAGGAACAGCGGCGTCAGCGTCTTCAATTCGGGCTTTTCGGCCACCAGCGCGTCATAGCCCTCTTGGTCCTTGATCGCCGTGATCTCGTGGTGAAAGCCGACCTGGCCGGGCAGCAGCAGATAGGCCTGCAGGTTGCGGCTGGCATTGCGCAGCCGCAGCACCGAATGCTCCACATGCATCTTGAGCGCGTAGGAGGCCACCGGCTTGAGCGGGTCGAACTCCTTGGGCAGGGTCTTTTGCGGCATCCCCAGAAGTCGCGCCATCGCCTTGAGCACGTCGAGGGTCGATTTCACGCCAAGCGCCTTCAGGAACCGCTCGCCGGAGGTTTTCGACGCGCTCTCGTTCTTCTCGAGCACGTCGCCGCGGGCCACGTAGAAGGAGATGCCGTTGGCAAGCGGGATCGCTCCGGTCTGGGTCACCGGGCCGGTGAACTTGCCCTCTTGCGCCCCTGCGTCCCAGGCGTAGACGTCGCGCCAGACCGCCTTGGCGATCACCGGGTCGGAAAGGATCGCCTCGCGCAGGCTCCCCTCCACCGCCGCCACCTCGAACTCGATCCCGTTGAGCTTGATCTGCACTGCTCTCTCCCCTCGTGGCGCGGTGTGTCCGGCGCCTTATCCCTGAACTTCGGCCGCGATCTCGGCGCGGCTCTTGCGGGCGCGCTCGGTCGCGGATTTGAGCTGGCCGCAGGCGGCCATGATGTCCTCGCCGCGCGGCGTGCGGATCGGGCTGGCATAGCCCGCCTTGTAGATGATGTCGGCGAAGGCGCGGATCCGGTTGTTGGACGACCGCTCATAGGGGGAGCCGGGCCATTCGTTGAAGGGGATCAGGTTGATCTTGGCCGGGATGCCCTCGATCAGCTTCACCAGCCGCCGCGCATCCTCGTCGCTGTCGTTCACGTCCTTGAGCATCACGTATTCGAAGGTGATGCGCTCGGAGTTCGACAGCTTGGGATAGGCCCTGAGCGCCTCCAGGAGCTTCTCGATGTTCCACTTCTTGTTGATCGGCACCAGCTTGTCGCGCACCTCGTCGGTGGTGGCGTGGAAGCTGACCGCGAGCATGCAGCCGATCTCTTCGGCGGTGCGGGCGATCTCGGGCACGACGCCGGAGGTCGACAGCGTGATCCGGCGGCGTGACAGGGCGATGCCCTCGCCATCCATGGCGATCTTCATCGCGTCGCGCACGCCTTCGAAATTGTAGAGCGGCTCGCCCATGCCCATCAGCACGATGTTCGACAGAAGCCGCCGCTCCTCCTTGGGCACGCCGGGGCGCGGCCACTCGGCGAGGTCGTCGCGCACCAGCATCACCTGGCCGATGATCTCGCCGGGCGTCAGGTTGCGCACCAGCTTCTGGGTGCCGGTGTGGCAGAACGAGCAGGTCAGGGTGCAGCCCACCTGAGACGAGATGCACAGCGTGCCGCGCTCGTCCTCGGGGATGTAGACGGTCTCGACCTCGTGCCCCCCGGCGATCCGGACGAGGTATTTGCGGGTGCCGTCGGTCGAAACCTGCTTGGAGACGATCTCGGGCAGGCCGATGGTGAAGTTGGCGGCCAGAAGCTCGCGATAGGGCTTGGCGAGGTTGGTCATCTCGTCGAAGCTGCGCACACCCCAGTGATAGATCCACTGCCAGATCTGGTTCACCCGCATCTTCGCCTGTTTCTCGGGCGTGCCCGCCGCGATCAGCGCGTCGCGCATCGTCTCGCGGCGCATGCCGACGAGGTTCGGCAGCCCTTCGGCGGCCTTGCGCGGGATGGTCATCACGTCCTGGGTGATCGGGGCGGTTGCGGTCATCGGGGTACCTCGGGGCCGGGGGTGCCCGGCTCATATGGGAAAGCGGGCCCGGTCATCAAGGAAAACCGGCCCCGCTTCTGTATAACATGCCATGCCCCGGAGGGCGTGGAATCAGCTGGTGCAGCGTTTCGCCGCCTCGTCCACCGCGGCGGTGAAGCCCAGGAGCGAGAAGGTGTCCTTGGTCTGGGTGCCGCGGCCCGACATGCCGGTCAGCGTCGCCTCGGCGCCGCGCTTCATCGCCGCGACGATGGCCGCGTCGTCCTGCGGCGTCGCGGGCCAGGCCCAGTCGCCCTCGGTGAAGAGCTGGAAGTCCTGCCCACCCACCTCGAGCGTCACGGTGGAGCCGGAGGCGAAGGGGTAACCACCGGTGAAGGTCACCTGCCCGTTCACGCCCTGCGCCGGACGGTAGAACACGAAGAGCAGCGTCTCGCCGCGATTGACGGTGACCGGCTGGCCATCCTTGGTATTGAGCTGGCTCTTGGGGGCCGAGACGCCGAAGCACTCGACCGGATCGGTTTCCTGAAACACGCTCCAATCGGTTTCCGCGGCGACGCGGTTCGACGCCTCCTGCGCGACGGCGCTCGTGGCGGCGGCGGCGATGAGCGCACCTGCCGTCAGGGACCCGAACGCGCGGAAAAGTCGTGACATCATTTAGCAGCCTCCAGCTGTCTGGCCTCGTGGATGCCCCCGGCGCCTTTTCGACTGGAAGGGGCGGGTTCAACTCGATAGCCAGAGGCTTATCAAGATTCCCGTCCCGTGGGAAAGCCCCGCGCGGTCACATGTCTGCGCGGATCTCCGCCCAAACAGGGGCGCGATCCTCCGTGACCGGAACCGTGGCGCATTTGTCACGGGGTGGCTCATGGCCGGAGGACCAGATGCTTGGTACGGAACCGATCGACCACGAAATCGAAAGCCCTGCACGGAACGACGCGGTTCTGGTGGAGGTCACGCGCGGCGACCGCGTCGAGAGCGTGCATCGCGGGCATGCGGTGATCTGCGACGCCGACGGCCGGGTGTCGTGGTCGCTGGGTGATCCGCAGGCGATCATCTATCCGCGCTCGTCGTGCAAGATGATCCAGGCGCTGCCGCTGATCGAAAGCGGCGCGGCGGATGCGGCGGGGCTGGGTCCGCGCGAACTGGCGCTGGCCTGCGCCAGCCATCAGGGCGCGGCGATCCATTCCGGGCCGATCTCGGAATGGCTGGCGCGTCAGGGATTCGCGGATGAGGATTACCGCTGCGGCGCCGAGACGCCGCGCGACAAGCCGACCCGCGAGGCGCTGATCCGCGCCCATGGCGCGCCCCGGCAGATTCACAACAACTGCTCCGGCAAACATGCGGGCTTTCTCACCCTGAACCGCCATCTCCGGGGCGGCCCGGATTACGAGCGGCCCGATCACCCGGTGCAGCAGGCGGTGCGCGCCGCCTTCGAGGAGGTGACCGGCGAACCGAGCCCGTTCTACGGCATCGATGGCTGCTCGGCGCCAAACTTCGCCACATCGATGACCGGGCTGGCACGTGCCATGGCGCGATTTTCCGCCGCGCGGCCCGGTGGCGATGCCCGCGAGCGCGCGATGGTGCGGCTGCGCGAGGCGATGGTCGCGCATCCCGAACTGGTGGCGGGCGAGGGCCGCGCCTGCACCGAGTTGATGCGCGCGATGGACGGCGTTGCGATCAAGACCGGGGCCGAGGGGGTCTTCGTGGCGATTCTCCCGGCGCAGCGGCTCGGGGTCGCGGTGAAGATCACCGACGGCACCACACGGGCCAGCGAATGCGCCATCGCGGCGCTGCTGGTACGGCTCGGCGTGCTCGATCCCGCGCATCCGGCCACGGTCAGGCGGATGCGGCCGATGCTCAGGAACTGGCGCGGCACCGAGGTCGGCGCGATCCGCCCGGCGCCCGCGCTGCTTGGCTGAGCCAGAGCGCCCGGCGACAGCCCGAAGGGCCATCGCCGGCAACTTTGTTCCGGAAATACGCAAATCCCGGCGGTCGTACCGCGCGCGGCCGGCCCCGTACAGCGCCGGGCCGGCCGCAAGGCTCACATCTGCATCGCCTCGCAGACCTCGATGCTGCCGCCGTCGAGCACCATCGGGCAATCCTTTGCCATCGCGATCGCCTCGTCGATATCGGTGGCATTGACCAGCGTGTAGCCGAAGACCGGGTTCGGTCCGCCGTCATGGGCAACGCCGTCACGGCTGACCGTGTGCGATTTCCCGGCCGGCGCGCCCTCGTCGGCGATATGGTCGCGGATGCCGTCCATCCAGCTTTGCCAGCGTGCCATCTCAGCGTTGCGGGCCTCTTCCGTCTCTGGCTGCCGCATGTCGCTGCCGCCGTGATAGATATACATGAAACGCTTGTCGGCCATGGCCATCTTCCCCCTTGTGGTGGCTGCTGCCCGCCGGTTTCGACGCCCGATCCTGCCTTGCCCCCCAGTCTCCGACGAGACGGCGATTCGAGCAAGATCAAAACGTGAACTTTGGTTGTGCGCCCGAGCGGAGAACCGTGCCCTCAGGCAGAGAACTCGGCGCGGCGATAACCCTGGATATAAAGCAGCGCCGTCAGGTCGCCGTGGTTCACCCGGACCTCGCATTGCTCGGCCACCACCGGCTTGGCGTGCAGCGCCACCCCGGTCCCGGCGAGGCCGAGCATGCCGAGATCGTTGGCCCCGTCACCCACGGCGATGACGTCATCGGGCGTGATGCCGAGCCGCGCGGTGATCTCGTGCAGCGCCTGCACCTTGGCCTCGCGCCCGAGAATCGGACGGGCCACGTCGCCGGTGAGCTTGCCGCCCGTGGCAAGCAGCGTGTTGGCGCGATGCTCGTGAAAGCCCAGCGCCTCGGCCACCACCTCGGTAAAGGCCGTGAAGCCGCCGGAGACCAGCGCCGCGTGGCCGCCATGGGCCTTCATCGTCGCGATCAGCTCGCGGCCGCCGGGCATATGGGTGATGCGGCTTTCCAGCACCCGGGCGATCACCGCCTCGTCGAGATCCTTGAGCAGGCCCACGCGCTCGATCAGCGCGCCCTTGAAATCGAGCTCGCCATTCATCGCCCGCTTGGTGATCTCGGCCACGCGTTCGCCGACGCCGGCCTCGGCGGCCAGCTCATCGATGCATTCCTGCTGGATCATCGTGCTGTCCATGTCGGCGAGCAGCATCTTCTTGCGGCGGCCCTCGGTCTTCTGGATCACCAGATCGACGCGCGCCTGCTGCAGATCGGCCCAGACGTCCCAGCGATTGTCCGGCATCGCCGGGAGACCGAACTCCGCCGCTTCGCCGGGCGACAACCAGTCGAGCGCGCTGCCGCCCCAGGCGCTGCGCAGGTTCTCGGCGAGAATCGTGTCGAGCCGGGTGCCGGGGGCGGAGAGGAGGAGCGCGGTGAACATGGGGAAAAGTTTCCGATAGTGGCGCGGGACGGCCCGCTTGCGACGTTTGGCGCTGCCTTAACGGCAATTTCCCCGTTGTGAAAGCGCATGAGGGGGCGTATCTGCGGCGGCGGGACACCTCTCCCCAACGAGAGGCGCTTATCTGCAAGGATACCAGCAATGGTCAAAACGACTCCGGACGCCCGTCCGTCGAATCCGCGTTTTTCCTCCGGCCCCTGCGCCAAACCCCCTCATTGGAGCCTCGACAAGCTCTCCGACGCACCGCTCGGCCGTTCGCACCGCGCCGCCATCGGCAAGTCTAAGCTCGCCGCCGCGATCGAGGAAACGCGCGAGATCCTCGGCGTGCCCGCCGATTACCGCATCGGCATCGTGCCCGCCTCGGACACCGGCGCCGTCGAAATGGCGATGTGGTCGTTGCTCGGCGCCCGCAAGGCCACGATGGTCGCCTGGGAAAGCTTCGGCGCGGGATGGGTCACCGACGTCGTGAAGCAGCTCAAGATCGACGCCGAGGTGAAGACCGCCGATTACGGCCAGATCGTCGACATGGCCGCGCTCGATTACGACACCGACGTCGTCTTCACCTGGAACGGCACCACCTCGGGCGTGCGGGTACCGAACGGCGACGCGATCCCGGCGGATCGCGCGGGCCTGACCATCTGCGACGCCACCTCGGCCGCCTTCGCGCAGGACCTGCCCTGGGACAAGCTCGACGTCACCACCTTCTCCTGGCAGAAGGTGATGGGCGGCGAAGCGGCGCATGGCATGCTGATCCTGAGCCCCCGCGCCGTCGAGCGGCTGGAGAGCTACACCCCCGCTTGGCCGCTGCCGAAGATCTTCCGCATGACCAAGGGCGGCAAGCTGATCGAGGGCATCTTCAAGGGCGAAACCATCAACACGCCGTCGATGCTCTGCGTCGAGGATTACCTCGTGGCGCTGGCCTGGGGTCGTGAGGTCGGCGGGCTGGAGGGGCTGAAGGCCCGCGCCGACGCCAACGCCAAGGTGATCTGGGATTTCTGCGACGCGCGGCCGTGGATCGCCAACCTCGCCGAGGACGAGGCGACCCGCTCGAATACCTCGGTCTGCCTGAAATTCACCGATGAGCGCATCAAGGACGGGGCCGCTTTTGCCAAGGCCGTCGCCAAGCGGCTCGAGAAGGAGGGCGTGGCCCTCGACATCGGCGCCTATCGCGACGCGCCCGCGGGCCTGCGCATCTGGTGCGGCGCCACGGTCGAGACCGCCGATCTCGAGGCGTTGATGCCCTGGCTCGACTGGGCCTTCGAGGCCGAGATCGCGGCGCAGGCCGAAGCCGCCTGATCCCCTTCGGGGGCGTGCTGACGCGCCCCCTTCTTCCCTATTCCCCGGACGCCAGCCGTCCGACCGCCACAGGAGCATTCCATGCCCAAGGTTCTCATCTCCGACGCCCTCTCCGACGCCGCCGTGCAGATTTTCCGCGATCGCGGCATCGAGGTCGATTTCCAGCCGAAGCTCGGCAAGGACAAGGAAAAGCTGGCCGAGATCATCGGCAACTACGACGGCCTCGCGATCCGTTCGGCCACCAAGGCCACCGAGAAGCTGATCGAGGCCGCGACCAACCTCAAGGTGATCGGCCGCGCCGGCATCGGCGTCGACAATGTCGACATCCCGGCGGCGTCGAAGAAGGGCATCATCGTGATGAACACGCCCTTCGGCAACTCGATCACCACCGCCGAGCACGCGATCTCGATGCTGATGGCCGTCGCCCGCCAGATCCCCGAGGCCAACGCCTCGACCCATGCGGGCAAGTGGGAAAAGTCGCGCTTCATGGGCGTCGAGGTCACCGGCAAGACGCTGGGCGTGATCGGCGCCGGCAATATCGGCTCGATCGTGATCGACCGCGCGCATGGCCTCAAGATGAAGGTCGTGGCCTATGACCCCTTCCTGTCGGAAGAGCGCGCCACCGAGATCGGCGTCGAGAAGCTGGAACTGGACGAGCTGCTCAAGCGCGCCGACTTCATCACGCTGCATGTGCCGCTGACCGATCAGACGAAGAACATCCTGTCCAAGGAAAACATCGCCAAGCTCAAGCCCGGCGTGCGCATCGTCAACTGCGCCCGCGGCGGTCTCGTCGACGAGGCGGCTCTGGCCGAGGCGATCACCGAAGGCCGCGTCGCCGGCGCTGCCTTCGACGTCTTCGCCGAGGAGCCGGCGACGAACTCGCCGCTGTTCAACCTGCCCAACGTCGTCGTTACCCCGCATCTGGGTGCCGCCACCACCGAGGCGCAGGAGAACGTGGCGCTGCAAGTGGCCGAGCAGATGTCGGACTATTTGCTGACCGGTGCCGTCACCAACGCGATCAACATGCCCTCGATCACCGCCGAGGAAGCGAAGATCATGGGCCCGTGGATCGGCCTGTCGGGCCATCTGGGCAACTTCATCGGCCAGATGACCGATGAGCCGATCAAGGCGATCAACATCCTCTATGACGGCGTCGTCTCGGAGATGAACCTCGCGGCGCTGAACTCGGCGCTGGTCGCGGGCATCATGCGCAAGGTGAATCCGGACGTGAACATGGTCTCCGCCCCGGTGATCGCCAAGGAACGCGGCATCCAGATCTCGACCACCAAGCAGGACCAGTCCGGCACCTTCGAAGGCTACGTCAAGGTCACGGTCGTCACCGAAAAGCGCGAGCGCTCGGTCGCGGGCACGGTGTTCTCGGACGGCAAGCCGCGCTTCATCCAGATCAAGGGCATCAACATCGACGCCGAGATCGGCCGCCACATGGTCTACACCACCAATCAGGACGTGCCGGGCATCATCGGCGTGCTGGGCACCATGATGGGCGAGAACGGCGTCAACATCGCCAACTTCACCCTCGGCCGGAACCAGCGCGCGGGCGAGGCCATCGCCATCCTCTACGCCGACGAGGCGGTCTCCGAGGAGGTGCTGCAGAAGCTGCGCGACACCGGCAAGTTCCAGCAGGTAAAGGCGCTGACCTTCGACGTCGAGGAATAATCCGCCCGCGAGGGACGGGGGCAGGGGGGGGCTGCGGTTGCACGCCGCGGCCCCTTCGTCGTTCCCGACCCCTGTGTTCCGGATTGCGTATTTGAAGAAAGATGAAAGGGGAGGCGCGCTTCTCGGTTCATCTGTCTCCAGATACGCAGATCCCGCCCTCGCGGTCGGCGCGCCGCTTCCCGCCTGAACGCGAGGGCTGTAGAGAGACCCGCATGAGCACCCGCTTCGACACCATCCCCGCCTTTCTCGATCACGGCTTCGACGACGTGATCGACGTGCGCAGCCCCGCCGAATTCGCCGAGGACCACGTGCCCGGCGCGATCAGCCTGCCGGTGCTGTCCAACGCCGAGCGCGCCGAGGTCGGCACGATCTACAAGCAGGTCTCGCCCTTCGACGCGCGCAAGATCGGCGCGGCGATCGTGGCGCGCAACGCCGCCGCGCATATCGCGGGGCCGCTGGCGGACCGGGAATATCGCTGGAAGCCCTTGGTCTATTGTTGGCGCGGCGGGCAGCGGTCGAACTCCTTCGCCTCGATCCTGACCCAGATCGGCTGGCGCGCCGAGGTGGTCGAGGGCGGCTACCAGACATGGCGCAGGCTGGTGCATGATGCGCTCTACGAGACGGCGTTGCCGCATCGTCTCGTGCTGCTCGACGGCTTCACCGGCACCGCCAAGACGGCGTTGCTGCCGCTGGTCGAGGCGCGGGGCGGGCAGGTGCTCGACCTCGAGGGGCTGGCCAACCATCGCGGCTCGCTCCTCGGGGGCGATCCGGACGAGCAGCCCGCGCAGAAGGGTTTCGAGAGCGCGCTGGCGGCGCGTCTGGCCCGGCTCGACCCCGAACGCCCGGTGCTGGTCGAGGCCGAAAGCTCCAAGATCGGCCGCATCACCCTGCCGCCGTCGCTCTGGGCGCTGATGACCCGCGCGCCGCGCATCGAGATCACCGCGCCGATCGGGGCACGCGCCGAGTTCCTCGCGCGGCAATACGAGGATGTCAGCGCCGATCCCGCGCGGCTGTCGCATCTCCTCGACCAGCTGCGCGCGCATCGCGGTCACGCGGTGGTCGATGGCTGGCAGAAGCTTCTGGCCGAGGGCCGCATGGTCGAGCTGTCGGCGGCGCTGATGGTCGAGCATTACGACCCCGCCTATGCCCGCTCGCGCGCCGCGCATGCGCCGGTCTTCGCCGCCCATGTCGAGGCCGGGACGCTCGACGCCGAGGGGCTGACACGCGCGGCCGACGCGATCGCGGCGGCGATGCGCGACATTTGACGCTGGGCGGCGGGGGGCTTACCTCGGATGAAAGACCGGAGGAAAAGCCCATGCGCCCCGCCAACGAGGCATTGATCGTCATCGACATGCAGAACGACTTCTGCCCCGGCGGCGCGCTGGCCGTGGCCGAGGGCGACACCATCGTCCTCGGCATCAACGCGCTGATGGAGGAATTCCGCGCCGTGGTGCTGACGCAGGACTGGCACCCGGCCGATCACCTCTCATTCGCGAGCCAGCACGAGGGCGCGGCGCCGATGTCGATGACCGAGATGCCCTACGGGCCACAGGTTCTCTGGCCCGACCACTGCGTGCAGGGCAGCCCCGGCGCGCTCTTTCACCCCGACCTGCGGACCGACGCAGACCTGATCATCCGCAAGGGGTTCCGGCGCGAGATCGACAGCTACTCGGCCTTCTTCGAGAACGACCATGCTACGCCGACCGGCCTGCACGGCTACCTGTCCGAGCGCGGCATCACCGCGATCACGCTGGCCGGCCTCGCCATGGATTTCTGCGTGAACTACTCGGCGCTCGACGGCGCCAGGCTCGGCTACGATGTCACGGTGATCGAACACCTCTCGCGCGGCATCGACCTCGACGGCAGCCTCGGGGCGGCGCGGCAGGCGATGCGCGACGCCGGCGTGGTGCTGGGCTGATGGATATCGCCACCCGCGTCTGGAACCACAAGTGGAAGATCGACCCGATCGTCCGCTCGCTGATCGACACCGATTTCTACAAGCTGCTGATGTGCCAGTCGGTGTTTCGCAACCACCCGACCACGCAGGTCACCTTCTCCCTCATCAACCGCACCAAGTCGATCCGCCTCGCCGAGCTGATCGACGAGGGGGAGCTGCGCGAGCAGCTCGACCATATCCGCTCGCTCTCGCTCACCCGGGGCGAGAGCACATGGCTGCGCGGCAATACCTTCTACGGCAAGCGGCAGATGTTCCGGCCCGACTTCATGGAGTGGTTCGAGGGGCTGCGCCTGCCGCCCTACCACCTCGAGAAGCGCGACGGGCAATACGAGCTGACCTTCGAGGGGGACTGGCCCGAGGTGATGCTGTGGGAGATCCCGGCGCTCGCGGTCCTCATGGAGCTGCGCTCGCGCGCGGTGCTCGGGCGGATGGGCCGGTTCGAGCTCCAGGTGCTCTACGCCCGCGCCATGACCCGCACCTGGGAAAAGGTCGAGCGTCTGCGCGGCACGCCCGGCCTCAGGATCGCCGATTTCGGCACCCGCCGCCGCCATTCCTTCCTCTGGCAGGACTGGTGCGTGCAGGCGATGATCGAGGGCATGGGCGACAGTTTCGCCGGCACCTCGAACTGCCTGATCGCCAAGAACCGCGACCTCGAGGCGATCGGCACCAACGCGCATGAGTTGCCGATGGTCTATGCCGCGCTGGCCGACAGCGATGCCGAGCTGGCCGAGGCGCCCTACAAGGTGCTCGCCGACTGGCATGAGGAGCATGAGGGAAATCTGCGCATCATCCTGCCCGACACCTACGGCACCGAAGGATTCCTGCGCCGCGCGCCCGACTGGCTCGCCGGCTGGACCGGCATCCGCATCGACTCTGGCGACCCGGCCACGGGCGCAGAAACCGCGATCCGCTGGTGGCAGGAGCGCGGCGAGGACCCGCGCGAAAAGCTGGTGATCTTCTCCGACGGTCTCGACGCCGAGAAGATCCTCGAACTGCACGCGCGCTTCTCGGGCCGCGTGAAGGTGAGCTTCGGCTGGGGCACGATGCTGACCAACGACTTCAAGGGTCTGGCCGGCGACGCGCTCGCGCCCTTCTCCCTCGTCTGCAAGGCCGTCGCGGCCGAAGGTCGCCCAACCGTGAAGCTCTCCGACAACCCCGAGAAGGCGATGGGCCCCGAGGCCGAGATCGCCCGCTACAAGCGCGTCTTCGGCGTCGGCCCGCAATCCCCCATCCCCGTCACCGTCTGAGGTCCGCCATGTCGCTCCCGCTCTTCGTCCAGATCCGCTGCAAGCCCGGCACCACCTACAAGGTGGCCGACGCCATCGCGCTCAAGGAGATCCATTCCGAGCTGTATTCGACCTCGGGTGCCTTCGACCTGCTGGTGAAGATCTACGTCCCTGAGGGCGAGGATATCGGCATGTATCTCAACGAGCAGCTGATGGGCATCGAAGGCATCGAGCGGACGCTGACGACGCAGACGTTCCGGGTGTTCTGACCGTCAACGTTTCAGTAAGAGTAAGAAACGGGGCGGGCGATACTATTATTGCCCCCCTCCAATATCTTTCCGACCCCAGAAACTTTCACGTCATGGTCATAGCAGCAATTTAGCAGCCATATCCGGCGCCAAAGGTCCCCGTTTGGGTCGAGCCATTCGACAGACAAGCCAAGCTCTTGGGCCTCCGAGAAGTCGATTACTGCCCCATGCGAATTGTAGGTGTCTGAGGATGATATTTTTTGAATAACTTCTTTAATGGCGGCGGGATCTTTGTCCTTCAGCATGCCCTCAGACAAAATCTTTTCGGCCAACTGGCCCATCCTATCCACTGCCGACTTCGCCATAGATCTCAAAATCGGCGGTTGGGTTTGGTCATCTGCAATGAATTGGCATGGCACAGGCCCCAGTTCGGGAAGCACGAACTGGGGGTCGATGGGTCCAAGTTCAGACGTTACACCGAAGAGAATTTTCTCAGAAGACATCGCAATCACCGTGCCGCCAGACTTTGCTAGGCTTGGCACGATGACACGATAAGATTTTACTCGTTGCCGAAGAACAGTGACGAACTTTTCGACAGCATCTACAGATCCCCCTGGAGTCTGTATAATGAGGTCTATATCGTCTGTTTCTATTCCATCAATCACTTCCGACAGATCATCGGGATCGGAGTGATTAATTCCTTCGCTAAGTCGAGCAAAGTAGACGACAGCTTCTCGACCAGTTATCTCTTCAATATCGGCAATGAGGAGTTGTCGAATGTATCGATCTTTTTCTTTAGCCCAAAACTTAGAAGATTGCGACGGGAGTGCTAAGCTTCTTGGAAACTGATTTCGGAGTTTCCGATTGGGGGCTTCGGACATTATAGAATCCAGATCTCTCTGCGCTGAACACAAAAGATGACTCAAGCGCTGTGTCATACTCAGGTGTAGTTAGAGTCTGTTTTCTCGGCGGAGTTGTCAACTCTTCCGTGTGATTCGCTCTCCGGTTGCCTTTGTAGACTACGAACATGTTTGAAACCCTCTCCGCTTCCCGTGATACGCTACCAAAATCTGACCTTGACAGCTAGTATCTAATCCATAGGAGGCATTGATTCTCTCCTAACTTC
Organism: Limimaricola sp. AA108-03; assembly: GCF_050847355.1. NCBI lineage: Bacteria > Pseudomonadati > Pseudomonadota > Alphaproteobacteria > Rhodobacterales > Paracoccaceae > Limimaricola > Limimaricola sp. AA108-03. The sequence goes on from NZ_CP193755.1 coordinate 59,036, forward strand.
TCGGTCTATCTAACCTGACTTCCAGCAACAACAAGAGAGTTTTGGAGGGTCAGACCTGCTTAAAGTTGTGAATTGTGACTTCTACGGAGGCGATCACCAGATTTTGAACAAACCGGTGGCGAGGTTACTTGGTCAAGGCGTGCGCCGCAGCGCCTTCACCTCGCCCCGCTGCTTCTTCGCCTCCAGCCGCCGCCGCACAGACCCCTTGGTGGGCTTGGTCGGAATCCGCCGCTTCGGCACCTCGACAGCCTTGGCGATCAGCTCGGCCAGCCGCTCGCGGGCGATCTCGCGGTTGCGGGGCTGGTGGCGGGTGTCCTGCACGAAGATCACCACCGCGCCGTCATTGGTCCAGCGCCGCCCCGCGAGGCGCTTCAGCCGCCGCTTCACCGGGTCGGGGAGGTTGGGCGAGCGTTCCGCCTCGAAGCGTAGCTCGACAGCGGTGCTGACCTTGTTGACGTTCTGGCCGCCGGGGCCGGAGGCACGGGTGAACTGCTCGGTCAGCTCCCAATCCTCGATCGTGATGCGGTCGTCGATCCTTAGCATGCCTGCCTCCAAAGCCCTGCGCCCCAGATAGCGCGGGGCCGCGCGACATACAAAAAGGGTCGTCCCCGGCGAACTGGGAACGACCCTTCGAAGATCAGGAGGTGGGTCGGTTAGACCGTGATCCACCTGGGGGGTGTGCGCCCGAGGGCTGCCTCAGCCGCGCGCCTCCCAAGCTGTCCCGACACATTTCTCCAATACCCTTCTCGACACTGGATCACCTCCTTTCAGTTGGTTTCGCCTGATCCAAAGCTGGCATGGGAACGGCGATCGTCAAACAGAAATTTATGTGACATTACGCGGGGGAAGCTTGTGTGTTGCCAATCTTCGACAGCTGCGACGATTGTCATTCGGACAGCGCGTATTCCACGAACTCCGTGGTCTGGAAGAAGCGGAAATTGTCATCGGAGACCATGGTGAGCCGGATCCGGCCCAGATCGTCGCGCCAGACCGAGATCCCCTCGAGATTGTCATGCACCCCGACCGCGGTCTCGAGCAGCAGCTCCTCGCCCGTGCCGTCGGCCTCGAAGCGGCGCACCCGGCTGCGAAAGCCGATGCCGACGAAATCGCGCTCGAGGACGTAGAGCTTGCCGTCCGGGCCGAAATCGGCGCCGGTCACCAGAAAACTGTCGCGGCGCGGCAGGGTGAACGGGACCGTCCAGCGCCCGTTCTTCCAGCGATAGACCGGGAACGGCGTGTCGAGCCGGCCCGAGCGTTCGGGGATCGTGTAGAGCGCGCCGGAGGCGTCCACCGCTAGCGCCTCGAGCGCGCTGTTGAGCTGCATCTTGCGGAACGCCTTGGGGCGCGGCAGCACTTCGGGGCCGTCGGGCCCGGTTTCCGAGCGCACCCGCGCCCGCGCCTCGAACGACACCCAGCGCCGCCCGTCGGCGCCGATCGCCAGCCCTTCGCTATCGGCCAGATGCCCGGTCATGATCCCCTCGCGGCTCGAGCGCAGCGGCTCCGAGCGCAGGATCTCGACGCCGGTGATCTCGCCCTCCGCGTCGCGGATGAAGCGTCCGTCGACGATCCGGGCCCGGTCGCTGATCGCGACGAAGCCGGTGCCGTCGGTCTCGATCGCGGAAAAGCCCCCGGCTTCGTGCTCGCTCTCGGGCCAGACATGGCTGCCGATGTAGTCGGCATGCTGCTGCGACGGGGCCCCGCCGGAAAGCAGGGCCGCGAGGATCATCGCCTTCATCGGCTCAGTCGCTCGCCAGCACGGCGGCGCATTGGCCGGGCAGGTCGGCCATGGTGATCTCGCGCTTGGGCTCGGGCTCGGGCGCGTCGGGATCTGCCGGCGGGGCCGGCTTGGGGTTCAGGATGTTGGCCTGCCATTCGCGCGCCTCGGCGCAGCCATCGCCCGGCGGCGGCGGGTCTTGGGCTTCGCAGGCCGTGTCTCCGGGCAGGCAGTCCAGCCGGATGTGGAAATGGGTGTTGTGCCCGTACCAAGGCCGGACCTTGTTGAGCCAGGCCCGGTCGCCGGTCTCGGCGTCGCACATCGCCACCTTGGCACCCGGAAAGATGAAGATCCGCGCGGTGCGCGGGTCCGAGGCCGCGGCTTTCACGAGCGCCATGTGCTGCGGCGTCCAGTTGGCGTTGGTATAGGCCCCGCCCCGCGCCTGCATGTCGGTCGAGGAGATCGCCTCTCGCTCAGCCACCGACAGGTCCAGCCGGTCGGCGCGGCGCAGCCAGACATCGATGTCGATCCCGGTCTGGTGGCTGGCATGGCCGGTGAGCATCGGGCCGCCGCGCGGCTGGCTCATGTCGCCCACATAGATGCCCTTCCAGCCCGGCAGGGCGGCGGCGGCGCGCGACAGGTCCTGCACGAAATCGATGGTTTCGGGCTGCGCCCAGTTGCGATTGCGCGACAGCCGCATCGCCTGCCAGGTCGGGCCGGTCTCGGCCAGCCGCGCGCCACCGGCCTGACAGCCCTTGGAATAGAAGCCGATCGATTCGGGCCGCTGCGCCGAGGCCGTCGGGACGTGGCCGAAGAGCTGCTTGGCGACGCGGGTGTCGTTGGAATTCTGCGACGACACCACGGCGCGGGGTGCCGGGGGCTCGCTTTCGCAGGCGGCGAGAAGGCCCAGGCCCAGCAGGGCGGCGGCGAGGGGGCGGATCATGCTGCTCGATCTCCGTTCTTGTTGACCCATCCTAGCAGAAACAGCCCCAGCGCGAACAGGGCGATCACCGGCAGAAGCCCGGCGCGCACCGATCCGCTCATCCAAGTGGCGAAGGTGATCGCCATGGGCGCGAGAAAGGCGGTGGCGCGGCCCGATAGCGCGAAGAGCCCGAAGGCCTCGGTGGCGCGCGCCGGGTCGGCATGGCGCACCATCAGGCTGCGCGAGGCCGAGTAGAGCGCGCCGCCGGCACCGCCGATCAGCGCGCCACAGACATAGAACAGAATGTCGGGAAGCCGCGAGCCGGGCGGCAGGGCAAGCCCGAACAGGCTGTCGCGGGTCATCAAGACGACCAGCACCGAAACCGCGATCAGGATCCAGATCGCGGCCCGGATCACCGGCTTGGGCCCGAGCCGGGCATCCGCGAGGCCGCCGGCGAAGGTGAGGATCGCCGCCGAAATGGCGCCGATGATACCGAACACGCCGATCTGGATCACCGACCAGTCCAGCACCAGCGTCGCGTAGAGCCCGCCGAAGGCGTACACGGCGGCCAGCGCATCGCGGTAGAGCATCGAGGCGCCGAGGAACGCCGCGAGGCTGGGCCTGCGGGCCACGTCGCGCAGCGTCTCCCACAGCCGCGCGGCGACATTGCGTGCGGTCACGCTGGTGCGCGCCACCGGGCCCGCGTCGCGCACCCAGGCGAAGAAGGGGATGATGAACACCACGTACCACAGCGCGATCACCGGCCCGACGGCGCGGGTGCCCTCGCGTGCCTCCGCGTCGAGGCCGAAGACGGGCGGCGTGCCCAGGAGCGTCACGCCGGCGTCGTTCTCGGCCAGAAACAGCAGCATCAGGATCAGCGATGCCACCCCGCCCCAATAACCCAGCGCTGCGCCCGAGCCCGAAATCCGGCCGATCATCGGGCCGGTGGCGAGCGAGGGCAGCAGCGCGTTGTTGACGTTGGTGGCCGATTCGGCGGCGACGAAGCCCGCGAAGAACAGCACCAGAGCCGGGATCAGCATCGATCCGTCCGGCGTCAGCACCCAAAGCCCCGCCGCGCAGGCCACGGCGATCACCGAGAAGGCGGCGATCCATGGCATCCGCCGCCCCGAAGCATCGGCCAAGGCGCCCAGAACCGGCGCGGTGAAGGCGATGAACAGGCCGGCAAGGGTCTGCCCCATGCCCCAGAGCGACTGCGCCGCCGCATCGGCCTCGGCCGGGCCCATCCCCTCGCGGGCAAAGCGCGCGGTGGCGACGGCGGCGAAATAGGGACCGAAGATGAAGGTTAGGCCCAGAGTCGCATAGGGCTGCTGCGCGAGGTCGAAGATCATCCAGCCCCAGATCCGCTTCTTCGTCGCCATGCCGGTCCCCTCGCGCCTGTCGCGGCGGATCTGACAGGGCGACGGGGGCGGGGGCAAGCGCGGCGGGCCCCACGTGGCGCATCGCCGGCCGAGCGCGGCCCGAACGCCGCGTCGGGGGCTGGTGGAAGCGCGTGAGCCCGCTTGCCGGAGGCAAGGCGCGGGCGTAGATTCGAACCGCGCGCGACAGGATCGGAGAGCCCCCCGTGCGCCCTGCCAGGATCACCGCCCTGACCGTTTCGTCAGGCAACCTTGATTTGAATCGGGACGATCCGTCCGGCCTGTCGCCGGACGGTCCTTTCAACCTGCGAGACCATCATGGGAAAAGGCGATCACAGACGCGGCAACCGCGAAGCGAAGAAACCCAAGCAGGACAAGCCGAAGGCGCCGGCCACGGCGCATTCCGGCGCGGTCAAGCCGCTTTCGCTCGGGGAGAAGAAGGGTCGCTGAGCGGCCCGACGGGGCGGGCGCGGCGCGCCCGCCCGCGGCTGATCAGGCGGCCATGACCTCGGTCGCGGAATCGGCATCCGCCATCGGCGGCCAGGGCCGCTCTGCCTCTGCGCGCACCCAGTCGGCGATCCAGTCGGGCATCGGCGGCGAGGCGGGATCCTGGCCCAGCGCCTCCATTAGCCGCGCCGGGTTCACCACGCCGCCGCGCTTGCGGTCGGTGATCGCCAGGCGCACCAAGGCGTGGCTGGTGCATTCGCCGTCGCCGCGGAACATGCCCTGCTCGGTATAGACGTAGCGGTCGTCCCAGCAGACGGCGCGCGAGCGCATCGTGAGCCGCGCGAAGCCTTGGACCCGGCGGCGGTAGCGCACCGAGACGCCGGCCACCGCCATGCCCCAGCCCTGCCGTCTCAGCGCGCCGATCACGCCGATCCGCTGCGACAGCGGCATCCGGCCGAGATCGAACAGCGACAGCGTGCGGCCGTTGTTCAGCTCGTTCCAGAAATCGAGATCCCACGGCATCACGACGTGGTGGCTCTCATGAGTACCGGTGATCGGCAGGGATGCGTCGTTGCGGTGGCGCCAGAACTGCCAGAACATTCGGACGAAGGGATACATGCGGGACTCCGGGACCTGGATCGCCGCGCAGGTTGCTTGGAGGTGACGCGAAGGTCAACGGGTGACGCGGGGGTCACGGCGACGCAGCCACGGCCTTCGGGATTGCTCTTGGGGGCTTCGCTCCTTACCTGTCTTGGCGACCCGAGACAGCCCGAACGGACCGCCCATGACCTCGCTCTTCCAGATCCTGATGTTGATCCTCGACATCGCGACCTTCTTCATCTTCGCGCATTTCATCATGAGCTGGCTGATCAGCTTCCAGGTGCTGAACCTGCGCCAGCCGCTGGTGGCGCAGATCTGGGACGGGCTGACCCGCCTGCTGGAGCCGCTCTACGCGCCGGTCCGGCGGATTCTGCCGCAGATGGGCGGGCTCGACCTCGCGCCGCTCGTCGTGCTGGTCGGCATCTACGCGCTCGAGATCGTGCTGCGGAACAACGCGGCGCTGTTCTATTGAAGGCCTGCCCCGGCCCTCAGCGTCGGGATTGCGTATTTTTAGAACAAAGTAACCATACGCCACGCCTCATGGGAGGCGTGGTCTCGCCCGAGCCGAGGTAATGCCCGATGAGCCCAGCGACCCATCTGCGCGAGGTCTTCGGCTTCGACGCCTTTCGTCCCGGCCAGGAGGAGATCGTCGACGCCGTGACCGCCGGGCACGACGTGTTGGCGATCATGCCCACGGGCGGCGGCAAATCGCTGTGCTACCAGCTGCCGGCCTTGGCACGCGAGGGGGTCACGGTGGTGATCTCGCCGCTGATCGCACTGATGCGCGATCAGGTGCGCGGTCTGCGCGAGGCCGGTGTCGAGGCGGGCGCGCTGACCTCCGGCAATACACCCGAAGAGACCGACGCGGTGCTGGCGAGCCTGCGCGAGGGGCGGCTCAAGCTCCTTTACATGGCGCCCGAGCGGCTGGCCTCCGGCGCCACCGTGCCGCTCCTGAAGCGGGCGGGGGCGTCGCTCATCGCCGTCGACGAGGCGCATTGCGTGAGCCAGTGGGGCCATGATTTCCGCCCCGACTACCTGCGCATCGGCGATCTGAAGCGGCAGCTGGGCTTGCCGCTCGCAGCCTTTACCGCGACGGCGGATGCCGAAACCCGCGAGGAGATCGTCCGCAAGCTGTTCGAGGGACGCCAGCCCGAGACCTTCCTGCGTGGCTTCGACCGGCCCAACATCCATCTCGCCTTCGCGGTCAAGGACAGCCCGCGCCGGCAGATCCTCGATTTCGCCGATCGCAGGCGCGGACAGTCCGGCATCGTCTATTGCGGCACCCGGGCCAAGACCGAGGCGCTGGCGGCGGCGCTGCGCGAGGCGGGGCATTCGGCGCTGCACTATCACGGCGGCATGGAGGCCGAGGCGCGGCGCGAGGCCGAGACCCGGTTCCAGCGCGAGGACGGGCTGATCGTCGCTGCCACCGTCGCCTTCGGCATGGGCATCGACAAGCCCGACATCCGCTGGGTCGCGCATGCCGACCTGCCCAAGTCCATCGAGGCCTATTACCAGGAGATCGGCCGCGCCGGGCGCGACGGCGCGCCGTCCGAGACGCTGACGCTCTACGGCCCCGACGACATCCGCTACCGCCGCCAGCAGATCGACGAGGGGCTGGCGCCGCCGGAACGCCGCGCCGCCGATCACGGGCGGCTCAACGCGCTTCTCGGTCTGGCGGAGGCGCTCGATTGCCGGCGCCGCGTGCTCTTGGGATATTTCGGCGAGGCGCCGGAGGTGGCCTGTGGTTATTGCGATCTGTGCGACAAGCCGCCCGAGACCTTCGATGCGACCCAGCTGGTGCGGATGGCGCTTTCGGCGGCGCTCCGGACCGAGGAGCGGTTCGGCGCGGGACATCTGATCGACATCGTCATGGGCAACGCCACCGACAAGGTAAGGCAGCGTGGTCACGAGGACCTGCCGACTTTCGGCGTCGGCAAGGCCCATTCCAAGGCGCAGTGGCAGGCGATCTTCCGGCAGATCATGGGCCGCGACCTGATGCGCCCCGACCCCGAGCGCCATGGCGCGCTGAGGATGACCGAGGCGGCGCGTCCGATCCTGCGCGGCGAAGAGAGCATCACGCTGAGGAAGGACACCGTCAAATCGGCGCGCTTCGGGCCGAAGGTGCGCGAGATGGTGTCCGAGGAGGACGCGCCGCTCCTGTCGGCGCTCAAGGCCAAGCGCCGCGCGCTGGCCGAGGCGGCGGGTCTGCCCGCCTACATCATCTTCACCGACCGCACCTTGATCGAGATGGCCGAGACGAAGCCCGCCAGTCTCGACGAGATGGCGCGGATCGGCGGGGTCGGTGCCAAGAAGCTCGAAAGCTACGGACGCGAGTTTCTCGCGGTGATCACCGGTGCCGCCGAGGACATCCACCCGGCGCGGCGCAAGCTCGCCACGCGTGGCGCCGGTTCGCTCTATGACCGTCTGATGGCGATTCAGGCCGAACTGATGCGGGGCGAAACCGGCCACGACAAGCCGATGAGTTGTTCGGCCAAGGAGTTGGCCCGGGTGGCGAGCGCGCGGCCGCGCGACATGGAGGCGATGGAGCGGCTGCTCGGGCCGCGCCACGCCGAACGCTTCGGCGCGGCCTTCCTGCAGGCGCTCGAGGAGGGCGAGGAGACCGGCTGAGCCGCCGCAAGCCCCCAGAATCGTGGACAGGATGGCGAGCCGCGTGCCACCATCGGGCGAATGCGATGGGAGGTTCGCGATGACCGGCACCACCGTGGCCAGCGTGATCTGGCACAGGCTCGACCGTGACGGCACCGACCGCTGCCGTCTTGCCCGGCTCGATGCGGGTTGGCTGATCATGGGCCATGCGCGCTGGGACGAGGCGGGCCGGGGGGTCGCGCTCGATTACGCGATCCGCTGCGATGCGGGCTGGTCCTGCCTCTCCGCCGATGTCACCGGCCTGCGCGGCGAGAGCCCTGTGGCCTACCGGATCACCCGCACGTCCGAGGGCTTCGCGCTCGAGGAGCAGGACCCGGTGCCGGCCTGCGATCTCGATCTCGGCTTCACCCCGGCCTGGATGCTGGTGCCGCTGAACCGGCTCGACCTGCCCGAGGCGCGGCCCCGCCCGATCGAGACGGCGCGGCTTCACGCCGCCGATGGCGGTCGATTGGAGCCGCTCGGCCACAGCTTCTGCCGGGTGCGGGGCGGCATGGACCACGCGATTCCCGCGTTGGGCCGCGATGCCCGGATCGCGTTGCACGAAACCGGCTTCGTCACCGATGATCCGGGGCTGTGGCATGGCACGGTGACTCTGGAGAGCTAGACCGGAATACCAAGCGGGAACTGCCTCGCATCGGCGCCGGTTGGAACCGTGTTCTCCGACCGGCCCGAAGGATCTCCCCCATGCAATTCCAGCTCGACGTCAATGGCGAGCGCCACGCGCTCGACCTCGACACCCGTACCTCGCTGCTTGACGCGCTGCGCGATCATCTCGGTCTCACCGGGTCGAAGAAGGGCTGCGATCATGGCCAGTGCGGTGCCTGCACCGTCATGGTCAATGGCCGCCGCATCAATTCCTGCCTGACGCTGGCCTGCATGCATGAGGGCGACGAGATCACCACCATCGAGGGTCTCGGCCGGCCCGGCGACCTCTCGCCCCTGCAACGGGCCTTCGTCGAGCATGACGGCTACCAATGCGGCTATTGCACGCCCGGGCAGATCTGTTCGGCCACCGCGATGATCGAAGAGATCAAGGCCGGCTGGCCGAGCAACGTCACCGGCGATCTGGAGGCGCAGGTCGAGGCCTCGATCGAGGAGATCTCCGAGCGGATGAGCGGCAATCTGTGCCGCTGCTCCTGCTATCCGGGCATCGTCGATGCGATCCGGCAGGTCGCGAAAGAGGAGGCACGGGCATGAGGGCCTTCGACTATGTCCGCGCGGGCGACACCGCCGAGGCGTTGCGCGAGGCGGGCGGCGCAGAAACCCGCTTCATCGCCGGCGGCACCAATCTTCTGGACCTGATGAAGCTGGAGGTGATGGCGCCGGGCAAGGTCGTCGACATCAACCGCCTTGATCTGGGGGGCATCGAGACGACCGGGGAGGGCGGGCTCAGGATCGGCGCGCTGGTCACCAATTCCGACCTTGCCGCAGATGCGCGGGTGCGCCGCGACTGGCCGGTGCTGAGCCGGGCGCTGCTCGCGGGGGCCAGCGGCCAGCTCAGGAACAAGGCCACGACCGGGGGCAACCTGCTGCAACGCACGCGCTGCTACTATTTCTATGACCGGGGCGAGCCCTGCAACAAGCGCGAGCCCGGCTCGGGCTGCGCCGCGAAGGACGGCATGAACCGCATCCTCGCGATCCTGGGCACCTCCGAGCACTGCATCGCCACGCATCCCTCCGACATGGCCGTGGCGATGCGCGCGCTGGGCGCGCGGGTGGAGGTCGAGGGGCAGGGCGGCGCCCGCGAGATCGCGCTCGAGGATTTCTACCGCCTGCCGGGCGACACCCCGCATATCGAGACGGTGCTGGAGCCGGGCGAGCTGATCACCGCCGTGATCCTGCCGCCGCCGGCCGGGGGGCGGCAGATCTACCGCAAGGTCCGCGACCGTTCCTCCTATGCCTTCGCGCTGGTGTCCGTCGCCGCCGTCGTAGCGGTCGAGAACGGTCGCATCGCCAAGGCGCAGCTGGCCTTCGGTGGTCTTGGCCCGATGCCGTGGCGCGACGCGGATGTCGAGGACGCCCTTGTCGGTGAAACGCCCTCGGCCGCCCTGTTCGACCGCGCCGCCGACATTCTTCTGGCCGAGGCCAAGGGCTTTGGCGGCAATGACTTCAAGATCCCGCTGACGCGGCGCACCCTCGCCGCCGTACTGACCCAGGCGACGGAGGCCGATCAATGACACTCGAAACCACGCGCCGTCTCAAGCATGACACGCCCGACACCGACCGCCGCCTCGACGGCATGGCCCAAGGCGTGCTCGGCACCGGCATGGACCGTCCCGAGGGGCCGCTGAAGGTCTCGGGCCGCGCCACCTATGCGGCCGAGGCGCACCCCGAGGCGATGGCCGAAGGCTATCTCGTGCGCGCCGCCACGATCGGTCGGATCACCGGCTCGAACGCCGATGCGATCCGGGCCATGCCGGGCGTGATCGAGGTGATCGAGGACGAGCGGATGATCCGCAACGCCGCGCAGGGCATGGCGGGGAAATCGCCGGTGCAGAAGCAGGGTCAGGTCTGGTATGTGGGCCAACCCGTGGCCTGCGTCGTGGCCGAGAGCTTCGAACAGGCGCGCCATGCGGCGCAGGCGATGATGGTCACGATCGAGCCCGACGGCACCCATGTCTTCGACGCCGAGGACCCGGCGGCCGAGGTCGAGAAGCCCGAGCAGAAGCAGCTCGATCAGGGCGATCTCGAAGGCGCCATGTCGGCGGCAACCTTCTCGCTCGATGCGACCTACCACACGCCGTCGATGTCGAGCGCGGCGATGGAGCCGCATGCCTCGATCGCGCAATGGGACGAGGATGGCGCGCTGACGCTGCGCGGCTCCTACCAGCTTTTGAAGTTCAACAAGGCCGAACTCGCCGACGTGCTGGGCGTGGCGCCAGACAAGGTCCGCATCCTGTCACCCTATGTCGGCGGTGGTTTCGGCTCCAAGCTGGGCCTCGCCCCCGAGGCGGTCGCCGCGGCGCTGGCGGCGCAGACGGTGGGCCGTCCGGTCCGCGTGGTGCTGCATCGCCGTCAGGTTTTCGAAACCGTCACCCGCCGCTCGGAGACACGGCAGCGGATCCGGCTCGCCTGCGACGCCGAGGGCAAGCTTTCGGCCATCGGCCACGAGAACCTCGTGAGCCAGCTTCCCGGCGAGGTCTTTTCCGAGCCGGTGGCGCAGGGCACGCATTTCCAATACGCCGCGCCGAACCGGGTGATCGGTCACGAGATCGCCCGCATCCGCCGCCCCGCCGCCGGATCGGTCCGGGCGCCGGGCGAGGCGGTCGGCGTCACCGCCTTCGAGATCGCGATCGACGAGCTGGCCAAGAAGGCCGGGATCGACCCGCTGGAGTTCCGGCTCAGGAACGTGCCCGACAAGCACCCCGAGAACGGCAAGCCGTTTTCGTCATCGACCATGGAGGCGACGCTGCGCGAGGGGGCCAAGCGCTTCGGCTGGACCCACACGCCGCCGCGCCAGCGCCGCGAGGGTGAATGGTGGATCGGCACCGGCATGGCGGGCGCGGTGCGCGTCAACATGATGATCGAGGCGATGGCGCGGGTGGTGCTGACCGGTCTAGGCGTTCGGGTCGAATGCGACATGACCGATATCGGCACCGGCTCCTACGCCATCCTGACGCAGGTGGCGGCCGAGATGCTGGGCTTCGCGCCCGACCGGGTCGAAACGGTGCTGGGCGACACCGACCTGCCGCCGGCCTCCGGTTCGGGCGGCAGTTTCGGCGCGGCCTCGACCTCCACGGCGGTCTATCTCGCCTGCATGGAACTGCGCGAGCGGCTGGCCGCGAAGCTCGGGGTGAAGGAGCCCGAGCTCACCCTCAAGGACGGCCTCGCGATCCACGAGAACCGGCAGACGCCGCTGGCCGAAATCCTGGGCGAAGAGGAATGGCGGGCGCTGGGCCACCTGCAGCCGGGCAAGGCCGGGCAGGAGGTGCGGCAGGCGACCTGGGGCGCGATCTTCGCCGAGGTGGCGGTAAGCGACGTGACCGGCGAGACCCGGGTGCGCCGCATGGACGGCACCTTCGCCGCCGGTCGCATTCTCAACCTCAAGACCGCCCGCTCGCAATGCCATGGCGGCATGACCTGGGGCATCGGCCTGGCGCTGACCGAGGCGATGGAGCACGATCCGCGCGACGGCCACATGGTCAACCGGGATCTCGCCGAGTACCACCTGCCGGTCAATCTCGACGTGCCGCAGCTCGGGGTGCATTTCCTCGAAGAGCGTGACGACTGGGCCAACCCGCTGCAGGCCAAGGGGATCGGCGAGCTGTCGGTCTGCGGCTCCGGTGCCGCGGTGATCAACGCGATCGAGAACGCCTGCGGCGTGCGGGTGCGCCGCCTGCCCGCCACGCTCGATCAGGTGATGGACGGGCTGATCGCCCAAGGCTGAAGCACCGGCTGAAGCACCGGGGAAACCTTCGAAAGCCGCCTTTTCGTCCCGACACGTCACCGTGTCGGGACAGGGATTGGATGCCCGTCCCGAAGCATATATCTGCTAGACTGACTGGGGCATCGGTCACTGACGGGTTCAAGGAGATCTCGATGAATTTGCTGTCACGAGGCACGGCGCTGGCCTTGGCCGGGCTGGGGCTTTGGTCGGCCCCCGCCACGGCGCAGGACGTCGCCAATGGAGAGGTCCAGTTCGGCCGCCAATGCGTGGCTTGCCACGTGGTGCGCGATCCCGAGGGCCGCGTTCTGGCGGGCCGCAATGCCCGCACCGGTCCGAATCTCTACGGGATCGAGGGCCGGGTGATCGGCTCGGTCGAGGATTTCCGCTACGGCGACGCGATGATCAGGCTGCGCGACCGTGGCATGGAGTGGGACGAGGAGAGCTTCCTGGGCTACGTCACCGATCCGACCGCCTGGCTGCGCGCCACGCTCGAGGATCGTCGCGCTCGCGGCAAGATGGCCTACCAGGTGCGCGATCCGCAGGATGCGGCCGACATCTATGCCTATATCGAGGGGCTTTCGACGCGCAGCGAAGCCGCGAACTGAACCGGCTCAGCCCAGAAGGCCGGCCTTCCCCATGTAGATCCTGAGCCAGGGCGTGTAGCGCTCTGGCCGGTCCGCCAGATCGGCGCGCAGCGCCTCTGGCGTGATCCAGGCCGTGTCCTGCACCTCTTCGGGGGCCGGACGCGGCCGTGGCTCCTGCGCGGGCTCGGAAAGGAACACCTCGACCAATTCGTGCTCGACGAGCCCGCCGCCGACATCGGCGCGGTATTCGATCTGCCCGGCCGGGCGCAGCGGCAGGTCGGTGAGACCCAGCTCCTCGCCGAGACGTCGCCGCGCGCAATCCTCGGCCGCCTCGCCCCAGAGCGGATGGGTGCAGCAGCTGTTCGCCCAGAGCCCCGGGGTGTGGTACTTGGCCTCGGCGCGCTGCTGCAAGAGCGTCTGGCCCCGCCACATCACGAAGACGCTGACCGCCGGATGGCGCAGCCCGCGTTCATGCACCGCGATCTTGTCGACCGGCCTCAGCTGGCCGTCCACCCAGGCCGGGATCTCGAAATTGTCCCTGTCGTCACGCATCAACCGCCCCTCCCCGGCAGTCCGGTTCGCGCCGCGCGCCCCGGGGCACGCGGCACCGTCAGAAGGCCGGTTCGGCCATGGGCGTCGGGGCCGGGCGGGTCTGCACCACCATGCGGCTGGCCAGAGCGTCGCAGGTCACCGTGACGATCTCGCCTTCATCGGTAAAGCGCACGATGCGGCTTTCGGAGGTCTCGGCCAGCACGGCCGGGCTCTGGCCGATCCGCGCCGCGGTCTCGTCGATCCGGGTCAGGCATTGCTGGAACGCCATCGGCACCGCCTGGTCGGCGGGGGCGGCGCTCGGCAGCGCGTCGCAACCGGCCAGCGCCGCGAGCCCGATCAATGCCAGGCCCGTCTTCCGTGCCGCTGCTGCCACCATGCCGTTTCTCCTGTCAATTCAATGCCGGCGCAGACTGCCGTGCCAATGCTGCCGCGTCCAGAGTCGATCAGCCGTCGCCGTCGCGCAGCAGCGCCATGAAGCCCGCGCGCATGCTGCGCTTGGTATAGGGCTTTTTCAGGGTCGGGGCGTCGGGATAGGCCGCGGTGATGTCCTCGGTCGCACCATAGCCGGTGGCGAGCAGGAACGGCACGCCGCGCGCGCGCAGCGTCTCGGCGACGGGCAGCGAGGTCTCGTTGCCGAGATTGACGTCGAGCAGCGCGAGATCGAACTGCTCGGCCTCGATCAGCCGCAGCGCCTCGCCGACGCCGTTCGCCATCGACACCGCAGCGCAGCCCAGCTCCGAGAGGATGTCGGACGCGTCCATGGCGATGATCATGTTGTCCTCGACCACCAGAGCCTTGCCCGCGAGCGTGAACGGGGTCTCGCCATCGTCCGGAGCCGCGTCGTCCCGGGCCGGGGCGGCCTCCGGCGCGGTCGCGACGAAGCGGGCGGGAATCCGGAAGCGGGCCTCGGCGCCGGTGAGCGCGAAGCGCAGCTCGGCATCGCCGCCGAGCTCGAAGGGGATCGAGCGTTCGATCACCGTGGTCCCGAAGCCACGCCCCTTGCCGGCGCGCAGCGGCGCGCCGCCGCGCTCGCGCCACTCGACGCGCAGATCGCCCTGCACATCGCGCGACAGCCCGACCTCGACCCAGCCATGCCCGTCCTTCAGCGCACCGTATTTCGCGGCGTTGGTGACCAGCTCGTGCACCACCAGCGCCAGCGTCGAAAAGGCCTCGGGCGTCAGGCCGACATCGGGCCCGGTGATCCGCACCCGGTCGCGCTGGGCCGCGATGAAGGCGTCGATCTCGGTCTCGATCAGAGTCTTGAGCGAGGCCGCCTCCCAGTCGGAACCGGTCAACTGGTCATGCGCGCGCGCCAGCGCGTCGATCCGGCCATCGACGAGGCGACTGTATTCCTCCACCGAGGTGACGCCGGAGCGGCTTTGCGACACCAGGCTGCGGATCAGGTTGAGGATATTGCGCACCCGGTGGTTCAGTTCGGCGATCAGCAGCTCCTGCCGCTCCTGCGCGCGCTTGCGCTCGGCGATGGAATCATCGGCGATCTTCAGCACCACCTCGAGCAGCGTGATCCGTAGCGTCTCGGCGGCGGCGATCTCGCTGTCGGTCCAGGGCGCACTCTGGTGGCGCACCGTCTCGGTCCAAGCCTCGAAGCTCTTGCGCGGCGTCAGCCGCAGCCCGTTCGGCCCGGTCGAGACCGGCTTGGCCGGATCGCCGGCCCAGGTGACCTCCTCGACCTGCTCGCGGCGGAACAGCACGATGTAGTCTCGCGGGCCGCGGCTGATCGGCAGCGCCAGGATCCCGGCGGCGCGGTTGGCAAAGCTCTCGGCCGCCGGGTAGCGATCGATCAGCCGGTCGGTGGCCTCGACATGCCCGGCATGGGTGGAATGGAGGTGGCGCAGCAGCCCCGCGAACTCCTCGCCGGTAGTGGTCGCGCCGATCGCGTGGTAGCGGTCGTTGATCCAGATCGCGATGCCGTCGAAAGGGATAACCTCGCCGATCTCTCCGGCGATTTTCTTGAAGTTGTCGGCGATGGCGGTGCTGTCGGTCATCCGCGCCAGAAGCGAGGTATGCAGCACCCGTGCCTTGGCGGCCTGCGCGCGCTCGGCCTCGTTCTCCAGAGCGGCGATCTCGTAGGAGAGCAGCTGCGTGAACAGCTCCACCGCCGAGCGCTTTTCGTAGTCGAGGTAATGCGGCGTCCCGTGATGGCAGGCGATCAGCCCCCACAGCTTGCCGTCGCGCAGGATCGACACCGACATCGAGGCCGCGACGCCCATGTTGCGCAGGTATTCGAGATGGATCGGCGAGACCGCCCGGGTCACGGAATGCGACAGGTCGATCCGCTCGCCCTCCGCCTCGGGGGCGGAGAGGATCGGCTGCGGCGGCGCGTCGACGTCGCGGATCAGCCGGATCGGGTTGCGCATGTAGAGCGCGCGCGCCTGCGGGGGGATGTCGCTCGCGGGGAAGCGCAGCCCGAGGAAGGGCGTCAGGCCCGGTGCCGCCGACTCGGCGATCACCTTGCCGCTGTCGTCGCGCTGGAACTGGTAGATCATCACCCGGTCGAAGCCGGTGAGCGCCTTCATCGCCCGCGCAGCCTCGCGCGCCATGCGGCCGATATCCGGCTGGCGGCGCAGCCGGGCCACCAGCGGCTGCACCAGCGACATCTCGTCCCGTGCGCCGCCCTCGGTCTTGGGTTCGAACTCGAACAGGTAATAAGGCTCGGACAGATGCACCGAGACGTCGAAGGCCCGGCCGTCTTCGAACAGGTCGATCCCGTAGATCCGCGCCGCCCCGGCGCCGTGGCCCAGCATCTGCAGGCGACCGCGCAGATCATGCGTCACGTCCCGCGGGAACAGATCGGCCAGCGACGTTCCGATCATCGCCTGCGCCTCATGGCCGAGCATCTCGCCGGTATTGGCCGAGGCGTGCCGGACCACCCAGTCCCGCGAAACGGCGATCAGGCAGCCATAGGGCTGCACATGGCCGAGGAACTGGATCTGTTCCTTCTCGCAATTGCTGAGGTCGACCGGCGCATCGGCCAAGGAATCGGTCATTCAGGCGGTCCGTTCGGTCAGAGGGGCGGGCGTAGCCCGAGGCGGCAGGGCGGCATCCTGCCCCGCCGTCAGAAAGAGATCAAACAACCCGCCGGCCTCGGCGATCACGCGGTCTGCTTCCGTACCGAGACCGGGCTGCGCGCTCGCCTGCAAGCAGAAGGCGCGCCACTCTGCGGCCATCGGCGGCAGCGACAGGTAGCTGCCGGCGGCGTGCAGTTCCGGATCGCGCCCTGCCTCCCAGCGGCGTCGCAAGAGCTGGCTGCCCAGACGCGAGCCGAGCAGTACGTAGTCCTGCGCCATCGGCTGGCTCAATCTGCAGGGCGCAAGCGCCTGTAAGGACTCGTGGCCGAGCCGGTCGAGATCGGTGTCGAGCGCCGCGATCATCCGGTCGAGCAGCGGCTGACCGGTCAGGCCGCCGGGTGCGGGGCGGATCGCCGCGAAGGCGGCGCGATGCGCGGCGAGAAAGCCCGACAGGCCGGGCCGGGTCGTCAGGTCGAAGCGGGAGAAGCAGGCATCGAGCCGCTCGTGACGCGGGGCGAGATCCTCTCGCAACCGGCTTCGCAGCGGCGTCTGGTGCATCGTCAAGATCGGTGGTCCCTCGTCGGTGAACACGTCGAAAGCTCGTGTTTCACACCAGCAAACATGTCAACGCCGGAGCAGATCAAGTGGTTCCAGCAGGCGAAGTTTTTTGTTTCCGATGCATCGCGGTGCGATGCCGCTGTTTCCGGCACCGCGGATCGGCTTAGCTTCGCCCCATGCTGTTGCGATTACGGGACCTGCACAAGAGTTTCACCGGAGCCGAGGGGCCGGTGCCGGTGCTGCGGGGCGTCGATCTCGACCTCGAAGCGGGCGAGAGCCTCGCCCTGACCGGCGAAAGCGGCTCCGGCAAGTCGACCCTGCTGCATCTCGTGGGCGGGCTCGACCGGCCCGATTCGGGCTGCATCGCGCTCGACGGCGCCCGGGTCGAGGCGCTCGACGATTCGGGGCGCGCGGCGCTCAGGCGCGGCACCGTGGGCGTGGTGTTCCAGCAGTTCAACCTGATCCCGTCGCTCAGCGTCGGCGACAACATCGCCTTCCAGGCGCGGCTTGCCGGACGGCATGATGCAAGGCGGGCGATGATGCTGGCCGAGCGGCTCGGCCTCGCGCCGCAGCTGTCGAAATACCCCGAACAGCTTTCGGGCGGCCAGCAGCAGCGCACCGCGATCGCCCGCGCCCTTGCCGCGCGGCCGCGCCTCGTGCTGGCGGACGAACCCACCGGCAATCTCGACGAAACCACCGCCGAGGCGGTGCTGGGCGCGATGCTGGAGCTCGTCTCCGAAACCGGCGCGGCGCTGCTGATGGTCACACATTCCGAGCATCACGCCGCCCGCATGGGGCGGCGGCTGCACCTGCATGCGGGGCGGATCGCGTGACCCGGACGGTCCTGCTGGCGCTCCTGTCGCATTGGCGCCGCGCGCCGCTGCAACTCTTCACCCTGATCGCCGGTCTGGCACTGGCGACCGGGCTGTGGTCCGGGGTGCAGGCGATCAATGCCGAGGCCCGCGCGAGCTACGATGCCGCCGCCGCGACGCTGGGCGAGGGGCGCTACGCGCGGGTCGAGGCGGCGGCGGGGGGCGAGATCGCTCTGGCGGATTACGTGGCGCTGCGCCGCGCCGGCTGGCAGGTGAGCCCGGTGGTGCAGGGACGGCTCGGCGGCGCCAAGCTGGTGGGGATCGAGCCGCTGACCGCGCCCGGCGGCATCGGACCGGCAGCCGAGGACGCCGACATCGCCGCTTTTCTCACCGGCGCCGGGCAGGTCTTCGGCCGGGCCGAGGTGCTGGAGGCGCTGCCCGGGATCGACGCCGAGAAGGTGGTCGCGCCCGACACCGCGCCGGGCACCGTGGTCACCGACATCTCGGTCGCGCTGCGGCTATTGGACCGGGCCGGCTTCGACGCGCTGATCGTTGCGCCCCGGCAGCCTCTGGGTCGTCCCGCGCTCGAGGAGATCGCCCCCGATCTGGCGTTGCGCCCGCCACAGGCGGGCTCCGAGGTGGGCCGGCTCACCGACAGCTTCCACCTCAACCTCACCGCCTTCGGCCTTCTGTGCTTCGCGGTCGGCATCTTCATCGTGCATGGCGCGGTCGGGCTCGCCTTCGAGCAGCGTCGCCCGGTGCTGCGCACGATGCGGGCGCTGGGCGTGCCGCTGCGCCGCCTCGTGGCGCTGATGATGGCCGAGCTTCTGGGCTTCGCGCTGATCGCGGGCACGCTTGGGGTGGGGCTGGGCTGGCTACTGGCGGCACAGCTTCTGTCCGATGTGGCAGCGACGCTGCGCGGGCTTTACGGGGCCGAGGTGGCGGGCGGGCTGCGGCTGCGCCCGGTCTGGTGGCTCTCGGGGCTCGGCATCGCGGTTCTGGGCACCGGCTTCGCCGCCGGGGCGGCGCTGTGGCGGCTGGCGCGAATGCCGCTTCTGGCGGCGGGCGGGCGCCGGGCCTGGGCCATGGCCGATGCGCGCTCCGCCCGATGGCAGGGCGGCGCGGCGCTGGGGCTGATCGGCGTGGCGGTGGGGCTGGCGCTTTGGGGCGAAGGGCTAGTGGCGGGCTTCGGCCTTCTGGGCGCGGGACTCGTCGGCGCGGCGCTGGCCCTGCCGGTGGTGCTGGGCGCGGTTCTGGCCATCGCGGCGCGGCTGGCGCGCGGCCCGCTGGCCCAGTGGTTCTGGGCCGATACGCGCCAGCAGCTTCCGGGGCTGTCGCTGGCGCTGATGGCGCTGCTTCTGGCGATGGCCGCCAATATCGGCGTCTCCACCATGGTCAGCTCGTTCCGTCAGACCTTCACCGGCTTTCTCGATCAGCGCCTCGCGCCGGAGCTCTACATCGAGACCGCCGATGATGATCAGGCCCGCGCGATTGAGGCCTTTCTCGCGCCGCGCGTGCGCTCGGTCCTGCCGCTGGCCTCGGTCGAAACCGAGGTCGCGGGTCTGCCGGTGGAGTTGAACCTCGCGCGGCCGGACCCGACCTATCCGCAGAACTGGCGCTTCCTGCAGGCGGTGGACCGCCCTTGGGAGCAGCTCGCCGCGGGTGAGGGGGTGCTGGTCAACGAGCAGCTCGCGCGCCGTGCCGGATTGAGCTTGGGCGATCCGGTCCGGCTCGGGCCGGACACGGTGCTGCCGGTGCTGGGCATCCATGGCGATTACGGCAACCCGGTGGGGCAGGTGATCGTCACCGAGGCCCTGTTCGCCGAGTTGCACCCGGAGGTGGTGCCGCGCCGCTTCGGCCTCAGGCTCGACCCGGACGAGGTGCCGGCGATCCGCGCCGCGCTGGTGGCCGAGGGACTGCCGGAGGGCGCGATCACCGATCAGGCGGCGGTGAAGCGCTTTTCGATGCAGGTGTTCGAGCGCACCTTCGCCGTAACGGCGGCGCTCAACGTGCTGACGCTCGCCGTCGCGGGCTTCGCGATCCTGATGTCGCTGCTGACGCTGGCGGCGCTGCGCCTGCCGCAGCTTGCCCCGGTCTGGGCGCTGGGGCTGACGCGGCGGCGGCTGGCGGCGCTGGAGATGGTCCGCGCGGTGCTGCTGGCGGCGCTGACCGCGCTGATGGCGCTGCCGCTCGGGCTGGCGCTGGCCTGGGTGCTGCTCTCGGTGGTCAATGTCGCGGCCTTCGGCTGGCGGCTGCCGATGTTCCTGTTTCCGTGGGATTATGCGCGGCTCGGGCTGTCCGCTCTGGTCGCGGCCGGGCTTGCGGCGCTGTGGCCCGCGATCCGGCTGGCCCGCACGCCGCCCGCCGCCCTGCTAGGGGTCTTCGCCAATGAACGCTAGGGTTCTCGTTCTCCTCTGCCTGCCGGGTCTGGCCCATGCGCAGGGCTTCGCGGGCCTCGGCGGCGAGGCGGGCGGCTTCGCCCTGCCGGATCCCTCCGTCGCCCCGGCGTTTCCCGAGGATCACGGGGCCCATCCCGACTACCGGATCGAGTGGTGGTACGTCACCGCCAACCTGACCGGCCCCGACGGCACGCCCTACGGGCTGCAATGGACCCTGTTCCGCTCGGCGCTGGCCCCGCGCGAGGCCGAGGGTTTCGCCAGCCCGCAGATCTGGCTCGGCCATGCCGCCGTCACCACGCCCGAGCGCCATCTCTTCACCCAGCGGCTGGCGCGGGGCGGCATCGGTCAGGCGGGGGTCGAGGCCGCGCCCTTCGCGGCATGGATCGACGACTGGCGCATGGCGGGGCCGGATTTCGACAATCTCGACCTCGCGGCCAGCGGCCCGGACTTCGGCTATGATCTGTCGATGTCCGCCACCGGGCCCTTGGTCCTGCATGGCGAGGCGGGCTACTCGGTGAAGTCCGGCGAGGGGCAGGCCTCCTATTACTACTCGCAGCCCTTCTTCGCGGTGGAGGGGATGCTGAGGCTGCCCGACGGCCCGGTCGAGGTCGGCGGCCATGCCTGGTTCGACCATGAGTGGTCCTCGCAGCCGCTGTCGGAGCGCCAGACCGGCTGGGACTGGTTCTCGCTTTCCTTCGAGGGCGGTGCCAAGCTGATGGGCTTCCAGCTTCGCGAAAACGATGCGGCAGGCTACAGTTACGCCAGTTGGATCGCGCCGGACGGGACGCTCACCCCCTATGTGGGTGACTTCGAGGCCGAACCGCTGGAGATGGCGTCGCTCGACGGGGTGGAGGTGCCGGTGCGCTGGGCGGTGCGGTTGCCGCAACGGGAGGTCGCGGTCGAGGTGACGGCGCTGAACCCGGCGGCATGGAACGCGCTGTCGCCCCCTTACTGGGAGGGGCCGGTGACGGTAACGGGGAGCCATGAGGGCAGGGGATATCTGGAGATGACGGGTTATGAGTGACATCACGACGCTTTCGGGGCTGCTCGATCTGGTGCGCGCGCGTATCAGGGCGGGTCTCGTGGACCGAGACGCGGCGGCGCGGCTGCCGGTGCTGGCAACGCGCGACGCGCAGGGCTGGCCCTCGGCGCGCACCATGGTGCTGCGCGGCTTCGACGCGGCCGACTGGACGCTCGACCTGCATTCCGATGCCGACGCCGCCAAGGTGCTGCAGCTGACCGACGGGCCGCGTGCGGCGCTGCATGTCTGGGACGCCGAAGCGTCGTTGCAGGTGCGGATGCGGGCGCATGTCGTGCGGCTGCCGCATGAGGAGGAGAAGACGCTTTGGGAAGAGGTGCCCGAGGAGGCCCGCGCCCGCTACGGCACGGTGCCGCCGCCCGGCACACCGATCGCCTCGGCCGAGGCTTGGCATCCGAACCCGCGCCCGGCCCGCTTCGCGGTGCTGCGCGCGCGGGTGCTTCGGATCGAGGCGCTGCATCTCGGCGAGATCCACCGCCGCGCCCGCTTCGAGCGCGAGGAGGGCTGGCAGGGCAGCTGGCTGGTGCCGTGAGCGCGAGCGGCTCTGGCGCGGAGAAGGGCGGGGCGATAGATCCCCGCGCATGACGCCCCTCATCCCCCTGACCCGCGACCTCGTTCTGATCGGCGGCGGCCACGCCCATGCGCTGGTGCTCAAGCGGTGGGGCATGAACCCGCTGCCGGGCGTGCGCCTGACACTGATCGATCCCGGCCCGCTTACCGCCTATTCCGGCATGCTGCCGGGCTATGTGGCGGGGCATTACGACGCCGACACCCCGCAGATCGATCTGGTGCGGCTGGCGCGCTTCGCGGGGGCGCGGCTGATCCTCGGCCGGGCCGAGGGGCTGGATCTCGCCGCGCGCGAGGTGATCGTCGGCGCGCGGCGCATCGGTTTCGACGCGGCCTCCTTCGATGTCGGCGTGACCAGCCAGATGCCTCAGGTCGCGGGCTTCGCCGAACACGGCGTACCGGCCAAGCCGCTGGGGCGGCTGGCTCGCGACTGGGGCGTCTTTCGGGCGGGCGACGGCCCGGCCCGCGTGGCGGTGATCGGCGGCGGCGTCGCCGGGGCCGAGCTGACCATGGCGGCCGCCTTCGGACTGCGGCACCGCGAGGCGCAGGTGACGGTGATCGACAAGGACCGGTTGCTTTCGGAGACCTCCGACGGCGCCCGCCGCATCGTGCTGGACCGGATGGCGCGGCTCGGCATCGAGGTGGTCGAGAATGCCGGCGTCGCGCGGATCGAAGCCGACCGGGTGCTGCTCGAGGATGGGCGCGAGATCGCCTCCGACTTTACCATCGGCGCCGCCGGGGCACGGCCGCAGGGCTGGCTGGCCGGGACCGGGCTGGCGCTCGATGACGGCTTCATCCAAGTCGCGCCGACGCTGGAGACCAGCGCGGCCGGTGTCTTCGCCGTGGGCGACTGCGCGCATATGGTCCGGACCCCGCGCCCCAAGGCCGGGGTCTATGCGGTGCGGCAGGCGCCGATCCTGCATCACAACCTGCGCGCCGCGCTCTCGGGCGGGACGATGCGCGATTACCGGCCGCAGAAGGACTATCTCAAGCTGGTCTCGCTGGGCGACAAATCCGCGATGGCCGAGAAATGGGGGCGCGCCGTGGCGCATCCGGTGCTCTGGCGCTGGAAGGACCGGATCGACCGCAAGTTCATGAACAAGCTGTCCGAGTTGCCGGAGATGGCCGCGCCGAAGCTGCCCGACCCCTTGGCCGAAGGGGTGGTCGAGGCGCTCGGGGACAAGCCGATGTGCGGCGGCTGCGGTGCCAAGGTCGGGCGCGGCGCGCTGCGCGAGGCGCTGGCCGGTCTGCCCATGCGCGCCCGCGAGGACGTGCTGCCACTGCCCGGCGACGATGCCGGGCTGATCGTCACCGGCGGCGCCAAGCAGGTGATCTCGACCGACCACCTGCGCGCCATGGTCGAGGATCCCGACCGGATGACCCGGATCGCGGCGATCCACGCGCTGGGCGATGTCTGGGCCATGGCCGCGAAGCCGCAGGCCGCGACGGTGAGCCTGATCCTGCCGCGCATGAGCGCCGAGATGCAGCGCCGCACCATGGCCGAGATCATGGCCGCGGCGCGCGAGGTGATGGATGCGGCCGGCGCGCATATCCTCGGCGGCCACAGCTCGCTCGGCTCGGAGCTGACCGTGGGCTTTACCGTCACCGGCCTCTGCGAGGACGAGCCGGTGACGCTGGCGGGCGCGCGGCCCGGCGCGGCGCTGATCCTCACCAAGCCAGTGGGATCGGGCACCATCATGGCCGCCGAGATGGCGCGGGCGGCTCCGGGGCGGGTCGTGGCCGGGGCATGGAAGGCGATGCTGCGGCCGCAGGGTCGGGCCTCGGCGATCCTCGCAGGGGCGCAGGCGATGACCGACGTGACCGGCTTCGGCCTCGCCGGCCATCTCTCGGGGATCTGCGAGGCGAGCGGCTGCGGCGCCGAGCTGCGCGTCGCCGATGTGCCGCTGATGGAGGGGGCACTGGAACTGGCCGAAACGGGCACGCGCTCGACGCTCTTCGCCGACAACATGGCCGGGGCGGGGGCGGTCATCATCGGCGCGGGCGGGCCGCGTGCCGACCTGATGTTCGACCCGCAGACCGCCGGGGGGCTGCTCGCCGCCGTCGATGCGGCGCAGGCCGAGCGGCTGCTCGCCGAGCTGCGCGCGGCGGGATACCCGGCGGCGCTGATCGGGCGGATGACCGAAGGTGTGGGGCTGCGGCTGGTCTGAACCGGTGCGGCGACCTGCCCTGCGGGGTGCATGGGTGAGCCGTCGGATTGCGTATTTGTAGAACAAAGTTGCCCATGGCGCGCGACCCGGCTTGCGCAGGCGCCGTCCCCGGCGTAATCCCGCGCGCCATGTTCACCGTCGCCGCCCTCTATCATTTCGCGCCCCTCTCGGACGCGCCCGAGCGCCGCGAGGCGCTGCTCGAATTCTGCGCCGCGCGCGGGATCATCGGCACGCTGATCCTCGCGGCCGAGGGGATCAACGGTACCGTCGCCGCCGCGGACCGCGACGCGATACTCGACCTGATCGCGCATCTGCGTGGCTGGCCGGGATTCGCGGGGCTCGAATGGAAGGAGAGCGACGCCGAGATCGCCCCCTTCCGCCGTCTCAAGGTTCGGCTCAAGCGGGAGATCGTCACCATGGGCCAGCCCGGCGTCGACCCGCTGGGGCAGGTCGGCACCCATGTCGATCCCGCCGAGTGGAACGCCCTGATCTCCGCCCCCGATGTCGCGGTGATCGACACGCGCAACGGCTACGAGGTCGCGGTGGGCAGCTTCGAGGGCGCGGTGGATCCCGGCACCGCGAGCTTCCGCGAGTTTCCCGACTGGTGGGAGGCCAACCGCGAGGCGCTCGCGGGCAAGCGCATCGCCATGTTCTGCACCGGCGGCATCCGCTGCGAGAAATCGACCTCGTTTCTCAAGGCGCAGGGGGTGGAGGACGTGTTCCACCTCAAGGGCGGCATCCTGAAATACCTCGAAGAGGTGCCCGCCGGGCAGAGCCTGTGGCGCGGCGAATGCTTCGTCTTCGACGAGCGCGTCGCGGTGGGCCACGGGCTGGCACCCGGCTCCCACGTGTTGTGCCGCGCCTGCCGGATGCCGGTCTCGCCGCGGGCGATGCGGGACCCGGCCTATGTGGAGGGCATCTCCTGCCCCGGCTGCATCGACGAGCGAAGCGATGCCGACCGTGCCCGCTATGCCGAGCGGCAGCGGCAATTGCACCGCTGATCCCCCTATACCTCCAACCGCCGCGACGTTAAGCAGGCGGTATGGATGCTGTCGTCATGTATCTGCGCGGCCTCGTGCCGGGGCGCCGCGCCGTCTTCGCCTTGACCATCGGTGCGCTGTCGGGCTGGCTCGCGAGCCTCGCGGGCATGCCGCTGCCATGGATGCTGGGACCGATGATCGGCAACACGCTGGCGGCGGTTCTGTCGCTGCCGGTGCGGGGGCCGGATCGGCTGCGGCCCTTCGTGATCCCGGTGATCGGCGTGATGCTCGGCTCGGCGATGCGGCCCGAGATGTTCGCCGCCGCCTCGCGCTATGCCGCGAGCTTCGCGCTCCTGCTGCCGTTCCTCGCGCTGACGGCGCTGGCTTCTTATGCCGTCTATCGCCGGATCGGGCGCTACGACCCGGTCACCGCCTTCTTTTCGGCGATGCCGGGCGGGCTCAACGACATGCTGATCCTCGGCGGCGCGGCGGGCGGCAACGAGAAGCGGATCGCGCTGGCCCATGCCGCGCGGGTGCTGCTCGTCATCCTCTTCGTGGTGCTGTTCTACGGCTACGCGCTCGACGTCAGCTCGGGCGAGGTGGCGCGTGGCACCGCCGCCTCGGCGCTGTCGCCGCTCGACTGGGCGCTTCTGGGGGCCGCGGCCGTGGCCGGGGTGCCGCTGGGCAAGTCACTGCGGCTGCCGGCGCCGCAGATCACCGGGCCGATGCTGCTGAGCGGGGCGCTGCATCTCGCCGGGCTCGTCACCGTGGCTCCGCCGGGATTCCTGATCGTGGTGGCGCAGCTGGTGATCGGCACGGTGATCGGCTGCCGCTTCATCGGGGTCGGCGCCCGCCAGATCGGCCGCGACCTGTCGCTGGGGGCGCTGTCATCGGTGGTGATGATCGGTGTCGCGGTGATCTTCGCCTGGGGGCTGAGCGCGATCACCGGGCTGCCGCTGTCGCTCAGCTTTCTGGGCTACTCGCCGGGCGGGCTCACCGAGATGAGCCTGCTGGCGCTGGCGATGGGGCAGGACGTGGCCTATGTCTCGGTCCTGCACCTGGTGCGGATCATGCTGGTGATCTTCGCCGCGCAGCCGATGTTCCGGCTGACGCGGCCCAGATTGGAGAGGGATCAGACCGGGGCGAAATCGCCGCGATCGGAATCGTAGCATTCGAGCCCGCCCGCGCCGATGTCGGTCCAGAGCCCGTGCAGCGTCAGCTTGCCCTGCTCGACCGCCGCCTTCACGTAGGGAAAGCTCATCAGGTTCTCGAGCGAGACCAGCACCGCCTGCTTTTCCAGCGCCGCGACGCGCTCGGCCTCGGTGCCCTCGGGCAGCCGCGCATAGCCGGGGCGCAGCAGGTCCATCCAGCGGCCCACGAAGCTCGACTTCTCTTCCAGGGCCGGGGCGTGGCCCTCGCACATGTCGAAGCAGCCGCGCACGCCACCGCAGCTGGAATGGCCGATCACGATGAGATGCGGCACCTTGAGCGCCGTCACCGCGTATTCGATCGCCGCCGAGGTGCCGTGCTGATTGCCGTCGGGGGCATAGGGCGGCACGAGGTTGGCGATGTTGCGGTGAATGAAGAACTCGCCCGGATCGGCACCGAAGATCGAGGTGACGTGCACCCGGCTGTCGCAACACGAGATCACCATGGCGCGCGGATGCTGGCCGTCATCGGCGAGCTTGCGGTACCAGGCGCTGTTCTCGGCATAGGCGGTCGCCTTCCAGCCGTGGTAGCGCTTCGTGAGGTAATCGGGGAGGGGTCTGGCGATGATCATCAGCGTCTCCATGCGTCGTTCCATTGCAAATAGGCGGAATTGAGCTTGGATTCGAGACATATCTCGCGGTCCGGGCAACGCTTTCCACATTGGGTGGCGTCAGACTCGACGCATGAGAGACGCCGACCGATCCCTTGATGCGCCATGCGCGCTTGCGCCGCGCCTGCCGCTGCCGGAGCCACCGCCCGAGGCGCTGATGCGGGCGCGACGGCTGGGCACGACGGGATCGGGCCGGCGGCGCGGGCCATCGCCGGCGCTCGACCTGTCGGTGCGGCTGAGCCGGATCGAGGCGCAGCTCGCCGCTTGCGCCTTCGGTCGGCTGCGCATCGAGGCGCGGGGGCTGCACCGGCTGGCGCTGCGGCTCGGTCTGTCCGAAATGGCCCGCGTCGCGGCCAGTGTCGAGGATTGCGCCGCCTCCGGCGACGCGGCGGCGCTCGGGGCGGTGGTGGCGCGGCTGTGGCGCATCGGGGCCGGGGCGCTGGCGGCGCTGCGCCGCCCGGGCTGAGGCGCGATCCCGGTTGCGGCTGCGGCAGGGCGGGCTAGTCTCGCCCCGACACCGCCGCCAAAGCCGCCCAAGGAGCAGGCCCATGCCCATGCCCGATTTCGCCGCCCCCGACTCGTCCGCCCTGCCGCTACGCCTCGTGACGCCCGAGGGACTGGACGCGGCACTGGCCGATCTGCCCGAGACCGCGCGCGGCTGGGCCGTGGCGCAGGGCTTCGGCGCAGGGGCGGGCGCGGTGCTGCCGCTGCCCGACGCCGCGGGCGGGCTGTGGGGCGCGCTGGTGGGCCTGGGCGACGACAAGGCACGGGCGCGGGGCCGCTTCGTCGCGGCGGGCGCCGCCTCGAAATTGCCCGAGGGGACCTATGCCCTCGACGCCGCCACCGACCCCGATCTTGCCCGGGAGACCGCCCTGGGATGGCTCCTGGAGAGCTACCGCTTCGACCGCTATGCCAAGCAGGCCGCGCCGAAGGCACGGCTGGTGGCGCCGAAGGGCGTCGATGCGGAGCGGCTGCGTGCCATCGCGGCGGGCGAGGTGCTGACCCGCGACCTGATCAACACCCCCGCTTCGGATATGGGCCCGGCCGAGCTGCAGGCCGCCGCCGCCGCTCTGGCGGAGCGCTTTGGCGCGCGGATGGCGGTGACCACCGGCGAGGAGCTTCTTGCGCGCAACCTGCCGCTGATCCACGCCGTGGGCCGGGCCGCCGCCGCCGATCGCGCGCCCCGGTTGATCGACATGCGCTGGGGCGAGAGCGGCCCGACGCTGACGCTGGTCGGCAAGGGGGTCTGCTTCGACACCGGTGGGCTCAATCTCAAGCCGGGCAGCTCCATGGGGCTGATGAAGAAGGACATGGGCGGCGCCGCCACCGTGCTGGGCCTCGCGCAGATGATCATGGCGCTGGGGCTGAAGCTGCGGCTGCGCGTGCTGATCCCGGCGGTCGAGAATTCGGTCTCGGCCGATGCCTTCCGCCCGGGCGATATCCTTGCCTCGCGCAAGGGCCTCAGCGTCGAGATCAACAACACCGATGCCGAGGGGCGGCTGGTGCTGGCCGATGCGCTGGCCATGGGGGCAGAGGAGAGTCCCGATCTGATGATCTCGATGGCGACGCTCACCGGCGCGGCGCGGGTCGCGGTCGGCCCCGATCTCGCGCCGTTCTATACCGATGCGGATGCCGACGCGGCGGCGATCTCGCGCGGCGCGGCGAAGGCGGCCGACCCGGTCTGGCGGATGCCGTTCCACGCTCCCTACGAGGCGATGATCGAGCCCGGTATCGCCGATCTCGACAACGCGCCCTCGGGCGGCATGGCGGGCTCGATCACCGCCGCGCTGTTCCTGCGCCGCTTCGCCGAACCGGTGCGCTACGCGCATTTCGACATCTACGGCTGGAACCCCAAACCGGCCCCGGCGCGGCCCAAGGGCGGCGTCGGCATGGGCGCGCGGGCGCTGCTCGAGGCGATGCCCGATCTCCTCGGGCTGGAATGAGCGCCATGGATCGCCGACTGATCCCGGCCAATGGCCGCGTCGCGGCGCTGGAACTGGCGGGCAAGATCGAGGCCGAGCGCTATGTACCGGCCGAGGGGGCGCGGGTGACACGTCCGGTGCTCGACCTGCTGGCCGCACCCGGCGGCGCCCGCGAGCGCCAGTTGCTGCTGGGCGAGGGCGTCGAGATCTTCGAGCGGCGCGATGGCTGGGCCTTCATCCGCGCCGGGCGCGATGGCTATTGCGGCTATGTCGAGGAGCCGAGCCTCGGCGCGCCCCGCGCGGCGACCCATATCGTCGCGACACCGGCCACCCATCTCTATGCCGAGGAGAGCATCAAGTCGCCCGACCTCGCGCATCTGAGCTTCGGCAGCCGGGTCACCGTGCTGCACGAGCGGCGCGAGCTGTTCGAGACGCCGGAGGGCTTCATCCCCAAGAAGCACCTGCGCGAAATCGATCGGCCCTTCTCCGACCCGGTGACGGTGGCGCAGATGTTCTTCGGCACACCCTATCTCTGGGGCGGCAATTCGCGGCTGGGCATCGATTGCTCGGGGCTGGTGCAGGCGGCGCTACTGGCCTGCGGCGTGGCCTGCCCCGGTGACAGCGACCTGCAGCAGGCGCTGGGCCGTGACGCCGAAGGCGAGGCGCCGCAGCGCGGCGACCTGTGGTTCTGGAAGGGGCACGTGGCGCTGATGGTGGATGCCGAGACGATCATCCATGCCAATGGCCATGCCATGGCCGTGACCTATGAGGGTGCGACCAAGGCCGCGCTTCGGATCGAGGCGCAGGGCGGCGGACCGGTGACGCATCGCCGCAGGCTCTGAGGGCTATTCGATCACCCGGAAGCGGCGCGCGTCGAAGACCTTGAGCACCTGGGCCAGCTCGTCGCCCCGGCGCAACACTTGCCCCTCGGGGCCAAGCACCGAGAACTGTCCCTGCCGGTGCCGCAGCTTCGGACGCTTCTCGATGCGGTAGAGCGGCGTTTCGGCGGTGCGGCGGAACACCGAGAACACCGCCATCTCGCGCAGGGAGGAGATCGCGTAGTCGCGCCATTCGCCCGCCGCGACCATGCGCCCGTATACGGAGAGGATGGGCCCCAGCTCGGTCCGGTGAAAGGCGACCTGTTCTGGCAGGCGGCCGGGAAACGGCGTGGGGGGCTGAAGCGTCATGCCCTCAGAGTTACGCGGGCGGGGCCTCTTTTCAAGCCCGGCCGCCGTCACGGGAGGGTGCGCCATGCGAATGCCGCGAAATCACCCTCCCCTTGGCCACCGCGCACCCCACCCGTGCCGCGGATCATCGGCACAAAGGGTTCAGCGGCAGGCCAACCGTCCCTTCGTGGCGATAATAGCCCCCACCTGACCCGCGATGGGGCGGGGCCTGTTTGCAGATCCGACACGGCCCGGGGGCGGGAACCTTGCCTCCGGGCCGTCCTCGTCTCCGGCGCGGGGCGAGCCAAGCCACGGCCATTCAGCCGCAATAGACCCGGGCGATCCGCTCCAGGGCGTCGATCTCGAAATTGATCCGGTCGGGGCGGAAATCCATCGTCACCACGTCCCCGGGCCGGATGATCCGCACCGGACCGAGGATCAGCTCGCGCTCGAGCGCGGTGACCGGCGCACCGACAAGTCTCTGACGCTCGGCCGCGCCGCAGGCGCCGGGCTCCGCCGCAGGTGGGGACGGGACCGGTTCGGGCGCCGGAGGATAGGCCGCGCAGGCCGCGAGGAGCAGGGGCAGGATCAGGTATCGCATGGGGCCGAGCCTGACCCGGCGCACGGTCCCGCGCAAGAGGCTGCGGCATTGATCTCGGCCGCGCTTTCCGCGACCTTGACGCGGAAGCGCGTCGCCTTCCCGGCGCGTGCCAACACGGAGGTCACCCCATGCGCACACGTGCCGCAGTCGCCACCCAGGCCGGTAAGCCGCTCGAGATCATGGAGGTCAATCTCGAAGGCCCCAAGGCGGGAGAGGTCCTCGTCGAGATCAAGGCCACGGGCATCTGCCATACCGATGAATTCACCCTGTCGGGTGCCGATCCCGAGGGGCTGTTTCCGGCGATCCTCGGGCATGAGGGCGCGGGCGTGGTGGTCGAGGTCGGCGAAGGCGTGACCTCGCTCAAGCCCGGCGATCACGTGATCCCGCTCTACACCCCCGAATGCCGGCAATGCCCGTCCTGTCTGAGCCAGAAGACCAATCTGTGCACCTCGATCCGCGCCACCCAGGGCCAGGGGCTGATGCCCGACGGCAGTTCGCGCTTCTCGACGCTCGATGGCGACCCGATCCTGCACTACATGGGCTGCTCGACCTTCTCGAACCACACGGTGCTGCCCGAGATCGCGCTCGCCAAGGTGCGCGAGGACGCGCCCTTCGACAAGATCTGCTACATCGGCTGTGGTGTCACCACCGGCGTCGGCGCGGTGATCAACACCGCGCAGGTCGAGATGGGCTCCACAGCGGTGGTGTTCGGGCTGGGCGGCATCGGCCTCAACGTGATCCAGGGGCTGCGGCTTGCCGGCGCCGACATGATCATCGGCGTCGATCTCAACAACGACAAGAAGGAATGGGGCGAGCGCTTCGGCATGACCCATTTCGTGAACCCCAAGGAGATCGACGGCGACATCGTCCCGCATCTGGTCAACATGACCAAGCGGCGCGGCGACCTGATCGGCGGTGCGGACTACACCTTCGACTGCACCGGCAACGTCACGGTGATGCGGCAGGCGCTGGAATCGGCGCATCGCGGCTGGGGCGTCTCGGTGGTGATCGGCGTGGCGCCGGCGGGGGCCGAGATCTCGACCCGGCCGTTCCAGCTGGTCACCGGCCGCACCTGGAAGGGCACCGCCTTCGGCGGCGCGCGCGGCCGCACCGACGTGCCGAAGATCGTCGACTGGTACATGGAAGGGAAGATCGAGATCGACCCGATGATCACCCATCAGCTGAAGCTCGACGAGATCAACAAGGGCTTCGACCTGATGCATGCGGGTGAAAGCATCCGCTCGGTCGTGGTCTACTGAGACAAGGATCTTCGAAGATCCTTGCCAAAACTCTTGCAAGAGTTTTGCCCCCGCCCGGCTTGACGCCGCGGGGCGGGGGCGCGATGGGCGAGTGAAACTCAGGAGGACCAGATGCCCGAGACCCGCCCGCTCTATGCCGTGCTGATCGACGCCGATAACATCCCGGCGCGCTTCGCCAAGCCGATCCTCAAGGAGATCACCTCCTTCGGCGAGCCGGCGCTGCGGCGGGTCTATGGCGACTGGTCGGCCGAGCGGCTGCGCGGTTGGGCCGATAATGTCCGGGCGCTCGGGCTTGTGGCGCATCAGGAAACCGCCAATACCAAGGGCAAGAACGCCTCCGATATCGGCCTGGTGATCGATGCCATGGACATCCTGCATACGGGCCGCTTCGACGGTTTCGTGCTGGTGTCCTCGGACAGCGATTTCACCGCCCTGGCCAATCGTATCCGCGAGCAGGGGCTCGACGTGATCGGCATTGGCGAAGCCAAAGCGCCCGAGAGCCTGCGCAACGTCTGCAACCGCTTCGTGCTGATCGAGAACATCGTGGACGAACCGGTGGCCACCAAGCCCGACGCCGCGACGGGCGAGACGCCGGCCGCACCGGCGGGCAAGAAGTCGCCGCTCGAGGCGGTGCCGCTGATCCTGCGGGCGATGGACAAGATCGAGCAGGATGACGACGAGTGGTACCCGCTCGGGCCGATCGGCCAGTACATCACCGCCGACAATCCGGATTTCGACGTGCGCAGCTACGGCAAGCGCAAGCTGTCCGAGCTGGTGCAGGAGCTCAAGCGCTTCGAGACCCGCAAGCAGGGCAACCAGCTGCAGGTGCGGCGCAAGGACTAGGCGCCGTAGCGGGCCAGAAAGGTATCGACCGCGCCATCGGCGACGCGGTCGCACTCCTCGGTGGTGAACTGGTCGGTGACGCTGAAGATGGCCCGGTAGAACAGGTCGGCCCGGCACAGCTCGTGGAACTGGTCGGCCGCCAGTTCGAAATCCTCGATCACCAGTTCGCCGCGCTCCACCGCCTCGCGGAAGTACTCCACGAGCAGCGCACGGCCCATCTCCGGGCCGCTGCGATAAAAGGCGCGACCGATATCGGGAAAACGCGCGCTTTCGGCGACGAAGACGCGGAAGACCCGCAGCCCGAAATCGGAAGTGTAGAAGGCGATCATCCGCCGCGCCGTCATGCGCAGCACCTTGTCCGGCGGGCCCGAACCCTTGACCTCGGACAGCGCATTGTCGGCATGGCGCCGGCACTCGTTGCGGGTCACTTCCAGGAACAGCAGCCGCTTGTCGGGGAAATAGCTGTAGAGCGTCGCCTTCGAGACGCCCGCCGCGCGGGCGATGTCGTCGACGCTGGCGCCTTCGAATCCTTCCCCGAGAAACACCTCGCGTGCCCCTTCCAGCACCTGGTCGTATTTGCGGCCCTTGCGGATCTCTTGCGCCTCGGCGGTCATCTCGTCTCCTGTGGATCGTCGACAGCATAGGCATCCCGCCGGGCGACGGCCAGCCATGCCGTGACGCCGGGTTGCGTCACCCGGATGCAGCGGTAGATTGGAATCGTTCTAAAGAAGGTGCGGTCATGATTCCCGGATTCTCCTCCCGACGCCGATTCAACGATCTCAGCGAACAGGAGATCCTCGCGCTGGCGATCTCCTCCGAGGAGGACGATGCACGGATCTACAGGCTCTATGCCGAGCGGCTGCGCACCGGGTACCCGGCCACGGCCGCGGTGTTCGACGGCATGGCCGAGGAGGAGGATGATCACCGGCGCCAGCTGATCGCGCTGCACCGCGACCGTTTCGGCGAGGTGATCCCGCTTTTGCGCCGCGAGCACGTGGCGGGGTTCCACACCCGCCGTCCGGTCTGGCTGGTCGAGAATCTCGGGCTCGAGACGATCCGAGCCCAAGCGGCCGAGATGGAGCGCGAGGCCGGGGCCTTCTACGCGCGCGCCGCCGCCCATGCGCGCGACGCCGCGACCCGCACGCTTCTGGGTGATCTCGCCGCCGCCGAAGCGGGGCACCAGAACACCGCGCAGACGCTGGCGGCGGAGCATTTGCACCACGAGGCCCGCGCCGACGAGGACCACGCGGCGCGGCGGCAGTTCGTGCTGACCTACGTGCAGCCGGGGCTGGCGGGGCTGATGGATGGCTCGGTCTCGACCCTGGCGCCGATCTTCGCCACCGCCTTTGCCACGCAGGACACCCACACCACTTTCCTCGTCGGGCTCGCCGCCAGCGTCGGCGCGGGCATCTCGATGGGATTCACCGAAGCCGCCTCGGATGACGGGCAGCTTTCCGGGCGCGGCTCGCCGATCAAGCGCGGCCTCGCCACGGGGATCATGACCACGATCGGCGGGTTGGGACACGCGCTGCCCTACCTGATCCCGCATTTCTGGACCGCGACGATCACAGCCATCGTGATCGTCTTCGTCGAGCTCTGGGCCATCGCCTGGATCCAGAGCCGCTACATGGACACGCCGTTCTTCCGCGCCGCCTTCCAAGTGGTACTGGGCGGTTCGCTGGTCTTCGCGGCGGGGGTGCTGATCGGCGGCGGCTGAGGCGGGTTGCGCCCGGCAGGGGCATTGGAGAGACTGCCCACTCGCAAGGGGAGGGCGCGATGAGCTTCGAGACGACGAATTACAGGCCCACGCCGTTGCCGGACCGACGCGAGATGACCGACGCGGCGATGGTCGAGGCCGCCCGCACGCATTTCGACGCGATGGCGACCCGCCACAGCGTGCGCGAATTCTGCGACCGCCACGTGCCGCGCGAGGTGATCGAGACGGCGATCGCCACGGCCGGGCGCGCGCCATCGGGCGCGAACCAGCAGCCTTGGCATTTCGTCGCGATCTCGGACCCGGACATGAAGGCGCGGATCCGCGCCGCGGCCGAGGAGGAGGAGCGCGCCTTCTACGGTGGCGGCGCGCCCGACGAGTGGATCGCCGCGCTGGAGCCGATCGGCACCGGGGCCTCGAAGCCGCATCTCGAGGTGGCGCCCTGGCTGATCGTGGTCTTCGCGCAGCGCTGGGGCACCCGGCCCGACGGCTCGCGCTATAAGCACTACTACGTGCCCGAGAGCGTCGGCCTCGCCACCGGCTTCCTGATTGGCGCGCTGCATCTTTCGGGGCTCTCGGTGCTCACCCACACGCCGAGCCCGATGAAATTCCTCACAGAGCTATGCGACCGCCCGGTGGCCGAAAAGCCGGTGATGATCCTCGCGGTGGGCCACCCCGCCGAAGACGCCACCGTGCCGACGGCGGCATTGAACAAGAAACCGCTCGAAGAGATCCTGACGGTGATCGGGGCGCAGACGGAGACGACATGAAGACGATCAGCGAGAACACCTGCTTCGGCGGCGTGCAGGGGGTCTATTCCCATGCCAGCGAGGCGACCGGCACCGAGATGACCTTCGGACTGTTCCTGCCGAGCGAGGCGCAGGAAGGCCCGGTGCCGGTGCTGTGGTTCCTGTCGGGTCTCACCTGCACCCACGAGAACGCGATGACCAAGTCGGGCGCGCAGCGTTGGGCCGCCGAGCAGGGCATCGCGCTGGTGTTTCCCGACACCTCGCCGCGCGGAGCGGGCGTGGCCGACGACGACGGCTTCGACATGGGGCAGGGGGCGGGGTTCTACCTCAACGCCACCGAGGACCCTTGGGCCGAGCATTACCAGATGTGGGATTACGTGACCGAGGAGTTGCCCGGTCTGCTGGAGGGACAGTTCGCCATCGACGAGGGCCGCCAGTCGATCACCGGTCATTCGATGGGCGGGCATGGCGCGCTGACCATGGCGATGCGGTTGCCGGGGCGTTACCGCTCGGTCTCGGCCTTCGCGCCGATCTGCCACCCGACGCAGAGCGAGTGGGGACGGCGGCAATTCGCGGCCTATCTCGGCGCGGACGAGGCCACATGGGCCCGCCACGACGCGACGCTCCTGATGACCAAGACCGGCTTCGACGGGCCGCTGCTGATCGACACCGGCACCGCCGACCAGTTCGGCGACAAGCTCGGCACCGAGCATTTCGCCCGCGCGATGGCCGAGCGGCGTCAGCCCGGCACGCTGCGCCTTCAGCGCGGCTACGATCACAGCTATTTCTTCGTGTCGTCCTTCATCGAGGACCACGTCGACTTCCACGCCGCGGCGCTGTGGTCATGATCTATGTCGATGCCGATGCCTGCCCGGTGAAGGCCGAATGCGAGACGGTGGGCACCCGCCACAAGATGAAGGTGGCGATCGTCTCCAATGGCGGGCTGCGCCCGTCGCAGAACCCCTATGTCGAGACGGTGATCGTGCCCGAGGGGCCGGACGTGGCCGACATGTGGATCGCCGATCGTGCCAAGGCGGGGGACGTGGTCATCACCAACGACATCCCGCTTGCCGCGAAATGCGTCGAGGCGGGGGCGCAGGTGCTCAGGCACAATGGCGAGCCGCTGACGCAGGCCAATATCGGCAACGTGCTGGCGACGCGCGACCTGATGGCCGATATCCGCGCCGCCGATCCGTTCCGACAGGGCGGCGGCAAGGGATTCACCAAGGCGGACCGCTCGCGGTTTCTCGACGCGCTGGAACGGGCCCTGCGCAAGGCCAAGACGGAAGGGACGGGATCGTGAATATCGAGGCGGTGGTCTTCGACATCGGCAACGTGCTGATCGAGTGGAACCCCGAGCGGGTCTATGATGCGGTGATCGGACCCGAGCGCCGGGCCGAGCTGTTCGGCGCGGTCGACCTGCACGGGATGAACGAGCGCGTCGATCTGGGCGAAAGCTTTCATGGGCAGGTAAGTGCCCTGGCCCGGGCGCATCCCGCGCGCGCGGCCGAGATCATGCTGTGGCACGACCGCTGGATCGAGATGGCGAGCCCGGAGATCCCGCGCTCGGGGCGGCTGCTCAGGGCGCTGAAGGCACGTGGCGTGCCGGTCTTCGCGCTGTCGAATTTCGGGGTCGAGACCTTCGAGATCGCCCGTGCCCATTACCCAGTCTTCGCCGAGTTCGATGCGCTCTTCGTCTCGGGGCATCTGCGCATGGCCAAGCCCGACGCGCCGATCTACGAGCGGCTGGAGCGCGACACCGGCGTGGCGCCGGAGCGGCTCCTGTTCACCGACGACCGCGCCGACAACATCGCGGCTGCCCATGCGCGCGGCTGGCAGACCCATCATTTCACCAGGCCCGAGGGGCTGGCCGAAAGGCTGGTGGCCGAGGGGCTGCTGAGCGAAGCGGAGGCCGCATGACCGAGATCGTCCCGCCCGAGGCCGAGGCCAGGCTGGACTGGATCGCCATGGCCCGCGCGATCGAGGCGGGGCACGAACTGCCGCCCGCTCAGGTCACCGACACCTTCCTCTACCGGGGCGAGGATACGCTTCTGAACCGCTCCGCCTGGATCGAGGGGCTGGGGATCGCGGTGAAGGTCGCGACGATCTTTCCGGGCAATGACGGCCCCAGCATCAACGGCGCGGTGAACCTGCTCTCGGATGCTGACGGCACTCTGGAGGCGGTGGTGGACTTCCACCTCGTCACCAAGTGGAAGACCGCCGCCGACAGCCTGCTAGGTGCGATGAAACTCGCGCGCCCCGACAGCCGCGAGATCCTGATCGTCGGGGCCGGCAATGTCGCCTCCTCGCTGCGCGAGGCTTATGGCGCGGCCTTTCCCGACGCGCGCTTCACGGTCTGGAACCGCTCGCGCGAGGGGGCGGAGCGGCTGAAGGCGAAACACCCCGACATCGCCATAGCCGAGGATCTGGAAGCGGCAGTGGGTCGCGCGGACATCGTCACCTGCGCGACCATGGCGAAGGCGCCGGTGGTACGGGGCGACTGGCTGCGCCCCGGCACGCATCTCGACCTGATCGGCGCCTTCACGCCCCAGATGCGCGAGACCGACGACCGGGCGTTGCAGCGGGCACGGATCTTCGTCGATGCGCGCGCCACCACGCTCGATCATATCGGCGAGTTGAAGATCCCGCTGGAGGCGGGGGCGATCGCGCGCGAGGACGTGGTGGCGGAGTTCTCGGAGCCCGAGCGGTTCCGGCGCGAAAGCGAGGAGGAGATCACGCTGTTCAAGAATGGCGGCGGCGCGCATCTCGACCTGATGGTGGCGCGGCACATCCTCGAGCGCTGGCGGTCGGCCTGAGCCGGGCTCGGGAGGCGGGAGATCGACAGGTAATGAGATCGCCCCGGCGCTCGCATGAGCGATCGGGGCCCGGGACGGCCTCGCCTAGTCGGCCAGCCCCGGCTCGTCCAAAAGCGTCCGGCCCGCGCGGTCCTCGACCTCGATCACCCACAAATCGGGGTCGAAGCGTTTCTGCTTCTCGATGCTGGCATCGACCTCCGGCTCAGGCCCTTCGGCCAGCACGATCCAGGCCCGCGCCCCGGTCATCAGGTCGAGGCTGCGCTGATGGAGCCGCGCCTGCCCGTCGAGCGTGTTGGACTTGATCAGCACCGCGCCCGCCGTCTCGTCGCCCTTGGCGGTGACGAAGGCGGGGATGTCGTGCAGCCTGAGACGGGCCAGATAGGCGGAGACCCAGATGCCCGAGGCAAGCCGCGGCTCAGCCATTCCCATCGCGGAAATCGAGGCCCATCTCGGAATAGCGTTCCTTTTCCTCGAGCCAGTTCGGTCGCACCTTCACCTGCAGGAACAGGTGCACCTTTCGTCCGAGAAACTCCGCCAGCTCCTCGCGTGCGGCCTTGGAGACGGCCTTGATCGTCTCGCCGCCCTTGCCCAGAACGATACCCTTATGGCCCTCGCGGGCGACATAGATCATCTGGTCGATGCGGGCCGAGCCGTCCTCGCGCTCCTGCCAGCTCTCGGTTTCGACCGTCAGCTCGTAGGGCAGCTCCTGATGCAGCCTGAGCGTCAGCTTCTCGCGCGTCATCTCGGCGGCGATCATCCGCAGCGGCAGGTCGGCAAGCTGGTCCTCGGGATAAAGCCAGGGACTTTCGGGCATTTCGGCGCCGAGCCATTCCTTCAGATCGGCGGCACCGTGGCCGCGCTCGGCCGAGATCATGAAGGTCTTCACGAAGGGATGCGCGGCGTTGCAGTCCTGCGCGAGCTTCAGCAGCGCCTCGGATTTCACCTTGTCGATCTTGTTGATGGCGAGCGCCACCGGCTTGCGACCGAGCCGCTCGGGCAGGGAGTCGAGGATCGCCCTCACGCCGTCGGTGATGCCGCGATGCGCCTCGATCAGCAGAACCACCATGTCGGCATCGGCGACGCCGCTCCAGGCAGCGGCGACCATCGCGCGGTCGAGCCTGCGGCGCGGCCGGAACAGCCCCGGCGTGTCGACGAAGACGATCTGCGAGCGCCCCTCCATCGCGACGCCGCGGATGCGGGCGCGGGTGGTCTGCACCTTGTGGGTGACGATCGACACCTTGGCGCCGACCATACGGTTCAGCAGGGTCGACTTGCCGGCGTTCGGCTCGCCGATTAGCGCCACGTAACCGGCGCGGGTCGGGCCATCCTCGCCATGCTGGTCGCCGCCGATCGGCGCGCCCGGCAGGTCATCCTCGTGCAGCGCCTCGGGGCCTGCGCCCTGAGCGGCGCCCGGGGTGTCCTCGCCTTCCGGCGTCTGGTCGTGCTCGCTCATTCGCTCACCCGTTTCAAAAGCGCGGCCGCGGCCGCCTGTTCCGCCTGCCGTTTCGACCCCGCAGTGGCACTCTCCGCGGCGCCGGAGGCCAGCCTGACCTCGATCGTGAAGACCGGCGCGTGGTCCGGTCCCTCGCGGTCGGTCTCCGCATAGGCAGGGGGCGGCTCGCCGCGCGCCTGCGCCCATTCCTGAAGCGCGGTCTTGGGATCGCGCGCATCTTCCTCGACCCGGTTCACCCGGTCGCCCCAGAGCCCGCGCACCACCCGCTTGGCCGCCTCGAAGCCCGCATCGAGATAGACCGCGGCGATCACCGCCTCCATCGCATCGGCGAGCAGCGCCTCCTTGCGGCGGCCGCCGGACTTCATCTCGGAGCGTCCCAGCCGCAGCACCGCGCCGATCTCGATCTCGCGGGCCACCTCGGCGCAGGTCTCGCGGCGCACCAGCGCATTGAAGCGCGGCGCGATCTGGCCCTCGGTGGCGTTTCGATCCGCCTCGAGCAGCGCCTCGGCCATCACCAGGCCCAGCACCCGGTCGCCCAGGAATTCGAGCCGCTGGTTGTCATCGCGCATCGGCCCGGAGATCGAGCCATGGGTGACGGCGCGCGACAGCAGCTCAGGGCGCGAAAACTCGTGCCCCAGCCGGGCCGCGAAGGCACGGAGTTCGGCCGAAAGCTTCACTCGACCGCCTTGAAGAAGCGGTCGGAGCGCCAGGTCCAGAAGGCCAGCATCGAGCGGCCCGCCGAGGAGAACATGATCCGGTCGGCCCGGCCCACGAGATCCTCGAAGGGCACGAAGCCCACGCCGCGCGCGTTCTGCGGCACCCGGCTGTCGGTCGAGTTGTCGCGGTTGTCGCCCATGAAGAACAGATGCCCCTCGGGAACGGTGTAGACGCCGGTATTGTCCGACGACTGCGTGGTAATGTCGAGGACGTCATGGCTGCGCCCGTTGGGCAGCGTCTCGGTATAGCGGGTCTTCTCGCAGGTGGCTCCCATGCCGACCGCGCCGTTGCGGCAGCGCGGCAGCAGGCCCTGCGGCCCCTGCCGTTCCATCACCTCGGTAAAGGTGCCGGCGGGCTCGAGGCCCACCGCCTCGTCATTGATGAAGAGCCGCCCGTCGCGGACCTGGATCCGGTCGCCGGGCAGGCCGATGGCGCGCTTGATGAAATCCTCTCCGGTCACGGGGTGGCGGAACACCACCACGTCGCCGCGCTCGGGGTATTCGCCCCAGAGCCGGTCGTTGTCGCCCTTGGCCCAGCCGCAGACATCCTCGGCCGAGATGTCGATGCCGATCGAATCCAGCCGTACCGAGGGGCAGGAGGCGTAGGAGTAGCCATAGGCCATCTTGTTGACGAAGAGGAAATCGCCGATCAGCAGCGTGTCCTTCATCGAGCCCGAGGGAATCCAGAACGGCTGGAAGAACAGGGTGCGGAAGATGCCCGCGATCAGCAGCGCCCAGAACACCGTCTTGACGGTTTCCCACACGCTGTGGACGAAGCCCTGCTTCTCGGTATCGGATCTGCTGGCCATGCGATGGGTCCCTCGGGGTTTCGGGGCTACATGCGGGGGGCGGGGGGATTAGTCAAGGAAACCGCCAGAGGCGCCATCTAGCGCGCGCGAAACCGCAAGGCCAGCCCCAGCGCCGCCAGCGCGATCACGAGCGTGATCGCGGCACCCGCGACGAAGGCCGCGCCGACGGACACCGCCTCGGCCAGCGCCGCACCGAGGAACGGCGCGATCAGCAGCGCCGCCATGTTCGCCGCCTCCGACAGCGCCGAGACCCGGCCGACCCCGCCCGCATTGGCCCCCGACTGGATCAGCGCCCTGTAGGGTACGAGCGCCAGCGCCGACACCACGCCCGCCAGCGCGAACAGGGCCAGAAGTAGCGGTAGCGGCGCGAGCCAGTCCGCGATCTCGGCCAGGCCGATGCCGCCGAGAATCAGCGCCGAGGCGAGATTGCCCGCCGCGACGGTGCCAAAGGCGCCGGATATGCCACGCGTGCCGCCCAAGAGCAGCCCGCCCAGAACGCCACCGGTCCCGAGGGCGGCAAGGCACAGGCCGAGCGCCGTCGCGTCCTGCCCCAGCGCTTCGATCAACGGCGCGATCAGCGTGTCGTAGAAGAACATCGCGAAAAAGCCGAGCGCCATCAGCGTGATCGCGGCACCCAGCACCGGGCTCTGGCGTACCAGCCGCATCCCCTCGGCGATGTCGTGCAGGATCGGGCGCGGCGCACGGGCCGGGCCCGGACGCTCGAACGGATCGAGACGCGACAGCACCACGCCCGCCAGCACCGAAACGGCGGCGTTGAAAGCGAAGACCCCTTGCGGGTCGAGAAAGGCCAGCATCGCGCCGCCCAGCGCAGGTGCGGCGATCTTGCTCGACTGATTGATCGAATGGCTGAGCCCGTTGGCAAAGACCAGATCGGCCTCCATGGTACGGGCCTGAAGTGCCGCCTGCTTGGCGGGCGAAAAGAAGGCGTCGGCGCAACCGCGCGCGAAGATGATGGTGACGAGCACCTGCCAGTTCGGCGCGAGGATCAGCGCGGCCGTCGCCATAGCGCGGCCGATATTGGACCAGACCAGCACCCGGTTCAGATCGAGCCGGTCGACCAGCGCGCCGGCGAAAAGACCGACCGTCAGATAGGGCAGGCCCAGCCCCACCGCGAGCCACGCATAGGCATGGGTGGGCGCGGACCAGGTGAAGGTCAGAAGCGCGGTCACGGCGACGAAATCGAGCCAGTCGGCGAAATCCGCGGGTAGCTGCGCCAACAGAAGCGGTCCGAGACCGCGATTGCCCCCGACCCGTCTGCGCGTCGCCGCGAGCATCAATGCCCTGCGAGGGGCCGTGCCTCGATCACCACGAAAGCCTGGGCCCAGGGGTGGTCGTCGGTCAGCGTGACGTGGATGATCGCCTCGTGGCCCACGGGGGTCATCGCGTCGAGCCGTTCCCGGGCCCAGCCCGTCACCTCCATCACCGGCTGGCCGGTGCGAAGGTTCGACACCGCCATGTCCTTCCAAGCGATGCCCATGCGCAGGCCGGTGCCCAGCGCCTTGGAACAGGCCTCCTTGGCGGCCCAGCGCTTGGCATAGGTGCCGGCCACGTCGCGGCGGCGCTCGGCCTTGGCCTGTTCGACCGGGGTGAAGACACGATTGCGAAACCGGTCGCCATGGCGT
This sequence comes from Limimaricola sp. AA108-03, assembly GCF_050847355.1. Lineage (NCBI taxonomy): Bacteria > Pseudomonadati > Pseudomonadota > Alphaproteobacteria > Rhodobacterales > Paracoccaceae > Limimaricola > Limimaricola sp. AA108-03. Next base: position 101,347 of record NZ_CP193755.1, read on the forward strand.
TCGAGGACGCCGGCGATGCGGTCGATATTCGCGAGGTCGGTGCCGATGCCCAGTATCATGGGCCTTGGGTAGCCGATGCCGGGAGGGCGGGCAATCTGTGTGGGGATCGAGGCCAGCGCCGAAAAAGCGCCGCCCCCGGGGGGGACGGCGCCTTCGGAACCGAAAGGGCGGTGGATCAGGCCGCGTGGCGCATCTTCTCGGAGCGCGCCTCGCTCAGCGCCTTTTCGACATCGGCACGCTGGGTGGCGAGGAAGGACCATTCCGGCTTGCCGGCGGTGGCCTCGATCGCCTCGTCATAGAGCTTCAGGAGCTGCTCTTCGCCATTGATGATCTCGTCATAGACCGCCTCGTCGTCGCCGGTCAGCGAATCCTTGAGAGACAGCCAGCCACGATGCGCCGCGGCGGCGGTGGAGCCGCTCTCGCTCACCTCGACGCCCTCGGCGCCAAGCTGGCGATGGATCACGGTGTGGAATTGCTCGCGCTCGGCGATGCGGCGGTCGAAGAAGCCGACGAAGCCGCGCTCGTCCTTCACTTCCTCGCGCGAGTGCTTGTAGCCGTCGCGGCTGTCGATGACGCGGGTGTGCAGTTTCTTGAGAGTGTCGAGATGGTCGGCCATGATGTCCTCCATGTCATGTTTTCGCCCGCAAGGGGCTTCGGGATAACAACGCCCAACACCGATGATCGGTCCTGATTCGGTGGGAAAAATTGCTGTATCCACGGGTGTTTGGGAGCAAGAGAAAGCGCCCGGCCCGTGGCCGGACGCTCCCTTTGGGTCGTACTGGACGAATCAGCTGTCGGTCGCGTCTTCGGCGGTCTCCTCGAGGTTGTCCTGCGCGTCCTCGGCGGTCTCCTCGACGTTATCGAGGGCGTTCTCGCCAGTCTCGACCGTGTTCTCGGCGGCTTCCTCGGCGTTCTCCACCGTGTTCTCCGCCGCGTCCTCGGCCGCATCCGTTGCGTTGGTCATGTCACTGTCACTCAGGCCCGCGGTGTCGATGCCGTTCTCGGCGGCGGTCTCCTGATCGATCTCGCAGGCGCTGTCGTCGGTGCCCTTGATCTGCTGGGCGATCACGTTGGCGTCGACGTCGCAGACATTGGCGGCCACGCCCACCGGCACCTGAACGGTGTTGCCATCGACCGAGAGATTGACGAGGCCTTCCTGCTGGCCGTTGCCCGACCCGCCATTCGAACCGGTATCGATGCCGTTCGCGGCAGCGGTTTCCTGGTCGATTTCACAGGCGGTCTTGTCCGATCCCACGAATTGGCCGGACAGCACGTTGACGTCGAGATCGCAGACATTGGCCGCGACGCTCACCGGCACCTGCACGGTGTTGTCGTCCACGGATATGTTGACGAGGCCCTCCTGACCCTGGGCAAAGGCGCCCGAGGCGGCGACGGTGAGGGCAGCGGCGGCGACGAGACTCTTGGACTTCATGAACATAATCGTTCCTTTCCTCCAGTATTCTGACCGGCCGGGGCAGTTAGGGGGGTGAGTGGGCCCCGGCGGTCTCGAAGGGCAGAACGGCTGCGACGGCGTCTCGTTCCTGCCGGTTTTTCAGGCAGCGCCGCGATGCCCCACCGTCTGGCAGAAAATTGCCAAGGCCTTGGCAAAGACTTGCGAAAACCGGCCCTTGCCACGTGAAGGCGGAAATCGTGATCGCCCGAAGCGGGAACCCGTTCAGCGCAACACTCGCCGCGCGGCCTCCATCCGGCGACGCATCTCGGCGATGGCGGGCGACAGCCCGCGGAAGATCGCCTCGCCGATCAGGAAATGGCCGATGTTCAATTCGCGAACTTCCGGCAGCCCGGCGATCGGCCCGACCGTGTCATAGGTCAGCCCGTGCCCGGCATGCACTTCGAGGCCGAGCGCATGGGCATGGGTCGCCATATCGGTGATCTTCGCCAGTTCGGCGTCGCGCGTGGCGGTATCCCCGGCCGCATGGGCGTCGCAATAGGCCCCGGTATGCAACTCCACGACCTGCGCGCCGATCCGGGCGGCGGCATCGATCTGCGGCCGGTCGGCGGCGATGAAGATCGATACCCGGCAGCCCGCCTCGCGCAGGGGCGCGATGAAATGTGCCAGCCGGTTCTCGTCCTTCGCGACTTCGAGTCCGCCTTCGGTGGTGCGCTCCTCGCGCTTTTCGGGAACGATGCAGACGGCGTGGGGCCGGTGCCGCAGCGCGATCGCCTGCATTTCATCGGTAGCGGCCATTTCGAAGTTGAGCGGCACCTTCAGCGCCGCCATCAGCGCCTCGATATCGGCATCGGAGATGTGGCGGCGATCCTCGCGCAGATGCGCGGTGATGCCGTCGGCGCCCGCCTCCTCGGCGAGCTTCGCCGCCCGCACCGGGGAGGGCGTGTCGCCACCGCGCGCGTTGCGCACCGTGGCCACGTGGTCGATGTTCACGCCGAGCCTGAGATCCGTCATCATCTGTCTCCTTTGGGGCGCAGACTAGTCCGGTCCCGCCGCCCCGTCAGCCGGGGTGGACGGGTTTTTTCCAAGCGCCTGCAGCTTGGCGCGCAGCTTGCGGCGGCGGCGGTTCTGGTAGGCCGAGATCACCGGCACGAAGAGCCAGTAGCTGGCGAAGGCCGAAATCAGCCCCGGCAGGATGCCCCCCACAAGATAGGGCAGGAACACGTCGTCATAAAACAGCGCCAGCCCCCGCCAATCGGCGCGGTCGGGGCCGAACAGCGCCCCGAAATTGTGCCACAGATCCTGCCCGGCGGCACCGAACTTGCCCATCAGGGAGGTCTCGATGTCGCGATGCGGCGGCCGGCCCATGATGAAATAGCCGGTCTGCAACGCCACCACGCCGATCGGCACATAGGTGAGCGGGTTGCCGAAGAAGGTGCCGAGCAGCGCCGCCAGCATGTTGCCCCGGCCGATCTTGGCAAAGATCACGGCGATGATGAAATGCAGCCCGTAGAACGGGGTCCAGCTCGCCAGCACCCCGGCGAAGATGCCGCGCCCGATCTTCTCGGGCGTGTCGGGCAGGCGTTGCAACCGGTGCTTCACGTAGCCGAAGGCGCGGCGCCAGCCGCCCCTCGGATAGAGCGCCTCGGCCACCGCGCGGCCCACCGACCGCCTGTCGCGCCGCTTGAAGACCACGCGCGCGCTCCCGCTCAGCCCCCGGCCGGGGCCGGGGCGTGGGGCAGGGCGCGCGACGGGTCGCGATGCCGCTCGATCGAGGAGACGTGGCTTTCGGCCTCGAGCGCGGTCATCACCCGGTGCAGATGCTCGGCGTCGCGCAGATCGACATCGACGAGGATGCGGTAGAAATCGGGCTTGCGGTCGAGGAAGGTCATGTCCGAGATGTTGGCCGACTGCTCGCCGATCAGCGTGCAGATCCGGCCCAGCACGCCGGCATCGTTGGTGATCGTCAGGTCGAGGCTCACGGTGTTGACGGCGCCATGGGTGCCGTCCTGCCAGCGCAGATCGACCCAGCGCTCGGGCTGTTCCTCGTAATGCGCCAGCGTCGGGCAGTCGATCGCGTGGATCACCACGCCCTGACCGCGAAAGGTGATGCCGACGATGCGTTCGCCCGGCACCGGCTGGCAACAGGGCGCGCGGCGAAAGCTCTGCCCGGCGGCGAGGCCCGCGACGGCGCGCTCCTGCGCGACCTCCTGGGTGTCGCCGCGCGCGGCCAGCTCGGGATAGAGCGCCTGCACCACCTCGCGGGTGGTGATGTCGGCCGAGCCCAACCGCGCCAGAAGCTCGGTGGCGCTCTCCAGCCCCATCGTCCGGGCAGCGGTCCGAAGCGCCTTGTCGGTGGCGCGGCGGCCCACGTTCTCGAAGGCCACGCGCACCAGCTCGGAACCAAGCTTCACGAAGCGCTCGCGGTCCTCTTCGCGCAAGGAGCGGCGGATCGCGGCCTTGGCGCGGCCGGTGACCGCGATCTCGATCCAACTGGCCTGCGGGCGCTGCCCGTCGGCGGTGATGATCTCGACCGACTGGCCGTTCTTCAGTCGGGTCCAGAGCGGCACGCGCAGCCCGTCGACCTTGGCGCCGACGCAGGCGCTGCCGATCCGGGTGTGGATCGCGAAGGCGAAGTCGATCGGCGTGGCGCCGCGCGGCAGCTTGATCACCTCGCCCTTGGGCGTGAAGCAGAACACCTGGTCCTGATACATCTCGAGCTTCACGGCCTCGAGAAAATCCTCGTCGTCATGCCCCGTCTCCAGCCGCTCGGTCAGCTGGGCGATCCAGCGCGCCGGGTCGACCGCGAAGCGGTTCTCGACCCGCAGGCCGTCGCGGTAGGACCAATGCGCGGCGACCCCGGTCTCGGCGACCTCGTGCATCTCGCGGGTGCGGATCTGCACCTCGACCCGCTTGCCGTCGCGGCCCGAGACGGTGGTGTGGATCGAGCGGTAGCCGTTGGATTTCGGCTGGCTGATGTAATCCTTGAACCGGCCCGGCACGGCGCGCCAGCGCTGGTGGATCACGCCGAGCACGCGGTAGGCGTCGGCCTCGTTGTCGGTGATGACGCGAAAGCCGTAGATGTCGGAAAGCCGCGAGAAGCCCTGATCCTTCTCCTGCATCTTGCGCCAGATCGAATAGGGCTTCTTCGCGCGACCGAACAGGTCGGCCTTGATGCCCGCCCGGTCGAGCTCGAGCCGCATGTCGGAGGTGATCCTCTCGACGACGTCGCCGGCCTCCTTCTGGAGCATAATGAAGCGGCGGATGATCGAGTTGCGCGCCTCGGGGTTGAGGACCTGGAACGAGAGGTCCTCGAGTTCCTCGCGCATCCACTGCATGCCCATCCGGCCCGCCAGCGGCGCGTAGATCTCCATCGTCTCGCGCGCCTTCTGGGCCTGCTTCTCGGGCCGCATCGAGCGGATCGTGCGCATGTTGTGGAGCCGGTCGGCGAGCTTGACCAGCGTCACCCGCAGGTCGCGCGAGGTCGCCATGAACAGCTTGCGGAAGTTCTCGGCCTGCTTGGTGCGGGTCGAGGACAACTGCAGGTTGGTCAGCTTGGTGACGCCATCGACCAGTTCGGCGATCTCGCGGCCAAAGCGCTTGGAGACCTCCGAGAACGAGGCGCGCGTGTCCTCGATCGTGTCGTGCAGCAGCGCCGTGACGATGGTGGCATCGTCCATCTGCTGCTTGGCGAGGATCACCGCCACGGCGACCGGATGCATGAAATAAGGCTCGCCCGACTTGCGGAACTGCCCTTCATGCATCTCTTCGCCGAAGGCATAGGCGTCGCGGATCAACGCGTCGCGGGTGGCCGGGTTGTAACTGCGGACCAGAGCGATCAGCTCGTCTGCGGATGTCATCTGGGCGTCCTACCCCCCGGCCTGGTGCGGGCTGCGATCAGCCCTCTTTCTGGACCTGCATCAGCTCGCGCAGCAGGCGCTCTTCGCTCATGTCGTCCTGCGCCGGCTTGTCGGCTTCCTGGCTCATCAGGAGCGACATCGAATCGGCTTCGGGCTCATCGACCTCGATCTGGGTCTGGTGCGCCTCGATCATCCGCTCGCGCAGATCGTCGGCCTGCTGGGTCTCGTCGGCGATCTCGCGCAGCGCCACGACGGGGTTCTTGTCGTTGTCGCGGGCGACCGTGAGCGGCGCGCCGGAGGTGATTTCGCGGGCGCGATGCGCGGCGAGCATCACCAGCTCGAACCGGTTCGGAACCTTGTCAACGCAATCTTCGACTGTCACGCGGGCCATCGGACGACTCCCATCTCGGGTTGGGCAAAGGGCGGCCGCACGCGGAATCGCGCGGCACGGCCTCGAAAGCGCACGCATACAGCGCCGGGCGGCGGAACACAAGGTGGGCCGGGGGTGGGACGGGCCGGACGGCCCGGTTCAGCCAAGCGGCTCCAGCCCCTCGCGCGCCCCGGGCGGCAGCGCATCGCGCATCGCCACCACGTCGAATCCGGTGACGGGGTGGCGCCAGTCCGGCGCGACCTCCGACAGCGGCAGCAGGACGAAGCCGCGATCCTGCAACCTCGGATGCGGCAGGACCAACCGGTCGGGCGCCTCGCGGGCCTGACGATCGAGCGGCAGATCGCGCCAGAGCAACCAGCCGGCGAGGTCAGGGCAGAGCAGATCGCCCAGCGCCAGGAGGTCGAGATCGAGGCTGCGCGGTCCCCAGCGGGTGCGCCGTTCGCGGCCGAACTCGGCTTCGATCTCGTGCAGTGCCGCTAGCAGCGCCTCGGCGCCGAGCTCTGTCTCGATCGCCGTCGCCGCGTTGACGAAATCGGGGCCGCTGCCCGCCGGGAAAGCCGGGCTACGCCACAGGCGGCTGTGCCGCGCACCGGTGCCGAGCGCCTCGATCCGCGCCATGACGGCGCGCAGCGTCGCGTCGGGCGCGCCCGCGGGCGAGCCGGCATTGGCGCCCAGCGCGATCAGGGCCTGCCGTCCGCCGGGCGAGGTGTCGATATGTGTATCTTGCGCCATTCGCTTGATTTTCCCAGACAAAGAGGGGCAGGAGTGCGGAAGGTCCGCCAAGAGATCGATCCGGCAAGCTTCGGCGATATTTTATCAAGGAATTTTCCACAATGTTTTATCGGGACGAGAGACTGGCCCTGTTCATCGACGGAGCCAATCTGCATGCCACCGGCAAGGCGCTGGGATTCGATATCGACTACAAGCTGTTGCGGCAGGAGTTCCTGCGGCGGGGTCGATTGATCCGGGCCTACTACTATACCGCGCTGCTCGATGGCGATGAGTACTCACCGATCCGGCCGCTGGTCGACTGGCTGCAATACAATGGCTTCGCGATGCGCACCAAGCCCGCGCGGGAGTTCACCGACGCGCAGGGGCGGCGCAAGATCAAGGGCAACATGGACGTGGAGCTGACGGTCGATGCGCTCGACCTCGCGGATCGCATCGACCATGCGGTGCTGTTCTCCGGTGACGGCGATTTCCGGGCACTGGCCGAGGCGTTGCAGCGGCGCGGCGTGCGGGTCTCGGTGGTGTCGTCGATCCGCTCCACCCCGCCGATGATCGCCGACGAGCTGCGCCGCCAGGCCGACAATTTCATCGAGCTCGAGGAGCTGCGCGAGGTGATCGGCCGGGCGCCACGCCAGAACGGTGCGGCGGCCGCGAACGAGGAATGAGCCGCCGCGCAGGCGTGCCGTCGGGATGGCCGCTGGACCTCGGGCGTCGGAACGCTTAGCTGTGCGGCATCGCAATCCACCGGCCAGCGCGCCCCGGAGGCCCCCGATGCCCGAGACCACCCTGCCGCCCCTGACGCTCCATCTGGCCGCGCCGCGCGGCTTTTGCGCCGGCGTCGACCGCGCCATCAAGATCGTCGAGATGGCGCTCGAGAAATGGGGGACGCCGGTTTATGTGCGCCACGAGATCGTGCACAACCGCTTCGTGGTCGATGACCTGCGCGCCAAGGGGGCGGTCTTCGTGGAGGAGCTGGACGAGGCGCCCGACGACCGGCCGGTGATCTTCTCGGCGCATGGCGTAGCGAAATCGGTCCCGGCCGAGGCGGCGCGGCGCGAGATGATCGCGGTCGACGCGACCTGCCCGCTGGTGACCAAGGTCCATAACGAGGCGGCGCGGCACGCGGCCGAGGGGCTGCAGATGATCATGATCGGTCATGCGGGCCACCCCGAGACCATCGGCACCATGGGCCAGCTTCCCGAGGGCGAGGTGCTGCTGGTCGAAACCGAGGCCGATGTCGCCACCGTCGCCGTGCGCGATCCCGAGCGACTCGCCTTCGTCACCCAGACCACCCTGTCTGTCGATGACACCGCCGGCATCGTCGCGGCGTTGAAGGCGCGCTTTCCGGCGATCAAGGGACCCGGAAAAGAGGACATCTGCTACGCCACCACCAACCGGCAGGAAGCGGTGAAGGCGATGGCGCCCCGGTGCGACGCGCTGCTCGTGGTGGGGGCGCCGAACTCATCGAACTCCAAGCGGCTGGTCGAGGTCGCGGCCAAGGCGGGCTGCGGCTATGCGCAGCTTGTGCAGCGCGCCACCGAGATCGACTGGCGCGCGCTGGACGGCATCCGTTCGCTCGGCCTCACGGCCGGGGCGAGCGCGCCCGAGGTGCTGGTGCAGGAGGTGATCGATGCCTTCCGCGCCCGCTTCGACGTCACCGTGAAGCTGGTCGAGACGGCGCAGGAAAACGTCGAATTCAAGGTGCCCCGCATCCTGCGCGAACCTGCGTGATCCCGCCCGCGGCCCTGCTCCTCGGGCTCGCGGGGGTGCTTCCCTTCGCTTGGGGGCTGCTGACGACGTGGTTTCCCGGCCTCGTGCCAGGCTGGCTGCCGCAGAGGCTGGTCGGACCCTACGTCCAAGTGTTTTATGGCAGCGTGATCCTGAGCTTCATGTCCGGCGTGCTGTGGGGCTTCGCGACCAAGATCAGCGGCCGCGCCGCTGCCATCGGTTACGGCGTCTCGACCCTCCCCGCGCTCTGGGTCGCCTTCCTCGTCGGTGGCGGCTGGGAGCGGTCGAGCTTGGTGCTGATCGCCGGCTTTCTTGGCCTTCTGGCGCTCGATGCGGGCTTCCAGAAACATGGCCTCGCGCCGGGCTGGTGGCTGCGCTTGCGGCTGCTGCTCACCGGTCTCGTCGTGATCTGCCTGACACTGCCGCTGTTTTAAGAGCACTCCTTGAGGTTCATCTTTCCCCAAATACGCAAATCCCCCGGCTGGCGGCGGGCACCACGTTCGGCACCTCGCGCACGGCTGGTGTCGAATCTGCGTATTTGAAGAAAGATGAAAGGGAAGGGGCGCGCCCGGAAGCCCGCCCCTTCTGAACTCATTGCTGGTCGGTCTGGGTGCCGGATTTCGGCTTGGACTTGCCGAGATCGGGTTTCTGGCCCAGCGGTTCGGGCTTGTCCTTCCTCGAAAAGGTGCCGCGCCCGTCGAGCGAGGGACCGGAGGTCCAGCGGCCCTCGGGGGTCGGCTCGTCGAGCGAGGTATTGAGGAAGTAGTAGCTGTGCTCGGTCGCCTCGTGCTCCTCGGGGGTCGAGTTCGGGATCGGCAACGCCTTTTCCCAGCCGCCCAGCTCCTCGATCACCGCCAGCCACTGCTGCTGGTGCATCGTGTCGCGGGCGATCAGGAAGGACAGCATGTCCTTCATGCCCGCGTCGTCGGTCATGTTGTAAAGCCGCGAAGCCAGCACCCGGCCGCCCGATTCGGCGGTGGCATTGGCCATCATGTCGGCGGCGAGGTTGCCGGTGGCGTAGACATGGCTCATGTCGAACGGCACGCCGTTCGCGTTCACCGGCATCGCCGAAAGGCCCGAGCTGAGGATGTGGCGCGGATTCATGCCGCCCAGGATCGCATGCACGACCGGGTCCTTCGCGGCCTCGTCCTGCACCTCGACCGGCGCGCCTTCGAGGTTGAGCGCCACGGCGTGGCCGAGAAACTCGATATGGCTCAGCTCCTCGGTCGCGGTCATCATCAGCATGTCGCGGTACTTGCTGTCGCCGCGCGCGCCCATCGCCTGGAAGAAGTACTGCATGGCGACGCGGATCTCGCCCTCGACGCCGCCGATCGCCTGCTGGAGATATTTGGCGAAGGCCGGTGAGGGCTTGTCGACGCGCACCTGGTACTGAAGCTTGGAGGAGTGGTGGAACATGGGAAGGGCTCCGCATTCGGTTAAGTCACCCCGATTGAACATCCTCACCCGGGAGGCGAGTTCCGCATGGTACGTTGCCGGACGGCGGAGCTTCGCTTAAAGGGAACGCCCCGACCCCCTGACCAAGGACGCCCCTATGGCCAAGATCTTCGCCTTCACCGACGGCGCCTGCTCGGGCAATCCCGGCCCCGGCGGCTGGGGCGCGCTGCTGCAGGCCAAGGACGGTGACACCGTCACCAAGGAGCGCGAGCTCAAGGGCGGCGAGGCGATGACCACCAACAACCGCATGGAGCTGATGGCGGCGATCGCGGCGCTCGAGGCGCTGGGCAAGCCCTCCAAGCTTACCGTCGTGACCGACAGTGCCTATGTGAAGGGGGGCATCACCGAGTGGATGGCGGGATGGAAGCGCAAGGGCTGGCGGACCTCGACCGGCAAGCCGGTGAAGAACGAGGATCTGTGGCGCCGGCTCGACGAGGCGGCGGCGCGGCACGAGGTGACCTGGACCTGGGTCAAGGGCCATGCCGGCCATCCCGAGAACGAGCGCGCCGACGAGCTGGCCCGCGCCGGCATGGCGCCGTTCAAGCCGGGTCGCGCCCGCGCGTGATCCGCGCATGATCGAGTGGCGCGAAGAGGGCGCGCTCCTGCGGGTGCGCCGCCATGGCGAGGGCTCGGCCATCGTCGAGGTGTTCACCCGCGGCCACGGGCTGCATGCGGGCGTGGTTCGCGGCGGCGGCTCGCGCCGCATCGCGCCGCTGCTGCAACCCGGCTCGCAGCTCGATCTCACCTGGAAGGCGCGACTGGGCGAGCATCTGGGCAATTTCACCTTCGAGCCTCTGCGCTCTCGCGCCGCGCAGGTGATGGAGGACCGGCTGGCGCTGGCCGGCCTCAACGCGGTCGCGGCGCTGCTGGTCAGCGTGCTGCCCGAGCGCGACCCGCACCCGCCGCTCTACGACCGGACCATGGCGCTTCTGGATCTGCTAGGCGAGAGTGAGCTCTGGCCGCTGGCCTACCTGCATTGGGAAATGGCGCTCTTGGAGGAGATGGGCTTCGCGCTCGACCTCACGCGCTGCGCGGTCACCGGCGAGACCGAGGGGCTGGAGCTGGTCAGCCCGAAATCGGGCCGCGCGGTAAGCCGGGCGGGGGCGGGGGCCTGGGCCGCGAAGCTGCTGCCGCTGCCGCCGGTGCTGCGCGGCGAGGGCGAGGCCGGGCCGCAGGACATCGTCGCGGCGCTGGGCACCACCGGCTGGTTCATCGAGCACCGGCTGCTGCCGGGATCTGGCGACCGGCCGCTGCCCCCGGCGCGTGGCCGGCTGATCGAGGCGATCGCGCGAAGCGGATGACGGCGCGGTTCCGCCGCCCCGTGCGTTTGGCCCCGATACGACATCGCGATGTCGCGTCCGGCACAGCCGGGGCGGGAGCGGCGGGCGCAAGGAGGAAGTGTCTGCCGTCGATGCGAGTCGCCTCATGGTCACCCCCCGCGCCCCGATCTTCCTCACCCATTCGCCGACGCCACGCGTCGAGGATTTCGCGAGGCTGGCGGCGCTGGAGGCCGGGGTACGGGGCATCCTGCTCTCGGTGATGCCGCTGGCGCTCTACCGCGCCTTTGGCGACGCCGCGCTGGTGAGCGTGATCTACTTCGCGGTGGGGATCTCGTCGCTTTGCGGCGGGCTGCTGCTGCCTTGGGTGAACAGGCGCGTACCCCGGCGCTGGCTGTTCACCGGGGTCGGACTGTTCTACGGGCTGGGCACCGGGCTCGCCCTGACCGGGCGGCCGGGGCTGCTGGCGCTGGGTCTCGCGTCGAACGCTTGGGCGACGGTGCTGTGGATGGTCTGCTTCAACGCCTATGTGCTCGATCACATCGCGCGCAGCGATCTGGGGCGCAACGAATCGACGCGGTTGGTCTATTCGGCGGCGTCGTGGATGGTCGGCCCGGCGTTGGGAGTGATCCTGCTCGACTGGTGGTATCCGGCGCCGTTCCTGCTGGCGGGAGCGATGGCGCTCGCGGTGGTGGCGGCGTTCTGGCGGATGCGGCTCGGCAATGGCCGGCAGATCGTCCGGGCCCGGGGACCGGCGCCGAACCCGCTGGCGTTTCTCGGACGCTTCGGCGCGCAGCCGCGCCTCGTGGCGGGCTGGCTCTTCGCGGTGATCCGCTCCTGCGGCTGGTGGGTCTACATCGTCTACCTGCCGATCTTCTGCATCGAGCAGGGTCTGGGAGACCGGCTCGGCGGGGTGATGCTGTCGCTGTCGAACGCGCTGCTGTTCACCACGCCCCTGATGCTGCGGCTGGTGCAGCGCACCAGCGTGCGTTTCGCGGTGCGCGGCAGCTTCGCCGTCGCGGCGGCGCTATTCGTCGCGGCGGCGCTTCTCTCCGGCGCGCCATGGGCGGCGCTCGCCGCCCTGATGGCGGGATCGGTTTGCCTGGTGATGCTCGACGTCTGCGCTGGGCTGCCCTTCCTGATGGCGGTGAAGCCGTCCGAGCGCACCGAGATGGCCGCGGTCTATGCGAGCTTTCGCGACGTGTCGGGCATCCTCACCCCGGCGGTGGCCGGGCTGGTGCTGACCGTGGCGCCGGTGGCGGGGGTGTTCGCGGCCTGCGGGGCCGGCATGGCCGCGGCCTCGGCCATTGCGGCGAAGCTGCACCCGCGGCTCGGCGCGCCGCGTCCCCTTGCCGTCTGAGCGACGCCGGGCCACAGGGGCGGCAACGCAACCCCCGGAGACCGCATGCTTCCCTTCGCCGAGCTGATGCCGCCGCAGCTGCTGCTGCTTTCCGTCCTCGTGGGCTTCGGCGCGGGCATCGTGAAGGGCATGGTCGGCTTCGCCATGCCGATGATCATGATCTCGGCCATGTCGCTGTTCCTGCCGCCCGAGCTGGCGCTCGCGGCGCTGATCGCACCGACGCTGGTGACAAACGGCATGCAGGCGCTGCGGCAGGGCGGCCGCGCGGCGGCGTCGACGGTAAAGCGCTTTCGGGTCTACCTGATCGTGGGCGGCGTGATGCTGGCGATCAGCGCGCAGCTGGTGCGGGTGCTGTCGGCCGAGGCGCTGTTCCTGCTGATCGGGGCGCCGGTCTCGGCCTTCGCGCTGCTGCAGCTGTCGGGATGGAAGCCGAAGCTTCCCGAGAAGACCAACGGCATCGAGGCGCTGATCGGCGGCTTTTCGGGCTTCGTGGGCGGGGTGTCGGGGGTCTGGGGGCCGCCGACGGTGGCCTATCTCACCGCGATCGACACGCCCAAGGGCGATTCGATCCGGGTGCAGGGGGTGATCTACGGCCTCGGCGCGCTGGCGCTGTCGGGCGCGCATCTGCGATCGGGGGTGCTCAACGGCGCGACATTGCCGTTTTCGCTGTTCATGATCGTCCCCGCCGTGGCGGGAATGATGCTGGGCGGGCTGGTGCATGACCGGATCGACCAGCAGGCGTTCCGCCGGGTGACGCTGGCGGTGCTGCTGATCGCCGGGCTGAACCTCGTGCGGCGCGCGGTCTTCTGAAGGGTGCGGCTCGCCGTGTTCTGATGCGTCCGGCGCGCCATGCCTCGAAGCATGGCGCGCCGATGTCAGATCACGAAGACCCGGTTCGGGTGCAGCTCGGGTCCCATCACCCGGCCCACCGCCACGGCCCGGCCCTCATGCGCAGCCCAGGCCTCTTCGCCGTAGTCGAGCCCCGAGGCGATCACCGGGGCCGGGTTGCCGTTCCTGAGGCGCCCCGCCGCTTCGGCCGAGCAGGTGACGCGCGGCAGGTCGGCCAACCCGTCCTCGAGCGGGCGCAGGAAACGGTCGAGCGCCTCGGACTTTGCCTCGGCCTCGATCTGCTCGAGCGTCACGCCCTCGGCTGCCGAGAACGGCCCCGACCAGACCCGGCGCAGTTCGCGCACATGGCCGAGGCAGCCGAGCTTCTCGCCCAGATCGCGGGCGATCGAGCGGACATAGCCGCCCTTGCCGCAGACCATCTCCAGCTTCGCGTGATCGCTGTCGGGTCGCTCCAGCAGGATCAGGCTCTCGACCCAGAGCGGTCGGGCGGCAAGCTCGACCTCTTCGCCTGCACGGGCCTTGGCATAGGCGCGCTGGCCGTCGATCTTCACCGCCGAGAAGGCGGGCGGCACCTGCTCGATGTCGCCGACGAAGCCGTGCAGCGCCTCCTTGATCTCGACGTCCGTTGGGCGCGCGTCCGAGCGGGCAATCACCTCGCCCTCGGCATCGTCGGTGTTGGTGGCGGCGCCAAAGGTCACGGTGAACTCGTAGGCCTTGAGCGCATCGGTGATGAAGGGCACGGTCTTGGTCGCCTCGCCCAGCGCCACGGCGAGCACGCCGGTGGCGTCGGGGTCGAGCGTGCCGGCGTGGCCCGCCTTCTTGGCGTCGAAGGCCCATTTGACCTTGTTGACGACCGCCGTGGAGGTCATGCCCGCGGGCTTGTCCACCACCAGCCAACCCGAGATGTCGCGGCCCTTGCGCTTGCGTGCCATGCGGCCCTCCTGATGCCTGCGTGCGAGGCGCGCGGCCTAGCCGTCGGGACGTGCCTCGTCAACGGGGGCCAGCACCCCGACGATCGGCCCCATCGCGAAGCCGAAATCCGAGCGGCCCAGCCCCGGCGCGTGCAGCCGGCTGACATTGCCGTCGAAATAGAGCGCCTGCGGCAGCTCCAGATGGTCGCGGAAGAACGAGCCGAACTCGTGGAAGGTCACCGGCTGGTTGGCGATGGCGAAAACGGCGCGATCACCGGAATCGGTGGTGCCGACGCCGTTGCGGATGTTGCGGGAGGTGCTTTCGGGCAGGAATCGCGGGTGCAGTTCGCCGTCGATCACCAGCATCGGCCCCGATTGCGTGGCGTAGCGGCATTCGGGCGCCTCGCGCTCGTAGCGCAGGGTTTCGATCGCCTGCGCCGTGTCGTCGTTGATGCAGAACACGCCGTTGGGCAGCATGCCGAAATTGCCGGGTCCCGCATTGGTGACAAGGCGCATCACCTCTTCGCCATTCTCGAGATACTGGCCCACCGGGCGGCGATCGGGGTGATACATGCCGGCGTTCATCGCGAAGACCAGCGCCTCGCCGTCGATCTCGCGGTCGATCGCCTGAAAGCTGCCATAGAGGCCGCCATTGCCGTCGGTGAGGAACAGCCGCAGGTCGTCACTCGCCGGATCGACCTCGCAGATCGTGTAGGACAGCCCCTCGTAATCGACGTCCTCGCAAGCCGCCGCCTGCGACGGCACCGGCAGGGCGCAGGCCGCGCCGAGACCAAGGGTGGCCAGCGCCAGACGGGGGATCATTCCCCGTCCCCCTCCGTCGCGTCGCGCGCGGCTTCGACGTCGCGGCGGACCTTCTCGTCCGAGAGCAGGCGACGCGTCTCGTCCATCCGGTCGAAGGTACGGTCGATCTCGAATTTCAGGTCCGGCGCGTGCTTGAGCTTCATGGTCCGGGCCAGCTGATGCCGGATCTCGGGCTTGGCGCGGCGCAGCGCGTCCAGCATCACCGTCTCGTCGCCGCCGCCCAGCGGCAGCACGAAGCAGGTGGCGCGCTTCAGGTCGGGCGTGGCCCGGACCTCGCCCACGGTGATCGACATCGCCGACAGCTCGGGTTCGTGCAGGTCGCCGCGGCTCAGCAGCTCGGAGAGGCTGCGGCGGATCAGTTCGCCCACGCGCAGCTGGCGCTGCGACGGGCCACGGGGTTCGGAGGCGCGGGTTTTGCTCATGCCGCACCATCTAGTCTCCGCGGCCGGGCTTGCCAAGCGGGCGCGGCGCGGGCGAGGAAGGGGCGGCACAGCAAGGGGACAGGCGCATGACCGAGACGGCACCGGGAATCGTGATCATGGGGGCGGCGGGCCGGATGGGCCGGATGCTCGTGCAGGCCGTCTGCGACAGCGACCGGGCGCGGCTCGCCGGCGCGGTGGTGCGCGCGGGCCATGACTGGGTGGGCCAGGATGTCGGCCATGCCATGGGCGGGCCCGCCATGGGCGTCACCGTCTCGGACGATCCGCTCGAGGCGATGGCGCGCGCGCAGGCGGTGATCGACTTCACCACCCCCGAAACCACGCTGGAGGTGGCGCATCTCGCGGCGCAGGCCCGCGCGGTGCACGTGATCGGCACCACCGGCTTCGACGCGGGCCAACTCGAGCGGCTGGTCCCGGCGGCGCGGCATTCGGTGCAGGTGCGCGCCGGCAACATGAGCCTCGGGGTGAACCTCCTGACCGGCCTGACCAAGATGGTCGCGGCGGCGCTGGAGGAGGGCTGGGACATCGAGGTGGTCGAGGCGCATCACAACCTCAAGGCCGATGCCCCCTCCGGCACCGCCCTGATGCTGGGCGAAGCGGCGGCCGAGGGGCGCGGTGTCAAGCTGTCGGATGTCGCCGACCGGGGCCGCGACGGCATCACCGGCGCGCGGGTCGAGGGGCGTATCGGCTTTTCGGCGATTCGCGGCGGCGACATCGTCGGCGAGCACGACGTGATCTTCGCCGGTCAGGGCGAGCGCATCGTGCTGCGGCACATGGCGACCGACCGGATGATCTTCGCCCGCGGCGCGGTGCGGGCCGCGCTCTGGGGGCAGGGGCGCTCGCCGGGCCATTACGACATGATCGACGTGCTGGGCCTCGATCGCTGAGCCCTCAGGAGCCGCGCCGTCAGAAGTCGATGGCGAGGCCCTGCTTTTCCCAGTCGCCATAGCGCACCGGCTCGGGGCCGTCGCGGCCGCCGAGCTCGGTCGGCAGCTTCGCCGCGTCGTCGAGCGCCGCGCGCCGGGCGCGAGCTTCCTCCAGTGCCCGCTGCGCGGCAGGCGGCAGGTCGGCGGGCATGTCGGGGGTCGGGCTGTCGTCGGCCATGGCGGCTCTCCTCGGGGGCGGCGCTTGTGCGGCGGATGCTTGGGATATACGTGCTGATGCGTCTCCAACAAGCCCCGGACCCGCCATGACCCAAGCCCGCGCCACGTCCCCAGACGACGGCATCGCCGCGCGCCGCGCGGCCCTGCATCTCATCGAGCAGGCGATGGGCGCGCAGCGGCTGCTGTCGGAGAGCATCGCCGCCGGGGCGTTGGAGCGGCTGTCGCCCCCAGATCGCGCCCGTGCCCAGCGTCTTGCCACCCAGGTGCTGCGGCAGTTGCCGCGCGCCGACCGGGCCCTCAAGCCGTTTCTCGTGAAACAACCGCCACTCGCGGTGCGCAACGCGCTGCGCCTCGGCGCGGTCGAGATCATGGAGGGTGCCGCGGCGCATGGCGTCGTCAACGCCATGGTGCAGATCATGTCCAAGGGCAAGCGCACCCAGAGCTACAAGGGCCTCGTCAACGCGGTGTTGCGCAAGATCGGCGAGCAGCCGGCCGAGGCATGGGCCAGGCTGCCGGCGCCAAAGCTGCCGAACTGGCTGCGCGGTCCGCTGGTCGAGGCTTGGGGCCGCAAGCCGGTCGAGGCGATGGAGGCGGTGCAGGCGCAGGTCCCGCCGCTCGACCTGACGGCGAAGGGTGACGCGGCGGCGCTGGCCGCGACGCTGGGCGGCGAACTGCTGCCCACCGGCTCGATCCGGCTGCGCGAAGCCGGGCAGGTCTCGGCGCTGCCGGGCTTCGCCGCGGGCGAATGGTGGGTGCAGGACGCCGCCGCCGCAGTGGCGGCGCGCGTGCTCGATGCCCGGCCGGGCGAGCGGGTTCTCGACCTGTGCGCCGCGCCGGGCGGCAAGACGATGCAGATCGCCGCGACCGGCGCCGATGTCACGGCGCTCGACCTCTCCGAGGCGCGGCTGGCGCGGCTGCGCGAGAATCTCGACCGCACCGGGCTTGCGGCGCGCGTGGTGCAGGCCGACGCGCTGGAGTTCGACGAGACCGGCTTCGATGCGATCCTTCTGGATGCACCCTGTTCGGCCACGGGCACGATCCGCCGTCATCCGGACTTGCCGCACGCCAAGGACGGCTCGGAGTTCGGCGCGCTGATCGCGCTACAGGCGGAGATGATCGATCACGCGCTGGGGCTCTTGAAGCCCGGCGGGCGGCTGGTCTTCTGCACCTGCTCGCTGCTGCCCGACGAGGGCGAGGTGCAGGTCGAGGAGGCGCTGGCGCGGCATCCGGGGCTGGTCAACGACCGGGAGGTGCTGGCAAGGCCCGGCATCGCGCCGGACTGGATCGGGCCGGAGGGGCTGCGGCTCAGGCCGGATTTCTGGGCCGAGCGGGGCGGCATGGACGGCTTCTTCATCGCCTGCCTGCGACCGGGCGCGCGCGACGGGTGACAAGCGCGGGGTCCCGGCTCTAGCATGGCCCGGATGCGGGGCGGGGGAGGCGGCCGGTGGCGGTCATGCAGCGGATCTGGGGGTTGGAGCGCCTGAGGTGGCGCGCGGATGCGCGCGCCCCGGTGCCGGACGCCTTGGCGCGCCTCGCCGAACCGGACGGCTTCGGCGCTCCCGCGCGCGGCCGCGACCTTTTGGCGGGACGGCACCACCGCGCCGGGCAGCTGGTCGAGGCCGGGGACCGCTCGATCTGGGCGCTGGGCCCCGATACCGATCCGCAGGGCGCGGCGCTGCATCGCTTCGGCTGGATCGATGACCTGTCCAGCCTTGGCGGCCCGGTGGCGCGCGATCTCGCCTGGAGCTGGCTTCTTGATTGGATCGCCCGCTACGGGGACGGGCGCGGTTCGGGATGGACACCCGAGGCCACGGCGGCGCGGCTGTCGCGCTGGGTGGCGCAGGCCGGCTGGCTGAGCGAAGCGGCCTCGCCCCGGGCCGACATGCCGAGCTTCCTGCGCAGCCTGTCGCTGCAGTCGCGCTGGCTGGCGCGGCACTGGTCCCGGGCCTCGGGCGCGCCGGAGCGGATCGCGGCGCTCACGGCGCTGCTCTGGGCCGAGACGGCGTTGCATGGCGAGCCGCGCCAGCCGACGCAGCGCGCCGCGGCCTTGGCGCGCGCGGTCGCCGAGGCGGTCGGTCCCGACGGCGGCATCGCCTCGCGGGCGCCCGAGGCGCTCCTTGACCTGTTCTGCGCGCTGGGCGAGGCGGCCGCGATCCTCGGCCCGGACACGACGCCCGAGCATCGCAACGCCATCAACCGCATCGCGCCGCTGTTGCGGGCGCTGCGCCATGCCGATGGCGGGCTGGCGCGGTTTCATGGCGGCGGCCGCGGCGCGCCGGGGCGGCTCGACCGGGCACTGGCCCGGGCCGGCGGTCCCGGCGTGCCGCCGCTCAGCGGGTCCTGCATGGGCTATGCGCGCCTCGCGGTGGGCCGCAGCACCGTGCTGCTGGATGCGGCCAAGCCGCCCAGCGGCCCGCGCGCGACGGGGGCGCATGCCTCGACCCTGGCCTTCGAGATGACCTGCGGCCGTCGACCTCTGATCGTGAATTGCGGCTCGGGGCTGCATCACGGGCCGGACTGGCGCCGCGCGGGACGGGCCACGCTGTCGCATTCGACGCTCTGCCTCGAAGGGCTCTCGTCGGCCCGGCTGGGCCGCGGCGCGGATGGCGCCGAGCCGCTGGTCGAGGGGCCGCGAGAGGTGCTGTCGCACCGGACCGATGCCGACGGGCTGCAGCGAATCGAGGCCAGCCACGACGCCTGGCGCGCGGGGTTCGGGCTGACCCATGACCGCAGGCTCGGCCTCGATCGCGATGGCGGCGCGCTGGTGGGCGAGGACCTGCTGACCACGCTGGGCCCGGCCGACGAGCGCGCCTTCGATGCCGCGAGCCATGCCGGGCGCGATCCGGGCGTTTCCTTCGTGATCCGGTTCCACCTGCATCCCGACGTGGCGCCCGAGCTTGACGCGCAGGCGACATCGGCGCTGTTGCGGCTGCGCTCGGGCGAGGTCTGGCGGCTGGCGCATGACGGCGGCGCGCGGCTGGCGCTGGCGCCGTCGGTCTATCTCGAAAAGAGCCGTCCCAGACCCGTGCCGACGCAACAGGTGGTTTTATCCGGTCGCGCGATGGCCTATGCGACGCTCGTCCGCTGGTCGCTCGTCCGAATGGGCGACGGCGTGCCGGCCCCGCGCGACCTGTGGCGCGGGGAGGACGATCCGGCATGAGTCCCGCGGACCAGGACCAGGAAGGACGACCCATGACCTCGCTTGCCCCGCTGCGCCGCGCGCTGCTCTCCGTTTCCGACAAGACCGGCCTCGTGGACCTCGCCCGGGCGCTCGATGCGCGCGGCGTCGAGCTGCTCTCGACCGGCGGCTCCGCCAAGGCGCTGCGCGATGCGGGGCTGCCCGTCCGGGACGTGGCCGAGATCACCGGCTTTCCCGAGATGATGGACGGCCGCGTCAAGACGCTGCACCCCAAGGTGCATGGCGGCCTGCTGGCGGTGCGTTCGGACGAGGGTCATGTCGCGGCGATGCAGGAGCATGGCATCCCGGCGATCGACCTGCTGGTGGTCAACCTCTACCCGTTCGAGGAGACGGTGGCGAAGGGCGGCGATTACGACGACTGCATCGAGAACATCGACATCGGCGGACCGGCGATGATCCGCGCCGCCGCCAAGAACCACGCCGATGTCTGCGTGGTGACGGATGTCGAGGATTACGAGGCGCTGCTGTCGGAGCTCGAAAGCAACGACGGCCAGACCGACTTGGCCTTCCGCAAGCGGCTCGCTCAGACCGCCTATGCCCGCACCGCCGCCTATGACGCCGCCGTCTCGACCTGGATGGCCTCGGCCATCGGCGAGGCCGCGCCGCGCCGCCGCGCCCTTGCCGGCACGCTCGCCCAGACGCTGCGCTACGGCGAGAACCCGCATCAGAACGCGGCCTTCTACACCGACGGCTCGAACCGCCCCGGCGTCGCCACCGCGCGGCAGATCCAGGGCAAGGAGCTGAGCTACAACAACATCAACGACACCGACGCGGCCTACGAGCTGGTGGCCGAATTCGGCGGCGACCAGCCCGCCTGCGCGATCATCAAGCACGCCAACCCCTGCGGCGTCGCCACCGGCGGCTCGCTCAGGGAGGCCTATGCGCGGGCCTTCGACTGCGACCGCACCTCGGCCTTCGGCGGCATCGTCGCGCTGAACCGCCCGCTCGACGGGGCGACGGCGGAGGAGATCGCCAAGATTTTCACCGAGGTGGTGATCGCGCCGGGTGCCGATGACGACGCCCGCGCCGTCTTCGCCGCCAAGAAGAACCTGCGGCTTCTGGTGACCGAGGCGCTGCCCGATCCGCGCGCCCCCCGCCTGGCCTTCCGGCAGGTAGCGGGCGGTCTTCTGGTGCAGGACCAGGATTCGGGCTTCGTGTCGCGCGACGACCTCAAGGTGGTGACCAAGCGCGCGCCCTCGGCGCAGGAGCTGGACGACCTGATGTTCGCCTGGACCGTGGCGCGCCACGTGAAGTCGAACGCCATCGTCTATGCCAAGGGCGGCCAGACCGTCGGCGTCGGCGCAGGCCAGATGAGCCGGCTCGATTCGGCGCTGATTGCGGCGGCCAAGGCTGGTCGCATGGGCGAGGCGCTGGGCCTCTCCGAGAGCCCGGCCAAGGGCTCGGTGGTGGCCTCCGACGCCTTCTTCCCATTCGCTGACGGTCTCATGGAGGCGGCGGGCGCGGGCGTGACGGCGGTGATCCAGCCCGGCGGCTCGATGCGCGACGACGAGGTGATCGCCGCGGCCGACGCGGCGGGGCTGGCGATGGTGCTGACCGGCATGCGCCACTTCCGGCACTGAGGAGCGCGCGGTGCGACTGACCCTCTGGACCGGCTTCTGGGTGTTTCTCGCCGATCAGGCGACGAAATACCTGGTGGTACACGCGCTCGGGCTGATGGAGCGGCTCCAGATGGAGGTGATCCCCGGCATCCTGAGCTTTCGCATGGCCTGGAACCGGGGCGTCAATTTCGGCCTCTTCGCCGGGTTCGACATGCGCTGGGTGCTGGTCGGGCTGGCGCTGGCCATCTCGGCGGCGGTGCTGGCCTGGATCGCCCGCGACGGCGGCAGCTGGCTGGCGCGGTTCTCGGCCGGGCTGCTGGTGGGCGGCGCGTTGGGCAACGTGATCGACCGGGTGCTCTACGGCGCGGTGGCGGATTTTCTGAATGTGAGCTGCTGCGGCATCGAGAATCCCTATGCCTTCAACATCGCCGATATCGCGATCTTCCTGGGCGCCGTGGGGCTGGTGCTGTTCGGCGGCGACAAGGCGGGGCCGGAGCGACGTTCCGGCCCGACGCGCCGGCGCGGGGCAAAGAGCCCGTGACCCGGATCGCGTCATGCGCTAGGCAGTTGATCGGACAAGAAGACGGGGACGACTGATGCGACTGGCTCTGGCGGCGGGATTGGCCGCGCTGACACTCGCGGCCTGCGGCGGTGGCGACGGCCCGGCCGGGCCGGATCCCACCACCGTGGTCCCGCAGCAGCCGCTCGAGGTCCCGGCGCGGCTCGACCTGCCGGAACCGGCGCCGGGCACGCCGAACCGTGCCGATCCGGCCCCCGCCGAGATCGCGCTGCGCGCCCGCGCCGCCCAGACGGCGCTGCAGCCGCCTTTCTGAGCGCTCGCGGCGGCTCACGAAGCCGTGGCAACGCTTGCGGTGGCGGCGCTGCATCGTAGGTTGAGCGCAGCGAAGGAGGCACTTCATGCTGCGCAGACTGGCTTTGGCCGCCCCTCTCATTCTGGCACTGCCCGCTTCGGCGCAGGAAGCCGCCCCCGTGGCGGCGCCGGATGACGCGGTGACGACCTACACCCTCGACAACGGCCTCGAGGTGGTGGTGATCGAGGATCACCGCGCCCCCGTGGTCACCCAGATGCTGTGGTACCGCACCGGTTCCGCCGACGAGCCGCAGGGCGCCTCCGGTGTCGCGCATTTCCTCGAACACCTGCTGTTCAAGGCCACCGACGATCTCGAAGCGGGCGAGTTCTCGGCCACGGTCGCCGCCAATGGCGGCTCCGACAACGCCTTCACCTCGACCGACTACACCGCCTATTTCCAGCGCGTCGCGGCCGACCGGCTGCCGCTGATGATGGAGATGGAAGCCGAGCGGATGAACGATCTGCGGCTGACCGACGAGGATATCGAGACCGAGCGGCAGGTGATCATCGAGGAGCGCAACCAGCGCACCGAAAGCAGCCCCGGCGCGCTGGCGCGCGAGCAGATGACCGCGGCGCAGTATCTCAACCACCCCTATGGCGCTCCGGTGATCGGCTGGATGCACGAGATCGAGGGGCTGGGCCGCGAAGAGGTACGCGACTTCTACGAGACCTATTACTCGCCCAACGCCGCGATCCTCGTGGTGGCGGGGGATGTCGAGCCCGAGGACGTGCTGGCGCTGGCCGAGGAGCATTACGGCCCGATCCCGGCCGAGCCCGACCTGCCCGAGCGGGCGCGCCCGCAGGAGCCGCCGCAGCGCGCCGCGCGGCGCCTCAGCTATGCCGACGAGCGGGTGTCGCAACCCTATCTCGTGCGCAGCTATCTCGCGCCCGAGCGCGATTCGGGCGCGCAGGAGAAGGCGGCGGCGCTGACCTTCCTGGCCGAGATTCTCGGCGGCTCTTCCTTCACTTCGGTGCTGGGCGAGGAACTGGTGTTCGAGCAGGACATCGCGCTGCATGCCGGGGCCGGCTATGACGGCATGTCGCTTGATGACACCACCTTCTCGCTGTCGGTGGTGCCCAAGCCCGGCGTATCGCTCGACGACGCCGAGGCGGCGCTCGACGCGGCGGTGGAGGCATTTCTGGAGACCGGCCCGACACCGGCGCAGATGCAGCGCATCCGCACCCAGATCGGTGCCTCCGAGATCTATGCCCGCGATTCGGTCGAGGGGCTGGCGCGGCGCTACGGCGCGGCGCTGAGCCAGGGCCTCACCGTCGAAGACGTGCAGGCCTGGCCCGAGATCCTGCAATCGGTCGAGGCCGAGGATGTCGTCGCGGCCGGGCGCGAGCTGTTCGACCCCGATCGCAGTGTCACCATGATCGTGGTTCCGAGCCGCGAGGAGGCAGACGAATGATCCGCAACATCTGCACGAAGATGAGCCTGGGCGCGGCGCTGCTCATGGGGCTCGCCGGGCTGGCCCGGGCCGAGATCGAGATCCAGGAGGTGACCTCGCCGGGCGGGATCGAGGCATGGCTGGTGGAGGATCACTCGATCCCCTTCACCGCCCTGGAAATCCGCTTCGAAGGCGGCACCGGTCTCGATGATCCCGACAGCCTCGGCGCGGTGAACCTGATGACCGGGCTTCTCGAGGAAGGCGCGGCCGGGATGGATGCTCGCGCCTTTCAGGCCGCACGCGAGGATCTCGCAGCGCAGTTCGGCTTCGATGTTGGCGCCGACACGCTTTCGGTCTCGGCCAAGATGCTCAGCGAGAACCGCGACGCGGCGGTCGATCTGCTGCGCGCCGCGCTGGTGGAGCCGCGGTTCGATCCCGAGGCCATCGAGCGGGTGCGCGGGCAGGTGCAGTCGATCCTGCGACAGGATGCGCAGAACCCCAACCGCATCGCCGGGCGCGCCTTCTACGAGGCGGCCTTCGGCGATCACCCCTATGGCCGGCCCGACAACGGCACGGCCGAGAGCGTCGCGGCGCTGACCCGCGAGGATCTCGTGGCGGCACACGAGGCGGCCCTGACCCGCGAGGGCGTGCATGTCGGCGCGGTGGGCGACATCACCCCCGATGAACTCGGCGCGCTCCTCGACGAGCTGCTGGGCGATCTGCCCGCCAGCGGTCCGGAGCTGCCCGGCCATGTCGATTTCGGGCTCTCGGGCGGAATCGACGTGATCGACTACCCCTCGCCGCAATCGGTGGCGCTGTTCGGCCAAAGGGGGCTCAAGCGCGAGGACGAGGATTTCTTCGCGGCCTACGTGCTCAATCACATCCTCGGCGGCGGCGGCTTCGAAAGCCGGCTGATGACCGAGCTGCGCGAGAAGCGCGGCCTTACCTACGGCGTCAGCACCGATCTGGTGCCACTGGAGAATGCCGAGTTCTGGATCGGTTCGGTGGCCTCGGCCAACGACCGGATGGCGCGGGCGATCGAGGTGATCCGCGAGGAATGGGCCCGGATCGCGGCGGAGGGCGTCACGCAGACCGAACTCGACGACGCCAAGACCTATCTCACCGGCGAGTACCCGCTGCGCTTCGACGGCAACGGCCCGATCGCCGAGATCCTCGTCGGCATGCAGGTCACCGGGTTGCCGCAGAGCTACGTCACCGAGCGCAACGCCTTCATCGAGGCGGTGACGCTGGAGGAGGTGAACCGCGTGGCGCGCGAGCTGGTCGATCCCGAAGCGCTGCATTTCGTGGTGGTGGGCCGCCCCGAGGGGCTGGGCGAAGCCGAGGCCGCTGCCCGGCCGCGGGTGACGCTGCCCGAGGTCGCGCTGCCGGCCGAGTGAGCCCCTCGCGGAGCCTGGCGCGCGCGTGCTAGGCTTGGCTCCATGACCCTGAACGACGCTTCCAGCCCGACTCCGCCCGCGCGCCCGGTGATCCGCCAGCTCGACGAGGCGGCGATCAACCGCATCGCCGCGGGCGAGGTGGTCGAACGCCCGGCCTCGGCGGTCAAGGAACTGGTCGAGAACGCGCTCGACGCCGGGGCGCGACGTATCGAGGTCACCATCGCCGCGGGCGGCAAGCGTCTGATCCGCGTCAAGGACGACGGCTGCGGCATGACCCCCGAAGAGCTGCCGCTGGCACTGGCGCGCCACGCCACGTCGAAGATCGACGGCTCCGACCTTCTGGCGATCCACTCCTTCGGCTTTCGCGGCGAGGCGCTGGCATCGCTCGGTGCGGTGGGGCGGCTCACCCTGACCTCGCGCGCCGCCGGTTTCGAGGCGGCGGCGATCCGGGTCGAGGGCGGGCGGCTGGGACCGGTGACGCCCGCCGCGCTCGATCGCGGCACCGTGGTCGAGCTGCGCGACCTGTTCCATGCGACGCCGGCCCGGCTCAAATTCATGCGCTCGGACCGGGCCGAGGGACAGGCGCTGGCCGAGGCGCTGCGCCGATTGGCCATGGCCGAGCCGCATGTCGCCTTCAGCTTGCGCGACGCCACCGAGGGGCGCGACCGCGAGATCTTTCGCGTCGATGCCGAGACTGGCGATCCGGTCGAGGCTCTGGGCAATCGCCTTGCCGCCATTCTGGGGCGCGAATTCCACGACAACGCGCTCCCCGTGGATGGCAGCCGCGAGGGGTTGCACCTGACCGGTTTCGCGGCGCTGCCGACCTATTCGCGTGGCGCCGGGGTGAGCCAGCATGTCTTCGTCAACGGTCGCCCGGTCACCGACCGCCAGCTCACCGGGGCGCTGCGTGCGGCCTATATGGATTACCTGTCGCGCGACCGCTTTCCCGCCGCCGCGCTCTTCGTCGAATGCGAGCCGCACCTCGTCGACGTCAACGTGCACCCCGCCAAGTCCGAGGTGCGGTTCCGTGACCCGCAGGCGGTGCGCGGGCTGATCGTTTCGACCCTGCGCGCGGCGCTGTCGGGCGCGGGGCACCGCGCCTCGACCACCGTCGCTACCGAAACGCTAGGGCTGATGCGCCCCGGCGCGGCGGCGCAGCGGGGGGAGGCCGGCGATGCCGGCGGCCTGATCGACGAGGAGGACCGGCCCGGGCGCGATGCCGCCAGCCCGGTCCGGATCTACCAGATGGACCGCCCCTCGATGCGGGCGATGCAGGTGGCGCGGCAGGGGCAGGCCCCGGGCATGGCCGAGTCGAGCTTCGGCTTCGAGACGGCGCCGCCCGCGTCGCCCGCGCGGCTGCCCGGCACCGAGGCGCCGTCGGCGCGGGTCGAGCCCGATGAGGGGGCGGAGGCGGAGACGCTGCCGCTCGGCGCCGCTCGCGCGCAGCTGCACGGCAACTGGATCGTCGCGCAGACCGAGACCGGCATGGTGCTGGTCGATCAGCACGCCGCGCATGAGCGTCTGGTCTATGAGCGGCTGAAGCGGCAGATGGCCGAGGCCGGCGTCGCGGCCCAGGCGCTGCTGGTGCCCGAGATCGTCGATCTCGGCGCCGGCGCGGCGCGGCTGCTCGAGGCTTCCGACGAGTTGTCGAAGCTCGGCCTGACCATCGAGGCCTTTGGGCCGGGCACGGTGGCGGTGCGCGAAACCCCGGCGATCCTCGGCCGGATCGACGCGGCGGCGCTGCTGCGCGACATCCTCGACGAGTTGGAGGATCTCGACGCCTCCACCGCGCTGCCGGCGCGGCTCGACGCGATCCTGAGCCGGGTCGCCTGCCACGGCTCGGTCCGCTCGGGCCGCCGGATGCGGGCCGAGGAGATGAACGCGCTCCTGCGTGAGATGGAGGCCACACCCGGCTCCGGCCAATGCAACCACGGGCGTCCGACCTATGTGGAACTGCGTCTGTCGGATATAGAGAAGCTGTTCGGGCGACGGTGAAGGCGCTTGTCTTGCGCTGTCTCACGGCTACGTGATCGGTAAGGCGGCAAGAGGAGTGGTGCGATGCGATTTTCGATGACGGGGGCGGCCTTGGCGGCGGCCCTGCTGGCGGGCTGCGCCGAGGTGAAGCCGGTGGTGATGCCGCTTCTGGCTTCGGTCGAACCTCTACCGATCTCGCCGCCCACGGCACCGGTCCGAGTGCTGCCCGAGCCCGACCCGTTCGAGCCCGAATACACCGAATCTCCCTTCCAGAAGGGCCCGGTCTCGGTGATCAGCGCCGATGCGCGGGGCGACATGGCGACATGGCGGCTGATCCCATGCCAGCAGGGTCGGGCGATCTGCGTCAACGGCCGGCCGGCGCAGCTGTCCAAGGCGGGCGACACCTACGTGGTGAGCGGCACGCATGGGGTGAGCTTTCACCTGATGACCGGCGGCGACGGCTTCGTCACCCATGGCGGCGGCAAGATGGCCGCGCTGCAGGCGCCGCTGGCCTGGGAGCATTTTCCCGCCATCGGTTACATCGCCCAGCGTCGGGACATTCCCCTGAAGTGACGCATCCGGGGGTTTCGCCCGCGCCGTCGCCCGGCTATGGAGGGGACCGACGAAGCCCGAAGTGGCCGGAACGGTCGGTGGTGCGGGGGTCGACCCAGACAGGGGACCGGAGCGCCACGTCGTCCTAGATCCGCCGCATGATGCGGCGGGCGCCGGCCATTGCCAGATCGAGAGGTCCGCGATGCGCCACATCCTCCTGCCGACCACCGCCCTCATGGCCGCGCCCGGTATGGCGTTCGCCCATCCCGGACACATGGCCGGCCTCGCCGGACACGATCACTGGGTCGCCGGCGCGGCGATCGGCCTCGCGATCGCGCTGGGGCTGTGGGGCGCGCTCAAGGGCGGGCGCAAGGAAACGGACGAGGCGCATGACGCGGAGCCGCAAGGCGACGAGGCCGAGGCATGAGCGCCGCGCCCAAGACCGGCGTGATGATCTGCGGCCATGGCTCGCGCAGCCAGTCGGCGGTGGACGAATTCGCGGTGCTGGCGGAAAAGCTGCCGGCGCTGCTGCCGCCCGACTGGCCGGTGGAATACGGCTATCTCGAATTCGCCAACCCGGTGATCCGCGACGGGCTCGACCGGCTGCGCGAGCAGGGCTGCACGCGCATCCTCGCGGTGCCCGGCATGCTGTTCGCGGCGATGCATGCCAAGAACGACATCCCGACCGTGCTCAACACCTATGCCGCCAAGCACGGCATCGAGATCATCTATGGCCGCGAACTCGGGGTCGATCCGCGCATGGT
The DNA here is from genome assembly GCF_050847355.1 of Limimaricola sp. AA108-03. Taxonomy (NCBI): domain Bacteria; kingdom Pseudomonadati; phylum Pseudomonadota; class Alphaproteobacteria; order Rhodobacterales; family Paracoccaceae; genus Limimaricola; species Limimaricola sp. AA108-03. Next base: position 129,390 of record NZ_CP193755.1, read on the forward strand.
CGCCGCCGCCGCCGACCGCATCCAGGCCGCGCTCGACGCCAATCCTTCCGACGTGCCGATGCACGAGACCTGCCTCGTGGTGATCGGCCGCGGCGCCTCCGACCCCGACGCCAACGGCAACGTCGCCAAGATCGCGCGGCTCCTGTGGGAGGGAATGGGCTTCGGCTGGTGCGAGACCGGCTATTCCGGCGTCACCTTCCCGCTGGTGGAGCCCTGCCTCGAACACGTGGCGCGGCTCGGCTATCGCCGGGTCGTGGTGTTCCCCTATTTCCTGTTCTCCGGCATCCTGATCGACCGCATCTACGGCTTCACCGACCAGGTGGCCGAGGCGCATCCCGAGCTGGAATTCGTCAAGGCGGGCTATTTGGGCGACCATCCCGAGGTGCTGGGCACCTTCTCCGAGCGCGTCACCGAACTGGTCGGCGAGGTGGTCCCGCCCACCTGCGGCATGTGCAAGTACCGCACACAGGTGCTGGGCTTCGAGGCGGAGGTCGGCGCGGTGCAGGAAAGCCATCACCACCATGTCGAGGGGCAGGGCGCGAACGCGCCGGGCTCCAACGTGGCGGATTGCGAACTCTGCGCCGATTTCTGCACGGGAATGTGCCGCCTTGATGCCGAGGCGCGCCATGCACACGCCCATGCGCATGGGCTGCCGCACGACCATGCGCATGACCATGGCCACCATCATCACCACGGGCATGATCACGACCACGACCATCACCACGCGCCCTACCCGCAGGCGGCTCACCCGCTCGGGCCGCTCAGCGTGCTGAAGTCGCGCAAGTGATCTTCACCATTCTCCAAATACGCGTGGCGGCCGACCGGCCCCGCGCGGCAGGGAGGGCCTGATGCGCCCCTACGAGACGGATCCCGCGAAGATCTACGCCCAGAGCTTCGCCACCGTGCGCGCCGAGGCGCGGCTCGACCGCGTTCCCGAGGATCTCCAGCCGATGGTGATCCGGTTGATCCATGCCTGCGGCATGGTCGAGATCGCCGACAGGCTGGCCTTTTCGCCTGGTGCCATGGCGGCGGGGCGGGCGGCTCTGGCCGCCGGCGCGCCGGTGCTGTGCGACTGCGAGATGGTGGCGGCGGGGATCATCCGGCGGCACCTGCCGGACACCGAGGTCGTAGTGACGCTGAACGACCCGCGCGTGCCGGAAATGGCGAAGCAGCTGGACACCACGCGCTCGGCCGCCGCCGTCGATCTGTGGCGCGACCGGATCGAGGGCGCCGTGATCGCCATCGGCAACGCGCCCACCGCCTTGTTCCATCTGCTGGAGCGGCTCGATGCAGACTGGCCGAAGCCGGCGCTGATCCTCGGCTTTCCGGTGGGCTTTGTCGGCGCGGCGGAATCCAAGGCCGAGCTCGCGAGCGATCCGCGCGGCTGCGATTTCGTGGCGCTCAGGGGCCGCAAGGGCGGCTCGGCCATGGCCTCGGCGGCGGTGAACGCGCTGGCCAACGGCATTTCGGAGGGACGCGCATGAACGCGGTCGCAGCGCAGGAGCCCTGGCTCCATGTCGTCGGCATCGGCGAGGACGGCATGGACGGTCTCCTGCCCGCGACCCGTGCCGTGGTCGAGGCGGCCGAGGTCATCGTCGGGGGCGACCGGCATCACGAACTGGCAGGCGCGGTGGGCGCCGAGCGCGTCGCCTGGCCCAGCCCGTTCGACGCGCTGATCGACCGATTGAAATCCTTCAAGGGCCGCCGCGTCGTGGTTCTGGCCACCGGCGATCCGCTGTGGTTCTCGGTCGGCGCGCGGATCGGGCGAGCGATCCCGGCCTCGGAGATCGTCTATCACCCGCAGCTTTCGGCGTTCCAACTGGCCTCGGCCCGCATGGGCTGGAGCCTTGCCGATGTCGAGACGCTGACGGTGCATGGCCGCCCCGTGGAGCAGATGATCGCCTTCATCCAGCCGCAGGCGCGGCTGCTGATCCTGACCACCGGCTCCGAGACGCCGGGCCAGATCGCGCGGTTCCTGACCGAGCGCGGCTTCGGCCAGAGCCCGATGACCGTGCTGGCCAACATGGCCGGCGAGGACGAGGCGCGTTTCGACGGCATCGCCGAAAGCTGGGATCACGAGGTGCCCGCCTTCAACACGCTGGCCGTGGACTGCGTCGCCGCCCCCGACGCGGCGCTGCTGCCGCGCGTGCCGGGGCTCGACGACGCGCTCTTCGTTTCCGACGGCACGATGACCAAGCGGGAGCTGCGCGCCGCCACCTTGGCCAAGCTGATGCCGATGCGCGGGGCGCTCTTGTGGGACATCGGCACCGGCTCGGGCTCGGTGGCGATCGAGTGGATGCGCGCCGCGCGCTACGCCAATGCGATCGGCATCGAGCCGCGCGCCGATCGCCGTGCCATGGCGGCGCAGAACGCGCTGGCGCTGGGCACGCCGCGGCTGCGTCTGGTCGAGGGCGATGCGCCCGGCGCGCTCGACGGGTTGCCCGCGCCCGACGCGATCTTCATCGGCGGCGGGCTGTCGGCAGAGGTGTTCGAGGCCGCCTGGTCGGCGCTGCGGCCGCTGGGGCGGCTCGTGGCCAACGCGGTGACGCTCGAGAGCGAGGCGGCGCTGATCGCGCTGCATGCCGAGCATGGCGGCGAGCTGGTGCGGATCTCGGTCGCGCGCGCGGCACCCGTGGGCCGGCTCACCGGCTGGCGTCCGGCGATGCCGGTGATGCAGTGGAGCCTGATCAAGCGATGACCGGCACGCTCTACGGCGTGGGCCTCGGCCCCGGCGCGCCCGACCTGATCACGCTGCGCGCGGCGCGGCTGATCGAGCGGGCGCGCGTCGTCGCCTATCCGACGCTGGCGGGCGGCGCGAGCTTCGCGCGCTCCATCGCCGCCGAGCTGATCGCGCCCGAGGCGCGCGAGATCGCCATGGATGTGCCGATGACGGTCGAGCGTGCTCCGGCACAGGCGGCCTATGACGCGGGTGCCGCACAGATCGCCGAGGCGCTGGAGGCGGGCGAGGACGTGGTCTGCCTGTGCGAGGGCGACCCGTTCTTCTACGGCTCGTTCATGTATCTCTTCGCGCGGCTGGCGGACCGCCACCGGGTCGAGATCGTGCCCGGTGTCACGTCGCTCACGGCCGCCGCCGCCGCCGCCCGCAGGCCGCTGGCCGCGCGCAACGAGCGGCTTACCGTGTTGCCCGGCCCGCTGCCGGAGGCCGAGCTGCGCGCCCGGATCGAGGGCGCCGAGAGCGTCGCGATCATGAAGCTCGGCCGGCATTTCCCGAAGGTGCGCGCGGTGATCGATAGCCTCGGCCTGACATCGCACGCCACCTATGTCGAACGCGCCACGCTGGAGACGGAGATCGTTCGCCCGCTGTCCGAGGCGCCCGATACCGCGCCCTATTTCTCGATGATCATCCTCACGAAGGGAGCCGATCCTTGGCTGTGACCCCTGTTGTACTCGCGCTCTCCCGCTCGGGCGAACCCATGGCTCGTAGCATCGCCGAGGCGCTCGGTGCGCCCTTGCACGGCCGCGAGGGGCGGGTGGAGCGGGCCGACGCCTTCTTCGCCGATGCGCTCGAACATGCGCGCGATCTCTTCGCCGCGGGAACGCCGGTCGTCGGCGTCTGCGCGAGCGGCATCCTGATCCGGGCGGTGGCGCCGCTTCTATCTGACAAGCGCGCCGAGCCGCCGGTGATCTCGGTCTCCGATGACGGCCGCGTGGTGGTGCCGCTGCTCGGCGGGCATCGCGGCGCCAACCGCCTGGCAAAACGCATCGCCGGGGCACTGGGCGGCACCGCCACCGTTACCACCGCGGGCGACGTGGCGCTCGGAGTGGCTCTCGACGAGCCGCCCCTGGGCTACCGGCTGGTGAACCCGGACGACGCCAAGGGCGCGATGGCGGCGCTGCTCTCGGGCGGTGGTGCCACGGTGACCGGCGAGGCGCCGTGGCTGGCCGAGCTGCCCCGGGGCGATGCGCTGAAGATCACCGTCTCGGACGCCCCGCAGCGCGGGCTCGGTCCGGAACATCTTCACTTCGCGCCGCAGCGTGCCGTGCTCGGCCTCGGCTGCGCGCGCGACTGCCCGCCCGAGGAACTGGCCGCGCTGCTGCGCGATGTGCTGGCCGAGGCGGGGATCGCGCCCGAGGCGGTGCAGGCCGTGTCCTCGATCGACCTCAAGGCGGACGAGCCCGCGATCCTCGCCGCCGCCCGTGATCTCGGCGTGCCGCTGCGCCTCTTCACCGCCGCCGAGCTGGAGGCCGAGGCGCCACGCCTCGCCACCCCATCCGAGGTCGTCTTCGCCGAGGTCGGCTGCCATGGCGTTTCCGAGGGTGCGGCGCTGGCGCAGGCCGGGAAGGACGCGACGCTGGCCGTCACCAAGTGCAAGACCGCCAACGCCACCTGCGCGCTGGCCATGGCGCCTGCGCCGATCCTCGAGGTGCGCGGTCGTCATCGGGGCCGCCTCTCGGTCGTGGGCATTGGGCCGGGCCAGTCCGGCTGGCGCACGCCCGAAGCCTCGCGGCTCATTGCGCAGGCCGAGGAACTGGTGGGCTACGGGCTCTACATCGACCTGCTGGGACCGCTCGCCGCCGGCAAGCCGCGCACCGACTTCCCGCTGGGCGGCGAGGAGGATCGTTGCCGTTACGCGCTGGAGCGCGCGGCCGAGGGGCGTGACGTGGCGCTGATCTGCTCGGGCGATGCGGGCATCTACGCCATGGGGGCGCTGGTCTTCGAATTGCTGGGGCGCGATCGCGACAATGGCGGCGTCTCGGACGCGGCGCGGCGCGTCGAGGTCACCTGCACGCCCGGCGTCTCGGCGCTGCAGGCCGCCGCCGCCCGCGCCGGTGCGCCGCTCGGTCACGACTTCTGCGCCATCTCGCTGTCGGACCTGCTCACCCCGCGCGAGGATATCGTGAAGCGGCTGCACGCCGCCGCCGAGGGCGACTTCGTCATCGCCTTCTACAACCCGGTCTCGAAGCGGCGGCGCACGCTGTTGGCCGAGGCGCGGGACATCCTGCTCGCACGCCGTCCCGCCGACACGCCGGTGCTGCTGGCATCTTCGCTTGGCCGGCCCGAGGAGGAGATCCGCTATCGCCGGCTCGACGAGCTGGAGGTGGACGAGGTCGACATGCTCACGGTGGTTCTGGTCGGCTCGTCGCAGTCGAAGCTGGTCGCGCTGGGGGAGGGGCCGCGCATGGTCACGCCGCGCGGCTACGCCAAAAAGATCGATGCGCGCTAGGGCATGGCGGCGCGGCGGCCGAGCCCGGTCGTCTTGCGTATTTGAAGAACAAAGTCACGAAGGGCACGCGCCATGACTGTCTATTTCATCGGGGCCGGGCCGGGCGATCCGGAGCTTCTGACCCTCAAGGCGGCGCGGCTGATCGCGGCCTGCCCGGTCTGTCTCTACGCGGGCTCGCTGGTGCCCGAAGAGGTGGTGGCGGGCGCGCCCGCCGGCGCGCGGGTCATGGACACGGCGCCGATGACGCTGGACGAGACCCATGCCGAGATCAAGGCGGCCCATGCGCGGGGCGAGGACGTGGCGCGGGTGCATTCGGGCGACCCCTCGCTCTACGGCGCCATCGCCGAGCAGATCCGCCGGCTGAAGGCGGACGGTATCGCCTACGAGATCGTGCCGGGCGTGCCCGCCTACACCGCCGCCGCCGCTGCGCTGGGGCAGGAGCTGACCATTCCCGAACTGGCGCAGTCCATCGTCCTGACCCGCATGTCGATGAAATCGACCTCCATGCCCGCGGGAGAGACGCTCGAGAACTTCGCCGCCACCGGCACCACGCTGGCGATCCATCTCGGCATCCGGGCGCTCAGGGATATCGAGCGGCGGCTGACGCCGTTCTATGGCGCGGATTGCCCGGTCGCCGTGGTCTATCGCGCCAGCTGGCCCGATCAGCTGGTGATCCGCGGCACGCTCTCGGACATCCATGCGAAGGTGCGCGCGGCCAAGCTGACCCGTACCGCGCTGATCCTCGTGGGGCCGGCGCTGGCGGCCGGGCAGGGCTTTCCCGACAGCGCGCTCTACGATCCGGCGCAGCCGCATGTGCTGCGCCCGAAAGCACGCGCCTGACCGGGAATTTTCCAGGAACGTCGCTTGAATTTCATACTCTTCTGCGCAGGATGGAGTCAGGGGAGAACGCGAGATGACCGAATATCTGACGAAGGATCTGCAGGACGCCATGGAAGCCGCGCGTCGCGCCGCGCAACGCCGCTCGGGGCGGCTGTGCATCCACGACGCGGGCGAGGTGCATCAGGTGCTGCGCATGTGGGAGGACGGCTTCGCTCTCGCGGCCAAGGACGCGCCGATCCTGCATGGCTTCGTCGATCTCTATGACGGGCCGCGCCATCTCTACCAATGCCTCGTCATGACCAGCCGCGTCGAGGAGGGTGAGCGGATCTACGAGTTCAAGCGCCACAGCCGCGTCGCCGACACCGCACCCGTCGATTTCGAGCGGACCGAGGACGAGCCGCCGCTGCGGCTGCCCCCGTCCTGAGCCTCACTGCAGGTCGGCAAAGGCCGATTTCAGCCGCGCCACCGCCTCGGCGACCCGGGCACGCGGGGTCGCGATGTTGAACCGCTGGAAGCTCTCGCCGCCGAGGCCGAAGCTGGTGCCGTGGTTCACCGCGATCTTCGCCTCGCCCTCGATCCGCGCCAGCACCTCCTCGCGCGTCATGCCGGTGCCCGAGAAATCCACCCATTCCAGATAGGTGGATTCGAGCGGCATCGGCCTGAGGCCCGGAATCGCCGCGACCCCGTCCTCGAACAGCCGCCGGTTGCCATCGAGATAGCGCCGCAGCGCCTCCAGCCACTCGACCCCGTCGGGCGACATCGCCGCCGTCGCCATGGCGAGGCCGAAGCTGTTGGGCGACAGCCCCAGTGCGCCCATCCGGGCCGCGAAGCGGGCCTTCAGCTTCGGGTCGGAGACGATGACGTTGCCGATATGCGCGCCGGCGATGTTGAAGGTCTTGGTCGTCGCGGTCAGCATCAGCAGCCGGTCGGCCACGCCGTCGATCCGGGTCATCGCGGTATGGGTCACGCCCGGCATGGTCAGGTCGCAATGGATCTCGTCCGAGACGAGGATCAGGTCATGGCGCCGTGCGAACTCGGCCCAGCCCTCCAGCTCGGCCCGGCTCCAGACCCGACCGCCGGGATTCTGCGGCGAGCACAGGATCATCATCCTCTCGCGCCCGGTCATCATCGCGTCCCAGGCCTCGAAATCGGGGACGTAGCGCCCCTCGTCCAGCACCAGAGGGCATTCGACCACCTGCCGCCCGGCCGCGCGGATCACCCGTGCGAAGGCGTGGTAGACCGGGGTGAACAGCACCACCCCCTCGCTCGGTTCGGTGAAGGCGTCGACGCAAAGGCCGGTGGCGTTGACGAGGCCATGGGTGGTGAAGATGTCGCCCGGATCGGGGCGCCAGCCGTGACGGCGGTCCATCCACCAGCCGATCGCCTCGCGCTGCGCCGCGTCCGAGGCGGCGTAGCCGTAGACACCATGCGCCGCCATCTCCTCGACCGCGCGCTGCACGCAGGCGGGAGGACGGAAATCCATGTCCGCCACCCACATCGCCAGACCCTCGTCGGGGCTGACGCCATAGACCGGCTCCATCATGTCCCACTTGGAGCAATTGGTGCCGCGACGATCGATGATCTCGTCGAAATCGGGGGCGGTCTGGTGGTCGGGGCTCATGGCGGTCTCCTGCGTCTCGAGCCGAGAGGCTGCACAGGCCGAGCCGCGAGCGCAAGGGGCGGCGATGTTGCAAGGCGCGCCGCTTGGCCCTAGATCGGCGCCATGACATTGCGCCCCATCCTGATCCATCCCGACCCGCGTCTCAAGACCGTGGCCGATCCCGTCGCCTCCATCACCGACGAGATCCGGCGGCTGGCCGACGACATGCTGGAAACCATGTACGACGCCCCCGGCATCGGCCTCGCCGCGCCGCAGATCGGCCAGATGAGCCGTTTGCTGGTGATGGACGCCACCAAGGAGGACGAGGGTGCGCCCCGGCCCATGGTGCTGGTGAACCCGACCGTCACTTGGGCCTCGGAGGCCCGTTCGGTCTACGAGGAGGGCTGCCTCTCGATCCCCGAGCAGTTCGCCGAGGTCGAGCGCCCTGCCGAGGTCGAGGTGCAATGGCTCGGGCTCGACGGAAAGACCCATGCCGAGCGGTTCGACGGGCTCTGGGCGACCTGCGTGCAACACGAGATCGATCATCTCGATGGAAAGCTCTTCATCGATTATCTCAAGCCGATGAAGCGGCAGATGATCACCCGCAAGATGGTCAAGCTCAAGCGCGAGCGGGCGCGCGGCTGATGGCCGTGCTCGACATCGTCCGGCACCCGGCCCCGGTGCTGCGCGCGACCTGCGACCCGGTGGTGCTGTTCGACCCCACCCTGTCGCAGCTTGCCGCCGACATGATCGAGACAATGTACGACGCGCCGGGCCGCGGCCTCGCGGCGCCGCAGGTCGGTCTGCCGATGCGGATCTTCGTCACCGACGTGGCATGGCGCGACGGCGATCCGGCGCCCAAGGTCTTCGTGAACCCCGAACTGGTGGAGGCTTCCGAGGAGACGGCGCTGCGCGAGGAAGGCTGCCTGTCGATCCCCGACACGCCGTGCCGGGTCCGCCGTCCCGTGCGCGTCAGGCTGCGCTGGCAGGACCTGACCGGTCTTGGTCACGAGGCCGCGTTCGAAGGCATCGAAGCGACCTGCGTGCAGCACGAGCTCGATCATCTCGACGGCATCCTGTGCATCGATCGCCACGAAGAGGACACCCCCGAATGACCCGCCCCTTCCTGCGCTGGCCGCACCCGACGCTGCGCAAACCCGCGGCCCCCGTGGAGGCGATCACCGACGAGATCCGTGTCCTCTGGGACGAGATGATCGAGGCCATGGACGCGATGCCCGGCGTCGGTCTCGCCGCGCCGCAGATCGGCGTGTCGCTGCGGCTCGCCGTGGTCGATGCCTCGGACGGGCGCGGGCAGGCGGTGCGGATGGCCAACCCCGAGATCCTGCATGCGAGCGTGCAACTGCGCGAGCACGAGGAAGCCTCGCCGAACCTGCCCGGCGTTTCGGCGGTGATCTCGCGTCCGCGCGCGGTCACCGCGCGGTTCCTCAATGCCGAGGGGGAGATCGAGGAGCGCGATTTCGTCGGGCTCTGGGCGACCTCGCTGCAGCACCAGATCGATCATCTGGATGGGCGCATGTATTTCGACCGGCTGAGCCGGCTCAAGCGCGACCGGCTGGTTGCCAAGGCGAGGAAGCTCTCCTGATGCGGGTCGTATTCATGGGCACCCCCGACTTCTCGGTCCACGCGCTCGACGCGCTGGTCCGCGCGGGCCACGAGATCGCCTGCGTCTATACCCAGCCGCCGCGCCCCGCAGGTCGCGGCAAGAAGCCCCGGCCCAGCGCGGTGCAGGCCCGGGCCGAGGAATTGGGGCTGGAGGTGCGGCACCCGGTATCGCTCAGGGGCGAAGAGGAGCAGGCGGCCTTCGCCGCGCTGAACACCGATGTCGCGGTGGTCGTGGCCTACGGGCTGATCCTGCCGCAGCCGATCCTCGATGCGCCCGCGCGGGGCTGTTTGAACATCCACGCCTCTCTGCTGCCGCGCTGGCGCGGGGCGGCGCCGATCCAGCGCGCGATCATGGAGGGCGATACCGAGACGGGCGTCTGCATCATGCAGATGGAAGCCGGGCTCGACACCGGTCCGGTGCTGATGCGCGAGGCGACGCCGATCGGCCCCACGGACACCGCCGCGGACCTGCATGACCGGTTGGCCGGCATGGGCGGGCGCCTCGTCGTCGAGACGCTGCGCGACCTCGACGATCTGCGCCCCGAGCCACAGCCGCATGACGGCGTCACCTATGCCGCCAAGATCGACAAGGCCGAGGCGCGGATCGACTGGACCCGCTCCGCCGCCCATGTCGCGCGGCAGGTCAACGCGCTCTCGCCCTTTCCGGGCGCGTGGTGCATGGCCGAAGGCGAGCGGCTCAAGATCCTGCGCGCCGCCGCCGGACCGGGCGAGGGCGCGCCGGGGATGGTGATCGGCGAGGGTGTCGTGGCCTGCGGCGATGGCGCGGTCGAGTTCCTCGAGATCCAGCGCGAGGGCAAGCGGCCGCTGCCCCTCGCCGAAGCGATCAGGGGACGGGCTCTGCCGGATCGGCTCGACTGACCGGCGGCCCGCGCGAGGCGAGCGTCGGGTTCGCGCATTTGCGGTAAGATGCAGCGGATCAGCGCCTGACGATCAGCCGCGCGCCATAGGGGACATGGCGGGCGAGCCAGATCAGGTCGGGGCGCGCGAAGGCGATACAGCCTTCGGTCGGATAGCCCGGGCGGCGGCGCTGATGCAGGAAGATGGCCGAGCCGGCTCCCGGTGCGCCACCCTCGTTCCAGTCCGTGACCAGCACGATGTCGTAGAGCGGATCGGCCCGGCGCAGCACCTCGTGGCTCGCGCGGTAGGGCGCGCGGACATGGCTGTTATAGGCGGGATCGCCGCTTGCGTCCGACCACAGGTCGCCGGGCAGGATCGGCTCGGCCCATGGCTGGGGCGCGGTCAGCCGGTCGGGGCGGTAGAACATGCCGGTGATCCGGTGCTCGCCCACAGGCGTCGCGCCGTCGCCCTCGCGCTTGTCGCGGCGAATGCCGCCCTTGCCGATCGAGCAGGGGAGATGCCGGCCCAGCACCCGCAAGCCGCGGCGGGTCAGGACGAGATCGGCGGGAGAATGGATCACAGCAGGTGCCCCGACTTGGCCGCCTTGGTGGCGAGGTAATGGTGATTGTGCAGGCCCCGGCCGACCTTGAGCGGCACCCGCTCCTCCACCGCGATCCCGGCCTCGTTCATCCGCGCGACCTTGTTGGGGTTGTTGGTCAGCAGGCGGATGCGCGAAAAGCCCAGCCGCTTGAGGATCTCGGCGCCGATGCGGAAATCGCGCTCGTCATCTTCGAAGCCGAGCCGATGGTTCGCCTCGACCGTGTCGAAGCCCTGATCCTGCAAGCTATAGGCCCGCATCTTGTTGGCGAGGCCGATGCCGCGTCCCTCCTGATTGAGATAGAGCAGCACGCCTTCGCCGGCCTCGCCCATCTGGTCGAGCGCCGCGTGCAGTTGCGGGCCGCAGTCGCATTTGAGCGAACCCAGCACGTCGCCGGTGAAGCAGGCCGAGTGCAGCCGCACCAGCGGCGCCGTGTCGCGCAGCGGTTTGCCGATCTCGACCGCGTAATGCTCCTCGCCGCCATCGCCGGGGCGGAACACGTGCAGCCGGCCCTTCTCCGCCGCCTCCATCGGCAGCCGGGCGGCGGCGACCGGGGCATAGGCCGGCGTCAGCGCCGGCGGCAGCGGCAGGTCGAGCCGGGTCAGCTCGTTCGCCGCCGCGAAGCCCGCCGCGTCATCGAGCGGCAGCACCAGCGCCGCGGGCAGCAGCCGCGCTGCCTTGACCAGCGCGATCGCCGCGCGGTGTGTCTCGGCCGAGCCCTCGCGCAGGGTCTTCAGCGGCCCCTTCATCGGGGTGTTCAGGTCGCCCGCCGGATCGGCCACCGCCCGCAGCCAGCCGCAATCGGCGTCCGCCGGCAGCGCCACCCGTGCCAGATCGCCGTCATAGGCCCGCGCGCGCAGCGTCGTGGCGCGCCGCCCGGTAATCGCCAGAACCGGCGCCCCGCCCATCCTCCGCAGATCCGCCAGCCGGTCGGGCCCCGCCGTCTCGGCCGCGAGCACGAGAGCCCCCTCCTCCTGACCCAGGACCACCGGCACGCCGAGGCGAAGATCGGCCAGGGCGCGGGCACGGCGCTCGACGGGATCGGGGCGAAAGGGCATGTTCGCATCCTTGCGGAAGGCCGGGCGACCCCGGCGCGGGAGGCGACTGTAACATTTCCCCCGGGCGCGACAACTCGGCGTGAGAGATTGCCACGAAACTTGAGCCACACGTGATCGTTACACATCTGTGGAGCCGGAAGGTCATGGAGGCGTCGATATGGCACAAGTGAAGAAGATCCTGCTGGTGGATGACGAAGACGACCTGCGCGAGGCGCTGAGCGAACAGCTCGTCATGACCGAGGATTTCGACGTCTTCGAAGCCGGAAACGGCCACGAAGCGATGGCGCAGGTGAAGGCCGGGCTGTTCGACCTGGTGATCCTCGATGTCGGCCTGCCCGATACCGATGGCCGCGAGCTGTGCCGGGTCATGCGCAAGCAGGGCGTGAAATGCCCGATCCTGATCCTGACCGGCCATGACAGCGACAGCGACACCATCCTCGGCCTCGACGCCGGCGCCAACGACTACATCACCAAGCCGTTCAAGTTCCCGGTTCTGCTGGCACGGATCCGGGCGCAACTGCGCACCCACGAGCAATCCGAGGACGCGGTGTTCCAGCTTGGGCCCTACAGCTTCCGCCCGGCGCAAAAGCTGCTCGTGGCCGAGGATGATCGCAAGATCCGGCTGACCGAGAAGGAAACCAACATCCTCAAGTTCCTGTATCGGGCCTCCGAGGGTGTGGTGCCGCGCGACGTGCTGCTGCACGAGGTCTGGGGCTACAATGCCGGCGTGACCACGCATACGCTCGAAACCCATATCTACCGGCTGCGCCAGAAGATCGAACCCGATCCCTCGAACGCGCGGCTTCTGGTCACGGAATCGGGGGGATACCGGCTCGTGGCCTGAGCGCGGCGGGAACCGATCCTGAGGCCGCGCGTTGCCATGCCGAAGCCCCCGTGGCGGGGTTACGCCACATACCTCCCTGTTGGACTTGGCCGGGCCCGGTGCCCGGCTTTTTTCTGCGCAATCGAAGGGTCTTGGCGGAATTCCGGTCGCGCCGGCGTGAGCGGGTCGAAACGCCTCTGGGGTCGGCGCGGCCGAGGGGCTAGGCTGGTCCTGTACCGACAGGAGCTGCCGATGTCCGTTTTCCGCCCCCTCGCTTTCGCCACCGCGTTGATCCCGCTTTTCGGCACCGCCGTTCTGGCCGAGACCGAGACGCTGCGAGTGCGCAACCGCTCGGGGGTGGATCTGGTGCGGCTCTTCGCCTCTCCGGTGACGGACCAGTACTGGCGCGACGACCTGCTGGGCGAATACGTCGTGCCGTCGGGGAGCAATGCCGACGTCACGATCCGCAACGTGTCGGAATGCCTCTACGACCTGCTGATGATGTTCTCGGACGGCGCCGTGGTGCCCGACCGCGTCGATGTCTGCGCGGCCGAAAGCTATACGATCCAGCCCTGAGCCGCGCTGTCCGAGCGTGGGTGGTCTTCGGCGCCGCGAGGGGCTAGGCAGGCCCGGCCCGACAGCCGGAGACCGCGCATGCCCTTCACGCTTTGCACCTGGAACATCAACTCGGTCCGCCTGCGCGAGACGCTTGTGACCCGCCTTCTGCAGGAGGAGGGGCCCGACGTTCTGTGCCTGCAGGAATGCAAGAGCCCGGTCGAGAAGATCCCGCTCGAGGCGTTCCGCGCGCTGGGCTACGACCACATGATCGCGCGGGGCCAGAAGGGCTATAACGGTGTCGCCATCCTCTCGCGTCTGCCGATCGAGGAGGTCTGCGCGCATGATCATGCGCAGCTCGGCCATGCCCGCCATATCGCCGGGCGGCTGGAAAACGGCGTGACCATCCACAATTTCTATGTCCCCGCGGGCGGTGACGAGCCGGATCGCGAGAAGAACGAGAAGTTCGGCCAGAAGCTCGATTACCTCACCCATATGCGCGATGATTTTCACGCCAACCGGCCCGAGCGGGCGATCCTCGTGGGCGATCTCAACATCGCCCCGCGCGAGGACGACGTCTGGAGCCACAAGCAGCTCCTGAAGGTGGTCAGCCACACGCCGGTCGAGGTCGAGCACCTCGCACAGGTGCAGGACAGCGGCGATTGGGTCGACGTGACCCGGCAGGACATCCCTGAGGGCCAGCTCTATTCCTGGTGGTCCTACCGCGCCAAGGACTGGGAGGCGGCGGATCGCGGACGCAGGCTCGATCATGTCTGGGCCACCTCCGACATCGCCAAGGCTGGGCATGGAAGCCGGGTTCTGAAATCGGCACGCGGCTGGGACAAGCCCTCGGACCACGCCCCGGTCTTCGCCACCTTCGACCTCTAGGGCTTGGCGCGGCGCGTCTCCGCGCACATATACTCACCTCTGAACATTGCCCGCACAGGGCCGCAAACAGCAGCAGGAGCTTCACATGCTCGGTCTCAACGACAGCGCCCCCGCCGCCCCCAAGGACGACCTGATCCGCGAGGGCTCCGACGCCACCTTCATGCAGGACGTGGTCGAGACCTCGAAGACGGTGCCGGTGATCGTCGATTTCTGGGCGCCGTGGTGCGGGCCGTGCAAGACGCTGGGCCCGGCACTCGAGGCGGCCGTGACCAAGGCCGGCGGCAAGGTGAAGATGGTCAAGATCGACGTCGATCGTAACCAGGCCTATGCGGGCCAGCTGCAGGTGCAGTCGATCCCCACCGTCTATGCCTTCTGGCAGGGTCAGCCGGTCGACGGCTTCCAGGGCGCGCTGCCCGGATCGGAAATCGACAAGTTCGTGCAGAAGCTCGTCGCTCTGGGCGGCGGCGAAGAGGATGGCGGCCTGTCGGAGGCGATCGAAGCGGCCGAGGCGATGCTGGACGAGGGCGACGCCACCGGCGCGGCCGAGGTGTTCGGCGCGATCCTGCAGGAGGATGGCAAGAACGCCGCCGCCTATGCCGGTCTGGTGCGCGCGCATCTGGCACTGGATCAGGTCGAGCAGGCCGAGGCGATCCTCAACGGTGCCCCGGCCGAGATCGCCCGGACGCCCGAACTGGACGCGGCGCATGCGCAGATCGCGCTGGCCAAGCAGGCCAGCAATGCCGGTCCCGTGGCCGAGCTGCGTGGCCGGGTCGAAGCGGAGCCAAGCGACCTGCAGGCGCGTTACGACCTCGCCACGGCACTGCATGCCAAGGGCGAGACCGCCGAGGCGGTGGAGCAGCTTCTGGAGATCTTCCGCCGCGACCGCGAGTGGAACGAGGGCGCGGCCAAGACCCAGCTCTTCACCATCTTCGAGGCGCTGCCCGCAAAGGATCCGATCGCGCTCGCGGGTCGGCGCAAGCTCTCATCGATGATATTTGCCTGAGGGGCGCGGCAGGCTAGGTCGCCTTTCATGATCACTGGCGCGGACCTCCCCGATACCATTCCGGTCTTCCCGCTTCCGGGGGCGCTGCTCTTGCCGCGCGCCCGGCTGCCGCTGCACATCTTCGAGCCGCGTTACCTCGCCATGGTAGAGGACGTGATGAAGACGCCGGAGCGGCTGATCGGGATGATCCAGCCCTACGAGACCCCGTCGGGCGAGATGCGGCTGCACGATATCGGATGCGCGGGGCGGCTCACCGCCTTTTCCGAGACCGAGGACGGCCGCTACATGATCACCCTCGCGGGAGTGTCGCGTTTCAGGATCCGCCGCGAGGTCGAGGGCTTCACGCCCTATCGCCGCTGCGCCGTGAACTGGTCCGGCTTCGAGCGCGACCGCGGCGCGGTCGAGGCCGACCCGGGCATGCGGCGGGAGCCGTTCCTGAAGCTGCTCGCCCGCTTCTTCGACGAGCAGGGGCTCCAGACCGACTGGGAGAACCTGCGCGAAGCCGAGGACGAGTTGCTGATCAATTCGCTCTCGATGCTGTGCCCCTTCGATTGCGAGGAGCGTCAGGCGCTGCTCGAGGCGCCGGACCTGCCGGGCCGGCGCGAGACCTTGGTGACGCTGATCGAGTTCGCCCTGCGCGGCGGCTCGGGCGAGGAAAGAATGCAATGAGCGACGATCCGAACCTGCCCCCCGACACGCCGCCCCGGCCGGTGCCGCCGATCGACCCGCTGCCCGATCCCGAGCCGGACCCGCGCGCGGGCCGGGCCGCCTTCGACCGGCGCATGCTCGAGGCGCTGGTCTGCCCGCAGACCCAAGCCCCGCTCAGCTACGATGCCGAGCGACAGGAGCTGGTGAGCCGGGCCGCCAATCTCGCCTATCCGATCCGGGGCGGCATCCCGGTGATGCTGGCCGACGAGGCGCGCCCGCTCGACTAAGCCTCCCGTGCCTCAGCGCATCAGTGGCGGCAATTCCCCGGTCAGCCCCGCCGCCTCGCGGATCATCGCGCGGCGCAGCGGCGCTACGGCGTTGATCGCGCCGAGCCCGGCATCGCGTGCCAGCCGCAGCAGCGGGTTGTCGTTCGAGAACAGCCGCGTGGTGAGATCGGTCGTGGCGGCCAGCACCGTGGTGTCGAAGCGCCGCCACCGAGCATAGCGATCGAGCACGAGGGCGCTGCCCGCATCTTCGCCATGCTTGCGAGCTTCGCCCAGCACCTCGGCCAGCGCCGCGACGTCGCGCAGCCCGGCATTGAGCCCTTGTCCCGCGACCGGGTGCAACCCGTGCGCCGCGTCCCCCACAAGCGCCACGCGCCGGGTGGTGAAGCGCTCCGCGAGGCTGAGACCCAGCGGAAACAGCCCGCGGCTGCCCACGAGACCGATCTCGCCCAGGAAATTGCCGAAGGCGGGACGCAGCGCGTCGAGAAATTCCGCCTCAGGCATCGCCGCGAGGCGCTCGGCGCGCGGGCTGCGCTCGCTCCAGACCAGCGAGCTGCGCCGGCCGGTCAACGGCAGGATCGCCAGCGGCCCGCCGGGCATGAAGAACTGGTGCGCGATGCCCTTGTGCGGCAATTCGTGCTCGACCGCGCAGGTCACCGCGCTCTGGCCATAGCCCCAGCCATTGCGCCTGATCCCGGCCCGCGCAGCGGTGCCGCTGGCGCGGCCGTCGCAGCCCACGAGCAGCCCGGCGCGCAGCACCTCGCCCGACTCGAGCGTGATAGACACTCCGCCCGCCGATGTCTCCTGCGCCACCACTCTGGCCGGAGCACGCAGAGTGACGCCTCGCGTCGCCTTCAGCGCGCCGGCGAGAGCCGATCGCAGGTGCCGGTCCTCGACCATGTGGCCCATCGGGCCTTCCTCGATCTCCGCCGAGTCGAAGTGCAGCCACCAGGCGGAGGGACCTTCGCCGGCGCGCCCGTCGGTGACCTTGATCTCGATCATCTCCTGCGCCTGCGGCGCCAGCTGATCCCACAGGCCGAGCCGCGCCAGCATCCGCCGCGAGCTTGCGGCGATGGCGTAGGCGCGCCCGTCGAAGCGGGCGAGGCGGGCCGGCGGGGCGGCCGCGTCCACGAGGGTCACCGATAACCCGGCCCGGGCGAGGGCGAGGGCGAGCACCGGGCCGTTGAGGCCGCCGCCCGCGATGAGGATGTCGCTATCTTGGTCCATGCGGCTGACTATGGGGCGGGGGGCGGGATTGTCCATGCGCCCCGGCGCCGCTAGCCTCGCGCCCGATCGAGGCGGGATATGGCGGAGGCGGCGATGGACGAATGGCGGCGGATGGGCGCGGCGGCCCTTGGGCGCGGCATCGCGGCGGGCGACATCGACCCGGTCGCGCTGGCCCAGAGCTTTCTCGACGCGGCCGAGGCGCATCCCGACGCCGCGCGGATCTATGCCCGGCTGACGCCCGAGCGCGCCATGACCGAGGCCGAGGCGGCGCGTGAAAGGGCCCGTATCGGGCGCAGGCGCGGCCCGCTCGACGGGGTGCCGGCGAGCTGGAAGGACCTGTTCGACAGCGTCGGCGTGGCGACCGAGGCGGGCACCCGGCTGATGGCGGGCCGCGTGCCCGACCGCGACGCCGAGGTGCTGGCGCGCGCCAGCGCCGCCGGGATGGTCTGCCTCGGCAAGACCCACATGACCGAAATCGCTTTCTCGGGGCTCGGGATCAACCCGCGCACCGCGACGCCACCCAACATCTTCGACCCGGAGGCCGCGCCCGGCGGCTCTTCCTCAGGTGCGGCGGCCTCGGTGGCGCACGGGCTGGCGCCGCTGGCCATCGGCTCCGACACCGGCGGTTCGGTGCGGGTGCCGTCGGTCTGGAACGGGCTCGTCGGGCTCAAGCCGACCCACGGGGCGCTGCCGCTCGCGGGCGCGGTGCCGCTCTGCGCGCGATTCGATACCATCGGTCCGCTGGCGCGCAGCGTCGAGGACGCCAATCTCGCCCTCGCGGCGCTGGGCGGACCCTCGGCCGATCTGCGCGGGGCCGGGCTCGAGGGCCGGCGGCTTCTGGTGATCGACACGGTGGTGATGGAGGGGCTGGAGCCTGCCGTGTCGCGCAGCTTCGATGCGGCGCTCTCGCGGCTCGACAGCGCTGGCGCCGTGATCACGCGCCGCGCGCATCCGGCGCTGGAGGAGGCCTATGACCTGTCGGGCACGCTCTATACCGCCGAGGCCTGGGCCTGGTGGCGCGAGCGGATCGAGGCCGACAGGGATGCGCTCTCCCCGCCGATTCTCGACCGGGTCAGCGCGGGGCAGGGGGTGTCGGCCGCCGACTGGATCGCCGGCTGGGACCGCCTGCACGCGCTGCGTCGCGATTTCCGGGCCGCGACGGCGGGGTTCGACGCGGTGATCTGCCCGGGCGTGGCGATCATGCCTCCCAAGGTCGCGCCGCTTCTCGAAGACGCCGAGGCGTTCCGTCTCACCAACCTCAAGACCTTGCGGAACACGCGGCTGGCCAACCTGATGGGGCTATGTTCGGCGGCGCTGCCCTTCGGCGATCCGGGTTGCGGGCTGTTGCTCAACGGCGGGGCGGGGCGGGACGCGGCGCTGTGGCGTCTCGCGGCGGCGGTCGAGGCGGCCCTCGCCTGACAGGGGCCTGACCCGAAAGACACATGCGGGGCGAGCAGGGGGCGAAAGCTGGACATCGTCCTGCCCGCGCGGGTAGTTTCGTGGCAAGAGGGGCACTGGCATGACCCCCGTTCATGAGGCAGCGATGGATTTCCCCGATCGGTTCTCGGACCTACCGGAATACGCGTTCCCGCGTCTGCGGAGCCTGCTTGATTCGCACAAGCCGGGTGGCGCGCCGCTCGCCATGACCATCGGCGAGCCGCAGCACCCCTATCCGGACTGGGTCGGCCCCACCATCGCCGAGGCGGCGGCGGGATTCGGCAAGTACCCGGTCAACGAGGGCTCGGAGATGCTCTTGGGGGCGATCTCCGGCTGGATCTCGCGGCGCTATGCCATCACCGTGGCGCCCGAGCGGCTGCTGGCCCTCAATGGCACGCGAGAGGGGCTCTACAACGCCGCCATGGCGCTGTGCCCCGAGGCCAAGGGCGGACAGGCGCCGCTGGTGCTGATGCCGAACCCGTTCTACCAGGTCTATGCGGTGGCCGCGCTCTCCGTGGGTGCCGAGCCGCGCTATCTGCCCGCTACCCACGAGACCGGCTTCCTGCCGGATCTGGACGCGATCGCGCCCGAGACGCTGGACCGCACCGCGATCTTCTATCTCTGCTCGCCCTCGAACCCCCAGGGCGCGGTGGCCACGGAAGCCTATCTCCAGCGGCTGCTGGAACTGGCCGAGCGCCATGATTTCCGGGTCTTCGCCGACGAGTGCTATTCCGAGATCTGGCGCGAGACGCCGCCACCGGGCGCGCTGGCCGTCGCCGCAGCAATGGGCGCGGACCCTGAGCGTCTGGTGGTGTTCAACTCCCTGTCCAAGCGGTCGAACCTGCCGGGCCTGCGGGCGGGCTTCGCCGCGGGCGGCCCGGAATCGATTCGCCGGATGCGGCAGCTGCGCAACTATGCGGGCGCGCCGCTGCCGCTGCCCCTGCAGGCGGTGGCCGCGAAGGCGTGGTCGGACGAAGCGCATGTGGTCGAGAACCGTGCGCTCTATGCCGCGAAATACGACATCGCTGACGCGGTACTGGGCGATGTCCCGGGCTATACGGCGCCGGAGGCGGGGTTCTTTTTGTGGCTGCCGGTCGCGGATGGCGAGGCGGCGGCGCTGAAGGCATGGCGCGAGACGGGGGTGCGGGTGCTGCCCGGCGCCTATCTCGGGCGTGACGTGAACGGAGAAAATCCCGGCAAGGGATATGTCAGGGTCGCCATGGTGGCCCCGGCCAACGAGATGCAGCGCGGGCTCGAGACGCTTCGCGACTGTCTCTACGACTGAGAGGACGAGGCGAGATGGCGTATCAGACGCGGGGGCGCGAACCGCTCTTCGACAGTAACACGCAGGCGGCGCTGGAAAAGCGCGGCAAGGAGTTGCTCGGACTTGTGCTGATCGCCCTGGGGCTGATGGTCGCGATGATGATCGGCTCCTACAGCCCCGACGATCCGAACTGGATGCTGGCCTCGGACGCGCCGGTACAGAACTGGCTGGGGCGTTTCGGCGCCTCGGTGGCGCAGCCCATCGTGATGATCGTCGGGCGCGGCGCATGGATGCTGCCGCTTGTGTTCCTGACCTGGGGCGCGCGGCTGACGCTGCACCGGGGCGAGGACCGGGCGATGTCGCGGCTGATGTTCGCGCCGATCGTCGTGGCGCTGGCCGCGGTCTTCGCCGCGACGCTGACGCCGCCCGATGGCTGGAGCCACAATTTCGGCCTCGGCGGCCTGTTCGGCGATACGGTGCTGGGACTGCTGCTCACGGTGCTCCCCTTCGGCCCGGGGCTCGGGGTGAACCTGCTGGCGCTGCTGCTCGGCGCGGGCACGTTGGCGGCGGGGGCCTATGTCACCGGCTTTACCCGCGAGGAAACGCAAGGCCTCTGGCGGCTGATTCTCCTGGGGCTGGTGCTCGCCTATGCGCTGGGTCTGCGGCTGATGGGGCGCGGCGCCACGGTTTCGATGCGTGCCGCCGAGGTGCTGCGCGCCCGGATCGGCGACGAGATCGAGGCGCGGCGCGAGCAGATGCGCCGCGATGCGGCGTTCGCCGCCGAAGAAGAGGCCGCCGCCCGCGCGGTACCCGAGCCGGACCAGACCCAACGCGTCGCCGCCGTGGTGCGCGCCCATGCCGCCAAGCGCATGGCCAGCATCAGCGCCGCCGCCCGGCCCGCCGCCCCTGCCGCTTCGGAGGCCGAGGAGGACGAAGCCCTGATCGAGGACAGCGCGCCGGCGCGGCGCATGCCGCCGGCGGTGTCCCGGGTCATGCCTCGCCAGCCCGCGCCCGTGCCCCCCGCGCCGCCGATGACGGAAGAGACGGGTTGGGCCGAAGATGGCTGGTCCGAGGATGAGCAGGCCCGGTCCGACTGGCCCGAAAACGATTGGTCCGAGGCCGCGCCCGCCGCGCAGGACGTGGCCCCGGCGCGGCGACTGCCGCCGGCGCCCCCGGGCACGCTCGCCGCGCCGCCGCGCCCGGCGCGCACCGAGGAACCCTCCGGCGGGCTGCTGTCGCGGATGCCGCAGCTGCTGCGTCGGACCGAGCCACGCGAGACGCCGCCCGCTGCCCCGGTCGAGCCGCCGCTCACCGCGCAGGCCGCGGCCGAGCGTCCCGCCGATGACGACCGGATCCGCTCGCGCATTTCTGACGCGATCCGGGCGCGCACCGGGCAGAACACGATGCCGCCGTTCCAGCATGGCCGGATCGAGCCCTCGCTGACCCGTGGCCGTGGGCCCAAACCGCTGATGATCAACAAGACGCCGCGCGCCGTGGCCGGCGCCGGGCTTGCCGCTGCCGGGGCCGGTCTCGCCGCCGCCGGGCAGGCGCTCGCGGGACAGGCGCTTGGCGGTGCCCGCGCGGATGGGGCCCCGGCACCCCGGGTCGAGCCGCCGCTGGCTCGCGATGCGGTGCGACCCGATCCGTTCGGCGCCATGCCCGAGCCGCAGCCGGTCGAGGCTGGCGATGACGTGGCCTATGACGCGACCGCCGGATGGACCGAAGAGGCCGCGCCGCAGGACGA
Source organism: Limimaricola sp. AA108-03 (assembly GCF_050847355.1). NCBI lineage: Bacteria > Pseudomonadati > Pseudomonadota > Alphaproteobacteria > Rhodobacterales > Paracoccaceae > Limimaricola > Limimaricola sp. AA108-03. The sequence goes on from NZ_CP193755.1 coordinate 151,026, forward strand.
CTGGGCGCAAGTGCCCGAGCAGGCGCTCGAGGCGGAACCGCATCAGGACTGGGACCTGCCCTCCGAACCGCAATGGGCGGATGAAGCCGAAGAGCCGGTCGAGGCCGAGGATTGGCAGGAGCTGGAGGCCGCGATCTCCGCCCCCGTCGCGCCACAGCGCCCGGCCGAGCCGCCGCTCACCGCGCGCCGCGAACCCGCCGCACCGGCCCGTACGCCCGCACCCGCGGCCCCGCCGCTTGCCGCGCACCGCGCCGAGCCCGTCGCCACGCGTCAGGCTGCCCCCCAGGGCCCGGCCGCTGAGATCGCGCGCACCGCGCCGCAGCCCGCGCCGGTGGCGCCGCCAAGCCAGCCCGCCACGCCGCAAGTCGCCTATCCCGAATACGAGTACCCGCCGCTCGACCTGCTGATGGACCCCGCCGCGATCGAGCGGCACCACCTGCCGGATGCGCAGCTCGAAGAGAACGCGCGCCAGCTCGAAAGCGTGCTCGAGGATTACGGCGTCAAGGGCGAGATCGTCTCGGTCCGCCCCGGCCCCGTGGTCACCATGTACGAGCTGGAGCCCGCGCCCGGTCTCAAGGCCAGCCGCGTCATCGGCCTCGCCGACGATATCGCGCGCTCGATGTCGGCGCTCTCGGCGCGGGTCTCGACCGTGCCGGGCCGCTCGGTGATCGGCATCGAACTGCCCAATGCCAAGCGAGAGATGGTGGCGCTGCGCGAGATCCTCACCGCGCGGGATTACGGCGACAACCAGATGAAGCTGCCGCTGGCGCTCGGCAAGGATATCGGCGGCGAGCCGGTGATCGCCAACCTCGCCAAGATGCCGCACCTTCTGATCGCCGGTACCACCGGCTCGGGCAAGTCGGTGGCGATCAACACGATGATCCTGTCGCTGCTCTACAAGCTCACGCCCGAGGAATGCCGGCTGATCATGATCGACCCGAAGATGCTGGAACTCAGCGTCTATGACGGCATTCCGCATCTGCTCTCTCCCGTTGTCACCGACCCCAAGAAGGCGGTCGTCGCCCTGAAATGGGTCGTGGGCGAGATGGAGGAGCGCTATCGCAAGATGTCGAAGATGGGCGTGCGCAACATCGACGGCTACAATGGCCGGGTGCGCGACGCGCTGTCCAAGGGCGAGATGTTCTCGCGCACGGTGCAGACCGGCTTCGACGAGGAGACGGGCGACCCGATCTTCGAGACCGACGAGTTCCAGCCCGAGGTGCTGCCCTACATCGTCGTCATCGTCGACGAGATGGCCGATCTGATGATGGTCGCGGGCAAGGAGATCGAAGCCTGCATCCAGCGCCTCGCGCAGATGGCGCGGGCGTCGGGCATCCACCTGATCATGGCGACGCAGCGGCCTTCGGTCGACGTCATCACCGGCACCATCAAGGCCAACTTCCCGACCCGGATCTCCTTCTCGGTCACCTCGAAGATCGACAGCCGCACGATCCTCGGCGAACAGGGCGCCGAGCAGCTCCTCGGCATGGGCGACATGCTCTACATGGCGGGCGGCTCCAAGATCACCCGCGTGCACGGGCCGTTCTGCTCGGACGAGGAGGTCGAGGAGATCGTCACCTACCTCAAGGGCTTCGGCCCGCCCGATTACGTGGGCGGTGTGGTCGAGGGCCCGGACGAGGACAAGAGCTCGGACATCGACGCGGTGCTGGGCCTCGCGGGGGGCGGCTCCTCGACCTCCGGCTCCGACAGCGAAGACGCGCTCTACGACCAGGCGGTGCAGATCGTCGCCAAGGACCGCAAATGCTCGACCTCCTACATCCAGCGCAAGCTGGCGATCGGCTACAACAAGGCCGCGAGGCTGGTCGAACAGATGGAGGATCAGGGCGTGGTCTCCTCCGCGAACCATGTCGGCAAGCGCGAAGTGCTGGTGCCCGAGGTCCACTGACATCGCCGCGAGCCCTCAGTGAGGGGGGTATGCGCATAGAATTTTCAATGGGTTAAGCCCCCTGCCCCGCCGGGCGGGGGGCTTTTTCATGGCGTGGTCATCGGCTGGCGGCGCGCGCGATATCGCCTAGCGGCGGACAATCCGGCAGACCGGCCCTATATCGAGTGCCAAGGCGCCCCTGCTGTCCATTCGGGGCCACGACATGAAGGACCACGCGAGACATGACCATGATCCGACGCAGCTTCCTCGCCTCGCTCGCCGCGGCCGCCACGCTGGCGGTCACCACCGGGCCGGCCTTTGCACGCCAGCTCTCGCTGGGCGAGATCTCGAACTATCTCAACCAGCTCCAGTCGGCGACCGCGGGCTTCACCCAGATCAACGGCGACGGCTCGATCAAGACCGGCACGATGTATATCAAGCGGCCCGGCCGCATCCGCTTCGAATACGCGGGCGACCGTTCGATGATGATCGCCGGTGGCGGCCAGGTCGCGGTGTTCGACGCCCGCTCCAACACCGGGCCCGAGCGCTACCCGCTGAACCAGACGCCGCTCAACATCATCCTCGAGCGCAACGTCAATCTCGGCCGGGCGGGCATGGTGACGGGGCACAGCTCCGACGGCACCAAGACCACGGTGACCGCGCAGGACCCGGCGCATCCCGAGTACGGCTCGATCCAGATGGTGTTCACCGCCGATCCGGTAGAGCTGCGCCAGTGGATCGTCACCGACAATGCCGGGCAGAAGACCACCGTGGTGCTCAACGACCTGCGGCCGGGCGCGGGCATCTCGGACGCGAAGTTCAACATCCGCTCCGAGATGTCGAGGTGGTGACGGGCCACGCCTGAACCCTCTCGGGGCCGCCGGTCATCCGACCGGCGGCCCTTTTCGTCGTGGTCAGTTGGACTGGCCGCGCGGATCGTCGGCGGGATCGAGGTAGGTCACCGCGAACGGCCCCTCGCCATTGATCTGAATCACGGTCTCGCCCTCGGCCATCGCCCGGTGCGGGTGGTCGGGGGGGATCATGATGAAGCCGCCAGCCGCGACCGGCTGCGGCTCGGCCGTGGCAGGGTCCTCGCCGTGGGCGAAGAGCAGGGTGCCGGAGATCACCGTCACGTGCTCCGGGGTGGGGTGAGTGTGTGGCGGCACTGCGAAGCCATCTGGAAAGCGCAGCCGCACCACGAAGGGGCCGGCCTCCATCGGGTTGCCGCTCAGCACTGCGAGTTCGGCACCCTCGGGCAGGGTGGGCGGCCCGGCGCCCCATTCAAGCATATCCGGCGCCATCGATTTCGCCATGTCGTCCATGCCGAAGGCCATGGAGCCAGTCAGGGCGAGGACAAGGGCGATGCCCCCGCCGCGCCACGGGTGATCTGGGAATCGAAACATGTCGAGTATCTCCCATGATCGGGCCGCAACTCGGCCCGTGCCGCAAGGTAGGCTTCGCGGCCCGAGTCGCACAGCTCCCCGAAGGGACTGCATCGGCCTGCCGCACAAGGAAAGGGCGGCCCTAAGGCCGCCCGCATCCGTGGTTCAGCGCTTGCCGCAGGCGCGCAGCTGGCTGTCGTAGAGCAGCGTGCGCCGCGCCAGCGCGTCAGAGACGTTGATCAGCCAACCCTTGGACTTCCAGGTGCCGCGCCGGTAGCCCGCGCGGCCGTCGTGATAGGCGAGGTACTGGTTGCGCGTGTCGTAGAGCGGGATGCCCAGCTCGCGCTGGGTGCCGTTCATGTACCAGCCCATGAAGTTGGTGGCATGGCGGATGTCGTCGCGCTTGTGGCGCCAGCCGCCTTCCTGCTCCATGTATTCCTCCCAGGTGCCGTCCAGGGCCTGGCTGTAGCCATAGGCCGAGGATTGACGGCCCACCGGGATCACGCCGAGCTTCCACTGGAACGGCGTGCGCGCGTTGCCGACGAATTTGCTCTCCTGGTAGATGATCGCCATCTGGACCGGGACCGGCACGCCCCATTTGCGCTCGGTCGCCTTGAAGGCGCGGAGATAGTCGGGATGTTGGCGCACGATGCTGCAGGCGTCGTCCAACTCGCGCGGGGCGGCGAAGTCGCGCGGCCCGCATCCGGCCAGGACGGCCAACAGAATCATGGCGCGAAAGAGTCTGCTCATCTGCCCCTCGCAAGTGCTCGTTTTTTTGCGAGCCTAGCCGAAGCCGAGCCGCCGTGGAACAGGGCAGGGTAGATCAAGCGATCACGATTGCCAGTATGAGCGGCAAAGCGATCACCGACAGCAACGTGGATGTGACCACCAGACCCGCAACGGCCTGCGCGTCGGAGCCATATTTCTCGGCCAGCAGGTAGGAGGTCACCGCCACCGGGGTCGAAATCTGCAATACCAGCACCGCGAAGGCCACTGGCGGCAGGGCGAACCACAGCCCCAGCCCCACCGCCACGCCGGCGCAGAGTGCGATCTTGGTGGCCGATAACCCGGTCGAAAGCGCCAGCGTGCCGGGCCTGAGCCGCGCCACCGCGACGCCCAGCGTGATCAGCATCAATGGAATCGCCATCTGGCCCACTAGCTCCAGCGTGTTGGTGACCACCTGCGGCGTCTGCCAGCCGCGCCACAGGAACAGCGCGCCCAGCACCGTACCCCAGACCAGCGGTTCGCGCAGCACCCGACCCAGCGATCCGCGCCCCGCCACCAGCCAGATGCCGAAGGTGAAGGAGCCGATCGCCATCACCGCGAAGACCACGACCGCGTAGCCCAGCCCCTCCTGCCCGAAGGCAAAGAGCGCCAGGGGCAGGCCGAGATTGCCGGTATTGCCGAAGATCAGCGGCGCCAGATAGGTCGGCATGTCGAGCCGCATCACCGCCAGGAGCGCCGCGAGGAGCGCCGCCAGCACCGCGTAGCTGAGCGCGGCGGCGAGCGAGAGGGTGGCCAGCGCCGAGGGGTCGATCTCGGTCTGCATCAGCGCCACGAAGATCAGGCAGGGCACTGAGATGGTCATCGCCATGCGGCTGACGAAGGGCACGTCATAGGCGAGGCCGAGTCGCACCCAGACGAAGCCGATCGTGGCGAGGGCGAAGACCGGCGCAGTGATCTCCAGCACTGTCAGAACAAGGTTCACGGACTGTTTCTCCCCCACTTGACCGCCCCGCATGGACCTGTGAGGGGCTTTGCGGGTATTACTGGTGGAAAGGACGGTCTGCCATGCTGAAGTCGCGCGCGAAATATTCACTGGGTCAGGTGGTCCGCCATCGCAAGCACCCGTTCCGGGGCGTGATCTTCGATGTCGACGCGATCTTCTCGAACACCGAGGAATGGTATCAGTCGATCCCCGAGGACAGCCGCCCGGCGAAGCAGCAGCCCTATTACCACCTGCTCGCGGAGAATGCGCAAAGCTACTACGTGGCCTATGTGAGCGAGCAGAACCTCGTCGCCGACTATTCCGGCGAGCCGGTCGATCACCCCGATCTGGACGATCTCTTCGGCCCCTTCGAGGACGGGCATTATCCCCTGCAGGTGGATCTCAACTAGGGCGCGCCGTCAAAGGGTTGCACGGGCCGCGCGGCTCGGTACACCTGTTGGATCGCCTCAGCGGGAGCCCCTCATGACGACGACCACATTGCCTTTCGACGAGTTGCGCGCGCGTATCCTCGCCTTGACCGAGGGGGAAACCGACGAGATCGCGCTGATGGCGACCATCGCCTGCGAGCTGCACCATGCCGATGACCGCTTCGACTGGACCGGTTTCTACCGGGTGACGGCGCCGGGCCTTCTCAAGATCGGGCCCTATCAAGGCGGCCATGGCTGCCTGACCATTCCCTTCGACCGCGGCGTCTGCGGCGCCGCCGCGCGCAGCGGGGAGACCCAGCTCGTGCGGGATGTCGAGGCGTTCCCGGGCCATATCGCCTGCGCGGCCTCGACCCGCTCGGAGCTGGTGATTCCCCTGCGCGATTCGCAGGGCGAGGTCTTTGCGGTGCTCGACATCGACAGCGACCAACCGGATGCCTTCGACGCGGAGGATGCCGAACGCTTGGAAGCGCTCATGAAAACTGTGTTCTTTGGACATCAGCGCACCGCGCGCGGTTGAATCGTGTTGCGGTGTGCCTCGCCTTGGTAGAGAAGGCGCCGTGCCCTGTACTAAAGGCCAGGTGGTTGATGAGTGACGCTTCGCCAGAGCGCGGCAGTTTGGGGCGGGACCTGCGACGCTTGCGAAAGTCGCGCGGGTTGAGGATCGCGGATCTCGCGGCTCTCACCAACCGCTCCACCGGCTGGATTAGCCAGGTGGAGCGGGATCGCTCCCAGCCAGGCTACGCCGATCTGGTCGCCATCGCGCAGGCGTTCGATCTGCCGTTGTCGCAGCTGTTTCTCCGCGATGCGGAGCCGATCCCCGAAGCGGGCAACATATTGCGCGCCGATCAACGCCGCCCGCTGCCGGCCGACAATACCGGGGCGGTCGATGACCTGCTCGCCCCGCTCGTCCATGGAATCCAGTTTTACCGCAGCACGCTCGAGGCGCATTCCGCTTCGGACCAGCCGAGCCGAAGGGGCGGGGTCGAGATGGGCTACGTGCTGGAGGGCCGGTTCGAGATCCGGATCGGCGGGCGGCATCACGCGCTTGGCCCCGGCGACAGCTTCTGGGCCCGGGGCGAGGAGATATCCTGGCTCAATCCCCACGACACCCCTTGCACGGTGGTCTGGCTGCTGGCACCGCTGCGGGATGACCCGGACGCCTGACACCCCGCCCGAACCCGATATCGGCAGCGCCTACGATCCGCCGATCGAGCCGCTCGTCGTGATTCACGAGGATCACGAGGTGCTGATCGTCGACAAACCCGCCGGGCTGCTCTCGGTCCCCGGCAAGGGCGAACACCTTGCCGACTGCCTGCTGGCCCGGGTGCAGGAAGCCTATCCGATGGCGCTTCTGGTGCACCGGCTCGACCGCGACACCTCGGGCGTCATGGTCTTCGCGCTGACGCCGCACGCCCAGCGCCATCTCGGTCTGCAATTCGAAAAGCGGCAGGCGAAGAAGACCTATGTCGCGCGGGTACGGGGACGGCTGGAGCCCACGACCGGCACCGTCGACCTGCCGCTGATCGTCGACTGGCCGAACCGGCCACGGCAGATGGTCGATCACGAGAACGGGCGACAGGCGGTCACCGACTGGCGGGTGCTGCGCGCCGATGCGAGCGAAAGCCGGGTGCGGCTGATGCCGAAGACCGGGCGCAGCCACCAATTGCGCGTGCACATGCAGGCGCTCGGTCATCCGATCCTCGGCGACCCGTTCTATGCCGAGGGCGAGGCGCGCGATCATCCGCGGCTGATGCTGCATTCCGAAACGTTGCAGTTCCGTCACCCCGATGGCGGCAAGGGCGTGCGCTACAGCGCCAAGGCGCCGTTCTAGCCGAAAAAATCTCTCAAGGCGTCGATCTCGGCGGGCCGGACCTCGTGGCCGCCGGGATGCCAGACTTGGGTGATGTCGGCCCCCTGCGCCTGCAGATAGGCGATGAGGGCTCGTGTCATCGGCGCCGGGCAGATCGGGTCACGTTCGCCGGCGGAAATGAATACGCGGCGACCGGAGAGCCCGGGCTGCGGCGCCGGGGTCCACGGGATCAACGGGTGCAGCAGCGCCAGATCGGTGAAGAGATCGGGCCGTGTCAGCGCCACGGCGGCAAGGATGTTCGCGCCGTTGGAATAGCCGAGGCCCAGAACCCGCGTGGCGCCGGTGCGGGCGATCTCGGCCGCGACGAATTCCGCCATCTCGTCGCGGCGCATGGCCAGATCCTCCATGTCGTAGACGCCCTCGGCACGACGCCGGAAATAGCGCAGCGCGCCGCCCTCGCTCACCGTGCCGCGCGGCGAGACGACATGCGCCCCGGGCAGCAGTTCGGTGCCGAAGCTGTGGAACTGCTGCTCGTCGCCGCCCGTGCCGTGAAAGGTCAGGAGAAGGGGCGCGCCGGGGCGCCCCTCATGGTGCGCAGCATGAAGCGTCACGCGTCATGTCCCAGCGGTTCGAGCCGGCGCTCGAGTTCGGCGCGCAGATGTTCGTGCTGCTTGGGCAGCTTCAGCGCCTCGCCCAGATGCGCGCGATCCTCGTCGCGGTCGAAGCCGGGCTCGTTGGTCGCCACTTCGAACAGCACACCGCCCGGGCTGCGGAAATAGATCGCGAAGAAGTAGTCGCGGTCGATCTGTGGCGTGGTGGGCCAGCCGGCCTCGGCCAGCCTTTCGGCGACCTCGGCCTGCGCGGCGCGGTTTTCGACGGCGAAAGCGATGTGGTGCACCGAACCCGCGCCGGCCTGTGCGCGCGGCGCCGCCGGATCGACCCGGATGTCGATGCGGCTCGCCGGGTTGCCACCCGCGATCTCGTAGCGTGTCACCGCCCCGTCGCTGGCCGCTTCGCGGTATCCCATGAATTCCAGAAGCTCGACCGTCGCCGCCTTGTCACGCAACAGCATTTCGACCGAGTGAAAGCCGCGGATCGCGATCCCTTCCGACACACCACCGCCGGTCCACGGGGCGCGCCCGTCTGCCGGTGCCTCGACCAGCGCCAGCCTTTCGCCATCGGGGCCGTCGAACAGGAGGCGGGGGGCACCGAAACTGCTGTCGCGAACGATGTTCTCGACATGGCGCTCGCGCAGCCGGGTCTCCCACGCCTCGGCGCTGCCTTGCGGAATGGCGAAACCGGTCAGCGCCACCTCGCCCGCGCCCCTGCGCCCGCGCGCAGCCTGAGGGAAGGGGAAATAGGTCATCACCGTGCCCGGCGTGCCGATCTCGTCGGCATAATAGAGGTGATAGACGTCGGGCGCGTCGAAATTCACCGTCTTCTTCACCCGGCGCAGGCCGAGCGTGTCGGTGAAGAAGGCGTTGTTGGCCCGGGCCCCGGACGCCATCGAGGTGACGTGGTGCAGGCCCCTGATCTGATCCAGCATGGCATTGGCTCCCCTGTGCTCGGCTCAGAGATAAGCTAGCACGGTCGCGCCGAAATCCCCGCTCCGGGCGCGGGATCGGTGCATGGGCGCACAAGTCGCACATGCCTTGCCGGCACCGAGGCCTAGACGGGCGCGCCCCGACAGGGACGCGCCGCGATGCTTACTCGGCAGCGTCGAGGCCCCAGCCGGAGATCGCCTTGACCTCCAGGAACTCCTCGATGCCCCAGACCCCGCCTTCACGAGCCCGGCCCGACTGGCCGACGCCGCCGAAGGGCGCGCCCGCGCCGCGCGGCCGGCCGTTCATCTCGATCATGCCCGCATGCAGCGCCAGGGCGAGACGGTTGCGGCGCGCCGGGTCGGCGGACTGCACGTAGTTGGTCAGGCCATAGGGCGTGTCGTTGGCAATCTCGATCGCCTGCGCCTCGTCCTCGAACGGCATGATCGAGAGCACCGGGCCGAAGATCTCCTCGCGCGCGATGGTCATGTCGGGCGTCACGTCGGCAAAGACCGTGGGCCGCACGAAGTAGCCGCGATTGACCCCCTCGGGCAGGCCGGGGCCGCCCGCGACGAGCCGCGCGCCCTCCTTGATGCCGGTCTCGATCAGATCCTGCACCTTGGTCCATTGCGCCTTGTTGACGAGCGGGCCGATATGGCGGCCCTCCTGGCTCGCCGGGCCGACGCCGGTTTCCTGCGCCGTGCGGGCGGCGATCTCGACCGCCTCGTCGTAGAAACCGCGCTCGACCAGCATCCGGGTCGGCGCGTTGCAGGACTGACCGGTGTTCTGCATGCAGTGCCGCACGCCGCGCACCACCGCCTTTTCCCCGGCATCGGCGAAGATCAGGTTGGCGCCCTTGCCGCCCAGCTCCAGCGTCACCCGCTTGAGCGTCTCGGCCGCCGCCTTGGAGATGGCGCGGCCGGCCCGGGTCGAGCCGGTGAAGGAGATCATCTGCACGTCCTCGTGGGTCGAGAGCTGCGTGCCGACGCCGGCGCCGTCGCCGTTGACGAGGTTGAACACGCCCGGCGGCACACCGGCCGCGTCGAGCATCTCGGCGAAGACGATCGAGGACAGCGGCGCCTCCTCGGAGGGCTTCAGTACCACGGTGCAACCCGCCAGCAGCGCCGGGATTACCTTGAGCGTCACCTGGTTCATCGGCCAGTTCCACGGCGTGATCAGCCCGACCACGCCGATCGGTTCGAGCGAGATCATCGTGTCGGGCGCATGATCGCCCAAGGGCCGCAGCCATTCGATCTGGTCGAAGGCCGTCAGGAAGTTCTCGAGGTGATAGGGCAGGGAGGTGGCCTGGCTGTTGCGCGCCAGATCGATCGGCGCGCCCATCTCGCGGCTCATCGCTTGCGCCAGATCCTCCTTGCGGGCCTCGTATTGCTCGAGGATGCGCGCGACCACGGCGCGCCGCTCGGCGGGCGGGGTGGCGCGCCAGCCGGGGCCCGCGCGCTTGGCGGCGGCGACGGCGGCATCGGTGTCGGCCTGACCGCCGAGAGAGATGACAGCGCAGGGCTCTTCGGTCGAGGGGTCGATCACCTCGCAGTCGCGCCCGTCCAAGGGCGCGGTCCAGCGGCCGTCGATGTAGAAGTCGCGTTTCTCGATCATGGGGATCTCCTCCGTGTCGCGGCGCAGAGTGTCACCGGCGGATCGGGGCCGCAAGCTATGGCAGGCGGTGCCGCGGCTTCCTATGTTGGCCACGGGAACAGTGTTACAGGAGGTTACCATGGCCCTGCGCATCAATGACGAGATTCCGAATCTGACCGTCAAGACAGACCAGGGCGAGTTCGCCCTGCATGACTGGGTCGGCGATAACTGGGCGATCATCTTCAGCCATCCCAAGGACTTCACCCCCGTCTGCACCACCGAGTTCGGTGCCGTGGCGCGGCTCGACGCCGAGTGGAAGAAGCGCGGCACCAAGGTGCTCGGCGTCTCGGTGGACGGCGTCGACGAGCATGTCCGCTGGAAGAAGGACATCGAGAAGGCCGGCGGCGTCGCGCCCGAGTTCCCGATCGTCGCCGATGACGGTCTGGAGATCTCCAAGGCCTTCGACATGCTGCCCGCCGACGCCTATCTGCCCGACGGTCGCACCCCCAACGACAGCGCCACCGTGCGTGCCGTCTTCGTCATCGGTCCCGACAAGCAGCTGAAGCTGTCGATGACCTATCCGATGACCGTCGGACGCAACTTCTCGGAGGTGCTGCGCGCGCTCGACGCGCTGCAGCTCACCACCGGCAAGGGGGTGGCAACGCCGGCCGACTGGCAGGTCGGTCAGGACGTGGTGATCCCGGCCACGCTCTCGGACGAGGACGCGAAGGCCAAGTTCGGCGAGTTCGAGACCGTGCTGCCCTATCTGCGGATGACCAAATCACCGCAGTAAGGCGAAACGAGCGGCGCGCCCCGTCGAGAGGGGCGCGCCGGGTTCAGATGACGACGACCGTCGTGCCGATCGGCACGCGGTCGTAGAGATCCTCGACATGTTCGTTGATCAGCCGCACGCAGCCCGACGAGAACTTGCGTCCCATGGTCCAAGGCTGCGGCGTGCCGTGGATGCGGTAATAGGTGTCGCGCCCGTTCTGGTAGAGATAGAGCGCGCGCGAGCCGAGCGGGTTGCGGGCATGGCCACCGGGCAGTCCGCCCGCATAGGGGCCGTAGACCGCCGGCTCCTGCCGGATCATGTTGGCGGTGGGCGTCCAGGCCGGCCATTCGGCCTTGCGCGCCACTTGGGCGGTGCCGGTGAAGTTGCGCCCCGCCGCGCCGAGCGCCACGACATAGCGGATCGCCCGGCCATTGCCCAAGGTCCAGTAGAGCCTGTTCTGCGCGATCCGCACGTGGATCTGCCCCGGCGCCAGCGCCTCGTTGACGCTGATTTCGGTGGGCAGCCACTCGCGCGGGATCTTTACTACGCGCGGGGGGGCGGCCAGAACCGGTCCGGTGGCCACGATCGCGGCGGCAGCCGCAAGTACGCCTCGTCTCGAGAGTTTCATGCCTGCTCCTGTCCGGGCTCTGCGGCCCGTTTCGCCTCTGTCCGGGGAGCATAACACCGAATCGCCGCGCCGTGGTTAACCTCGTCGCAGAAAAATGGGCGGCCCCGACAGGGGCCGGCCATGAGGGCATAAAGCCTTGAATCAGAAGCGGTAGCTGACGCCGAGCGAGAGCCAGGGGTAGACGACCAGATCGCTGCCGGTCTCGTTGGCGTCGTCTTCCATCTGCTGCAGGTCGGCTTCGAACTCCGCATCGACGCTCGGATCGCCGCTAGTACCGTCGAGCGCCACCTCAACGCCACCGATGCCGATCAGACCGATCTCGCTCTCGAAGCCCCAGCCATGCGCGCCGCCGCTCGTGTAGCCAAGCGCCAGCATCGGCGCGACCTCGTTCGCGAAGCGGACCGAGGCATCGACGCGCGCATCGTCGTAGCGCATGCCGTCGTCCGCCTCGAAGCCCCGGCCGCTGCCGTCGAGATCGCTGCTGGAGAAGAACAGGCCACCCGAGATGCGGAAGCCACCGCCATAGGGGTGGTAATCCGCCAGAGCGGCGATGCCGCCGAAGCTGCCATCGGCGGTGATTTCCGTGCCGAAATCATCTTTGTCGCCCTCGAACTCGAAATCCGGAATCCCGGTGAGGACGCCGCGCAGGCGCAGCCTGGGCATCACCTCGTAGGCGGCGGAGCCATAGAGACCGAAGCTGGAAACGCCGAAGCCGGTGGAGGCACCCTCGACGCTGTCGGTGAGTGGTTGCGCCTGAACCGTCGTGGCGACGAGCAGGAAAACGGCGGCGAGGGGGAGGCTGGGACGCATGGGGGATCCTTGTTGTCTTGCTGGCGCATCTGCCGAGGACGACAGGGCGGCCGCAACCCAAGGGCGGCCTGCCCCTATCGATAACCAATGCATGTGGTCGCGGCGCCGCAGGACTGGCGACGCGCAGGGATCGGGCATGAAAAAAGGGGCCCGAAGGCCCCTTTTCCGTATCGATGCAAACCGGATCAGTCGGCCTGCGCATCTTCCTTGGCTTCCTCGCCGGTCTCCTGGTTCACGACCTTCATCGACAGGCGCACCTTGCCGCGATCGTCGAAGCCCAGCAGCTTGACCCAGACCTCCTGGCCTTCCTTCAGAACGTCCGAGGGATGGTTCAGACGGCGGTTCTCGATCTGGCTGACATGCACGAGGCCGTCGCGCTTGCCGAAGAAGTTCACGAAGGCGCCGAAATCGACGAGCTTCACGACCGTGCCCTTGTAGATCTTGCCTTCCTCGGGCTCGGCCACGATCGAGTAGATCATGTCATAGGCCTTCTGGATCGCTTCGCCATTGGCCGAGGCGATCTTAATCACGCCGTCATCGTTGATGTCGACCTTGGCGCCCGAGACCTCGACGATCTCGCGGATCACCTTGCCGCCCGAGCCGATCACTTCGCGGATCTTGTCGGTCGGGATCTGCATCGTCTCGATGCGCGGCGCGTGGACCGAGAACTCACCGACGCCGGAGAGCGCCTTGTTCATCTCGCCCAGGATGTGCAGGCGGCCGGCCTTGGCCTGCGCCAGCGCCTTCTTCATGATCTCGGGCGTGATGCCCGCGACCTTGATGTCCATCTGCAGCGAGGTGATGCCGGTCTCGGTGCCCGCAACCTTGAAGTCCATGTCGCCGAGGTGATCCTCGTCGCCGAGGATGTCGGTCAGCACCGCATAGGAGCCGTCCTCTTCGAGCACGAGGCCCATCGCAACGCCGGCCACCGCCGATTTCAGCGGCACGCCCGCATCCATCATGGCCAGCGAGCCGCCGCAGACCGACGCCATCGAGGACGAGCCGTTCGATTCGGTGATCTCCGAGACGAGGCGGATCGTGTAGGGGAAGTCGGTCGGCGCCGGCAGCACCGCCTGCAGCGCGCGCCAAGCGAGCTTGCCATGGCCGATCTCGCGACGGCCGGGGGAGCCGACGCGGCCCACTTCGCCCACCGAGTAGGGGGGGAAGTTGTAGTGCAGCAGGAAGTTCGATTTGAAGTTGCCGTGCAGCGCGTCGATGAACTGCTCGTCATCGCCGGTGCCGAGCGTGGTCACGACCAGCGCCTGGGTCTCGCCGCGGGTGAACAGCGCCGAGCCATGGGTGCGCGGCAGCAGGCCGGTCTCGGCGACGATGTCGCGGACGGTGTCGAGGTTGCGGCCGTCGATGCGCTGGCCCTTCTTGACCACGTCGCCGCGCAGCACGCTCGATTCGAGCTTCTTCAGTGCCGAGCCGAGATTCGCGTCCTCGAGCTGCTCCTCGGTGAGCTGGGCCTTGATGTCCTCGCGGGCTTGGGCGACGGCGGCGGTGCGCTCCTGCTTGTCGGTGATCGCGAAGGCGGCGCGCATCTTCTCTTCGCCGGCGGCCTTCACGGCGTCGTAGAGCGCCGAGTAGTCCGGGGGGGTGAAGTCGAAGGGCTCCTTGGCACATTCCTCGGCCAGATCGATGATCAGGTCGATCACCGGCTGGATCTGCTCATGCGCGAAGGTCACGGCGCCGAGCATCTCGTCCTCGGTCAGCTCGTAGGCCTCGGACTCGACCATCATGACCGCGTCCTTGGTGCCCGCGACCACCAGATCGAGGCGCTGCTCGGGGTTCGAGCGCAGGTTCTGCATGTCATCGACGGTCGGGTTCAGCACGTAGTCGCCATCGACATAGCCGACGCGGGCACCGGCGATCGGACCCATGAAGGGTGCGCCCGAGATCGTCAGCGCGGCCGAGGCCGCGATCATCGCGACGACGTCGGGATCGTTGACGAGGTCGTGGCTCAGCACGGTGCACATCACCAGCACTTCGTTCTTGAAGCCCGGCACGAAGAGCGGGCGGATCGGCCGGTCGATCAGGCGCGCGGTCAGCGTCTCCTTCTCGGTCGGGCGCGCCTCGCGCTTGAAGAAGCCGCCCGGGATCTTGCCGGCGGCGTAGTATTTTTCTTGGTAGTGGACGGTCAGGGGAAAGAAGTCCTGACCCGGCTTCGGCGCCTTGGCGAAGGTGACGTTGGCCATCACGCTGGTTTCGCCCAGCGTCGCGATGACCGAGCCGTCGGCCTGGCGCGCGACCTTGCCGGTTTCCAGCGTCAGCGTCTCTTCGCCCCACTGGATCGATTTTTTCACGTCGTGAAACATCGTCTTTTCCATTCTGGCCCGACCTTCGGGCCCTTGTGCCCCCCTAATGCGTGAACAGTCCCTGGGGGCGGGTTGCGGAGGGGCCGGATGCCCCTGGCTCTCGTGTTTCCGTGACGCGGGTCGAGCCCGGTCCGCGCCATCCCGGATAGCAAAGGGACCGCGCCGTGGCGCGGTCCCCGAAAACCTTAGCGGCGGATGCCGAGGCGGCCGATCAGGGCCTGGTAGCGCTCGACGTCCTTGTTCTTCACGTAGTCGAGAAGTTTACGGCGGCGGGCGACCAGCTTGAGAAGGCCACGGCGGCCGTGGTTGTCCTTCTTGTGGGTCTTGAAGTGCTCGGTCAGGGTCGCGATGCGCGAAGTCAGGATCGCGACCTGCACCTCGGGCGAACCGGTGTCGCCGTCCTTGGTGGCGAAGTCGCTGATGACCTTGGCCTTGTCTTCCACGGTGATCGACATCGGGGTCTCCTTTCGGGATGAGAGTGATGGCGCAAGCCGGGATGTCGTCCAGCAGGGCCCATGGAGTACCGCCTCCATATAGGAAGACGGATGGGTGCCCATAGGGGAAATCGCCCGAAAAGGAAAGTGGTTTGCTGTGGCGCGGGGTCGCGGCGGGACTCAGGCGACGGGATCGGTGAGCAGCAGCACCGCGCCCGGCGCGAGCGCGTCGATCCCGGCGAGCCGCAGCAGCGCCGCGCCGTCGGCGCGCAGAAGCAACCCTTCCGGCCGCGGCTCCAGCGTCAGTTCCGGCGCGGCGCCCTCGGGATGCAGCACCACGATCCGATCCAGCGC
Source organism: Limimaricola sp. AA108-03 (assembly GCF_050847355.1). NCBI lineage: Bacteria > Pseudomonadati > Pseudomonadota > Alphaproteobacteria > Rhodobacterales > Paracoccaceae > Limimaricola > Limimaricola sp. AA108-03. The sequence goes on from NZ_CP193755.1 coordinate 166,710, forward strand.
GGCATCGAAATCGGCGATCACCGCCGGATCGCCCGCCTCGGCGCTGCGCAGCGCGAAGATGTCACCGCCGGCTCCGCCATGCGCGGTGTCGCCAGCGCCTGCCGCGATGACGTCGTCGCCCGCGCCACCATTGAGGAAATCGCCCGCCCCGACGCCCGAGCCGTCGCCGGTGCCGTCGAGCCGATCGTCGCCGGCGCCGCCATGCAGCACGTCGCGTCCTGCGCCACCACGCAGCATGTCATCGCCCAGATCGCCGCCCAGCGCGTCGTGACCCGCACCTCCGAACAGCCGGTCATGCCCGGCGCCGGCGCGGATCGCGTCGTCTCCGGCACCGCCGCGAAGCAGGTCGTCGCCGACATGTCCCCACAGCGCGTCATCGCCGGTGCCGCCCGCAAGCGTATCCTCGCCGCGCCCGCCATGGATCTCGTCATCCCCGGCACCGCCATCGGCCCGGTCGGGGCCATCGCGCAGATCGACATGATCGTGTCCCGCGCCGGCCTCGACATGGTCGGCCATCCCCGCGTCGACGATGTCGCCGAAGATCACGTCGGGGGCCTCGCTGCCCGTGTCAGACAGGCGCTGCGGCAAGGGTGTCGCGGCTTCGAGGGCGGAATCGCCATCCAGCGCGAAGGCTGCGTCGAGCGGTACGGTCTTCGGCGGCGCGTCGGGCCCGTCGATGTCGATCTCGTCGCTATCGGATTCGGAGCCGCCCTCGGTGATCATGGGCGGCAGCAACGCCGCGCCGGCAAGGGCAAGGCCGAGCAGTCCGAGCAGGGCGAGCATGGCAATCTCTGCGACGAGGGCGAAGCGCAGGCTAGCATGCGGCGAAGGACTGACGGCCCGGAACCGTCCGGCAGGGTTAAGGGCGGGGGATCAGCGGTTGGCGCCGGGCTGCCACAGCACGTCGGCGCGGCCCGAATCATTGGCGATCCGCGCCGCGACGAAGAACCAGTCCGAAAGCCGGTTCAGATAGCGCGCCGCATGCTCGTTCACCGCCTCGGCGCGACCCAGCGCCACCGCCAGCCGCTCGGCCCGGCGAGAGACGGTGCGGCACAGGTGCAGATGCGCGGCCAGCGCCGAGCCGCCCGGCAGAACGAAGCTGCGGAGCGGCTCCAGCGCCTCGTTCATCGCGTCGATCTCGCGCTCCAGCCGCTCGGTCTGGCCGGCGGTCATGCGCAGAACCGGGTATTTCGCCTCGGAATCCCGGTCGGGGTCCGGGCGGCACAGATCGGCTCCCAGATCGAACAGGTCGTTCTGGATGCGGCCCAGCGCGGCGTCCATCTCATCCTCGGCATGCAGGCGCGCCAGCCCGATCGTGGCATTGGTCTCGTCGACCGTGCCATAGGCCTCGACCCGCAGCGCGTCCTTGTTCACCCGGCTGCCATCGCCCAGCGCGGTGTCGCCCTTGTCGCCGGTGCGGGTGTAGATGCGGTTCAGCACGACCATCAGTTCACCCCCCGCAGGAACACGTAGAGCAGGATCAGCAGCACCGCGACGAATTGCGCGCCGATGCGCCAGCGCATGATCTTGTTGGCGTGTTTGCGGTTGAAATCGCCACCCTTTCCGAAGGTGCCGACGCCGAACATCAGGATGCCGGCGACGATCAGGACGGCAAGAACGACGAGAATGAATAGCGGATCTTCGAACATGGGGCGCCTTTCGCGGTTGCTCTACCATCTAGCGGCCGGGCGGCTCGAGGCAAAGCGGGGCGCGGTGTCGCGGGTTCACCCCCGCGCCACCACCCAGTCGAGCGCCCGCGTCGGCAACAGCCGCCGCAACGTGCCGGAAACATGCGTGGGCGTGGTGACGTAGTAACGCGGTCGCGGCCGCTTCGCCTCGAGCGCATGGGCGAGCTTGTCGGCCACCGCTTCGGGCGGCAATTCGAACCGGTCGGGGCCACGCTCGGCATAGAGCCGTTGCAGCAGGCCTTCGTATTCCGCGCGCCGGGCCGAACCCTTCCAGTCGATCCAGCGCTCGAAATGCGGAATCGAATTGGCGCGGATCCGCGAGGTGACGGGGCCCGGCTCGATCAGCGAGATGTGGATGCCGGTCCCGGCCATCTCGAGCCGCAGCACGTCGGTCAGACCCTCCAGCGCGAACTTGGTCGCGACATAGGCGCCGCGCCACTTCACCCCCACTAGGCCGAGCACCGAGGAGCAGTTGACGATCCGGCCCGCGCCTTGGGCCCGCATCACCGGGATGACCTGCCGGGTCAGGTCGTGCCAGCCGAACAGGTTGGTCTCGAAGATTTCCGCCAGCGCCTCGCGCGGCAGGTCCTCGACCGCGCCGGGGCAGGCGAAGGCGCCGTTGTTGTAAAGCGCGTCGAGCCGTCCGCCAGTGGCTTCCAGCACCGCGGCCAGCCCTTCCGCCACGCTGTCCGGATCGGCATAATCGAGCCGCGGCGCGTCGAAGCCCTCGGCCCGCAGCCGCGCGCAATCGGCTTCCGCCCGGCAGCTTGCGAAGACACGCCAGCCCCGGTCGCGCATGTGGCGCGCGCATGCAAGGCCGATGCCGGAGGAGGAGCCGGTGACGAGGAGGGTGCGGGGGGTGTCCATGCGGGTCTCATGGCGGGGCAGGGGACGGGGTGCAACGAAAAAGGCGCCCCTCGGGGGCGCCTCTCCCGGCAAATGGATTTCGGGCTCAGCCTTCGACGGGGGCGAGCAGCCGCTCGGACATCCAGCCGGTCTCGCCGGTCGAGGTGATCTCGATCCTGGCCCAGCCACCGGCGCTCTCGATCAGCCGGGCTTCGGTCCCGCGGGGCAGGGTGTCGAGCACGGCGTGGCCGGTGCCGGGGCCTTGGCGCATGTTTACCCAATCGCCGCTGATCTGGCGCAGTTCGATATCCGACATGGTTTCGGCAACGGCCGGAGTGGCCACGGTCTCGACCGGCTCGGCTTTGGCCGGCTTCGGCATGAAGGAGGCCGAGATCAACTCGACATTCTCGGGAAATTCGCGCATCGCGGTGACCGGAATGCCCGACTCGCTGCGCTCGACGTCGTGGCGGGCGATCATCTCGGGGGACGGGGTGCTGGCCTGCACCGCGCCGATCATCGTCTGCGGCCGGAAATCGGCGCCGCCGGACATTTCATAATAGCCCACGCCGAGCAGGAGAAAAGTGGCACCGATGCCGAAAACATGTTTCATGACAACCTCTTGTTCTGCTCAACACCCCGCCGGTTTGGTCACTCTCATGTGACGCTCTCCGCGGCGCAGGATCTCGCTGATCCGTTGCCTGCCCAACCGCGACTTTACGCCGATGGTTCCCGTCGATAGGAAGCTTTTCATGCCAGACCCCCTTGACGACGCCCTCCCGGCCCTGCCGGAGCAGGACCTGACCGAGCCGCTGCGCCGTGCCATAGGCGAGCGTTATCTGAGCTATGCGCTCTCCACGATCATGAACCGGGCGCTGCCCGATGCGCGCGACGGGCTGAAGCCCGTGCACCGCCGCATCCTCTATGCGATGCGCGAATTGAAGCTCTCCTCGACCGGGGGCTTCCGCAAATCCGCGAAGATCTCTGGCGACGTGATGGGCAACTATCACCCGCATGGCGACGCCGCGATCTATGATGCGATGGCCCGCCTCGCGCAGGATTTCGCGGTGCGCTACCCGCTCGTGGACGGGCAGGGCAACTTCGGCAACATCGACGGCGACAACCCGGCCGCCGCGCGCTACACCGAGGCCCGCCTCACGGCGGCCGCCGAGGCGCTGATGGAAGGGTTGACCGAGAACGCGGTCGATTTCCGTCCGAACTACGACGGTACGCTCGAAGAGCCCGTCGTGATGCCCGCGGCCTTCCCGAACCTGCTGGCCAACGGCTCGTCCGGTATCGCGGTCGGCATGGCGACCAACATCCCGCCGCACAATCTGCACGAGCTGATCGAGGCTTGCCTCTACATGATCAAGACGCCGGGCGTCTCCGATGAGAAGCTCGTCGATCTCGTGCCCGGCCCCGACTTCCCGACCGGTGGCGTGCTGGTCGAGCCGCGCGAGAACATCCTCACGGCCTACCGCACCGGGCGGGGCTCGTTCCGGCTGCGCGCGCGCTGGGAGGTCGAGGAGCTGGGCCGCGGCCAGTGGCAGGTGGTGGTCACCGAGATCCCATATCAGGTGCAGAAATCGAAGCTGATCGAGCGCCTCGCCGAGCTGATCCAGACCCGCAAGATCCCGCTTCTGGCGGATGTGCGCGACGAGAGCGCCGAGGATGTGCGCATCGTGCTGGAGCCGCGCGCCAAGACGGTCGAGCCCGAGATGATGATGGGGATGCTGTTCAAGAACAGCGATCTCGAGATCCGCTTCGGTCTCAACATGAACGTGCTGATCGACGGGCTGACGCCCAAGGTCTGCTCGCTGAAGGAGGTGCTGCGCGCCTTCCTCGATCACCGGCGCGAGGTGCTGCAGCGCCGCTCGCAGCACCGGCTGGAAAAGATCGACCACCGGCTCGAGGTGCTCGAGGGCTTCATCACCGCCTTCCTCAATCTCGACCGGGTGATCGACATCATCCGCTACGACGATCAGCCCAAACAGGCGCTGATGGCCGAGGACTGGGACCGCGACCACGTCCGCGCCGTCTCCGAGCGCGACTACCGCTCGCCGCTGACCGAGAGCCTTGGCGGCGGTGGCCTCACCGAGGTGCAGGCCGAGGCGATTCTCAACATGCGGCTCAGGAGCCTGCGCCGGCTGGAGGAGCTGGAGCTTCTCAAGGAGCAGGACGCGCTGATGCAGGAGCGGGCCGGGCTCGAGGACCTGCTCGCCTCCGAGGACAAGCAGTGGAAGTCGATCGCCGACCAGCTGCGCGAGACCCGCAAGCTGATGGGCCATGCCTCGCCCGGCGGCCAGCGACGCACCGGTTTCGCCGAGGGCACCGAGATCCCCGACGTGCCGATCGAGGCGATGATCGAGCGCGAGCCGATCACCATCGTCTGCTCCGAGATGGGCTGGATCCGCGCGATGAAGGGCCATATCGCGCTCGATAGCGAGCTGAAGTTCAAGGATGGCGACAAGGGCCGCTTCGTGCTGCATGCCGAGACCACCGACCGGCTCTTGGTGTTCGGCTCGAACGGGCGTTTCTACACCGTCTCGGCCAGCAGCCTGCCCGGCGGGCGCGGCATGGGCGAGCCGCTGCGCCTGATGGTCGACCTGCCGAACGAGGCGCAGATCGTGGCGCTGCATCTCTACCGTCCGGAGCGGCGACTTCTGGTCGCCTCCTCGGCGGGCGACGGCTTCATCGTCAACGAGGACGAGGTGCTGGCGCAGACCCGCGCCGGCAAGCAGGTGCTGAACGTCAAGGACGAGGTGGTGGCGAAGATCTGCAAGCCGGTCACCGGCGACGCCGTCGCCGTGGTGGGCGACAACCGCAAGGTGCTGGTGTTCCCGCTCGACGAGCTGCCCGAGATGACCCGGGGCAAGGGCGTACGGCTGCAGAAGTACAAGGATGGCGGGCTCTCGGACGCCACCACTTTCGTGCTGGAGGCGGGGCTGTCCTGGAAGGATCCGGCGGGCCGAACCCGGACCGAGAGCGACCTCGCCGACTGGACCGCCAAGCGCGCCACCGCCGGGCGCATGGCGCCGCGCGGCTTCCCGCGCGACAACCGCTTCAACTGATCCCGTTTCGTCGGGGGAAGAGGCGCGCGGTGCAAGCCGCGCGCCTCTTGGCGCTTGATTTCCCTCTCCGATGCAAATACATCGCCCGCGATGTCGAACCGGGCCAGGGAGGCCCCCGAACACGCGAGGCGCCAGCGCAGATGGCCAAGGCAAAATTCGAACGCACCAAACCGCACGTGAACATCGGGACCATCGGTCACGTGGACCACGGCAAGACGACGCTGACGGCGGCGATCACCAAGTATTTCGGTGACTTCCGCGCCTACGACCAGATCGACGGCGCGCCGGAGGAGAAGGCCCGCGGGATCACCATCTCGACCGCGCATGTCGAGTACGAGACCGAGACGCGGCACTACGCCCACGTCGACTGCCCCGGCCACGCCGACTACGTGAAGAACATGATCACCGGCGCGGCGCAGATGGACGGCGCGATCCTGGTGGTGAACGCCGCCGACGGCCCGATGCCGCAGACCCGCGAGCACATCCTGCTCGGCCGCCAGGTGGGCATCCCCTACATGGTCGTCTACATGAACAAGGTCGACCAGGTGGATGACGAGGAGCTGCTCGAGCTCGTCGAGATGGAAATCCGCGAGCTGCTGTCGTCCTACGACTACCCGGGCGACGACATCCCGATCATCAAGGGCTCGGCGCTCGCCGCCATGGAAGGCCGCGACGAGGAGATCGGCGAGAACTCGATCAAGGCGCTGCTGAAGGCGGTCGACGAGTACATCCCGACCCCGGCGCGCGCCGTCGACCTGCCGTTCCTGATGCCGATCGAGGACGTGTTCTCGATCTCCGGCCGCGGCACCGTGGTGACCGGCCGCGTCGAGCGTGGCGTGATCAATGTCGGCGACGAGATCGAGATCGTCGGCATCCGCGACACCAAGAAGTCGACCTGCACCGGCGTCGAGATGTTCCGCAAGCTGCTCGACCGCGGCGAGGCGGGCGACAACGTCGGCGTGCTGCTGCGCGGCATCGACCGTGACGGCGTCGAGCGCGGCCAGGTGCTGTGCAAGCCCAAGTCGGTGGCGCCGCACACCAAGTTCGAGGCCGAGGCCTACATCCTCACCAAGGAAGAGGGCGGCCGCCACACCCCGTTCTTCGCGAACTACCGCCCGCAGTTCTACTTCCGGACCACCGACGTCACCGGCACCGTCGTCCTCCCCGAGGGCACCGAGATGGTGATGCCCGGCGACAACCTGAAGTTCAACGTCGAGCTGATCGCGCCGATCGCCATGGAAGACGGCCTGCGCTTCGCCATCCGCGAAGGCGGCCGCACCGTCGGCGCCGGCGTCGTGTCGAAAATCATCGAGTGATCCCGGTTTCCGGGCGGTATCGCCGCCCGGTCCCGTCACGATCGAAGGGCCGCCCCGAGGGGCGGCCCTTTTCGCGTTCGAGGGGTGGGACTCAGTCGCCCGGGGGCAGGCCCAGCATCGCGTCGGCCTCGGCCGTGGTCGCGTCGAGCGTCGCCTTCATCGCGGCGCGTGCCGCCTCGCGCGCCGCTTCGTCCGCCTTGCGCGGCATCTGCCGGTCCCAGGGCCGGAACACCACCGCGCCGCGGCCACCCGGGCGCGGCAGCAGCAGCCGGTCCCAGCTGTTCGCCCGGCTCTGCCTTTCGGTGGAGTAGGCATAGAAGAACACCGGTCGCCCGGTGATCCGGGCCCAGTCGAGCGGCGGGTCGTTGATCTCGCCGGCGGGACCCAGCGGGCCGTCGGCGGTGATGCCGATGCTGGCACCGGCGCGCAGCCGCTCCATCACCATGCGCGACATCGCGAGATTCGAAAGCCGTCGCGACATCGCCACCGGCGTCAGCCCGCGCCTGCGATGCGTATCGCCGGCGATTCGCGCGATCGGCGAGGTGTCGTGCAGGGTCGAGAGATCGCCGGCCTCGCGCGGCCAGTGGAACGGCCCCAGCATCAGCCGCGAATGGCGCAGCACCAGCAGCACCGGACCCTCGGCCAGTGCCGCGCGCAACCCGTCCTCGCCGCGCAGCTCCCACGACGTGTTGCGCTGGCAATGCGCGAGCCAAGCATGGGCGATTCCTCCCATGCCGCGGGTCACGGCGGCGCTCTTGGCCAGTCTCTTGCCGATCGACATGGGGTTCCTCCGGGCTGCGTCGCGCATCTTGCAAGCCACCGCCGCAAGGGCAAGGGCGGGGGAGGGGGCTTTGGTATCCGAATGCGTTCCGGGGCCCTTGATCCCGGCGCGAATTGCGACTACTCGGAGGGCGGTCTTAGGGGTATAGCTCAGTTGGTAGAGCATCGGTCTCCAAAACCGAGGGTCGTGGGTTCGAGTCCCCCTGCCCCTGCCAGGACCACCGCGGCGCGCCCGCTTGCAGATCGCGCGGCGTCCCCGTATGTCCCGCATCGATCCCCGGAAAGGTGTAGATGATGGCCAGAACCAACCCCGTCCAGTTCGCGCAGCAGACCCGCGCCGAGATCGCCAAGGTGGTCTGGCCGACCCGCCGCGAAGTGCTGCTGACCACGGTGATGATCTTCATCCTCGCCGCCGTCGCCGCGCTGTTCTTCAGTCTCGTGGATCTGGGCATCCGCTCCGGTCTCCAGGCGGTGCTGGAAGGGCTGGCCGGCTGATCCCGCCCATCGGGCATCGGGCCGTGGGGCTTGATCTGCGCCGCGCCGGGCGCTACTGACCGGCGGACTTGGGAAACGGCGCGCGAGTGCGCGCCGCTTTGCCGTTTGAGAGGCCCCGATCGGGGGCCGGGAATTGCAACGAGGCTCCGGCGTTTCGCCGGCTGCGACGGAAGGTGTCGGGCAACATGGCGAAACGCTGGTATTCGGTTTCCGTGCTCTCGAACTTCGAGAAGAAGATCGCCGAGCAGATCAGGACCAAGGTCGCCGAGCAAGGGCTCGAGGACGTGATCGACGAGGTGCTCGTCCCCACCGAGGAGGTGATCGAGGTCCGTCGCGGCAAGAAGGTCTCGACCGAGCGCCGCTTCATGCCCGGCTACGTGCTGGTGCACATGGAGATGTCCGACAAGGGCTACCACCTCGTCACCTCGATCAACCGGGTCACCGGGTTCCTCGGGCCGCAGGGGCGGCCGATGCCGATGCGCGACGCCGAGGTCGAGGCGATCCTCGGCCGGGTGCAGGAGGGCGAGGAAAGCCCGCGCACCCTGATCCGCTTCGAGGTCGGCGAGAAGGTGAAGGTCAAGGATGGCCCGTTCGAGGATTTCGACGGTCTGGTCGAGGAGGTGGACGAGGACAACCAGCGCCTCAAGGTCACGGTCTCGATCTTCGGCCGCGCCACCCCGGTCGAGCTGGAGTTCACCCAAGTGGCCAAGCAGGGCTGAGCGTCCGCCGTCCGGCACGCGTCATGTTTTCCGAAAGGGGCCCACGCGGGCCCCTTTCTTCGTTTCCGGGGTAGGGCGGTATCGCCTGCAACCGAGAGATCGGGTCGCGAAGGGCGTTCCACCGTTCACTTCGAAAGGGCGGAGCTCTTTGGGTAGCCCTCGGGATCGGGTCTCGACCCGCGGGTCTCATCGCGGAGGGCGATCGACGGGCATCGGGTGCGGGGTTGACGCCCGGCCGCTGCCGGGCTATGCGGCGACCTTCCCCGGGGACGGTTTCGGCCGATCTCCGGCCGCGATTCGCGCCACGCGCGCCTCGCGGATGTGGGAGGCGAGCCGGGCGCGCCCGGTCGAGCCGCACCACGCCAACCAGAGCCGTCCGGACGCGTCCGGAGGGTGTTGCGACAAGGAGAGGCCCGATGGCCAAGAAAGTGATGGGGCAGCTGAAGCTCCAGATTAAGGCAGGTGAAGCCAACCCGTCCCCGCCGGTGGGTCCGGCGCTGGGTCAGCGCGGCATCAACATCATGGAATTCTGCAAGGCCTTCAACGCGAAGACCGCGGATATGGAAAAGGGTTCGCCCTGCCCGACCGTGATCACCTACTACCAGGACAAGTCCTTCACGATGGAGATCAAGTCGCCGCCGGCGTCGTTCTTCCTCAAGAAGGCGGCCGGTCTCAAGCCCGTCGGCAAGCGCAACCGCCCCAAGGGCGCCGTGCAGCCCGGCAAGGAGACCGCCGGCACCGTGACCCTCGCCCAGGTGCGCGAGATCGCGGAAGCGAAGATGAAGGACCTGAACGCGACCTCGATCGAGGGTGCGATGCAGACCGTCCTTGGCTCTGCCAAGTCGATGGGTATCGAGGTGAAAGGCTAAGATCATGGCAAAACTCGGTAAACGCACCCGCGCCGCCCGCGAGGCCTTCGCCGGCAAGGAGAACGTCGAGCTCTCCGAAGCCATCTCGCTGATCAAGTCCAACGCCAGCGCGAAGTTCGACGAGACCGTCGAGATCGCAATGAATCTGGGCGTCGACCCGCGCCATGCCGACCAGATGGTCCGCGGCTCGGTCACCCTGCCCAACGGCACCGGCAAGACCGTGCGCGTCGCCGTCTTCGCCCGTGGCGAGAAGGCCGAAGAGGCCAAGAAGGCCGGGGCCGACATCGTCGGCGCCGAGGACCTGATGGAGACCGTGCAGTCCGGCAAGATCGAGTTCGACCGTTGCATCGCGACGCCGGACATGATGCCGATCGTCGGTCGCCTCGGCAAGATCCTCGGCCCGCGCAACCTGATGCCGAACCCGAAGATCGGCACCGTCACCATGGACGTCGCCGATGCGGTCAACGCTGCCAAGGGTGGCCAGGTGCAGTTCCGCGTCGAGAAGGCGGGCGTGATCCATGCCGGCATCGGCAAGGCCTCGTTCGAAGCCTCGAAGCTCGAAGAGAACATCCGCGCCTTCGTCGAGGCGGTGAGCCGTGCCAAGCCGGCCGGCGCCAAGGGCACCTACCTCAAGAAGGTGGCGCTCTCCTCGACCATGGGCCCGGGCGTCAGCGTCGATCTGGCCTCGGCCACCGGCGCGGCCTGATAGAGATTTCACCCCTGCCGCGGCGGGGATGAATGGCGGGGCGTTCGCGCCCCGTCCTGTCCGAGACGGAGGGCAGGGGGAGACCCCGCTAAGGCCTTCCCGAGATGGGAAACGAGAGTTGGATTTCCGTTCGAAAGCACATTGCTTTCCTTCGGGCGATCGCGGCCTCGGGACCCTGAAGCGGACCCGAACGGCCCCCGGACGATCAGGGGGTCAGACAGAGCCGGGGGGAAACCCCCAAACTTGGAGTAAACCGTGGATAGAGCCCAGAAAGAGAAAGTGGTCGAGGAACTCGGCCAGATCTTTGAAAGCTCTGGCGTCGTGGTGGTTGCCCACTACGAAGGCATGACGGTTGCCCAGATGCAGGACCTGCGCGCGAAAATGCGTGACGCGGGCGGGTCCGTGCGTGTTGCCAAGAACAAGCTCGCCAAGATCGCCCTTGAGGGAAGGCCCTGCGCAAGCATCGCCGATTACCTCACGGGCATGACCGTGCTCTCCTACTCCGAAGACCCCGTGGCGGCTGCCAAGGTGGTCGACGCCTATGCGAAGACCAACGACAAGCTGGTCATCCTCGGCGGCGCGATGGGAGACACGGCCCTGGATCCGGCCGGTGTGAAGGCCGTGGCCCAGATGCCGTCGCGTGAGGAGCTCATCGCTTCGATCGTCGGCTGCATCGGTGCCCCGGCATCGAACATCGCCGGTGCCATTGGCGCGCCCGCAAGCAACATCGCAAGCATTCTCTCGACCATCGAAGAGAAGGCTGCCTAAGGCAACCCGACACCTCGGGGGCTTGAAAGCCCTCGCGTTGGAACACAATTGAACGAACGGAAAAGTAAAATGGCTGATCTGAAGAAACTCGCCGAAGAGATCGTTGGTCTGACCCTTCTCGAGGCGCAGGAACTGAAAACCATCCTCAAGGACGAGTATGGCATCGAGCCCGCCGCCGGCGGCGCCGTGATGATGGCTGGCCCGGCCGGTGGCGACGCTGGCGCCGCTGCCGAGGAGAAGACCGAGTTCGACGTCGTCCTGAAAGACGCCGGCGCTCAGAAGATCAACGTGATCAAGGAAGTCCGCGGCATCACCGGCCTCGGCCTGAAAGAAGCCAAGGACCTCGTCGAGGCCGGCGGCAAGGTCAAGGAAGGCGCGCCGAAGGCGGAAGCCGAAGAGATCAAGGCGAAGCTGGAAGCCGCTGGCGCCAAGGTCGAGCTGGCCTGATCCCGGGCGGGCGCGCGTCCAGCGCGCCACGCCTCAAGAATTGGCTGGATCCGCGAATTTCGCGGGTCCAGCCGAACCCGTCTTGGAAGGGGGTCGCGCGCGACCCTCGTCTCGGGCAGGTTCCACGGTCGGGAGGTCATCGGTGGGACGGTGATCGCGAATGGACCGGAACTCCCCTCTCGCAAGGATGACGCGGCCTTCCCCGCCGGTCGCGCCGATCCGCAGAGACCTGAAAGGTGACGACACCCATGGCTCAGTCCTTCCTCGGCCAGAAGCGTTTGCGCAAGTATTACGGCAAGATCCGCGAAGTGCTGGAGATGCCGAACCTCATCGAGGTGCAGAAATCCTCCTACGACCTGTTCCTGAAATCGGGTGACCAGCCGCAGCCGACTGACGGCGAAGGCATCAAGGGCGTGTTCCAGTCGGTCTTTCCGATCAAGGACTTCAACGAGACCGCCACGCTCGAATTCGTGAAATACGAGCTGGAAAAGCCGAAATACGACGTCGAGGAGTGCCAGGCCCGCGACATGACCTACAGCGCGCCGCTCAAGGTGACGCTGCGGCTGATCGTGTTCGATGTCGACGAGGACACCGGCGCCAAGTCCGTCAAGGACATCAAGGAGCAGGACGTCTTCATGGGCGACATGCCCCTGATGACCCAGAACGGCACCTTCATCGTCAACGGGACCGAGCGGGTGATCGTGTCCCAGATGCACCGGAGCCCCGGCGTGTTCTTCGACCACGACAAGGGCAAGACGCATTCCTCGGGCAAGCTGCTCTTCGCCTGCCGGATCATCCCCTATCGCGGCTCCTGGCTCGACTTCGAATTCGATGCCAAGGACCTCGTCTTCGCGCGCATCGACCGGCGCCGCAAGCTGCCCGTGACCACGCTGCTCTACGCGCTGGGACTCGACCAGGAAGGCATCATGGATGCCTATTACAACACGGTCGAATACAGCTTCGACAAGAAGGCCCGCTCCTGGGTCACCAAGTTCTTCCCCGAGCGCGTACGCGGCACCCGCCCGGCCTATGACCTCGTGGACGCCGCCACCGGCGAGGTGATCGCCAAGGCCGGCGACAAGGTCACGCCGCGCGCCGTCAAGAAGCTGATCGACGAGGGCAAGGTCACCGACCTGCTGGTGCCGTTCAACAACATCGTCGGCAAGTTCGTCGCCCGCGACATCATCGACGAGGACACCGGCGCGATCTATGTCGAGGCCGGCGACGAGCTGACCATCGAGACCGACAAGGACGGCGAGATCACGGGCGGCACGCTCAAGGACCTGATGGATGCGGGCATTACCGACATCCCGGTTCTCGACATCGACAACGTCAATGTCGGCCCCTACATCCGCAACACGGTCGCCGCCGACAACAAGGCCTGGAACCGCGAATCGGCGCTGATGGAGATCTACAAGGTCATGCGCCCCGGCGAGCCGCCGACCGTCGACGCCGCCTCGGCGCTGTTCGACACGCTGTTCTTCGACGCCGAGCGCTACGATCTCTCGGCCGTGGGCCGCGTGAAGATGAACATGCGCCTGAACCTCGACGCCGAGGACAGCCAGCGCACGCTGCGCAAGGAAGACATCGTCGCCTGCATCAAGGCGCTGGTGGAGCTGCGTGACGGCAAGGGCGAGATCGACGACATCGACCACCTCGGCAACCGCCGGGTGCGCTCGGTCGGCGAGCTGATGGAGAACCAGTACCGCGTCGGCCTGCTCCGCATGGAGCGCGCGATCAAGGAACGCATGTCCTCGGTCGAGATCGACACGGTGATGCCGCAGGACCTGATCAACGCCAAGCCCGCCGCCGCCGCGGTGCGCGAGTTCTTCGGCTCCTCGCAGCTGTCGCAGTTCATGGACCAGACCAACCCGCTGTCGGAAGTGACGCACAAGCGTCGTCTCTCGGCGCTCGGGCCGGGCGGTCTGACCCGCGAGCGCGCCGGCTTCGAGGTGCGCGACGTGCACCCGACCCATTACGGCCGGATGTGCCCGATCGAGACGCCGGAAGGCCCGAACATCGGCCTGATCAACTCGCTCGCCACCTTCGCGCGGGTGAACAAGTACGGCTTCATCGAGACCCCCTACCGCAAGGTCGTGGACGGGCAGGTGACCGACGAGGTGAACTACCTCTCGGCCACCGAGGAGATGCGCCACACCGTCGCCCAGGCCAACGCCTCGCTCGACGAGAACGGCAAGTTCGTCAACGAGCTGGTGAACACCCGCCAGTCGGGCGACTACATGCTCGCGCCTTCCGAGAGCGTCGACCTGATCGACGTCAGCCCGAAGCAGCTCGTCTCGGTCGCGGCCTCGCTGATCCCGTTCCTCGAGAACGACGACGCGAACCGCGCGCTGATGGGTTCGAACATGCAGCGTCAGGCCGTGCCGCTGCTGCAGGCCGAGGCGCCGCTGGTCGGCACGGGCATCGAGGAGGTCGTGGCCCGCGATTCCGGCGCCGCGATCATGGCGCGCCGGGGCGGCATCATCGACCAGGTCGACGCGACCCGGATCGTGATCCGCGCCACCGAGGATCTCGAACTCGGCGATGCCGGGGTCGACATCTACCGGATGCGGAAGTTCCAGCGTTCGAACCAGAACACCTGCATCAACCAGCGTCCGCTGGTGAAGGTGGGTGACCGGGTCGGCAAGGGCGAGGTGATCGCCGACGGTCCCTCGACCGACATGGGCGAGCTGGCGCTCGGCAAGAACGTGGTCGTCGCGTTCATGCCGTGGAACGGCTACAACTACGAGGACTCGATCCTGATCTCCGAGCGCATCGTGCGCGACGACGTCTTCACCTCGATCCACATCGAGGAATTCGAGGTCGCGGCCCGCGACACCAAGCTCGGGCCGGAAGAGATCACCCGCGACATCCCCAATGTCGGCGAGGAGGCCCTGCGCAACCTCGACGAGGCGGGCATCGTCTATATCGGCGCCGAAGTGGGGCCGGGCGACATCCTCGTGGGCAAGATCACCCCGAAGGGTGAATCGCCGATGACGCCGGAAGAGAAGCTGCTTCGCGCCATCTTCGGCGAGAAGGCCTCCGACGTGCGCGACACCTCGCTGCGTCTGCCGCCGGGCGATTTCGGCACCATCGTCGAGGTCCGGGTGTTCAACCGCCACGGCGTCGACAAGGACGAGCGGGCGCTGCAGATCGAGCGCGAGGAAGTCGATCGTCTGGCGCGTGACCGCGACGACGAGCTGGCGATCCTCGACCGCAACATCTACGCGCGTCTCAAGGACCTGATCCTCGGCAAGACCGCGGTGAAGGGGCCGCGCGGCGTCAAGGCCGGCTCGACCATCGACGAGGAACTGCTGGGCACGCTGTCGCGCGGCCAGTGGTGGCAGCTCGCCCTCGAGGACGAGGACGACGCCAAGATCGTCGAGGCGCTCAACGAGCAGTACGAGATCCAGAAGCGCACGCTCGACGCGCGGTTCGAGGACAAGGTCGAGAAGGTGCGTCGTGGCGACGACCTGCCGCCGGGCGTGATGAAGATGGTCAAGGTCTTCGTCGCGGTGAAGCGCAAGCTGCAGCCGGGCGACAAGATGGCCGGCCGTCACGGCAACAAGGGCGTCATCTCCCGCGTCGTGCCGATGGAGGACATGCCGTTCCTCGCCGACGGCACGCCGGTCGACTTCTGTCTCAACCCGCTGGGCGTGCCGTCGCGCATGAACGTCGGTCAGATCCTCGAGACCCACATGGGCTGGGCCGCGCGCGGCCTCGGCATCCAGGTCGACGAGGCGCTGCAGGAGTACCGCCGCTCGGGTGATCTCACCCCGGTGCGCGAGGCGCTGCGCATCGCCTATGGCGACGATGTCTACGAAGAGGGCATCGCCGGCATGGACGAGGAGCGCGTCGCCGAGATCGCGACCAACGTGCATCGCGGCGTTCCGATCGCCACCCCGGTCTTCGACGGCGCCAAGGAGCCCGACGTCAACGACGCGCTCAAGCGCGCCGGCTTCGACAGCTCGGGCCAGTCGGACCTGTTCGACGGCCGCACCGGCGAGAAGTTCTCGCGCAAGGTGACGGTGGGCGTGAAGTACCTGCTCAAGCTGCACCACCTCGTGGACGACAAGATCCACGCGCGTTCGACCGGGCCGTACAGCCTCGTCACCCAGCAGCCGCTGGGCGGCAAGGCGCAGTTCGGCGGCCAGCGCTTCGGGGAGATGGAGGTCTGGGCACTGGAAGCCTACGGCGCCGCCTACACGCTGCAGGAAATGCTGACCGTGAAGTCGGACGACGTGGCGGGCCGGACCAAGGTCTATGAGAGCATCGTCAAGGGCGAGGACAACTTCGAGGCCGGCGTGCCGGAATCGTTCAACGTCCTCGTGAAGGAAGTCCGGGGCCTCGGCCTCAACATGGAACTCCTGGACGCGGAGGACGAGTAACGGCGTTCCGCCGCGCACCCCCGACGGGGTGCGCGGCACGCCGTCGCCCTCTGCCTAGATTCAAGGATTTGAAATGAACCAGGAACTCACGAACAACCCGTTCAATCCGCTGACCCCGGCCAAGACCTTCGACGAGATCAAGGTATCGCTGGCCTCGCCGGAACGGATCCTCAGCTGGTCCTTCGGCGAGATCAAGAAGCCCGAGACGATCAACTACCGGACCTTCAAGCCCGAGCGCGACGGCCTGTTCTGCGCCCGCATCTTCGGGCCGATCAAGGACTACGAATGCTTGTGCGGCAAGTACAAGCGCATGAAGTATCGCGGCGTCGTCTGCGAGAAATGCGGCGTCGAGGTGACGCTGCAGAAGGTCCGTCGCGAGCGCATGGGCCATATCGAGCTGGCCGCGCCCGTCGCCCATATCTGGTTCCTGAAGTCGCTCCCGAGCCGGATCGGCCTCATGCTGGACATGACGCTTCGTGATCTCGAGCGGATCCTCTACTTCGAGAACTACGTCGTCATCGAGCCGGGTCTCACCGACCTGACCTATGGCCAGCTGATGACCGAGGAGCAGTTCCTCGACGCGCAGGACCAGTACGGCGCCGACGCGTTCTCGGCCAATATCGGCGCCGAGGCGATCCGCGAGATGCTGGCCCAGATCGACCTCGAGGGCGAGGCCGAGCAGCTGCGCGCCGACCTCAAGGAGGCGACCGGCGAGCTGAAGCCCAAGAAGATCATCAAGCGCCTGAAGATCGTCGAGAGCTTCATCGAAAGCGG
The DNA here is from genome assembly GCF_050847355.1 of Limimaricola sp. AA108-03. Classification (NCBI taxonomy): domain Bacteria; kingdom Pseudomonadati; phylum Pseudomonadota; class Alphaproteobacteria; order Rhodobacterales; family Paracoccaceae; genus Limimaricola; species Limimaricola sp. AA108-03. Next base: position 183,574 of record NZ_CP193755.1, read on the forward strand.
CAACCGTCCCGAGTGGATGGTGCTGACCGTGATCCCGGTGATCCCGCCCGAGCTGCGCCCGCTGGTGCCGCTCGATGGCGGCCGCTTCGCGACCTCGGACCTCAACGACCTGTATCGCCGGGTGATCAACCGCAACAACCGCCTCAAGCGGCTCATCGAGCTGCGCGCGCCCGACATCATCGTGCGCAACGAGAAGCGGATGCTGCAGGAATCCGTGGACGCGCTGTTCGACAACGGCCGCCGCGGCCGCGTCATCACCGGCGCCAACAAGCGTCCGCTGAAGTCGCTCTCGGACATGCTCAAGGGCAAGCAGGGCCGCTTCCGCCAGAACCTTCTGGGCAAGCGGGTCGACTTCTCGGGCCGTTCGGTCATCGTGACCGGCCCCGAGCTGAAGCTGCACCAGTGCGGCCTGCCCAAGAAGATGGCGCTCGAGCTGTTCAAGCCCTTCATCTACTCGCGGCTGGAGGCCAAGGGTCTCTCCTCGACCGTGAAGCAGGCGAAGAAGCTCGTGGAGAAGGAGCGGCCCGAGGTCTGGGACATCCTCGACGAGGTGATCCGCGAGCATCCCGTGATGCTCAACCGCGCGCCCACCCTGCACCGTCTCGGCATCCAGGCCTTCGAGCCGCAGCTGATCGAGGGCAAGGCGATCCAGCTTCACCCGCTGGTCTGCTCGGCCTTCAACGCCGACTTCGACGGTGACCAGATGGCCGTGCACGTGCCGCTCTCGCTGGAAGCCCAGCTGGAAGCGCGTGTCCTGATGATGTCCACGAACAACGTGCTGTCGCCCGCCAACGGCGCGCCGATCATCGTGCCGTCGCAGGACATGGTTCTCGGCCTCTACTACACGACCATCATGCGTGAAGGCATGAAGGGCGAGGGCATGTCGTTCAACTCGATCGACGAGGTCGAGCACGCGCTGAACGCCGGCGAGGTGCATCTGCACGCCAAGATCACCGCGCGGATCAAGCAGATCGACGAAGAGGGCAACGAGGTCGTCAAGCGCTTCGAGACCACCCCGGGCCGCCTGCGGCTCGGCGGTCTGCTGCCGCTCAACGCCAAGGCGCCGTTCGAGCTGCTGAACCGCCTGCTGCGCAAGAAGGAAGTCCAGCAGGTCATCGACACCGTCTACCGCTATTGCGGCCAGAAGGAGTCGGTCATCTTCTGCGACCAGATCATGTCCGCGGGCTTCAAGGAGGCCTTCAAGGCGGGCATCTCCTTCGGCAAGGACGACATGGTCATCCCCGACGCGAAGTGGACGCTGGTCGACGAGACCCGCGACCAGGTCAAGGATTTCGAGCAGCAGTACATGGACGGCCTGATCACCCAGGGCGAAAAGTACAACAAGGTCGTGGACGCCTGGTCGAAGTGCAACGACAAGGTCACCGAAGCGATGATGACCACCATCTCGGCCAACAAGAAGGACGAGACCGGTGCCGAGGCCGAGCCCAACTCGGTCTACATGATGGCCCACTCCGGTGCGCGTGGCTCGGTCACCCAGATGAAGCAGTTGGGCGGCATGCGCGGCCTGATGGCCAAGCCGTCGGGCGAGATCATCGAGACGCCGATTATCTCGAACTTCAAGGAAGGCCTGACCGTGCTCGAGTACTTCAACTCGACCCACGGCGCGCGGAAAGGTCTGTCGGACACCGCGCTCAAGACCGCGAACTCGGGCTACCTGACCCGTCGTCTCGTCGACGTGGCGCAGGACTGCATCGTGCGCGAGCATGACTGCGGCACCGACCGGGCGATCACCGCGGAAGCGGCGGTCAATGACGGCGAGGTGGTCTCGCCGCTCTCCGAGCGCGTGCTGGGCCGGGTCTCGGCTGATGACGTGCTCAAGCCCGGCACCGACGAGGTGCTGGTCGCGGCGGGCGAGCTCATCGACGAGCGCAAGGCCGACCTGATCGAGCAGGCCGCGGTGCAGAAGATGCGCATCCGCAGCCCGCTCACCTGCGAGGCCGAGGACGGCGTCTGCGCGATGTGCTACGGGCGTGACCTCGCGCGCGGCACCATGGTGAACCAGGGCGAGGCCGTGGGCATCATCGCGGCGCAGTCGATCGGTGAGCCGGGCACCCAGCTGACGATGCGGACCTTCCACATCGGCGGTGTGGCGCAGGGTGGCCAGCAGTCCTTCCTCGAGGCGAGCCAGTCGGGCAAGGTGGAGTTCCGCAACGCCAACCTCCTCGAGAACGCCGCGGGCGAGCAGATCGTCATGGGCCGCAACATGGTCATCGCGATCATGGGCGAGGATGGCGAGGAGCGCGCCAGCCACAAGATCGGCTACGGCACCAAGGTCTTCCTCAAGGAGGGCGCCGAGGTGAAGCGCGGCGAGAAGATGTTCGAGTGGGACCCCTACACCCTGCCGATCATCGCCGAGAAGGCCGGTACCGTGCGCTTCGTCGACCTAGTGAACGGCATCGCCGTGCGCGAGGACACCGACGACGCGACCGGCATGACCCAGCGGATCGTCACGGACTGGCGTTCGGTGCCCAAGGGCAACGAGCTCAAGCCCGAGATCATCGTGGTGGGCGAGGATGGCGAACCGGTCCGCACCGACAGCGGCAACCCGGTGACCTACCCGATGTCGGTGGACGCGATCCTCTCGGTCGAGGACGGCCAGCAGATCCAGGCCGGCGACGTTGTGGCGCGGATCCCGCGCGAGGGCGCCAAGACCAAGGACATCACCGGCGGTCTGCCGCGGGTGGCGGAACTGTTCGAGGCACGTCGTCCCAAGGACCACGCGATCATCGCCGAGATCGATGGCTATGTGCGCTTTGGCAAGGACTACAAGAACAAGCGTCGCATCGCGATCGAGCCCACCGAGGAAGGGCGCGACAAGGTCGAGTACATGGTGCCCAAGGGCAAGCACATCCCGGTGCAGGAAGGCGACTTCGTGCAGAAGGGTGACTACATCATGGACGGCAACCCCGCGCCGCACGACATCCTCGCCATCATGGGCGTCGAGGCTCTGGCCGACTACATGATCGCCGAGGTGCAGGACGTCTATCGACTGCAGGGCGTGAAGATCAACGACAAGCACATCGAGGTGATCGTTCGCCAGATGCTGCAGAAGATCGAGATCATGGACTCGGGCGAGAGCACGCTGCTGAAGGGCGAGCATGTCGACAAGGCCGAGTTCGACGAGGCCAACGAGAAGGCGATCTCCAAGGGCGGCCGTCCGGCCCAGGGCGTGCCGGTCCTGCTCGGCATCACCAAGGCGTCGCTGCAGACCCGCAGCTTCATCTCGGCGGCGTCGTTCCAGGAAACCACCCGCGTGCTCACCGAGGCTTCGGTCCAGGGCAAGCGCGACAAGCTGGTGGGTCTCAAGGAGAACGTCATCGTCGGCCGCCTGATCCCGGCGGGTACCGGCGGCGCGACCAGCCGCGTCCGCAAGATCGCCCACGACCGCGATCATTCGGTGATCGAGCAGAAGCGCGAGGCGGCCGAGCAGGCCGCGGCGCTGGCGGCTCCCTCGGAGCAGCCGATGTCGGACGACCAGTTCGACACGATCTCGGCCCGCGCCGAGGACAGCCGCGACTGATCGCCGGCCGATCATCGTGAAACGCCGAAGGGCCCCCGGGAAACCGGGGGCCCTTTTTTGCTGCGGGCTTCGCGCATGCCCGTTGGCAGGATCGTCGCGCGGGCGGATACTGTATGCGGGGGCCCATGGCCGCTCGGCCGGGCCCAAGGTCCTGTCATGGAGGCGCAGATGAGCTTCATCGCCGAAATCGGGGAGGCGGAGGCGTCCGGCCCCGCCGCCGCCTATTATGCGGCTGCCAAGAAACAGCATGGGCGGATCTACAACCTGCACCGGACCTGCGTGCGGTTGCCGGAACTGGCGGATCATTTCGAGGCCATGACGTCGGCGCTCAAGAAACGGATGGGGCTGCGGCGCTACGAGCTGGTCACGCTGGCCGCCGCGCTGGCGCTGCGCAGCTCGTACTGCGCGCTGGCCCATGGCAAGGTGTTGCTCGACAACGGCATGACACCCGAAGAGCTGGAGCGGATCGCGACCGAGCGGGGCCATACCTCGATCACCCCGCAGGAGGCCGATCTGATGGGCTATGCCGCCGATATCGTCGAGGATGCCACGGCGATCGGCCCGGCGCGGATCGCGGGGCTCAGGGCGCATGGGCTGTCGGAGGATGAGATCGCACAGGCCGCCGCGGCGGCGGCGCTTCGCTGCTATTTCAGCAAGTATCTCGACGCGCTCGGCACGCAGCCCGACCCGGCCTTCATGGAACTGCCCGAGGCGCTGCGCACGGCCTTGGCACGGGGGCGGGCGATCCAGGAACCCGAGGGCTAGGCCGCCGCCACACGTGAAACACTCAACCCGCCGTCTCGGCCGCCGCGATCTCCGCACGCCATCTTCGATCGTCCTGCGGCGCGCGGCCCTGATGCGCGCAGAGCCGCGCCACCAGATCGGCGCAGCACAGGTGATGCAGCCTTGCGACGCCGGGCAGGGCCATCGCCTCGGCATGAACGCGGTCGAAGGCCGTGGCATGGGCCAGCGCCGAGAGATCCCGTCGCCCGTTGCGGTCGCGTGCCTCGAAGAACGCCTGCGTATAACGATCCTTGGCCGCCGTGGCCGAGAGCGTGCCGCGCTTGGCCTCGAACTGTTCGACCGAGCGCAGCACGTAATGGTTCATCTGCGCATAGCGATGCGTCACCTGTGAGACATCGGTATAGCGGACCGGATGCGGACCGGTGAGAAGCTCCTCGATGATCCGCCCTTCGCTGTCGACGATGCGGTTCCTGCCCCGGTCCCATTCCCCGTCGAACGCCCAGGGCATGTGATCGCTCCAGCGTCCGAAGCGGCGCGGGGTGCCGAACAGCGTCTTGACCATAACGTTGGCGGGGCGCTGCGAGGGGCCGCGCCGCCGGAACTGCCGATGCACGAGGCCCGGCTGGTAGCGCTTCCAGCCGCCCGTGCCGAAGCACTGCCAGTGGAACGCGACCCCCAGGAAGTCGCGGCCCAGATCGTCGAGATAGGATGCGATCGTGCCGTCGCCCCGGTGCAGCACGAGGAACTCGTCCACATCGCAGATCAGCAGCCAGTCGGTCTCGGCCGTGGCGGGGTGCCGCTGCGCGTGACGATGCGCGGATTGCTTGGGCGGTGTGCCCTCCGGCGGGCGGTGTTCGAACCATCGCAGCCAGCCCGCCTGTGCGAAGGCGTCGAGCAGGGCAGGGGAGTGGTCGGTGCAGTCATTGACCCCGACGAGGATCTCGAAGCCCAGCATCCGGTACCATGAGATCCATTCGACGAGGAACGCGCCCTCGTCGCGCATGCCGGCAAAGACGAGAAAGCGTTCGGAAGGATCGGACATGCGGCCGATGATGCACGGATGGCTGCCACCGTCCACCCCGGGTGGAGGGCGCACCTAGCGCCCTCCGCCTATCCTCAGGCGGGTTCGGTCCGGGCGGCGGCGCGGGCGAGCACCCGCATCCGGCTGTCGAACTCGCCCCGGTCTACATAGCAGCCGCGCAGGTGCCTAAAGCCGGTCGAGGGGTCGAAGGCGGCGCGCCCATGCAGGACGCGGCGATTGTCGAACACCACCATTTCGTCGGCCTTCAGCTTCAGCGTCACCAGATAGGCCGGGTCGCGGGTCATCTGCATCAGCCGACGATAGGCGGCGTAGTAGTCCGCCATGATCGCTGGATCGATGTCGAGGATGTCCGCCAGATGCGCGTTGAAGCAGATCTCATCGACGCGGCCGCCTTCGCCGCGCCGGATCACCGTCTTGCGGGCCCGGATGTCGGTCTCCGCATCGTGGAAGCGGAACGGGATGTCGACGCTGGCGAGAAGCTCGAACCCCTCGGGGTCCTCGAGCGCCAGATCCTCGGCCACGGCGACGCCGTCGCAGAACACCGAGCCGCCGCCTTCGGCCTCGTTGGCGAGACAGTGCAGGAACTGCCAGCCCGGCGGCAGCTCCTGGTTGGTCAGGTCGGTATGCAGCGGCAGCGCATCCGCGGTGTATGCGAGGTTGTTCGGGTCGGGCTTCGAGACCACCTCGAAGGTGACGCCGAAATTGGTCTCGCGCAGGAAGCCGATGCGCCGGGCGATGCGGCAGCCCGCCTCGACGTCATCCGCCAGGCCCTCGACGATCGAGAGGCCCATGGCCTTGCTGCGCCGTAGCCAGTCGGCGAGGGCCGCGTCGCTCTCGGCGACATCCGAGGCGCGGGCGCGCGGTATCCCGGCCGCGCCAAGATCGCCGCGCCAGCTGCTAGCGGAGACATGGGCCGGGTCGGGCCGCCGCCGGCCCGGGCGGTTCTCGCGCAGCCAGTTCAGGTCGAACCGGCTCGGTGCGGCGTCACCGGGCCAGTCCAGCACCAGCGCCTCGTCCTCCACCCGCGCCGCCACCGGCGCGAGATCGAGCGGCACCGAGGTCAGGTCGAAGACCCGCTCGCCGGTGCGCGGGTGAAACCCGGCCGGGTCGGTATCCCGCAGCCAGATATAGGGAAAGGCATCGCTGCCGCCATCGGCCCAGTCGAGCCAGAGTTGCCGCGCCTCGAGGCGCGCTCGTGCCATCTGTGGCATGGATCGTCTCCGTGATGTCAGTGGGAATCGGTCTTGGTCGGCACGGCTTGCCTTGGCGGCGGCCACCAGTCATAGGCCTTCGCATGCGGATGGCCCGGACGCCTTCCCAGAACGACACACATCTGCGGCCCGGCCCTTTCCATCTGGCTGAAACGATCTCCGGCGGGCACACTAGCATGGGCGCGAACGCCTGTCATCGCGGCTCCGGGGCGGCTCCGGAGCAGCCCCGGGGGCGGGTGGCCCCCGGCGCAGTTGACACCCTCCGCGACTCCCCCTATACGGCCACCACTTGGGCCGGGGGCAGTCCGCTTTCCGCCCTGATATCAGAGCTGAAGTGGTCACGATCCGGGCCTTGCGCCCCGATCCTCTGGAGACCCACCGCATCGTGTCCGGAAGAGGGGCGCGTTCGCGGGTTTTTGTGCTTTACGGACGCGTGAAGTGCGAGGAATCGAAATCGGCGGGCCGTCCGGTCCGTGACACATGTGCAGGAAACGGGGAAAGACGCCCAATGCCAACGATCCAGCAGCTGATCCGCAAGCCGCGGCAGCCGAAAGTCACCAAGTCCAAGTCGCAGCACCTCGAGTCCTGCCCGCAAAAGCGTGGCGTGTGCACTCGGGTGTACACCACGACGCCGAAGAAGCCGAACTCGGCCATGCGGAAAGTCGCCAAGGTGCGTCTGACCAATGGCTTCGAGGTCATCAGCTACATCCCGGGCGAAAGCCACAACCTTCAGGAGCACTCGGTGGTCCTGATCCGTGGCGGCCGGGTGAAAGACCTTCCGGGCGTCCGTTACCACATCCTCCGCGGCGTGCTTGACACCCAAGGGGTCAAGAACCGCAAGCAGCGCCGCTCGAAGTACGGCGCGAAGCGTCCGAAGTAAGGAGAGAGAGCGCCATGTCGCGTCGTCACGCCGCCGAGAAACGTGAGATCCTGCCCGATGCCAAGTTCGGCGACCGGGTCGTCACGAAGTTCATGAACAACCTGATGATCGACGGCAAGAAAGCCGTCGCCGAGCGCATCGTCTACAATGCGTTCGACCGGGTCGAGACCCGTCTCAAGAAGGAGCCCGTCGAGGTGTTCCACGAGGCGCTCGACAACATCAAGCCGTCGGTCGAGGTCCGCTCGCGCCGGGTCGGCGGTGCGACCTACCAAGTCCCCGTCGAAGTCCGCCCCGAGCGCCGCGAGGCGCTGGCGATCCGCTGGCTGATCGATGCCAGCGCGAAGCGCAACGAGAACACCATGGAAGAGCGCCTGGCCGGCGAGCTGCTCGACGCAGTGAACGGCCGCGGCACCGCGGTGAAGAAGCGCGAAGACACTCACAAGATGGCCGACGCGAACAAGGCGTTCAGCCACTACCGCTGGTAAGCGGGAAGGAGTCCAGACATGGCACGCGACTATCCTCTGCAGCGCTACCGCAACTTCGGCATCATGGCCCACATCGATGCCGGCAAGACCACCACGACCGAGCGGATCCTCTTCTACACCGGCAAGTCCCACAAGATCGGCGAAGTCCATGACGGCGCCGCGACCATGGACTGGATGGAGCAGGAGCAGGAACGCGGCATCACGATCACGTCCGCGGCGACGACCACTTTCTGGCAGCGCCAGGAAGATCCGACCGCCGAGGGCACTTCGGATACCAAGTACCGCTTCAACATCATCGACACGCCCGGCCACGTCGACTTCACCATTGAAGTCGAGCGTTCGCTGGCCGTGCTCGACGGTGCGATCTGCCTTCTCGACGCCAACGCCGGCGTCGAGCCGCAGACCGAGACCGTCTGGCGTCAGGCCGACCGCTACAAGGTCCCGCGCATCGTCTTCGTCAACAAGATGGACAAGATCGGCGCCGACTTCTTCAACTGCGTGAAGATGATCAAGGACCGCACCGGGGCGACCCCGGTCCCGATCGCGCTGCCGATCGGCGCCGAGGACAACCTCGAAGGCATCGTCGACCTGATCAAGATGGAAGAGTGGGTCTGGAAGGGTGAAGACCTGGGCGCGTCCTGGGTCCGTCAGCCGATCCGTGCCGAGCTTCAGGACGTCGCCGCCGAGTGGCGCGCCACGCTCATCGAGAATGCCGTCGAGCAGGACGATGCCGCGATGGAGGCCTATCTCGAGGGCGAAGAGCCCGACGAGCCGACCCTGCGCCAGCTGATCCGCAAGGGCACGCTGTCGCTCGCCTTCGTGCCGGTGGCCGCTGGTTCCGCGTTCAAGAACAAGGGCGTGCAGCCCCTGCTGAACGCCGTCATCGACTTCCTGCCCTCGCCGCTCGACGTGCCCGCCTATATGGGCTTCTCGCCGGACGACGAGACCGAGACCCGCAACATCCCGCGTCATGCCGACGACTCCGAGCCCTTCTCGGGCCTGGCGTTCAAGATCATGAACGACCCCTTCGTCGGTTCGCTGACCTTCACCCGCATCTATTCGGGCGTGGTGAAGAAGGGCGACACCATGATGAACTCGACCAAGGGCAAGCGAGAGCGTGTCGGTCGGATGATGATGATGCACGCCATCAACCGCGAAGAGATTGAGGAAGCCTTTGCCGGCGACATCATCGCGCTCGCGGGCCTCAAGGAGACCACCACTGGCGACACCCTGTGTGATCCCCAGAACCAGGTCGTCCTCGAGACCATGACCTTCCCCGATCCGGTCATCGAGATCGCGGTCGAGCCGAAGACCAAGGCCGACCAGGAGAAGATGTCCGCCGGTCTCCAGCGCCTCGCCGCCGAAGACCCGTCCTTCCGCGTCGAGACCGACCTCGAGTCGGGCCAGACGATCATGAAGGGCATGGGCGAACTCCACCTCGACATCCTGGTCGACCGTCTCAAGCGGGAGTTCAAAGTCGAGGCGAACATCGGCGCGCCGCAGGTGGCCTACCGCGAGACCATCGGTCACGCCGTCGAGCACACCTACACCCACAAGAAGCAGTCGGGTGGTTCGGGCCAGTTCGCCGAGGTGAAGCTCAACATCATGCCGACCGAGCCGGGCGAGGGCTACTCGTTCGAGTCGAAGATCGTCGGCGGCGCGGTGCCCAAGGAATATATCCCGGGCGTCGAGAAGGGCATCAAGTCGGTGATGGACTCCGGTCCGCTCGCGGGCTTCCCGGTGATCGACTTCAAGGTCGAGCTGCTGGACGGCAAGTTCCACGACGTCGACTCGTCGGTGCTCGCCTTCGAGATCGCATCGCGGATGTGCATGCGTGAAGGTCTGCGCAAGGCCGGCGCCAAGCTGCTCGAGCCGATGATGAAGGTCGAGGTGCTGACGCCCGAGGAGTACACCGGTGGCGTCATCGGCGACCTGACCTCGCGTCGGGGCCAGGTGCAGGGGCAGGACACGCGCGGCAACGCCAACGTGATCAACGCCTTCGTGCCGCTCGCCAACATGTTCGGCTACATCAACACGCTGCGGTCGATGACCTCGGGACGTGCCCAGTTCTCGATGATCTTCGATCACTACGAGCCGGTGCCGCAGAACATCTCGGAAGAGATCCAGAAGAAGTACGCGTGACGGTCGGCGGGGCTCTCGGGCCCCGCCATCACGACGCCTGACAATTTGAAGGAGCCAATCATGGCCAAGGCAAAATTCGAACGCACCAAACCGCACGTGAACATCGGGACCATCGGTCACGTGGACCACGGCAAGACGACGCTGACGGCGGCGATCACCAAGTATTTCGGTGACTTCCGCGCCTACGACCAGATCGACGGCGCGCCGGAGGAGAAGGCCCGCGGGATCACCATCTCGACCGCGCATGTCGAGTACGAGACCGAGACGCGGCACTACGCCCACGTCGACTGCCCCGGCCACGCCGACTACGTGAAGAACATGATCACCGGCGCGGCGCAGATGGACGGCGCGATCCTGGTGGTGAACGCCGCCGACGGCCCGATGCCGCAGACCCGCGAGCACATCCTGCTCGGCCGCCAGGTGGGCATCCCCTACATGGTCGTCTACATGAACAAGGTCGACCAGGTGGATGACGAGGAGCTGCTCGAGCTCGTCGAGATGGAAATCCGCGAGCTGCTGTCGTCCTACGACTACCCGGGCGACGACATCCCGATCATCAAGGGCTCGGCGCTCGCCGCCATGGAAGGCCGCGACGAGGAGATCGGCGAGAACTCGATCAAGGCGCTGCTGAAGGCGGTCGACGAGTACATCCCGACCCCGGCGCGCGCCGTCGACCTGCCGTTCCTGATGCCGATCGAGGACGTGTTCTCGATCTCCGGCCGCGGCACCGTGGTGACCGGCCGCGTCGAGCGTGGCGTGATCAATGTCGGCGACGAGATCGAGATCGTCGGCATCCGCGACACCAAGAAGTCGACCTGCACCGGCGTCGAGATGTTCCGCAAGCTGCTCGACCGCGGCGAGGCGGGCGACAACGTCGGCGTGCTGCTGCGCGGCATCGACCGTGACGGCGTCGAGCGCGGCCAGGTGCTGTGCAAGCCCAAGTCGGTGGCGCCGCACACCAAGTTCGAGGCCGAGGCCTACATCCTCACCAAGGAAGAAGGCGGCCGCCACACCCCGTTCTTCGCGAACTACCGGCCGCAGTTCTACTTCCGGACCACCGACGTCACCGGCACCGTCGTCCTCCCCGAGGGCACCGAGATGGTGATGCCCGGCGACAACCTGAAGTTCAACGTCGAGCTGATCGCGCCGATCGCCATGGAAGACGGCCTGCGCTTCGCCATCCGCGAAGGCGGCCGCACCGTCGGCGCCGGCGTCGTGTCGAAAATCATCGAGTAAGGACGCCCCTTACCGGGACGTCGCCGCGGGGCGGGTGTTTCGCCCGCCCCGCACCACTTTTCCGACGGGTTCGACGTGGACCGGCAATTCCGCCCGGCCGACCTCTCAACCCGAACCCTTGAAGGGGAACAACATGGCCGCCCAAAGCCAGAATATCCGTATCCGGCTCAAGGCTTTCGACTACCGCGTGCTGGATGCCAGCACCGCGGAGATCGTCAGCACCGCCAAGCGCACCGGCGCCTCGGTCCGCGGGCCGATCCCGCTGCCCAACAAGATCGAGAAGTTCACGGTGCTCCGTGGACCGCACATCGACAAGAAATCCCGTGACCAGTTCGAGATCCGCACCCACAAGCGGCTGCTCGACATCGTCGATCCGACCCCGCAGACCGTGGACGCGCTGATGAAGCTCGACCTGGCCGCCGGCGTCGACGTCGAAATCAAGGTCTGAGGGAGGTAACGATGTTGCGTTCCGGAATCATCGCCAAGAAGGTGGGCATGACCCGCCTGTTCCTCGAGGACGGCAAGCAGGTCCCGGTGACCGTGCTCCAGCTCGACAACCTACAGGTCGTGGCGCAGCGCACGATCGAGCGTGACGGCTACACCGCCGTTCAGCTCGGCGCCGGCACCGCCAAGGCCAAGCGCGTCAGCGCGCCGATGCGCGGCCACTTCGCCGCCGCCAAGGTCGAGCCCAAGCGCAAGGTCGCCGAGTTCCGCGTCGCCCCCGAGAACCTGATCGAGGTGGGCGAGGAAATCATCGCCGCGCACTACTTCGAAGGCCAGTTCGTCGACGTGTCGGGTGTCTCCATCGGTAAGGGTTTTGCCGGTGCGATGAAGCGCCACAACTTCGGCGGTCTGCGCGCGTCCCACGGCGTGTCCGTGTCGCACCGTTCGCACGGTTCGACCGGTCAGTGTCAGGACCCGGGCAAGGTCTTCAAGGGCAAGAAGATGGCCGGTCACATGGGCGCCGCCCGCGTGACCACCCAGAACCTCCAGGTCGTCAAGACCGACGCCGAGCGTGGCCTGATCATGGTCAAGGGCGCGGTGCCGGGCGGCAAGGGTGGCTGGGTCACGGTCAAGGATGCCGTGAAGAAGCCGCTGGCCGAGCACGTGGTCTTCCCGGCCGCGCTGAAGAGCCATGCCGACGAAGCCAAGCGTCTCGCCGACGAGGCCGCCGCCGAGGCCGCGGCTGCCGAGGAAGCCGCCGCCAAGGCCGCTGCCGAGGCCGAGCAGGCCGCGATCGACACCGCTGAGAAGGGTGAGAACAATGAAGGCTGAAGCGATCAAGCTGGACGGCGCCTCCGCGGGCTCCGTCGATCTCGACGACGCGATCTTCGGTCTCGAGCCGCGCGCCGACATCCTGCACCGCGTCGTGCGCTGGCAGCGTGCGCGTACCCAGCAGGGCACGCACTCGACGCTGGGCCGTTCCGAGGTCAGCTACTCGACCAAGAAGATCTACCGCCAGAAGGGCACCGGTGGCGCACGTCACGGCTCCAAGGGCGCGCCGATCTTCCGTCACGGTGGCACCTACAAGGGCCCGACGCCGCGCAGCCACGAGCACGACCTGACCAAGAAGTTCCGCAAGCTCGGCCTCAAGCACGCCCTCTCGGCGAAGGTGAAGGCCGGTGAGCTGGTGGTTCTCGACAGCATCGAGACCGAGGGCAAGACCTCGGTGCTCGCCAAGCAGGTCGCCAACCTCGGCTGGAAGCGGGCGCTGGTCATCGACGCCGCGGCGATCAACGAGGGCTTCGCCCAGGCCGCGCGCAACATCGCCAACCTGGACGTGCTCCCCTCGATGGGCGCCAACGTCTACGACATCCTCCGCAGTGACACGCTCGTGCTCACCAAGGCGGCTGTCGAAGCTCTGGAGGCTCGCCTGAAATGAGCGCGAAACCCGAACATTACGACGTGATCCGCAAGCCGGTCATCACCGAGAAGGCGACACTGGCCTCCGAGGCCAACGCGGTGGTCTTCGAGGTGGCGATCGACGCCAACAAGCCGCAGATCAAGGAAGCCGTCGAGGCCCTGTTCCAGGTCAAGGTGAAGGCGGTCAACACCGTCGTCACCAAGGGCAAGGTCAAGCGGTTCCGCGGCACGCTGGGCACCCGCAAGGACGTCAAGAAGGCCTATGTGACCCTCGAAGAGGGCAACAGCATTGACGTCTCGACCGGTCTCTAATAGGTGACCCCATCGGCGCGGCCCCGGATTCGTCCGGGGCCGCTCCTTTTGACAACCGGGGGACCTTCGGGGCCCTTTGAATCGGGGACCTTCGGGGCCCTTCAACGACCGGGCCCTGGTGGCCCGCAAAGCAACGGAAGACACAAAGCATGGCACTCAAGTCGTACAAGCCGACGACGCCGGGCCAGCGCGGGCTGGTGCTGATCGACCGTTCGGAGCTTTGGAAAGGACGCCCCGTCAAGGCCCTCACCGAGGGTCTGAGCAAGTCGGGCGGCCGGAACAACACCGGACGGATCACGATGCGTCGTCGTGGTGGTGGTGCGAAGCGCCTCTACCGGATCGTCGATTTCAAGCGCAACAAGTTCGACATGCAGGCGGTCATCGCCCGCATCGAATACGACCCCAACCGTACCGCCTTCATCGCGCTGATCCAGTACGAGGACGGCGAGCAGGCCTACATCCTGGCGCCGCAGCGCGTCTCGATCGGTGACAAGGTCGTGGCCGGCGCCAAGGTCGACATCAAGCCCGGCAACGCGATGCCCTTCTCGGGCATGCCGATCGGCACGATCGTTCACAACATCGAGATGAAGCCCGGCAAGGGCGGTCAGATCGCACGTTCGGCGGGCACCTACGCCCAGTTCGTCGGTCGCGACGGCGGCTACGCCCAGATCCGTCTCTCCTCGGGCGAGCTGCGGCTCGTGCGCCAGGAATGCATGGCGACGGTCGGCGCGGTCTCGAACGCGGATCACTCGAACCAGAATCTCGGCAAGGCCGGTCGCAACCGCCACTTCGGCAAGCGCCCCGCCGTTCGCGGCGTCGCGATGAACCCGATCGACCACCCGCATGGCGGTGGTGAGGGCCGGACCTCCGGTGGCCGTCACCCGGTGACGCCGTGGGGCAAGCCGACCAAGGGTGCGCGCACCCGTGACAAGAACAAGGCGTCGTCGAAGCTCATCCTTCGTTCGCGCCACGCTCGCAAGAAAGGCCGTTAACACATGGCTCGTTCTGTTTGGAAAGGCCCTTTCGTCGATGCTTACGTGCTCAAGAAAGCCGAAGCGTCGCGCGAGTCCGGCCGCAACGAAGTGATCAAGATCTGGTCGCGCCGTTCGACGATCCTGCCCCAGTTCGTGGGACTGACCTTCGGTGTGTACAACGGTCACAAGCACATCCCCGTCAACGTCAGCGAAGACATGATCGGTCAGAAGTTCGGTGAGTATTCGCCGACCCGCACCTATCACGGTCACGCCGCCGACAAGAAAGCGAAGCGGAAGTAAGCCATGAGCAAGGACAAGAATCCCCGCCGCGTCGCCGATAACGAGGCGATGGCCAAGACCCGGATGCTGCGCACCAGCCCTCAGAAGCTCAACCTCGTTGCCGCGATGATCCGCGGCAAGAAGGTGGAGAAGGCCCTGTCGGACCTGACCTTCTCGAAGAAGCGCATCGCCGGCGACGTCAAGAAGTGCCTGCAATCCGCGATCGCGAACGCCGAGAACAACCACAACCTCGACGTCGACGAGCTGGTCGTCGCCGAGGCCTGGGTCGGCAAGAACCTGATCATGAAGCGCGGCCGTCCGCGGGCCCGTGGCCGGTTCGGCAAGATCGTCAAGCCGTTCTCGGAACTCACCATCAAGGTCCGCCAGGTCGAGGAGCAAGCCTAATGGGTAACAAGGTCAATCCCGTCGGCATGCGGCTCCAGGTCAACCGGACCTGGGACAGCCGCTGGTACGCCGACACCAAGGACTACGGCGATCTTCTTCTCGAAGACCTCAAGATCAAGGACTTCATCAAGAAGGAAGCCAAGCAGGCCGGCATCAGCCGCGTGATCATCGAGCGCCCGCACCGCAAGTGCCGGGTCACGATCCACGCCGCGCGGCCGGGCGTCATCATCGGCAAGAAAGGCGCGGACATCGAGACGCTGCGCAAGAAGCTGTCGAACCTGACGAAGTCCGAGCTGCACCTCAACATCGTCGAGGTCCGCAAGCCCGAGCTCGACGCTGCGCTCGTCGGCGAGTCCATCGCCCAGCAGCTCGAGCGTCGTGTCTCGTTCCGCCGCGCCATGAAGCGCGCGGTGCAGAACGCGATGCGCATGGGTGCCCTGGGCATCCGCGTCAACGTCGCGGGCCGCCTCGGCGGTGCCGAGATCGCGCGGACCGAATGGTACCGTGAGGGCCGCGTGCCGCTGCACACGCTGCGCGCCGACATCGACTACGCGCTGTCCGAAGCCGAGACCCCCTATGGCATCATCGGGATCAAGGTCTGGATCTTCAAAGGCGAGATCATGGAGCATGATCCGCAGGCGCGTGACCGCAAACAGGCCGAGCTGCAGGAAGGCCCCGTGCCTCGCGGCGCCGGCGGCCGCCGGTAAGGGAGGGCTGAGACATGCTTCAACCGAAGCGCACCAAGTTCCGCAAGCAGCACAAGGGCCGCATTCACGGTGAGGCCAAGGGTGGCTTCAACCTGGACTTCGGCGCCTATGGCCTGAAGGCCGTGCAGCCCGAGCGCATCACCGCGCGTCAGATCGAGGCCGCCCGCCGCGCCCTGACCCGTCACATGAAGCGTCAGGGCCGGGTCTGGATCCGGATCTTCCCGGACACGCCCGTGACCTCCAAGCCCACCGAAGTCCGGATGGGTAAGGGTAAGGGTTCGGTCGATTTCTGGGCCGCCAAGGTCAAGCCGGGCCGGGTGATGTTCGAGATCGACGGCGTGAGCGAGGAAATCGCCCGCGAAGCTCTTCGCCTTGCTGCGATGAAGCTGCCGATCAAGACCCGCACCGTGGTTCGCGAGGACTGGTAAGCCGGTCCGGAGCTCCGGCTCCGACGACGACAAAGAGGCCCCCGCCGAGCGCTCGGCGGGGGCTTTCTCGTTCCGCGCCTCTGACCAAAGTGGATGCCTGGTCACAAGCCGCCTTGCCCGAGTGCCATTCTGGTATGATGCCTCATGCTACGAGCGGCGGCGCGGCGCATGCGCCTCGCCGCGAGGAGGCGCCATGTCCGGCATCGATGGAGCGCTGATCCCCGAACGGCTGCGGACCGAGAGGCTGGTGCTGCGGCGACCGGAGCCCTGCGATCTCGAGCCCTATATCGGCTTCTACGCCAGCCCACGCTCGGCGATGGCTCTGGGGCCGCTGGACCGTCCGGAGGCGTTCAAGGCGTTCTGCGTCGAATTGGCACTTTGGGACATCAAGGGGTTCGGCAATTACACATTGCTGCACCACGATGTTCCGATCGGACTGGCCGGCGTCTGGCATCCCGAAGGCTGGGACGAGGCCGAGATCGGCTGGCTTCTCTGGGAGGGCCATGAGGGCAGGGGCTACGCCACCGAGGCGGCCATGGCGGTGCGCGATCTCTTGGAGGATCTGGGCTGGCCGCCCCCGGCCAGCTATATTGATCCCGCCAATCACCGCTCGAAGGCGGTCGCCCGACGGCTGGGTGCGCGCTTCGAGAGACACCATGCCCGCTGGCCCGACACCGAGATATGGCGGCACCGCCACCGCGTGTAGCCCGAACCATGACCCCGGTCCGCGGCTGCGGCGCCCTTGCGGGAGAAAGGGTTTGCATCCTGTGCCCATGTCGTCTAGGGACAGCGCTCATTCACCTAGTCCACCGGAATCAGGGTGACCCTCTCGATGATGAAAGGGGCCTTCCGGTGATGTCGAAAGGAAAGCCCCATGGCGCTCCATGCCAAGGAACTCCGCGACAAGACCGCGGACCAGCTCCGCGAGCAGCTTGTCGATCTGAAGAAAGAAGCGTTCAACCTGCGCTTCCAGCAGGCCACCGGCCAGCTCGAGAACACCGCGCGGATGCGCGTCGTCAAGCGTGACGTCGCCCGTATCCACACCATTCTGAACCAGAAGGCGGCCGCGGCCGCCGGCACGGAGGCCTGAGCCCATGCCCAAACGCATCCTGCAAGGCGTCGTGACCTCGAACCAGAACGCGCAGACCGTCACCGTTTCGGTCGAGCGTCGTTTCACGCATCCGGTTCTGAAGAAGACGATCCGTAAGTCCAAGAAGTACCGGGCTCACGACGAGGCGAACACCTTCAATGTCGGCGATACCGTCCGCATTCAGGAGTGCGCCCCGAAGTCCAAGACCAAGCGCTGGGAAGTGATCGCCGAGTAAGGCGCCTCATCTTCCAGCTTGAACGAAACCCTGGGGAGAAGGCCATCGAGAGCCCCCCAAAGGTCGGGAGAAACCCATGATCCAGATGCAGACCAATCTGGATGTCGCTGACAACTCCGGCGCACGCCGGGTGCAGTGCATCAAGGTCCTCGGCGGTTCGCACCGCCGGTATGCGTCGGTCGGCGACATCATCGTGGTGTCCGTCAAGGAAGCGATCCCCCGTGGCCGCGTGAAGAAAGGTGACGTCCGCAAGGCCGTCGTCGTGCGCACCGCCAAGGAAGTTCGCCGCGAAGACGGCACTTCGATCCGCTTCGACCGCAACGCGGCCGTCATCCTCAACAACAACAACGAGCCGGTCGGCACCCGTATCTTCGGGCCGGTGGTTCGCGAGCTGCGCGCGAAGAACTTCATGAAGATCATCTCGCTCGCGCCGGAGGTGCTGTAATGGCTGCCAAACTCCGCAAAGGTGACAAGGTCGTCGTCCTGACCGGCAAGGACAAGGGCAAGACCGGCGAGATCCAGTCCGTCGACCCGAAGGCCGGCAAGGCCGTGGTCGAGGGCATCAACGTCGCGATCCGCCACGTCAAGCAGAGCCAGACCGACCAGGGCGGCCGCCAGCCCAAGGCGATGCCGATCCAGCTGTCGAACCTGGCCATCGTCGATGCCAACGGCAAAGCCTCCCGCGTCGGCTTCCGCGAGGAAGACGGCAAGAAGGTGCGTTTCGCCAAAACCACCGGGGACGTGATCTGATGCTCGATACCGCGAACTACACCCCGCGTCTCAAGGCGACCTTCGCCGACGAGATCAAGGCCAAGCTCCGCGAAGAGTTCGGCTACAAGAACGACATGCAGATCCCGCGCCTGGACAAGATCGTCCTGAACATCGGCGCCGGGGCCGAGGCCGTCCGCGATTCCAAGAAAGCCAAGTCCGCCCAGGACGATCTTTCGACGATCGCCGGTCAGCGCGCCGTCGTCACCAAGGCCAAGAAGTCGATCGCCGGCTTCCGCGTCCGCGAGGACATGCCGCTCGGTGCGAAGGTGACCCTGCGTGGCGACCGGATGTACGAATTCCTCGATCGCCTGATCACCGTGGCGATGCCCCGGATCCGCGACTTCCGCGGCGTCTCGGGCAAGAGCTTCGACGGCCGTGGCAACTACGCCATGGGCCTGAAGGAGCACATCGTGTTCCCGGAGATCAACTTCGACAAGGTCGATGAGGTCTGGGGCATGGACATCGTCATCTGCACCACCGCGAAGACCGACGCGGAAGCGAAGGCGCTGTTGAAGCATTTCAACATGCCGTTCAACAGCTGATCCGCGGGAGGAAAGAGAGATATGGCCAAAAAATCCATGATCGAACGCGAGAAGAAGCGCGAGCGTCTGGTGGCGCAGTATGCCGCCAAGCGCGCCGAGCTCAAGGCGATCGCGAACGACAAAGACAAGCCCGTGGAAGAGCGCTTCAAGGCGAACCTGAAGCTCGCGCAACTGCCGCGCAACAGCTCGCCCACCCGTCTTCACAACCGCTGCCAGCTGACGGGGCGTCCGCACGCCTATTACCGCAAGCTGAAACTCAGCCGGATCATGCTGCGCGAGCTCGGCTCGAACGGGGAAATCCCCGGCATGGTCAAGTCGAGCTGGTAAGGAGGGTCCACAGATGAACGATCCCATCGGTGATATGCTGACCCGCATCCGCAACGCGCAGATGCGTCACAAGTCCACCGTCATCACCCCCGCCTCCAAGCTGCGCGCCTGGGTGCTCGACGTCCTCGCGGACGAGGGCTACATCCGCGGCTACGAGAAGACGACCGGCAAGGACGGGCACCCCGCGCTCGAGATCAGCCTGCGCTACTACGAAGGCGCACCGGTGATCCGCGAGCTCAAGCGCGTGTCCAAGCCCGGCCGCCGCGTCTACATGAGCGTCCAGGACCTCCCGGCTCCGCGTCAGGGTCTCGGCGTCTCGATCGTCTCCACGCCCCGCGGCGTGATGTCGGATGCAAACGCACGCGCAGCCAATGTCGGCGGCGAAGTGCTTTGCACCGTATTCTAAGGAGGGTCCGGAATGTCTCGTATCGGTAAACGCCCGGTCGCTCTGCCCAGCGGCGTGACCGCCAACGTCTCCGGCCAGACGGTCGAGGTGAAGGGCCCCAAGGGGACCCGCAGCTTCACCGCCACCGACGACGTCACGCTGAAGCTCGAGGACGGCGCGATCTCGGTCACGCCGCGCGGCCTGTCCAAGCGCGCCCGTCAGCAGTGGGGCATGTCCCGCTCGATGGTGCAGAACCTCGTCACCGGCGTCTCGGAGGGCTTCAAGAAAGAGCTCGAGATCCAGGGCGTGGGCTACCGCGCGCAGATGCAGGGCAACACCCTGAAGCTGGCGCTCGGCTACAGCCACGACGTGAACTTCGAGGTGCCGCAGGGCGTCACGGTCACGGCGCCCAAGCAGACCGAGATCGTGGTCGAGGGTATCGACCAGCAGCAGGTTGGCCAGGTTGCGGCGAACATTCGCGAGTGGCGTGCGCCCGAGCCCTACAAGGGCAAGGGTATCCGCTACAAGGGCGAGTTCATCTTCCGCAAGGAAGGCAAGAAGAAGTAAGGACGCGAAAAATGGCAAACAGCAAACGGGAACTGTTCCTGAAGCGCCGTCAGCGCGTCCGGAGCAAGCTGCGCAAGGTGAATGCGGGGCGGCCGCGCCTCTCCGTGCACCGCAGCAACAAGAACATCAGCGTGCAGCTGATCGACGACGTCAACGGCGTCACTCTCGCCTCGGCCTCCTCGCTCGAGAAGGATCTGGGCATCGTCGGGAAGAACAACGTCGAGGCGGCCGCGAAGGTCGGTGCGGCGATCGCAGAGCGTGCGAAGGCGGCCGGCGTGTCCGAAGCCTATTTCGACCGCGGCGGCTTCCTGTTCCACGGCAAGGTCAAGGCGCTCGCTGATGCGGCCCGTGACGCCGGCCTGAAGATCTGAGGAGACGTAACATGGCAGAACGTGACAACCGTCGCCGCGACCGCGACGAGAACCCGGAATTCGCCGATCGTCTCGTGGCGATCAACCGGGTCTCGAAGACCGTCAAGGGCGGCAAGCGCTTCGGCTTCGCGGCGCTCGTCGTCGTCGGTGACCAGAAGGGCCGCGTCGGCTTCGGCAAGGGCAAGGCCAAGGAGGTCCCCGAGGCCATCCGCAAGGCCACCGAGCAGGCGCGCCGCAACCTGATCCGCGTGCCGCTGCGCGAGGGTCGGACCCTGCACCACGACATGGAAGGCCGCCACGGCGCCGGCCGCGTCGTGATGCGTGCCGCTCCGGCGGGTACCGGCATCATCGCCGGCGGCCCGATGCGTGCGGTGTTCGAGATGCTGGGCCTGCAGGACGTCGTGTCCAAGTCGCTCGGCTCGCAGAACCCGTACAACATGATCCGCGCCACGCTGGACGGCCTCCGCGCCGAGCAGTCGCCGCGTGCGGTCGCCCAGCGTCGCGGCAAGAAGGTCGCCGACATTCTGCGCAAGCCCGAAGAGGCCGGCGCCGAAGTCGCCGAAGCCTGAGGAGAGCGGACATGGCAACCATCGTCGTCAAGCAGATCGGCTCGCCGATCCGTCGCCCCGCCTCGCAGCGTGCCACGCTGAAAGGCCTGGGCCTCAACAAGATGCACCGCACCCGCGAGCTTGAGGACACCCCCTCGGTGCGCGGCATGGTGAACTCGATCCCGCACCTCGTGCAGATCGTCGAAGAGAAAGCCTGAGCCACCGGCTCAGCGCGGATGGAGGGGCGTCGCGGGAAACCGCGGCGCCCCTTTCGCATGGGATCTCCCGCGACTCGGACGGCGCTGCTATGATTGCGTCAGGTTCGCGGCCGCGCGGCGGTCCGGCCCGACCTCGATCCCGCCTCGTGCGGGCGGGCGGTTCCCAGCAGGGGAGGCGGCCATGATAGACTGGTCCATCGAGGGCAGTTCCTTCGGAAACTGCAATTGCGGCTATGGCTGCCCGTGCCAGTTCGAGGATCTGCCCACCCATGGCCATTGCAGGGGCTTCGAGGCGCTCAGCATCGACACCGGCCATTTCGGCGACATCCGTCTCGACGGGCTGAGGATCGCGCTGCTCTACGCATGGCCTGGTCCGATCTTCGAAGGGGGCGGGGAGTTGCAGGCGGTGATCGACGAGCGCGCGGCAGCCGACCAGCGCGACGCGCTCGAACGCGTGCTGCATGGCGAGGAGACCGAGGAGGCGGCCACCCATTGGTGGGTGTTCCGGGCCATGTCGGACCTCCTCCACCCGACGCTGTATCGGCCGATCGATCTCGACCTCGACATCGAGGCCCGCCGCGCCCGGCTCTCGATCCCCGGGGTGCTCACCGGCGAGGGTCGGCCGATCCGTCCGCCGCATTCGGATGGCGAGCATCGGGTGCGGATCCAGATCCCCGGCGGCATCGAGTTCGAGCTGGCCGAGATCGGCAGCGCCACCTCGCGCAGCGGCGCCGACAGCGCCATCGCGCTGGACCTCTCCGACAGCTATGGGCAGTTCAACCGGCTGCACCACAGCGGTCAGGGCGTCGTCCATGCCTGAAACGGCGCCCGCCACATTGGCGGGACTGCTGCGGCGCGACCGTGGGCTCTGCATCGTTCTAGTGGCGGCGATCTGCCTTTTGGCATGGGCCTACACGCTTGCGGGGGGTGGCGTGATGCCGCGCGACGGCATGATGCCCGGGCACGGAGGCGAGGCGGCCCCTGTAAGCCCGGACTGGTCCCTAGGTCATGGCTTGGCGATGATCGTCATGTGGTGGGTGATGATGGTGGCGATGATGCTGCCCTCGGCCACGCCCGTGATCCTGCTGGCGGCCGCGCTGAACCGGCGCGCCAGCGGCACCGCGCCTTTCCCTGCGACCGCGATCTTCGTGGCGGGCTACCTGCTGGTCTGGCTCGGCTTCAGCCTCGCTGCGACGGTGGCGCAGTTCCTGCTGTCGCGGGCCGGGCTGCTGACAGCAGGGATGGCAAGCGCCAGCGACGGGTTGTCCGGCCCGTTGCTGCTGGCCGCCGGGATCTGGCAACTCAGCCCCGCCAAGGCGGCTTGCCTGCGGCACTGCCGATCCCCGGTCGACTGGCTGATCCGGCATCGCGGGCAGGGCTGGCGCGGCGCACTGACAGTGGGCCTCGGTCACGGCGGGTACTGCCTTGGCTGCTGCTGGGCGCTGATGCTGCTGCTTTTCGTGGGCGGAGTGATGAGCCCGCTCTGGATTGCAGGTCTGGCACTGCTGGTGCTGCTCGAAAAGCTGGCTCCCGGCGGAGCGGCATGGCGGCGGATCACCGGTGCGCTGCTCCTGATATCCGGGGGGCTCGTGCTCCTGCCATAGGGCAGGGCGCTTGAAACCCGGGCCCGAGGGTCGTATACGCCGCCGGTGCCCCTCTGTGGGCCGAATCCCATTCGTCACGCCGTGTTTGCCCCATCCGTCGCTGGGGGGCAGTTCCGGCATCAAGGAGAAGCGACATGAAACTCAACGAACTGCGCGACAATCCGGGCGCGACCAAGAAAGCCAAGCGCGTCGGCCGTGGTCCGGGCTCCGGCACCGGCAAGATGGGCGGCCGTGGTATCAAGGGTCAGAAATCCCGTTCGGGCGTGGCCATCAAGGGCTACGAGGGCGGCCAGATGCCGCTTTACCAGCGCCTGCCCAAGCGCGGCTTCAACAAGCCGAACCGCCGCGAATACGCCGTCGTCAACCTGGGCCTGATCCAGAAGTTCATCGACGCCGGCAAGATCGACGCCGCTCAGGACATCACCGAGGACGCGCTGGTCGCGTCGGGCCTGATCCGTCGCAAGCGCGATGGCATCCGCGTCCTGTCGAAGGGCGAGTTCACCTCCAAGGCCAACATCGCCGTCACCGGTGCGTCCAAGGGCGCGATCGAGGCGGTCGAGAAGGCGGGCGGCAAGCTCACCGTCACCGCGCCGGCGGCCGCCGCCGAATAATCGGTGGCCGGGGGGCCTTGCGCTCCCCGCCCCCGTCACCGACTGTTCCCGCGCCGCCGACCGGAAGACCCCGGTCCGGCGGCGCTGACATGACAAGAGAGCCCCGATGGCATCAGCAGCAGAACAGATGGCCGCCAACATGAGCTGGGGGGCCTTCGGCAAGGCCACCGAGCTCCGTCAGCGGATCCTCTTCACGATCGGTCTCCTGATCGTCTACCGGCTCGGCACCTTCATCCCCGTGCCGGGGATCGACGGCGCCGCGCTGCGCAATTTCATGGAAGGCGCGGCCTCCGGCATCGGCGGCATCCTGTCGATGTTCACCGGCGGCGCGCTGAGCCGGATGGGCATCTTCGCCCTCGGCATCATGCCCTACATCTCCGCCTCGATCATCGTGCAGCTCATGGCCTCGATGTACGAGCCGCTCAAGCAGCTCAAGAAAGAGGGCGAGCAGGGGCGCAAGAAGATCAACCAGTACACCCGCTACTTCACCGTGGTGCTGGCGACCTTCCAGGCCTACGGCCTTGCCGTCTCGCTCGAGGCGGGCGACCTCGTCACCGATCCGGGCCTGTTCTTCCGTGCCTCGACGATGATCACCCTTGTCGGCGGCACCATGTTCCTGATGTGGCTGGGCGAGCAGATCACCGCGCGCGGCATCGGCAACGGCATCTCGCTGATCATCTTCGTCGGCATCATCGCCGAGATCCCGGCAGCGCTGGCACAGTTCCTGAGCCAGGGCCGCTCCGGCGCGATCTCCCCCGCGGTGATCCTTCTGGTGATCGCCATGGTGATCGGGGTGCTGACCTTCGTGGTGTTCATGGAGCGATCCCTGCGCAAGATCCACATCCAGTACCCGCGCCGCCAGGTCGGCATGAAGGTCTATGATGGCGGCTCCTCGCACCTGCCGATCAAGGTGAACCCGGCCGGCGTGATCCCGGCGATCTTCGCTTCGGCGCTGCTCTTGCTGCCGACCACGCTCTCGACCTTCTCGGGCGGCTCCACCGGCCCGGTCATGTCGACGATCCTCGCCTATTTCGGGCCGGGCCAGCCGCTCTACCTGATCTTCTTCGCGGCGATGATCATCTTCTTCACCTACTTCTATACCCGCGAAGTGGCGTTCAAGACCGATGACGTGGCCGACAACCTGAAGAACCAGAACGGCTTCATCCCCGGCATCCGGCCCGGCAAGCGGACCTCGGAATACCTGGAATACGTGTTGAACCGGATTCTGGTGCTGGGCTCGGCCTATCTCGCCCTCGTGGCGCTGCTGCCCGAGATCCTGCGCAGCCAGCTGGCGATCCCGTTCTACTTCGGTGGCACCTCGATCCTGATCATTGTCTCGGTCGGCATGGACACGATCCAGCAGGTCCAGAGCCATCTGCTCGCGCATCAGTACGAGGGGCTGATCGAGAAATCGCAGCTGCGCGGCCGGCGCGGCGGCAAGACGAACAAGACCAAGGCGAGGGGGCCAGCACGTCGATGATCAACATCATTCTTCTGGGGCCGCCGGGCGCGGGCAAGGGCACGCAGGCCAAGCGTCTGGTCGAAGAGCGTGGCATGGTGCAGCTCTCGACCGGTGACATGCTGCGCGAGGCGCGTTCCTCCGGCACCGAGATGGGCCAGCGCGTCGCCGCCGTCATGGATCGCGGCGAGCTGGTGACCGACGAGATCGTCATCGGGCTGATCCGCGAGAAACTGACCTCCGGCAGCGCCTCGGGCGGCTACATCTTCGACGGCTTCCCGCGCACCCTGGCGCAGGCCGATGCGCTCGGCGCGCTGCTCGCGGAACTGGGACAGAAGCTCGACCACGTGATCGAGATGCGGGTCGATGACGAGGTGC
The DNA here is from genome assembly GCF_050847355.1 of Limimaricola sp. AA108-03. NCBI lineage: Bacteria > Pseudomonadati > Pseudomonadota > Alphaproteobacteria > Rhodobacterales > Paracoccaceae > Limimaricola > Limimaricola sp. AA108-03. Next base: position 208,929 of record NZ_CP193755.1, read on the forward strand.
TGGTCTCGCGCATCACCGGTCGTTCCACCTGTGGCAATTGCGGTGAGGTCTATCATGACGTGACCCGCCCGGTGCCGGCGGACGGCGTCTGCGTCAATTGCGGTTCGACCGAGATCAAGCGCCGTGCCGACGACAACGAGGAGGCGTTGCGCACCCGGCTTCTGGCCTATTACAAGCAGACTTCGCCGCTGATCGGCTACTACCACGCCAAGGGCCAGCTCGAGAGCGTCAACGGTCTGGCCGCGATCGAGGAGGTTTCGGCCGAGATCGCCGGTCTTCTCGGTCAGCAGACCCAGGACGCCTGAGGCCGGTTCCGGCCAGCCCAGGGGCAGGGGGCTTGACCCTCTGCCCGGCAGCCCATAGACAGCCCCATCCCGAAAGGGAATCATTTCGCGCGAATTGTCGGGTCGCTCCCGGATCCGCGCGGATCACCTCGCAGGATGCGGCCCGGATTTTCCGGGCCTCAGTTGTGAAAAAAGGCTCCGGCATCACGGAGCCGCAACGAAAGGACGCTAAACGTGGCACGTATTGCCGGCGTGAACATCCCGACCGCGAAGCGGGTTCCGATCGCCCTCACCTATATCACCGGCATCGGTGACACCACCGCCCGCCAGATCTGCGAAGCCGTCGGCATCGACGTGACCCGCCGGGTCAACGATCTCTCCGACGCCGAGGTTCTGGCGATCCGCGAGCACATCGACGCCAACCTCACCGTGGAAGGCGACCTGCGTCGCGAAACCACGATGAACATCAAGCGCCTGATGGATCTCGGCTGCTACCGTGGCCTGCGCCACCGTCGCAACCTGCCGGTCCGCGGCCAGCGTACCCACACCAATGCTCGCACCCGCAAAGGCCCCGCAAAGGCCATTGCCGGCAAGAAGAAATAAGGGGACGCATCCATGGCACGTGATACCCGTCGCGGAGGCAAGAAGAAGGTCTCCAAGAACATCGCCGCAGGCGTGGCGCATGTGAACAGCTCGTTCAACAACACCAAGATCCTGATCTCGGACGTGCAGGGCAACGCGATCTCCTGGTCGTCCGCCGGCACCATGGGCTTCAAGGGCTCGCGCAAGTCGACCCCCTACGCCGCCCAGCTGGCCGCCGAAGACGCGGGCCGCAAGGCGCAGGAACACGGCGTGAAGACGCTGGAAGTCGAAGTGCAGGGCCCCGGTTCGGGCCGCGAGAGCGCGCTGCGCGCCTTGGCTGCCGTCGGCTTCAACATCACGTCGATCCGCGACGTGACGCCGATCGCCCATAACGGCTGCCGCCCGCCGAAGCGCCGCCGCGTCTGAGGCAATACCACTTGTTCGGGGCCGCGCCTGTCTGCGCGGCCCCGATCCGTCATTTTGAAACCTCGGGCGTCCGGCTCTTCGGGACCATGGAGCACGGACAGGAATGGAGGGACGCATGATCCACAAGAATTGGGCCGAGCTGATCAAGCCGACGCAGCTCGACGTCAAGCCGGGCAACGATCCGGCACGGCAGGCCACCGTGGTCGCCGAGCCGCTCGAGCGCGGCTTCGGCCTGACGCTCGGCAACGCGCTGCGCCGCGTGCTGATGTCGTCGCTCCAGGGTGCGGCCATCACCTCCGTTCAGATCGACAACGTGCTGCACGAGTTCTCCTCGATCTCGGGCGTCCGCGAGGACGTGACCGACGTGGTGCTGAACCTCAAGGGCGTCGCGATCCGCATGGAAGTCGAGGGCCCCAAGCGCCTCTCCGTCCAGGCGACCGGCCCGGGCGTCGTCACCGCCGGTGACATCTCCGAATCCGCGGGCATCGAGATCCTCAACAAGGATCACGTGCTGTGCCATCTCGACGACGGCGCCAACCTCTACATGGAGCTGACCGTCAACACCGGTAAGGGCTACGTCGCGGCCGACCGCAACAAGCCCGAGGACGCGCCGATCGGCATGATCGCCATCGACGCGATCTACTCGCCGGTCAAGAAGGTGTCCTACGACGTGCAGCCGACCCGCGAGGGGCAGGTGCTCGACTATGACAAGCTGACCATGAAGGTCGAGACCGACGGCTCGCTGACCCCGGATGACGCCGTGGCCTATGCCGCCCGCATCCTGCAGGACCAGCTGTCGATCTTCGTCAACTTCGACGAGCCGGAATCGGCCTCGGCCGGCGCGCTCGATGACGGTCTCGAGTTCAACCCGCTGCTGCTCAAGAAGGTCGACGAGCTCGAGCTGTCGGTGCGTTCGGCGAACTGCCTGAAGAACGACAACATCGTCTATATCGGCGACCTGATCCAGAAGACCGAAGCCGAGATGCTCCGCACCCCGAACTTCGGCCGCAAGTCCCTGAACGAGATCAAAGAGGTGCTCTCGGGCATGGGCCTGCATCTCGGCATGGACGTCGAGGACTGGCCGCCGGACAACATCGAAGATCTGGCCAAGAAGTTCGAAGACCAGTTCTGAGACTCGTAGGGGAGGGGAAACCCTCCCCGCACCCGGGCATCCCGCCCCAAGGAGAGCGGTCGACACGCATCGGCCGCCGGACAAAGCAAAACGCTAAAGGAGACACCCAATGCGTCATGGAAGTGGCTACCGCCGCCTGAACCGTACCCACGAGCACCGCAAGGCGCTCTTCGCCAACCTCGCTGGCTCGCTGATCGAGCACGAGCAGATCAAGACCACGCTGCCCAAGGCGAAGGACCTGCGCCGCGTGATCGAGAAGCTCGTCACGCTGGGCAAGCGCGGTGACCTGCACGCCCGCCGTCAGGCCGCGGCGCAGCTCAAGCAGGACGCCCACGTCGCCAAGCTGTTCGAGGTCCTCGGGCCGCGCTACGCCGAGCGTCAGGGTGGCTATGTCCGCGTGCTGAAGGCCGGCTTCCGCTATGGCGACATGGCGCCGATGGCGATCATCGAATTCGTCGATCGCGACGTCGACGCCAAGGGCGCGGCCGACCGCGCCCGGCTCGAGGCCGAAGACGCCGCGGTCGAGTGATCGCGCCACGGTAGTGATATGGAAACGCCTCGCCCCGCAAAGGGCGAGGCGTTTTCGATTCTGCCGTCACGTCATGGGTTTGGGCGCGGAATGGCGCCGTATCCAAGGCATAGATGCCTGTTATCCTTTAAATATATCAGCTGATCAGGGCGCCATGTCTCTCAGAGCCGGAATCGACATCCAGACGCGCAAGCTCGAGGCTCTTGCCCCCGGGGGATTCTTCTTCGCTCTGCATATCCGTTTCGCGCTGCCGCTTTTGAGCCACCAGACCTATCCCGAGGCCTGGACCGAGCGCTATACCGAGGAAGCCTACGCCCTGCGCGATCCGGTGATCGCCTGGGGCTTCAGCACCACCGGGCGCTGCCGCTGGAGCGAGATCGAGATCCCCGATCCCTTCGACATCTTCGGGCAGGCGCGCAGCTTCGGCATGGTCTATGGCTTCGCGGTCTCCTGCGGCCCGATGAAGTCGCGGACGATTGCCTCGGCCAGCCGCGCGGATCGCGAGTTCACGGATGACGAGATGGCCGAGTTCGAGCGGCTGATCATCCAGTTGCACGAGATCACCGAGCCACCCACCGCGCTGAGCAAGGCGCAGGTCGAGGCGCTGCGCTGCGTCGCCGAGGGAGATCGCTATGCCGCCGCCGCGGCCAAGCTCGGCATTTCCGAGAGCGCGCTGAAGGCGCGTCTCGCCTCGGCGCGCTCGACGCTTCTCGCGCGGACCACCACCGAAGCCGTGCAGCGGGCGCGGGATTACCGCCTGCTCTGAGGATCGGCTGTTCCCTGCCTACCTCCCCCAAGATTTCGGTAGCGATACCAAATCCCTTGGCAGTTATCCACAGGCGTACTAGATTTGGGGCATGGCCGATCTGTTCGACAACCTGCCCGACAGCCAGCAGGAGCGCGCTCCGGCGGCTGCGCCCGAACCGTCGGGGCACCGGCCGCTGGCCGACAGGCTGCGACCGCGCAGCCTCGGTGATGTCATCGGGCAGGAGCAGGTGCTGGGGCCCGAGGCCCCTCTGGGCGGCATGCTCGCCGCCAAATCGCTTTCCTCGCTGATCCTTTGGGGCCCGCCGGGCGTCGGCAAGACCACCATTGCGCGGCTTCTGGCGGACGCCACCGACCTCGCCTTCGTGCAGGTCAGCGCGATCTTCACGGGCGTGGCCGATCTGAAGAAGGTGTTCGAGGCGGCCAAGCTTCGGCGCGGCCAGGGGCGCGGCACGCTGCTTTTCGTCGACGAGATCCACCGCTTCAACAAGGCGCAGCAGGACGGTTTCCTGCCGCATATGGAAGATGGCACCATCCTCCTCGTCGGCGCGACCACCGAGAACCCCTCGTTCGAACTGAACGCGGCGCTACTGAGCCGGGCGCAGGTGCTGGTGCTGACCCGGCTCGACCTCGCCGATCTCGAGCGCCTTGCCCAGCGCGCGGAGAAGGAGCTGGGCCGATCGCTGCCGCTCGACGGAGCGGCGCGCGAAGCGCTGCTCGAAATGGCGGACGGCGATGGCCGGGCGCTGTTGAACCTGATCGAGCAGGTGGCGGCGTGGAAGACCGAGACGCGGCTCGGGGTCGAGGCGCTGACCACCCGGCTGATGAAGCGTGCCGCGAAATACGACAAGTCCGGGGACGAGCACTACAACCTCATCTCGGCGCTGCACAAATCCGTGCGCGGTTCCGATCCGGATGCCGCGCTCTACTGGCTGGCGCGGATGCTGACCGGTGGCGAGGACCCGCGCTATCTCGCGCGGCGCATCACCCGCATGGCGGTCGAGGACATCGGACTTGCCGACCCGCAGGCGCAGACGATCTGCCTGCATGCATGGGAGACCTATGAGCGGCTTGGCTCGCCCGAGGGCGATCTGGCGCTGGGGCAGGCGGTGATCTACCTCGCGCTCGCGCCGAAATCCAATGCCGGCTACGCCGCCTTCAAGGCGGCCATGGCCGAGGCGCGCAAGACAGGCTCCGAGCCGCCGCCCAAGCATATCCTCAATGCCCCCACCCGGCTCATGAAGGAACAGGGCTATGGCAAGGGCTACGACTACGACCACGACGCCGAGGATGCCTTCTCGGGGCAGAACTACTTCCCCGAGACCATGAAGCGCCCGGTCTACTACACCCCCGTGGATCGCGGCCATGAGCGCGAACTCCGCAAGCGGGTCGAGTTCTTCTCCGGCCTGCGCGAGAAGCGCAGGCGGGGCGAAGGGCGGTAGCCCGGCAGGGGGGGGCGCTGCCCCCGGCCTGCGGCCTCCCCCGGCGTATTTGGGAAAGATGAACAGGGGCGGCGCTTGACAAGCCGGGCCGGCACAACGACACCGCGCGGATGATGACATCCCTTGCATTGGTGGCCTTCGGTGGCGCCGCGGGCGCGAGCCTGCGATTTCTCGTGGGGCAGGCCGTGGCCTTTCCCATGGGCACGGTCGCCGTGAACGTCGCGGGCAGCTTCGCGATCGGCGCGCTGTTCGTGTGGCTTGCGGGTCGCGGCGCGCCTCTGGCGCCGCTGCTGATCACCGGGCTGCTGGGCGGCTTCACCACCTTTTCGGCCTTCTCGCTCGACGCGCTGCGCCTCGTCGAGGCGGGCCGCATGAGCGCGGCGCTGGCCTATGTGGCGGGATCGGTCATTCTCTCAATCGTGGCCTGTGCTTTGGGCCTCTGGATCGCAAGGAGCCTTTCATGAGCGGCGTGCAGACCATCACCGTCGGGGCCGACGAGGGCGACCAGCGGCTCGACCGCTGGCTCAAGCGGCGGTTTCCCCATCTGGTCCAGACCCGGATCGAGAAGATGTGCCGCAAGGGCGAACTGCGGGTCGAGGGCGGTCGCGTGAAGCCCGCGACGCGGCTCGAGGTCGGCCAGAGCGTGCGCGTGCCCCCCATTCCCGAGGCGCACGAGGTCGAGAGCCGGCCAGTGGACCGCAGCCAGATTTCCAAGAAGGACGCGGAGATGATCCGCGGCTGCGTGATCTACCGCGATGACCACATCATCGCGATCAACAAGCCCGCCGGCCTGCCGACCCAAGGGGGCTCCGGCGTTTCCAAGCATGTCGACGGTCTCGCCGAGGCGCTGCGCGACGGCTTCGAGGACAAGCCGCGCCTCGTGCACCGGCTCGACAAGGATACCTCCGGCGTGCTGCTGCTGGCGCGCACCCGCACCGCCGCCAAGGGGCTGACCGAGAACCTCAAGCACCGCGAGACACGCAAGATCTACTGGGCCGCCGTCGCCGGTGCGCCGCAGCCGCGCGCGGGCATCATCAAGTACGGCCTCGTGAAGGCGATGGGCCATGGCAAGGGGGGCGAGGGCGAGCGGATGCAGTGCATCCACCCCGCCGAGGTCGACAAGACGCCGGGCGCAAAGCGCGCCACCACCGAATTCGCCACGATCAGCGCGCTGGGACAGCGGGTGTCGTGGATGGCGCTGGTGCCGGTGACGGGGCGCACCCACCAGCTGCGCGCCCACATGGCCGAGATCGGCCACCCGGTTGTGGGCGACGGCAAATATGGCGGTTCGAGCCAGGAAAATCTCGGCGATGGCTGGGGCTCCGGCCTTGGCGCCGAGATCGACCGCAAGCTGCACCTGCATGCGCGCTCGTTGAAGATCGAGCACCCGGTGACCAAGGCGGTGCTGCAACTCGTGGCGCCGCTGCCCGAGCACATGGAGCGGACCTGGGACTTTTTCGGATGGGATGCGCGCGAGGCGCCGATGGACCCCTTCGATCCGAACGACCCGCTGGCATGAGCGACCTGCGGCTGGTGATCTTCGACGTCGACGGCACGCTGGTCGACAGCCAGCGCGACATCCTCGCCGCGATGGCGGCCGCCTTCGCCTCGGAGGGGCTGGAGACGCCGCCGCGCGAGCGGGTGCTGTCGGGCGTCGGGCTGTCGCTGCCCGAGACCTTCTTGCGGCTGGCGGGGGACCGGGACGGTGACACCCGCGCTCGCATGATCGCGACCTACTGCACCGCCTATGCCGATCTGCGGCAGGCGCATGGGCCCGAAAGCAGCCCCTTCTATCCCGGGACGCGCGAGGCGCTCGACCGGCTTGCGGGCGAGCCCTTCACGCTTTTGGCGGTGGCGACGGGCAAGTCGCGGCGCGGGCTCGACCGGCTGATCGAGGCGCATGGGCTGGAGGGGATGTTCCACAGCCGACAGACCGCAGACGACCACCCCTCCAAGCCGAACCCGGCGATGATCCAGGCCGCGCTCATTGATACCGGCGTGGCGGCGCGGCGGGCCGTGATGGTGGGCGACACCCGCTTCGACGTGGACATGGCGCGCGCCGCGGGCGTGGCCTCGATCGGGGTGGGCTGGGGCTACCAGCCGGCGGCCGGGCTCATGGCCGACCGGATCATCCACGACTGGGCCGGGCTCGCGCCCGCGCTCGACGAGCTGACGGAGACGACCTGATGAGCGAATGGAAGGCCAAGCGGTTCTGGAAAGAGGCCGACATCGCCCCCACAGACGGCGGCTGGCAGGTGCTGCTCGACAGCCGGCCGGTGCGCACCCCCGCCAAGGCGGCGCTGGTGCTGCCGACGCAGGCGCTGGCACGGGCGGTCGCCGCCGAGTGGCAGGCCCAGGAGGAGCGGATCGATCCCCGCAGCATGCCGGTCACCCGCACCTCGAACTCGGCGATCGACAAGGTCGCCCTGCAGCGTGCCGAGGTGGCCGAGATGCTGGCGGCCTATGGCGGTTCGGACCTCCTGTGCTACCGGGCCCTCGGCCCGGCCGAGCTGGTGGCCCGACAGGCGGTCGAGTGGAACCCCTTGCTCGACTGGGCGAGGGAGCGTTACGGCGCGGGGCTCTCCACCGTGTCCGGCGTCATGCCGGTAACGCAGGACGCGGCCGCGCTGGACCGGCTGTCGGCCCCGGTGCGCGAGATGGAGCCATTCGCCCTCGCGGCCTTTCACGATCTCGTGGCACTGTCGGGCTCGCTGGTGCTGGCGCTCGCGGTCATCGAGGAGCGTCTGGAGGCCGAGGAGGCCTGGCGCCTGTCGCGGCTCGACGAGGAATGGCAGATCGAACAATGGGGTGCCGACGAGGAGGCGGAGGCGATGGCGCAGGTCAAGCGCGCCGCCTTCCTCGACGCGGCCGCCTTCTGGCGGCTGCTGCACTAGGCGGCACCTCGACCGGTTCTGCGCATCCTGAGCGGGCGGTTCATCGGTGAACCGCCCGTTTCGCATGCGCCCCTGCTTATTTACCCCGCGTCTGTGTCCGGCAAGGACAGGGGCCAGCCCTTGACCTGACGGCGAAAGATTGCCCAACTGGCGCCGTCGGGATCTTAACGGTCCTTGCAGATCGCCGCGCCGCGTGGCGGCCCGGCAACAAGAATGCCGCCCCCGCCAAGAGGGGCCGCAACTCAGGAAGAGGTTATTCATGAAGAAATCCGTACTCTTCGGCGCGCTGACCGTCACCGGTCTCGTCGCCGGAGCGGCGCAGGCCGCCACGCTTGACGATGTCAAGGAGCGGGGCGAGCTGAACTGCGGCGTGGTGACCGGCCTGGCCGGCTTCGGCGCCCCCGACGCCAACGGCGTCTGGGAGGGCTTCGACGTCGCCGTCTGCCGCGCCGTCGCCGCCGCCGTGCTGGGCGATCCGACCGCCGTCAACTTCGTGCCCACCACCGGCCAGACCCGCTTCACCGCGCTAGCCTCGGGCGAGATCGACATGCTGGCGCGCAACACCACCTGGACCTTCTCGCGCGACACCGATCTCAAGTTCGATTTCGCCGGCGTCAACTATTATGACGGCCAGGGCTTCATCGTGCCGACCGCGCTGGGCGTGTCCTCGGCCAAGGATCTCGACGGCGCCACCGTCTGCATCCAGACCGGCACCACCACCGAGCTGAACCTTGCGGACTTCTTCCGCAACAACAACATCAGCTACGAACCGGTCCCAGTCGAGACCAACGCCGAGGCGCAGCAGCAGTACCTCGCCGGTGCCTGCGACGCCTACACCACCGACGCCTCCGGCCTCGCCGCGACCCGCGCCACCTTCGAGAACCCGGGCGAGCACGTGATCCTGCCCGAGATCATCTCCAAGGAGCCGCTCGGCCCGCTGGTGCGCCATGGCGACAACGAGTGGGGCGACATCGTGCGCTGGACCCTCAACGCGCTGATCGCGGCCGAAGAATTCGGCGTGACCTCGGCCAATGTCAACGAGCTGGCGGCCGCGCCGGGCACCAACCCCGAGGTGAACCGCCTGCTGGGCACCGAGGGCGAGCTGGGCGCGATGATCGGCCTCGAGAACGAGTGGGCCAAGAACGCGATCGCCGCCGGCGGCAACTATGGCGAGATCTTCGAGAAGAACATCGGCGAGAACACCCCGATCGGTCTGGCGCGTGGTCTGAACGCGCAGTGGACCAATGGCGGTCTGATCTACGCGCCGCCGTTCCGCTAAGCATCCCGGGAGGGGCGTTCCGCGCCCCTCCCCACCAATCACGGACAAGGCGCGAAGCGCCGCCGCCCCCCGAGTGCAGGGCGCAGCCGGAGCAACCGGCGCGCAACCGGCGAGGGGACCAACGGGGACCATTGCATGACCACGACCTCGGATGCTCCGAAGGCCGGTTTCCGGCCGAGCCAACTCATCTACGATACCCGCTACCGCTCCCTCACGATCCAGGTGATCGCCTTCATCGCGCTGATGCTGGGGTTGAGCTGGCTGGTATCGAACACCATCGCCAACCTCTCGGCACTGGGCAAGGATTTCGACTTCGGCTTTCTCGGCCAGCGCGCGGGCTACGACATCAACCAGCGCCTGATCGAATATGACAGCGCCTCGTCCCATGGCCGAGCCGCGCTGGTAGGGATTCTCAACACGCTGCTGATCGCGGTGCTGGGCTGCGCGCTGGCCACCGTCGTCGGCGTTCTGGCAGGGGTGCTGCGCCTATCCAAGAACTGGCTCGTGGCCAAGCTGATGGCCGTCTATGTCGAGGGCTTCCGCAACATCCCCGTGCTGCTGTGGATCCTTCTCGTCTTCGCCCTGATGACCGAGGCCACGCCGCAGCCCCGCGATTTCCGTGAGGGCGGCGACGCCTCGATGATCCTCGGCGACACCATCGCCATCACCAATCGCGGCGTGTTCATCCCGGCGCCGTTCTGGGGCGCGGGCGCGGGCATCCTGCTCGCCGTGTTCCTCGTGTCGCTGGTCGCGATCTTCTTCTGGCGGCGCTACGCGCATCGTACGCAGGAGCAGACCGGGCGCATCCTGCCGATCGGCTGGGGCACGCTGGGGCTGCTGATCGTTCCGACCGCCGTCGCCTTCCTGGCGCTGGGCATGACCTCGGGCCGGGTGACGCAGCCGGTGCTGGCCACCGGTGCCACCGAGGGCATGACGCTGACCGATTACGCCGCCAGCCAGCAGACGATCAACGCCTGCGCGGTGCCGTTCTCCACCGAATCGCTGAACCTGCGCCGGCTGATGCGCAGCCAGGAGATCCGCTTCAACTACGTCGCCGTCGAGGACGCCGCGGGCGCACTCGCCGCGCTCCAGGCGGGCAACTGCAACGTGCTGTCGCTGCCGGCCTCGGTCGATCTCGCCACCGTGCCTGCGGGCGCCGTGGCGCTGTCCGACACGATCCGCCGCGGCATGCCGGTGGAGTTCGAGCGCCCGGTGCTGGGCGGCTTCAACTTCGAGGGCGGGCTGCAGCTTCGCAACTCGCTGATCGCGCTGTGGCTGGCGCTGTCGCTCTATACCGGCGCCTTCATCGCCGAGAACGTGCGCGGTGGCATCCTGTCGGTGTCCAAGGGCCAGACCGAGGCAGCCTACGCGCTGGGCATCAAGCCCTCGCGCACCATGCGGCTGGTGATCCTGCCGCAGGCGCTGCGCGTCATCATCCCGCCGATGATCTCGCAATATCTCAACCTCACCAAGAACTCGTCTCTGGCGATCGCGGTGGGTTACATGGATGTGCGTTCGACATTGGGCGGTATCACCATCAACCAGACCGGCAAGGAGCTGGAGGGGATGCTGCTGCTGGGGCTGTTCTACCTCGTCACCAGCCTCGTGATCTCGAGCGCGATGAACCTCTACAACGCCAGCGTGAAGCTGAAGGAGCGCTGAGATGTCCGACACGCATGCGCAAACCGTCTCCTTCGTCCGCGAGAGCATGATCCCGCAATCCGAGCCGCCGGCGGGCAACCGCGGCGCCGTCCTCTGGATGCGCGAGAACCTGTTCTCCGGCTGGTTCAACATCATCACGACGCTGATCTCGCTCTACGTGATCTGGTGGGCGCTGTCGCACACCATGCCATGGGCGCTCAGGGGCATCTGGGACGCCTCGTCGCTCAGCGAATGCCGAGAGATCCGGGACGCCACGCTGCCCGAGGGTACCTCGGCCGCCTGCTGGGCGGTGCTGACCGACCGTTGGCAGCAGCTGATGTTCGGCTTCTACCCGCGCGAACTCTACTGGCGCCCGGTGCTGTCGCTGATCATCTTCCTCGCCGCCATCGCGCCGGTGCTGTTTCCGCATACGCCCCGCAAGGCGCTGGCGCTTACCGCGGTCTCGCCCTTCGTGATGTTCTGGTTGCTCTGGGGCGGCTCGGTCTGGTTCCCGGTTTCGGTCGCGCTCGGCTTCGTGCTGGGCTGGGCCGCGTGGCGGGCGCTGGCGCCCTTGGCGGGCACGCTCATCGCCTCCATCGTCGCGGCGGCGCTGCCGATCATCTACTGGCTCTACACGGCGGGCCCGCTCGCGCGGGAACTGGAGCAGGCGGTGTCGCTGAGCATCGAATACGTGCCGAGCCAGGATTTCGGCGGGTTCATGCTCTCCTTCATCATCGGCATCGCCGGCATCATCCTGTCGCTGCCGCTGGGCATCCTCCTGGCGCTGGGGCGGCAGTCGGACCTGTTCATCATCAACAAGATCTCGGTGGGCTTCATCGAGATCATCCGTGGCGTGCCGCTGATCGTCTGGCTGTTCACCGCGTCCCTGCTGCTGAACTACTTCCTGCCGCCGGGGACCAATTTCGACCTGATGCTGCGGGTCATCATCATGGTGACGCTCTTCGCCGCGGCCTATATCGCCGAGGTCGTGCGCGGCGGCCTCGCCGCGCTGCCTAAGGGCCAGTACGAGGGCGCCGACAGCCTCGGCCTCTCCTATTGGCAATCGATGCGGCTGATCATCCTGCCGCAGGCGCTGAAGATCTCGATCCCCGGCATCGTCAACACCTTCATCGGCCTGTTCAAGGACACGACGCTGGTGGTGTTCATCGGCCTGCTGGACCCGATCGGCCTCAGCAACGCGATCCGCGCCTCGACCGCGTGGAATGGCATCTACTGGGAACTCTTCGTCTTCATCGGCCTGCTGTTCTTCATCTGCTGCTTCAGCATGTCCCGCTATTCGCTGTATCTGGAGAAAAAGCTCCAGCGCGGCCACAAGTAAGGAGGGTGTGATGACCGACACCACCACCGCCCGCACCATCGATCGCAGCCAGATGCAGGTCTCCGACGAGGTCGCGATCGAAATTTCGAACATGAACAAGTGGTACGGCTCGTTCCACGTGCTGCGCGACATCGACCTCACCGTCTATCGCGGCGAGCGGATCGTGATCTGTGGGCCTTCGGGCTCGGGCAAGTCGACGCTGATCCGCTGCATCAACCGGCTCGAGGAGCATCAGGCCGGCAAGATCGTGGTCGACGGGATCGAACTCACCTCGGATCTGAAGAACATCGACAAGATCCGCTCCGAGGTCGGGATGTGCTTCCAGCACTTCAACCTCTTCCCGCATCTGACGATCCTCGAGAACTGCACCCTCGCGCCGATCTGGGTCCGCAAGACCCCCAAGCGCGAAGCCGAGGAAATCGCGATGCATTTCCTCGAGAAGGTGAAGATCCCCGAGCAGGCACACAAGTATCCCGGCCAGCTCTCGGGCGGTCAGCAGCAGCGCGTCGCCATCGCGCGGAGCCTGTGCATGAAGCCGCGGATCATGCTGTTCGACGAGCCGACCTCGGCGCTCGATCCGGAGATGATCAAGGAGGTGCTCGACACCATGATCGAGCTGGCCGAGGAGGGCATGACCATGCTCTGCGTGACCCACGAGATGGGCTTCGCGCGGCAGGTCGCCAACCGGGTGATCTTCATGGATCAGGGCCAGATCGTCGAGCAGAACGAGCCGGAGGCCTTCTTCAAGAACCCGAAATCCGACCGGACGAAGCTGTTCCTGAGCCAGATCCTCGGCCATTGACCGCGACGCGGCGCGAAAGGCCGCGAAGACGGGCGTTCAGCCAATGAAGCAGGGAAGGGGGGCGCGAAAGCGGCCCCCTTTCGCCGTTCAGAGGTCGGCGGGAATGCCGAAGGCGGCGACGCGGCCCTTGCCGATCGCGGCCCAGTCCCGCGCATCGAATTGCAGCACCGTGACCGCGCAGGTCGGGTAGTCGCGAAAACGCGGATGCGCCGGGGCCTCGGACGCCAGATCGGCGGCGAGGCGGCCGATGCCGGGGTTGTGGGCGACGAGTGCAACCCGCTGGGCCCGCACGTCCTTCAGCGCCGCCAGAAGCTGGCGCGGCGGGGCGGCGTAGAGCGTGGCCTCGTGGCGGATCTCGGGCGCCTCGGCCCATTCGGGCTGCATCAGCGCCAGCGTCTCGCGCGTGCGCACGGCGTCCGAGCAGAGCACCAGTTGGGGCACGTGCCCACCCGCCGCGAGCCAAGCACCCATGCGCGGCGCGTCGCGGCGGCCGCGCGCCGCCAGCGGCCGAGCACGGTCGCGCAGCCCGGAATCGCCCCAATCGGACTTGGCGTGGCGGATCAGGACGAGTTCGAGGCTCATGTCTCGTTGCGCGGCTTCATCCGGCTCTCGCTCGAGCGAATGATCGAACCGGCGCCATGCTCGGTGAACAGTTCCAGCAGCGAGGCATTGGGCAGGCGGCCGTCGAGGATCACCACGGCGCGCACGCCCTGCTCCAGCGCCATCAGCGCCGTCTCGGTCTTGGGGATCATGCCGCCGGCGATGGTGCCGTCGGCGGTCATCTGACGGACCTGCTCGGGGGATAGCTGGGTGACGACCTCGCCGCTCGCATCCTTGACGCCCGACACGTCGGTCAGCAGCAGCAGCCGATCCGCCTTGAGCGCGCCGGCGATGGCACCGGCGGCGGTGTCTCCGTTGACGTTGAAGGTCTCGTTCGGGTCCATGCCGGTCGCCACCGGCGCGACCACCGGGATGATGCCGGCGCCGAACATGTCGCGCAGCACCTGCACGTTCATCTCGACCGGGCGGCCCACGAAGCCCAGCTCGGGATCGTCGGCCACCGCGACAATCAGGTCGTCATCCTTGCCCGAGAGACCGACGGCGCGGCCGCCCTCATCCATGATGGCCTGAACGATGCGCTTGTTGACGAGACCGGTCAGCACCATTTCGACCACCTCGACGGTGGCCTGGTCGGTGACGCGCTTGCCGCGCACGAAATCGGACTTGATGCCGAGCTTGCCGAGCATTTCGTTGATCATCGGCCCGCCGCCATGCACGACCACCGGGTTCACGCCGACCTGGCGCATCAGCACGATGTCGCGGGCAAACTCGGCCATCGCATCGGCGTCGCCCATGGCGTTGCCGCCGAACTTCACCACGACGATCGCGCCGGAATAGCGCTGCAGGTAGGGCAGGGCTTCCGAGAGCGTCTTGGCGGTGGCGATCCAGTCTCGATCCATCTTCTGCGTCCTCATCAGAGGCCCCTGTTCAATGCGTCAGGAAAGGCGTCAGGAAAGCCCCGCGATGATCGCGCGGAGCGTCTCGATGCCGTCGCCCTTCTCGGAGCTGGTCAGTACCAGCTCGGGATAGGCGGCCGGGTGTTTGGCCAGCGCGGCGCGGGTCAGGCCGAGGCTCTGCTCCAGCTCGCTCTTCTTCACCTTGTCGATCTTGGTCATCACGACCTGGAACGGCACCGCCGAGCGGTCGAGCAGCGTCATGATCTCTTCGTCGACCTTCTTGGCACCGTGGCGCGCGTCGATCAACACGAAGGCCCGGCGCAGGGTGGGGCGGCCCGAAAGGTATTGCTTCAACAGCCGCTGCCACTTCTCGACCACCGCGACCGGCGCGTTGGCAAAGCCGTAGCCCGGCAGGTCGACGATGTAGTGGCTGTCGGCGGCGGTGAAGAAGTTGATCTCCTGGGTGCGCCCCGGCGTGTTGGAGGCGCGCGCCAGCGCCTTGCGCCCCGTGAGCGCGTTGATCAGGGACGACTTGCCGACGTTGGAGCGCCCCGCGAAGCAGACCTCCAGCCGGTCGGCGGGCGGCAGGCCCGACATCGCGACCACGCCCTTGAGGAACTCGACCTCGCCGGCAAACAGAAGCCGCCCCGCCTCGGCCGCGTCGGGCTCGGGCGGGGCGGCCTCGGGAAAGCTCATCTGCATGCCGCTCACTTCTTCGGCTTCCCGGGCGCGTTGGCGGCCTTGGCCTCGGCGGGCTTGGGCTTGCGCTTGAAGCCCGAGCGGATGTTGCCGAACACGTCCGGCTTGGCACCATGGCTGCGCATGATCGCGTATTGCTGGACGAAGGTGATCACGTTGTTGGTGATCCAGTAGAGCACCAAGCCGGCGGCGAAGTTGCCGAGCATGAACATGAACACCCAAGGCATCCAGGCGAAGACCATCTTCTGGGTCGGATCGGTGGGGGCCGGGTTCAGCTTCTGCTGCAGCCACATCGAGATGCCCAGAAAGATCGGCAGGACGCCCAGCGAGATGATCGCGAGAAAGCTGGTCGGATCGGGCGCGTCGAAGGGCAGCAGGCCGAACAGGTTGAGGATCGAGGACGGGTCCGGCGCCGAGAGGTCGCGGATCCAGCCGAACCACTCGGCATGGCGCAGTTCGATGGTGACGAAGATCACCTTGTAGAGCGAGAAGAAGATCGGGATCTGCAGCAGGATCGGCAGGCAGCCCGAGGCCGGGTTCACCTTGTTCTCCTTGTAGAGCTTCATCATGCCCTGCTGGAGCTTCTGGCGGTCGTCGCCGGCCTGCTCCTTGAGCTTCTCCATCTCGGGCTGGAGTTCCTTCATCCGCGCCATCGAGACGTAGGAGCGGTAGGCCAGCGGGAACACGATCGCCTTGAGGATCACGGTCAGCGCGACGATCGCCCAGCCCATGTTGCCGATCAGCCCGTTGAGGAAGTGCAGCAGCATGAAGATCGGCTTGGTCAGGAAGAAGAACCAACCCCAGTCGATGCTGTCGACGAAGCCTTCGATGCCGCCTTCGTTCTGGTAGCCGCGGATCGCCTCCCATTCCTTGGCACCCGCGAAGAGGCGGGTTTCGGAAGAGGCGGTGGCGCCGGGCGCGACCTCGACAGCTGGCAGCACGGCATCGGTCTGGTACACCTCGGAACGGTCGGAATAACGCACTACGGAGCGGAACGGCGTGCCCGGCTCGGGGATCAGCGTGGTCATCCAGTACTTGTCGGTGAAGCCGGTCCAGCCGTTGCCGGCGACCTCGGCCACGTCGACCCGGCCCGCGCCGCGGGCATCGGGTTCGAGATCGGGCATGTCGCCGTAGTCGATCTCCTCGAGCGTGCCGTCGGTCATCCGCACCACGCCTTCATGCAGGATGAAGAAGCCTTGGGTGTCCGGCTCCCCATGCCGCGCCACGAAGCCGTAGGGGGCGAGGGTGACGGGCGCTTCGGTGGTGTTCTCGACGGTCTGCTCGACGTCGAACATAAACTTGTCATCGACCGAAACGGTGCGGCGGAAAACGAGGCCTTCGCCGTTGTCCCAAGACAGCGTCACGGGGCTGTCGGGGGTCAGCGTCTCGCCGCTTTCCAGCGTCCACAGCGTGTCCGGGCCGGGCAGGGGGCCGGCCTCGCCGCCGACCGGGGCCCAGCCCCAGACCGCGTAATAGGGCGTGTCGGAGCCGACAGGCGACAGCAGCCGCACCAGCGGGCTCTCGGGGTCGAGCGTCTCGTGGTAGTCGGCAAGGGACAGGTCGTCGATCCGGCCGCCGCGCAGCGACAGCGAACCGGTCAGGCTCGGCGTTTCGACGGTGACGCGGGGCGCTTCCTGCGCCACCGGGGCAGCTTGCTCCAGCGCGCTGCCGGGTACCGCGTCAGAGGCGGTGCCGGGGCCCAGATCCTCGGTGGGCGCGGTCGAGATCTCGTCGATCTCCGGCGAGGGCGCCTGCTCCTCGGGAGGAAAGATCAGGAACCAGCCCAGGATCACCACCAGGCTGAGCACTGTCGCCAGGATCAGGTTCTTGTTCTGATCGTCCATGAAAAGCTGCCTCGGATCGCCGGAAAAGGTCAGTGGCGGTTCAACAGGGCGAGGGTCCGAAGGTCAAGCTCTTTCGCCCGCGGCGCGCCCCTGCCGCGGCGCCGTTCGCCCATTCCGGCAGGGCCCCGCGCGTGGCGTTCAGATGGCGCGGCGGGCGCGATCGGGGGCGGTCGCATCGGCGAGGCGGGCCCGGATCCAAGCCTCGGCTTCGGGGCGCGGCAACGGGCGGGCAATGCCAAAACCCTGGGCATGGCCGCATCCCAGCTTGGCCAGCATCTCGCGCTCGCCTTGGGTCTCGACTCCTTCGGCAAGGGTCTCGAGCCCAAGCCGCTCGGCCATGGTCAGAATCGCCGAGACCATCTTTTGCTGCTCGGCGTCGCTGTCGATCCGGCTGACGAAGGACCGGTCGATCTTGATGCGCTGGATCGAAAAGCGGCGGATCGCGGTGATCGCGGCATGGCCGGTGCCGAAATCATCGAGGTCGAGCCGGCAGCCCAGCCGGGCCAGCCCGGAGAGGTTGCGCACCACCATGTCCTCGATGCGCTGCGCCACGACGGTCTCCAGCACTTCGATCACGAGCCGGTCCGGCGACAGGTCGAAGCGATCCAGCTCCCAGGCGAGCCGATCGATCAGACGGGGGTCGGCCAGCTCGCTTTGTGAGAAATTGACCGCGACCCGGGGCACCGCCAGCCCCGCCGCGTCCCAAAGCCGCAAGGCGTTGAGCCCGTCCTGAACCATCACCTCACCCAGCCGCCCCATCAGCCCGGCCTGCTCCGCGACGGGCAGAAATTCGGCGGGGGGAATCAAGCCCCGATCCGCGTGGTGCCAGCGCGCCAGCGCCTCGACACCGCTGACCCGACCGTCAGGGATCGAGATCTGCGGCTGGAAATGCGCGGTGATGTCGCCACGATCGAGCGCGGCGGCAATCTCGTCCGAGAGGCTGTTGCGGATGCTGACGCGGTGCTGCATCGCGCTGGAATAGCTGCGGATCGAGGCCGCGCCTCCGCGCTGCGCCTCGATCAGAGCCAGGGTCGCCGCCTGCAGCAGCGCGGTCCCGTCGGAGGAGGGGCTCTTCCCCGCCAGCGCAAAGCCAACCGAGGCGGTGACATGCGCCTGCGTGTCCCCCACCTCGATCGGTTCGGCCAATGCCTGTTGCAACCGCTGCCCCAGCTGGATCGCGGATTCGAGGTCGAGCCGGCGGTCGGGGGCGAGCGCCACGCCGTAGCAGGGCCCGTCGAGGCGCGACAGGCTGTCATCGGCGCGCAGCCCGTCCTGCAGCCGCTCGCCCACCACCCGCAGCACTCGTTCGACCGCCATGCGGTCGTGGCGCTGCTCGATCCGTTTGAAGCCGTCGATCTCGATCACCATCGCTGCCGCCCCCTGCGCCCCGCGGTGTCCGCGCAGCAGCATCCGGTCGAGTGCGGCGGTCAGGGACCGGCGGTCGCCCAGCCCGGTCAGCGAATCCAGAGAGGTGCAGGTCGACAGGATCGGTCGGCCCAGAGCGGCGGCGATGGTGAGCGGTAGCGCCGCCGCCACCATTGCGGCGCCCGGCGCCCCGCCCAGAAGGAGCGCGCCCAGCAGCAGCAACGGTGCAAGGACCTGACCCAGCAGCCGCGCCGGCCAGCCGATTCGCCCGAGGATCGGGGCGCATCCCTGAAGCAGGTGGGTTCGAGCCATGCTGCGCATCCATGCATCCATTCCGCGATGGGCGGCAGGGCGCGGCGGCGCCCAGCCTGAACGGATTGCAGATTAGGATAGCGATCTGAGCGGCGCGTTAACGGCCGGGAGGGGGAGTTGTTAGAATTGCCTCAATCGCCCGCCTTGTCGGCGCTGCCGGTCAAACCGAGCCCCGCGAAGTCGAACAGCGCCGGATCGAGCATGTGGCTCGGTCGGACCTGGCTCAGCGCGGCGAACATCTTCTGGCGTCGGCCGGGGGCGTTCTTCTCCCACTGGTCGATCATCTGCTTGATCTGCTGACGCTGCAGCCCGTCCTGACTGCCGCAGAGATCGCAGGGGATGATCGGATAGTTCATCGCGGTCGCGAACTTCTCGCAATCGGCCTCGGCCACATGAGCGAGCGGGCGGTAGAGGAACAGGTCGCCCTCGTCATTGACCAGCTTGGGCGGCATCGTCGCGATCTTGCCGCCGTGGAACAGGTTGAGGAAGAAGGTCTCGAGCATGTCGTCACGGTGATGGCCCAGCACCACGGCCGAGCAGCCCTCCTCCCGGGCGACACGGTAGAGATTGGCGCGGCGCAGGCGCGAACAGAGCGCGCACATGGTGCGCCCCTGCGGGACCTTGTCCATGACGATGGAGTAGGTGTCCTGATACTCGATGCGGTGCGGCACGCCCATGCGTTCGAGGAACTCCGGCAGCACGGTCGCCGGAAAGCCCGGCTGGCCCTGATCGAGGTTGCAGGCCAGGATCTCGACAGGGAGCAGCCCGCGCCATTGCAGCTCGGTCAGCGCGGCGAGCAGGGTGTAGCTGTCCTTGCCGCCCGACAGGCAGACGAGCCAGCGCGCGCCACGCTCGACCATGCCGTATTTCTCGATCGCCTCGCGGGTGTCGCGGATGATCCGCTTGCGCAGCTTGCGGAACTCCGTGGTCTTGGGCGCGCCGGCAAAGAGTGGGTGGATGTCGTCCTGAAGGTCGTCCTGAGCGTCGTCGAGCATGATCGGGGCTCCTTTCGATCGGCGGGGATATGCCACGCGCGCGCCCGCGAGGAAAGGCCCGGGAGCAGGGGTGGCCGCAGGCGGTTTGGAAGAGGGTGCCGATGAAGCCCGTTCGACGAGGACGGCGTGGTGATCATCATCCACATGAATCCGGACACCTAGCTAGGACAGGGCCGGCGACCGGATCGCCCGAGGCGTCATCAGGCTCCGGCAGTGACCGGCCCGGCAGGTGTCAGTCGGGCACGTTGTCGATGCCGCTGCCGCCCCAAGGGTGGCAGCGAGCGAGGCGGCGCAGCACCAGCCAACCGCCCTTGAGGCCGCCATGCCGTTCCAGCGCCTCGAGCGCATAGGCCGAGCAGGTCGGGTGAAATCGGCAGCCATGGCCCACTATCGGCGAGAAGGTGAGGCGGTAGAGCCGCACCGGCAGGGCCAAGACCTGCGCGAGCGGGCTCATGCCTGGGCGTGGACGCGGGACAGCGCCCATTCGAGATCGCGGGCCATCTGCTCGAGATCATGCGTGGCGGTGACCTCGGCCCGGCCAATCAGCACGTAGTCCCAGCCGGCGCGGCCCTGCTCGGGCAGCACCTTGCGGGCCACCTCGCGCAGGCGGCGCTTGGCCCGGTTGCGCGCGACCGCGTTCCCGACCTTCTTGGAGCAGGTGAAGCCGATGCGCACGGCATCGGAGCCATCGCCGCGCGGGTTGGCCTGCAGGTGGAATCCGGTCGTGCCCTGCCGCAGCGCCCGGGCGGCGCGCAGGAAGTCGGGGCGTTTGCGGATCTTGTCGATACCAACGCCGAAAGACCCCTTCGCGGCGGCATCTCTGCCGGCCACGGGGGTCTTCTGGTCCGTCACCACTTGGGTGATCAGGCGCTCAGCACCTTGCGGCCCTGCGCGCGGCGGGCGTTGATGATCTTCCGGCCGGCCTTGGTGGCCATGCGGGCGCGGAAGCCGTGACGCGACTTGCGCACACGGTTCGAGGGTTGGAACGTGCGTTTCATTGCGCTTTCTCCGTCTCAAGGGGCCGCGCCGTCCGCCGTCCATGCCGGATTCGGGGCCTGCCATCATTCGAAGCCCGTGCCATAAAGAGGCATCGGCACCCTGTCAACGCGGGGCGGGCCGGAATCCTGCCCGATGCGCAATGTTACAGTCGCGTGCCTCGGATCAACAGGGCGCGAGGGGGCTGGGCGCGGCCCCGGCGCCGGTGCATGTCTGAAGATATGACATGTCCCGCGAGGCACTTATGAGCAGCGAAAACACGGATGAGCCGGGGCCCGCGCGTACCGGCCGGCCTCGTTACCTGCCGATTCTCGTGATCGGCGCGGTGGCGCTGATCGGGGCCTTCTTCCTGCGGGACGTGCTGAGCTTCGAGACGCTGCGCGACAACCGCGAGGCACTGATCGCCTGGCGCGACGCCAATTACGCGCTGGCCGTGGCGGGCTTCGTCGCCGCCTATGTGGCGATCGTGGCCTTCTCGTTGCCCGGGGCCACCGTGGCGACGCTCACCGGCGGTTTCCTGTTCGGGACCTTTCCGGGCGTGTTGTTCAACGTCGTCGGCGCGACGCTGGGCGCGGTGCTGATCTTTCTCGCGGCGCGCGCCGGGTTGGGGCGGCGGCTGTCGAAGGGCATGGATACATCCGAAGGCCGGCTGAAGCGGATCAAGGAGGGCATCCAGGAAAACCAGTGGTCGATGCTGTTCCTGCTGCGGCTGTTGCCGGTCGTGCCCTTCTTCGTGGCCAACCTGCTGCCGGCGCTGGTCGGCGTGGGGCTGGTGCCCTTCGCGATCACCACGCTTCTGGGCATCACGCCGGGCGCGCTGGTCTTCACATCCGTCGGTGCGGGTCTGGGCGCGGTCTTCGCCGCCGGAGAGACCCCCGATCTCGGCATCATCTTCGAGCCGCAGGTGCTCTTGCCGCTGCTCGGACTGGCCGCGCTTTCGGCGCTGCCGCTTCTCATCAAGGCCGTGAAGGGCCGGAAAGGCCTCGCATGAGCCATATCGACTGCGACATCTGCATCATCGGCGCCGGATCGGGGGGGCTTTCGGTCGCGGCCGGCGCGGCGCAGATGGGCGCGCGCGTGGTGCTGATCGAGAAGGGCGAGATGGGCGGCGACTGCCTCAATCGCGGCTGCGTGCCCTCCAAGGCGATGCTGGCCGCGGCCAAGCAGGCGCATGCAATGACCAAGGGCGTCGAGATGGGGATCACGCCGACTGTGCCGGAGATCGATTTCGCCGCGGTGAAGGACCATGTCGCGCGCAGCATCGCCACCATCGCGCCGGTCGATTCGCAGGAGCGTTACGAGGGTTTCGGCGTCACGGTGATCCGCGAACATGCCTGTTTCACCTCTCCCGACGAACTCCGGGCGGGCGATACCACCGTCAAGGCGCGCCGCTTCGTGCTCGCCACCGGTTCGCGTCCGCTGGTGCCGCCGATCGACGGCATCGAAGAGACGCCTTTCCTTACCAACGAGACGATCTTCGATCTGCGCGAGAAGCCGAACCATCTGCTGATCATCGGCGGCGGGCCGATCGGCCTCGAAATGGCGCAGGCGCATCGCAGGCTCGGTTGCGAGGTGACTGTGATCGAGGGCGCCCGGGCGCTGGGCAAGGACGATCCCGAACTGGCGGGCCAGCTCTTGTCGATGCTGCGCGAGGAGGGCATCCGCATCGAGGAGCAGGCCAAGGTCACGCGCGTTTCCGGCGAGGCCGGCGCGATCCGGGTCGAGACCGAGAAGGGCGCCTTCAAAGGGACGCATCTGCTGCTTGCCGTGGGCCGCGAGGTGGTGACCGACGGGCTCGGGCTCGACGTGGCACACGTGAAACATGGCCCCAGGGGCATCGCCGTGGGTGCCGATCTGCGCTCGGAGACGAATCGTCGCGTCTATGCCGTCGGCGACGCCGCCGGCGGGCTGATGTTCACACATGTGGCGGGCTACCATGCCGGTGTGATCATCCGCTCGATGCTGTTCGGCCTGCCATCAAAGGCCAAGACCGCGCATATCCCGTGGGCCACCTATACCGATCCGGGCCTCGCGCAGGTGGGATTGACCGAAGCGGAGGCGCGCGAGAGGCATGGCGATGCGCTCAAGGTGATCCGCGCGCGCTTCGACGAGAACGACCGCGCCATCGCCGAGGGCCGCACCGAGGGGATGCTGAAGCTGATGGCGGTCAAGGGCCGCCCCGTGGGCGCGACGATCCTCGGGCCGGAGGCGGGCGACCTGATCGGCGTCTGGGCCATCGCCATCGCCAGCGGCACCAAGCTGTCGAAGATCGCCGGCGCCGTGCTGCCCTATCCGAGCCGCGGTGAAATCAACAAACGTGCAGCGGGCAACTATTTCAGCGCCAGCCTGTTTGATAACGAATGGGTGAAGACAGCCGTCCGGGCGGTCCAGCGCTGGGTTCCTTGAGGGTCCGGCCGCCCGGCGGCGCAAAAGGGACCAGATGTTCAATACCCTCTCCGGACGATTCCTCGCTCTGACCACGGTCTTCGTGATGCTGGCCGAGGTGCTGATCTTCGTCCCTTCGGTGGCGCGATTCCGGCAGGACTACCTGCAACTGCGGCTCGAGCGGGCGCAGATCGCCTCGCTGGCGCTGTTGGCCTCGGAGACGCTCGACGCCGATCTCGAGGCGGAGCTTCTGGAGAATGCCGGCGTCTACAACGTCGTGCTCCGGCGCGACGAGGTGCGCCAGCTCGCGCTGTCCTCGCCGATACCAGAGCCGATCCACGCCACCTACGATCTGCGCAATGATTCCGCGCTGCAGCTGATCCGCGACGCGCTGCGCACCCTTCTCGACGCCGATGAGCGGATCATCCGGGTGATCGGCGACCCGGTGCAGCAGGGCGGGCTTCTGATCGAGGTGACGATGGACGAGGCGCCGTTGCGCGCCGAAATGCTGGAATACGGTCTGCGCATCCTGATTCTCTCGGCGGTGATCTCGGTGGTGACGGCGGCGCTCCTCTTCGCCGCGGTGCAGGCCTTTCTGGTGACCCCGATCAAGCGGGTGGTGGCGCAGATCCAGAGCTATGCCGACGCGCCCGAGGATGCGCGCCGGATCATCGCGCCGCGCGCCGGGCTGCGCGAACTGCGCGAGGCCGAGACGGCGCTGCAGGCGATGGAAACGCAGCTCACCTCGGCGCTGCGCCAGAAGGACCGGCTGGCCCAGCTCGGCTCCGGCGTGGCCAAGGTCAGCCATGACCTGCGCAACATCCTTACCTCGGCGCAGCTCTTCGCCGACCGGCTCGACAGCTCCGAGGATCCGCTGGTCAAGCGCATGGCGCCCAAGCTGGTCGGCTCGATCACCCGCGCTGTGAACCTGTGCGAATCGTCGCTGGCCTTCGGACGTGCCGAGGAGCCGCCGCCACAACTCGCCCGGCTGCCGCTGGCGGCCCTGGTCACGGAAGTGCTGGAGGCGGAGCGGCTCGCCGCGGGCGAGGGCGGCGAGGTCGAGTTCCACGACGAGGTGCCGCCGGGGCTGGTGCTGCGCGCCGATGCCGAGCAGCTGTTCCGCGTGCTGTCGAACCTCGTGCGCAACGCGCGGCAGGCGATCATGGCGAAGGGCGGGGGCGGGCGCGTCACCGTTTCGGCGCGCGAAGACGAGGACGCCTGGTGGATCTTCGTCACCGATACCGGGCCGGGCCTGCCGCCCAAGGCGCGGGAGCATCTGTTCCGGGCGTTTCGCGGCGGCGTGGCCAAGGGTGGCACCGGGCTGGGCCTTGCCATCGCCGCCGAGCTGGTGCGCGGTCATGGCGGCCGGCTCGAACTGACGCGCAGCGACGAGACCGGCACCCAGTTCGCGATCTGCCTGCCGCGCAGCGCCCCTCAGCTGGCAGTCGGCTAGGCCTGCCGCTACGGCAGGAGGGAGGTCGGGCAGAAACGTGAAGATTTCTCGAAAACGGCCCTTGCATGTCCCGGCACCGGACGGTAGATCGGCCTCACTCTACAGCGGACTGGTAGCTCAGTTGGATAGAGTACTTGACTACGAATCAAGGGGTCGGGGGTTCGAATCCTCCCCAGTCCGCCACTTCCTCCCATTCGGAACCAGAGATCGATGAAGCCCCTCCGGGGGCTTTCGTCGTTTCGAATGCTATCTTTTCAGACCGGGGACTCGAAATCCGGCGAACCCGCGATACCTCCGGAAAAGAACGTGGATTCAACCGGGAGGACCCCGATGGCCGAGGACAGGGAAGAACGGATCCGGCGGCGCGCCTATGATCTGTGGCAACGCGAAGGTGCGCCCGAAGGGCGTCACCAGGATCATTGGCACGAAGCGGTGGCGCAGATCGACGCCGAAGACGCGACCGATACCGACGTGGCGCCCGAGACGGCGGCCGCGGCGGGGCTTGCCGGTCGCAGCGACGACCTGCCCTTGAACGCGGACGGGCTCGACGAGATGGACGTGCAGCAGGCCCGCGAAGGCATGCCGGAGGCGCCCGGCGAACAGATCGCCGACACGACCCCCGCCACCGGCGGGCGCCGCAAGAGCGCTGCCAAGAAGACCGAGCCCGGCGCCGCGCCCAAGCGTGGTCGTCCGCGCAAGAACGCCAAGGTCGATCGCGACAAGGCGGGGGCGGCCGAGGGCGGCAACACCGTGAAACCGGGCGAAAAGAAGGTCTCGCGCCGGGCCGTACGATCTGGCCCGGAGAAGACTGCCGACGCCTATGCCAAGGGGCCGAGCGAAACCCGCTGAGGCCGGATGCCGAAGGTCATGAAAGGGCCGCTTCCGGGTGGAAGCGGCCCTTTCGTGTTTCGAGACGCGACAGGCGGGATCAGGGGGCGAGTTCCTCGGCCTCGCGCGCCTCTTCCTCAGTGATGCCGAGCCGATTTCTGAGCAGCGTCAGATAGGCGCGGTTCGCCTCGGTTTCGGAATCCACCGCAGCGCGGGAGGCAAGGTAGAACTCGATCGCCGTGTCATGATCGTCGATCCGCGCGAGCAGTGTGTCGATCGGCTTGGGGTTCTCGATTTCCGTGGCGATCAGCCGCCGTTCGTCGGCGCTGGCCTCGGCCTCGTCGAGCTGGCCTGCGATGCGGTGCCGTTCATCCATCGAAAGATTGCCGTCCGCATGGGCGGCCGCGATCATGCCCCGGATCAACAGCAGGGCGCGGTCGTCGCTCATCGCCTCGGCGGCCTGCTGGTGGCGCGGATCGGGCGTCTCGGTCGATTGTGCCTCGCCGCCCAGCGCTCCGGCGATCTGGTCGAAGATGCCACTCAGCCCCGATCCGGAGCCGCTGGATGCCGCGTGGGCGGTGGAGCCGCTGACACGCTGGCGCGACTGGTGATCGCGATAGGCCTGGTAGGCCATGTAGCCCAGCGCCGCGACGCCGGCCTTGCCGCGCAGCCCGCGGCCACCAAGTCCGCCGAGCAGCGCCGCGCTGCCGAGGCTGCCACGGCGCCGACCGCGCCCGGCCATCCGCGAGGCCAGCATGACGCCGAGAATCCGTTTGAGGCTCATGGGATCATCCTTTCCGCCTGGGTTCGCAGATGGAACGACGCGGTCGGGCGCTTCGTTCCGTGGGCTTCGCGCCGGTGCGGCCCCGCACCCGGCCTTGACCCCTCCGTCGCGGGGCGCAGTTGTCAGTCCTGACGAACCGCAAGGGAGCGCATGCGTGAAGATCGCCCTGATGACCCATATCCGCCACCCGCTGCGGGCCCCCTTCATGGGGGGCATGGAGGCGCATGGCTGGCACCTCGCGCGCGAACTGGCGGGGCGGGGTCACGAGGTCACCCTGTTCGCCAGCGGCGACAGCGCCCCGCCGCCGGGGGTGCGGCTACATGCGGTGCTGGAGGAACATTACGACCGCCGCTACCCGTGGCATGATTTTCACGGCACCGACACGCTCAACGACCTGCTCGATGCCACGTTCGCGACGGCTTGCCGCGATGTGGCGGCAGGGGCGTTCGACGTGGTGCACAACAATACGTTGCACCGCTTTCCGCCGCGGCTGTCGCGGGCGCGGCGGCTGCCGATGGTGTCGTCGATGCATGTGCCGCCCTTCGCGGCGCTGCGCCGGGCGATGGGCGACAGCGTGGCGCCGTGGCACCTCGTCACCACCTGCTCACGGTTGCAGCTCGGGCGCTGGTGGGAGGCTCCGCCGGATTCGGCTCGGGTGGTGGGCAACGGCATCGCCCTAGCGGACTGGCCGTTTTCGGCCTCGGGCGACGGATCGGCGGTCTGGGCCGGGCGGATCACGCCGACCAAGGGCACGCATCTGGCAGCCCAGGCGGCGCGGATCGCGGGCGTGCCGCTGACGATTTACGGGGTGATCGAGCACCGCGATTACTTCGAGGACGAAATCGCGCCGCTTCTGGGAGGCGATATCCGCTATGGCGGCCATCTTGCGGGGGCGGATCTGGCCTCGGCCTTCGGACGGGCCTCGGCTCTGCTCTTCACCCCGCTCTGGGACGAGCCTTTCGGCCTTGCGGCGATCGAGGCGATGGCATGCGGCCTGCCGGTGGCAGCGGTGGAGATGGGCGCGGTGCGGGAGGTGATCGGCCCCTGCGGCACCTATGCCCCGCCAAATGACCCCGAAGGCTTGGCCCGGGCGCTTGTCAGGGCGATGAGCTTGCCGCGCGAGGCGGCGCGGGTCCGGGTCGAGCAGAGGTTCTCGATCCGCGCGATGGTGGATGGCTATGAGGCGCTCTACGCCGAGGCGGTCGCGGCGCGCGCGGCGGACTGGCCGGGGATCACCTATGCGCCGCACGAGCTGGAGGTCGCCCCGGAGGCCGTGACCGCCGGGGCCTGAGGCCCTCTATTCCGCCGCGACCGGGGCGGCGCTGGGCACGGCGCGGCGCCGCTCGATCTCGCGGATCACCTCGGCCGAGTTGCAATAAGGCCGGTGGCTCTGGTGCCGGGTCAGCGCCAGATCCCCCTCGGAGGGCGCGCGCAGGATACGGATCGCGGTTTCGTCCTGCGCGATCAGCCCCATCAGTTCGAAGGCATGGAGCCAGTGCCCCATGGTGCGATGGCCCCATTTCTCGCGGAACAGCTCGGCGTTGCGCACGACGCTTTCGAGATGATGCACGGGCGGCATGTGGTGCGGATGATACTGGTGATAGGCGCGCGCGCCCTTGGCCCAGCCGATCTTCATCCCCGCTTCCTCGAGCGACCGGCCGAAATCGGTATCCTCGCCGCCATAGCCGTGGAACCGCGTGTCAAAGCCACCGACACGATCGAAATCAGCGCGGCGGATCGCGAAGTTCAACGACCAGAAGCAGCGGTAATCGTTGCAACCGCGGATGCCCTGCGGCGGCGGGCCCTGCCGGTCGGAATGGCGCTCGGCCACGGCCTCGAAATCGGCATAGTCCCAGCCGTCGCGGTTCACCCCATCGGGCAGATACATGACCTCGCCCATCACCAGCCCGTCGAAACCGGCGAGATGGCGGCGGTAATCGGCCACGAAATCGGGATCGGGGATGCAGTCGACGTCGAGGAACAGCAACTCGTCACCTTGTGCTTCGCGGGTGGCAAGGTTGCGCGCTTCGGCGAGCGGCAGGCTGTCGCGGATCAGCGCCACCTGCCGCACCGGGAAGGGAGCGTCGGGCAGGGCGTACGCCGCTTCCTGCATGCGCACGATCACCAGCTCTGTCGGCAGCTCGGTCTGGCGCGACAGCCCGCGCACCAGATTGGCAAGATGCGCATCGCGCCCGCGGGCGATGGTCAGGACGGAAGCGGTCATGAGTAACTCCTGGGGTTCATTCGGCAACAAGGGCGAGCGGGGCGCTATGGCCCCAGCTCCGCCGGATCAGCGTTTCGAGCCATGCGGCGGCACCTTGGGCGGCGTCGGGGGAGACGAGCGCGCGCATGCGCGCCGCGTCGTGGCGCATCAAGACCGCATCGACCGCCGCGCGCCATGCATGGACCGAAGAGGGGAGGTGCGGCTCGACATGGGCGACACCGGCTGCATCGAGGGCGCGGGCCTTGGCGTGCTGCTCGTCGAAGTAGCGCCATTCCGGCACCGCGATCCACGGCACGCCTGCCGCCATAACCTGATGGCAGGTGGTGTTGCCGGTCGAGGCGATGACCAGATCGGCGGCCGCGATCCGGTCGGGCGCGTCATCGACCCAGCCGTGATGGGTCAGGTTTCCGGGCTCGGTGGCGTGCCAGTCGCGCGCGACATGGCCGATGCTGTGCCATTGCCAGTCGGGAAAGGCGCGGGCGCCGACACCGATCGGCGCCTGAGCAAAGCCCGAGCCGCCGCCGCCGGAGACGACCAGAGCGATCCTGTCATCGGTGCCGATGCCCAGCCTAGCGCGGGCCTCGGCGCGCCCGGGCATCGGCGCGATCCCGAGGCCGCCCGCGAAATGCGTCTTGTCCCGCATCCAGTCCGGCCAGTCGGGCTGCGCCAGATCCTCGTGACAGGGCGCGAGCAGTCCCAACGCCCCGCGATAGGCGGCGACATGGCCGGGATCGCTTCGGTCGCCATGCTGCAGCACCTTCACATGCGGAACCGAGCAGATCCGCGCGAGTTGCGCGATCTCGGCTGAGACGTCGCAGACCAACAGCGCCGGATCGGCCTCGCGGAACCAGCCTGCGATGAGGCCCATCGCCTCGCGGATGCCGGGCCAGCCCACCGGTGCGCAATGCAGCGTGTCAGGCGTGTCGAGATCGGCAAGCCCCGGCGCCTCGGCGCCCGTGGCCTCGAACAGAGAGGGGGTGGTTATGATGCTGGCCTGCGGCGGCAGGGGCGGAAAGATGTCGTCACGGGCGCAGAAGATGGTGATAGGCCGCTCCGGCGGCAGCGCCCAGGCCAGCGCGGCGCAACGCTCGGCATGGCCGCGCCCCTGGTGATGGACGAAGTATCCCAGCGGCCTCATTCCGCTGCCACCCGCATGACCGGCTCATCCACCTCCTGCGGCGCCAGCCCGGCCCAGCTCAGCCCGTCCATCAGCCCCGCCGCATGCGCCAGCGGGCTTCGGTAAAGGCCGGGGCGGCGGGGCAGGCGGGCAAGATCGCCATCGGCGTTGCCGACGATGATGGCGCGCCCGGCAGCGCGCAGCATGCATTCGTCATTGCCGGAATCGCCTGCCGCCACGCAGTGATCGAGGCTCAGCCCGTGGCTGCGCGCCAGATGGCCCAGCGCCGCCCCCTTGCCCGCGCGGACGGGAACGACGTCGATCAGGCGCCCATGCGACGCGATGACCCGCGCCGCGAGCCCTGCCATGTCGAGCCGGTTACGGATCCGCATCGCCTGTCGTGCATCGCCGAGATAGCCCAGCTTCCAGCGCCGCTGCTCGATCTCGGGCTGCATCCGGATCGAGGGGCTGTCGAGCGCGTCGCGGATCGCATCGCGGCGCCAGTCGCACTCGATCTCGCGGGCCCAGCTTTCGTCGAAGACCAGCCGGCCGGTCGCGTCCCGGCGGTAGATTTCGGTGCCGACCGAGGTAATGAAGGCGTCGGGCTCGTCGATCTCCCATTCCGCGAGGATGCGCCGCGCCTCGGTGATGGTGCGTCCCGTCGCCACGGCGAAGAGCGCATGGTCCCCCATGCGCCATTGCGCGAAGCCGCGCAGCGCGTCGCGATCACCGGTCAGCGTGTTGTCGATGTCGCTGGCGAGGATCCGGGTCGGGACGGGCAGGGGACGCGGCGCGGCGATACGCGCGATGAGCGCGGCGACCCGGGCGGCCCAGTGATCCCACGAATAGGCGGTCTCGTGCGACGCGGCGGCCTCGCGGCAACGCGCATGCATCTCGGCATCGCCGATCAGCCGCGACAGCGCCGCGCCAAAGGCCTGCGCATCGCTCGGCTCCGCGGTCAGCCCATGGCCGATCCGCGCGACGATGTCGGAAGGGCCGCCATGGCAGGTCGCGACCACGGGCAGTCCCGCGGCCGCGGCCTCGAGGATGGTCAGGCCGAACGGTTCCGTCAGCGCCGGGTTGGCAAACACACCCTGCCGCTCGGCGGCAAGACGGTAGAGGCCGCCGAGGCTTGCCGCGTCATGCTCGGGCGGCAGGGCCACCCGTCCTTCGAGCCCGTGGGTGCGGATCGCCTGACGGATTCCCGCGATCACGCGCCGCTGCTCATCGCTGCCCTGGCGGCCCGGGCCGCGCAGCCCGGCGAGGATCACGAGGTTCGCACGATCGCGCAGACCTGGCGCCGACGCATAGGCGGCCACCAGACCGGCGAGGTTCTTCTTTTCGACCGGGCGCGCCACGGCGAGGATAAAGGGGCGATAGGGATGGGCCAGTTCGGGCGAAATCAACGCCTGTGCGGCCTGCATGTCGGCGGGGCCGGGCAGTGTGGCGCCCGGCGCGATGCAGTGGATCCGGGCCGGATCGGCCCCGTCATAGGCCGCCACCTGCCGCTCGGCCTCGTCGCGCGAGGAGACGACCGTGGCACAGGCGCCGGCGATGGCACGGGTTTCGGCGGCGATGCGCCGCGACATCGCATCCCCCTGGCCCTGCATCGCGCGGGCCTTGTCCAGGCCCAGCGAATGCGGCGTGTAGATCACCGGGATACCGAAGCGTTCGCGTGCCGCGAGGGCCAGTTCTGCCGCATCGGCGAAATGCGCGTGGATCGCGTCGGGCTTGCGGGCGAGCCCGGCGAGATGGTCGAGGAACGCCTCGGTGATCGCGGGAATCCGCGCCTCCAGCGCCTCCTTGGAGAGGTAGTCGGCGCAGCCATCGTCCAGCCGCAGGATTCGCGATTTCGGCCCCAGCCTCTCATGCGGTCGGGCATGGGCGATGCCCAGATCCGGCCGGTCGAAGCGGCGTGTCACCACGTCGATGCGATCGATGTCGGACCGCGCCTCGAGCGCGCGGGTCGCGGCGAGCACATAGGCGATATGACCGCCCGTATCGTCGGTCAGGCCATAGTGGATCGGCGGCGCCTTGAGGCAACCGCCGAGCGCGATCTGCATCACGAACATTGGGGGGACTTTCGGTGTGTCTCGTCTGTTGGCGCCCCAATGCGATTGGCGACCGCCGGGTTCCCTCCCCGTTCCGGTTCAGGCCGAGGCTGATCAAACGCCATGCCGCGCTAGCTTGCGGGCTGCAGGCAGGTGCGGGGACCGAGAAACATGAAGCATCGTTACCTTTTTATCGGCGGGCTGCACCGCTCAGGCACCTCGCTGGCGGCGCGGATCGCCGGCTCCATCTCTGGGCTGGGTACGCTTTCGAACCTGCCGGTTCCCGAAAACGAAGGGGTCTATCTGCAGGGCGCGATCCCGCATGACGCGCTGGCGGGAGAGCCGGGGGCCTTCGCCTTCGACCCGGATCAGCATCTCGTCGAGGGCTGCCGCTTCGACCGGCTGGAGGTGCGCGAGCGGATCGAGGCGGATTGGGCGCCGTGGTTCCCCGACACGGCATGGCGCGTCGAGAAATCTCCGGTGAACCTGCTGCGGATGCGGCTTTACCAGCAGCTGTTCCCGCTGTCGCAATTCGTCATCGTGACGCGCCATCCCCTCGCGGTGGCGCGGGCCACGGCGAAGTGGAGCGACCGCAGCGAGGCCGATCTGGTCGCGCATTGGACACAGGCCTACCGGATCGCACTGGAAGATGCCCGACGGCTGCATGCGCGGCTGATCGTGCGCTACGAGGATCTCGTGGCCACCCCGGACGCCGCGCGCCGGGCCTTGGCCGCGTTCTGCGACCGGCCTTGCGACGGCGCGGCGCCGGAGCCGGTACGCGACGGCAATCGCGATTACGATCTGCGCGCAACCATGCCGTTGCCAGAGGGGGCGGAGGCGGTAATGGGCGCGATGGGATACGGGCCGGACGGCGCGGTGGTGCCGATGCCCGCCGCGGCGGTCGCGCACCCGCTCAGGACAGTGCGCGAGGCGGTCGAGAGGGTCTGGCCTCCGAGGCGCTGAGGATTTTTCACCTTTGCCCGGAACCCCTTCGCGCTTGCCCCTGTTGCTTCTTGGCGAGAAGAATGCGGCGCGCGCAAGGCGTCACGAGGGGAGATTGCACGACATGACCGATACAGCTGAACCCGCGAAGCGGCCGAGCTCGTCCCGATTCTGGATCGCGGTGGCCGCCGCGGTGATCGGCTGGATCCTGGTGTTGTGGCTGCTCATCGCCCGCGCCTCGATCGGCGGCGATCTCGAAGAGGCGCAGGCGCGGATCGTCGAGGTCGAGGATCAGGTGGCGATCCAGACCGAGACCATGGGCAGCATCGAGGCGCTGCGCGCCGAGCTCGAAGGGCTCCGGGTCGAGGAGCAGGAGCTCGAGAACCGCCGTGCCACCATTGAGGCCGAGATCGCCCCGGCCGAGGCGCGGCTGCAGGAGCTGTCGGGCCAGATCGAGACGGCGGAAGCCGATCTCGAAGCGGCGCAGGAGCAGACGCGCACGCTCGAAGAGGAACTCGCGCCGCTGCGCAGCGAACTCGATAGCTTCGAGACGCGTCGCGCCGAGGCCCAATCGCGTGCCGAGGCCGCGACCGCCGAGCTGAACGAGGTCACGCAGCGCCTCGAGCAGGCGCGCGGCGAGGAGGCCGAGCTCCGGCAGCTGATCGCCACGCTGAGCAGCGAGGCGGCAGAACTGACCGAGCAGGTTTCGCAGGCCGAGACCGAGCTGAGCTCGGTGCGCGAAGAAAGCGACACCATCAAGGCCGAACTGGCCGAAGCCGAGGCCCGCGTTGCCGAGCTGACCGAGCGCCGCGACAATCTCGAGGCCGAGGTCAGCGCGTTGAGCGAGGAGCAGGACTCGCTCGCCCAGGAAGTCGCGGCGGCACGGGAGCAGAGGCAGCTGTTGCAGGAAGAGGTGGCGCAGCTAGCGCAGAACCTCGCGCAGCGGGCCGAGGAGCTGGCTCGGGTCGAGCGGCGCATCGCTGGCGTGGCGGCGCCGGTCGAGGCGACTGGCGATCGTCCGCAGGTGACCGATCTACCCGCAGAGACCGAAGCTTCGGAAGCGCCCGTGGAGCCTGAAGCTACGGAAACGCACGAGACCGCCGATGCCGCGCCTGCCGCCGAGCGTCCGCAAGTGACCGATCTGCCTGAAGAAACCGCAGCGGTGGCAGAGGAGGGCGAAACCGAGCCGGCCGAGCCGATCGTGCCCGCTGCTGACGTGAATGCGCCCGCCGACGATGCCGCCTCGACGGAGGCCGTGACCAACGCGGCCGAGAGCGGAACCGAGGTCGCGCCGACTGACGAAGCTGCCGCGACCCCCGAAGCAGGCGAGGCCATGGCGCGTCCGCAGGTCACCGATCTGCCGGACCAGGAAGCATCGACCGAGACCGATCTCGCGGAGGCCGCCGAAGCCGAAACCGCCTCGACCGACACCGTCATTGGCGGCGAACCCGGCGCCCCGCCGGCAGGGCCCGCCGCCGCGCCTGCCGATAGCGACGCGCCCGCCGCCGCACCCTCGAAAGTCGCGAACCTGTCGCCCGGTCTCTACACGCTTGGCCCGATCGCGGTGAAATTCTCGGAGGACGGGCGCTTTACCATGGCGGGCAGCGAGCAGATGGGCCGCGTCAACGGGCGCTATGTCGTGGAGAACGGCGTTCTGACGCTCGATCAGGTGCAAGGCGACACCGGCTCCGCGATCTTCCCGATGCGCTGCGAGCTTGCCCCGAGCGAAAGCGGCTTCGCCATCGGTGACAGCGACGGCTCTTGTGCCCTGTTCGAGGGGCGGGAGTTCACGATCGCGGAATGACCGGCGGTCCGGTTCGCTGAATGGACCTGTCGGGCCTCTCCCTCTGGGCCGTCGCCGGCATCTTCGCGATGGCGGCGGCGGCGATCATGCTGGCAGGCGTACGGCTCGCCCATGTCGCCGATGCGCTGGCCGACCGCACGGGCATGGGCGAGGTCGTCGCTGGCGCGCTCTTCGTCGGAGCGGCGACCTCGCTGCCCGGCGCCATCACCTCCATTTCCACCGCCGCGCAGGGGGCCTCCGGCCTTGCCGTGGGCAACGCGCTGGGCGGGCTGACCGCGCAGACCGCCTTCATCGCGGTGGCCGATCTGTTCTATCGCCGTGCCAATCTCGAACATGCCGCCGCCTCGGTCACCGGCCTCGCGCAGGGCGTGCTGCTGGTGGTGCTGCTCTCGATTCCGCTCATCGCCTCGGCCGAGCCGCAGATCACGATCTGGGGCGTGCACCCCGCCTCGCTGCTGATCCCGGTCGGCTATGCCTTCGGCCTGCGGCTGCTGTCGCGGATCCATGACGATCCGATGTGGCATCCGGTTCAGACCGATGAAACCCGCGAGGAGGTTTCCGAGCCGGACCGCGAGGGCGGCAGGTCGGATAGCGGGCTCTGGCTGCGCTTCGCGCTCTATGCGGGGGTGACGGCTGTGGCGGGCTGGGTGATCGGCGAGGCGAGCCTCGCGCTCGTCGGGCTGACCGGCATGGGTGAAAGCGCGGTGGGCACGGTCTTTGCGGGCGTCGCCAATTCCCTGCCCGAACTGGTCACCGCCATCGCCGCGGTGCGGATCGGCGCGGTCAGCCTCGCGGTGGGCGACGTGATCGGCGGTAACGCCTTCGAGGTGATGTTCCTCTCGGCCGCCGATTTCTTCGACGAAGGTTCGATCTACGGCGCACTCACCCCGGCCGATCGGACCACCGCGCTCATCGCCATGCTGATGACCGGGGTGCTACTTCTGGGAATGCTGCGGCGCGAGAAGACCGGCCCGGTGCGGATCGGCTTCGAAAGCGTTCTGGTGCTGGGGCTCTATGCGGGCTCCGTGGCACTGGTGCTTCTATGACCGCTTGTATCGGAACAATGCGTTGTGCCCCTTGCGCAAACGCGCCACAGAGCCGCACCGTTGAAGTTGCGCGCGACAAGGGAGACAGGACCGCATGACACAATTGCAGACGCTATTCGGCTGGATCGGGGACGCCACGTGGGGCTGGGCGCTGATCCCGTTCCTCGTGATACTCGGCGGCACCTTCACCCTGATCTCGGGCTTCGTGCAGCTGCGCTTTTTCGGGCGCATGTGGGGCGTGCTCTCCGAAGGCGGCGACCGCCAGGGCGGCGTCTCCTCGCGCGAGGCGCTTTTGGTATCGGTCGGCGGCCGCGTCGGCGGCGGCAACATCGCCGGTGTCGCGGTGGCGATCACGCTGGGCGGACCCGGCGCGGTGTTCTGGATGTGGGTGGTGGCGCTGATCGGCATGGCCACCTCGCTGTTCGAATGCGCGTTGGCGCAGCTCTACAAGCGCGGTGAGCCCGACGGCACCTTCCGTGGCGGGCCCGCGCAATACATCATCCACGGGCTCGGCGCGCATTTCAACTGGCTCGCCATCCTCTACGCGATCTGCCTGCTGGCCTCCTTCGGGCTCGGTTTCTCGGCGTTCCAGGGCAACACCGTGGCGGTGGCCGCGCAGGACAGCCTCGGGCTCGACCCGATCCTCGTCGGCGCGGGCCTCGCGCTGGTGACGCTCGTCATCGTGTTCGGCGGCATCAAGCGGATCGCCCGCGTCTCGGACGTGATCATCCCGATCATGGCGATCGGCTACATCGTTCTGGCGCTGGCGGTGATCGTTCTCAACATCACCGAGGTGCCGGCGGCGCTCTGGACCATCGTGGCCAACGCGGTGGGCCTCGAGGAAGCTGTCGGTGGCGGTGTCGGCGCGGCGGTGGCGCAGGGCATGCGGCGTGGCCTGTTCTCGAACGAGGCGGGACTCGGTTCGGCGCCGAACGTGGCGGCGGCGGCGGCGGTGCCGCATCCGATCAGCCAGGGCATCGTGCAGTCCCTCTCGGTGTTCATCGACACGATGATCATCTGCACCTGCACCGCGATGGTGATCCTTCTGGGCGATGTCTACGTGCCTGGCGCGACCGATGTGGACGGCGTCGCGCTGACCCAGCAGAGCCTGGTCGACCATCTGGGCAGCTGGGCGCAGTACTTCCTGACCGGCGCGGTGCTGCTCTTCGCCTTCAGCTCGATCATCTACAACTACTATCTCGGCGAGACCGCGCTGAGCGTGCTGTGGGACAACGGCATCGCCCGGGTGCTGCTGCGGCTCGCGGTGCCGATGGTGGTGTTTCTCGGGGCGGCGGCGCCCGGCGCCACGGCGGTGTTCTTCTTCTCGGACCCGCTGATGGGGCTTCTGGCGCTGGTCAACCTGCTGGCGCTGACCATGTTGTTCCCGGTCGGGCTGCGGCTTCTCAACGACTACCGCAGGCAGTTGCGCGCGGGCGCGGTGGAGCCGGTACTGGAGATCGAGGATTACGCCGATCTCGATATCGACCGCGCCGCATGGGCCGTGCCGGCCCGGACCCGGCCGCTCGGCTGAGTGCGATCAGGCTGCGAGATCGAAAGGGGGGCGGTGACGCACCCCTTTTTCATGGGATGCTTCAGAAACCGGTGGGTGGGTTCTTGCGACCGGGACGCGAGCGGTAGGCCGGCAGCGACCAGCCGCGCCACAGCGCCACGATCCGGAGCGTGAAGGCGAGACCGAAGCCCGCCAGCGCCGCCGCCTCGCGCCCCGCGCCCGAAAGCACGAGCGCGGCGCAGGCCGCGGCCCCCAGCATCGAGGCCGCGACATAGATCTCGCGGCGCAGGATCACCGAGGGCTCATGGCCCAGCGTGTCGCGGATGATGCCGCCGACATTGGCGGTGATCACGCCCATCGCGATCGCCACCGTGACGCCCGCCCCCGCGTCGAGCGCCTTGAGCGTGCCCACCACGCTTACCAGCGCCATGCCGAAGGCATCGAGCCAAAGGATGTAGCGGTAGCGGTACTCCATCATGTGCGCCGCGAAATGCGTGACGATGGCGGTGAAGATACAGGCGATTACCGGGGTCGGATCCTCGACCCAGAACACCGGCTCTCCGAGGATCAGGTCGCGCGTCGTGCCACCGCCGACGCCGGTGATCACCGCGAACCAGACGAAGCCGAGGATGTCGAGTTCCTTGCGCGAAGCGACCAGCGCGCCGGTCGCCGCGAAGGAGACGGCTGAAACGAGATCGAGCGCCGCGAGCAGCGGGGCGAGGGGCAGGTCCATGGCGGGGCTCCGGGCGTCAGGAGGGGCGGGAGCGCCCTCCTAGCCGCTGGCGGGCCCATGTCAACGCGGACGCATCCCGCGCCCGGGATGCGCGATCAGGCGGCGATGGAAGCGAAGGCGTCGCGCAGCCGGATCAGGTCCTCGATCCGGCCCGACCCCATCATCTGCAGCGGGCTGCGGCCGCCAAGGGCTGGCTGGCGGGCACGGATCCAGTCGGCGGCGCCGAGCGTCGCGCTCGCGCTGCGGGTGGCGACGTGGATGTCGCGGAGGAGCGCCATGCGGCGCAGCCGCTCGCGGTCGACG
Source organism: Limimaricola sp. AA108-03 (assembly GCF_050847355.1). Classification (NCBI taxonomy): domain Bacteria; kingdom Pseudomonadati; phylum Pseudomonadota; class Alphaproteobacteria; order Rhodobacterales; family Paracoccaceae; genus Limimaricola; species Limimaricola sp. AA108-03. The sequence continues at coordinate 246,892 of NZ_CP193755.1, forward strand.
ATCTCGACCTGTCCGGCGCACCAGCGGCGCCAGCTCTCGGGCTGCATGCCGCCGAGGATGGCCACCATCTGCGCATCGCGCAGCTCCCAGACCCGGGCGAGCAGCACGGCAGTGCGGACGAGCGGACCGGTTTCCGCAGGGCTGACGGGACGTTCGGGGGCCTCGACGGACCGGACGGCTGCGAACAAGGGCGCTCTCCTCTGTCTCTGCCCCCCGCTATACCCGAGTCGCGTCTAGCGGGCAGAAACGGTTCCAGCATCTCCGTGTGATGGGCGAAAATTTGCCGATTTCGGGCCTAGCAGGCCCCGGCGACGGCCTCGGCGGCAGCAACCGCACCGCCGATCCGCTCGGCCATATGGTCCATGAAGAGCCGCATCTTCGGGTCCTGCAGCCGACGATGCGTGAACAGGCAGGCCATCTGCACCGGCAGGGGCGGCGTTTCGGTGCAGACCGGCACCAGCCGGCCCGCCGCCAGATGATCGGCGATCTCGAACACCGGCTTGAGCGCGATTCCGGCACCAGCCAGAGCCCAATCGGTGAGCACGTCGCCATCATCGCATTCGAGCCGCCCGCTCACCGGGTAGGCGCGCGGACCTTCGGGGGTCATCAGGGTCCAGCGGAACTCCGTGGCGCCGGGAAAGCGCAGGTTGAGGCAATCATGCGCGCCGCTCACCAGGGCCGCGCCGTCGCGCGGGGTGCCGCGCCGGGCGATGTAGTCGGGCGCGGCGCAGAGCAGCCTTGCGCAGCTGGCGATCTGGCGGATCGTCAGATCGCTGTCGGCGGGGCGGCCGAGGAAGAACCGCAGATCGATCGCCTCGGCGGCGAGATCGATCATCCGGTCCGACAGCCGCAACCGCAGGTCGACCTGGGGATAGGTGGCGGCGAAGCCCGGAAGCTCCGGCGCGATCAGGCGCCGCCCGACGCCCAGAGGGGCCGCGACATGGATCGTGCCGCGCGGGTTTTCGGTGATCCGCGAGACCAGCGCCTCGGCCTCCTCGACCTTTTCCAGCACCGCGCGCGCGCCCTCGTAAAAGCTGCGGCCCTGCTCGGTGGGGGCGAGGCTGCGGGTGGTGCGCTGGAACAGCCTCACGCCCAGATGCGTCTCAAGCTGCCCGATCCGGGCCGATGCCACGGCGGCCGACACCCGCAGATCGCGCCCGGCCGCCGACATCGAGCCCAGCTCGTAGACCCTGACGAAGGTGCGGATGTTGTCGAGATAGGCCAAGTCACGTTCCCATCGCTGTCAGCTGGGGCTTGGTTACGCCGCCTCGCGGGGTTCGGCCAGTGGCAGCCGGAGCTAGCCCAGTATACCGGGGCCGATCAGCATCACCGCGAGCGGCAGCGGCGCTGTGGCCAGCAGCATGGTCAGCGCCACGGCAACCGGCTGGAACAACCGGCTCAGCCCGGCGGCCAGCAGGATGCCGCCGCCGCCGCCGATCAGAGAGTTGCCCGGCAGGTTCACCAGCAGTGCCAGAACGAGATAGCGCCGTCGCAGCACCCAGCGCCGGGCCCAGCGCGGCACGCTGTCCTCGAGCTTGCGCATCCGTGCCTCTGGATCGGTTTCGCGCAGCCGCGCCAATGCCGCGGCGGCCCTGTTGAAGCCCAGCCGGTCCAGCGCCAGACAGACCCGCGGCGCGGCGAGCGCCCGGCCGGCCCCGAAGGCCAGCATCAGCCCCACCGCCGTCGCGCCCCAGACGATGGGTGCGGCGGCGGCACCATGCGCCATCAGCAGCGCCAGCCCGATCTCGGCTCCAGGCACGAAGGGAATCGCCAGCACCACCGCGTAGAGCAGCAGCAGACCCGCGACCGTGAGGCCGAGCAGTTCCATCCGGCCTTGCGCGGCCATCTCGGCGGCGAAGTCGCGCAGCCAGAAGGCCAGCCAGAGGTTGACCGCGATCAGGATCGCGACCAGCACGAGGCGCAGGGCCAGTCGGGGCAGGGTGGTACGCATCGGCACTCCGGGCGCGCGGGCAGGAAAGGCGCATCCCCCTTTATGCCTCGAAGGGGTGAATCGCCAGTGCAGGGCTAGTCCGGTCGGGCGATGACGATGCGGGTGCCCCATTCGGCGCAGCGCTGCGCCAGCGCGGCGGGCGGCGGTGCATCGGTATAGAAGACGTCGATCTCGCGCAGCGAGGCGATGCGCGCGGGCGCGGAGCGCGAGAACTTGGAGCGGTCGGCCACCAGAACGGTGCGGCGCGAACGGCGCAGCAGGCTCTGGTTCACCCCGACCTCCTCGATGTCGAAATCGAGCAGGTCGCCGGTCTCGTCGAGCGCCGAGCAGCCGATCACCGCGAGATCGAACTTGAACTGCTGGATCGTCTGGGTGGTGAGCGAACCAACGAGCCCGCCATCCGAGCGCCTGAGCGCGCCGCCGGTGACGATCACCTGCGCCTCGGCGTTCTCGGCGAGGATGGTGGCGACGTTCATGTTGTTGGTCACCACCATCAGCCCGCGATGGCGCAGCAGCGCCCGCGCCACCGCTTCGGTCGAGGTGCCGATGTTGAGAAAGATCGAGGCATCGTCCGAGATCTCGGCAGCACAGGCCGCGGCAATCGCGGATTTGGGCCCGGGGTTGAGGCTGCGGCGATGTTCGTAGCCGATATTGACGGTGCCCGATGGCAGCACCGCACCGCCATGCACCCGCTCGAGCCGTCCGGCCTCGGCCAGATCGGTCAGGTCGCGGCGGATCGTCTGCAGGGTCACCCCGAAATGTTCGGCCAGCCCCTCGACCGTGACCCGCCCTTCGCGGCGGGCGATCTCGAGGATTTCTGGCTGCCGAAAGCTCTGTGACATCGCGCGGATCCCGTTATGGATGTTCCATAATGCGCGGAATCCGGCAGAATGCAACGCAAACGCGGGATTGCTTCCCTATGTGAATGGAAACCTATAGCCCGTCTTTCCCTCGAAAGCTCCCGAAAAGTGCTGAAAACTTCCCTCTCTACGGTCGCGAAGGGTACAGGTTCGGATCGGAGAAAGCGAACCTAAACGAAAAATTCCTCTTGCTTGGCGCGCTTCTCGGAGTCAGGATCACGGGCGAACCGAACACGGGGCGGGGGGCATCCACTTGTCGGCAGTCGAGACAACCGAAGATGTCAGCGATCTCTTCGTGATCGGTGGCGGCATCAATGGCTGCGGCATCGCCCGCGACGCTGCCGGGCGCGGGTTGTCGGTGGTTCTGGCCGAGATGGACGATCTCGCGCAGGCGACCTCCTCCTCCTCGACCAAGCTGTTCCATGGCGGGTTGCGCTACCTCGAATATTTCGAGTTCCGGCTGGTGCGCGAGGCGCTGATCGAGCGCGAGACGCTGCTGCGCGCCATGCCGCACATCTCCTGGCCGATGCGCTTCGTGCTGCCCTATCACCCGTCGATGCGATTCGAGAGCGATACCCCGACCTCGAAGCTTCTGGGCACGGTGATGCCATGGATGAAGGGGCGGCGCCCGGCCTGGCTGATCCGGCTGGGGCTTTTCATGTACGACCATCTGGGCGGGCGGAAGATCCTGCCCGGCACCCGCACGCTCGATCTCAGGCGCGACCCGGCCGGCGGGCCGCTCGATCCCAAGTTCGAGACCGCCTACGAATACTCCGACTGCTGGATCGAGGATTCGCGGCTCGTGGTCCTGAACGCCCGCGACGCCGAGGCGCGCGGCGCGCGGATCATGACCCGGACCAAGGTGCTGCATGCGACGCGGGAGGGCGACCTCTGGGCCATCGAGGTCGAGGACCGCGACACCGGCGCGCGGCGCACGCACCGGGCCCGGATGCTGGTCAATGCGGGCGGGCCCTGGGTCGGCAAGCTGCTGAAGGGCGCGATCGACGTGGAAACCCGCGAGGGCGTGCGCCTCGTGCGCGGCAGCCACATCGTCACCGAGCGGCTCTACGATCACGACAAGTGCTATTTCTTCCAGGGCACCGACGGGCGGATCATCTTCGCGATCCCCTACGAGACCGATTTCACGCTGATCGGCACCACCGATGCCGACCACCCCGATCCCTCCGAGCCGGCGGTCTGCACGCCCGAGGAGCAGGACTATCTGTGCCGCTTCGCGAGCCGCTATTTCGAACGCGAGGTGACGCGCGACGACATCGTCTGGACCTATTCGGGGGTGCGTCCGCTCTATGACGACGGCGCCTCGAGCGCCACGGCGGCGACGCGGGACTACACGCTCAAGGTCGATGCCGAAGGCGGCGCGCCGGTGCTCAACGTCTTCGGCGGCAAGATCACCACCTATCGCCGTCTCGCCGAGAGCGCGATGGAGAAGATCGCGCCCTATTTCGAGACGACGAAGGGTCGCTGGACCGCTGGCGTCGCGCTGCCGGGCGGGGATTTCCCGGTCGATGGCGTCGAGGCGCTGATCGCGGGGCTCGAGGCGGATTACCCGTTCCTCGACCGGCGCTGGGCGCGGCGGCTGGTGCGCGCCTATGGCACCGAGGCGCGATCGATCCTCGGCAAGGCCCGGAGCGCGCAGGATCTCGGTCGCGATTTCGGGGCGACGCTGACCGAGGCCGAGGTCGCGTGGCTCGTCGAAAAGGAATACGCTCGCAGCGCGGATGACGTGCTGTGGAGGAGATCGAAGCTGGGGCTGCGCCTGACGGGAGATCAGGCCGCCGCCCTCGAGGACTGGATGCAGGGAGAGAGGGCCGCGCGGCACGGCTGAGGAGGGCCGCGCGACCGGGGAGGACGATCATGACGCTGACGCTGGAGGGCGTGTCGAAGCGGGTGGAGGGGCAGACCCATATCCACCGCACCGACCTCACGTTGCAAAACGGCACGATGAACGTGCTGCTGGGCCCGACCCTGTCGGGCAAGACCTCGTTGATGCGGCTGATGGCGGGGCTCGACGCACCGACGACCGGCCGCATCCTGTGGAACGGCGAGGACGTGACCGGCGTGCGGGTGCAGGACCGCAAGGTGGCGATGGTCTACCAGCAGTTCATCAACTACCCGTCGATGACGGTCTACGACAACATCGCCTCGCCGATGCGGATCTCGGGCAAGTCGAAGGACGAGATCGACGCCGCCGTTCGAAAATCGGCCGAGATGATGAAGCTGACCCCGCTTCTCGATCGCAAGCCGCTGGAGCTGTCGGGCGGTCAGCAACAGCGCTGCGCGCTGGCCCGGGCGCTGGTCAAGGATGCGGGTCTGGTGCTCTTGGACGAGCCGCTGGCCAATCTCGACTACAAGCTGCGCGAGGAGTTGCGCGCCGAAATCCCCAAGATCTTCGAAGAGGCGGGCTCGATCTTCGTCTATGCCACCACTGAGCCGGAGGAGGCGCTGCTGCTGGGCGGCCATGTCGCGACGCTCTGGGAGGGGCGAGTGACGCAGTTCGGCCCGACGCCACAGGTCTACCGCCATCCGGTGGACGCGACCACGGCACGGGTCTTCTCCGATCCGCCAATGAATTTCCTGCCCTTCGAGAAGCGCGGGGCGGTCCTGCATCTCGATGGCGGCCGCGAGGTGCCGGCGGCGGGCGCGCTGGGCAGCTTGCGCGACGGTCGCTATCAGGGGGGCTTTCGCCCCAACCACATGGAGCTGGAGCGCCGCCACGAGGGCGACATCGCCTTCGAGACGCGGCTCGCGGTGACCGAGATCACCGGCTCCGAGACCTTCGTGCATCTCGACCATCACGGCACCCGCTGGGTCGGGCTGATCCATGGCGTGCGCAACCTGCGCCCCGGGCAGGCGCTCACCGCCTATCTCGACCCGGCGCATGTCTACGTCTTCGCCGAGGACGGCCCGCTCGTCGCCCCTGCATCCTACGTGGAGGCCGCCTGACATGGCCAAGATCACGCTCGACAACCTCGCGCATTCCTACCTCAAGCAGCCGAAATCCGACGATGACTGGGCGCTCAAGGAGCTGAACCACGACTGGGCCGATGGCGAGGCCTACGCGCTCCTGGGCTCCTCGGGCTGCGGCAAGTCCACGCTGCTCAACATCATCTCGGGGCTGCTGCGGCCGAGCCGGGGGCGAATCCTGTTCGACGGGCGCGACGTGACCGACGCGCCGACGGCCGAGCGCAACATCGCGCAGGTGTTCCAGTTCCCGGTGGTCTACGACACCATGACGGTGGGCGAGAACCTCGCCTTTCCTCTCAAGAACCGCGGCGCCGATCCGAAATACATCGCCGAGCGAGTGAACAGCATCGCGGCGATGATCGGCATGGAGGATCAGCTCAGGCGCAAGGCGCGCGGGCTGACGGCCGACGCCAAGCAGAAGATCAGCCTTGGTCGCGGCATGGTGCGCGAGGACGTGAACGCGCTTCTCTTCGACGAGCCGCTGACCGTGATCGACCCCCACATGAAGTGGGAACTCAGGACCCAGCTCAAGCAGCTGCACCACGACTTCGGCCACACGATGATCTACGTCACCCATGACCAGACCGAGGCGCTGACCTTCGCCGACAAGGTGGTGGTGATGTATGATGGGCGCGTGGTGCAGATCGGCACGCCGCAGGAGCTGTTCGAGCGGCCCGCGCATACCTTCGTGGGCTTCTTCATCGGTTCGCCCGGCATGAACCTGTTCGACGCCCAGGTATCCGGCGCGACCGCCATCGTGCAGGGCGTGGCGGTGCCGCTGGGCGACAGCTACGCCCCCGTCGCGGGTCAGGTGCAGATCGGCGTCCGGCCCGAATTCGTCCGGCTGCATGCGGGCGGCGAAGGGCTGCCCGCGCGCATCCTGCGCGTCGAGGATGTGGGCCGTCACAAGATCGTCCGGCTCGATGTCGGCGGCACCGCCGCCAACGCGATCCTCGACGAGGGCACGCCGGTGCCGGCAGGGGCGGACCGGGTGAGCTTCGATACGGAGGCTATCAACGTCTATGCCGACGAGTGGCGCGTCGCTCCGGGGACCGCGCAGGGGAGGGCCGCGTGATGAACAAGACCGTCAATCAGAAAGCCTGGTTCCTGGTGCTGCCGGTGCTGATCCTCGTCGGGTTTTCGGCGGTGATCCCGCTGATGACCGTGGTGAACTATTCCGTGCAGGACACCTTCGGCAACAACGTCTTCTTCTGGGCCGGTCTCGACTGGTTCCGCGACATGCTCGAAAGCGAGCGGATGTGGAACGCGCTGGGCCGCCAACTGGTCTTCTCGAGCATCATCCTCGCGATCGAGGTGCCGCTGGGCATCTTCGTCGCGCTCAACATGCCGAAGAAAGGCTTCTGGGCTTCGTTCTGCCTCGTGCTGATGTCGCTGCCGCTGCTGATCCCGTGGAACGTGGTCGGCACGATCTGGCAGATCTTTGGCCGGGTCGATATCGGGCTCCTGGGCTACGTGCTGGCCAAGCTGGGCGTGAACTACAACTACACCCAGAACGTGATCGACGCCTGGGCCACGGTCATCATCATGGATGTCTGGCACTGGACCTCGCTGGTGGCGCTCTTGGCCTATGCCGGCCTGCAATCGATCCCCGACGCCTATTACCAGGCCGCCAAGATCGATCAGGCCTCGCGCTGGAAGGTGTTCCGCTTCATCGAACTGCCGAAGATGGCGGGCGTGCTGATGATCGCGATCCTGCTGCGGTTCATGGACAGTTTCATGATCTATACCGAGCCCTTCGTCGTCACCGGGGGCGGTCCCGGCAACGCCACCACCTTCCTGTCGATCGATCTCGTGAAGATGGCGCTGGGACAGTTCGACCTCGGCCCGGCGGCGGCCTTCAGCCTGATGTACTTCCTCGTCATCCTGCTGATCTCCTGGGTGTTCTACACCGTGATGACCAACCTCGACAAAAGGGATGGTGTCTGATGTCCGATGCGACGACCTCCGCCCCCGGCGCGGCCTCGATCCCCGGCGATGTCAGCGCCGCCGAACCGCGCGCCCGCACCCGCCGCCGTTTCCGGCCGAACGGCTCGATGATCGTGATGGCGCTCTACCTGCTGTTCCTGATGCTGCCGATCTACTGGCTCTTGAACATGAGCCTGAAGACCAATGCCGAGATCCTGTCGGGCTTCTCGCTCTGGCCGCGCAACCTGACGCTGGCCAATTACGAGAAGATCCTCACCGATCCGTCCTGGTACATGGGCTACGTCAACTCGATCATCTACGTGACGATGAACACCGTCATCTCGATCTCGGTGGCGCTGCCGGCGGCCTATGCCTTCTCGCGCTACAGCTTCATGGGCGACAAGCACCTGTTCTTCTGGCTGTTGACCAACCGCATGGCGCCGCCCGCGGTCTTCGCGCTGCCGTTCTTCCAGCTCTACTCCTCGGTCGGGCTGTTCGACACCCATATCGCGGTGGCGCTGGCGCATACGCTGTTCAACGTGCCGCTGGCGGTGTGGATTCTCGAGGGCTTCATGCGCGGCGTGCCGCGCGAGATCGACGAGACCGCCTATATCGACGGCTATTCCTTTCCGAAGTTCTTCGTGAAGATATTCATGCCGCTGATCGCGAGCGGCATAGGCGTCGCCGCCTTCTTCTGCTTCATGTTCTCCTGGGTGGAACTGCTGCTGTCGCGCACCCTGACGAGCGTCGATGCCAAGCCGATCGCGGCGACGATGACCCGCACCGTCTCGGCCTCGGGCCTCGACTGGGGCGTGCTCGCGGCGGCGGGGGTGCTGACGATCCTGCCCGGCGCGCTCGTGATCTGGTTCGTGCGCAACTACATCGCCAAGGGCTTTGCCCTGGGCCGCGTCTGAGAGAGGAGAGACGACATGGCATGGATGGCATGGACGGTCCCCACGGCGATCTTCTTCGGCTCGATCGCGGCGCTGCTGATCATCTTCACGGTGCTGGCGATCCGTTATCCCGAAACGCCGCGCACCGGCGTTCTGGGAATCGAGACGACGCGCGGCGACCGGCTCTTCATCACGCTTCTGGGCTCCGCCTTCATCAATCTCGCCTGGCTGGGGCTTGTCGATGCGCCGCAGCCTTGGGCGATGCTGGTCTGCCTCGTTTACGCCGCCGCGGTGTTCCGCTGGGTCTGACGAGTTTCACGAAGCGCCGTTCGGGGAGGACGGCGTGATGGTTCGACAAATGGGAGGAAACCATATGAACCCGCTTCTGAAATCCACCACCGCGTTGGGCCTCGCGCTCGGTCTCATGGCGGGGCCCGCCATGGCCGACATGGAGGCCGCGATCAGCTTCCTCGACGAGGAGATCGAGCGATCCGCCCTCACCCGCGAGGAGCAAGAAGCCGAGATGCAGTGGTTCGTCGATGCCGCCGAGCCGTTCTCGGGCATGTCGATCAACGTGGTCTCCGAAACCATCACCACGCATGAATACGAGGCCAACGTGCTGGCCCCGGCCTTTACCGCGATCACCGGCATCAACGTCACCCACGACCTGATCGGCGAGGGCGACGTGGTCGAGAAGCTGCAGACCCAGATGCAGTCGGGCGAGAACATCTACGACGCCTACATCAACGACAGCGACCTGATCGGCACGCATTGGCGCTACCAGCAGGCGCGCAACCTGACCGACTGGATGGCGGGCGAGGGCGCCGACGTCACCAACCCCAACCTCAACCTCGACGACTTCATCGGGCTGCAGTTCACCACCGGTCCGGATGGCAAGCTCTACCAGCTGCCCGACCAGCAATTCGCGAACCTCTACTGGTTCCGCCACGACTGGTTCACCGACGAGAAGAACATGGCGGATTTCGAGGCCGAGTACGGCTATCCGCTCGGCGTGCCGGTCAACTGGTCGGCCTATGAGGACATCGCCGCCTTCTTCACCGGCCGCGACCTGAGTCACATGGGTGTGTCGGGCGAGGTCTTCGGCCACATGGATTACGGCAAGAAGGACCCGAGCCTCGGCTGGCGCTTCACCGATGCGTGGATGTCGATGGCCGGGATGGGCGACAAGGGCGAGCCCAACGGCCTGCCGGTCGACGAATGGGGCGTCCGCGTCAACGAGAACAGCCAGCCCGTGGGCTCCTGCGTGGCGCGCGGCGGCGCGACCAACTCGCCCGCGGCCGTCTACGCGATCGAGAAGTACACCGACTGGCTGCAGAACTACGCCCCGCCCGCGGCTGCCGGCATGACCTTCTCGGAATCCGGCCCGGTGCCGGCGCAGGGCCAGATCGCGCAGCAGATGTTCTGGTACACCGCCTTCACCGCCGACATGGTCGGCGACGGCGCGGCGGCCGTGCTGAACGAGGATGGCAGCCCCAAATGGCGCATGGCCCCCAGCCCGCACGGCGTCTACTGGGAAGAGGGCATGAAGGTCGGCTACCAGGACGCGGGCTCCTGGACGCTGATGGAATCGACCCCGGTCGATCGCGCCAAGGCGGCCTGGCTCTACGCCCAGTTCGTCACCTCGCAGACCGTGGACGTCGAGAAGTCGCATGCGGGCCTGACCTTCATCCGCGAATCGACGATCCAGCACGAAAGCTTCACCGAGCGCGCGCCCGAGCTTGGCGGTCTCGTCGAGTTCTACCGCTCGCCCGATCGGGTGCGCTGGTCGCCCACCGGCACCAACATCCCCGACTATCCCAAGCTGGCGCAGCTCTGGTGGCAGAACATCGGTGACGCCTCCTCGGGCGCCAAGACCGCGCAGGAGGCCCTCGACAGCCTCTGCGAGCAGCAGGAGCAGGTGCTCGAGCGGCTCGAGCGCGCGGGCATCCAGGGCGATCTCGGCCCGGTCATGAACGAGGAGCAGGATCCGCAGTACTGGCTCGACCAGCCCGGCGCGCCGAAGCCGAAGCTGGAGAACGAGGACGAGGAGCCCGAAACCATCAGCTATGAAGAGCTGATCAAGTCCTGGCAGTAAATGCCGAACCGCCGGGGCCGTCTGGCCCCGGCATCCCGCGCCGCGGAGCCTCCCGCCGCGGCGCGTTCCTTTCAGACAAGAGCATCCGATGACCCACATCCTCGCCATCGATCAGGGCACCACCTCGAGCCGCGCCATTCTCTTCGACGCGCAGATGAAGATCGTGGAGATGGCGCAGGAGGAATTTCCGCAGCACTACCCCGACAGCGGCTGGGTCGAACACGACCCGGACGACCTGTGGCAGAGCACGCTGCGCGTCTGCCGCGCCGTGCTGGACAAGACCGGCATCGCCGCCGCCGACATCGCCGGCATCGGCATCACCAACCAGCGCGAGACGACGCTGGTCTGGGAGCGCGAGACCGGCCGCCCCATCCACAACGCCATCGTCTGGCAGGATCGCCGCACCGCCCAGTTCTGCCGCGACTGGCGCGAGCGGGGCGAGGAGGAAACCGTCACCGCCAAGACCGGGCTGATCATCGATCCGTATTTCTCGGGCACCAAGCTCAAATGGGTCCTCGATCACGTCGACGGCGCGCGCGATCGGGCGCGCAAGGGCGAGCTGATGTTCGGCACCGTGGATACGTGGCTGATCTGGAACCTTACCGGCGGGCGTGTGCACGCCACCGACGCCACCAATGCCTGCCGCACCATGCTCTACGACATCCACAAAGGCGGCTGGAGCAGCACCATCTGCGGCATGCTCGACATTCCGATGGAGATGCTGCCCGAGGTGCGCGACTGCGCCGCCGATTTCGGCGCGACCGATCTCCTGGGCGGCGAAATCCCGATCCTCGGCGTCGCGGGCGACCAGCAGGCGGCGACGCTGGGTCAGGCCTGCTTCGCGCCGGGCATGCTGAAATCCACCTATGGCACCGGTTGTTTCGCGCTCCTGAACACCGGCGAGACGCCGGTGCGCTCGACCCACCGCCTGCTGACCACCGTGGCCTATCAGCTCGACGGCAAGCCGACCTACGCGCTCGAAGGCTCGATCTTCATCGCCGGCGCGGTGGTTCAATGGCTGCGCGACGGGCTGGGCCTGATCGACAAGGCCTCCGAGACGCAGGCGATGGCCGAGGCCTCGGACCCGCAGCAGCGGGTGATCATGGTCCCCGCCTTCACCGGTCTCGGCGCGCCCTATTGGGACCCCGACTGCCGCGGCGCGGTATTTGGGCTCACCCGCAACACCGGCCCGCGCGAGATGGCGCGCGCCGCGCTGGAAAGCGTGGGCTACCAGACCCGCGACCTGCTCGAGGCCATGCGCGCCGACTGGCAGGACGCCTCCGAACGCGCGACGCTGCGCGTGGATGGCGGCATGAGCGCCAGCGACTGGACCATGCAGTTCCTCGCCGACATCACCGGCGCACCGGTGGATCGGCCCGAGATCACCGAAACCACGGCGCTGGGCGCGGCCTGGCTCGCGGGGATGCGCGCCGGCATCTATCCCGACATGGCAAGCTTCGCGCAGGGTTGGAAGCTGGAGCGCAGCTTTGCCCCCAGGATGGACGAGGAAAAGCGCGAAGCGGGCTATGCCGCCTGGCGCCGCGCCGTCGCCGCGACGCGTTCGGCATGAACGGCTTCGAGATCCTGACCGCGGGCCGCGTCGTCTTCGGTCGGGGGCGCGCCGAGGACGCAGGCGCGGCGATTCGTGCCTGGGGCACGCGCGTGATCCTGCTGCGGGGCTCCCACCCGGCCGCCGATCGGCTCGCCGCCGAATTGCGTGCCGAGGGGGTCGCGGTCGAGGAGATCCGCCAGAAGGGCGAGCCCCTGATCGACGATCTCGACACGGCCGTGGCGCGGGGACGTGCGCTTCGGGCCGAGGCCGTGGTGGCGCTGGGCGGCGGATCGGCGATCGACATGGGCAAGGCGGTCGCGGCGCTGATCCCCGCCGCCCGTCCCGCGATGAGCTATCTCGAAGTGGTGGGGGAGGGGCGGCCGCTCGATGCCGCGCCCTTGCCGTTCATGGCCCTGCCGACCACCGCCGGCACCGGGGCCGAGGTCACCAAGAACGCAGTGATCGGCGTGCCCGCGCATGGTCGCAAGGTGTCCCTGCGGGACGACCGGATGCTGGCCGATCTGGCGATCATCGACCCGAGCCTGACCGATGATGCGCCGCGCTCCGTCACGCTGGCCTCGGGGCTCGACGCGGTGACGCAGGTGATCGAGCCTTACCTGTCGTGCCGCGCCACCCCCTTTACCGATGCGCTGTGCCGCGACGCGATCCCGCGCGGCCTTGCCGCGCTGACACGGCTCATGCAGGCCGAGGACGAAGGCGCGCGCAACGATCTCGCGCTTACAAGCCTGTTCGGCGGGCTGGCGCTCGCCAATGCTGGCTTGGGCGCGGTGCATGGCTTTGCGGGCGTGCTGGGAGGACGGACTGGTGCGCCGCACGGTGCACTTTG
>NZ_CP193755.1:265000-1880000 GCF_050847355.1 Limimaricola sp. AA108-03
GCACTCTTGATGTCTAACCGCGGACCGTGATCCGGTTCCGGGACCCTGTGTCGGGTAGTTTGACTGGGGCGGTCGCCTCCCAAACAGTAACGGAGGCGCGCGAAGGTTGGCTCAGAGCGGTCGGAAATCGCTCGTCGAGTGCAATGGCATAAGCCAGCCTGACTGCAAGACTGACAAGTCGAGCAGAGTCGAAAGACGGCCATAGTGATCCGGTGGTCCCGAGTGGAAGGGCCATCGCTCAACGGATAAAAGGTACGCTGGGGATAACAGGCTGATACTGCCCAAGAGTCCATATCGACGGCAGTGTTTGGCACCTCGATGTCGGCTCATCTCATCCTGGGGCTGGAGCAGGTCCCAAGGGTATGGCTGTTCGCCATTTAAAGAGGTACGTGAGCTGGGTTTAGAACGTCGTGAGACAGTTCGGTCCCTATCTTCCGTGGGTGTAGGATACTTGAGAGGAGTTGCCCCTAGTACGAGAGGACCGGGGTGAACGATCCACTGGTGGACCTGTTGTCGTGCCAACGGCAGTGCAGGGTAGCTATGATCGGACAGGATAACCGCTGAAGGCATCTAAGCGGGAAGCCCCCCTCAAAACAAGGTATCCCCGAGGACCGTGGTAGACCACCACGTCGATAGGTCGGAGATGTAAGCGCAGCAATGCGTTCAGTTGACCGATACTAATGGTCCGATAGGCTTGATCCGATCCAGAAACAGCAAGACTGGATCCGAAACCATACGCACCAAAACGGTGTACGACGACCTGGAACACCGCTCCCCGCAAGGGCAGGGCGGCTGATATGGTGACCTCCCATCGGAGCACGCGACAGGCCGCACCGGCCTCAAGCAGCCCTCCGGGCGGTAGGCCACCAACAAGATGTTCTTTCCTCGGTCTGGTGGCCATAGCACGAGCAAAACACCCGATCCCATTCCGAACTCGGCCGTTAAGTGCCGTCGCGCTGATGGTACTGCGTCTCAAGACGTGGGAGAGTAAGTCACCGCCAGACCTAGTAAAGAACATCACATTCTCTCTGACACGATGCCAGAACACAGCGACATGCGGCCTCAAGCAGCCCTCCGGGCGATAGGCCACAAAACATGGCGCGGGATGGAGCAGCCCGGTAGCTCGTCAGGCTCATAACCTGAAGGTCGCAGGTTCAAATCCTGCTCCCGCAACCACCGTAATCTGACACAGATCCAGACAAGCCTTCCTCGGGAGGCTTTCTGCGTTTCCCCCAGCGGGTTGGAAGCTTGCCCTGAAGCTCGATCTGTGGCCGGCACTCGGAACTTACTTGTCGAGGGTGATCTGCCAACTCGACGACCTCCCGGCATGCCTTGAGCTGCGACACTGCTAGCTGGGCGAGGCCGTTGGCAGCAGGCCGGAGAGTCCGGCGCAGCTGCCTGAGCCAACCATATGCCCTGCGGCAGCGGGCCCTGCCGACTGCACGCGTTGGGGTTGAGGCTCGGCTGACACGATCGGGATAAAACTGCGGGCCGAGGCGGCGAAAGTTTGGCGGCGTCTGGCGTCTGATGTTCAATCCGCTCAGAAAATTCCAACCTTGAAGGTTTCCCATGATCCGATCGCATCTGCTCACCGCGCTGTGTCTGTCTCTGGCGCTCGCGACCCCCGGCTTGGCTCAGGAAACACCCGAAGTCGCCGATGAGCTGGTATTGCAGGCAGAGGGTGGGGAACCCGCGACATTCGATCTCGAGGCGCTCAAGGCGATGCCGGTGACCGAATTCGAGACCAGCACCGTCTGGACCGATGGGGTGATCCGCTTCACCGGCGTGGCGCTCGCCGACCTGCTGGAGGATGCCGATGCCGAAGGCACGGTGATCCGCGCGATGGCCCGCGACGGCTATGCGGTCGAGATTCCCGTGACCGACGCCGTGCCGGGCGGCCCGATCGTTGCCTACCAGATGGATGGCGAGCCCTTGGACATCGATATGATGGGGCCCTACTGGATCATCTATCCCTATGACAGCGACGAGGCCTACAAGGCCAAGGAGTTCGAGGATCGCAGCATCTGGCAGCTGAAATCCCTGACCCTGACCGACTGAACCCCTAAGGCTCAGTCTGGCGAAAGGCCGAGTTTCTCGACGAAGCGCATCTCGGCCGCGACGTCGGCTAGCGCATTTATCGCCATCATGGCCGCCATGAAGGCGGCCATGCAGACGGCATGGTTCACCCCCGTCTGGATCAGCCGCTTGCGTCGCGTATCGGTGCGGGCGAAGATCGGGATTTCGGGGCGCAGCAGGAAGATCGAGGCGAGATAGGCGAAGAGAAGCGCCGACAGGGCCCAGTGCAGCGCCTTGAAACCCCATAGCCCGGTCTCCAGCGCGATCAGTCGCGCCAATCCGACGAGAAGCCCCCAGCGCAGCACGGTGAAGGTCTCGGTGGCGGCGGTCTCCAGTCGGTCGCCGACGAAACGGCGCCACCGGTCATCGGAGAGCCGGTCCAGCCAGATTCGCAGGCGGCCCATCATCGCCTCCCTCGGAAAGGGGCGCTCTCATTGAACACCGTCAAAGGCCCGCTGCATAGGCTGCCGGCCCGCTTGGCTCGCGGGCATTAACCGAAACTCAACAAATGTAGGGACTGGATCTCCCTTGCGGGCGATCTGATCGTCCACGGGCCAGGCGAGCGGCCGTACGCAGCCAAGGGTTGTTGTCTGTACGGTTTTCTCTCTTTTCACGGTGCGCTTGCCCGCTATCTCCGCCCGCAGGGAGGCACATGTCATGACGGTGAACACGGGGAGTTTTCCTGCGGGGATCGAGATGCTCGACGCGGGCGAAGTGGCGGCGCGGCTCGGCCGGTGGGTTCCGCTCGGCGCAAGCCTGGCGCGGTCTTGGGCCGAAGCCGGGCGGATCGTCGGGGTGACGCAGGGCGCGAGGCGGCTCTACCCGGCCTGCCAGTTCGATGCGGTGGGCCTGCCTCTGCCGGTGATGCGCGAGTTGATCCTGGTGCTGCGCCCGGGCATGTCGGATGCGGATGTCCTGCGCTGGCTCGGCACGGCTTGCACGGCATTGCAGGAGGCACGCCCCGCCGAGCTGCTGCCGCTCCGGCCCGATGCGGTTTTGGAGGTGGCGCGTCTCATGGCGACAGGGCAGGCGCCCGCCGCCGCCTGATCGGCTTCAGGTGATCGGCGGCGCGGTGAAGAGCGTGATCTTCAACCCGCCATGCGGCACTGGCGGTCCCCACGGGGTCACCGAAAGGCCCGTGGCACGGGCGAGCCCCGCCTCGCTGGTGACGATGCCGACGCGCCAGCCTTTGAAATTGCGGCGCAGCGTTTCGCCCAGCGCGCCATGCAGCCCGTACAGCAGCTTCTTGTTGCCGATCCGCCCGCCATAGGGCGGGTTGACGATCACGAGGCCCGGCGGCCCCTCGGGCGGTATGGCGTCACTCACCGCCGCGTGGTGGAACGTGGCGAGATCGCCGAGCCCGGCCCGAGCGGCATTGGCATTGGCGCCCGCGACCGCGCCGGCGTCGCGGTCCGAACCGGCAAAGCGCAGCTCCGGCGTCGCGGAGCCGCCCGCGGCGTCGCGAAGGGCCGACCAGCGCGTCGCATCGAAGCTTGCCAGCCGCTCGAAGGCGAAGCCGCGCGACAGGCCGGGGGCGCGCCCAATGGCGATCGACGCCGCCTCGAGCACGAAGGTGCCCGAGCCGCACATCGGGTCATAGACCGGCTCGCGGCCGTCATAGCCACAGGCGCGCAGGAACAGCGCTGCCAAGGTCTCGCGCATCGGCGCCTTGCCGACGAACTGCTTGGTGCCGCGCCGGTGCAGCGGTGCGCCGGAACTGTCGAGGCTGAAGATCACCTCGTTGTCCTCGATCCGCACCTTGAGCGTCAGCGCCTCGATCCCGGCCTCGGCGTCGCTCTCATCGTCCTGCACCGTGTCGCCGGCGATCCGCGCGCCGAAGGCTTCGAGCGCCGTTTCGATCCGCTGCTTCGCGGCCCCCGCGTGGTAGATCTTGGAGCGGCGGCAGCTCACATCGACGCGCACCCTCTCGCCGGGGCGCAGCAGTCCGGCCCAGGGAAACTTGCGTGCCCGCTTGTCAAGTTGCGCGAGGTGGAAGGCCATGAAGGAGCCGATCCGCACCAGCACCCGGCCCGCGCCGCGCAGTTCGAGATTGGCGCGCCAGACATCCTCCCAGCCGCCACGTGTCACCACGCCGCCGGGCACCGCCTCGGGCATGGCAAAGCCCTTTTCCCGCGCTTCTTCGGCAAGCAGCGGCTCCAGCCCGGGCGGAGCCTGCAGGAAGATCTCGAATGTATCATCGCTCATGCGGCTCCCATAGCCGCATCGCTGGGCTACCGCGATGGATTTCTCGTTCCTGCGGGATGGCGGGCGGAATTCCTTCCATATCGGCACCGGCCCATCCGCCGCGAGGCACAGGAAACACGGATGTCCTGCGCGATGCGGCGAACGGCACCGAGTGGCCGTGATCGCCGGGTGCCCGCCCGCCGCCTCGGCGACTGTCGTGGCCGGCCCCCATGGTGACCGTAGAATGGAGGCCTCCGCCGCAAAGGGCAGGTGTGGTCTGCGCCACCGCCTCTTGAGCGCGCTCCGCCCGAAGCTAGATGTCGCGGCGCGGCCTTGATCGAAGGCCGCGCCATTTCAGTTCAGGGGGCATCCATGAAGACCGCGAAGGACTATCTCGACGAGGCCAATGCGCAGGTCACGCGCATTCCGGCCAAGGACGCCATCGGCAAGCACGGCGGCGACGCGCTTTTCGTCGATGTGCGCGACTCGGCGGCGATCGCCAAGACCGGCACCATCCAAGGCGCGCTGCGGGCGCCGCGTGGCTTCATCGAGTTCATGGCCGACGAGAAAAGCCAGTTCCACGAGCCGAAATTTCGCAAGGATGCCGACATCCATCTTGTCTGTGGTGCCGGCGGGCAGGCGGCGCTGGCGGGCAAGACGCTCAGGGAGATGGGCTTCGAGAAGGTCACCAATATCGGCGGCATCGGCGACTGGAAGGAAGCCGGCGGCCCGATGGAGGACTGAACCTCTTCTCGGTCGAGAGACAGGGGCCGCGCCGAATCCGCGGCCCCTTTTGCGCGTCAGATGTTCATCGTGCCGACGGAGCCGCCATCGACCCGATAGGCCGAACCCACGGTGAAGCTGGCACGATCCGAGCACAACAGCGCGATAACGGGGGCGACCTCTTCCACCTTGCCGCGCCGACCCAGCGTCAGGAACGGGCGCTCTTCCTTGAGGAAGCTCTCGATCGCCTCCTCCTTGGACACGCCCAACTCTTCGGCGCGCTTTTCCATCATGCCGTCGGTCATCGGCGTTTCGATGAAGGCCGGCGAGACGGTGTTGAACAGCACGCCCTTGGGCGCATAGGGCATCGACACGCATTTGGTGAAGTTCAGAAGCGCCGCCTTGGCTGCGTTGTAGACCGCCTCGTCGGCATAGGGCTGCACCGCGTTCTCCGAGGTCACGAAGACGACCCGGCCCCAGCCCTTCTCGACCATGCCGGGTACCAGAGCGCGGCTGAGACGGACGGCGGACATGAAGTCGATCTCCCAGGCCTCCATCCAGTCATCATCGGTCATCTCGAGCGGATCGCCCTTGGCGCCGGTGACGCCGGCGGCATGGACGAGGATGTCGCAGCCACCCTGTTCCGCGAGCTTGTCCTGAAGCGCCGCGATCTGGGCGGTGTCGGTGAGGTCGGCGGCCATGTAGCCCGCGGTGCCGCCGATCTGCCTGTCCGCCTCGGCGAGCGCGTCCTCGCCGATATCGGTGAGGAAGGGACGCGCGCCTTCCTGTATCAGCAGCTTGGCCACCTCGATGCCCATGCCGCCGGAGCCGCCGGTGAGGAGGGCGCGCTTGCCCCTGATGCCGAGATCCATGCTGTGTTCCGTTCATTGCTGGGATCGGGCCAACTGGACCCGTTGCGGACCCAAGAGCCACGAAACCCTGCTGGTTCCCCGACAGGATGTCGCTCTGCATGGAACCGGCGGGCACGCCGGCCTGTTCGCGCTACAGGGGCTAAGAGGACCATCATGACCAAGAACGACACGCCGCCGGCGGCAGGGGCGGCCGCATCTCGCAATCGCTGGGGCGCGCGGCCCGATGGAACGGGCCAGTGGCAATTCGGCCTCTGGGCCCCCGCGGCCAAGAAGGTCGCCCTTTGGCTCGACGGCTCCGAAACGCCCATGACCCAGGATGATGACGGCTTCTGGAGCCTCGCGGCCAAGGCCGAGCCGGGTCTCGAATACGCCTTCGTCATCGACGGCGAACGCCGTCCCGATCCGGCCGCGCGGCAGCAGGCGGGCGACGTGCATGGCCCCTCGCTGCTGGTCGATACCGCAGCCCGGGAGTGGCGCTCGGAATGGAGCGGACGCGCTTGGGACGAGGCGGTGATCTACGAGATGCATGTCGGCACCTTCACCAAGGAAGGTACCTTCGCCGCCGCCGCGAAACGCATGCAGGAGCTGGCCGATCTCGGCATCACCGCGATCGAGCTGATGCCGGTGGGCCAGTGGCAGGGCGCACGCGGCTGGGGATATGACGGCGTGCTGCCTTACGCGCCGCACCCGGCCTATGGCAGCCCCGAGGACATGCAGGAATTCGTCGAGGCGGCGCAAGCTGCCGGGATGATGGTGATCCTCGACGTGGTCTACAATCACTTTGGTCCCGATGGCGCCTATCTCCATGCCTATGCGCCCGAGTTCTTCGAAGAAGAGCGTCACACGCCTTGGGGCGCGGCGATCGACTTCACCGAACCGGCCGTGCGCGAATTCTTCATCGAGAACGCGATCTACTGGCTGCGCAACTATAGGCTCGACGGGCTCAGGCTCGACGCTGTGCACCAGATCATCGACCCCTCGCCGCATCATTTCCTCGTCGAACTGGGCGAACGGGTGCAGGCGCTCGATCTCGGGCGGCCGCTGCACCTGATCACCGAGGATGAGCGCAACGAGCCCGAGCTGCGCGACACCGGCTGCTACGTCGCGAGTTGGAACGACGACTACCATCACTCGGTGCACACCGCGCTCACCGGCGAGTCCGAGGGGTATTACGCCCCGTTTGCGCATGATCCGATCGGCGATCTGGTCCTGTCGCTGACCCGGGGCCATGTCGAGGAGGGCCAGCCCCGCCACGGCAAGGAAACCCGCCGCGGCCGTCCGGCATCGCATTTGCCGTGGACCGGTTTCGTCAATTCCAACCAGACCCATGATCAGGTCGGCAACCGGGCCCTGGGCGACCGGCTGATCTCGCTTGCCGATCCGCGCGGGGTCGAGGTGGCGCATGCGATGCTGCTGACCTCGCCCTTCATCCCGATGCTGTTCATGGGCGAAGAGGTGGGCGAGATCGCGCCCTTCCTGTTCTTTTGCGACCACGAGGGCGAGCTGGCGCGGCTTACCCGCGAGGGGCGGCAGAGGGAGTTCAAGGATTTCCTGAGCTTTGGCGAGGAGGTGCCGGACCCGAACGCCCCGGAGACCTTCGAGCGCTCGCGCCCGTTCCAAGGCGATCCGGCGCATATGGAGCATTGGCGAGACCTCACGCGGCGCTTGCTGTCGCTGCGCGCCGAGCGCATCGTACCCTTGATGAAATCGGGCCGGGCCGGGCCCGCGCGCGTCACCCGTACCGGGCCGCGCGCGATCTCTGCCTGCTGGCCCTTCGCGGAGGGGCTCGTCGTGGCGCGCATCAATCTCGGTTCTCCACCCGATACCCCGCCCACGGCCGAGCCCGAGGATTTCATCATCGGCGATCCCGCCGCCGATCCCTTTGCCTTTTCCCTGATCGTGAGCCCGCATAAATGAACGCTGCCCCGCTTCCCCGCGCCACCTACCGTCTGCAGCTGCGCGAGGGCGTCGATTTCGATACCGCGCGGCGGCTCGTGCCCTACCTGGACGGGCTCGGCATCAGCCATCTCTACCTCTCGCCGATCTTCACCGCGGCCTCGGGATCGACCCATGGCTACGACGTGACCAACCCGGCCGAGATCGACCCCTGCCTCGGAGGCCGCGCGGGCTTCGAGGCGCTGGCCGAGGCGGCCCGGGCGGCGGGGCTCGGGATCATCCTCGACATCGTGCCCAACCACACTGCCTTCCATCTCGAGAACCCGTGGCTGCGCGACGTGCTGCGCCACGGGCAGGACAGCCGCTACGCGCGCCATTTCGACATCGACTGGGCCAAGGGGCGGCTGGTGCTGCCCTTCCTCGGCCAGCCCTTCGACGAGATGCTGGAAGCGGGCGCCTTCCGGCTCGAGGAAGGCGATGAGGGACCGCAGCTCGCCACCGAGCATTTCGCGGTGCCGATGTCGCAGGGCACGCTGCCCTCGGAGGAGATGCGCCGCGATCCAGAGGCGATCCGCGACGCCCATGCCGCCCAGCCGTGGCGGCTGACGCATTGGGAATACGAGCGCGACGGCGTCACGCATCGGCGCTTCTTCAACGTCACCGGGCTCATCGGCATGCGGGTCGAGGACGAGGCGGTGTTCGAGGAGATGCACGCGCTGCTGTTCGAACTGCTTGATAAGGACCTGGTGCAGGGCATCCGGCTCGATCACATCGACGGGCTCGCCGATCCGGCGGCCTATCTGCGCCGCCTGCGCGAGCGCGTCGGCGACACGCCGATCTGGATCGAGAAGATCCTCACCGGCGACGAGACCGTGCCGGCCTCATGGCCGATCCAGGGCACCACCGGCTACGAGGCGGCAAGGGCGATCTCGCGCATCCTCACCGATGCCGAGGGGCTGGCGCGGCTCGACGAGAGCTGGCGCCGCGAAACCGGGCGCGAGGGCAGCTTCCACGACGCGCTCAAGACCGCAAAGCACGAGGTGATCCGGCAGGAGCTGGCAGCCGAGCTGCACCAGTTGATTGACATGGCGCGCAGCGCCGTGGGGCCCGAGGATTCGCTGGAGACCGGCGATGAGGCGCTGCGCGAGGCGATCATCGCGCTGCTCGTGGCCTTTCCGCGCTACCGCACCTATTTCGCCGAAGGCGAAGCGCCCTCCGACGAAGAGCGCGCGCTGATGGACAGCGTCACGGCCGAGGCGGGCGAGGGTCTGCGCACGGACGCCACGGTCAAACGGATCGCGGGCTTCATCACCGATCCCGAAACCCCCGAGGAACGGGCCCTGCAGGTGCGTTTCCAGCAGGTGACCGGCGCGCTTCTGGCCAAGGCGCATGAGGACACGGCGGGTTTCCGTTGGAACCGCTACATCGCCGCCAACGAGGTCGGCGCCGATCCAGACGAGCCAACCATTACGCCTGAAGAGCTTTCCGGTTGGCTGCAGCGCCGCGCGCCCACCGAAATGACGCTGACCTCGACCCATGACACCAAGCGTTCCGAGGATGCGCGGATGCGGCTCGTGGCGATCAGCCATCTGCCCGAGGCGTTTCTGGCGCTTTGGGAGCACAGCGAGGATGTCGATGGCGCGCATGACATCGATCCGAACCTGCGCTGGTACATCCTGCAGACGCTGCTGGCGATGTGGGAGGCGGGACGCGGCGACATCGCCGAGCGACTGGGCCAGCATGTCGAGAAGGCGATGCGCGAGGCCAAGGAAGTCACGACCTGGACGCATCAGAACCAGGAGGCCGAGGCCGATGCGCAGCGCTTTGCCAAGGCGCTGGCGCAGAGTTGGGAGGGCGAGCTGCCCGCCGGGGCGGGCCAGCTGATGGCACGCGGCGAGGTGCTGTCGCTGGCGCAGACCGGGCTCAAGCTGGTCATGCCGGGCATCCCCGACATCTATCAGGGCACCGAGCTGGGGGCGTTCCAGCTGACCGACCCCGACAACCGCATGGCCGTGGATTTCCGCGCCGTCGCGGATCTCGCGATCCGGGGGGCGCCCGACTGCTTCGAAGGAGAGCTGTCGCTCGACGAGATCCCCGGCGCTGCCGCCACCGACGGGCCGGATCCCGAGCCCGCCCCCGATCTCGACAGCTTCGCGGGCCGCAAAGCGCGGTTGATCTGCCACGGGCTGGCGTTGCGCCGCCGGATGCCGGGCTTCTTCGAGCAGTCCGAAACCCGGTTCGAAACCTCCGGCGATGGCCATCTGGTGCTGACCCGGCAAAGCGCCGAGGGGCGGCTGGAATTGCGCATCGACCGCCAAGGCCATGGCCTGCCTGACGCGGCGCGCGAGGCCGAGCGGATCTGGCCGCGCCACGAGGCCGATCTCGACGCACCGGTCTGCCTCGACTGGGTCGCGGCGGCGGGCTGATCCTCGGGCCAAGGAACCGGGCTGCCGTTGCCGCGTTGCTGCGGCAGCCTCCAATCCGTGCGGGGGCCGTTTGCGCGTGCCCCGCATCTCCAAGTTCCACCCCCTCCGGCGCATGCCCTCGCGCCGGTCAGCCGCGCCGCTCGTCCTCGAGCGCCGCCACGGAGTTCAGACATCCCGATGGCCAAGGACATCCAACCGAACCTGCCCAGCTTCGATCTCGCAGCCTCGCGCTCGGACGAGCTGGGCGCGAATTACGACGGCTACGGCACCAATTTCGCGCTCTGGTCCGAGAACGCGACCCGGGTGCAGCTCTGCCTCTTCGACGACGAGGGCAAGGAGCAGATTGCCTGCCTCGACATGCCGCGCATGGAAGGCGGGATCTGGCACGGCTACCTGCCCGATATCGGACCGGGTCAGGTCTATGGCTACCGGGTGCACGGCCCGTGGGTGCCGGAAGAGGGGCACCGCTTCAACCCCAACAAGCTGCTGCTTGACCCCTATGCCTGCGAGCTGATCGGCGAGATCAAGTGGGACCCGGCGCTGTTCGGCTACACCCAGCCGGGCGACGACCTTCAGGGCCCGGACCCGCGCGATTCCGCGCCCTTCGTGCCCAAGGGCGTGGTCGTCGACACCGATTTCGACTGGGAGGCCGACAGCGCGCTGCGCCGCCGCTGGCAGAACGGGCTGATCTATGAAACCCACGTCAAGGGCGCGACGATGCGCCACCCGGACGTGCCCGACGAGGATCGCGGCACATTCGCGGGTCTCGCCTCCGACGCCTTCATAGACCACCTGACCCGGATTGGGGCCAGCGCGGTCGAGCTGCTGCCGATCCACGCCTTCGCCAATGACGGTCATCTCGTCGACAAGGGGCTGTCGAACTACTGGGGCTACAATACCCTGTCCTTCTTCGCGCCGCACAAGCCCTACTTGAAATCGGGCTTCTACCGCGAGGTGAAGCAGGCGGTGAAGAAGTTCCACGCCGCCGGTCTCGAGGTGATCCTCGACGTGGTCTACAACCACACCTGCGAAGGCAACGAGATGGGGCCGACCCTGTCGTTCCGCGGCATCGACAACGCCTCGTACTACCTGCTGTCGCCCGAGAACCCGCGCCACAGCTTCGACACAACCGGCACCGGCAACACGCTCAACGTGGCGCATCCGATGGTGCTGCGCATGGTGCTCGACAGCCTGCGCTACTGGGTGCAGGTGATGCATGTCGACGGCTTCCGCTTCGATCTCGCCTCGACGCTGGGCCGCGAGGCGCAGGGCTTCGAGCGCGAGGGCTCGTTCTTCGCGGCGATCCGGCAGGACCCGGTGCTCTCCAAGGTCAAGCTGATCGCAGAGCCGTGGGACATCGGCGATGGCGGCTATCAGGTCGGTGGCTTTCCCTGGCCGTTCCGCGAATGGAACGACAAGGCGCGCGACGACATTCGCGCCTTCTGGCGCCGCGACAAGGGGTTGATCCCGGCGATGGCGGAGCGGCTCTTGGGCTCCCCGGTGCAGTTCAACCACTCGCACCGGCCCGCCACCTCGTCGATCAATTTCATCGCCGCGCATGACGGCTTCACGCTGTGGGACACCGTGTCCTACAACGAGAAGCACAACGAGGCGAATGGCGAGGACGGCAAGGACGGCCATTCCAACAACCTCTCCGACAACATGGGTGTCGAGGGCGCGACAGACGACGAGACCGTCAACGACAGCCGGGTGCGCCGGGTCAAGGCGATGCTGGCGACGCTGCTGATGAGCCAGGGCGTGCCGATGATCCTTGCCGGCGACGATTTCGGCCAGACCCAGAACGGCAACAACAACGCCTATTGCCAGGACAACGAGACCACCTGGCTCGACTGGGAGAACCGGCGCGACGAGATTACCAGCGCCGTGGCCGACTTGATGGCATTCCGAAAGGGGGAGGGCGGTCTGGCGCGGCTGCGCTTTGCCCGCGCGCCCGAGGACGCGCCCGATGGCGGCCCGACCGTCACTTGGCGCCACCCCGAGGGGCGCCGGATGGAGCCGGGCGATTGGGAAAACCCCGAACTGAGCTGCTTCGGCATGCGGCTGGTGCCGCATAGCGAAGGGCGCGAGGTGATGGTGGTGCTGAACTCGGGCGACAATTGCGAGTTCAAGCTGCCCAAGGGCGGCTGGCGCCGCGCCATCGACACCACGCTCGACCCGGTGAGCTGCGACACGCCCGAACAGGGCGTGGTCGGCGTCGGCTGGCAATCGGTGGTGGTCTGGGTGCCGGACCCCGAGGCGGAGATCGAAGCCGAGGACGAGGTCGCCGAGGCTGATGCCGCCGGCGAGAGCCAGGCCGCAAGTGCCGAAAAGGGCTGATCCCCAGACGAAACCCCGAAAAGGAACGCCCCCGTGTCGCGAGACGCGGGGGCGCTTTCTTGATGAACCTGTGAGGGGGCTTCAGCCCATGGCTTCCTCGGAGGTCGATGGGTGCACGCCCAGCGCCCGGCGCATCGTTGCGCGGTCGGGGCGGTGCAGCAACATCTGCGCGGCCCAGCCGATCGCCTCGTGCGCGCCCTCGGCCACGAGCGAGACCGAAGTGACCTCCGCCTCGGAGCCGCCCAGCCCCCAATAGTCCTGCGCGGCATCCGAGCGTAGCGCCGCCGACAACGGAGACAGCGTGTTCTCCTCGAAAACCGTCTCCTTCGAGGGCTGCCCGACCTCGCCCACCGGCGGCAGCACATAGGCGGATGTGGCGACGTGGCGCAGATCGACCGGCGGGCGGTAATCCCCGAAGAGCTGCAGCGCCAACGTCTCGCCATCGCTCGAGGCGACCGGCGTCAGCGGCAACCGGTCGGCACAGTCGCCCACCGCATGCAGGCCGGGGAGCGAGGTCTCGAACCGCTCGTCGATCCGGATCACCCCCTTTTCGGTAAGCGAAACGCGCGTCCTCAGATCGCCCAGCGCCTCGAGGTTCGGCGCCCGCCCGGTGGCGGCCACGACCTTGTCGACCGACAGCAAGGTATCGGCATCGAGCATGAGCTCCAGCCCGTCATCGCCGCGCCGCACCGCTTCGGGGGTGCAGGAGGTGACGATCCGGATCCCCTGCGCCTGCATGTTGGCCTGACCGACCAGAGCGGCGCTTTCCGAGAACTCGGTCAGCACGCGCTCGGTATCCGTCACCAGCGTCACGCGCACCCCCATGGCGGCATGGATCGCCGCCATCTCGCAGCCGATATAGCCGCCGCCGATGATCGCCATCGCGCGCGGCAGCTCGGTCCAGTTCAGCACCTCGTCGCTGTCGCAGGCCAACTCGGCGCCGGGCATGTCGGGCTTGACCGGGTGGCCACCGGTGGCCAGCACGATGCGCGGCGCCCGCAGGCGCTGGCCCTGGATCGTGACTTCGCCCGGCGCGGTCAGCTCGGCCGTCTCCTCGATCAGCGTGACACCCGCCTCGTGCAGCTTGTCGCGGTAACTCTGACGGATGCCTTCGAGCTTGGCGCCACGCGCGGCGCAGAGCCGCGGCATGTCGACCTGCGGGGTCGGCCCGAGAAGCCCGGCACGGGTCAGCCCGGTGCCCCGATGCAGGGCGTCGGCCACGGTCCAGAGCATCTTCTTCGGTACGCAGCCGCGATTGACGCAGGTGCCGCCCAGCTTGTCGCGCTCGATCAGCGCGATCTTGCGCCCGAGCCCCGCCGCGTGGCGCGCAAAGGACAGCCCGGCGGAGCCGCCTCCGATGACGATCGCGTCGTAGTCCGTATCCATGGGCGCTCCTCCAGCAGGTCAGGTGGGCAACCGAAGGGCAGGGGCGCGGGTTCCGGATCGGCCGGGGCGGCGGATCGCCGCGCGGCGGTCCCGAGGACGCATCCCGCCCGGGAACCCCGTCTTCCCGCTGCCGTTGTCGAGAGGAATACCCCACACCCCGAAAACGACACTCCGAACCGGGAGATCGATCATGACCGAACCCAAGGACATGCCCGCGCAGAGCCAGGATCACATGCCGGGCAACGAGCACGAGATGCATCCCGCCCCCGACTACCGCCCGCGCCATCCCGGCGTCGGCAAGCTCAAGGGCAAGGTCGCCCTCGTGACCGGTGGCGACAGCGGTATCGGCCGCGCCGTCTCGGTGCTCTTCGCGCGCGAGGGCGCGAAGCTCGCCATCGCCTATCTCGAAGAGGACCGGGACGCCGAGGAAACCAAGCGGCTGGTCGAGGAAGAAGGCTCCGAGGCGCTGCTGATCCGTGGCGATCTGGGCCAGAAGGAGCATTGCGAAAGCGCCGTCGCCAAGACCGTGGAGCGATACGGCCAGCTCGATGTGCTGATCGTCAACGCCGCGCAGCAATGGCTCGATGACGGGCTTGAGGACATCTCGGAAGAGCGGCTGCGCCGCACCATCGACAGCAACATCATGCACCCGATGTTCATCACCCAGGCTGCGCTGCCGTATCTGAAGGAGGGCGACGCGGTGGTCTACACCACTTCCGTCAATGCCTTCAAAGGCAATGCCGGTCTCGTCACCTATTCGACCACGCGTGGCGCGACGCTGGCCCTGTCGCGCTCGATGTCCTCGGCGCTGGCCGAGAAGGGCATCCGCGTGAACGCCGTGGCACCGGGGCCGATCTGGACCCCCTTCATCCCGGGCTCGATGCCGCCCGACAAGGTCGAGGGCTTCGGCAAGAACACGCCCCTGGGCCGGCCCGGGCAGCCTTGGGAGGTGGCGACTTCCTACCTGTTCCTCGCCTCGTCCGACGGCAACTACTTCACCGGCCAGACGCTGCACCCCAATGGCGGCAAGATCGTCGGGGCCTGAGGATTGGTAATCGACCCGGACAGGGGCGCCGACGGGTGCCCCTATTCAGATCAGGTCGTAGCGTTTGCGGATCCTGTCCACCGGTGTGCCGTCCGAGAGCGGCACGGCCCGCAGCAGGTCCCAGTCGTCGAAGCCCATCGCCGCGTAGTAGCGCAGACCAGCCGGGTTGTCGGCGCGGATCGGGGCATCCATCGCGACGACCCCGGCGGCCTTCGCCGCCGCACGGGTCCTCTCGAACATTGCCCGTCCGATACCGCGACCGGTCAATCCCCGCTGCACGAAGCTGGCGATCACCGTCCAGCCCTCCGGGAGCGGGTCCTCGGGATCGCCCGCCCATACGAGCGACTGGAACCCCACCACATCCCCGTCGCGTTCGGCGACCACGCAGCTGACCAGTTCGTCGGGGGCGAGATAGTGCTGCCGCATCCGCGCCGCGTCGAAAGGCCGGCGATGCGCGGTGCTGCCACCCGCCGCGATCAGCGGGTTGAGGATGGCACACATGGCGCCCGCATCATCGCGCCGCGCCGGGCGGATCGATGGCGCCATCAGAACTCCACCTCGACACCGGGCAGCTCGAGCGCGCGCATCAGGTCGCGCAGTTCCTGGCGCGCTGCGACGTTGGAGATGTTGAGGTTGCTCACCCCGACATCGCGCAGGTCCAGAAGCGTCAGCCCACGCGGGAACAGTTCACGAAAGGTCACCCGCTCGTTGAAGCCCGGGGCCGAGCGGAAGCCGATCCGCTCCGACAGCCGCGACAGCGCGCTTTCCATCTTCTGCTTGTTGACCATCTGCTGCGCGCCGAGCCGGTTGCGCAGCACCACCCAGTCGATCGGGTCGAGACCGGCCTGTGCACGCAGCTGCCGCGCGCTCCAGACCATTTCGGAATAGACCGAGGGCCCGAGGATCGTCTCCCCGTCATTGTCGATCTTGGCCAGCAGGTCGAAGTCGATGAAGCTGTCATTAAGCGGGGTGAGCAGCGTATCGGCCAGCGAATGCGCCACCTGGCTGAGACGGGTATGGCTGCCGGGGCAGTCGATCAGGATGAAATCGCTGTCGTCCTCGAGCTGCGCCACCGCGGCCGAGAGCCGGTGATCCGAGGCGTTCTCGCCCGGCTGCAAGGCCGAGGCGTCGATCTCGGGCAGTTCGACATGGGCGGGCGAGGGCAGCTCCAGCCCCGCGCGTTCGCAGTAGCGGCGGCGGTTCTCGATATAGCGCCCGAGAGATTTCTGCCGCAGATCGAGATCGAGCGTGCCGATCTTGTGGCCCATCCGCGCGAGCGCGGTCGCGACATGCATCGCCACGGTGGATTTTCCGGCTCCGCCCTTCTCGTTGCCGACGACGATGATATGCGCCACGTGTTCCGTCCCCTCCGGCCGCAAGGGGCCGTTCCCGCACTGCTTTCCGGGGTAGGGGATGGCGCCTTACCGCGCAAGTCCCACGCGGCGCACGACGGCCCTGCCCATTGACTTGTGCGGCTTTCGGGTCCATCTGCCCCTCAAGACCGAAGCGCTTGGCCCGCGTGAGCAGCCGCGCCGCCCCCGCAGGATCTGCGCTGGCGCCCGCACCGCTTCGGATCTCAGGTTCCCATTTCACGCAAGGGGCCGCGTCCTGTCGGCGCGTGGGCATTCGGCCCCGCGTGAGCGCAAGGGCGCAACCCGACCGTCGACCCGCATGCCGCGGGTCTGCGCCCATGCCGCGGTGCGTTTCGTGCCGCTTACAAGGATGCACATGGATTTCGACATGCTGGGGCTGGCGCCCCGTCTCGTTTCCGCCCTCGCCGAGCAGGGCATCACCGATCCGACCCCGATCCAGACCCAGGCGATCCCGCACGCCATGAACGGCCGCGACGTGATGGGCCTGGCCCAGACCGGCACCGGCAAGACCGCGGCCTTCGGCCTGCCGATGATCGACCGGCTGATGAAGTCCGGCGGCAAGCCCGCGCCGAAATCGGCCCGCGCGCTGGTGCTGGCGCCGACGCGCGAGCTGGCCAAGCAGATCGCCGACAACCTTACCGCCTATACCCAAGGCAGCCACCTCAAGACCGTGCTGGTCGTCGGCGGCGCCGGGATCAACGGCCAGATCAAGCGCATGGAAGGCGGCTGCTCGCTGCTCGTCGCCACGCCGGGCCGGCTGATCGACCTGCTCGACCGTCGTGCGGTCGACCTGTCGAAGACCGAGTTCCTGGTGCTCGACGAGGCCGATCAGATGCTCGACATGGGCTTCATCCACGCGCTGCGCCGGATCGCGCCTCTGTTGCCGAAGGAGCGTCAGACGATGCTGTTCTCGGCCACCATGCCCAAGCAGATGGAAGAGCTGGCCTCGGCCTATCTCACCGACGCGGTGCGGGTGCAGGTGAACCCGCCGGGCAAGGCCGCCGACAAGATCGACCAGTCGATCCACTTCGTCGCCAAGGCCGCCAAGACCGAGCTTCTGACCGAGCTGCTCGACCAGCACCGCGACGAGTTGGCGCTGGTCTTCGGACGTACCAAGCACGGCATGGAGAAGCTTTCCAAGCAGCTCGCCGCCGCCGGCTTCGCCGCCGCCGCGATCCATGGCAACAAGAGCCAGGGTCAGCGCGAACGGGCGATCCGCGACTTTCGCGAGGGCAAGGTCCGGGTGCTGGTCGCCACCGATGTCGCCGCACGCGGCATCGACATCCCGGGTGTGCGCCACGTCTACAACTACGAGCTGCCGAACGTGGCCGAGAACTACGTGCACCGGATCGGTCGCACCGCGCGTGCCGGTGCCGATGGCCGCGCCGTGGCGCTCTGCGCGCCCGACGAGATGGGTGAGCTGAAGGATATCGAAAAGGCGATGAAGGCGGCGATCCCCGTGGCCTCCGGCACCCGCTGGGACCCGGTCGAGCCCGAGAAGAAGGGCCGTCGCGGCGGCGGGGGCGGTCGCCGGTTCGGCGGCGGCGCGCCCAAGCCCGAGGGCGCGGCCAAGCCGGGCGGCCGTCCGGCCCGGCGTCGCAGGCCCGCCCGCAAGGCCGCCTGAAGACGAAAACGCCGCCCCTCGGGGCGGCGTTTTTCATTTCCGAAAGCTGTCGGAAGCGATCAGACGTCGAGATCGACGCGCGCCCGTGGTTGGGTCGCGCCGAGGAGCCGCGCCCGAAGCGTGGCGCACTGCTCGGCGGTGACGATGTCGAAGCCGCCCGAGGCTGCCCGCGCGCGGTGTTTCTCGGCCAGCGCGCCATGCGGCCGGGCGGCGTGCGCCGCGCCGAATGCGGCCGCGATCTCCGACCATGGCGCGACGCGGCTCAGTTCGTCCCACTGCGCCACCAGCGCGGGGCCGCGCCCTTGGGCAAGCGCGTCGGAGACCAGCCGGGCATTGGGCACCAGCATCCAGACCTCGCGGCGGGTCTGGCGGATCGGGCTCGCCTCGTCCCACCGCATGGCACGGGGGCGCGCGGCGGCCTTGTGCATGCCATAGGCGGCCCGGCCCATCGTGGCTTTTTCGTGGCGCCCGCGCGGCTCGATCGGGGGCACCCGGCCCAGGATACGCATCATTTCATGATGATCGATCAGGTGGGCCTTGTCGGCGAAGGAACGGGCGCCGGAATGTTGCATCGAAAAAGCCCCTGAAATGACATATTTGTCATGGTCTAGCAGGGTCGAACGCATTGCGACACAATTAGGTGCCGATTGTTGCCCGCAAAACGCCATATTTCGACGTCGCCCTGCCATTGTTGTGCGATGCAGGGGCAAATCGGGCGGGTTTCCGGGGCAGGGTGGGCGCCGCGTCGCCGCAATTGCGCCACAAATGCAAAACGCCGCCCCGAAGGGCGGCGCTTCCGATTCGCAGAGGCCGGGGCTATCAGAAGCCGAGGCCGGCGTACTTGTTCTTGAACTTCGAGACGCGGCCGCCGGCATCCATCAGGCGCGAGGAGCCGCCGGTCCAGGCCGGGTGCACGGAGGGGTCGATGTCGAGCGACAGCTGGTCGCCTTCCTTGCCCCAGGTCGACTTCATCTTGACCACGGTGCCGTCGGTCATCTTGACGTCGATGATGTGGTAGTCGGGGTGGATGTCCGCTTTCATGTCGGCGCTCCTCAGGCCTGGGCCGCGGCCGTGTCGGCCTTGGGCTTGTAGTTGCTGACTTCGGCGATACGGGCCGACTTGCCGCGACGCGAACGCAGGTAGTAGAGCTTCGCGCGGCGCACGCGGCCACGACGCACCACCTCGATCGAATCGATGTTGGTCGAGTAGAGCGGGAAGACGCGCTCGACGCCCTCGCCGAACGAGATCTTGCGCACGGTGAACGAGCCGGCGATGCCGGAGCCGTTCTTGCGGCTGATGCAGACGCCTTCGTACATCTGGACGCGGGTCCGGGTGCCCTCGGTCACCTTGTAGCCGACGCGCACGGTGTCACCGGCCTTGAAGTCGGGAATGGTCTTTCCCAGCGAAGCGATCTGCTCCGCTTCGAGCTGTGCGATCAGGTCCATGCCTGTCACTCCTTGATTGCTCGCGGTTATCTCCGCGAAGTTGCTCGCAACCTCAGAGCTCTCGGTCTTCATCCGGGTCCATACCGCGCGCCGCGCAATATGCCCGCCAGAGATCAGGTCGCCGTTCTTTCGTCAGCCTCTCGGCCATCTCCCGGCGCCAGTCGGTGATCTTCGCGTGATGACCCGAGAGAAGAACCTCGGGGATCGCACGACCCTTCCAGAGCGCGGGCTTGGTGTACTGCGGGTGTTCGAGGAGACCGTGGGAGAAGGATTCCTCCTCCGTGGACGCCTGATTCCCGAGCACGCGGGGTATAAGGCGGACCGTCGCGTCGATCAAGGCCTGCGCCGCGATCTCGCCGCCGGTCAACACGAAATCTCCGAGCGAAACCTCGAGGATGCCGTGCTCCTCGATCACCCGCTCGTCCACTCCCTCGAAGCGGCCGCAAAGCAGGATCACCCCGTCCGCCTGCGCCAGTTCCCGCGCCAGCGCCTGATCGAAGCGGCGACCGCGCGGCGAAAGGTAGATCACCGGGGTCACGCCCTTGGCGCGCGCTTTGGCGTCGTCGATGGCGCGACCGACGATGTCGGGGCGCAGCACCATGCCCGCACCGCCGCCCGCGGGCGTGTCGTCGACATTGCGGTGCTTGCCCTCGCCGTAGGGGCGCAGGTCGATCGGCTGCAGCTGCCACAGCCCGTCCTTCAGCGCCTTGCCGGTCAGGCTCTCGCCCAGCACGCCGGGGAAGGCCTGCGGAAACAGGGTGACGACCTGCGCGGTCCAGGCCCCGGCGAGGTCCGGAGTGTCGGTCATCAGCTCGCGCGGCTGCGCCGAGGGGCGGGCGCTCAGCCGACCTGCGGCGCGGGAGGGGGAAGGGGTGTCGCTCATGGCGACGGCTCTAGCGGATCACGGGCCGCCGGGAAAGATCCCGGCGGCCCGGAGCTAGCTGCGCGATCAGGCCGCGAGGCCGATGATCCCGAACAGCACCAGCAGGAACAGCACCAGCGCGATGATGGCGAGCCACTTGGCCCCGGTAAGCGCGGCGCCGGAAATCCGGCCCATGCCCAGAAGACCGGCGACGGCAGCGATGGCGAGGAGGATCAGAATCCATTCGATCATGTCATAGCCTTTCGGTCTGCGCCCGGAAAAACTCCGGCGCTTCAAGGGCTCAACACGGATGGGTAAGGCGGGTTCCGGGGCGTTCAACCCCCGAACAGGCCCTCCGGCGGATCGGCGACGATGCGCCCCGCCGCGAGATCGACGGTCGGCACGGCGGCGAGCGTGAAGGGCAGCAGAACCGTGGCCTGACCCTGCGGCGGCAGCACCTCCAGCAGGTCTCCGGCCCCGTGGTTGAGCACCGCGCGCACCGTGCCCAAGAGCGCGCCGCCGGTATCGTGCACCGCGAGGCCGATCAGGTCGGCGTGGTAGTATTCGTCGTCGGGCAGGGCCGGCAGCCGGTCGCGCGGCGCGAAGAGATCGGCGCCCTTGAGCGCGTCGGCCTCCTCCTTGCTGGTGATGCCGTCGACCCGGGCGGTATAGGCGCCCGAGCCCTGACCGGTCAGCACGATCTGCCGGAATTCGCGGCCATCGGCGGTGCTGAGCGGCACGTAGTCGACGATCGCCTCGGGGTCGGCGCAGAAGCTCTTGAGCCGCACCTCGCCGCGCACCCCGAAGGCGCCCGCCAGCCGCCCCACGCAGATCATGTCGCCCATGTCATGTCCTCCAAGCCTGTTCTCGCGCGTTGGAACAACAGCCCGGCCCCGAAGGCAAGGCTCAGCGCGTCTCGATCGGCAGGTGGCCGCGCCGGACTTCCCAGCCCTCGGCCTCGAGCTCGGGCACCCGGTCGAGCGCGCGGGCGTAACCGACGCAGAGATAGCCCACCAGCGCCCAGCCGGGCGGGATGTCCAGATCCCGCGCCAGCCGCTCGGGGTCGAGGATCGAAACCCATCCGGTGCCTAGGCCCTCGGCGCGCGCGGTGAGCCAGAACTGGGTGATCGCGGCGACGACCGAGTAGCGCCGCATCTCGGGCATGGTGGCCGCGCCGAGGCCGTGCCCCTTGCCGGTGGTCTCGTCGCAATAGACGGCAAGCTGCACCGGCGCGTCGCGCATGCCCGACAGCTTGAGCCGCGCATAGAGCGTGGCGCGGTCGCGCGGCTGCCCCGCGAGGGCCTCGGCATTGGCCGCCTCGAAATTGGTGAGCGCCGCGGCGCGGGCTCTCTCGCTTTCGACCCGGATCACCCGCCAAGGCTCCGACAGCCCCACCGATGGCGCGGTCAGAAACGAATCGAGGCAGCGCGTCAGCGCTGCCTCGTCCACCGGATCGGTGCGGAACCGGCGCACGTCGCGCCGGCGGTCCATCAGCCGGGCCAGTTCGGCCCGGAACTCCGGCGCGAAGGCGCCGGGGCGTTCCGGGCCACCGCCGATCACTCGGCGCTCTCTTCGGCCGGGGCGGCCTCGCGGGCGGCGCGCTTCTCGGCGCGCTCCTTGGCGGCCTTGCCCGGCTCGCCCTTCTTGGGGTTGGAGCGGGTCTTCTTCTCGGCGACGCCGGCGGCTTCGAGCATGCGCGCGACGCGGTCGGTCGGCTGGGCGCCCTTGGCGATCCATTCCTGGATGCGCTCGATGTCCATCTTCACGCGGTCCTCGCTGTCCTTGGGGAGCAGCGGGTTGTAGGTGCCGAGCTTCTCGAGGAAGCGGCCGTCACGCGGCATGCGCGAGTCGGTGGCGACGATCGAGTAGTGGGGGCGCTTCTTGGAACCGCCGCGGGCGAGCCGGATCTTCATGGCCATGGGAGTATCTCCTTGGGTATGGCTGGTGACGGGAACGTCCCGTCAGGATTGATGTTTCTCGTGGTGCTTGATGACTTCCTGGATGATGAAGGCCAGGAATTTCTTGGCGAATTCGGGGTCGAGATCGGCCTCCTTCGCAAGATCGGTGAGCCGGGCGATCTGCGCTTCCTCGCGGATCGGATCGGCCGGGGGCAGGTCGTGCTCGGCCTTGAGCCGGCCGACCGCCTGGGTGTGCTTGAACCGCTCGCCCAGCGTGTAGACGAGGATCGCGTCGAGCCGGTCGATGCTCTCGCGGTGCTCGCGCAGAAGCTGCGCGGCGCGGTTGCTGGCCTCGGTCATGGGCGCTCTCCCGTCAGGTCGTGGCGCCAGATCTCGACGGCGGGGCCGTCGGGGTCGGCGCGGAATTCGCGGCCCGTGTTCTCGGCGCCTAGCCGCCGCGCCACCGATTGGCTGGCGGCGTTCTCGGGGTCGATCATCGAGGCCAGCTCGCGCATTCCGAGCCGGTCGCGCGCGAAATCGAGAACGGCGCGCCCGGCCTCGGTGGCATAGCCCTTGCCTTCGGCCCCCTCGTAGAGGTGGTAGCCCAACTCCGGCATCGGCCAGGGTTCGGGGCCCCAGAGACCGACGAGCCCGACCGGCGCGCCGCTATCGCGCTCGATGGCGGCCCACATGCCGTAGCCGAGGATCTGCCAGTGCCCCAGATGCAGCGCGATCACCCGCCACGCCTTGTGCCGGGGGGCCGGGCCGCCGACGAAGGCCGCGCGATCCGACGCGAGGAACTCGCGCTCCGCCGGCAGTACCGACAGCGAGGGCGGCACGAGGTGCAGCCGGTCCGTGGCGAGCGACGGGATCATTTCTTCTTGCCGAAGCCGGAGAGGCCCGAGGGCAGGCCCATGCCGCCGCCCATGCCGGGCATCTTGCCCATGCCCGGCGGCAGCTGCTTGCCGAGCATCTTGGCGGCCTTTTCCATCGCGGCGGGGTCGTTCATGTCGGGCATCTCGCCGCCCTTGCCGAACATGCCCTTCATGGCCTGTTTCAGCATGCCGCCCTTGCCCATCTTCTTCACGACATCGGCCATCTGCTTTTGCTGCTTGAGCAGCTTGTTCAGCTCCGACACCTCGAGCCCCGCGCCCTTGGCGATGCGCTTCTTGCGGCTGGCCTGCAGGATGTCGGGGTTGGCCCGCTCTTTCTTGGTCATGGAGTTGATCAGCGCGATCTGGCGCTTGAGCATCCGGTCGTCGAAGCCCGCCGACTGCGCCTGCTTGGCCATCTTGCCCATGCCGGGCAGCATGCCCATCAGGCTCTCCATGCCGCCCATCTTGAGCATCTGCTCGAGCTGCATCTTCAGGTCGTTCATGTTGAAGCGGCCCTTCTGGAACCGTTTCATCATCCGCTCGGCCTGTTCGGCCTCGATCGTCTGCTGCGCCTTTTCCACGAGGGCGACGATGTCGCCCATGCCGAGGATCCGGCCCGCGATGCGCTCGGCCTCGAAGGTCTCGATCGCGTCCATCTTCTCGCCGAGGCCGACGAAGCGAATGGGCTTGCCGGTCACCTTGCGCATCGACAGCGCCGCACCGCCGCGCCCGTCGCCGTCCATCCGGGTCAGGACGACGCCCGAGACGCCGATCTTGTCGTCGAACTCGGTGGCGACGTTGACCGCGTCCTGACCGGTCAGGCCGTCGACCACCAAGAGCGTCTCGCGCGGGGTGACCGCGTCGCGCACCGCCGCCGCCTGGGCGATCAGCTCCTGATCGATATGCAGGCGTCCGGCGGTATCGAGCATGTAGACATCGTAGCCGCCCAGGCTGGCCTGCGTCTTGGCGCGCTTGGCAATGGCGACCGGGTCCTCGCCCTTGACGATCGGCAGCGTGTCGACGCCGATCTGGCGGCCGAGGATCTCCAGCTGCTCCATCGCGGCGGGGCGGTTGACGTCGAGCGAGGCCATCAGCACCCGCTTGCCCTCGCGCTCGGTAAGGCGCTTGGCGAGCTTGGCGGTGGTGGTGGTCTTGCCCGAGCCCTGCAGGCCGACCATCAGGATCGGCGCGGGCGGGCTGTCGATCTTGAGCTTGCCCGGGTCGCTGTCACCGGTGAGCACCGAGACCAGCTCGTCATGCACGATCTTCACGACCTGCTGGCCCGGCGTGATCGACTTGGTCACCGCCTGGCCGGTGGCCTTTTCCTGCACGGCGGCGACGAAATCGCGCGCCACGCTGAGCGACACGTCGGCCTCCAGCAGCGCCACGCGCACTTCGCGCAGCGCGGTACGCACGTCCTCGTCGGAGAGGGCGCCCTGCTTGGTGAGCCTGTCGAAGACGCCTGAGAGGCGGTCTGAGAGCGATTCGAACATGGCGGTCCTTTCCGACCGTTGCGTCAGTCCCGGTTGCCCCATGCGGTTGCGCGCCCGTGGGCGCAACGCGCTGACGGACGGCGATCCCCGCAATGGCCGGGGACCGGAAAGCCTGAGCTTCCGGGTTTGGGGCTCGCAATTACGGCGGATCGCGCTTCCGGTCAAGAGGCGGGAGTCGCTTGGAGGCGGCGGAAATGCATCCTAGAAGAGGGTCCCACCCCCGAGGAGAGCCGCATGGACAACTGGGACGAAATCCGCACCGCCTTTCACGTGGCCCGCATGGGCACGGTCTCGGGCGCCGCCGACGTGCTGGGCGTGCATCATGCGACGGTGATCCGCCATGTCGACGCGCTCGAGACGCGGCTCGGCGTGAAGCTGTTCCAGCGCCACCCGCGCGGCTACACCGCGACCGAGGCGGGGCGCGACCTCTTGCAGGTGGCGCAGGCCACGGACGACCAGTTCGCGCAGCTGGTCAGTCGTCTCAAGGGGCAGGGCGACGGCGTCGAGGGCGAGTTGGCGGTGACCACGCTCGATACCCTGGCCGATCTGGTGACGCCGCTGCTGATCGACTTCCAGGCCGAGTACCCGTCCGTGATCGTGCGGCTGCTCACCGGCACCCGGCTGTTCCGGCTCGAATATGGCGAGGCGCATGTCGCGATCCGCGCCGGCGCCGCGCCGGACCAGCCCGACAACGTGGTGCAGCCGCTGCTGCGGATGCAGGTCGTGCTGGTGGCCTCGCGCAGCTACATCGCGCGCCATGGCCTGCCGCGCGGGGTTGAGGATCTGGCCGAGCACCGTTTCGTGTGCTCCGACGACCTCGAAAGCCGCGCCCCCTTCTATCGCTGGCTGCGCGAGACAGTGCCGCTCGACCGGATCGCCTTTCGCGCCTTCGGCGAGCGCAACCAGCGCGACGCGGTGCTGGCCGGGGCGGGCCTGGGCTTCGTGCCGCTGCACGAGGCGCAGACGCGCGACGATCTGGAAATCATTCATGGGCCGCTGCCGGAATGGGAGGTGCCGATCTGGGTCGTCACCCATGTGGACCTGCACCGGACGCCCAAGGTGCAGGCCTTTCTCAAGGCTTTGAAGGACCGCGCGAAAAGCTGGAGCTAGGTCGAGGAACGATTTCGTGAGCGCGGCGTTGGCCCGACAGCTTCTTACTTAATTCATCCTGAAGGGCAGCCATGCGCAACATCATCTACATCATCGGTCTCGTCGTCGTCGTCATCGCCGTTCTCTCGTTGATCGGCCTGGTCTGAGATCAACCCTCCGCCGCGGCCGGGTCTTCGGAACCCGGCGCGGCGGACGCCCCCAGTTCCCGTGCGAGGAACCTCTCGAAGGCGTCGAGATCGATGCCTTCCATCTGCCCGAACCCCTGCATCCAGACCGAGGCCTCGCGCAGCCCGTCCGGCTCCAGCTGGCACCAGGTCACGCGGCCCCGGCGGTCGCGCGAGATCAGCCCCGCCTCTGCCAGAACCCCCAGATGCTTCGAGATCGCCGCGAGCGACATCTCGAACGGCTCCGCCACGTCGGTTACCGCCATGTCATCCTCGAGCAGCAGCGCGAGGATCGCGCGCCGCGTCGGGTCGGCAAGAGCGGAAAAGACAAGATCGAGAGATGCGGCCATGGCGCGACCTGACCCCGCGCCGGGGCAAACGTCAACCGCGCGGTTGAATGTCGCAACCACTGCTCCCATGGCGCTGGCGCCTCGTCCCGCGCGGCAAGTTTCCGAGAATATCCAGCAAACACAGGGCATAGCTTCGCTATCCCTCGTGGATTTCGCCTGCTTGACCAAACCGGCCCCGCGCTATAGCACCCTCCTCGACCGATGAGGGGGCCGACCCGGAGTGTCCGACAGCCAAGACGACGACGATCACGAAGCGCGGTTGCGCGCGCTGGAAGAGCGTCTCGCGAAGCTGAAGGGCAAGCCAGAGGAAGCCGCTCATCAGGAGAGCCATTACAGCCAGGCACAGGTCGCCTGGCGGATGGTGATCGAGCTTGTGGCCGGTCTCGGGATCGGCTTCGGGATCGGGTACGGCTTGGACACCCTTTTCGGGACCATGCCGATCTTCCTGATCCCGTTCATATTCCTGGGCCTCGCGGCGGGCGTGAAGACGATGCTGCGCACGGCCAAGGAACTGCAGGTTAAACAGCAGGCCGATCAGGCCGGCGACGACGAGGGCTGAGAGAATGGCGACAGAAGCGGTGGCGTTGGTCGAGGGTGAAGAGCCGGGCGGTCTGGTGTTCCACCCGTTCGACCAGTTCGAGATCAAGCCGCTCTTCGGCGAGATCGGCGACCCGGTGTCCTGGTACACGATCTCCAACGCCACCTTCTGGATGGCGATGGCCGCGCTTTGCGTGATCGGGCTGCTGGTGATCGGCACCCGCGGTCGCGCCGTGATCCCGAGCCGGGTCCAGTCGGCCGCCGAGCTGGTCTATGGCTTCGTCTACAAGATGGTCGAGGACGTCACCGGCAAGGAAGGCCTCAAGTACTTCCCCTGGATCATGACGCTGTTCCTGTTCATCCTGTTCTCGAACTATCTCGGGCTGCTGCCGCTGGCCTTCACGCCCACCTCGCACATCGCCGTCACCGCGGTGCTGGCGCTCGGCGTGTTCATCACCGTCACCGTGATCGGCTTCGTGAAGAACGGCATGGCTTTCCTCGGGCTGTTCTGGATGAAGGAAGCGCCGCTCTTCCTGCGCCCGGTCATCGCGATCATCGAGGTGATCTCGTATTTCGTGCGCCCGGTCAGCCACTCCATCCGTCTCGCCGGCAACCTCGTCGCCGGTCACGCGATGATCAAGGTGTTCGCGGGCTTTGCCGCCATCGCCGCGCTGTCGCCGCTCTCGGTCGTGGCGATCACCGCGATCTATGGGCTCGAAGTGCTCGTGGCCGGCATTCAGGCCTACGTGTTCACCATCCTCACCTGCATCTACCTCAAGGACGCGCTGCACCCGTCGCACTGAGACGGGGCGCGATCCGCCGAGGTCGGTTCACCCTTCACCAAACACGCAATTCCAAATCAGGAGATACCCCCATGGAAGGCGATATCGCACAATTCGGTCAGTTCATCGGCGCCGGCCTCGCGGCCATCGGCTCGGGCCTCGCGGCCATCGGTGTGGGCTCGGTCGCGGCGAACTACCTGGGCGGCGCGCTGCGCAACCCCTCGGCTGCTGCCTCGCAGACCGCCACGCTGTTCATCGGCCTGGCCTTCGCCGAAGCGCTCGGGATCTTCTCGTTCCTCGTCGCCCTGCTGCTGATGTTCGCGGTCTGATCCAGACCTCGATCTCCTGACCGGCGGCGCGGGAATTCCCGCGCCGCCATTTCCTTAGGGCTCGATGGAGGACGCCGTGGCGACCGAAACCATTACCGCCGAAGAAGCACTGGCGGTGCACGGAGCCGAAGCCGCTGGGCCGGGCATGCCCCAGCTCGACGTCTCCAGCTTCCCGAACCAGATTTTCTGGCTCCTGGTCACGCTCGGCGTGATCTATTTCGTCCTGTCCCGCTTTGCCCTGCCGCGCATCGGCGCGGTGCTGGCCGAGCGCGCGGGCACGATCACCAACGACATCGCCGCCGCCGAGGAGCTGCGGCATCGCGCCCGTGAGGCCGAGACCGCCTATGACAAGGCGTTGGCCGATGCGCGAGCCGAGGCCAACCGGATCGTCGCCGAGACCAAGGCGCAGATCCAGGCCGATCTCGACGCCGAGATCGAAAAGGCCGATGCGCAGATCGCCGCGAAGACCGCCGAAAGCCAGGCGGCGATCGACGAGATCCGCGAAAGCGCCGCGCGCAACGTGAGCGAGGTCGCCCGCGACGTCGCCCGCGAGATCGTCGCCGCCTTCGGCGCCGATGCCGATGCCGCGAAGGTCGATGCCGCGGTCGACGCCAAGCTGGGAGAGCGCGCATGAAACTCGTTCTCGCAACCCTGGCCCTGAGCCTGACCGCCGCCCCGGCGATGGCCGCGACGGGGCCGTTCTTCTCGCTCCGCAACACCGACTTCATCGTGCTGCTGGCGTTCCTGCTCTTCGTCGGCGTGCTCCTTTACTTCCGCGTTCCGCGCGAAGTGGGCAAGCTGCTCGACAAGCGGGCCGACGGCATCCGCGCCGAACTCGACGAGGCCCGCGGGCTTCGCGAGGAAGCGCAGTCGCTGCTGGCCTCCTACGAGCGCAAGCAGAAGGACGTGCAGACCCAGGCCGACCGCATCGTGTCGAACGCGCGCGAAGAGGCCAACCGCTCGGCCGAGCAGGCCAAGGTCGATATCGCGAAGTCGATCCAGCGCCGCCTGACCGCCGCCGAGGAACAGATCCAGTCGGCTCAGGACAAGGCCGTCAAGGAGGTCCGCGACCAAGCCGTGGCCGTGGCCGTGGCTGCCGCGCGCCAGGTCATCGCCGAGCAGATGACCGCCCAGCGCGCCGACAAGATGATCGACGAGTCGA
Source organism: Limimaricola sp. AA108-03 (assembly GCF_050847355.1). Lineage (NCBI taxonomy): Bacteria > Pseudomonadati > Pseudomonadota > Alphaproteobacteria > Rhodobacterales > Paracoccaceae > Limimaricola > Limimaricola sp. AA108-03. The sequence continues at coordinate 293,950 of NZ_CP193755.1, forward strand.
TCCAGACGGTGGGCGCCAAGCTGCACTGACCGGATCGTCGAGACGACACCGAAAGGCCCGGCCGCGACAGCGACCGGGCCTTTCCGCTTTCAGGTTGTTCGCCTCAGCGCGGAGTGCTCGCGGCCTCGCTCGGAAGCGCGCCGTCCAGCAGCGCCAGAAGATCGATCGAGGGGGCGGGGGGCTCGACGGGGGAGGCCGAGGCCATCTCGCTGCTTTCGGGGAGGGAGCGGTCCTGCGCGGCGTCGGCGGTGACATTGTGCCGATCGCCGCAGCCGCCGGGCCCGGCCATCGCCGTGGAGGCCGTCAGGAGCGCGGCGCAGGCCGCGGCCAGAAGTCGTGTCATCGCGTATCCTCCTGTGGTGCGATACGCGATCCTAGCACGGATCGGGTCTTGCGTCGCGCCTCAGCGGCCGGTCTCGCGGCTGAGCCGTCGCCGCGCGATCTCCTCGTGACGATCGGCCTGCCGCTGATCGCTCAAGGCGCCCTGCACGTAGTCGAGATGCGCCGCGACGGCGGCGCGGGCGGCGGCGGGATCGCGCGCCTGCAGCGCCTCGTTGATCGCTCGGTGCTGTTCCAGCACCGAGGCCCGCGTGATGCGCTGGCGGAACATGACTTGGCGGTTGTAGAACACGCCCTCGCGCAGCAGGTCGTAGATCGAGCGCATCATGTGCAGCATGACGACGTTGTGGCTCGCCTCGACGATGGCGAGGTGGAACTCGGCGTCGAGCGCGGCCTCTGCCTCGGCATCGGCGGTGGGCTTGGATTGCGCCGCTTCCATCCGCGCGAAGACCGCGCCGATCACCGCGAGGTCGCTGTCGGAGCCGAGCTTGGCCGCGCGCTCCGCCGCCAGCCCCTCGATGTCGCGCCGGAACGCGACCATGTCCGATACCGCTTCCTCATGGGTGGCGAAGAGCCGCACGAGGGCGGGGGAAAAGGCCGAGCCGATGACGTTCGAGACATAGACGCCGGCACCGGCCCGGGTCTCCACCAAGCCGCGTGTCTGCAACTCGGCAAGCGCCTCGCGCAGGCTCGGCCGCGATACGCCCAGCCGCTCGGCCAGTTCGCGCTCGGGCGGCAGCCGGTCGCCGGGGCGCAATATGCCGCGCAGCACCAACTCCTCGATCTGGCGCACCACGCCATGCGAAAGCTTTTCGGGCTGGATCGGCTTGAAAGGCATGGTTTGCTCCGCGATTGGTAAATTTCTATTACCGCGTGCGGCGCGGCTCAACCGAAAATAAAAAGGGGCCGCCCCCGAAGGGCGGCCCGATCCTGTCCGGTGTGATGCGGATCAGCTGTTCGGGGTGATGATGATCTCGACCCGGCGGTTCTGGCGACGGCCCTCGGGGCTCAGGTTCGAGGCGATGGGCTGGTCCTCGCCGCGGCCGATGGCGCGGACGCGCGACGGCGAGACGCCGGCCGAGGTCAGCACCGAGGCGACGGCCTGGGCGCGGCGCTCGGAGAGCTGCTGGTTGTACGCGGCCGAACCGGTGTTGTCGGCATGGCCCACCACGTTGACCGTGGTGTTGGGATAGTTGTTGAGCGACCCCGCGATGGCGCGCAGGTCGGATTGCAGCGATCCAGTCAGCTGGGCGCTGTCGGTGGCGAACAGGATGTCCTGCGGCAGGGTCACGACCAGCTGCTCGCCGGTGTTGACGATGCCCACATTCGAGCCGAGCTGGTTGCGCAGTTCGGCTTCCTGACGGTCGAGCAGGGCACCGGTACCGGCACCGGCGGCACCGCCAAGGGCCGCACCGACGGCGGCGCGGCGCAGCCGCTCGTCGCTGTCATCGGCGGTCAGCGCGCCCACGGCCGCGCCGAGACCGGCACCGACGAGGGCACCGCGGCGGGTGTTGGCGTTCGGGTCGGGGTTGTTCGGAGTGACGGGCTGGCAAGCGGCCACGGCAAGGGCCGACACGGTGACGAGCGCGAGGGGAAGCTTGGTGATCATCGGTTTATCCAATTCTTGCGAGTCGCGCGGGGAGTGATGCCCGCGCCTGTCCCGGTTTGATAGAGGCCGCGTGCGGCTGCTATGCAATAACGTAGCCTTGATAGGCAGGTTCCAGCCTTTTCGGGAACCAAACCGGCTGTTGCGCGCGGGCATCATGCCTCGCCCCGCGCGGCCTCCCATGCCAGCATCGCCCGCTTCACCGGCAAACCCCAGTGATAGCCCCCCAGCTCGCCCGATTTGCGCAGCGCCCGGTGGCAGGGGATGAGCCACGAGACCGGGTTGCGCCCGACCGCCGTCGCGGCGGCGCGGATGGCGCGGGGCGCGCCGATCCGCGCGGCGATATCGGAATAGGTGGTGACGTGGCCCGAAGGCACCTCGAGCAGCGCCTGCCAGACCTTGATCGCGAAGGGGGCGCCGATGAGCGCGACCCGCGCTTCGCCCCGGCCCGCAAAGGCCGCCTCGACCCAAGGCGCGATGGCATGCGGCGCCTCCGAGAACCGCGCGGCGGGCCAGCGGTCGCACAGGTCCCTGAGGGTCGCCTCCGCCCCGGTCTCGGCGGCGAAGCCGAGGCCGCAAAGGCCGCGCTCCGTGCCCATGGCGACGACCGGCCCGAACGGGCTGTCGAAGTTGCCATAACGGATGTCGAGGCCGGCGCCGCCGGCGCCGTAATCGCCCGGGCTCATCGCTTCCCAGCGCAGGAACAGGTCATGCAGCCGGCCCGTGCCGGATAGCCCCACCTCCTGCGCCGTCTCCAGCGTCGTGCGCCGCGCCCGCAGCAGCGCCTTGGCGTGTCCGAGCGCCAGATATTGCTGGTATCGCTTGGGCGAGACGCCGACCCAGGCGGAGAACACCCGCTGGAAATGGGCGGGCGACATTTCCATCCGCGCCGCGAGATCCTCGAGCGCGAGCGGGGCGGGCGCGGCGTCGATCGCCTCGATCGCGCGGCGCATGACGCCGTAATGATATGAATGGGTCTGGTCCATGGGCCGAGAATAGGCCGCCGTCGACGGCCGCGCGACCCGGAAGCTGCGCATCCGGCCGAACCGCGCGTGTGACCAAGGCGGCAGGCCCTGCGTTTTTGGGGAAAGTTGAAGGGGGCGGCGCGCGTCCTTGGTTCATCTTTCTGCAAATACGCATGGCGCCCGTGATCGACCCTCAAGGCGGCGGCCTTGTGAGCGCGTCTTTGGCCGGGCATAGAGGCTTGATGACCCGACAGCTCGACTATCACGAGATCGACGCGATCTTCGCCCGCCTGCATGCCGCCGAGCCCGAGCCCAAGGGCGAGCTCGAGCATGTCAACGCCTACACGCTGCTCGTCGCCGTCGCGCTTTCGGCGCAGGCCACCGATGTGGGGGTGAACAAGGCCACCCGGAAGCTCTTCGAAATCGCCGATACGCCGCAAAAGATGCTCGATCTCGGCGAGGAAGGGCTGATCGAGCACATCAAGACGATCGGCCTTTACCGCAACAAGGCCAAGAACGTGATCCGGATGAGCGAGATCCTCGTCGAGCGGTTTGGCGGCGAGGTGCCCTCGTCGCGGGCCGCGCTGGTGTCGCTGCCGGGCGTCGGCCGCAAGACCGCAAATGTCGTGCTCAACATGTGGTGGAAGCATCCGGCGCAGGCGGTCGACACGCATATCTTCCGCGTCTGCAACCGCACCGGCATCGCGCCCGGCAAGGATGTCGACGCGGTCGAGCGCGGCATCGAGGACCACGTGCCCGCGCGCTGGCAGGGCCATGCGCATCACTGGCTGATCCTGCACGGGCGCTACATCTGCGTGGCGCGCAAGCCCAAATGCCCGGCCTGCCCGATCCGCGAATACTGTCTCTTCGAGGAGAAGACCGCATGAGCATTCCCCGCATCCTCGGCATCGGCAACGCCATCGTCGACGTCTTTGCGCAGGCCGATGACAGCTTTCTCGACCTGATGGGCATCGAGAAGGGCATCATGCAGCTGGTCGAGCGCGAGCGCGGCGAAATGCTCTACGGCGCCATGGAGGAGCGGCGGCAGGCGCCAGGGGGCTCCGTCGCCAACACGCTGGCGGGCTTGGGCAATCTCGGGCTCGAGACGAGCTTCATCGGACGGGTGCGCGACGATGCTCTGGGCCGCTTCTATGCCGCGAGCATGGAGGAGGGGGGCACCCGCTTTCCCAATCCGCCGGTTTCGGGCGGCGAGCTGCCGACCTCGCGCTCGATGATCTTCGTGAGCCCGGATGGCGAGCGTTCGATGAACACCTATCTCGGCATCTCCGCCGAGCTCGGGCCCGACGACGTCTCCGATACGGTGGCGGGCCAAGCGGGACTGCTTTATCTCGAGGGGTATCTCTACGACAAGCCCAAGGGCAAGCAGGCCTTCGAACGCGCGGCGCGGCTGGCCCAGCAGGGCGGTGGCATGGCCGGGATCGCGCTGTCGGACCCATTCTGTGCCGACCGGCACCGGGCCGACTTCCAGAAGCTGGTGCGCGAGCTCGATTTCGTCATCGGCAACGAGCATGAATGGGAAAGCCTCTACGAATGCCGCCTCGACGAGGCGCTGACCCGCGCCGCGGCCGAGTGCCGGCTCGTGGTCTGCACCCGTTCCGGTGCGGATGTGGTGCTGATCCGGGGCGAGGAACGCGTCGTGGTCCCGGTGCGCAAGGTGACGCCGGTCGATGCCACCGGGGCGGGGGACCTGTTCGCTGCCGGATTCCTCTACGGTATCGCCACGGACCGGGATCTGGAGACGGCGGGACGCATGGGCTGCGTCGCCGCCGCCGAGGTGATCTCGCATTTCGGAGCGCGACCCGAGGCCGATCTCAAGGCGCTCTTCGCGCAGGCCGGACTGCTCTAGTCCTTGGCGTCTTCCGCGGGCTCGATCTGGCCCCGGCGCTGCAGCCATTGCGCGATCAGAAGGCACAGCACGGCCCAGCCCGCGCCAGCGGTCCAGCCGGCGATCACGTCGGTGGGCCAATGCACCCCGAGATAGACCCGGCTGGCACCGACGAGCCCGGTCAGGATGATCGCGCAGGTCATGATGTAGACCTTGATGATGCGGCGCGGCTCGAGCCGGGACAGCATCACCGCGAGCGTCAGATAGGTCACCGCCGAAAGCATGGTGTGCCCTGAGGGAAAACTCGCCGTGTAGACGTAGGAGCCATGCGGCACGAGGTCGGGGCGGGCACGCTCGAAGAAGATCTTGGCGGTACGGCTCAGCAGCGTGCCGCTGCCGATCGCGATCAGCAGAAACCACATGGTGCGGGTATGGCGCGACAGCGCGAGATACCCCGCCACGCCGGCCGTCAGCAGGCTCAGCCAGGCCACGCCGCCCAGCGCCGTCATGTCGCGCGCCATCTCCTCGACCCAGTGCGAGCCGATCGGATCGCTCAGATCGGCCGGGTTGCGCAGCGCCAGCAGGATCGCCTCGTCGAATGCCGCCGTATCGCCCTCGACCACCTCCCCGGCGAGCAGGAAGAAGCCCAGCGCGGCCAGCGACACGAGAAACAGCAGCACCATCCACAATTCGGGACGGCGCCGCAGCCGGGCGGGGATGTCTGTGGCAGCGGGATCAGGCATGTCGTTCCCTCAACAACGGGGCCGGGGCAGGGTTCCGGAGCCGCCTCATGCGCCGAGCTTCGCATGCACCGCGTCGAGATCGATCTCGCGCCGCGGCGCACGCCGGGACGGGTCGTCGATGTCATAGCCAAATAGCTCGAAGTCGCGGCCATAGACTTCCTGCACGAGATGCATCGACAGGTCGTCGAAGAACGCCTCGACCGGGTGGGCGCGCCTGGGCCCATGCCCTTCGCTTTCGTTGAAACGCGGCATCGCGCCGAGATCCACCGGATGGCGCAGCGGCGCGCGTGCCAGAACCCCGGCCATGCCGGCCTCGAAATCCTCGACATGCAGGATCACGTCGTAACGTCCGCCCCCCTTGATCAGGGTCGAGACATGGCCTGACATCGCCGACCAGTGGATGTCGGGGTCCATCGGCCTGTTGAAGCGGATCGTGTCGCGCACGAAGAGCAGGAAGCGGCGAAAGCTGCGGATCTGGTCGAACTCGAAGCCGGTGTCGGGATCGCCCACCTCGACCCCGTATGTCTCCATCAGCTTCGGGACGAGATTGCCGCGATAGCGTCGCCCGTTGCGCTGGATGCCGCAGATCTTGTCGAAGAAGGAGGAGAGGATGCGCTCATAGGGGTTGCGAACGCAGCTGAAGACGAGGCTCTTATGCGCGGTGACGTTGTCGGAAATCGGGCCCCGGCTGTGGTCGAGGCCCCATTTGTGCAGTCCCTCCTGCGCGTCGTGGATGTCGCCGTCGAAGAACCGGCCGTGATCCGAGCGGTACATGATCTGGCCGATGGTCGAGCAGGCGCATTTCGGCACCACCCGATAGACCATGCTTTCGCTCTCGGTCATCCAGGTGCCCGGAAACCCCATGCGCGCTCTCCCATGCCTGCGATGGCGCGCCTGCGCCACAAGGGACGGCGAAATCCCCGCAGCCCTGTTTAGGGGAGGGTCGGACGGGCTATCAAGGCGCAAACCGCCGCCAGTTCCGGCGCGTGGCGCAGCGGAAACGGACATGACGCGCATCGCCTTCATCCTGCTGGTTCACAAGGACCCCGAGGCGGTCGTCCGACAAGCGCGCGGGCTCGCCGCCTCGGGCGACGTGGTGGTGGTGCATCTCGACGCCCGCGCCCCGGCCGAGGCCTGGCGGATCCTGCAGGACGGGTTGCGCGCCGAACCCGGCGTGGCGCTGGTCGAACGGCGCCGACGCTGCGGCTGGGGCGGCTGGAGCCTCGTCGCCGCCACCATCTCGGCACTGCGCCTCGCGCTCGCGCGGTTTTCCGATGCCACGCATTTCTACCTGCTCTCGGGCGATTGCATGGCGATCAAGTCCGCGGCCCATGCGCATGAGCTGTTGGCGCGCGACGACGTCGACTGGATCGAGAGCGTCGACTTCTTCGACGGCGGCTGGATCAAGACCGGCATGCAGGAGGAGCGGCTGACGCGCTGGCATCTCTTCAATGAGCGCGAACGCAAGGGGTTGTTCTATGCCAGCCTCGGCCTGCAGCGGCGGCTGGGGCTGCGCCGCCGGCTGCCTGCCGACATCCGGCCGATGATCGGCTCGCAATGGTGGTGCCTGCGCCGGGCCACGGTGGAGACAGTGCTGCGTCTGCTGAACGAGCGGCCCGATCTGCGGCGGCTGTTCCGCTGGAGCTGGATCCCCGACGAGACGCTGTTCCAGACGCTGGTGCGCCACCTCGTGCCCCGCGAAGAGATCCGGTCGCGCAGCCCGACCTTTCTCGCCTTCACCGATTACGGCATGCCCGCGAGCTTCCACGACGAGCATCACGACATGCTGCTGGCCCAGAACGCGCTCTTTGCACGCAAGATCAGCCCCGGCGCGACGCGGCTGCGGGCGCGGCTTTCGGATCTGTGGGCATCGCAGCGGCGCGATTATCCCCGCGGCGGCGACGGGCGGCGGCTGCATGACTACCTGACCGGGCGCGGCCGGATCGGGGAAAGATACGGGCCACGGGCGTGGGAGGTCGGCGGCAGGGTCGGGGCCGGGCGCGAGCTTTTGCTGATCGTCGCGCATAAGCGGCACGTGGCCAAGCGGCTGGTGGGCATGATCAGGCAGCAGGGCGATCCCGCCGTGTTCGACTACGTCTTCGACGAGGAGGCGGCGGCGCTGCCTCCGCTGGGCGGCTTCGAGCGCGGCCTTGTCAAGCGGTCGCGGCATCCCCGGGCGATGCTGCGAGTGTTGTTCGAGGCGCAGGACCTGGCGCGGCTGGCGTTCTGTATCGATCCCTGCCGTCTCGACCTGATCCAAGACCTTACGGAAGATCGCACCGATCTGCGCGTTCTCGAGATCGCGACGCGGATCGACGACGCCTATCTGCGCCTGCACGCGCAGCGCCTGAAGCTGGCGGATACCGACGCGGCGGGGCTCGATCTGCTGATCCCGACGCTGCGCCGGCAGTTCGATGGCGAGAGCCGCGCCTTGGGCGAGGCGGGCATCGCGCGGCATTACCGGCTTGTCGAGGGCGCGCCCGCAGAGGACAACGCGAAGGCGTTGCAGGCGTTTCTCGACATCCCGGCGGATACTGCGCTGGATATCGTGCGGACGCCGCACTTGTTCGACGACTGAGGAGGAAGCGATGCGCTTCGACTATGACGACCAGAACATCTTCGCGAAGATCCTGCGCGGCGAGATTCCCAACAAGACCGTGCTCGAAACCGAGCACACGCTTGCCTTCGAGGACATCGCGCCGCAGGCGCCGGTGCATGTGCTGGTGATCCCGAAGGGGCCCTATGTCAGCTACGACCACTTCGCGCGCGACGCCTCGGACGCGGAGATCCTCGACTTCACCCGTGCGGTGGCACGGATCTGCGAGGAGGCGGATGTCGAGGCCGGCTTCCGCGCGATCTCCAACGCCCGCGCCCATGGCGTGCAGGAGGTGCCGCATTTCCACGTGCACATCCTCGGCGGTCGGCCATTGGGCCGGATGCTGGAGCGCGGCTGAGACCGGGCAGGGCGTCGCCGCGCCGAGTTCGGGAAGGCGCGATGGAGCTCAGGCCTTTTGCGAGGCGGCGGCGCGGATCGCATCGGCGATGCGGCGCGGCTCGGGGCTCTCGCCCTTGGCGGGCCAGCCCTCGCGCTGGGCGGTGCGGTCGCCGTCGGTCGCCTCGGTCTGGTCGTGAAACAGGACCATCCGGGTCGGGTAGGGCAGATCGACGCCCTTCTCGTTCAGCGCGTTGTAGGTGTCGCGGATCACCCGACCCCAGACATGCACCACTTCGGCGCGCGCCGGCTGGGTCCACCAGCGCAGGCGGATCGTGTTGCCGTCGGCGTCCATGCCCCACGGGATCGCCTCGGGCGCGGGATCGGCGAGCACGCCGTCGCAGTTGCCCGCAGCCTCGACCATGATCCTGCAGGCCTCGTCGATATCGTCCGAGCAGCCGATCAGCACGTCGTATTGCGACCGGCGTTTGTCGAAGGCGGTGTTGACCACCACCGCGTCGGTGTAGATGTCCGAGTTCGGGATCACCACGCGGCGGCCGTCATAGGTCTTGATCAAGGTGGCGCGGGTCTCGATCCGCTCGACCGTACCTTCGTGACCGCCCGAGACGATCTGGTCGCCCACCTCAAAGGGCTGACGGATCAGGATCAGGATGCCCGCCAGCATGTTCTGCAGGATGTCCTTGAAGGCGAAGCCGATCGCGACCGAGCCGATCCCGAGGCCCGCGAAGAGATCGCCTGGCGAGATCGACGGCGCGACGATGGTGACGGCGAGCATGATTCCGAGAATCGTCACCAGCCAGCGAAGCAGGCTTGCGCCGACATCGCCGAGGTTGTCGCGGCCACGCTTCCTGCCAGAGCGACGCACCAGCGCCGCCACGCCGCGGGCGAGAAACCAGAAGACGACCAGAAGCACCAGCGCCACGGCGATGTTCGGCAGCAGCCGGAAGAAGCCGTCGGCCCAGGCGTCGATCTTTTCGAATATGTTGCCGGTGTCGGCATCGACACCGGCGAAGCTGTCGATGTCTTCGCGCGGGGCGATCTGCGTCTCTTCTTCCATGCGGTCCCTCCTGTCGGCGGAGGGGCAACCTCAGGCGGCGGAGACGGGTTCCTTGGCCTTGGAGGTGAGCTGCAGGAATACGTCTTCCAGATCCGCCTCCTCGGTTTTCACGTCGGAAAGCCGCATGCCGCCCGCGCGGATCGCGTCGAGCACCGTGCCCGCGCCCATCACGCGCGCGTCGTAGCTGAAGGCTAGCGCCCCGCCCGGCCGCTCGGTGACGCTGACGCCCTCTGGCAGGGCCGGGATCGCAGCGGGGCCCTCGGGGGTCACTACCAGCGTCTTGCCGGTGACCCGGCCGACGAGATTGGCGGTGGTGTCGCGGGTGATGACGCGGCCCTGATCGATGATCGCGATCTCGTCGCACATCTCTTGCGCCTCTTCGAGGTAATGGGTCGTCAGGATGATCGTCGTGCCCTGCTCGTTCAGCTTGCGGACGTTGCGCCAGAGCATGTTGCGCAGCTCGATGTCGACGCCCGCCGTCGGCTCGTCGAGCACCAGCACGCGGGGGGAGTGCACCAGCGCCTTTGCAAGCAGAAGCCGCCGCCGCATGCCGCCCGAGAGCGAACGGGCATAGGCGTCGGCCTTGTCGGCGAGGCCGACGAGATCGAGAAGCTCCATGGTGCGACGCTGGGATTTCGGCACGCCCCAGAGCCCCGCCTGCACGTCGAGCGCGCCGCGCGGGGTGAAGAACGGGTCGAGGACGAGTTCCTGCGGCATCACGCCGATCGCCGCGCGTGACTGGCGCGGGTTCACGTCCTGATCGAAGCCCCAGATCTTCACCCGCCCTTCGGATTTGAGCACCAAGCCAGCCATGATGTTGATCATCGTCGACTTGCCCGCCCCGTTGGGGCCCAGGAGGCCGAAGATCGAGCCCGCCGGAATCGACAGATCGACACCGTCGAGCGCCAGCTTGGCGGGGGATCTGGCGCTGGGCGCATAGGTCTTCTTCAGGCCGGTGATCTCGATGGCGGCGTCGGTCATGGCTCGAGTCCTTTCGCGTCTTGTCCCTGCGGGCGGGGCGGCTAGAATGTAGCGCGATCAGGGCCGGGTCCATGCCCGGCCGCTCCCGTTTGCAAGGCAAGGCCCCTCATGACACTTCCCGCGCCCGAGACCAAGATCGTCGACACATGGCGCATCGCCTGCGACGGCGGCAGCGCAGGGCTCGGCCATCCGCGCGTCTGGCTGATGATCCCGCACGATACCGGCTGGGTCGACTGCTCCTATTGCGACGCGCGCTATGTTCACCGCGATTTCGCCGAGAAGGGCGCGGAGGGGCTGGACGACATCACCCGCGGGCAGGATCGCTCGGGCCAGGAGAACGAGACCCGCTGAGGCGGGCGCTCCGGTCCCAATTTCCTTGCAAAGGAAATTGCCCGAATTCTTGCAAGAATTCGGTTTGAATTGACACGACATCGCGAAAGAGGGCGGGCATGACGCAATTCGGCAAGGGGTGCCACCTGCACCTGATCGACGGCTCGGCCTTCATCTTCCGCGCCTATCACGCACTGCCACCGCTGACCCGCAAATCGGACGGTTTGCCGGTTGGCGCGGTGTCGGGCTTCGTCAACATGCTGCAGCGCTATATCGACGGCAATACCGGCCCCGACGCCGCCACCCATGTCGCAGTGATCTTCGACAAGGGCTCGCATACCTTCCGCAACGATCTCTACGACCTCTACAAGGCCAATCGCGAGGCGATGCCCGAGGATCTGCGGCCGCAGATCCCGCTGACGCGTCGCGCCACCGAGGCGTTCAACATCGCCTGCAAGGAGAGGGAAGGCTTCGAGGCCGACGACATCATCGCGGCGCTCTCCTGCCAGGCCCGGGACGCCGGCGGCCGCGTCACCATCATCTCCTCCGACAAGGACCTGATGCAGCTCGTCGGCGACGGGGTCGAAATGCTCGACCCGATGAAGAACCGCCGCATCGACCGCGACGGCGTTTTCGAGAAATTCGGCGTCTGGCCCGACCGTGTCGTCGATGTACAGGCGCTCGCGGGCGATTCGGTCGATAACGTTCCCGGCGCGCCCGGCATCGGCATCAAGACGGCGGCGCTCCTGATCAACGAGTTCGGCGATCTGGAGACGCTTCTGGAGCGCGCCGGCGAAATCAAGCAGCCCAAGCGACGCCAGACCCTGATCGAGCACGAAAAACAGATCCGGCTGTCGAAGCAGTTGGTGGCGCTCGATTGCGACTGCCCGCTCGACTTCACGCTCGACGATCTCGAGATCCGCGAGCCGGACCCCGAGGTGCTGCTGGGCTTCCTCGCCGAGATGGAGTTCCGCACCATCACCCGCCGAGTTGCCGAGAAACTGGGGCAGGAGGCGCCGGTGGTGCCCGAGGTGGCCGCGACCGAGGCGGTCGAGCCCGAGCCCGAGGCCCCCTTCGATCATGCCGGTTATCAGAAGGTGACGACGGCCGAGGAGCTGCAGGTCTGGATCGACGCGATCCGCGAGCTGGGCCATGTCGCGGTCGACACCGAGACCACGAGCCTCGACGAGATGCGTGCCGAGCTCGTCGGCATCTCGCTGGCGCTGACGCCGGGCCATGCCTGCTACATCCCCCTGTGCCACAGCGAAGGCGGCGACGATCTGTTCGGGGGTGCACAGCTCTGCGCGGGGCAGATGCCGATGGAGGAGGCGCTGGCGATGCTGAAGCCGGTGCTGGAGGATGCCTCGATCCTCAAGATCGGCCAGAACATGAAATACGACCTGAAGATATTCGCCGGTCTCGGGATCGACGTGGCGCCTTTCGATGACACGATGCTCCTGAGCTACGCGATGCATGCGGGGCTGCATGGGCACGGCATGGACACGCTCAGCGAGCGCTATCTCGGCCATCTGCCGATCCCGATCAAGCAGGTGATCGGCACCGGCAAATCGGCGGTGACATTCGATCGGGTCGGCATCGACGAGGCGGTGAAATACGCGGCCGAGGACGCCGACATCACGCTGCGCCTGTGGAAGCGGTTCAAGCCGGATCTGCACCGCAATCGAGTCACCACCGTCTACGAGACGCTGGAGCGCCCGCTGGTGCCGGTGCTGGCGCGGATGGAGCGGGCGGGCGTCGAGGTCGACCGCGAGGTGCTGTCGCGCATGTCCAATGCCTTCGCGCAGAAGATGGCGGGGCTGGAGGCCGAGATCCACGAGAAGGCCGGACGCCCCTTCAATGTCGGGAGCCCCAAGCAACTCGGCGAGATCCTGTTCGATGATCTCGGCCTGCCCGGCGGAAAGAAGGGCAAGACCGGGGCCTATGCGACAGGGGCCGACATCCTCGAAGACCTCGCCACCGAACACGAGCTACCGCGCCTCGTGCTGGATTGGCGCCAGATCTCGAAGCTGAAATCGACCTATACCGACAGCCTGCAGGAGCACATCCACCCCGACACCGGGCGGGTGCACACCTCCTATTCGATCGCGGGCGCCAACACCGGCCGCCTTGCTTCGACCGACCCGAACCTGCAGAACATCCCGATCCGCACCGAGGAAGGCCGCCGCATCCGGGAGGCCTTCGTCGCGCCCAACGGGCGCACCCTCGTCTCGCTCGACTACAGCCAGATCGAGCTGCGTATCCTCGCCCACATGGCGGGGATCGAGGAGTTGAAGCAGGCGTTCCGCGAGGGGCAGGACATCCACGCCGCCACCGCGTCCGAGATGTTCAACGTACCCCTCGACGAAATGACACCCGAGATTCGGCGCCAGGCCAAGGCGATCAACTTCGGCGTGATCTATGGCATCTCGGGCTTCGGCCTCGCTCGCAACCTGCGGATTCCGCGCGAGCAGGCGCAGGGCTTCATCGACCGCTATTTCGAGCGTTTCCCGGGCATCCGCACCTACATGGACGAGACCACCGCCTTCGCGAAGGCCAATGGCTATGTTCAGACGCTGTTCGGGCGGCGCATCAACACGCCCGAGATCAACGCCAAGGGGCCGGGGGCGGGGTTCGCCAAGCGCGCCGCGATCAACGCGCCGATCCAGGGCACGGCGGCCGACATCATCCGCCGCGCGATGATCCGCATGGACGATGCCATCGCCGCCGTGCCCTCGGCGCGGATGCTGCTGCAGGTGCATGACGAACTGCTGTTCGAGGTCGACGAGGCCGAGGCCGAGGCGCTGATCCCCATCGCCCGCGAGGTGATGGAGAACGCGGCGCGGCCCGCGGTGCATCTCGACGTGCAGCTGCTGGCCGAGGGCGGACAGGGTCGGACCTGGGCCGAGGCGCACTGAACGGAACCGCGCCCCTCGCGCATCGTTGCCTTGCCGAAGCGGGCGGCGGCAACGTGGCCGCCCGTCCAGCACGAGGATTCAATGATGGGCGAGCACAGCCAAGAGAAGCGCGTGGAAATGTTCTGGAAGCGGATCGATGGTCTGCATGCCGGGCTGATCGGGCTCAAGGGCACTGATCGGCTGATTCCGATGGCGCATTACACCGATCCCGCAGCGGGCTGCCTGTGGTTTATCGGCCATGACGGCACCGAACTGGCGGAGCGCGCCGAGACCGGTCCGCAGGACGCGGTCTTCGCGGTGACCAGCGACGAGCATGGCATCTATACCCATGTCCACGGTACGCTGACGCTGAGCCATGACGAGCAGAAGCTCGACGAGCTGTGGTCGAAGGTGGCCGCGAGCTGGTTCGAGGATGGCCGCCGCGATCCTGACATCCGGCTGCTGTGCCTGACGCTGCGATCGGCCGAGGTCTGGACCTCGACCACCTCCGCCGCGCGGTTCCTCTACGAGACCGCCAAGGGCAACCTGTCGGAGAGCAAGCCCGACGTGGGCGACAAGTATTCGCTGACGTTCTGAAACAAGGCGTCCTCGACGCGGGAAGGGCGGCCTCGGGGCCGCCCTTCCCGTATCTGCCGGTCCGAACGATACCTATTCGGTACGGGTTACGGCACGAAGAAAGGCGCGGGCCCTTGCGGATCCGCGCCCTCTCGCGGTGTGGTCACGACCGGCGCGTCACCCGCCGACCGCGTCGCGCACGGCCGGCTGGAGTGCCCGACCGTTTCCTCAGTTGACCGATTTCTCCTCGATCAGGTTCGCATCCTGCGGCTTCTGGCTCGAGATCTCGATACGGCGCGGCTTCAGCGCTTCGGGCACCTCGCGCACGAGGTCGATATGCAGCATGCCGTCGAGATGGCTGGCGCCTGTCACCTTCACGTGGTCGGCAAGGTGGAAGCGGCGCTCGAAGGCGCGCGTCGCGATGCCGCGATGCAGGAAGGTGCGGCCCTCCTGATCGTCCTCGGCCTTGCGCGCGGTCACGATCAGAGCATTCTCGCGGACCTCGACGGCGAGGTCGTCGGCACCAAAGCCGGCAACGGCGATCGAGATGCGCCATGCGCTCTCGTCGGTCTTCTCGATGTTGTAGGGCGGGTAGTTGTTCTGCGCGGTCTCGCCGGCAAGCACGCGGTCCATCAGATCGGCAACCTGATCGAAGCCCACGGTGGCGCGGTAGAGCGGGGCAAGATCGAACGTACGCATCATGGTCATCCTCTGTCTCAAAGCGATAACGTCGTGATGGCCCTCCCGACGGGGGACGGGCCGGAGATCCGGAGCCCTGTCTGGCGCTCCGTAACCGCAATGTGGGTGGGGATTTTCGGGCTTTCAAGAGCCCCGCGACCGCGATCTCAGGGGCGGATGAAGCGGGCGCCGATCTCGGTTCTCTGGCCGGCGCCAACCACCCGGACCTGACCCGTGGACAGGCCGCCGAAGGCGCCGGTGCCGCTCTCCATGCGGGCCCGCAGATCGGGCAGGGGCCGGTCGAGCGCGACCCCGATGGCGACGTTGCGACCATCCATCTCGGCCTTGGCCGAGATCACCGAGACGATCCGCGCCCTGCCGCCCTCGAAGCTGAAGACAGGCGAACCCGAGGAGCCGTAATCGACATCGCAGCCCATCACCAGAAGGCCGTTCTCCTCGCCCAGCACGTCGCAGGTCTCCTGCAGCGAGGGTGCCTCGGCCCGGTCATGCGCGTAGGAGACCACGCCGACCTCGGCGCCCGCGACGACCCCCTCCAACGTCTCGAACGGGGTGATGCGGGCCGAGCGGATCGGCTGCGCGAGTTCAAGAAGCGCCACGTCCTCGGCGCTGGCCGCGCCGGACCCGGTGCCGACGAAGGCGTAGCCCTCGGGGGCCAGCGCCCGGCGCACCGAGCGGTAGGCCAGCGCCCGGCCGCCCCGCATCCCGGCCTTGAACTCGATCTCGGACGGATCGATCCGATCGCCGCTGTCGCGGTCGTAAAGACAATGCGCGGCGGTGAGGACGAGGTCGGGCGCGATCAGCGCCCCCGTGCAGAAGCCGCGGCCCCCGATATCGAGACGCCCCACAGCCTCCCAGCCGCGCGCGTCATCGCCCGTCACCATCTCGACGAGATCGTGACGATCCGCGCGCACCGGCAGCGACAGCGCCACCAGAACCAGCAAGGCGACCGCGATGGCCTGCCGCATCTGCCCTCCTTCGGGTCGCCGGGCAGGGAGCACCCGGTTCGCAGGCGAGACTAGGCCAGACGGCGATGGCTTCAAAGGGCAATCAAGCCGATTGTTTCGAAATCGCGGGAGGTTGCGGCCCGCCGGTCGCCCAGTCGAGAAGCTGCACCGAATGCACCACCGGCACACCGGTGCCGCGGCCGATCTGCATCATGCAACCGATGTTGCCGGCGGCGATCACCTGCGGCTTCAGCACCTCCAGCGTCTCGACCTTGCGGTCGCGCAATTCGGCGGAAATCTCGGGCTGCATCAGGTTATAGGTGCCGGCCGAGCCGCAGCACAGGTGGCTGTCGGCGGGCTCGAGCACCTCGAACCCGGCCTGCTTCAACAGGTTCTTCGGCCCGGCCTTCAGCTTCTGGCCATGTTGCAGCGAGCAGGCGGCGTGGTAGGCCACGCGCATCGGCGCGACCTTCGCCTTCTCGGGCAGGCCCAGCTCGGCCACGATCTCCGATACGTCGCGGCACAGCCCGCCGATCCGCGCGGCCTCGGCCTCCATCTCGTGGCCCGCGAACATGTGGCCGTAATCCTTCATCGTGGTGCCGCAGCCCGAGGTGTTGATCACCACGGCGTCGAGCCCCTCGATCGAGGCCATCGAGCGGATCAGCTTGGCTGCGGTGCCGCGCGCCTCGTCATGCTTGCCCATATGCTCGGTCAGCGCGCCGCAGCAGCCGACGCCCTCGGGGATCACCACCTCGCAGCCCAGCCGGGTGAGCAGCCGGATCGTCGCATCGTTGATCTCGGTGTCGAGCGCGCGCTGGGCGCAGCCGATCGACAGCCCGACGCGCATCCGCCGCTCGCCCATGGCGGGGAACACCTGCGGATCGTCGTTGCGCGACACCGGGGGGATCTTCGCGGGCGCCATCTCCAGCATCGCGCGCAGCCGGCGGTCGGGCATCAGCCCCTTGAACGGCTTGCCGAGTTTCGCGGCCAGAAGCGCCAGCCGGAACCGGCCCGGATAGGGCAGGATCCGCGCCAGCACCCAGCGCAGGAAACGGTCCATCACCGGCCGTTCGTAGTTCTTCTCGATATAGCCGCGGGCCTGGTCGATCAGGTGGCCGTAATGCACGCCCGAGGGACATGTGGTCATGCAGGCGAGGCAGCCGAGGCAGCGGTCGAGATGGGTGACCGTCTTGTCGTCGGGGACGCGCTCGTTCTCGAGCATGTCCTTGATCAGGTAGATCCGGCCGCGCGGGCTGTCCAGCTCGTCGCCCAGCACCTGATAGGTCGGGCAGGTCGCCGTGCAGAAGCCGCAATGCACGCAGGATCGCAGGATCGCGTTGGCCTCGGCGATCTTCGGATCGCGCAGCTGCTCGGGGGTGAAACTGGTCTGCATGGGGTCTCCGTCAGGCGGCGAGGATGCCGCGCGGGTCGAATGTCTCGCGCAGGCCGCGGGTCAGCGCCTGCACCGCCAGCGGCTCGGGCTGCAGCGTGTGCAGCTTCGCATGGGTTTCCGGGGCGGCGCGCACCAGCGTCGCATGGCCGTCATAGCGGCCGAGCCGCGCCCGCAGGTCGTCTCCCTCCGCGCAGCGCAGCCAGATCAGACCGCCGCCCCAGTCGTAGAGGACCTGCTCGGCCCCGGCGCGGGCCACGAGATCGGCGGCCTGGCTGGGGCGTATCGAGACGCGCCAGACATCGCCGGCGGTACCGTGGAAGGGGGCGACGTCGCGGATGCCGCGCCAATCGGCGCGCACCGCCTCGCGGTCGGCCTCGACCTCCCAGGCGCCGTGCGATGCCAGCCGTTCGGCCAGCGCCCGGCAACGATACTCGACCGAGGGAGCAAAGCCCTCGATCCGCAGCACCGTGCGCGCCCCGCCTTGGGCCTGTGGGTCATGCGCGGCGCCCGACACCTCGAAGGGCGTGCCAAGCGCCTCGGACATCGCCCGTACCGCCGTGGCATCGTCGAGACCGCGGATCACGAGGCTGGCGGCGGTTTCGGTCCCCGGCAGCACCTTGAGCGCGACCTCGGTGATCACGCCCAGCGCGCCGCGGCTTCCCGCGACGAGGCGGGCGAGATCGTAGCCGGTGACGTTCTTCATCACCCGACCGCCATTCTTGACCACCGTGCCCTCGCCATCGACGAAGCGCAGCCCTAGCAGGTGGTCGCGCGCCGCACCGACCTGCATCCGGCGCGGACCCGACACGTTGGCCGCGACGACGCCGCCGATGGTCGGGGCGCCGGTGGTGCCAAGCAGCGCGCGGTGATCCATCGGCTCGAAGGCGAGCCGCTGGTTGGCCTTGGCCAGCGCCGCGTCGATCTCCTCGACCGGCGTGCCCGCCTGTGCCACCAGCGTCAACGCCGCCGGGTCGTGCAGGGTGATGCCCGACAGGGCCGCGGTGGAGAGCGGCGTGCCATCGGGCAGCGGCCCGCGCGTGCCGCCGCCGCGCACCGAGAGCGGACCGGTCGCATCGCGCAGCGCTTCGGCCAGCTCGGCCTCTGATCCGGGGCGGATCATGCCCGGCGTCCTTCGCTGGCCGCCAGCGGAAACACCTTGGCGGGGTTCAGCAGCCATTTGGGGTCGAACACGTCCTTCACCTTCATCTGCGCCTCGAGATCCTCCGGTTCGAACTGCACCGTCATCAGATCGCGCTTTTCCACGCCGACCCCGTGCTCACCGGTCAGGCAGCCGCCCACCTCGACGCAGAGCCGCAGGATGTCGGCGCCCATCTCCTCGCATTTCTCCAGATCGCCTTCCTTGTTCGCGTCGAACAGGATCAGCGGATGCATGTTGCCGTCGCCGGCGTGGAACACGTTGGCGACGCCGAGCCCGTACTGGTCGCTCAGCTCGCCGATGCGCTTGAGCACCTCGGGCAGGGCAGAGACCGGGATCGTGCCGTCGAGGCACATGTAGTCGTTGATCTGGCCCATCGCGCCGAAGGCGGATTTGCGCCCCAGCCAGATCCGCGCCGCCTCGTCGCCGTCCTGCGCCGCGCGGATCTCGACGGGGTCGTGGTCGCGGGCGATCTTCAGGATGGTTTCGAGCTGGTGGTTGATCTCATCGGCCGAGCCCTCGACCTCGACGATCAAGAGCGCCTCGCAATCGGGGTAGCCCGCCTTGGCGAAGGCCTCGCAGGCGCGGATGCAGGGACGGTCCATGTATTCGATGGCCACCGGCAGAACGCCCGCCTTGATGATGTCGGCGACGCAGGCGCCCGCCGCTTCGGCGCTGTCATAGCCCATGAGTACCGGGAGCGCGCCCTCGGGCTTGGGCAGGATGCGCAGCGTCGCCTCGGTGACGACGCCGAGCTGTCCCTCGGAGCCGCAGATCACGCCCAGAAGGTCGAGCCCGCCCGCATCCATATGCGCGCCACCGATCTCGACCACGGTGCCGTCCATCTGCACCATGGTGACGCCGAGCAGGTTGTTGGTGGTCACCCCGTATTTCAGGCAATGCGCGCCGCCGGAATTCATCGCGATGTTGCCCGCGATGGCGCAGGCGAGCTGCGAGGAGGGGTCGGGGGCATAGAAGAAGCCCAGCTCCTCCACCGCGCCGGTGACGCTCAGATTCGTGCGCCCGGTCTGCACCCGGATGATCCGGTCCATGGTGTCGGTCTCGAGCACCCGGTTCATCCGCGACACGCCCAGGATCACGGAATCGGCGGTCGGCAGCGCGCCCCCCGCGAGCGAGGTGCCGGAGCCGCGCGGCACCACCGGCACGTTCTCCTCGTGACAGATCCTGAGCGCCGCCGAGACCTCCTCGGTGGTCGAGGGCAGCACCACGCAAAGCGGCGGGCAGCGGTAGGCGGTGAGCGCGTCGCATTCATAGGCGCGGGTTTCGGAGGGATCATGAATCACGCCCCTCTCGCCCAGCGCCTCGGTCAGGCGCTGCACGACCTGTGCCTTCCGGGCCATGATGCGGGCGTCGGGAGATGGCATCTGCATGGCTCGCGCCTCCAATCACGCAAGGGGTCTTTCCGAGATTGGTAAGGAAATATAACCAAAATCGCCCCATGGCAAGCGCGTAGCAGCGCGGCTAGGTTGCGCGGCATGGATCCGCTCGCCAGCCTGCCGCATCTCACCTTGTTCGATACCCTTGGGCTCGCGCTCCTGGTGGTGGGCTACTGGCTCATCGGCTGGCGCATCGAGCATCCGGGCCGGCGCCCCTCGGTGACGGTGTTGATGGCCGAGCACCGGCGTGAGTGGATGCGCGAATTCGTGTTGCGCGGAAATCGGATCTTCGACGCGACGATCATGGGCAGCTTGCGGCAGGGCACCTCCTTCTTCGCCTCGACCTGCCTACTGGCGGTGGGTGGCGTGCTGGCGCTGATCGGCAATACCGAGCCATTGCAGGGCGTGGCAGAGGGCTTCGGCCAGGAACGCCAGCCGGACGTGCTATGGCAGATCAAGCTGCTGCCGGTGGCGCTGTTGCTGACGCATGCCTTCCTGAAATTCGTCTGGGCCCATCGGATCTTCGGCTATTGCTCGGTGCTGATGGCCTCGGTGCCCAACGCCGCCGAGGACCCGCGCGCTTTGCCGCGCGCGATGCAGGCGGCGGAGCTGAATATCCGCGCGGCGTGGAACTTCAATCGCGGCCTCAGGGCCATGTATTTCGCGCTCGGCGCGCTGGCCTGGTTGCTCGGCGGCTGGGCGCTGATCCTTGCGATGGCGGCGGTGTTGTGGGTGTTGTGGAGCCGGGAGTTCGCCTCGGTTCCGCGCGCGGTGCTTCTGGAACAAAGTTGAGGGGGCTGCTGCCAGCCCTTTGCAGTAAATGGTGCGGTGTAGGGCCCGCGGCGGAGCCGGCATTGCACTATGTCGAAATACTACCCCCGAAGAAATCTAAGGGAGTTGTTCGCAATGGATGCCGAAAAACGGGACACTACTGACGCTGCCATGAGTTGAGAGGGTCCGCAGTATGGAACTGCCTGATCTCGCGCCTGATATGCAATTCGCTCGACTAAGCGACGACGCAGCTGACGTTGCCTTTGCTTTCGAGGCCAAGCGGGCAGCTATGGGCCCACACATCATCAAACGCTGGCCTTGGGTCGAAGCATTCCAGCGAGACTTGCATGAGCGTCAGTATAAGGAGAAACTATTCCTCGAAATAAGGCGCTCGGAGCAAAGACTTGGAGCGCTTTCATTTCATAGGCGACCGGATCACATCCGGTTCGGCGAGTTCTATTTGCTCCCAGAGTACCAAGGCTGTGGAATCGGTTCATCCATTCTCGCACACTCCCTCGCCGTGGCCGATAGCTTGAGCCTACCTGTTAGGCTTGAATATCTGCACTGGAATCCAGTCGGCTCGCTCTATCGTCGACACGGCTTCCAAGAGATCGGTCGCTCAGAAACGCACTGCTTCCTGCAAAGGGAAGTCGGGGGCTTGTGAGCACCATCTATTGCAAAGGGCTGGAGGCTGCCGCCCCCGCCGCTGCCCCCCCGCGCGTATTTGAGAAAGATGAAGCGGAGGGCGTGCCCGTCCCGTTCATCTTTCTTCAAATACGCCAAGCCCGAATTTTCCGACTATCGCCGCGCCTCGCGCAGCCATGCGCCCAGCATCAGCGCCGCCGCCAGCAGTAGCAATGCCCAGGCGGGGACGAGCGGGATCACCGTGAGATCGAGCGTGCGGTAGGCGCCGCGGGGCGTCAGCCCGATCCAGCCGCGCCCCGCGGCCGGTCGACCGGGGCGCACGTCGCGCAGCGCTGGCAACCCGTCCTCCATCGCCACGATGCCGCCGCGCGCTTCCGACACGGTATCCTCCAGCGCCACGGCGCTGGCGATGGTGTCCTCGAACTCGCGCGGCGCGGCCGGGCCGAGCGCGATCACCGCCTCCTGCTCGCCTTCCGACAGGCGGTAGAGCCCCATGCGCGGCGCGCCCCACAGCGCCTCGAAACGACCCGGCTCGACCTCCTCGAGCTCGACCTCGGTTTCGCTGCCATCCGGGGCGGTCACGGTGACGGGGCCGACCTCATCGGCGAGCGAGCGGCGCACGATACGCATGACGAGCCCCGAGGGCTCCGCCCAGAGCGCCTCTTCCTCGAGCTCGGGCTCCTTCATCATCCAGTGCGCGAGACGGCGCAGCAGGTCGAGCTGCGGGCCGCCGCCGTCATAGCCGCGCCCCCAGAGCCAGACCTGGTCCGAGGCCAGAAGCGCGACGCGACCCTCGCCGACCCGATCGAGCGCCAGAAGCGGCCGTTCTCCCGGTCCGGTCAGGGCGATGGTGGCGCTCTGGGTCGGCTCGATCTCGATCTGACGGAACCAGCGGCCCCAATCGGGGGTGAGCGGATCGGCCCCGGCCTCGAGCCACGGATCGGCGAGGCCGGAGGTGACGGGATGGCGCGCTCCCAGTTCGGTCAATTCGGGGCGAAAGGCGCGCTCGACCACGCGGGCGCTGGGCATGCCGGGCAGGACGAAGCCCAGCGGGCTGCGAAAGATGCTGTCGGCGCCCGCATATTCCGGCCCGGCGGTGACCAGCACCGCGCCGCCCTCTTCGACGTAGCGGGCGACGTTGGCGAAGTAGTCGGAGGGCAGGATGCCGCGCCTGCGGTAACGGTCGAAGACGATGAGGTCGAACTCGTCGATCTTCTCGATGAACAGCTCGCGGGTCGGAAAGGCGATCAGCGACAACTCCTCGACCGGCACCCCGTCCTGTTTCTCGGGCGGGCGCAGGATGGTGAAATGCACCAGATCGACCGAGGGGTCGGACTTCAGAAGGTTGCGCCAGGTCCGTTCGCCGGCATAGGGCTCGCCCGAAACCAGAAGCACGCGCAGCCGGTCTCTTACGCCGTTGATCTGCACGACGCTTTCGTTGTTGCGCGCAGTCAGCTCGCCCTCGATCTCCGGCGTGGCGAATTGCAGCACGTTCATGCCGCCATGCGGCAGCGCGACGGGAAGCCGGATGTCACGCCCGAGCGGCACTTCGAAACGCATCGGCTCGCCGCCGTCGATGGCGATGGTAAGCGGCACCGGCCCGGCGCTCCGTGGCGCCGCGCCGCTATCCTCGACCCGCAGGGTCAGCTCCACCTCCTCGCCGAGAATCGCGAAGGCCGGGGCGTTGCGCACCACGACGCGGCGGTCCCAGTCGCTGTCGCGCCCCGACAGCAGCACATGGGCGGGGGCAGGCAGGTCGGGCGCACGGGCGGCGTCGTGCAGCCGCCCGTCGGTCAGCATGACGATGCCCGCGACCCGGCCCGCGGGCTCCTCGGCCAAGGCCTCGGAGAGCGCGGTCATCAGCCTGGTGCCGCCATCCTCCGGCGCGTCGCCGAGGCGCACCACGCGCAACTCGGTGTTCTCGCGTGCGGCGATCCGGCCCTGCAATGCCTCGAGCGCGGCCTCGGTCTGTTCGGCCCGATTCGACAGGGTCTGGCTCGCGCTTTCGTCCACGACGGCGATCACGATGTCCGAGAGCGGCTGGCGCTCTTCGCGCCGCAGCGCCGGGTTGGCGAGGCCCGCCAGCAGAGCGAGCCCGGCGAGCGCCCGCAGCCACCAGCCCGGCAGGCCGCGCCAAAGCGCCAGCGCGACCACGAGAACGGTCAGCGCCGCCAGCGCCCAAAGCGCGGGCCATGGCAGCAGCGGGTCGAAGATCACCGTGCCGTTCACTGGCCAAGCCTCTCGAGCAGCGCCGGCACGTGGACTTGGTCGGATTTGTAGTTGCCGGTGAGCACATGCATCACGAGGTTCACCCCGAAGCGATAGGCCATCTCGCGCTGGCGCTCGCCCGCCATGCCGCGCCCGACCGGGTAGAGCGGCATGCCGATCTCGTCCATCGCCCAGGCCGAGGCCCAGTCATTGCCACCGATCACCACCGGGGTCACGTTGTCGTTGAGGTTGCGGAACGGCATTCCGGGGGTCGGCTCTTCGTCCGGCGCCGCCTCGACCCAGACGTCGCGGCCCTGATGCCGGCCCGGAAAATCCTGCAGCAGGTAGAAGGTGCGCGTGAGCACGTGGTCCTCGGGCACCGGCGAGAGCGGCGGCACGTCGAGAGGGTGGGCGATGGCCTGCAGGCGGCGGCCCTCGGGCGTGGTCGCGCCGAGCCCCGCGATCCCGGCGTCGCGCGTGTCGAAGACGATCATGCCGCCGCCGCGCAGATAGGCGTTGAGCTTGTCATAGGCCGCCCCAGAGGGGATCGGCGTCGCGGCGGTGATCGGCCAGTAGAGCAGGGGGAAGAAGGCCAACTCGTCGGTCTCGGGATCGACCGCCATCGGGGCGGCGGGCTCTACCGAGGTGCGCTGCCACAGCGTTCGACCGAGCCCTTCGAGCCCGGCTCGGGCGATATCGTCCACCGCCGGATCGCCGGACAGGATATGCCCTAGTACGACGGAACCGGTAGCGGCCTGGGCAAAGTCCTCGGCCTGCGGGTCCATCGGTGGTTCGGCGGCGGCGGAACCGGATGGGGGCGTGTTGACCGGCGGCGCGGAGGGGACGGTGCCCTCCTGTGCCTCGGCCGGCGGGACCGGTGCCAGCAGCATTGCCAGCACCACGGATGCGGCCCGCAGGCCGCGCAGCCGGCCGCCGACCAGCAGCGAGGCGACGGCGTCGATGGCCATCAACGCCACGGCCAGTGCCAGCAGCAGCCCGCCGAGCGGTCGTTCCGCCGGACGGTCGAGCCCCTCGACCGCGATGCGGGCGGGCCAGCGGGCCGGCGCGAGCGTGGTGTCGGCACGGGTGACGTTGAGCGCGTAGCGCCCGGCCTCGCCCTCGTAGAGGCCCGGTGGCAATTCGGGACCCAGATCGCCTGTCGCGAGATCCTCGCCCGCCACGGCGGCGCGGGTGTCGGTCCCGGTCAGGCGGCCCTCGGCGTCCATCACCTCGACCGGCTGCCAGGTCGTCCCCGCGAGATCCGCGGCGGCGTCCGCATCGGCCCGGGCCGAGATGGCAAGCCGCTCGAGCATCGACACGAACAGCCCCGACAGCGGCAGCGAGGACCACTCGGCATTGGCGGTGACATGCATCAGCACCACCTGACCGTCGCCGAGCGCTTTGCGGGTGACCAGCGGCGTGCCGTCCGAAAGCTGGGCGATGACGCGGGCGGCCAGATCGGGGCCGGGCTGGGCCACGACCTGCGCGCGCACGGTCACGTCGTCGGGCACGGCGAGGCCATGAAACGGGCTGTCGGCCGCGAAGGGGGCGATGGTCTTGGGCTCGCCCCAGCTCATGCTGCCGCCGACCGAGCGGCCACCGGCGCGCAGCCGCACCGGCATCAGGGGGTCGTCGCCGTCGCGGCCCGCATCCGAGGCGGCGAGTCTGGGCCCGGCGAAGCGCAGCAGCAGCCCGCCATCTTCCACCCATGCCTGCAGCGCCTCGGCCTCGGCGGGCGGCAGGCTGCCGGCATCGGCGAGGACGATCACGTCCGGATTGGCGGGGATCAGCGCCGGCAGGTCGCCCGAGACGAGATCGGCCTGCGGCTCCAGCGCCACGCGCAGGTAATGCAGCGGCGACATCAGCTCGGTGGATTCGCGCGACTCTCGGCTTTCGACGAGGCCGATCTCGCGCCGCCGGAGCGCATCGTCGGTGAGCGCCACCGCGGCGGCGGAGCGCGCGCCATCGATCTCGAAGCGGGTGACGCGGTTGCGCAGCTCCGGCGGCAGCGACAGATCGGCCCGCGCCACCGCATCGCCGGGCGCGAAGTCGAGCGCGGCGGCGGCGAGGCGGCGTTCGATCCCGGCCGGGTCGAGACCATGCGCGGCGACGGTCACGCTCTCGGCGCCGCCGCTGGGCGTGCGCACGGCCTCCAGAGCGATGGCGGTGCCGTCGAGTTGTGGCGGCCGTAACGCCGCGATCCGGCGCGGGGTCTGGATCACCCGGACCGGGCCATGCGCTTCGAGCGCGGTCAGAAGGGTGTCGCGGCTGTCACGGGCGAGGCCGTCGGAGAGCCAGACCGTCTCGAACCGCCCCTCCAGCGTTTCGGCCCAGTCATCGAGCGCGGCCGGATCGGGCTGCCATGGCCGCGGCGCGAGGCCGGGCAGGCTGGCCAGCACCGCTTCGGCGGGGTCGAAGCGCGTCTCGGGCGGCGGATCGGTCAGCGCCACCAAGGCGGCGGGGCGACCGGCGCGGCGCGCCTCGCCCAGCAGCGCTTCGATCCGGGCCCCGCGGGCCGGCCAGTCACGCGCATCGGCCCATGTGGCATCGGCGAGGATCAGCAGCGGACCGCTGCCCGGCGCGGCGCGCTCGGACGGGTTCAGTACCGGCCCCGCGAAGCCGATGATCGCGGCGGCGACGGCAAGGATGCGCAGCAGCAGGAGCCACCAAGGCGTGCGGTCGGACTGGCTTTCGCGGTCGTCGAGACCCAGGAGCAGCACGACGCCCGGAAAACGGCGGCGCAGCGGCGCGGGCGGCACGGCGCGCAGGATCAGCCACAGCACCGGCAACAGCACCAGCCCCGCCAACAGCCAGGGCGAGAGGAAACCGACGGGGCCGAGGCTCCACATCAGCGCCGCTCCAGCGCGGCATAGAGCCACAGCAGCGCCGAGGCGGCGCTGTCGGATGTGCGGTGGGTCGAGAATTGCCAGCCGGTGGCGCGGGCCAGATCGGCCAGCCGGTCGCGACGCTCGGCCAGCCGCTGGAGATAGCGGTCGCGCAGATCGCCGGCCTTCAGGGTCTCGTGGCGCAGCGCGCCCGACATGCTCTCGAAAATGGTGCGGCCATCATAGGGAAACGCCTCTTCGGCGGGGTCGAGCACCTGCAGGAGCGCCCCGCGCACGCCACGGTCTGCCGCGGCGGTGAGCATCGTCTCGACCGGCTCGACCGGCCCGAGGAAATCCGAGACCAGCACCGCCCGGCTTTGCGGCGCGAGGCCTTTCGCCTCGGGAGCACCGTGATCCTCGGCCGTGTCCTGCGACAGGAGTTGCGCCAGCCGCGACAGCTGTCCGCGACCACGGCGCGGCGGTAGCCGCGCATCGGCGAGGCCCACCCGCTCGCCGCCCCGGGTCAGCACCACCGCGATGGCCAGCGCGATGAGCCGGGCGCGGTCGCCCTTGGGAGGCAGCTTCGGCGTCGAGGCAAAGCCCATCGAGGCACCGTCATCGACCCAGAGCGCGACGCTCTGTGCGATCTGCCATTCCTTCTCCTGCACGAAGGCCTGATCTGCCCGGCCCGAGCGGCGCCAGTCGATGGAGCGCGCGGTATCGTGCGGCTGCGCCGCGCGGTATTGCCAGAAATTGCTGCCCGCGCCGGCCCGCCTGCGGCCATGCTCGCCCATCAGCACGGTCTGGGCCAGCTGCTCGGCCTCGGCCAGGAGCGGCGGCAGCGGGCTCGCGAGATCCTCGGCCCGGCCGCGCAGGCCGAGCGGGGCCGTGGTCGTGGCGGGGCTGGCGCTCACGCGGCCGCCTCGGCCCGCGTCACCCTCTCCGCCACGCTCTCGATCAATGCGGGCAGGTTTTCGCCCCGCGCCCGCGCGGCAAAGCCCAGCGCCATGCGGTGCTCCAGCACCGGCACCGCCAGCCGCGTCACGTCCTGCGGCCCCGGCGCGAGGCGGCCGTCGAGCAGCGCCTCGGCGCGCACCGCGAGCATCAGGGCCTGCGCCGCGCGCGGTCCCGGCCCCCAGCTCACCGATTGCCGCAACTCCGGCAGCGCCTCGGGCTCGTCCGGGCGGCAGGCGCGCACCAAGTCGAGGATCAGCTCCATCACGCCTTCGCCCACCGGCATGCGGCGCAGCAGGCGCTGTGCCTCCAGCAGCTCCTGCGCGGTGAAGACCGGCTCGGCCTCGGCTTCCTCGATGCCGGTGGTGGCCAGAAGGATCGCGCGTTCGGTGTCGCGGGTCGGGTAGGGCACGTCGATCTGGAACAGGAACCGGTCGAGCTGCGCCTCGGGCAGCGGGTAGGTGCCCTCCTGCTCCAGCGGGTTCTGCGTGGCGAGAACGTGGAACGGACGACCCAGCGGTCGGTGTTGCCCGGCGATCGTCACCTCGCGCTCCTGCATCGCCTGAAGGAGCGCTGACTGGGTGCGAGGCGAGGCGCGGTTGATCTCGTCGGCCATCAGCAGTTGGCAGAACACCGGGCCTTCGATGAAGCGGAAGGCGCGAGAGCCGTCGGCGCCGGTCTCGAGCACCTCCGAACCGAGGATGTCGGCTGGCATCAGGTCGGGGGTGAACTGGATCCGGCTCTCCGCGAGCCCCATTACCGTCGAGAGGGCGTCGACAAGCCGGGTCTTGCCCAGCCCCGGCAGGCCGACAAGCAGCGCATGGCCGCCGCATAGCAGCGCCGAGAGCGTCAGTTCGACCACGCGTTCCTGCCCGACGAAGCGCCGCGCCACGCTGTCGCGGGCCTGCGCGAGACGGTCGCCGAGGCGCTCGATTTCGGCAAGAAGATCGGCGTCGCTCACCTGCTCTGGCATGACAGCACTCCCGTCCTAGTCTAGCATTGCAGTCCCAGCAGATACCGTGGCGGGTCCGGATGGCAAACACAAAGAACAGTGAGACGACCGAGGCGCCTTCGGCGGAAAACCTCGCATCGGCGGCGAGCCGCGCCGGCGCGCGCGGCCCGGCGCCGGTGCATTTGTGGGATCCGCCCTACTGCGGCGATCTCGACATGCGGATCGCGCGCGACGGCACTTGGTTTCACGAGGGCACGCCGATCGGCCGCGAACGCATGGTCAAGCTCTTCGCCTCGATCCTCAAGCGCGAGGGCGACAGGCACTACCTCGTCACCCCGGTCGAAAAGGTGGGCATCACCGTCGACGACGCGCCCTTCGTCGCGGTCGACGTCGCGCGGGAGGGGGAGGGGCTGCGCTTTACCACCAATCTCGACGAGACGGCGGTGGCGGGGCCCGAGCATCCGATCCGGGTGGTCCGCGACCCGGAAACGGGGGAGCCCGCGCCCTATATCGAGATCCGGTCAGGGCTGGAGGCGTTGATCGACCGCAAGAGCTTCTACCGGCTGGTGGAGCTGGGCGAAACCGCGCCGCATGAGGGCGAGGACTGGTTCGGCGTACGGTCGAACGGCGTGTTCTTCCCGATCATCCCGGCGGCGGAACTTCCCTGACGTGATGGCACGCGGAAGCCCGACGACCGGGCTTCCGCGCCACGCGTTACCAAGGTCACTCGTCAAGACGACGCCACGGGGCCGCATCGGGCGTCATCTCGCATCGTGCCGAAGAACTACGACATTGACGCGACGGCAATGTGCGGCAGGAGGGCCCCTTCGCTAAAGTTCGGGCATCCGCGCGAGGAAGTGGCACGGATGCCCGGCAAGCAGGCGGCATCTGTACGTCGCCATGCCGTCTTCTCGGACGGATCAGATCGAGCTGCAGATGTATTTCATCTCCAGATAGTCGTCGATTCCATGCCGCGAGCCCTCGCGGCCCAGCCCCGACTGCTTGACCCCGCCGAAGGGCGCGACCTCGGTCGAGATGATGCCGGTGTTCACCCCGACGATGCCGTATTCCAGCGCCTCGGCCACCTTGGTCACGCGGCTCAGATCCTTGGCGTAGAAATACGAGGCAAGGCCGAAGATCGTGTCGTTCGCCATCTCGATCACCTCGTCCTCGTCCTCGAAGGCGAAAAGCGGCGCGAAGGGACCGAAGGTTTCCTCATGGGCGACCTTCATCCCCTGTTTCGCCCCGGTGACGACGGTGGGCTGGAAGAACTGGCCGCCGAGATCATGGGCCTCGCCGCCGGTGAGCAGCGTCGCGCCGCGATCGAGCGCGTCCTTCAGGTGTTCGCGCACCTTGTCGATGGCCGAAGGCTCGATCAGCGGTCCGAGATCGGTGCCGTCGGAGAGCCCGTCGCCCACGCGCAGCTTCTCGACCGCGACCTTGAGGCGCTTGGCGAACTCGTCATAGACGCCCTTCTGCACGTAGATCCGGTTGGCGCAGACGCAGGTCTGGCCGTTGTTGCGGAACTTGCACTGGATCGCGCCCTCGACCGCCGCGTCGAGATCGGCGTCGTCGAACACGATGAAGGGCGCGTTGCCGCCCAGTTCCATGGAGCATTTCATGACCTGGTCGGCGGCCTGCCGCAGCAGCGTCCGGCCCACCTCGGTCGAGCCGGTGAAGGTCAGCTTGCGGACCTTAGGGTTCTCGCAGAACTCCTTTCCCACCTCCGAGGAGGAGGTCGAGGTGACCACCGAGAACACGCCCTCGGGCACGCCGGCTTCCTCGGCCAGCACCGCCATGGCGAGCGCCGAGAGCGGGGTGAGCGAGGCGGGGCGGATCACGAAAGAGCAACCGGCGGCCAGCGCCGGGGCGACCTTGCGCGCGATCATCGCGTTGGGGAAGTTCCATGGCGTGATCCCGGCGGCCACCCCGATCGGCTGCCGGATCACGGTGATCCGCTTGTCGGGCATGTGGCCGGGGATGGTCTCGCCATAGACCCGCTTGGCCTCCTCGCCGAACCATTCGACGAAGCTGGCGCCATAGGCGACCTCGCCGCGGCTCTCGGCCAGGGGCTTGCCCTGTTCTGCGGTCATCAGGATCGCCAGATCCTCCTGATGCTCCATCATCAGGTCGTACCAGCGGCGCAGGATCTTGGCGCGGTCCTTGCCGGTCCGGGCGGCCCAAGGTTTCTGGGCCTTATGGGCGATATCGATGGCCTGCGCGATCTCGGCCCGGCTCAGATCGGCGACCGAGGCGAGAACGTCGCCGCGCGCCGGGTTGGTGACGTCGAAGGTCTTGCCGTCCTTGGCGGCGACCCACTTGCCGCCGAGAAAGGCACGGTCGCGAACGAGGTCGGGGCGGCGGAGCAGTGACTTGATGTCGGTGCGGTCGTCGAGCATGACTTTTCCTCCAGGAGTTCGGGCGCATCCTTCACCGCGAGGGTAGGGCGGGTCCAGCCCCCTGACAGGGAGGAACGACATGACCGAGAACCGCACCGGGGCGCATGGGCAGAGCCGTGCCGAGATCGACGAGGCCTATGCCAATGCCAGCCACATTCCCGGCGGCATGGAATACCCCGCGCGCTGGGCCGCCGCCGCCGCCGCCTTCCGCGAGGCGCATCCGCCCCGCGAGATCGCCTATGGTGACGGGGCGCGGCAAAGGCTCGACCTGTTTCGGCCCGAAGGCGAGGCGAAGGGCGCGGTGGTCTTCGTGCATGGCGGTTTCTGGAAGGCGTTCGACAAGAGCGCCTGGTCGCATCTGGCGGCGGGCGCATTGGCGCGGGGCTGGGCCGTGGCGATGCCCTCATACACGCTGGCGCCCGAGGCGCGGATCGGCGCGATGACGCGCGAGATCGAGGCTGCCATCGGCGCGGTGGCCGATGCCGTGCCGGGGCCGCTCAGGCTCACCGGGCATTCGGCGGGTGGGCATCTAGTGGCGCGGATGGCCTGCGCCGATCTCACCCCCGGCTGGCGCGACCGGGTGGGGCGGATCGTGCCGATCTCGCCCCTGTCGGATCTGCGCCCGCTCATGGGGGCCACGATGAACGAGGATCTGCGGCTCGACGAAGAGGAGGCCATGGCCGAGAGCCCGGCATTGCTGGATCAGGTCGATCTGCCGATGACGGTCTGGGTCGGCGCGGCCGAACGTCCCGCCTTCATCGATCAGGCGCGCTGGCTCGCCGAGCGGCGCGACTGCGAATTGGTCGAGGCACCGGACCGGCACCATTTCGACGTGATCGAGGAGCTGGCCGATCCTGCGGCTCCGCTGGTGGACCGGCTGATGCGCTAGGCGCGTCCCCTCGTTCATCTTTCCGAAAATACGCATCGCTCCACCCGCCACCATGCGCCCCGCATCGGAGCCGGAATCCGCGCGGTTGAAGAAAGATGAAGGAGGTCAGGGCCCGAACCGCTCCTGCCAGCAGGGTTGCGGGCCGCCCGGGGCAGCGTGGAAGACGGCGCGGGCGATGGCGCGGGCAAGGCAGGTCGCCGCGGCATGACCGATCCAGAGCGCGTCGCCGACCGGGTCGGCGAGCGGGCGGGCCCCCGTGGCGGCGGCAAAGACCAGATCGCCGTCGAGCGGCGTGTGCGCGGGCAGAAGCGCCCGGGCGATCCCGTCCTGCGCCGCCACCGCCATGCGGCGGCAACCGGGTTTGTCGAGCGCGGCATCGGTGGCGACGATGGCGATGGTGGTGCTCTCCCCCGCGCGAGCCAGCTTGGTGGGTGGCGGCCCCCCGGGTGGCATCGCGAAACCGCGTCCGCCGAACTCGGCGCCGATCTCCCAGGGCGCGGCCCAGAACTCCGCACCGTCGCCGATCGTGGCCGACCCGACCGGGTTCACCGCCACCAGCGCGCCGACCATGTGGCCGCTTTCCAGCATCAGCGAGGCCGAGCCGATGCCACCGCGCAGCGTCGCGGTGGTGGCGCCGTATCCCGCGCCGTGGCTGCCCAGCGCCACATTTTCGCCCGCCGCTTCGAAAGCCGCGCGGCCCAGAGCGGCATAGGGGTTGGCGCTCCAGCCCTTGTCGCCACCATTGCCGAGGTCGAACAGGATCGCGGCGGGGACGATCGGCACGCGCTGCCCCGCCGCCTCGAAGCCGCGCCCGGCGACGCGCAGCGCCTCGGCCACGCCCGAGGCCGCGTCGAGGCCGAAGGCCGATCCGCCCGACAGTACCAGCGCATCGACCGCCTGCACCAGCCGGTCCGGCGCGAGCAGATCGGTCTCCCGTGTGCCAGGCGCGCCGCCCATCACATCGACCGAGGCGGTGAAGGGCGCAGCGCCGGTCAGCACCGTGACGCCCGAGCACAGCGCCGCATCCTGCGACTGGCCGACCAGAAGACCGTCAACATCGGTGATGGCATTGCGCGAACCCGGCCTCATCGCGCCGCGCTCAAGCAGAATTTACCCCGCTTCGTGGCAGGGCCATTCGTACCATGGAGCCTGTCGTGGGACCAAGGTTCTGGCGAAATTGACATATTCCTCCCCCTCGTTCTGATTGCCTCACCCCGGGCGGTGCGCGAACCGGCCTCATTGCGGTTCCGGCCCGTGATGATAGGTTGCCGCGAAACCTTGCGTCAAAGGCTGTCATTGATGATGTCCCATTCTTCCGCGCTGACGCGCCGCCGTCTGCTGACCGGCGCGGCCGCGCTGACCGTGCTTCCCGCCTGCGCCGCGCAGGTCCCGTCCTCCTCCATCGCCACCAGCTCCGAGCAGGAGATCGGTGGCGTGCCGTTGAGTCAGATCGTCGATGGCTACGGGCTGATCGAGGATGCGGGCTACCGCCTGCCGCCGGTGCCGCCGAAATACCTCCAGGGCATGAATCGCCGCGCCTATGTGCCCTATCGGGGCTATGAGCCCGCCGGCACGATCGAGGCCGACCTGCACGCCAAACTGCTCTACTGGATCGAGCCGGGTGGCATGGCCTGGCGCTTTCCCGTCGGCGTCGGCCGGCAGGGCCTGTCGATGAGCTACGACACCACGATCAAGCGCAAGGAGCAGTGGCCGAGCTGGACCCCGACCCAGAACATGCTGCGCCGCGAGCCGGAGATCTACGGCGAGTACCGCAATGGCGTTCCGGGCGGTCTCGCCAACCCGCTGGGCGCGCGCGCGCTCTACCTCTACCAGGGCAACCGCGACACCTATTACCGGATCCACGGCACCAACGACCTCGCCTCGATCGGCAATTCGGGCTCGGCCGGCTGCATCCGCATGTTCAATCACGACGTGATCTTCCTGTTCCCCAAGGTGCCGCTCGGCACCAAGGTGGTGATCCGCGATTACGAGGATTCGGTCGCGATCGAGGGGGCTGCCGTGGCGAACCGGGGCAGCGAGCTGCCGCCGACCTACGTGCCGCCCGAGGAGCTCTACACGGCCGCCGCCGAGAGCGGCCCGCCGCAGTTCGGCACCGCCACGAACGTCGAGAGCTTCGGCTACTGAGATGTGGTGGGGCCTCGTCCTGCCGGCGCTGGGCCTCGGCCTCGCCGGCTGGGCGGTGCCTTTGCTGCTGGCGCGGGTCTGGCCCGAAGGGGTGGGGCCTCTGATCTGGCTCGGGCTGACGGCGACGGTCTTGATGCTGCTCCTGTCGATGGCGCTGTTTCTCGGCCTCTACATGGCGCAGGGCGTGCCGCTGGCCACGCTGGCGCGGCCCGGATTCGGCGCGCTGGCGCTGCAC
Source organism: Limimaricola sp. AA108-03 (assembly GCF_050847355.1). Lineage (NCBI taxonomy): Bacteria > Pseudomonadati > Pseudomonadota > Alphaproteobacteria > Rhodobacterales > Paracoccaceae > Limimaricola > Limimaricola sp. AA108-03. The sequence continues at coordinate 327,852 of NZ_CP193755.1, forward strand.
CTGCTTCGGCTCGGCATGGGGGCGGCGCTGATCTGGGGACCGGTGCTGGTGCTGACCATCGCGAGCTTGCCACGGCGCTGGCGACGCGCGACATGGTAGATCACGGGGCGCGGGGCCGAATGCGCCGGGGCCCGACAGGAGAGGGATGAACGCGATGCGCTGGTTCGGCTGGATCTTTTGGGGGGTGGTGCTGGCGCTCGTCGCCGCGCTGCTGCACTACAACCTGCCGCGTCGCGAGATCGTCCGCATCACCGGCGTCGAGATCAAGCTCGAGCGGATCGACCCGAACTCGGTGTTCTGGGCCGCCTCCGAGAACGCCACCACCACCACCGGGCTCGTGGAGCGTGACGTGCGCTTCATCGACACGGTACGCGCCGATGGCGGCGTCATGGTGTTTCGCAACGAGGACACGGGCGGCGGCTGGCCGCCCTACTTCAAGTTCGACAGCGCCAACCTGCAGGCCGAGGCGCGCAACCTCGTCTCCACCGCCGGCGATCCGCAATGGGTCGCGGTGCGTTATTACGGCTGGCGGCTGCCATTGCTCTCGGTCTACCCGAACGCGCTGTCGGTCCGGCCTGTCGAGGGGCCCGATACCCGGTTGATCCCCTGGTTCAACATCGTCTTCCTGACGGTGCTGCTCGCCGTGGTCTGGGCCGTCGGCGTGCGGCTGCGGCGCTGGTCGCGCCGACATGTCTCGCCATGGCTCGACCGGGGCGACCGACGTGTCGCGATCTGGACCGATGCGATTCGCCGCCGCCGCGATGCCCGCGCGGGACGCCGCGACGACAGCTAGCCGGGTTGCACCACGTCGCGCTGGCGAGCGCGGCGGAAGCGCTGCGGCGTCTCGCCATGCGCTTGGCGGAACAGCTTGTGGAAATGCGACAGGTTCGGGACGCCGCATTCGGCGGCGATCTCGGCAAGGCTGTCGGCGCTCCCCAGGAGCCGCCGCGCCGCGTAATCCATGCGCTGCGCGTTGATCCAGTCCGAGGGCGACATGTCGAGAAAGCGCCGCATCGAGCGGCTGACATGCGGATGCGCCTTGCCTGCAACGCGGGCAAAGCCCGAGGCCCCGTCCTGAAACACCTCCGGCGCGCGCGAGGCGGCGCAGGCGCGCGCCAGCCAGTCGGGGGCGCCGCCGGGCAGCGGCGCGGCCTCCTCGGCCAGCCCGCACAACAAGGGCAGCAAGAAGGCTTCGGCGCCGAGCCGGTCGCGCCTGCCCCGCTCGAGCCGCAGCGCGGCGCGGTTCAGCTCGGCCATCTGGCGGCTGTCGCGCGACAGCCGCAGCGGCGCCTTGGCACCGGTCCAGAACAGCCGTCCCGCAAGGTCGGGATACCGCTGTCCGAGTTCTGCGATCAGCTCGGGATGCAGCGTCACCGAGACCAGAAGCGCATCGGCGCCGCGACCCTGCAGCCCGTGCGAATGGCCCGGCGCCACGAAGATCACGTCGCCCTCGACCAGATCCTCGCGCCCCTCGGGCAAATGGTGCCGCACCCGCCCGTTCTGCACCCAGGCCAGTTCGAAGAAGTCGTGCCCGTGCAGCACCGGCCGTCCCGTGCCGAGCATGGCGCGGGTCAGCGCCGCGCAGGCGCCGGGCGGCAGGATGTCCTCATACGACAGGATCAGCGGAGCGGGTTGCATGACGCCACGTTAGCAGGAGCTTCTGCAGATGCGAAAGGCCGGTTGCGCGCCGCGCGTGACGTGCGCGCGATTTCGCGCTAGGGCATGGCGCGACTGCACAGGGAGCCCCGCCGATGACCGCCTTCGACCGCAATCTCAAGATCGCCCCCTCGATCCTCTCCGCCGATTTCGCCGCCTTCGGCGCCGAGGTTCGCGCCATCGAGGCGCAGGGCGCCGATTGGGTCCATGTCGACGTGATGGACGGGCATTTCGTGCCCAACATCACTTTCGGGCCGCAGCTGGTGCGGGCGATCCGGCCGCATGTGACGACGGTGATGGACGTGCATCTGATGATCGCGCCGGTCGATCCCTATATCGACGCCTTCGCCGATGCGGGCGCCGACATCCTCACCGCCCATGTCGAGGCGGGGCCGCATATCCACCGCACGCTTCAGGCGATCCGCGGCGCCGGGATGAAGGCCGGCGTGGCGCTCAACCCGGGCACGCCGGCCGAGGCGGTGGCGCCGCTTCTCGACGACGTGGATCTGGTGCTGGCGATGACCGTCAATCCGGGCTTCGGCGGGCAGAAATTCCTGCATTCGATGCTCGACAAGATCGCGACCCTGCGCGCGATGATCGGCGACCGCGAGATCCATCTCGAGGTCGATGGCGGCGTCGACACCGCCACCGCGCCGCTGGTGGCGCGGGCAGGTGCCGACGCGCTGGTCGCGGGCTCGGCGGTGTTCCGGGGCGGCTCGGTCGAGACGGCCTCGGTCTATGGTGAGAACATCGCCGCGATTCGCGCCGCGGCGCAGGGCTGAGGCGGCGCGCCATGCGTATTTGACGAAAGATGAAGGGGACGGTCGCGCCATCCCCTTCGTCTTTCTCCCGAATACGCGGATGCCCTCGTTTCCGCTGGCGCGAGGGCGGGGTCGTGCGTCCTCAGTCGCCCGCGCTCATCCTCCGGATCGCCTCGACCCCGCTTTCTCCCAGCGGCACCACGGCGAAAGGTCCGCCGAGGCAGCGCTGCGCCCGGTCGGACGGGTCCGGCGTCTTCGTCGGCGGCAGCAGCCGGTCGGCCCAGTCCTCGGCATTGTCCTGCGGGTGGTAGCCGAGGAACGCGACCTTGTGGTTCGACACCGGCGCGCGGCTGTTGGCCGAGACGCCCCAGGCCACGGTGAAGCCGGTAACCGGCGTCGTCACGGAGGCCTCGACCAGTCGCACCAGATCCCCATGGCTCAGCCATGTGTGCAGCGCCCGGGCGTTCTGCGGCTCGGGCGTGCAGGAAAAGATGCGCAGGCAGACTGCCTCGAGACCGCGCTTTTCCCAGAACATCCGGCCCATGTCCTCGGCGAAGCATTTCGACAGGCCGTAGAAGCTGTCGGGCTTGTGCGGCACGTCGGTATCGTGGCCGGCCATCGTCTCCTGCAGCCCCACCGCGTGCACCGAGGAGGCATAGACCACGCGCCGCGCGCCGGCACGATGCGCCGCCTCCCAGACCGTGTAGGCGCCGATGTAGTTCGGGCCGAGCAACTCCTCGAAGGGCCGCTCGTCGGGAATCGCGCCGAAATGCACGACCATCTCGGCGTCCCGCATCAGCGTCTCGATCGCGGGGAGATCGACGAGATCGGCCTGCACGAAGCGCTCGTTCGGCAGGAGCTCGGCCGGAGCCTCGGCGATGTCGGTCGAGAGCAGCTCGTCCGCGAGCTTCGAGAGCGGTTCGCGCAGCTTCGAGCCGAGAGCGCCGCAGGCGCCGGTGAGGACGATCTTCTTCATGGGAGTCTCCTTGGTCGTCGGGTCAGATCACCGCCGCTTCGGTGAGCGCCCGGCCCTCGACGAGGCGCGCCACCGAGAGCGGTGCAAGGTCGAGGCTGCGCCAGCCCCCGTGGATGATGTGCTCGGCGATGCCGCGCCCCACCGCCGGGGCCTGTTGCAGCCCGTGGCCGGAAAAGCCGTTGGCGAAGAGCAGGTTCGCGACCGCCGGATGCGGGCCCAGCAGCGCGTTCTGATCGAGCGTGTTGTAGGCGTAGTGACCGACCCACGAATTGCGCAGCTTCACCCGCTCGAAGGCGGGGATGCGGGCGGCCAGCGCCGGCCAGACGCGGTCCTCCCAGATCGCGTGGTCCATGGCGAAATCACCGGCCTCGCAGGGGCCGTCCGTCTCGGGCGGGCAGCCCGCCATGTAGAGCGCGCCGTCCGAGCGATAATGGATGCCGCAGGGATCGACGGTCAGCGGCAGCTTGCGCGGCAGCCTGTCCTCGGCCTCGAAGATGAAGGTATAGCGCTTGCGCGGCTCGACCGGGATGGCGATGCCGGCCATCGCCGCCACCCGCGCCGCACGCGGCCCGGCGGCGTTCACGACTTGGCCGCAGGCGACGGCGCTGCCGTCGGACAGCTCGACATGGGTGACGCGATCGCCCTTCAGCCGCAGCCCGGTGGCCTCGGCGCGGATTTCCTCGACGCCCATGCGCCGCGCCCGGCGGCGGAACTCCGAGAACATGGTGCCGCCGTCGAAGCAGCCTTCCTCGCCGGGATTGTGACTGCCGAGCAGGATGTCGTCCCACGCCATGAAGGGAAAGGCCGTGCGCAGCTGCGCCGGTGACAGCAGCCGCGTGCCAGCGCCCATCCGCGCCTGCAGCGCCTGCGCCGCGCGCAGCCTGTCGGCCGAGGCCTGATCGGCGGCGAGATAGAGATAACCGAAATCGTCGAGGTGGATCTCGGGCGCGTCCTCGCCCGCGTAATCCCGAAAGGCGCGAATGAACTCCAGCCCGAAGCGGCTGATCGCGACGTTCACCTCGGTACCGAACTGCATGCGAATGCAGGAATTGGTGTGGCTGGTCGAAGCGAACTCGAAGGAGGGATCGCGCTCGACCACGAGGATGCGACCGCCGAATCCCGGATCGCGCGCGAGCCACCATGCCACGGCGCTGCCGATCATCGCGCCGCCGATGATCACCACGTCATATGAGGAATGCGCCGCTGCCATGGGGTGACGCTAGGCCGCTCGGAAGACAAAAGAAAGGGGCCGCTGCGGGCCTCTTTCTTCGAAGCTCGGCAGAGGCCTCAGCCCTTGACCGCCCCCTCCGAGAGTCCCGAGACGAGGTAGCGCTGGGCGATCAGGAACACGATGGTGATCGGCAGGCCCGAGAGGATCGCTGCGGCGGCGAAATCGCCCCAGAGATACTTGAACTCGTTGAGATAGAGCCGCGAGCCGACCGCCAGAGTCATCTGGTCCTCGGAGCGGATCAGCACGCTGGCGATGGGGTAGTCGTTGATCACGCCAATGAAGCTCAGCACGAAAACCACCGCCATGATCGGCACCGCAAGCGGCAGGAAGATGTAGCGGAAGGTCTGCCACGCGCTCGCGCCGTCGATCTCGGCGGCCTTGTCGAGCGCGGTGTCGACGCTGTCGAAATAGCCCTTGATGGTCCAGATATGCAGCGTGATCTGGCTCAGATAGACGAGGATCAGCGCGAGGTGGCTGTTGATCCCGAGCGCGGGCGTCACCTCGCCCAGCGCGTCGAAGATCGCGAAGATCGCCACCAGCGCCAGCGTCGTCGGGAACATCTGGATCAGGAACAGCCCGTCGAGCAGGCCCTGCTTGCCACGGATGCGGATCCGGCTGAAGGCATAGGCCGAGATGGTCGAGAGCGCGAGCACGCCCGCGGAGGCGATCAGCCCGATCTTGATCGAGTTCCACATCCACAACAGCACCGGGTAGGGCGGCGCGACCACGGTGCCGTCGGAGCGGGTGTAGTCGAGCCCGAAGGCGAGATACCAGTGCTCCAACGTCGGGTTCTCGGGCCAGAGCGACCCGGTGGCGAAGTTGCCCTCCCGGAAGCTGATCGAGACGATCATGAAGAACGGGAACAGGATCAGCGCCAGGAAGATCAGCATGAAGCCATGCGCGGCGATCTTCTTGAGCGCCAGGTCACGCGGGCGTTCGACGATCATCGGCCGGACCTCTTGGCTGCGGCGCGGCGCATGGCCACGAAGTTGGCATAGGAGATGGCGGCCACGACGAGGAAGATCAGCAGCGTGATCGCCCCCGCGAGGCCGAATTGCTGGCCCGAATCCTGAAAGGCGAGGCGATAGGTGAAGGAGGCGAGGATATCGGTCTCGCCCGCCGGGATCACCGTGCCGGGGATGTCGGGCCCGCCGCGCGTCAGCAGCAGGATCAGCACGAGGTTGTTGAAGTTGAAGGCGAAGGCCGCGATCAGCAGCGGCAGAAAGGGCGGGATGATCTGCGGCAGGGTGATGGTGAAGAACACCCGCAAGCTGGACGCCCCTTCCAGAGCGGCGGCCTTCTTGTGATCCTGCGGCACGGCCTGAAGAAAGCCCATCGCCAGCAGCATCATGTAGGGATAGCCCAGCCAGATATTGACGAAGAGGATCATCGCCCGGGCGAGATTGCCGTCGGTGAACCAGTCGGGGCGGATGCCGAACAGCGCCTCGAGGATCAGGTTGATCTCTCCGAAATTCTGGTTGAACAGCCCGCGAAACACGAGGATCGAGATGAAGCCCGGCACCGCGTAGGGCAGGATCAACAGGATCCGGTACAGCGTCTTGAAACGCAGATGCTCCCACTGGAGGATCACCGCCAGCAACAGCCCCACGGCGAAGACGCCCGCCACCGACAGCGCCGCGAAGGCGAAGGTCCAGGCGAAGATCGACAGCATCGGGCCGCGTACGCCCTTGGATTCGAGGATGCGCTTGAAATTGTCGAAGCCGACGCCCACGCGCCAGCCCGGCGGCACCGGCTCGCCATCCGGCGTCTCGAAGAAACCGGTGTCGTGATTGGCGGTGAGGACGAGCCCGTCCGAGCTGCGGGTCAGCATGTCCTCGCCGCTGCGCACGAAGTCGGGCGTGACGCTGGCGAAGGTCCTGAGCCCGGCATTGCGCAGGTCGATCTCGTCGGGGGTGGTCAGGGTCAGGCTCTGCAGACCCGCGCGCAGCTTGATCGCCTCCCGGGGGCTGAGCAGGTCGAACGGCGGCTCGGCAGGCGCAAGCGTCACCGCCTCCTCCTCGACCGCCAGCGTCACCGGCTCGGAGAGCAGCCCGCTTTCGGGCAGCCAGATGCGGTGGCCGTCGCCATCGCGGGCCACCGTGAAAGGCTGTTCGGTCTCTGGATCGACCGTGCCGCGCGAGGTCAGCACCTCGATCGTTCGCTCGTAGGACAGCAGGTTGAACGAGGAGTAGTTCGTGAAGCCGAGCCAGATCGTGTAGGCGACCGGGAAGGCGATGAAGACCAGCACCGCCGCGACGCCGGGAAAGATGAAACGTGCGCCGTAGAAGCGGTTGGCACCGAAGATCACCACGAAGCCGGTGGCCACCGCGAGCAGGATCGCGCCGAAGAGCGGCTGCGCGATCTGATAGAGGAAGAAGGCGCCGTAGAGCATCGCCACGCCCAGCACCGCCACGACGGCCAGGCGCAGCCAGGGCCGGGTTTCGATATGCGTCTCGGACGGGCCGGGGCCCGCATCGGCGATGGTCATGTCGGTGATCCCTCCCGGAGCACGCCGCGTCCTTGGCCCTTGGGCTGCCCCGGCGGCGACGGGGCAGGGGGCCGGGGCGACGATGCCGCCCCGGGCTTGGCGCTTATTCGCCCTTGATCCGGGCGGCGGCGTCGTCGAGCGCCGCCTGCGGCTCCTGCGCGCCGTTGGTGATATTGGTCAGCGCCGGCTGCATCGCGGCCCAGAACGCGCCCATCTCGGGGTTCGAGGGCATCGGGATGCCGTCCTTGGCGACGTCGAGCATGGCGCTCACCTTCTCGTCGTCCTGCGCCGCGGCGGCCGACTGGTCGGCCAGCGCACCCAGCGCACCGCTCTCGTTCCAGACGCTCAGCCCCTCGTCGGTGAGCAGGTAGCTTTCGATGAACTCCTGCGCGAGGTCGAGATTGGGCGAGGCGGCGTTCAGGGCCAGCGCCTGCACCCCAAGGAAGGGCGGGGCCAGCTCGCCATCGACCTTGGGCAGCGGCGCCACGCCGAAATCGATGCCCGATCCGGCGAGGTTGGCCCAGGCCCACGGCCCGTTGATGACCATGGCGACCTCGCCATTGTTCATCGCGCCTTCCATGACGCCGTAATCGACGCCCTTGGGCATGACGCCGTCCTCGATCAGCGAGGCCAGCACCTCGGCGCCCTCGACCGCGCCCTCGGTGTTCACGCCCGAGGTCGCACCGTCATAGGAGCCTTCGACCTTCTGGAAGGCGAAGCCGCCATTGGCCGCGAGCATCGGGAAGGTGAAATAGGTGTTGTTGTAGTCCCACAGGATCGGCGCCACGCCCTCGGGCAACTCCATCGCCGCGATCTCCGAGAAATCGGCGGGCGGGGTGTCGACGTATTCCTTGTTGTAGATCAGGTGCGCGGCCTCGACCGCGACCGGGTAGCCCCATGTGGCGCCGTCGAAGGTCACGGCCTCTATCGCGGCGGGCAGGATGCCGTCGGTGAAATCGGCGCCAGGGGTCACGGGGGCGATGATGCCGCCCGTGGACCATTCGCCGAGGCGGTCATGCGCGTGCATCACGATGTCCGGCCCGTCACCGGTGGCGGCGGCCTGCTGGAACTTCTCGGGCAGCGGCTCGACCACGGCCACCTCGACCGGTACGCCGAACTCCTCCTCGAAGGTCTTGCCGATCTCGCGCAGCGCGTCGGGGGCGCGGTTGTCGCCGGTCCAGATCAGCAGCTTGCCATCCTCGAAGGCCAGCGCCGGCGCGGCCGACAGCATCAACAGCGCCACGGCGCCGAGGGTCTTGGTCTTGGTCATGTCATCCTCCCAGATCGTCCCGCCGCCGGGTCCTCCCCACGGCGCGATTCGCGGCACGATAGCAAAGCGGCCGGTTTTCTCAAACCGCTTTGAGGCTGACGGCGGGACACCGAGCTTTTCGTTGCAATTGCGGGGGCGCGAGGCATAGATTGCCGCTGCAAGCGCTTTGAACGGCCGGGGGAGGGGTCGCGGCATGGCGACTCTCAAGGACATCTCCACCGAGCTCGGTCTCTCGGTCGCCACGGTGAGCCGGGCGCTCAACGGCTTTCCGGAGGTCGGCGCCCGGACCCGGGCCCGGGTGCAGGAGGCGGCGACGCGGCTGGGCTACCGGCCCAACCGCTCGGCGCAGCGGCTGGCGACCGGCCGCTCGGGCGTGGTCGGCATGATCGTCAAGCTGCGCGCCGACATGTCGGCCGACCAGACCTTCTTCGACGTGCTGACCACGCTGACTGCCGAGTTGGCGGCGCGCGATCTCGACCTCGTGCTCTCGGTCGATCAGGGCAACGACCCGGTCGCGCCCTACGAGCGGATGCTGGAGCGCGACCTGCTCGACGGCTTCGTGCTGAACGCGCCGGTGCCGAACGATCCGCGGCCGGGCTTTCTGCGTGCGCGCGGCGTGCCCTTCGTGATGCACGGCCAGGCCCATGCCGCGCCGGATTACGCCTTCTTCGGCATCGACAATCGCGCCGTCTGCGCCGACGCGGTCGAGCTGCTTGCCAGCCTCGGCCATGCCCGGATTGCGCTGATCAACGGCGAGGCGCGCTTCGCCTTTGCCGAGGAGCGCGAGCAGGGATTTCGTGCCGCCATGGCGGTGGAGGGGCTGGCGGTGCCCGATGGCTTCGTCGCGGGTGGCGCGCCGACCGAGAGCACCGGCTACACGCAGGCGCTGGCTTGGCTCTCGGGACGAGCCGGGCCGCGGCCCACCGCGATTCTCTGCGCCACCACCCCGGTGGCACAGGGCGTGCTGCGTGCGGCGCGCGATCTCGGGCTTTCGATGCCGGGGGACCTTTCGGTCATCGCGCATGACGACGCGCTGCCCGGCATCCGGCCCGCGCATTTCAACCCGGCCCTGACCGTGACCCACGCGCCGCTGCGCGACGCCTGCGCACCGTTGGCGCAGATGCTCGTCGACCATCTGAACGGCGCGCCGCCCGCGCGCCTGCAAACCGTGAACCGGGCCGGGCTGATCGTCCGGGCCTCGACCGGCCCCGTCCCGAAGGGAGAGGAGAGACCATGGCAGACCCCGTGACCAGCGCACTGCGCGCCGACCAGCTCAAGAAGAGCTATGGCGGCGTCGAGGTGCTGCATTCGATCGATATCGACATGAAGCCGGGCGAATTCCTCGTCCTCGTCGGCCCGTCCGGCTGCGGCAAGTCCACGCTGCTCAACTGCATCGCCGGGCTCGAGGAGATATCGGGCGGCGCGTTGGAGATCGGGGGGCGCGACGTGACGCACGAGCCGCCAAAGGACCGCGACATCGCCATGGTGTTCCAGTCCTACGCGCTCTACCCGACGATGAACGTGGCCGAGAACATCGGCTTCGGCATGAAGGTACGCAAGGTCCCCAAGGCCGAGGCGCAGCGCAGGATCGAGGAGGTCGCGAAGCTCCTGCGGATCGACCACCTGCTCGACCGCAAGCCTTCCCAGCTCTCGGGTGGCCAGCGCCAGCGCGTCGCGATGGGCCGGGCGCTGGTGCGCGATCCCAAGCTGTTTTTGTTCGATGAGCCGCTGTCGAACCTCGATGCCAAGCTTCGCGTCGAGATGCGCGCCGAGATCAAGCGCATCCACAAGACCACCCATGCCTCGATCGTCTACGTCACCCACGACCAGATCGAGGCGATGACTCTGGCCAGCCGGATCGTCGTGCTCAAGGGCGGTGTGGTGCAGCAGATCGGCACGCCGCAGGAGATCTACGACACGCCCGCCAATACCTTCGTCGCGGATTTCATGGGCTCGCCGCCGATGAACCTCGTACCCGCCCGCGTCACCGAGACCGGTCTCGACATCGACGGCATCGCGCTCGCCATGGGGCCGGGTTGGCGCGCGGCCGATCTGCCGGCGCGGGTGACGCTCGGTATCCGGCCCGAGCATCTGAGCCGGGCCACCGGCACCCCCGACCTCGTGGTCGCGCCGAAGATGATCGAGAACACCGGCGCCGAGGCCTATGTCAATTTCGTGCTCGGTGGCGAAACCATCACCGCGCGGCTGCCGGGCCGCATCCCCGAGGACGCCACCGACCATGTCGATCTCGCGGTGGCGCGAGAGGGGCTGTGCCTGTTCGACATCGAGACCGGCACCCGGATCGAGCGGGCGCCGGCGCTCAGTGCAGCCGTCGCCGGCTGATCCCGGCGCGGCGCAGGCCGAGGCCCAGCGCCTCGGCCAGATGGGCGGCCTCCGCCGCGGCCTCCGGCCGCAGGAACGCCATGGCGAGCATCATCGCCTCTTCCCGCGCGGCTTCGGAGCCATGGCCGATCAGCCGCGCGAACCAGGCTTCATCGGCACCGAGACAGGCGCAGTCGGCGGCGTGGCGCATCAGCGGCCGACGTCCCGTCGTGGCGCAGAGCCGCGCCAGCGCGTCGAGCGCGCGCGCCGCCGCACCGGCCGGGCCGGGGTCGAGATCGGGGGCGAGCCGGGCGGCCACGGCCTCGAAGCCGGCATCGCACCACAGCCTGAGCAGCCGCACGGCGCGCGCCTCGATCGCGCCGAGATCGTCGAGACGCCCCACCGGCGCACCGCCGATGGGACTGCGGGGACGAGAATCGTCGGAAGGAAAATCCTGGGGAAAGTCGCGGGGCATGACGGGCCTCGATGGTCCTGAACGCGTCCGGCTTGCGACGGCTGGTCCGTCGTGGCTGAGCCATACCTGACAATAAATGTCGGGTATGTCAATCACCCCTTGAGCAGCCGCAGCCCCTGGGTCACATCGGTCCGCACTGCCAGACGCAGCCCCGGCTCGTCCCCGGCCCTGAGCGCCGCGAGGATCAGCTTGTGATGATAGGGCGGCTCGGTGCGACGCAGTCGCCCGTAAAGCGCCCGCATGGTGGGGCCGAGCTGCAGCCAGACGGTCTCGGTCATGGCGAGGATCGCGGGCGACTGGGCCCGCAGGTAGAGCGTGCGGTGAAATTCGAGATTCATGCGGATATAGCCGGTGGCGTCGTGCCGGGCGACCATCTGGCTGACCCCGGCGTTGATCGCTTCGAGCCGGTCGATCAGCGCGAAATGCGCCCGTGGCAGCGCCCGCGAGGCCAGTTCCGGCTCGAGCATGGCGCGCAGCGCTGCCAGCTCCTCGATCCGCTCGTTGGTGAGTGCCGGCGTCGCGACGCGGCCCGAGGAGGAGAGCGACAGCGCGCCCTCGGCCACCAGCCGCCGCACCGCTTCGCGGGCGGGGGTCATCGACACTTCGAACAGCTTGCCGATGCCGCGCAGCGTCAGCGATTCACCGGGGGCGATCTCGCCATGCATGATGCGGGTTCTGAGCGAGCGATACACCCGGTCATGCGCCGCCCCGGCGGGGTCGGGGGCGCGGGGGGTGGCGACGGCGGGCGGGATCACGCGGTGGCTCCGGCGGGGGCGGTGAAATCGATCCGCTGCAGCGCGTCGCCATGCAGACGCAGCCAGTCGCGCGCGGCGCGATGCTGCGGGAACAGCTGCTCGCACACCGCCCAGAAGGCGGGCGAGTGGTTCATCTCGGCCAGATGCGCGACCTCGTGGGCGGCGACGTAGTCGCCGATCTCGGGCGGCGCCATGACCAGCCGCCAGGACAGCATGATGTCGCCCTTCGAGCTGCACGATCCCCAGCGCGAGCGGGTGTCGCGAAAGCTCAGCCGCCCGGTACGGCGGCCCAGCGCGGCGGCGTGGCGGTCCACGGCGGCCGAAAGGCGATCGCGGGCGCGGGCCTTGAGGAAGGCCATCGCCCGCGCCGGGGCGCGCGCCGCGTCATCGGGCAGGAGCAGCACCCGACCCTCGAGCCGTGGGCTGCGCAGGGCGGCGGGCCGCAGCGCGATTTCCTCGCCCAGATAGGGCAGCGAGCCGCCCAGCCGCACCGCGCGTGGCGGCGCCACCCGTTCGAGATGACCGCGCACCCAGGCCTCGCGTTCGCGCAGGAAGGCCAGCGCCTCGCGCTCGGGCGTGCGTCGGGGCAGCGTCAGCGTCACCCGCCCGTCGCGATGCGAGACCCGAAGCGTGATTCGCCCCGCCCGATCCGAGCGGCGCAGCGCCACCGTCAGGGGCGGGTTGCCCGGCAGCACGTGTTCACCCATATCCCGCTTGCCTCCCTCCGCCCAAAGGCTTTGACAGCCTGCCGCGCTTATGGCAGGGGAGCGCGATCCGCCGCAAGGCCGAGGCGCGTTTCGCGCCCGGGCCGGCGCGCCCGCCGATCATCGTCGCACGGAACTGGAAGGACAGCCCATGCCGAAGGAAGAATGGGGAACCAAGCGCATCTGCCCGACCACGGGCAAGCGCTTCTATGACCTGAACGCAAACCCGATCATCAGCCCCTATACCGGGCAGGTGGTCACGCTCGACACCGGCAAGCACCGCACCATGGTGGCGGATGCCGAGGACGCGCAGACCAAGAAGATGAAGAAGTCCTCGGAGGATGACGAGGAGCTGCTGCTCGACGACGACGACAGCGACGATGACGACGTCGATCTGGGCGATGACGTGCTCGATGATGACGACGACAGCGATGACGTGTCGCTCGACGAGCTGGCCGATGTTCCGGCCGAGGACGACGAGTAAGATTTTTCGGCCCGGGCGCGTGTTTTCCGCTTGCACCCGCCCGGCGCCACCCTTAGAGAGCGGCACACGGGCAGCGACGCTGACCGACACGGCGGAAACGCCGGACATGATGGGGCCTTAGCTCAGCTGGGAGAGCGCTTGCATGGCATGCAAGAGGTCAGGGGTTCGATCCCCCTAGGCTCCACCATCATCTTCCAGACGCCTTTATATTAGCCATGCGGATCGAACCTGATCCGAACATGCTTCATTTGCCCTGAGCGGTCCCGACGGGCCCTTGAGCGTGCAAACGGCCTATCTCCGCTCCTTCGTAGTGCCGGCCCGGCAGGATATTACGGCGTTCCGCGCCGCGTTCGTCCGCCCCGGCTCTGCCGTAAGCCCGTGACCGCGGGTTCGGGGGCTGCCCACCCCATACGCAGGCCGTCCCGTTGCGCTTTTACAACCATCAGGCATGTTTTCGCGGTTGGGGGGCATAGCCGCTAAGTGGTACTTGTTCGGCAAAGTTCGGCTAGGTCGAACGGCGTTTCGCGGCGCGAAACCGCCTTTTCTCCCCCGTACCGCCTCACCGGCTTCGCAATTCGCATGATCCTGCATAGGGCAACCGGCGCAAACCGGTACCGATCAAGGATCACCACTACACATGTCTATCGCGAACGACCTCGAACGGCAGATGCTGTCGTTGATCAACGAAGAGCGGAGCACGCTCGGTCTCAGCTCCCTCAAGCTCGAACTCAACCTGAACGACTCGAGCGAGGATCACAGCAATTGGATGCTGCAGAGCGATACCTTCTCCCATACCGGCCAGGGCGGCTCGAGCGCGACCGACCGCATGCGCGCCGCCGATTTCGACTTCTCCGGAAGCTGGGCCTCGGGCGAGAACCTCGCCTGGCAATCCGAGCGCGGCGCCTCCGGGCTCTCCGATGACGTGGTCGATCTGCACGAATCGCTGATGAACAGCCCGGGCCACCGCGCCAACATCCTGAACCCCGACTTCGAATATGTCGGCATCGGGATCGAGCGGGGCGATTTCAAGGGTTGGGATGGTGTCATGGTCACCCAGAACTTTGCCCGCACCGGCGGACAGGTTGATCTGGATAAGGGCGCTTCGACGACACCCTCGGACACCTCGGCGCCCCAGAACAGGCCGGTCGCTCAGGACACCGCACCGGTCGTTACCGTGGACGATGTGACGCTCGGCAAGGTGAAGGGCGGCTATCGGACCCGTCTCGACAAGCATCTCGAGGTTGCCGACACCGATGGCGACGCGATCAAGTGGTTCGAACTGCGCGACACCGCGGGGCGCGACAACTTCATCTTCAAGGGCCAGGGCCGGATCGATGCCGATGACGGGGTTCGGATCGCCGCCGACGATCTCGACATGATCCGGCTGCGGGTCAATCGCCGTCTCGGCGAGACAGAACTCGAAGTGCGGGCCTCCGACGGGCAGGATTCCGGCGAGTGGGAGGTTTTCACCCTCACCACTCTGAGTGCCGAGGACTGGCTCGCCTGATTGAGGCTGCGCCCAGCTCGGAGAACTTCGACGGCCGCCTTCGGGCGGCCGTATCTCGTTTTGCGGCAGCCTTGGCGATCAGGCGTGGATCGCGCCGTCGCCCAGTGCCAGTGCCGCCTCGCGCACGCCCTCGCTATAGGTGGGGTGGGCGTGGCAGGTGCGGGCCAGGTCCTCGGCGGCGGCGCCGAACTCCATCGCCACGCAGACCTCGTGGATCAGGTCGCCGGCCATCGGGCCGATGATATGCGCGCCGAGGATCCGGTCGGTCTCCTTGTCGGCGAGGATCTTCACGAAGCCCTCGGCCGAGAAGTTGGCCTTGGCCCGCGCGTTGCCGAGGAACGGGAACTTGCCGACCTTGTAGCCGCGGCCTTCCTCCTTGAGCTGCTCCTCGGTCTTGCCGACGGTCGCCACCTCGGGGTGGGTGTAGACGACGCCAGGGATCACCTCGTAATTCACGTGGCCCTTCTGGCCCGCGAGGATCTCGGCGATCGCCACGCCCTCATCCTCGGCCTTGTGCGCGAGCATCAGCCCGGGCACCGCGTCGCCGATCGCATAGACGCCGTCGACGCTGGTCTTGAAATGATCGTCGATCTTGATCTGGCCGCGATCGGTCATATCGACGCCGAGCTCTTCGAGCCCGAGCCCTTCGACATAGGGCTTGCGACCGGTGGCCACGAGCACGCAATCGGCCGTCAGGCTTTCCTCGCTGTCGTCCTTGCGGCTCTTCCAGGTCACGGTGGCCTTCTCGCCCTCGACCGTGACACCCTGCACCGCCGAACCCAGCACGAATTTCAGCCCCTGCTTGGTCAGGATCTTCTGGAAGTTGCGAGCGACCTCGGCATCCATGCCCGGCGTGATCGCGTCGAGATACTCGACCACGGTGACCTCGCTGCCGAGACGGCGATAGACCGAGCCCAGCTCGAGCCCGATCACGCCGGCGCCGATCACCACCATCTTCTCGGGGATGCGGCCCAGCTCCAGCGCGCCGGTCGAGGTCACGACGACCTTCTCGTCGATCTCGACATTGGGGATCGAGGTGGGGACGGAGCCCGAGGCGATGACGATGTGCTTGGCCTCGTGGGTCTCGTCGCCGACCTTGACCTTGCCCGCCTCGGGGATCGAGCCCCAGCCCTTGAGCCAGTCGATCTTGTTCTTCTTGAACAGGAATTCGATGCCGCCGGTGTTCTGGCCGACGCTGTCGCGCTTGTAGGCGAGCATCTGGTCCCAATCCACCGTCGGCGTCTCGGCCTTCAGGCCCATCTTGGCGAAGTTGTGCTCGGCCTCGTGCAGCGCGTGGGTGGCGTGCAGCAGCGCCTTGGAGGGGATGCAGCCCACGTTGAGGCAGGTGCCGCCCAGCGTCTCGCGCCCCTCGACCACCGCGGTCTTGAGGCCGAGCTGGGCCGCCTTGATGGCGCAGACATAGCCGCCGGGGCCGGCGCCGATGACGATGAGATCGTAGGATGCCATGGAAAACTCCTGTGGGGTGTCAGACGAGGGCGAGGCCGATCATCGCGATGGTGGCGCAGAACCCCACCAGCCAGATCAGCGACCGCCAGGGCCGGAGCCCGAAATAATAGGCGGGGACGTAGAGCACCCGCGCCGCGAGATAGGTCCAGGCCAGCAGGCCCGAAAGACCGGTGGTCTTGTCGCCGAGGATCAGCACGACGACGGCGAGGGTGAACAGGATCAACCCCTCGAAATGGTTGTTCAGCGCCCGGTAGAGCCGCCCGGTGCGCGGGCTGGCCAAGGCTTCGAGCGGCGCGCCGAGCCGCTGCGGATCGCGCGGCCCGAGCGTGCGGCCAAATCCCAACTCGCGGTTGGCGCGCACCGACAGCCAGACATATTGCCCGGCCTGCAGCAGCCCGGCCAAGGCCAGAACCTGAAGCTCGGGGGCCGTCATCGCGGCCCCGGCGACGTTAGAGGGCAGCGGCGTAGAGGTAGAGCGTCGCGAAGAAGCCCAGGCCCCAGACCGCGGTGCGCGCCCAGGGAATGCCGGCCGGGTAGAGCAGCGCATAGGCCAGCCGCGCGATCAGGAAGACCTGCGCCGCCAGCAGCGTGCCGCCGCCAAAGCCCTCGCGCACCGCCAGGATCAGCACGGCGGGCGCGAAGAGCGCCATCGCGGTGACCGAGTTGGCGACGCAGCGCTCCATCCGCCCGGCCACGCCGGTCAGCCGGGGCATGTCGTCGCGCGGTCGCGCCAGCATCGGCAGGCCGACCTGCGATATGGCGTAGAGCACCTGCACGAGGATCAGCGCGAGCACCAGAAGCCCGTAGATTGCCAAGATATTGAGTTCGCTGGACATGAAACCCCTCCCACAACCGATCTGCACGCGGCGAGTGTAACACGATCGCGTGCAGCAAGTGCTCGGAAGAGGCATGGGCCATGTCAGGCGGTCTCGAGAAAGGTGCAGGTCATCGCGCCGCCAAAGCCCTGCTCCTTGGCGATCCAGGCCTCGGCGCGCTTGCGGTCGTTGACATCAAACAGCACCAGCACGGTGGAGCCGTGGTCGGCGTCGCGCCAGATCTGCAGCTGGCTCAGGCCGGCCTGCATCCGCTCTTCGTAATCATCGTCGAAGGCGGCCTTCCAGGAGGCGAAATCGGGGGTGTCGATTTGACAGAGCATCTGCATGGCACGGGCCTTCGTTGTGGAATGGGGCCGGGCTCAACGCCCGGCCCCTTCACATGTTCACAGATCCATCAACAGCCGGCGCGGATCCTCGAGCGCTTCCTTGACGCGCACGAGGAAGGTCACGGCGCCCTTGCCGTCGACGATACGGTGATCGTAGCTCAGCGCCAGATACATCATCGGCCGGATCTCGACCTTGCCGTTGATCGCCATCGGACGGTCCTGGATCTTGTGCATGCCGAGGATGCCCGACTGCGGCGGGTTCAGGATCGGCGAGGACATCAGCGAGCCGTAGACGCCACCGTTGGAGATGGTGAAGGAGCCGCCCTGCATGTCGGCCATGCTGAGCTTGCCGTCGCGCGCCTTCACGCCCATCTCGGCGATCGACTTCTCGATCTCGGCAAAGCCCATGCTGTCGGCGTTGCGGATCACCGGCACTACGAGGCCGGTGGGGGTGCCCACCGCGATGCCCATGTGGACGTAGTTCTTGTAGACCACGTGATCGCCGTCGATCTCGGCGTTGACGTCCGGGACCTCCTTGAGCGCGTGCACGCAGGCCTTGGTGAAGAAGGACATGAAGCCGAGCTTCACGCCGTGCTTCTTCTCGAACAGCGCCTTGTACTCGTTGCGCAGCTCCATCACCGCGGTCATGTCCACCTCGTTGTAGGTGGTCAGCATCGCGGCGGTGTTCTGCGCCTCCTTGAGGCGGCGGGCGATGGTCTGGCGCAGACGGGTCATCTTGACCCGCTCCTCGCGGTCGGCGTCGTCCGACGACACCGGGCCGCGCGCGGCGGGCTTGGAGGTTTCGGCGGGCTTGGGCGCGTTGAGCGCCTTCAGCACGTCTTCCTTCATCACCCGGCCATCCTTGCCGGTGCCCTTGACGTCGCCTTCCTTGAGGTCGTTCTCGGCCATCAGCTTCTTGGCCGAGGGCGCGTCCTCGGTGTCGCCCCTGGCTTCGCCCTTCTCCGCGGGCTCGCCCTTGGGATCGCCCGAGACGTTGGTCGCCGCCTGCTGCTCCTTGGGGCCGTCCTCGGCCGGCGCCTCCGGCTCGGACTTGGCGGGCGCGTCGCCCTCGCTCACCTGGGCGAGCAGCGCGTCGACGCCGACGGTGTCGCCTTCGGCCGCGACGATCTCCGACAGCGTGCCGGCGACGGGCGAGGGCACCTCGACCGTGACCTTGTCGGTTTCCAGCTCGCACAGCATCTCGTCCACCGCGACGGCGTCGCCCGGCTTCTTGAACCAGGTGGCGACGGTCGCCTCGGTGACGCTTTCGCCCAGGGTGGGGACGCGGACTTCGGTGCTCATTCTCAGTTTCCTTCGATGCTCAGCGCTTCGTTCACCAGCGCTTGCTGTTGGGTCTTGTGCTGGCTGGCGAGGCCGGTCGCGGGCGAGGCGCTCGCATGGCGGCCGACATAGGTGGGGCGCTTATGCGCGGCGTCGATCCGGCTCAGCACCCATTCGATGTTGGGCTCGATGAAGTTCCAGGCGCCCTGGTTCTTGGGCTCTTCCTGGCACCAGACCATCTCGGCGCCCTTGAACCGCTCCAGCTCCTTCACGAGGCTCAGCGCCGGGAAGGGATAGAACTGCTCGATCCGCATCAGGTAGACGTCGTCCAACCCGCGCGCGTCGCGCTCTTCCAGAAGGTCGTAATAGACCTTGCCCGAGCACATCACGACGCGCTTGATCTCGCTGTCGGGCTTGAGCTGGGTGTCGCTGTGGCCCTTCTCGGCGTCGTCCCACAGCACGCGGTGGAAGGACGAACCGGTGGTGAAATCCTCGGCGTCCGAGATCGCCATCTTGTGGCGCAGCAGCGATTTCGGCGTCATCAGCACCAGCGGCTTGCGGAAGGTGCGATGCAGCTGCCGGCGCAGGATGTGGAAGTAGTTCGCCGGGGTCGAGCAGTTGGCGACGATCCAGTTGTCCTGGCCGCACATCTGCAGGAACCGCTCGAGCCGCGCCGAGGAGTGCTCGGGGCCCTGACCCTCGTAGCCATGCGGCAGCAGCATCACGAGGCCCGACATGCGCAGCCACTTCGATTCACCCGAGGAGATGAACTGGTCGAACATGATCTGCGCGCCGTTGGCAAAATCGCCGAACTGCGCCTCCCACATCACCAGCGCGTTGGGCTCGGCCAGCGTGTAGCCGTATTCGAAACCCAGCACCGCGTATTCGGAGAGCATCGAGTCGATGACCTCGTAACGCGCCTGCCCCTCGCGGATGTTGTTGAGCGGGTAGTAGCGCTCCTCGTTCTCCTGGTTGATGAAGGCCGAGTGGCGCTGTGAGAAGGTGCCGCGGGTGCTGTCCTGGCCCGAGAGCCGGACCGGGTAGCCCTCGGTCAGCAGCGAGCCGAAGGCCAGCGCCTCGGCCGTGGCCCAGTCGAAGCCCTTGCCGGTCTCGAACATCTGCCCCTTGGCGTCGAGCAGGCGCGAGACGGTGCGGTGCAGCGGGAAGCCCTCGGGCGCGCGGGTGATGGCGCGGCCGATCTCGGTCATGGTCTTCTCGTCGATCGCGGTCTGGCCGCGCTGGTAGCTCTCGTGGTCGCGCCGGTCGAGATGGCTCCAGCGCCCGTCGAGCCAGTCGGCCTTGTTCGGGCGGTAGGTCTTGCCGGCCTCGAACTCCTCGCCCAGCATCGCCTGGAACTGCGCCTTCATGTCCTCGATCTCGCCCTCGGGGATCAGCCCGTCGCGGACGAGCCGCTCGGTGTAGAGCGTGAGCGTGGTCTTCTGGTTCTTGATCTTCTTGTACATCACCGGGTTGGTGAACATGGGCTCGTCGCCCTCGTTGTGACCGAAGCGGCGGTAGCAGAAGATGTCGATGACGACGTCCTTGTGGAACTTCTGCCGGAACTCGGTCGCCACCTTGGCGGCGTGCACCACGGCCTCCGGATCATCGCCGTTGACGTGGAAGATCGGCGCCTCGACCATCAGCGCGATGTCGGTGGGGTAGGGCGAGGAGCGCGAGAAATGCGGCGCGGTGGTGAAGCCGATCTGGTTGTTCACCACGATGTGGATCGTGCCGCCGGTGCGGTGACCGACGAGGCCCGACAGGCCGAAGCCCTCGGCCACGACGCCCTGGCCCGCGAAGGCCGCGTCGCCATGCAGCAGGATCGGGATCACCTGGGTGCGGTCGGTGTCGCCGAGCTGGCTCTGCTTGGCGCGCGCCTTGCCGAGCACGACCGGGTTCACCGCTTCGAGGTGGGAGGGGTTCGCGGTCAGCGACAGGTGCACCTTGTTGCCGTCGAACTCGCGGTCCGACGAGGCGCCGAGGTGGTACTTCACGTCGCCCGATCCATCGACCTCCTCGGGCTTGAAGCTGCCGCCCTGGAATTCGTGGAAGATCGCCCGGTAGGGTTTCTGCATGACGTTGGCGAGCACCGAGAGGCGACCGCGATGCGGCATGCCGATCACGATGTCCTTCACGCCGAGCTGGCCGCCGCGCTTGATGATCTGCTCCATCGCCGGGATCAGCGCCTCGCCGCCGTCGAGGCCGAAGCGCTTGGTGCCCATGTACTTGACGTGCAGGAATTTCTCGAAGCCCTCGGCCTCGACCAGCTTGTTCAGGATCGCCTTGCGGCCTTCCTTGGTGAACTGGATCTCCTTGCCGTAGCCCTCGATCCGCTCCTTGAGCCAAGCCGACTGCTCGGGATCGGAGATGTGCATGTATTGCAGCGCGAAGGTGCCGCAATAGGTGCGCTTCACCAGCGCCAGGATCTCGTTCATCGTCGCGATCTCGAGGCCGAGCACGTTGTCGATGAAGATCGGCCGGTCCATGTCGGCCTTGGTGAAACCGTAATTCGCGGGGTCCAGCTCGGGATGCGGCGTCTGCTCGCGCAGGCCCAGCGGATCGAGATCGGCGGCGAGATGGCCGCGAATCCGGTAGGCGCGGATGATCATCAGCGCACGGATGCTGTCGAGCACGGCGGCGCGCAGCTGCTGCTCGGACAGGCCCACGCCCTTCTCGGCGGCCTTGGCGGCAATCTTGTCGCGCGCGCCCTTGGCTTCGGCAGGCGCGGCCCACTGCCCGTCGAGCGCGGCCGTCAGGTCGTCATTGGGCTGCATCGGCCAATCGGCGCGGGCCCAGGACGGGCCGGCGGCCTCGGCGCGGGCATCCGAGCCGCTGTCGCCGAGGCTGCGGAAGAACTCCTGCCAGGCCTCGTCGACGCTCGACGGGTTCTCGGCATAGCGCGCGTGAAGCTGTTCGATGTAGTCGGCGTTCGTGCCCTGCAGGAAGGAAGAGGCGTGGAACACGTCGTTGGGGCTTTGCTCGGTCATGGCAGGATCCTTGATCCTCGGGGCAAAAACTGGGGATGCGCCGGGCCCAGATAGGGCGCGCGGCGCGGATGTCATGCGAAGGGGGCGGCGCGGCCCCCTTCGCGAGGGGTTCAGCCGATCGCCTTGAGCACGGCTTCGCCGAGCGAGGCGGGGCTGTCGGCGACCACGATCCCGGCGGATTTCATCGCCTCGATCTTGCTCTCCGCGTCGCCCTGGCCGCCCGAGACGATCGCGCCCGCGTGGCCCATGCGGCGGCCCGGAGGGGCGGTGCGCCCGGCGATGAAGCCGGCGGTCGGCTTCCAGCGGCCGCGCTTCTTCTCGTCGGCCAGGAACTGCGCCGCCTCTTCCTCGGCGGTGCCGCCGATCTCGCCGATCATGATGATCGACTGGGTCTCGTCATCGGCGAGGAACATCTCGAGGATGTCGATATGCTCCGAGCCCTTGATCGGGTCGCCGCCGATGCCCACGGCCGTCGACTGGCCGAGGCCCGAATCCGAGGTCTGCTTGACCGCCTCGTAGGTCAGCGTGCCCGAGCGGGACACGACGCCCACTGAGCCGCGCTTGTGGATATGGCCGGGCATGATGCCGATCTTGCAGGCGTCGGGCGTGATGACACCGGGGCAGTTCGGCCCGATCAGCCGGGTCTTGGAGTTCAGAAGCGCCCGCTTGACCTTCATCATGTCGAGCACCGGGATGCCCTCGGTGATGCAGATCACCAGCTCCATCTCGGCGTCGATCGCCTCCATGATGCTGTCGGCCGCGAAGGGCGGCGGCACGTAGATGACGCTCGCATTGGCTTCGGTCTTGGCCTTGGCCTCGTGCACGCTGTCGAACACGGGCAGGTCGAGATGGGTCTGGCCGCCCTTGCCCGGGGTGACGCCGCCGACCATCTTGGTGCCGTAGGCGATCGCCTGCTCGGTGTGGAACGTGCCCTGCGAGCCGGTCAGGCCCTGACAGATGACCTTGGTGTTTTCGTCGACGAGAATCGCCATTGCTGTTACCCCTTCACCGCTTTGACGATCTTCTCGGCGGCGTCGGACAGGTTGTCCGCCGCGATCACGTCGAGACCGGAATTGTTGATGATCTCCTTGCCCTGATCGACATTCGTCCCTTCGAGACGCACGACCAGCGGCACCTGCAGACCGACTTCCTTGACCGCCGCGATCACGCCCTCGGCGATGACGTCGCAGCGCATGATGCCGCCGAAGATGTTGACCAGGATGCCTTTGACGTTCTGGTCGGAGGTGATGATCTTGAAGGCCTCGGTGACCTTCTCCTTGGTCGCGCCGCCGCCCACGTCGAGAAAGTTGGCCGGTTCCGCGCCCTTGAGCTTGATGATGTCCATCGTCGCCATGGCGAGGCCCGCGCCGTTCACCATGCAGCCGATCTCGCCGTCGAGCGCGATGTAGTTCAGGTCGTATTTCGAGGCGGCCAGCTCCTTGCTGTCCTCCTCGGTCTCGTCGCGCAGCGCGGCGATGTCGTCGTGGCGGTAGATCGCGTTGCCGTCGAAGCCCATCTTGGCGTCGAGGCATTTCAGGTCGCCCTTGTCGGTGACGATCAGCGGGTTGATCTCCAGCATCTCCATGTCCTTCTCGACGAAGAGACGATAGAGCGTGTCCATCAGCTTGACGCACTGCTTGACCTGCTGGCCCTTGAGGCCGAGGGCAAAGGCGATGCGGCGGCCGTGATAGGGCTGGTAGCCGGTGGCCGGATCGACCGAGAAGCTCAGGATCTTCTCGGGCGTCTTCTCGGCGACCTCCTCGATATCCATGCCGCCCTCGGTCGAGCAGACGAAGGAGATGCGCGAGGTGGCGCGATCGACCAGCAGCGCGAGATAGAGTTCGGTCTCGATCTCAGAGCCGTCCTCGATGTAGATGCGGTTGACCTGCTTGCCCGCCGGGCCGGTCTGGTGCGTGACCAGCGTGCGGCCGAGCATCTTCTTGGCTTCCTCGGCCGCCTCCTCGACGGAGCGGGCCAGGCGGACGCCGCCCTTCTCGCCGGCATCGGCCTCCTTGAAGCTGCCCTTGCCGCGGCCGCCTGCGTGGATCTGCGCCTTCACCACCCAAAGCGGGCCGTCGAGTTCGCCAGCCGCGGTTTTCGCCTCTTCGGCGCGCATGACGGGTCGCCCGTCCGAGACGGGCGCGCCGTAGCTGCGCAGAAGGGCCTTGGCCTGATATTCGTGGATGTTCATGGACCGGTCCTCGGTTGCCGTGATTTGGCCCCTTGAACCATATCGAAACCTACAAAAGAACCGGTTTGTCGGATCGCGGCCCATAAATGCGACCAACGTGATCACAAGAAAAAATCATGTGATCACGTTTGGATCGCTCATGATCGCGTTGGTCGGGGTGGGTCTTCGCACCGGCAAAAACCTGCCTGCGCAATATCCGAAAAGAACCTGCAGGAGAGGTCATTTGGCCTTCTTTGCCGGCAGAAGATTCGGAGTTCCGCCGATACAGGCTACATCTGTGCGCGCTTCGAAAGGTGACCAGCGGTCTCCGTATCGGGCCGTTCAGATGACCCGGCGCTTGAGATTGCCCAGAAAGCTGCGCCAGCCCGTTCGGTGCGGCGTCGGCGCGACCGGCGCGCCACCGTTGACCGGGGCGTAGTGGGTCAGCGTCTGGTCGTTGTCGAGGAACTCCGCCAGCTTGGCGATCTGCGGCGGGGCCAGAACCTCACTCGGCGAGAAGGGGCGGAGCGGGTCACCCGCGGGCTTCTGGTGCAGCTTGGGTTCGTGAAGCAGGCGCGGCGCCGTGTAGCCGTTGCCGTTCAGCATGAAGGGGCGGAAGAACATGACGTTGTATTCCACCGGCAGCACATGCAGCCGAAGGTCGCCCTCGTAGAGCAGCACCCGCAGCGCCGGTTGATCGAATTTCTGGGTGCCGTCATGCACCATGGCATGCCAGTCCTCGAGAAAGCGGTCGGTCGCGGGGTTGCGCCGGATCGCCATCACACCGCCATTCATCTGCGGAAAGGCTGGCGGCACCGGATGGCCCGGATACTGTTCGCGGTTTCGGTAGTCGTTACGCCGCTGACTCGCCGTCACGGCGATGTCGAAGCGGTCGAGAATGTCGAACACGTCGTCGAGCGGCGCCAGCGTGACGATGTCGGCATCGAGATAGATGGTCCGCGCGAATCTCGATCGCTGCAGGGATTCCATCTTGGGTCGGCGGGACACCTGTTCGAGGAGGTGAACCCGGTCGAAGACCTCATCTTCGAGGGGCGCGTCGGTGAAGAGGTCGATCTTCGCCGAGGGCATGACCCCCCTGAGATTGCGCGCTGCGCGCCGGGCGAGGGTGACGTAGTCCTTGCCGGTCACCGCGAAAACGAAACCGCGGTCGAGGTCTTGATCCGTCATCTGCGCCGGGGTCCTTGCTGGGACGGGCCCGGTATGGCCCGCCCCGGAGGCCTACGATCAGGCGAGGCTCTGATCAATGCCCTTGCAGGCGTCGACGAGGCCCTTCACCGCATCGACGGATTTGTCGAACATCGCCTGCTCGTCGCGGTTCATCTTGATGTCGATGATCCGCTCGACGCCGCCGGCGCCGATCACCGTCGGCACGCCGACATACATGCCGTTCAGGCCCAGCGCGCCATCGACATAGGCGGCGCAGGGCAGCACGCGCTTCTGGTCCTTGAGATAGGCCTCGGCCATCTCGATCGCGCTGGTCGCCGGGGCGTAGAAGGCCGAGCCGGTCTTCAGCAGGCCGACGATCTCGGCGCCGCCGTCGCGGGTGCGCTGGATGATCGCGTCGAGCTTTTCCTGGGTGGTCCAGCCCATCTGCACCAGGTCGGGCAGGGGGATGCCGCCGACGGTGGAGTATCGCGCCAGCGGCACCATCGTGTCGCCATGGCCGCCCAGCACGAAAGCGGTGACGTCGCGCATCGAGACGTTGAACTCGAGGCTCAGGAAGTGGCGGAAGCGGGCGCTGTCGAGCACGCCAGCCATGCCGCAGACCTTCTCGTGCGGCAGGCCCGAGAATTCGCGCAACGCCCAGACCATCGCGTCGAGCGGGTTGGTGATGCAGATGACGAAGGCGTCGGGGGCGTGCTTGGCGATGCCCTCGCCCACCGATTTCATGACCTTGAGGTTGATGCCGAGCAGGTCGTCGCGGCTCATGCCGGGCTTGCGCGGCACACCGGCGGTGACGATGCACACATCGGCGCCGGCGATGTCGGCATAGTCGTTGGTGCCCTTGAGGACGGCGTCGAAGCCCTCGGCCGGACCGGATTCGGCGATGTCCAGCGCCTTGCCCTGGGGAGTGCCTTCCGCGATGTCGAACAGCACGACATCGCCGAGTTCCTTGATCGCGGCGAGATGGGCGAGCGTGCCGCCGATCTGACCGGCGCCGATGAGGGCGATCTTGGGTCTGGCCATGAATGGCTCCTGTCGAGAATGTGTTTGCGAGGCTTTGCCTAAGCCGCGCGGAACGCTCTTGCAAGGCTGACGGGCCCGGCGGGGGTCAAGGCGCCGGATGTTTGCGCAAACGCAAATGGCCGCCCCGGAGGGCGGCCATCTCGTCAGGCAGGGAAAGACCTTACTGCGCGGCAGGCGCGGTTTCGGTTTCCACTTCCATCTCGGTTTCGGTCTCCATGCCGGCATCCATTGCCGCCTCTTCGGGCGCCTCATAGGCCGGCAGCGCCTTCAGTTCGTCCTCGGTGGCGCTGATATAGACCCGGATGTCCGAGCCGTCTTCGTTGGTCAGGATCTGCAGATCCTCGAAGTTCACGGCGACCTTCTTCTCGCCGATGCCGAGGAAGCCGCCGACGCCGATCACGGCCTCGGTGATCTCGCCGCTGTCGGAAGCCACGAGGTCCTCGATCTCGCCGATATTGTCGTCATCGGCGCCGTAGACGGTGGCACCGTTCAACTCGTCGGTGCTGAGATCGCTGACGGCCGCGGTGGTGTAGCCTTCACGCTCGACCATGCCGGTGGCACCGGCCACCGGGGCGGTCTCGGTCATCTCGGCCTCGCCTTCGGCCATCTCGGTCTCGACTTCGGCTTCCATGGCCTCCATCTCGGCTTCGCCCTCGGCCATCTCGGTCTCGACCTCGGTCTCCATGGCCTCCATCTCGGCTTCGCCCTCGGCCATCTCGGTCTCGACCTCGGCTTCCATGGCCTCCATCTCGGCCTCGCCCTCGGCCATCTCGGTCTCGACCTCGGTCTCCATGGCCTCCATCTCGGCTTCGCCCTCGGCCATCTCGGTCTCGACCTCGGCTTCGGTTTCCATTTCGGCTTCGCCCTCGGCCATGGTGGCCGTGGCGGCCGCCGTCGCGGCGGCGGCATCGGTCTGCTCGACCATGCCCGGCTCGGCAGCCTCGCCCTCGGTCATCGCGGTCTCTTCGGCGGTCGCGCGCTCGAAGGCCGGGGCGGCCTCGAGGGCCTCCTGGCTGGAGTTGATCACGAGGAACCGCTCGCCGTTCTCGTCATCATAGGTGCGGATCTGATCCATGGTGAGGGCGACGTCCTTCTCGCCGATCCCGAGGAAACCGCCGACGCCGACGATCACCGCCTGCACCGAGCCGTCTTCGGAGATGATCAGGTCGTTGATCTCGCCGATGTCGTCCCACTGCTGTTCAGTGAAGTTGATCGGGTCGCCATTCTCGCCAAGCTCCTGCTCGGAGGAGTAGACGCGCATTCCCATCAGGTTGGAGGCGTAGAAGTCGTCTGCCGAGACTTCGTAGCTCCCCATGCCCATCGCATGCGATTCGGCGTAGGCGGTCGTCCCCATGACGAGCGCGGTCGCCGCAGTGGTCAGAAGAATTTTCATCGTTCCAGAACCTTTCGTCCTTCCGGGTTCCGCGCCGATCCGGTTCGGATGCGCTACCCGTTACGAAAGTTGAACACGTGGTGTGGGCACGGGTTGCATGGCTGGAACGAATTTTTTTCACTCTGGGCGCGGGTGGCTGAAACCGGCGCAACCCCGAGGGCAAAACAAGCTGTTTTCAGCCACTCAGGCCTCGGGATCCGTCAGGGCGGGGCGCTCGTTGAGCGGCTCGTATGCCTGCCCTGCCGCCAGAAGGCAGCTTTGCCCGTCGGCGCGGGTCACCAGCAGCGTCCAGCTGCCCGTGGCGTCCGAGGCGAAAACCTCGACCACCTGATTCGCACCGTCGAGCGCGATGGCCTTCCGGCTCTCTCCGTAGCGTTCCACCAGCTGCGCCACGATCGCGTCATGCGCCCCGCAGCGTGGCATCGCGGCCGCCGGAAGAGCGAGCGCGCAGAGCGGCAGCGAGAATAGCATCGTCCGGATCGGGTCCATGGGTGTCTCCTCGGTATCGGGCAGCCTTTCGGTCACCGGACAGCCTGCCGCCTTCCGGCGAAGATGCCGTTAACGGTGCCCCCGTTGCGCCCGGGGTCGCGGCGCTGCACTCTCCGGGTGGTCCATTCCAGGAGGCCTGCCTTGCCGATCCGCTCCCTTCTCTACGTGCCCGCCTCGAATGCCCGCGCGCTGGAAAAATCGCGCTCCCTGACATGCGACGGCGTGATCATCGATCTCGAGGATGCGGTCGCGCCGCAGGCGAAGGCGGCCGCGCGTGCGGCGCTGCCCGCCGCTCTGGAGGGGGGCGGGGGCCGTAACCGGCTGCGGCTGGTGCGGATCAACGCGCTGTCGACCCCTTGGGGCCAAGACGATCTCGACGCGCTGGGCGGTCTCGGCTGTGACGGGGTTGCGGTGCCCAAGGTGTCCGACCCCGCCGGTCTCGACGCTGTGGCCGCGCGCTGCGATCTGCCGCTCTGGGCGATGATCGAGACGGCGCGCGGGGTGCTGTCGGCGCCCGCGATCTGCGGGCATCCCCGCCTCGCCGGGGTGATCATGGGTACCAACGATCTCGCGCGCGAACTGGGGGCGAGATCGCGCGCCGATCGGATGCCGCTCTGGACCGCGCTGCAGGGCGTGCTGCTCGCGGCGCGTGCCGCCGGGGTGCCGGCGATCGACGGCGTGTGCAACGCGCTCGACGAGCCCGAGCGCTTCGCCGCCGAATGCGCGCAGGGGCGCGACATGGGCTTCGATGGCAAGAGCCTGATCCACCCGGCCCAGATCGCCGCCGCCAACGCGGCTTTCGCGCCGAGCGCCGAGGAGATCGACCTGGCGCGGCGCCGCATCGCGGGCTTCGAGGCCGCGCAGGCGGCGGGGCAGGGGGTGGCGGTGGTCGATGGCGAGATCGTCGAGGCGCTGCACGTGGAAACCGCCCGCAGGACCTTGGCGCTCGCCGAACGGATCGCGGCGGAAGCGGACGCATGACGGCGCTTGTCCTCGGGCTGGCGCTGTGGAGCGCGGCGCATCTGATGCCACGCCTCGCGCCCGGGCTGCATACCCGGCTGGGCGGCTCCGCGCGCGGGGTCGTGGCGGGGCTGGTACTGCTCGGGCTGCTGTTGATGATCTTCGGATACGGCGCCTGGGACGCGGCCCATCACCATGTGCCCGCCTCGTGGACGCGCCACCTCAACAACCTGATGATGCTGGTCGCCGTCTATCTCTTCGCCGCCTCGGGGCTGAAGACGCGCGCCGCCGCCGCGCTGCGCCATCCACAGCTTCTCGCGGTGACGCTCTGGGCGGGGGCGCATCTGTTGGCCAATGGCGACTGGGCCTCCTTCGTGCTGTTCGGAGGGCTCGGGCTCTGGGCTGTGACCGAGATGGCGCTGCTCGACGCCCGCGCGCCCGTCCCGCAATTCGCGCCCTCCACCAAGGCGCGCGAGGTGCGGGCCGTGATCGGCGGGGTGGTGGTTTTCATCCTGATCGGGCTGGTGCATGGCTGGATCGGACCCAACCCATTCGGAGCCATGTCATGAAGATCTACCGCTTTCTCACCGGGGACGACACCTCGGCCTTCTGCCACAAGGTGACCGAGGCCCTGTCGAAGGGCTGGGAGCTTTATGGCGAGCCCAGCTACGCCTATGACGCCGCCAATGGCGTGATGCGCTGCGGGCAGGCCGTCACCAAGGAGGCGGATGTCGACTATTCCGCGGATCTCAAGCTCGGCCAACTCTGAGCCGGCCTCGAGCCCGCCCCGGGACGAGGCGGATCGCCGCAGAGGCTGGGCCGGGGAATCGCCGCCTCTAAATGAGGCGCATGTCGGTCACTCGCAGCGCAACCCGCATGGAAGATCCCGTGATCACAGTCTCGAGGACTGTGATCACGCCCGGCATTTTCCCGCCTGATTTGGCGAATTTCCCACGGCTTTCAGCGAAGGCATGGGTGACAGACGGTCCAAAATCGCTAGGGATAAGCCAGCCGGGGCCGCCCGAGAGCCGGCCCGCACGCCAGATAAGGACGACGCCATGGCCGACGTGAACCGGGGCAACCGCCCGCTTTCGCCCCATATGACGATCTACAGATGGCCGATCACCGCGATCACCTCGATCCTGACCCGGATCACCGGCAACGCGATGATCGTCGCCGCCGCCTTGATCGTCTGGTGGTTCGCCGCCGCCGCTGCCGGGCCCGAAAGCTTTGCCACCGCCGACGGTTTCCTGCGCAGCTGGTTCGGCGATCTGGTGCTGTTCTTCTCGGTTCTCGGCCTGTGGTACCACACGCTCGCGGGCATCCGGCACCTGATTTGGGACGAGGTGAAGATGCTCGAGATCGACAAGGCCGAGCTGCTGAGCCAGATCATCCTGATCGTCTCGGTCCTGCTGACCATCTTCACCGTCGTCGTTCTCTGAAGGGGCACCCAATGGCTTATCTGACCGATCGCAAGCGCGCGCACGGCCTCGGGGCGTCGCATTCCGGAACCCGGCAGCACTGGCGCATGAGCATGTCCTCGGTGGCGCTGGCGCTGCTGATCCCGCTCTTCGTCTTCACCTTCGGCGCCGTGCTGGGCGGCACCTATGAAGAGGTGGTGATCTACTACCAGCGGCCGATCCCGGCGGCGATCGCCGTCCTGACCTTCCTCGTCGGCTTCTGGCATTTCCGGGCCGGCGCCCAGATCATGATCGAGGATTACGCGCAGGGCCTGACCCGCAAGGCGCTGATCATCGGCGTGACCTGTCTTTCCTATGCTCTGGCCGCGATCGGCGTTCTCGCCCTGATCCGCCTCGCCCTCTGATCGGAGACCCCTGATGGCAGCCTACGAATACGAGACCCACGAATACGACGTGGTGGTGGTCGGCGCCGGCGGCGCGGGCCTGCGCGCCACGCTCGGCATGGCCGAGCAGGGCCTGCGCACCGCTTGCATCTCCAAGGTCTTTCCGACCCGCTCGCACACCGTCGCGGCGCAGGGCGGCATCGCCGCCAGCTTGGGCAACATGGGCCCCGACAGCTGGCAGTGGCACATGTACGACACGGTGAAGGGCTCCGACTGGCTCGGCGACACCGATGCCATGGAGTACCTCGCCCGCGAGGCCCCGAAGGCGGTCTACGAGCTGGAGCATTACGGCGTGCCCTTCTCGCGCACCGAGGAGGGCCGGATCTATCAGCGCCCCTTCGGCGGGCACACCACCGAGTTCGGCGAGGGCCCGCCGGTGCAGCGCACCTGCGCCGCCGCCGACCGGACCGGCCACGCGATCCTGCACACGCTCTACGGACAGAGCCTCAAGCAGAAGGCCGAGTTCTACATCGAGTATTTCGCCATCGACCTGCTGATGGACGATGACGGCACCTGCCGTGGCGTTCTGGCGTGGAAGCTCGACGACGGCACGATGCATGTCTTCGCCGCCAAGACCGTCGTCCTGGCCACCGGCGGCTATGGCCGCGCTTATTTCTCCGCCACCTCGGCGCATACCTGCACCGGCGATGGCGGCGGCATGGTGGCGCGGGCCGGGCTGCCTCTGCAGGACATGGAGTTCGTGCAGTTCCACCCGACCGGCATCTACGGTGCGGGCTGCCTGATCACCGAAGGCGCGCGCGGCGAAGGCGGCTACCTCACCAACTCCGAGGGGGAGCGCTTCATGGAGCGTTACGCGCCGACCTACAAGGATCTCGCCTCTCGCGACGTGGTCTCGCGCTGCATGACCATGGAGATCCGCGAAGGCCGGGGCGTCGGCAAGGATGGCGACCACATCCACCTGCACCTCAACCACCTGCCGCCCGAGACGCTGGCCGAGCGCCTGCCCGGCATCTCGGAATCGGCGCGGATCTTCGCCGGCGTGGATCTCACCAAGGAGCCGATCCCGGTGCTGCCGACCGTGCATTACAACATGGGCGGCATCCCCACGAACTACTGGGGCGAGGTGCTGAACCCGACGGCCGAGAACCCCGACGCGGTGACCCCGGGTCTGATGGCTGTTGGCGAGGCGGGCTGCGCCAGCGTGCATGGCGCCAACCGGCTCGGCTCCAACTCGCTGATCGACCTCGTGGTGTTCGGCCGCGCCGCGGCGATCCGGGCGCGCGAGGTGGTCGATCCCGCGACCTCCGTGAAGGCCCCGGCCAAGTCGTCGATCGAGAAGGCCTTCGACCGCTTCGACGGTCTGCGCCACGCCAAGGGCGGCGTGCCGACGGCCGAGCTGCGGCTCGAGATGCAGCGCAACATGCAGGCCGACGCGGCGGTGTTCCGCACCGACAAGACCCTCGCGGAAGGCATGCAGAAGATGCAGGCCACGGCAGCGAAGATGGACGACATCCATGTCACCGACCGCAGCCTCGTGTGGAACTCGGACCTGATGGAGACGCTGGAGCTGGCCAACCTGATGCCGAACGCGCTGGCCACCATCACCGCCGCCGAGGCACGCAAGGAAAGCCGCGGCGCCCATGCGCACGAGGATTATCCCGACCGCGACGACGAGAACTGGCGCAAGCACTCCCTCGCCTGGATCGAGGGCAACACCGCGCGGCTCGACTATCGCCCGGTGCATCTCGATCCGCTGACCAAGGCCGAAGAGGGTGGTATCGATCTCAAGAAGATCGCGCCCAAGGCGCGGGTCTACTGATGCGCGCGGCGCTCTTCCTGGCGCTGCCGCTGCTGGCCGGGGCCTGTACGCAGGCCCCGCTCTCGCCACTCGACGCGGCGCGGGTCTGCGAGGAGCGCGCGCGCGCCGCGCAGGGCCCCACCGGCAGCGTCAGCGTCGGCGCCAGTTCGCGCAGCGGCCTGTCCTCGGGCATCTCGATCGGGGTGACCGACGACTACCTGCGCGGTCGTGACCCCTATGAGGTCTACGAGGATTGCGTGGTGGCCCGCAGCGGTCAGGCGCCGGTGCGGCCGCCGCGCCTCAGATGATCCAGATCCATGCGACGACGACCGGGGGCACGACCCCCGGCGCTTTCCCCAAGGAGACCTGACCATGGTCCAGCTCACCCTTCCGAAGAACAGCCGCATCACCCATGGCAAGACCTGGCCCAAGCCCGAGGGCGCGACCAACTTGCGCAAGGTGCAGATCTATCGCTGGAACCCCGATGACGGGAAGAACCCGCGCGTCGATACCTATTTCGTCGATGTCGACAGCTGCGGGCCGATGATTCTCGACGCCCTGATCAAGATCAAGAGCGAGATCGACCCGACCCTGACCTTCCGCCGCTCCTGCCGCGAGGGGATCTGCGGCTCCTGCGCGATGAACATCGACGGCATCAACACGCTGGCCTGCACCTATGGCCTCGACGAGGTGAAGGGCGACATCAAGATCTACCCGTTGCCGCACATGCCGGTGGTCAAGGACCTGATCCCCGACCTGACCCATTTCTACGCCCAGCACGCGAGCATCAAGCCGTGGCTGGAGACCGAGACCAACACCCCGGCCAAGGAATGGCGCCAGTCGATCGAGGACCGCAAGAAGCTCGACGGGCTCTACGAGTGCATCATGTGCGCGTCTTGCTCGACGGCATGCCCGTCCTACTGGTGGAACGGCGATCGCTATCTGGGGCCGGCGGCGCTGCTGCATGCCTATCGCTGGATCGTCGACAGCCGCGACGAGGCCACGGGCGAGCGGCTCGACGATCTCGAGGACGAGTTCAAGCTCTACCGCTGCCACACCATCATGAACTGCGCCAAGACCTGCCCCAAGGGGCTGAACCCCGCGAAGGCGATCCAGTCGATCAAGCACATGATGGTCGAGCGCGCCGTATGACGCAGCCGCCGCCCGACGCCGATGCGCGCCGGGCGGCGTCTCCGGTTCTCGTCTATCCTGACGGGAGCCTGAGCCCGCCGCCGATGCACCTCTACGGCCGCGCCGCCGCGACGGCGCGGCCGGTGTCGGAGGTGATCGTGCCGCCGCGCGACGCGGCCGCGATCGAGGTTCCGGCGGGTTCGATCCTGCGGCTGGGCTGCCCGGAGGGGCCTCAGGTGGGGGATCTGAACCTCTTCGCCCGCGGCGACCTCTGCGAGCGCTTCTTCTCCGGCAAGACCCGCGCCCTGCACGGCACCCATGTGAGTGCCGGCGACCGGCTCTGGTCCTGCTTCCCGTATCTGCGCCCGATGGCCACGATCATCGCCGACAGCCTCGATTGGTACGGCATAGACGCCGATGGCGCCTCGGTGCATGACGTGATCGGCACGCGCTGCGATCCCTATACGCATCACCTGCTCTCGGGTGAGGATTACGACCGCTGCTGCCATTCCAACCTGGCCCGCGCCTTGGCGGCGCATGCAGGGCTGTCGCTGGCCGAAGCCGAGCGCCATGTGCATGACGTGCTGAACGTCTTCATGTGCACCGGCTTCACCCGCGATACCGGGCGCTATTTCATGAAGGCGAGCCCGGTCAGGGCGGGGGACCACCTCGACCTCTTCGCCGAGATCGATCTGCTGGCAGTGATGAGCGCCTGCCCGGGCGGTGATTGCGGGGCCGGGCATTCGAGCGACCGCGCAGCCTGCTACCCGCTCTCCATGACCGTGCTGCGGCCGGAGCCGGGTATGCTGAACGGGTGGGAGAGCCCGTCGCGCAACGGCTATGCGGGCGGGCACGGGGCCTAGGTGAAGGCCGCCTCCAACGCGATTTCGACCATGTCGCCGAAGCTCTGTTCGCGTTCGATCGCCGGCAGGTCCTCGCCGGTGACGAGATGGTCCGAGACGGTCAGCACGGCGAGAGCGCGACGCCCGTGGCGCGCGGCGAGGGTGTAGAGTTCCGCCGCCTCCATCTCGACCGCGAGGATGCCGTGCCGCACCATCTGCTCGTGCAGGTCGGGGCGCTCGTCATAGAAGGTGTCCGAGGAATAGATCCCGCCCACATGCACCGGCGTGCCGCGACGCGCGGCCGCGTCATGCGCCGCGCGCAGCAGCGCGTAATCGGCATGCGGCGCGTAATGAATTTCGCGCAGCATCGCGCGCGACGGATTTCCGACGCTGGAGGCGGTCATCGCGAGCACCACGTCGCGAACCGCGATATCCGCCTGCATCGCGCCGCAGGAGCCGATGCGAATGAGCGTCCGGGCGTCGTATTCCCGGATCAGCTCGTTCGCATAGATCGAAAGGGAGGGCATTCCCATGCCCGACCCTTGAATCGTGACCTCGTTTCCGCGCCATTTCCCGGTAAAGCCGAGCATGCCGCGAACCTCGTTGATGCAGCGCGGCGCATCGAGAAAGCGCTCTGCGGCCCATTTGGCGCGCAGCGGATCGCCCGGCATCAACACGGTCGATGCGATGTCCCCTGGTTCCGCTCCGATATGCGTGCTCATATGCGCCTCGCTCATTACGATGGGTTCAGGCCGGGTCCTGCGACCCGGCGTCGATAAATCAGATTTCGAAATCCGACAGGGGCCGGCCGGCCGCTTCCGCCTCGTTGATCCAGCGCGGCTTGCGGCCACGGCCCGACCAGGTCTGGGTCGGATCTTCGGGATTGCGGTACTTCGCGGGATTCTTCGTCTTGGATTTCCGGCCCTTGCCGGCAGCGTCGGCCAGCTCGGCCAGCGAAAACCCATGCTCGGCCGCGGCCCGCTCGGCAGCCTCGAGGGCGGCTTTACGCTCCCGCTGGGAAACGGTCGACAATGCTTCGTCGATATCCTTCCGAAGCTTCTCGAGTTCCTTGCGGGACATTTCGTGCAGGTTATGCGCCATGGTTTCTCTTTCCGTATTAGAGCGATGTTTTCGTCACTGCTCATTGTAGTGAATATTGGAAAGCTGCGAGATGGCTAAAAGTTCAGGCGAAGCAATATTTTGTATCAGGATGTATCGGATTTTCGCAACGTCACGAGCGCGGCCAAGTCATTCAGAAAGGCCTGAGCCGATATTTCGCCGGCCACTCTGAGGTGAACCTCCTTCGGAAATTCATCTTTTGTGGCGTATTTGCAATCGAAGCCCAAGAGGCAGAGCATCGGGATCATGCCGAAACCGGCTTGTCTCAATGCGTCGATGCTTTCGATCGCCATTTCGACCGATTGCGGCGAATGGATGGCGAAGATCACCACATGCGGCCGGTCGCGCGACACCGCTGCGGCGATATCGCCGGGCAAACGGCGCGGCCCGGGATCGCGCAATTCGACGCCGCAATCCTGTGCCGCGCGCAGCAGAGGCAGCCCGGCGGGTGGCCGCGCATCGAGGCCGGGGCGAACCACGAGAACGGTAACCGGACGGGCAAGACCACGGGCGGCCTGCTCAATCGACGCGCAGGCATCGTCCAGATCGCCAAGGTTCGTGACGGGGGGGATTTCGTGAACGAGCAGCGGTTCGGCCGCGGGCAGGGCATCGGCGAGCACGCGGGCCCATTCGCCCGTCGTCACCCCCGCCTTGGCGCAGGCCACCGAGGGGCCCATGATGTTGATGCCGCGCTTGGCCGCCTCGCGCAGGGCCAGAAGCGATTTCTGCACCGCGTTGCCGTCACGCTCGCGCCGCCACCGCGCCAGCGCTTCTGTCCGGTCCTTCGGCACAGCACCGGGAGGGCGAGGGGTGTCCGCGAGGGAAGGGCAGATCGCCTCGCGCTCGACCCGTTCGAGTGCCTCACGCAACTCGGCCGCGCCAATCGCATTCTCGATCCAAGCGGGGGCCACGGCATCGCTTCGATAAAGAACGAGATCATCGCGGCGGGCGAAATCCGGCCCGTGTCGCTCGACCAGCAGATCATGCCACAGCGCGGCGAGGGTCGCGCCGGCGGCACGATGCCGCGCGCTATCGCCGGGCATCACGAACTCGACGCCTTGGGCGGCGGCACGCAGATGCTCCGGTTTCTCGCGCCGTGCCGATGCTGCGAGCAGCGCCAGCCCCGATCGCAGGGCCATGGCCATCGCGGTGACCGGATCGCCCTCTGGCGACACCTGCAGCCGCGCACCCCGCAGATCCGGCAGAGCCCGGCGGGCCCATGACAAGGTGTCCGCCCCGAGGTCCAGGGCGGCGGCGGTCGACCAGCGCGGGGCCGCCGGGGACTGCGCGTCGGCGATCACGTCGTTGCACAGCGCGCCGCGCAGCGTCGCGCGTGCCGCGCCCCGGTTCTCGGTCAGTGCCACCAGCATCGCCAGCATCCATGGGCCGGTCGCGTCGGACATGATCTCGACCGGTCCTGCATCGCCATTTGGCAAGAGCGCGGCAAGGTCACCCAGATGCGAGAGAGCGGGGCCATCGACCGCTGCCATCCCTTTCGCAAGGGGGTGATCGGAATCGAAACCCGCCCGGCTCGGCAAATCGGGCCGCAGCGTCAGGACGGCGGCATCGGATGGCCGGAGCGGCTGGCGGCGGTGATCGGTCATGGCAATCGTCCGGTTCGCGGGGGTGAGGCCGGACATGCCATGCCCGGGAAACCGGCGCTTCCGCCGGTACCCCACCACTGAAATTGGCCCGCATTCTGCGGAGCCTCATGATGGGCTTTCCGCAAGGAAGCGTCCAGACCGGCCCAAAGGAAACGCCCCGGACGGGCCA
Organism: Limimaricola sp. AA108-03; assembly: GCF_050847355.1. Classification (NCBI taxonomy): domain Bacteria; kingdom Pseudomonadati; phylum Pseudomonadota; class Alphaproteobacteria; order Rhodobacterales; family Paracoccaceae; genus Limimaricola; species Limimaricola sp. AA108-03. The sequence goes on from NZ_CP193755.1 coordinate 365,086, forward strand.
TCCGGCCACGGTTTCGGCGGTATGCGGGGTGATGACAGGCGCGACGCCCAGGCGTGATCGAAACGCATCGCTCCCTTGTCCGAAGGCGTGCCCGCCCCACGGGCGCGATGCTGGACGCTACCGTTCCGCGCCGGATTGCGGCAGGGTCGCCCCATGTTCAGATCCGTCGAGATCCCGCTCTGGCTGCTGGTGCTGATCGTGCTTTTCGCCACGGTCACCTTTGCCTCGCATTTCCTGTTTCCCTCGGTGCGCTGGTTCTTTCGCAAGCGGATGGAGCGGGCGGTGGCACGGCTCAACACGCGGCTCGCGCGCCCGATCGAGCCGTTCAAGCTGGCGCGGCGCCACGACATGATCCAGCGGCTGATCTACGATCCCGCCGTGGCGCAGGCGGTCGTCGAACACGCGCAGAGTCACGGCGTGCCCGAGAACGTGGCCTTCGAGCTGGCCGGCGACTACGCCCGCGAGATCGTGCCCTCCTTTTCCGCCACCGCTTATTTCACTTTCGGCACACGGCTGGCGAAGTGGCTCAGCCGTGCACTCTACCGGATCCGGCTGGGGGCCTTCGATCGCGACGCGCTCGACGCGATCGATCCGGGCGCGGCGGTGGTGTTCGTCATGAACCACCGCTCCAACATGGATTACGTCCTCGTCACTTGGCTGGCCGCGCGCACCTCGGCGCTCTCCTACGCTGTGGGTGAATGGGCGCGGGTCTGGCCGCTGTCGCCGGTGATCCGGGCGATGGGGGCCTATTTCATCCGGCGGCGCGACCGCGGTGCCCTCTATCGCCGGGTGCTGCAGCGCTACGTGCAGATGGCGACCGCCGGGGGCGTCACGCAGGCGATCTTTCCCGAAGGCGGGCTCAGCCTGACCGGTCGCATGGCCACGCCCAAGACCGGTCTTCTGGGGCATATCGTCGAGGATTTCGGCAATCACGGGCGCGACGTGATCTTCGTGCCCGTGGCGCTCAACTACGACCGGGTGCTCGAGGACCGGGTGCTGATCGGCGCGGCGGCGGCGGGAAACCGACGCTTCCGCGTGCCGCCCTCGCGGCTCGTGGGCGCGGTGCTGGCGCATCTGTGGCAACGTATCTCCGGCCGGTTCAGAAGCTTCGGCACCGCCTCGGTGGGCTTCGGCCGTCCGCTTTCGCTGGCCGAGTTCCTGGGCGGCGCGACGCCCGGACCGCAGGACACGGCGCGGCTCGCGCACGAGATGAAGACGCGGATCGAGGAGGTGATGCCGGTGCTGCCGGTGCCGCTGGTCGCTGGCATCCTGCTCGACGTCTCGCCGTTGCCCCCCGAACGGATCGAGATCCGGGTGGCGGCGCGGCTCGGTATGCTGCATGCGCGCGGCGTGGCGCTGCCGCGCCGCGACGCCAAGCGGATCACCGCCGATGCGCTGGAGATCCTGCGGAAGCGGGGGCTGCTGCGCGAGGGGGGCGAGGGGCTGCGCCCGGCGCCGGGGGCCGAGCCGCTGCTGCGCTTCTACGCGGATTCGGTGGCGCACCACTTCGCACCCGCGCGGCTTGCGGCACCTGTTCCGGCCGCTATTCCCCTGCCGCCTGCGCGCTGAGCTCGAAGGGCGCGGCCGGGGCGACGAGGTCGTCGGTGTTCAGGCTGTCGCTCGGCTTGGCCAGCATCGAGCGCACCACCCAGCGCAGCTCGCGCTCGGCGCGGGTGATCGCGACATAGGCCAGCCGCTTCCATAGCGGCTGCCCGGCCTCGACCCGGCCCATGCGCGAGGCGATCTCGATGTCGGGGGCAAAGACCTGCACCGTGTCCCACTGGGACCCTTGGGCCTTGTGGATCGTCACCGCCGCGCCGTGCAGGAAGGTGGCGCCCATCCGCGCGGCATAGGGGATGAAGGGCTCGGCGTCGCCCTCCTGCTCGATCCGCACGATCGAGGCGGCCGAGAGCTGCGGCTCAGGCGCGCCCATCACATGCAGCCGCGAGAAGCCCGGCTTGCGACCGGGACCCATATAGACCACCTGCGCGCCCTTGATCAGGCCGCGCGCCTCGAGGTCGAGCCGCTTCTTGCGATGCTTCAAGGGCAGCTCGATGCCGTCGCAGATCAGCGGCTCGCCGGGCAGCAGATCGCCCTCGGGCGCGCCATAGGCCGCGCGGAAGGCATGGATCAGGCGAATCCGCGTGGCATTGCGCCAGACCAGCACCGGCGAGCGCGCCATCAGCTCGGCCTCGACCCGCCGCGCCATGACGACGCGCTCGTCGCGGTTCGCGGCCTCCTGCACCAGCCGCTCGAAGGCGTAGAAATCGACCTGCGGATCGGCCAGCGCATGGGCAAGGTCGAGGATCGGGTTGTCGGCGTCCTGCCGGTGAATCCGGTGCAGGACGTGCTTGTCCCTGTCGGGCATCGCGTCGAACACCATGCCGCCCGAGGATTGCACGGGCGGCAGCTGCGCCGGGTCGCCGAACAGCACCAGAGTCGGGAAGATCTCCTTGAGGTCCTCGACCTGCTTTTCGTCGAGCATCGAGCTTTCGTCGATGAAGCCGATGTCGAGCGGCTCCTCGCGACGCTTCCAGCCGGTGATGAAATCCGAACCCCTGAGCCCGGCCGCGGCCAGCGCCGCGGGCACCGAGCCGTGGGTGGCAAAGGCACTGGCGGCGCGGGCCAGCGCCTCATCGGACAGCCCCTCGATGTTGGGACGCTCGCCTTCGCCGGCGAGCCATTCGGCGATCTTCTCGTATTCCGGATCATAGACGGGGGTGTAGAGGATGCGGTGGATCGTCGTCGCGGGCACGCCGCGATTGCGCAGCACGCTCGCCGCCTTGTTGGTCGGTGCGAGGATCGCCAGCGTGCGGCGGTCCTTCTTCTTGCGGCCCTCCCAATCGCCCGAAACGATGTCGACGCCGGCCTCCTTGAGCTTTCGCGTCAGCTCGGCGAGCAGGAGCGTCTTGCCCGAGCCGGCCTTGCCGATGACGGCGATGGCGCGGCGCGCTTCCGAGGCGGGGGCGCTCAGCAGCTCGTCGTCGAGATCGATGCCGGTGAGGCGCAGGAGCTGCGTCACGGCATCCCAGGCTTCGGCCTGGTCGGAGGAGAACGTCACGGCGGGAAGTGTCATGGCGCGACCCTATCCCCGCGCCGCAGCGGGGGCCAGAGGCGGGGCTGCGCCTATTCGGCACGCCGCGACAGCAACAGCGGCGGCTCGCCGCGCTCCGTTCGCTGCGCGGCGGCCAGTTCATGCGCGGCCTGACCCGCGGCGAGTGACAACCTATTGGCGAGTTGGGGCAGCCCGTTGCAGCGGGCGTAGGTTTCAAGATCGCTCAATACCTCGAACATCCAGCGATGAGACATCGGTGCTCCTCTTGGCCTGTGTGCAATTCACCCAAATGCCAAGTTAGCATGAGGATACCGTCACCGGGGAGCCGCCGAATAGCCGGGATTTTAACGGGTCTCAGCGCCGCCAACCGGCGAAGGCGGCCGAGGCCGCCCAACCCGCCATGATTGCCAAGGCCAGCGACATCAGCCCGTAAAGCGCAGCCCGCTCCTGGGCGAAATTGTAGAGCCAGCGTTCGATGCCGACCTTTTGCACGCCGATCACCGTTTCGTAGCTGTCGACCACCGCGCCCTCGCGCGTGAGGAATATCCGCGTGGTGTAATTGCCCTCGACGAGGTTGGCGGGGAGCGCCAGCGAGGTGCGGAACAGGGTCTCCTCCTCGAGGTCGACGGCGCCCTCCTGCAGCCGGTAGACATCGGCGTCCTCGCGGATCCGCACCAGCGCCGAGACGTAATCCCCGGCGCCGGCGATGCGGTTGCCCACGGCGCGGATCGCGCGCGGGATCGAGATCGCGTGACGCAGGTCCTCGGTGGCGGTCAGCACCTGCGCCAGGGGCGCGGTGGTGGCCACCGCGTAGAAGGAGGGCGCGGCATCCACCTCGAAGGCCTCGGTGTTGGTCCAGATCCCGGCGCGGCGTTCCTTGCGCCGTACCATGGCCGGGGCGAGCGGGCCGGAGACCGTCACGATCACCTGCAACGGCGCCGCGTTCCGGGGCGGCGGCGCCTCGCGCCGCACCGCGCCGAAGATCAGGATCTCGGAGCCGTCAAAGGTGGCGGTGATCGCCACCTCGTCGCGGCTCAGCCCGAGCACGATCTCCTCGGCGCGGGCGGGCTGGGCGGCGGGCAGAGCAAGCGCGACGAGCAGGATGGCGAGCCGGATCATGCGGCGTCCACCAGTTCGATCTCGTAGAGCTCGGCCGGCCGCAGCACGAGGCCGAGCGCCAGCTGGCCGCAGACCGCGAGCACCAGAAGCGCCAGCAGGATGCGCAGCTGTTCGGCGCGCATCCGGGCGCCGATGCGGCTGCCGAGCTGCGCGCCGACCACGCCGCCCGCGATCAGCAGCAGCGCCAGGGCGATATCCACCGTCTGGTTGGTGATGGCGTGCAGCATGGTGGTGAAGGCGGTGACGAAGATGATCTGGAACAGCGAGGTGCCGATCACCACCTTGGTCGGCATGCCGAGCAGGTAGATCATCGCCGGCACCATGACGAAGCCGCCGCCCACGCCCATGATCGCCGCCAGTACCCCGACCGCAAGCCCCACGAGCAGTGGCGGGATCATCGAGATATAGAGCCCCGAGACGCGGAACTTCATCTTCAGCGGCAAGGCATGGACCCAGTTGTGCCGGCGCCGCTTGGGCCGGGCGCCGGGGCGGCGCGATTTCACCAGCGCGTTCACGCTCTCGACGAACATCATCGCGCCGACGGTGCCGAGGAAGATCACGTAGCTCAGCTCGACCAGCAGGTCGACTTGGCCCCGCGCCCGCAGCCAGTTGAAGACCACCATGCCCAAGGCCGACCCCGCGAGCCCGCCCGCGAGCAGCACCGAGCCCATCGCGATGTCGACGGTGCGCCGTCGCAGATGGCCCAGCAGTGCCGAGAAGGAGGAGGCGACGATCTGGTTGGGGGAGGTGGCGACCGCGACCGCCGGGGGGATGCCCGCGAAGAACAGCAGCGGCGTGATCAGGAAACCGCCGCCGACACCGAACATGCCCGACAGCACGCCCACCAGCCCGCCGAGGCCGAGGATCAGGAAGATATTGACCGAAACCTCGGCGATAGGGAGGTAGAGCTGCATGATCGACCCCTTGCGGTAGGTCGATTAAGGCAGCCCCCGCCGGGTTTTCCAAGCCCCGGCAGGGAAGAATGCCGCGATGCGGCGGCGGCGCTTCGCTCAGCCCGCGTCGCGCAGCATCCGCCGCAGAACCTGCTCGAGCTTGGCCGCGCCCAGCGGCGCCATCGCCTTGGTGTGCTCATGGCCGATCGCCTCGTCGGACATGCCGGCGGCCATGTTGGTGATCGCCGAAACGGCCATCGTCTTGAGCCCGAGGAAGCGGGCGAGGATCACCTCCGGCACGGTCGACATGCCGGTCGCGTCGACGCCCAGCGTGCGCATCGCGCGGATCTCCGCCGGGGTCTCGAAGGAGGGGCCGGAATACCAGGCATAGACGCCCTCGTGCAGATCCACCCCCTCGGCCTCGGCCGCCGCGCGCAGCTTCGCGCGCAACTCCGGGTCGTGGGCGTCGCCCATCGGCACGAAGCGGGCATCGGTCTTTTCGCCGATCAGCGGGTTTAGCCCCGAGAAATTGACATGATCCGACAGCGCCATGATCGAGCCGGTGGGCATGTCGGCGCGTAGGCTCCCGGCGGCGTTGGTCAGGATCACCGCCTCGGCACCGAGCGCCTTGAGCACCTCGAGCGGCAGCCGCATCTCGTTGGGATTGCCGTTCTCGTAGTAATGCGCCCGGCCCCCGAACACCGCGACGCGCTGCCCCTCGAGGTTCCCCACGGCGAGCACCGGGTTGTGGCCCGACACGCCCGCATGCGGGAAGCCCGCGAGCTTGTCATAGGGGATGGTGACGCCGTCGACGGCACCGGCGATATGGCCGAGGCCGGAGCCGAGGATCAGCCCGTATTTGACCGGTTCCTGCCCGGCCTGGGCCCGGATCAGGCCCGCGAGTTCAACGCTCTTTGACATAGGGTTCGCCTCCGGCGCGGGGCGGGATCGCGCGGCCGACGAAGCCCGCGAGGATCACCACCGTGAGAATGTAGGGAAGGGCGTCGAGCAGCTGCACGCCCACTTCGAAGCCGAGCGTGCTCTCGATCACGTCCGGGCGCAGCGCCAGCGCCTGCAGGAAGCCGAACAGCAGGCAGGCGCCGAGCGCGTACCATGGCCGCCACTTGGCGAAGATCAGCGCGGCGAGCGCGATATAGCCGCGCCCGGCCGTCATGTCCTTGACGAAGCCCGCCTGCAGGCCGGTCGAAAGATAGGCACCGGCGAGGCCGGTGAGCAGGCCGCAGATCGCCACGGCGGCAAAGCGCAGCCCCACCACCGAGATGCCGGCGGTATCGACGGCGGCGGGGTTCTCGCCCACCGCGCGCAGCCGCAGGCCGAAGCGGGTGCGGAACAGCACCCACCAAGTCACCGGCACCGCCAGCAGGCCGATATAGACCAGCAGCGAATGCCCGGAGATCAGCTCGGCATAGATCGGGCCGATGAACGGAATGTCGCCGCGCATCTCGCCGGCCAGCGGCAGGTCGATCGTCTCGAAGCGGGCGCTACCCGAAAGCTGCGGCGTGCGGCCGCCCTGGCCGAACCAGCTTTGGGCGATCACCACGGTGAGGCCGGCGGCGAGGAAGTTGATCGCGACGCCGGAGATCAGCTGATTGCCGCGGAAGGTGATCGAGGCGAGGCCGTGGATGCCCGAGAGCATCAGCGCCGCGCCGATGCCCGCCGCGGTGCCGATCAGCACCGAGCCGGTGACGGCGGCGACGGCGGCGGTGAGGAAGGCCGAGGCCAGCATCTTGCCTTCGAGGCCGATGTCGAAGATGCCCGCGCGCTCGGAGAACAGCCCGGCGAGACAGGCCAGCAGCAGCGGCGTGGCAAGCCGGATGGTGGTGTCGAGCACCTGAAGAAGGGTCAGGAAATCCATGGGCTCACTCCGCCGGTTCGGTCTTGCGGGCGGGCTTCGGCGCCGGCCTCAGCCTCAGGAACATCGCTTCGAGCGGCATCCGCACCATGTTGTCGAGCGCGCCGGTGAACAGGATTACGAGCGCCTGGATCACCACGATCAGCTCGCGCGGGATCGAGGTCCAGAGCGCCAGCTCGGCGCCGCCCTGGTAGAGAAAGCCGAAGAGCAGCGCCGCGAGCAGCACGCCGAAGGGATGGCTGCGGCCCATCAGCGCCACCGCGATGCCGATGAAGCCGGCGCCCTCGACGGCGTTGAGCACCAGCCGCTCGGCCTCGCCCATGACGTTGTTGATCGCCATCATGCCCGCCAGTCCGCCGGACATCAGCATGGTCACGACGATGATCCGGGTGGGCGAGATGCCCGCGTATTTCGCGGCCGATTCAGACTGGCCGAAGGCGCGGATCTCGTAGCCGAGCCGGGTGCGCCAGATCAGCGCCCAGACCGCGACGCAGGCCAAGAGCGCCACGAAGAACGACACGTTGACCGGCGCGCCGCGGAACAGCGCCGTCTCGGCGGTCGAGAACATGTCCTGGAAGGTCGGCAGATGCGTGGCCTCGGGGAAGCGGCCCGTGGCGGGCTCCATCGAGCCCGAGGGCTTGAGCGCGCCGATCAGTAGGTAGTTCAGAAGCGCCGCGGCGATGAAGTTGAACATGATCGTCGTGATCACGATGTGGCTGCCGCGCTTGGCCTGCAGCCAGGCCGGGATCAGCGCCCAGGCTGCGCCGAACAGCGCCGCGCCGACCGCACCGCCCAGAAGCGCGAGGGTCCAGTGCGGCCACGGGATGAAGAGCGCGATCAGCGCCACGCCGAGGCCGCCCAGCATCGCCTGACCCTCGCCGCCGATGTTGAACAGGCGCGCATGGATGGCGATCGCCACGGCGAGGCCGGTGAAGATGAAATTGGTGGTGTAGTAGAGCGTGTAGCCCCAGGCATAGGTCGAGCCGAGCGAGCCCTCGACCATCAGCTTCAGCGCGGCCCAGGGGTTCTCGCCGATGGCGAGGATCACCAGGGCCGAGAGCAGGGCGGCGAGGATCAGGCTGATCAGCGGGATCAGCACGACATCCGCCCATTGCGGCATCTTCTGCATCTCAGGCCTCCTTCGCGGCGCTGGCGCGCTTCTTGGCAAGGTTGGCCTCGATCTCGGCCTCGCTATGCGGTTTGTCGGTATCGGTGATGCCCGCCATCAACAGGCCCAGCTCGCGCTCGTCGGTTTCGGACGGCAGGCGCTCGCCCATGATCTGGCCGTCGAACATCACCGCGATGCGGTCCGACAGCGACATGATCTCGTCGAGCTCGACCGACACCAGAAGCACGGCCTTGCCCATGTCGCGCAGCGCCACGATCTGCTCGTGGATGAACTCGATTGCGCCGATGTCGACGCCTCGGGTCGGCTGACCGATCAGCAGCAGGTCGGGATTGCGCTCGATCTCGCGCGCCACGACGATCTTCTGCTGGTTGCCGCCAGAGAAGTTCTTGGCGGCGAGGTTCGGGTTCGGCGGGCGCACGTCGAAGCGCTCCATCTTCGCGGCGGCATCGGCCTTGATGGCCGCGTTGTCCATGAAGACGCCTTTGTTGAACTCGGGCTTGTCGTGGTAGCCGAAGGCCACGTTCTCCCAAGCGGTGAAGTCGAGGATCAGCCCCTCATGGTGCCGGTCCTCAGGGACATGGGCGATGCCCCGCGCGCGCCGGGTGCGGGCGTCGGACTTGCGGCCCGTCAGGTCGATCTCCTCGCCGTTCAGGCGGATCGTCCCCTCGGCCTTGCGGTAGCCGCCCAGCACCTCGAGCAGTTCGGATTGGCCGTTGCCGGCGACGCCGGCGAGGCCGAGGATCTCGCCGGCGCGGATCTCGAGCCCGATGCCGCGCAGCCGCTCGACCCCCTTGCTGTCGATCACCGTCAGGTTCTCGACCTCGAGGATCGTCCGGCCCGGCGTGGCGGGGGCCTTCTCGACCTGCAGCAGCACCTTGCGGCCGACCATCAGCTCGGCCAGCTCCGGCGGCGAGGTCTCGGCGGTCTGGACGGTGGCGGTCATCTCGCCGCGCCGCATCACGCTCACCGTGTCGGTGATCTCCATGATCTCGCGCAGCTTGTGGGTGATCAGGATGATCGTCTTGCCCTGGTCGCGCAGCCCCTTGAGGATGCGGAACAAATGGTCGGCCTCGGCCGGGGTCAGCACGCCGGTGGGCTCGTCGAGGATCAGGATGTCGGCCTGCCGGTACAGCGCCTTGAGGATCTCGACACGCTGCTGCATGCCGACGCCGATATCCTCGATCCGCGCGTCGGGATCGATGTTGAGCTCGTATTCGGCGGCCAGCTGCTTGAGCTGGCGCCGTGCCTTGGCGAGCGAGGGGCGCAGCATCGCGCCTTCCTCGGCCCCGAGCACGACGTTCTCGAGCACGGTGAAGTTCTGCACCAGCTTGAAGTGCTGGAACACCATGCCGATGCCGGCGCGGATCGCGGCCTGGCTGTCGGGGATCTGGGTCGGGCGGCCATTGATGAAGATCTCGCCCGCATCGGCCTTGTAGAAGCCGTAGAGGATCGACATCAGCGTCGATTTGCCGGCGCCGTTCTCGCCGATGATGCCATGGATCGTGCCTGGCATCACCCGGATCGAGATGTCCTTGTTGGCCTGCACGGGGCCAAAGGCCTTGGAGATGCCCTTGAGCTCGATCGCGGGGGTGTGGTCGGTCATGTGATGTCCGGTCCTCGGGTGCGAAACGGGGCCGCGCTTTGCGGCGCGGCCCCTCGTGTCATGCCCTTGAGGGCGATCAGAAGTCGAGCGAGGGGCAGCTCTCGTCGCTCATGTAGTCGTGCACTTCGATCTCGCCGGAGGCGATCTTGGCCTTGGCGTCCTCGACTGCCGCGGTCATCTCCTCGGTCACCAGCGCCTCGTTGTGCTCGTCGACGGCGATGCCGACGCCCTCGTTGTTCACGCCCATGACGTTGATGCCGGTCTCGATCTCGGTGCCGGCCTCGAAGGCGTCGTAGACGGCGTTGTCGACGCGCTTGACCATCGAGGTCAGCACCTTGCCCGGCTGCAGGTAGTTCTGGTTGCTGTCGACGCCGATCGACAGGATGCCTTGGTCGGCGGCGGTCTGCAGCACGCCGATGCCGGTGCCGCCGGCGGCGGCATAGACCACGTCGGCGCCTTGGGAGATCTGCGCCTGGGTCAGCTCGGAGCCCTTGACCGGGTCGTTCCAGGCCGCGGGGGTGGTGCCGGTCATGTTCGACAGCACGGTGATCTCGGGGTTCACCGACTTGGCGCCCTGGGCGTAGCCGCAGGCGAACTTGCGGATGAGCGGGATGTCCATGCCGCCGATGAAGCCGACGGTGCCGCTCTCGGAGGCCATCGCCGCCATCTGGCCGACGAGGTAGGAGCCCTCGTGCTCGTTGAAGATCACCGAGCGGACGTTGGGCTGGTCGACCACGCCGTCGACGATCACGAACTTGGTGTCGGGGTAGTCGGCGGCGATCTCTTCGAGCGGGGTCATGAAGGAGAAGCCGACGGTGACGATCGGGTTGTTGCCGGCCTCGGCGAAGCGGCGGAGCGCCTGCTCGCGCTGCGCATCGGACTGCAGCTCGACCTCGGCATAGGAGTTGCCGGTTTCCTCGGCCCAGCGGGTGGCGCCGTTATGCGCGCTCTCATTGAACGACTTGTCGAACTTGCCGCCCAGGTCGAAGACCAGCGCCGGGTCGGCCAGTGCGGCGCCGGCCGAGATCGCCAGCGCGGCGGTCGCGCCGAGGAATTTCGCGAGATGAGTCATCTAAAGCTCCCTGTCAGGTCACGGCGCGGTGCCGTCCCGGCGCCGCGCGTCTGCCGGTCATGCGCCGGCTCATGGCAGGATAAGGCAATGCGCGGCGCTTTCGGGTCAACTGATTTTTCCATGATTTGCGCCAAGTCACCGGGACTTCGCAGCGTTACGGCCCACCTCTGAGGCGACTGACGCAGGGGTATGTTATCGCAATGGGCGGGTAAGGATCAGCGCCGCTGCGGGCGATTGCCCGGCCCGTGGATAATAGCCCGGCCGCCGACCGGCCCGTGCGTATCCCATCTGCTCGTAGAGCGCCCGCGCCGGGGCGTTGTCCTCCGCCACCTCGAGAAAGATTGTCACCGCCCCGGCAGCCCGCGCCGCGTCGTGAAACGCCTCCAGCGCCGTACGGGCGCGGCCCTGCCTGCGATGGTCGGGGTGGGTGGCCAGTGTGATGATCTCGGCCTCGTCCAGGGTCACGCGCCCCAGCGCGAAACCAGAGGCGTCGCCCGCGAGGATCGCGCCGGGTGCGGTAAGCAGCGCGGCGAACTCCTCCGTGCTCCAGCCGCGCTCGTCCGGGAAGGCCGCCGCATAGGTCGCGGCGAGCGCCCGCGGCGCGCTCATTCGATCAGGACGGGGGCCGGGTCGCGCGGCGGTGCCGCGTCGGCGGGGCGGACGTAGAGCGGCGCCGGGCGCGGCTGCGGCGTCCCGGCACGCTCGCGGGCGATCCGCGCGATGGCGCGCACGAGGGCCTCGGGTCCAGAGCCGTGCAGCACCTCACCGGCCTCGGCGGCGGGGGCAAGGCGCGGGGCCTCGGCACCGGCATCGGTCAGCCGTTGCAGCCAGAGATGGTCACGGGGAGCGGGCAGGGCGACGGTGAGAGGGCGCGGATGCTCCAGCGCCGCCGCCTCGAAGCCCGAGACCCCGATGGCCGGGATGCCCAGGCCCAGAGACAGGCCGCGCGCCGCCGAGACGCCGATCCTCAGCCCGGTGAAGTTGCCGGGCCCGGTGCCGACGCCGATCGCCGCGAGATCGCGCCAGGCCAGCCCCTCATGCTGCAGCAATTCCTCAAGAAACGGCATCAGCCGCTCGGCCTGGCCCTTGGCCATCGGCTCGACACGGGTGACCATGCGATCGCCCAGATGCAGAGCGGCCGCGCAATGCGCGGCCGAGCTGTCGAATGCGAGTAGCGGACGCATCAGGCTGCGACGGGCCGGACCTCGACCACTTCGGGGATGTAGTGGCGCAGCAGGTTCTCGATGCCCATCTTGAGCGTCAGCGTCGAAGAGGGGCAGCCGGCGCAGGCGCCCTGCATGTGCAGATAGACCACGCCACGGTCGAAGCCGTGGAAGGTGATGTCGCCGCCATCCTGCGCCACGGCGGGCCGCACGCGGGTGTCGAGCAATTCCTTGATCTGCTCGACGATGGCGCCGTCCTCGCCGGTATGTTCGGCATGGCCACCCGAGGCGCTGTTCGAGGTGCCGTCGTCGATCGCCGGGGCGCCGGACTGGAAATGCTCCATCACCGCGCCGAGCACGGCGGGCTTGATGTGATCCCACTCGACGGCTTCGGTCTTGGTCACCGTGACGAAGTCGGAGCCGAGGAACACGCCGGCCACGCCGCCGGTCGCGAAGATGCGCTTGGCCAAGGGGCTCGACTGCGCGGCTTCCTCGGAGGGGAAATCGGCCGTGCCCATCTCGAGCACGGTCTGCCCCGGCAGGAACTTCAGCGTCGCGGGGTTCGGCGTGGATTCGGTCTGGATGAACATCGGACCACCTTTCGTTTCAGGTCCCCGATATGCGCCTCGCCGGACCCGAAGTCAAGATTTGGAACGGTTCTAAATCGGCCGTCGGCAGTGGCTTAGGTAATCGCCTCGAGCCGCTCCTTGGAGATGTCGCCCGGCACGATGGTGATCGGCACCGGCAGGCTGCCGGCCTCGCGGGTGAGCTGGCTCACCAATGGCCCCGGCCCCTTGCGGTCGTCGCCCGCGCCGAGCACCAGCACGCCGATCTCCGGGTCCTCGCGGATCTGGGCGAGGATCTCGGGCACCGCTTCGCCCTCGCGGATCACCAGATCGGGATGCACGTTCTGGCGGTCGCGCATCCACTTGGCGAAGACCTCGAAATGCACCTCGATCCGCTCGCGCGCCTCGGCCCGCATGATCTCGCCCACCCCTACCCAATGGTTGAACTCGTCCGGGGGGATCACCGACAGGATGGTGACCCCGCCGCCGGTCTTGCCCGCGCGCATCGCCGCGAAACGCATCGCGTTGAGGCATTCGCGGGTATCGTCGAGGATCACGAGGAACTTGCGCATGGGTCGTCCTGTCGGAGCTATTCGGCCGGAGTGTGACCCAGCACCGGACGCGGGGCAACCGGGCGGTGTATGGCCGGGCGGCGCAGCGGCGGGTCGGGGCGCAGCTGCGGCTGCGGCCGGGTCAGCGGCGGCTCGGCGCGCGGGGTGGGGGCCTTGTGCGCCGCCTGCCGGAGCTGCGCTTGCACCGGCGCGCGGATCAGCGACAGCAGCATCCGGCCGACCCGCTCACCGAGGAAGATCAGCACCTGTCCCGCCAGCAGCCACAAGAGCGCCGCCGCGCCGATCGCGAGGTCCGACAGCCGCACCAGCGCGCGGAAGGCGCGACCCTTGCCGAGAATGTCGAGCGTGGCGCGGGTGTCCGGACCGGCGGCGTCCGAGAGCCGCGCCAGCCGCCGCGCATCGGCGGCGTCATCGACGTGGCGCAGCATCAGCACCGCGTCGGTGAGCGAGCTATTCGCGGCGACGCGGCCCAGATCCGAGGCCAGCTCGCCCACCCGGGCGAGCTTCACCGGATCGGCCACCTCGTCGAGACCCATCTTGCCCAAAGCGAGATCGTCGAGCCGATCCGGCCGGAAGCCGACATCGGACAGCCGCCGCAGCTCGTCGGAGAAGCTCGTGCTGACGGTGCCGAGCCGCCGCGCTAGCCGCAGCGAGGTTGCGCCGACCTTCACCGTGGCGCTGGTGCCGCCCGAGGCCAGCACCAGGCCGGTGGCCCCGAGCCCGACGCCCGCGAGCGCCACCTCGATGCGGTCGATCTCCTCGCCGGCGATGCCGGCCTGCGCCGCCCGCCTGAGCGCGTTCAGATCGCCCAACGGCGTCATCTCGACGGTGACGCCGCACATCGCCAGAAGCGCCACGCGCGGGCAGGCGGTGATGTCGGCGGCGCAGACCGCGCAGTCACGCGCCGCCGCCAGCGCCCCGGTCTCGCGCGCCTCCAGCGCCTGCATGCGGCCCAGAAGCGCCGGCGAGGGCGCGATGCCGTGACGCCCGCCCACCGCCGAAACCATGCGCATCGCGTCGAGATCCTCGGCCAGAAGCGCCCGGTCCATCTCGGCCATGTACCATTCCGGCGTCACCTCGCGCGCCAGGGCCGCGCGCAACTCCAGCGCCACCGCCTCGGTGCTGCGCTCCAGATAGGGCGCGGCGAAGGGGTTCTGCGACATCAAGAGCGCCAACGCCACCGTGCTCAGCGCGACGGGCAGGAACGCCAGCAGCCGGTCGAGGGCGCGCCAGAGCCGCATCTCAGCCCGCCGTCGCCGCCCAGTCCCAGTACATCTCGCGCACCCGCTTCGTCACCGGGCCGATCGGATAGGCCGTGTCGTCGAAGGTGGTGACCGGCGTGACCTTGTGCATGTTGCCCGACAGGAACACCTCGTCGGCGGCGTGCACGTCCTCGAAGGACATGGTGACCTCGTGCACCTTTACGCCATCGGCGCGCAGATTGGCGATGTGACGCGCCCGCGTGATGCCCGCGAGGAAGGTGCCGTTGGGGATCGGGGTGAACACCTCGCCGTCGCGCACGATGAAGACATTGGAGCTGGCGCTCTCGGCGACATTACCCAGCGCGTCGGCCACCAGCGCGTTGCCGAAGCCCTTCGCGCGCGCCTCGGCGATCATCCGGGCGTTGTTGGGGTAGAGGCAGCCCGCCTTGGCGTTGACCACCGCATCCTCCATCACGGGGCGGCGGAAACGGGTGGTGGTGAGTGTGGTCGAAGCGTCGGGCGGCGCCATCGGGATCGTCTCCAGCGCCACGGCGAACCCGGTCGCGCCCTCCTTGGGCAGGATGCCCAAATGGCCACCATCGAGTGCCCAGTACATCGGTCGGATGTAGATCGCGGCATCCTTCGGGCAGGCGGCCAGCCCCTCGCGGACGATGCCGACCATCTCCTGCGTCGAGACGGTGGGGATGATCATCAGCGCCTCGGCCGAGGCATTGGCCCGGGCACAGTGGCGGTCGAGATCGGGCGCGAGGCCATGCGCGTAGCGCGCACCGTCGAACACCGTCGTGCCGAGCCACGCGCCGTGATCCGAGGCACGGATCACGGCGATGTCGCCCTTGTGCCAACGCCCTTCGAAATAGGTCCGGATATCGGTGCCCGTCGCCATGCCTGTCCTCCGCTTTGGAGCGCAGGCTAGGCCAGCGGCGCAAATCGGTCGAGAGGCGGCGGTGATCCGCCGATCCGCAGCGCCCGGGCGTTGCGCTCAAGCCTCGGCCAGCAGCGCCTCGAGATCGAGCCGGGCATTGCGCATCGAAAGCCCGCCCCCGGCATCGCGCGGCCAGTCGGCCTCGGCGCGGTCGCGGTAGATCTCGACCCCGTTGCCGTCCGGGTCGCGGAAGTAGATCGCCTCGCTCACCCCGTGATCCGCGGCCCCCTCGATCTCGACCCCGGCCGCGATGACCCGCTGCAGCGCCTGCGCCAATGACTTGCGGTCCGGGTAGAGGATCGCGGTGTGGAAGAGACCGGTATGGCCCGGCGGCGGCGGCACCGCGCCGAGGCTCTCCCAGGTGTTGAGGCCGATATGGTGGTGATAGCCCCCGGCCGAGAGAAAGGCGGCGCCGGCGCCGTATCGCTGCATCAGCTCGAAACCCAGCAGCTCGCCGTAGAAGGCGATGGCACGGTCGAGATCGGCGACGCGCAGATGCACGTGACCGATGCGGGTCGCGGCAGGGGCGATGGTGGTGGTCATTTCGGCTCTCCGGTCCTGACGGGTTCTACCGCCCAGATAGGGGCTCCGCCCGGGGCGCGGCAGTCGCCAGTTTCGCACGGCATCGGTGCAACAGCGCGAAAGCGCGATGCCGCCGCTCGCGCCGACGTGAGTTGATCCTCCCGCGCGGGAAGGGGGAAAGGAGGCCCAAACAGGCAAGGAGTTCCCATGACCCAGACCCGACGCGGTTTCATCGCCAGCGGCGCCGCTGGCCTCGTCACGCTCGCCGCACCGGCCATCGCCGCCCAGAGCGCGGTGCAGCGCAACGTCTCTGCGCTGCAGAAGATCGACTGGCGCGACCATTTCGACGCGCTGGGCGTGGGGGTCATCGTCGCCGACACCAAGGCCCGCGCGGTGCATTTCTGGGGCGGCGACGACGAAACCTACCGGCTCTACCCCTCGTCGGTGCCGGTCAGCCCGGAGCTGACCAAGCTCGGCTACACCGAGGTGGTGCGCAAGGTCGACGGGCCGACATGGACCCCGACGCCGTCGATGCGCGAGCGTGACCCGTCGCTCCCGGCCGTGGTCCCCCCCGGTCCCGGCAACCCGCTCGGCACCCATGCTCTCTACCTGTCTTGGCAGTACTACCGCATCCACGGCACGCACGACACGCGCAAGATCGGGCGCCCGTCCTCGGATGGCTGCATCGGTCTCTACAACGAGCACATCGCCAAGCTCTACGCGCTGGTCGAAACCGGCACGCAGGTGCGACTGATCTGAGCCGTTCCGGCGGAAGGGGACGACGCGCCCCTTCCTGCCGTGGTCAGGAAACTAGGTGCGAGCAGCCTGATCGCTGCGCCACCTGCGACCCTTCGGATTGCGTATTTCTGGAACAAAGTGGCCATGCGGCGCGCCTGCCTTCCTGCCGTTTCCGCTGAAGGAATACGGCTTTAGGCAGGCTGGGGCGGGGTTTCTGCTCGTCTCGAGAGACAGGGCGCATGGCGCCCCGTCCCGGGGCTCAGCGAATGAGTCCCATGATCTCGGAGGTTTTCGCGACGATCGGTTCGGCGATGGCGCGGGCGCGCTCGGCGCCGCGGGCCATGATCCGGTCGATCTCGGCCGGATCATCCATGAGCCGCGCCATCTCCGACGAGATCGGTGCCAGCTTTTCGACCGCGAGATCGGCGAGCGCCGGTTTGAACTGGCCCCAGCCGGCACCGCCATGCTCGGCGATCACCTGTTCCGCCGTCATTCCCGACAGGCCCGCATAGATGTCGACGAGGTTCTTCGCCTCGGGCCGGTCGGAGAGGCCGTCGAGGCTCTCGGGCAGCGGCGCCGGATCGGTGCGCGCCTTCTTGAACTTCTTGGCGATGGCGTCGGCATCGTCGGTCATGTTGATCCGCTCCATGTCGCTCTCGCCCGACTTCGACATCTTCTTGGTGCCGTCGCGCAGGTTCATCACCCGCATCGCCGGACCCTCGATCACCGGGGTGGTGAGCGGGAAGAAATCGGTCTTGTAGTCGTGATTGAACTTGGCGGCGATGTCGCGGGTCAGTTCGACATGCTGCTTCTGATCCTCGCCAACCGGCACATGCGTGGCATGGTAGGCGAGGATGTCGGCGGCCATCAGCGACGGGTAGGCGTAGAGGCCGAGGCTCTGCTTCTCGGCATTCTTGCCCGCCTTTTCCTTGAACTGCGTCATCCGGTTCATCCAGCCCACGCGCGCGACGCAATTGAACAGCCAACCCAGCTCGGCATGGGCCGAAACGCGGCTCTGGTTGAACAGGATCGACTTTTCCGGGTCGACGCCCGAGGCGAGGTAGCCCGCCGCCACCTCGCGGGTGGCACGGCGCAGCTCTTCCGGCTCCTGCCAGACCGTGATCGCGTGCAGGTCGACGACGCAATAGATCGTCTCGAATTCGCCGCCCTGCATCTCGACGAAGCGCTTGATGGCCCCCAGATAGTTGCCGAGCGTCAGACCCCCCGAGGGCTTGATGCCGGAAAAGACGCGGGGGGCGAACGTGGTGGCGGTCATGGCGCGTGTCCTGCTGGAAACCGGGTGGCATTCCGATTAGCCATGCCCCCTGTCGAGGTCAACCGAAGGGACCTGAGGATGCGACCGCAAGGTTATTACGAACGCCCCGATCCGAACCACGCGCCGATGGAAGGCCCGTTCGGTACGTTGCCGCCGCTGATCGTGGTGCTGGCGCTGGCGATGGCGGGGATCGAGGCGGCGCTGTCGCTCGGGGCCACCGGGCTCGTCGGCGGGCCGCAGGCGGTAGGCTGGCGTATCGGCGCGATCGAGGGCTGGGGTTTCGCCCCTGCGGTGCTCGACCGATTGCTGACGGGCTGGGATTGGGGCCTTGCCTCGCGGCTTCTGAGCTACCCCTTCGTCCATATGAGCATGACCCATGCGCTCTTCGCGGTGGCGCTGCTGCTGGCGCTGGGCAAGTTCGTGGGCGAGGTGCTGCATCCGGTCGCTCTGGGCGTGATGCTGGTCGCAACGACTCTGGCGGGCGGGCTGGCCTTCGGGCTGTTCATCAGCACCAACTACCCGCTGATCGGCGCCTTTCCGGCGGTCTACGGGCTGATCGGTGGTTTCACCTACCTGATGTGGTTGCAGCTCGGTCGCGCCGGCTCGAACCGGCTCGCCGCCTTCCGGCTGATCGGCGTGCTGCTGGCGCTTCAGCTCGTGTTCGGTCTGATGTTCGGCGCCGACCCCTCATGGGTGGCCGACGCCGCTGGCTTCGTGACCGGGCTCGCGCTGTCGCCGCTGCTCGCGCCGGGTGGCACCCGCGCTTTCCTCGCGCGGATGCGGGCGCGCTAGCGCCGCACCGCGCGACGGAACTCGGCGAGGCGGAACGCGCCCAGGAGCTGGCCGAAGCCGAAATAGCCGGCCATGCCGATCGCCACGAGCAGCGCCAGCGCGAGGTAGCGCACCGAGGCGGTGGCAAGGAACGGGCCGAGCAGGGCGGCGGTGCCGAGCAGCAGCGCCCCCATCAGCGCCGAGGCGCCGCAGATCCGCCATAGCCGGTGGCGGAACCGGTCGTCCCATTCGGCGGCGTGACCCATGGAGCGCGAGCCGCGCCACAACAGCCAGACCATCGCCCAACCCGCGAGAGTCGTGCCCAGCGCCGCGGCGATGAAGCCGATCACCGGGGCGAGACCCACCGCCACCACCACGTTCACCAGCATCGCAGCAAGCGCGTAGCGGAACGGCGATCGCGTGTCCTCGCGCGCGAAGAACAGCGGTTGCAGCGCCTTTTGCAGCACGAAGGCGGGCAGGCCGAGGCCGTAGACCGCCACCGCCAGCGCCGTCGCCATGGTGTCGTCGGTGGTGAAGGCGCCACGCTCGAACAGTACCGAGACCAGCGGCACCGGGATCACCACGAGCGCCACGGCGGCGGGGATGGTCAGGGCAAGGCTCATTTCGGCGGCGCGGTTGAAGGCGTCGCGCCCGCCCGCTTCGTCGCCTGCGCGCAGCCGCCGTGAGAGATCGGGCAAGAGCACCACGCCCACGGCGATGCCGACCACGCCCAAGGGCAGCTGGTAGAGCCGGTCGGCATAGTTGAGCCAGGCCACCGCGCCCTCGAAGAAGCTGGCCACCTGGCGGCCGACCAGCAGGTTGATCTGCACCACGCCGCCCGCGAGCGCCGCCGGTGCGGCGATCACGGCGAGCTTCTTCAACTCGGGCGTGAGGCGCGGCCGTGCGAGCCGCAGGTGGAAGCCCGCGCGCTTGGCGGCGATCCAGACGAGGCCGAGCTGTACTAGCCCGGCGAGCGGCACCGAGGCGGCGAGGGTGTCGCCGACCCTGAGGCCCAGCGCCCGGTCGATGCCCAGCCCGAGGCTTTCCGACGGGTCGCGCCCCATCGCCGCGCCGGCCAGCACCGCCACGATGAAGATGACGTTCAAAAGCACCGGCGCCGCCGCCGCGGCCATGAAGCGGCCCGTGGCGTTCAGCACGCCCGAGACCAGCGCCGCGAGCGAGATGAACAGGATGTAGGGAAAGGCCAGCCGCCCGTATTCGACCGCAAGCTCGAAGCGCTCGTCCTCGGCGAAGCCCGAGGCCATGGCGAAGACCAGCCCCGGCATGGCGAGGATGCCGATCACGGTGAAGATCGTGAGCAGGAAGGCCATGCCCGCGAAGGCCTCCTGCGCGAAACGCTCGGCGTCCTCGCCCGCCTCGACCTTTTTCGAGAACATCGGCACGAAGGCCATGTTGAACGCGCCCTCGGCGAAGAAGCGGCGGAACATGTTGGGCAGGGAGAAGGCCACGAGGAAGGCCTCGGCCACCGGGCCCGCGCCGAGATAGCCCGCGATCATGATGTCGCGGGCGAATCCGAAGACGCGGGAGAGGAGGGTCCAGATGCCGACGGTGAGAAAGCCCTGCACGAGGCGGATGGGCTTCAAGACACGGCCCTCCGTGCGCCCGCTTCGATGGCCTCGCGCAGGCGGCGCTCGAGCGCGCGCTGCTTCGACTCAGAATGGTATTTCAATCCGAACATGTCCTTGACGTAGAAGGTATCGACCGCCTGCTCCCCATAGGTCGCGATGACGGCGGAGGAAATATAGACGTTTGCGGCAGCCAGCGTCCGGGTCAGGTCGAACAGCAGGCCGGGGCGGTCGCGGGTATCGACCTCGATGATGGTGAAGATCTCCGAGCCTTCGTTGTCGAAGGCGATCGAGGTCGGCACCCGGAAGGCGCGCTCGCGCTTGCGGATCTTGTCGCGGTCCTTGATCGCATCGCGCGCCACCACCTCGCCGCGCAGAGTCTTGCCGATCATCTGTTCGAGCCGCGGCAGCCGGGCCTCCTCGTAGGGGTGTCCCTCGGCATCCTGAATCCAGAACACGGCGGTGCACAGCCCGTCCTTGGCGGTATAGGTGCGCGCGTCGACGATGTTGGCGCCGACCAGCGCCAGCGCCCCGGTGAGCCGCGAGAACAGCCCCGGGTGGTCGGTGGTGGCGAAGCTGACCCGCGTCGCGTCGCGATCGGCATCGAGCATCAGGTCGGTACGAATCTCGTCGGCGCCAAGGCCGCGCAGCAGATGCGCGAAGCGGACATGGCTGTCGAGCGGCAGGCCCTGCCAGTAGGGGCCGTAATGCCGCGTCGTCTCGGCCCGAAGCTCGGCCTGCGGCCAGTCCGACAGCGCCTCGCGCAGCGCCTTCTTGGCCTCGGCCTCGCGGGCGCCACGGTTGAGATCCTCCAGCCCGGTGGCCAGCGCCTCCTCGGTCGCGGTGTAAAGGCCGCGCAGCAGCATGGCCTTCCAGTTGTTCCATGTACCCGGGCCGACGCCGCGGATGTCGCAGACCGTCAGCACGCAGAGCAGGTCGAGCCGCTCCTTGGTCTTCACCGCGCGGGCGAAATCGCGCACCGTGCGCGGCTCGGCGATGTCGCGCTTCTGCGCCATGTCCGACATCAGCAGGTGATGCCGGACCAGCCATTCCACCGTTTCGGATTCCTTGCGGTTGAGACCCAGCCGTGGCGCCACGCGGCGGGCGATCTGCGCGCCCAGAACCGAATGGTCCTCGTCCCGGCCCTTGCCGATGTCGTGCAGCAGCAGCGCCACGTAGAGCACCCGGCGGTTCACCCCGGCCTTGAGGATGCCCGAGGCCACGGGCAGTTCCTCGACCAGCTCCTCGCGCTCGATCTGCGCCAGCGTCGAGATGCACTGGATGGTGTGCTCGTCCACCGTGTAGTGGTGGTACATGTTGAACTGCATCATCGCGACGATCGGCGCGAATTCGGGCAGGAACGCCGCCAGCACGCCGAGCTCGTTCATCCGTCGCAGCGCCCGCTCGGGGTTGCCGCGCCGGATCATCAGGTCGAGGAAGATGCGGTTGGCCTCCCGGTCCTCGCGCAGCTTGGCGTCGATGAGATGCAGGTTGGCCGAGATCAGCCGCATCGCGTCGGGGTGCAGCAGATGGCCGGTGCGCAGGCTTTCGTCGAAGATCCTGAGCAGGTTCACCGGCTCGGCGAGGAACGCCGCCTCGTCGGCCACGTCGAGCCGGTTATGCACGATGCGGTAGGGCGGGCGGGCGCGCTTGCGGCGCGCCAGCAGCCGGGTCAGCATCGGCTCGGATTTCAGATGCGTGGCCTCCTGCGCGGTCAGGAAGATCCGCGTCAGCTCGCCGACCCGGGTCGCGTGGCGGAAGTAATCCTGCATGAAATGCTCGACCGCGCGCCGTCCGCCGCCATCGACATAGCCCATGCGCTCGGCCACCTCGACCTGCATGTCGAAGGTGAGCTGGTCCATCGCCCGGTTGGTGATCAGGTGCAGGTGGCAGCGCACCGCCCAGAGGAAATCCTCGGCCCGCACGAACTCGGCGTATTCCTCGTCGGTGAAGACGCCGCGGCCTACCAGCTCGGCCGCGTCCTGCACGCCGTAGACGTATTTGCCGATCCAGTAGAGCGATTGCAGGTCGCGCAGGCCGCCCTTGCCCTCCTTGACGTTGGGCTCGACCACGTAGCGCTGACCGCCCTGCTTGAGGTGGCGCGCGTCGCGCTCCGCCAGCTTGGCGGCGATGAATTCGGGCGCGGTATTGCGAAACAGCTCGGTCCAGAGCCGTTCCTTGAGGCTCGCCGCCAGCGCCGTGTCGCCGGCGAGGCGGCGGCATTCGACGAGCGAGGTGCGGATCGTGAAATCCTCCTTCGCCAGCCGCAGGCAATCCTTCACGGTGCGGCTCGCATGGCCGACCTTCAACTTCAGGTCCCACAGCATGTAGAGCATCGATTCGATGACGCTCTCGGCCCAGGGCGTGATCTTCCACGGCGTCAGGAACAGCAGGTCGACGTCGGAATGCGGCGCCATCTCGCCGCGGCCGTAGCCGCCGACGCCCAGAAGCGACAGGCGCTCGCCCTCGGTGGGATTGTGCAGCGGGTGCAGCGCACGCGCGACGTCGAAGCTCGCGGTGACGATCCGGTCGGTAAGCCAGGCATGGGCCCGGGTCACAGGGCGCGCCGCGAAGGGACGCGTGGCGAAGGCGTCGGCGAGCGCCTCGCGGCCTTGGCGGCGGGCCTCTGCCAGCACCCCGACGGCGGCCCGGCGCGCGGCCATCGCGTCCCCGGCCTCGGCCATGGCCGTCTCGAGTTGCCGCGTCACGGCCTCGATGTCGAATATGTCGCGCGCCGGAAGGATCAGATCCTCCGGCGCGTCGGTCGTGTCTGGCTTCGCGAGGGACGGCGTCTTAGAAGCCGGCGCCGCGGAAGCTTGTGGGAGCAGGGTCAAGGATAACCACCTGGTTGTTGCGGATCGTGGCCACGGCCAGCCCCCGCTGGTTGGTGCCGTTGGACAGCAGCCGGAAGATCCCCGACGTGCCCTTGAAGCCCTGGCTCTGGACCAGAGCGCTCTGGGTCAGGGCGTCGGCGCGGCCAGTCGCGGCCAGCGCGCCGATGGCGGCGATCCCGTCATAGGCGAGACCGGCCAGCGGGTGCGGCTGCGCGCCATAGGTCGCCGAGTAGCGCTGCTCGAAGGCGCGCGTGCGGTTGGTGTCCGGCACAGCGAAGAGGCCGTTCTGAAGACCCGGGAGCGCCAGCGCCTGCGGCGCCGCGTCCCAGCGGGTCAGGCCCAGCATCCGCGCCTGCTGCGGCGTGATTCCGGCCTCGTTCAGCGCGGTGGCGAGGATTGGCAGATCGGCATTGACGCCCGCCGTGGTGAAGACGCCGGTGGCGCCGGAGCCGCGCACCGTCTCGGCCACGCGCGGCGCGGCGGATTGCACGCCGGCCTGGCTCAACTCGTAGGGCTGGGTCCCGGCGACGGCGCCGCCCGACCGGTTGACGGCGTTGACGATCGCGTCGCGGCCGATCGTGCCCTGCAGGTCGTTGCCATAGGCCACCACGTAACGCTGGATGCCGTTGCGCATGCCGTACTGTACCAGCCGGTCGGCGGTGTTGGCGAAGGTCGGCCCGAGGATGAAGACGTTGCCGCCGGCGATCGTCGGGTTGTTCGAGAAGGCGAGCACGTTGACGCCCTGGTTCGCCACCGCGACGCCGGCGGCGTTGGCGGCCTCGGCGTAGAGCGGCCCGAGGATGATCTGCGCGCCCTCGGACACGGCCGTGGTCGCGGCCTGCGCGGCACGGCCCGGATCGCCGGCGGTCGGGTAGACCTTCATGTCGATCTCGACATTGCCGAGATCGGCGATGGCGAGGCGGGCGGCGTTTTCGAGGTTGCTGGCGAGCAGCTGGTCGGCCCCGGAGGAGGAGCCGGCGGGCACGAGAAGCGCCACCTTCACGGGGGCGCCGGGCGTCACGCGCTGCGCATCCGAGACCGGGCCGGAGGCCACGATCGGCTGGCACGCGGCGAGCCAAACGAGTGAGAACAGGGCGAGAAGTCGGGCCGCAGCCTTGCGAGGCTGCGTCAAACGGGCGAACATGGGCATCACTTTCTCCGGCACGGGCGCGGGGCAGGTTCGCAACCAATCATAAACCGGGGCGGGCAGGGGTCCAGTGACGAATTTCGAAACACGGCCGGTGGCACCGGGGCTGCACTTCGTGGCGACGCCGATCGGCACCGCGCGCGACATCACGCTGCGGGCGCTCGACCTCTTGGCGAATGCCGACGCGCTTGCCGCCGAAGACACGCGGACGCTGCGCAAGCTCATGGAAATCCACGGGATTTCGCTGAATAACCGACCGCTTCTGGCCTATCACGACCATTCCGGCGCCGGTGATCGCAACCGCATTCTCGCGGTGCTCGAGCGTGGCGGCTCCGTGGCATATGTCTCCGAAGCCGGAACGCCGCTCGTCGCCGATCCGGGCTATGCGCTGGGCCGGGCCGCGATCGCCGCAGGGCACACGGTTCTGGCGGCGCCCGGCGCCTCGGCGGTGCTGGCGGCGCTGGCGGTCTCCGGGCTGCCCACCGACCGTTTCGCCTTCGCGGGCTTTTTGCCCCCCGCCAAGACCCAGCGCGAGACCGAGATCGCGGCGCTCAGGTCGCTGCCCTTCACGCTGGTGCTCTATGAGAGCCCCAAGCGCGTTCACGAATTGTTGGGAAGTTTGCGCGACATTCTGGGGGCGGACCGGCCCGTGGCGCTGTGCCGCGAACTGACCAAGCGGTTCGAGGAGGTGATCCGTGGCACGGCGGCCGAGGTCTGCGCGGCGATCGAGGGCCGCACGCTCAAGGGCGAGATCGTTGTGCTCGTCGGCCGGGCCGAGACCGAAGAGGTCACCGGGGCCGATCTGGAAACCGCGCTGCGCGACGCGATGCGCACGATGCGCATGAAGGACGCGGCGACGGCGGTGGCCGGTGCGCTGGGGCTGCCGCGCCGCGAGGTCTATCAGGCGGCGCTCGCGCTGGAGAAAGGGACCGATGATGCAGATGGGGACGAGAGCTGACAGCGGAAGGGCGGTACGTGCGACAGCCCGGACGCAGGGCTTTGATACGCTGGCGATGCCGTGGCGATGGCTGCGAAGCATCGCGTCTCTTTCCAGCCATCTTCTTCTGTGGCCGGAACAGACAGGCCGGATCCGATCACCCGCGCTCATCCGTAACCCCCGCCCTCAACAGAGGTCGATGAGCCGGCCTGAACGGCCCAGATGACCCATGCCCAGCACGTGGAGCGCGGCTGCCGCGCCCGGCTGTCGGGGCTTGCCGCCGAGGACAGCGTCGCGCGGCATTACGCGCGCAGCGGCCGTGCCGTTTTGGCACGGCGTTGGCGGGGCCCGGGCGGCGAGATCGATCTGATCGTCCGCGAGGGCGCGCGGCTCGTCTTCGTCGAGGTCAAGGCCAGCCGCAGCTTCGATGCCGCCACGGTGCAGCTGGGCCGTCGCCAGATGGAACGCATCTGCCGTTCCGCCGAGGCCTATTGCGGCGAGATGCCTGACGGGGCGCTGACCGAAATGCGCTTCGACCTCGCGCTGGTCGACGGGCAGGGCGCGGTGCGGGTGATCGAGAACGCCTTTGACGGCGGCTGAAGCGGGACCCGCCCTGTGCGCGGGAGCGCAGGCGCGGCGCATTGCGGAGCGGGCGCGCTTCGGGCATGGATCGGGAACCGCATTCCCAGCGAAAGATCGCCGCCATGCCCAAGCCTCTCAAGGTCGCCCTCCAGATGGACCCGATCGGCAGCGTCAACATCGACGCCGACACCACCTTTCGCATCGGCGAGGAGGCGCAGGCGCGCGGGCACGAGCTGTTCTACTACACCCCCGACCGCCTCGCCTTTCAGGAAGGGCGGGTGACGGCGCGGGGCTGGCCGCTGGAGCTGCGCCGCGAAAAGGGCAACCATTACAGCCTCGGCGAGGAGCGGGAGGTCGACCTGTCGGAGATGGACGTGGTCTGGCTGCGCCAGGACCCGCCCTTCGACATGGGCTACATCACCACCACGCATCTCTTGGACATGATTCACCCCGGCACGCTGGTGGTGAACGACCCCTTCTGGGTGCGCAATTACCCCGAGAAGCTGCTGGTCCTGAACTTTCCCGACCTGACGCCGCCGACCGCCATCGCCCGCGATCTGGCGACGCTGCGGTCGTTCCGCGACCGGCACGGAGACATCATCCTCAAGCCGCTCTACGGCAATGGCGGCGCCGGGGTGTTCAAGCTGCACAGCCGGGACGGCAACCTCGCCTCGCTGCACGAGATGTTCTCGGGCATCAACCGCGAGCCGCTGATCGTGCAGAAATACCTGCCCGACGTGACCAAGGGCGACAAGCGGGTGCTGCTGGTCGATGGCGAGCCGGTGGGCGCGATCAACCGCGTGCCGGCCAAGGGCGAGACCCGCTCGAACATGCATGTCGGTGGCCGACCCGAAAAGGTCGAGCTGACCGCGCGCGACCGCGAAATCTGCGAGAAGATCGGGCCGCTTCTGCGGGAGAAGGGCCAGATCCTCGTCGGCATCGACGTGATCGGCGACTGGCTCACCGAGATCAACGTGACCTCGCCCACCGGCATCCAGGAGCTGGAGCGCTTCGACGGCATCAACGTCGCAGCGAAGATCTGGGAAGCGATCGAGGCGAAGCGCTAGGTTTCGTCGCCCGGCCTCAGGGCGCGCGGTTCGACGCGAGCCGATAGCCGACCGCCTCGGCCACATGGGGCCGCCGGACCGTCTTCGACCCGTCCAGATCGGCGATGGTCCGCGCCACCCGCAGCACCCGATGGTAGCCGCGCGCCGACAGGCCGAAGCGCTCGGCCACCCGCAGCAACAATTCGCGGCCCTCGGTGTCAGGGGCCGCGATGTCCTCCAGAAGCTGTCCTTCGGCATCGGCGTTGACCCGCGCCGCCATTCCCTCGAAGCGCGCCGTCTGGATTTCCCGCGCCGCCGACACCCGGAGCGCGACCTCGGCCGAGCCCTCGGCGGGATCGGGCAGGTCGAGATCGGTGAAGGCGACGGGCGGCACCTCGACCCGCAGGTCGATCCGGTCGAGGAGCGGTCCGGAGATCCGCCCGAGATAGTCCTCGCCGCAGGCCGGGGCCCGGGCGCAGGCCCGATCCGGATCCGAGAGATAGCCGCAGCGGCAGGGGTTCGCGGCGGCGACCAGCAGGAACCGGCAGGGATAGCGCAGATGCGCATTGGCGCGCGCCACCACCACCTCGCCGGTCTCGATCGGCTGGCGCAGCGTCTCGAGCACCGTGCGCGGAAACTCGGGCAACTCGTCCATGAACAGCACGCCGTTATGCGCAAGGCTGATCTCGCCGGGCTTCGCGTCGCGCCCGCCGCCGGCGATCGCGGCGATGGAGGCGGTGTGATGCGGTTCGCGAAAGGGGCGGGCGCGACTGATCCCGCCTTCGGTCAGAAGCCCCGACACGGAATGGATCATCGAGGTTTCCAGGGCCTCCACCGGCGAGAGCGGCGGCAGCAGCCCCGGCAGGCGGGCGGCGAGCATTGATTTGCCCGATCCCGGCGTGCCCAGAAGCAGCAGGTGATGCCGGCCGGCGGCGGCGATCTCAAGCGCCCGCTTGGCGCGCTCCTGCCCCTTCACGTCGCGCAGGTCGCGGGGCGAGACGCAGGCGGGCGCGATCCCCGCCTGCGCGGGTTCGAGCGGTTGCTGGCCGGTGAAATGCCGGATGGCTCGGGCCAGCGAGGGGGCCGCGATCACCTCGACCGCCTCGACCCAGGCCGCCTCGGCGCCGCAGGCGGCGGGGCAGAGCAGGCGCCGCGCCTCCTCGGCCGCGGCCATCGCGGCGGGCAGAGCGCCGATCACCGGCACCAGATCGCCCGAGAGGGACAGCTCGCCCAAGGCCACGGTGCCGGCCACCTCATCCTCGGGAAGCACCTCGATCGCGGCCAGCAGCGCCAGCGCGATCGGCAGATCGAAATGCGAGCCTTCCTTCGGCAGGTCGGCGGGCGAAAGATTCACCGTCACCTTCTTGGAAGGCAGGGCGATGGAGAGAGCCGAGAGCGCCGCGCGCACCCGCTCGCGCGCCTCGCTCACCGCCTTGTTCGGCAGGCCGACGATGGTAAAGCCGGGCAGCCCCGCGGTCACGGCGCATTGCACCTCGACGAGCCGCGCCTCCACCCCCTCGAAGGCCACCGTATAGGCCCGCGCCACCATGTCGCCGCCCCCCTTGTCCGTCCCGCTAGGCTCGCGCGGGAATGGTTCAGGAAGGGTTAACCGTCGTCGTCAAGTTCGGGGGGCGGTCGGAGCGGCGTCGGCAGGTTTGGAAGGGTGTTCAGGGGAGGGCGTTGATCTCGATCACCCGCCAGACGCCGTCCTCGCGGCTCAGCCGGGTCAACGACAGCGGCTCGATCCGGTGGCCGAAGACCTCCAGCGCCTCGCAGCCGAGCGCGCGTTGCAGTTGGGTCAGGATCACCCCGAAATGCGCCACCACGATCAGGTCGCCACCGTTCCAGAGCCGGTCGATGGCCCCATCGCAACGGGCACGCAACGCGTTCCAGCTTTCGCCGCCCGGCGGAGCGACATCGCCGGGCCGATCCCAGAAGTCGCGGATCAGCGCCGGGGTCTCGGCCTCGATCTCGTCGTGCCGCCGCAACTCCCAGTCGCCGAAATGCATTTCGCGCAGCGCCCGCTCATGCGCAAGGCGTGGCCGGTCCCGCGCAAGCGCATCGGCGGTTCGCACCGCCCGGTCCAGATCCGAGGAAACCACCGGCGCCTCAGGCAGCCGGGCCGAGAGCCGCGCCAGCGCCGCCAGATCGGACAGGTCGGCGGGCAGGTCGGACCAACCGCACATGCCCTTGGCATGGGTGGGCCCGTGCCGGATCAGCCACAGCCCGCTCATGGCATTTCGCCCTTGAGCGCGAAGGGCAGCCCCGCCATCACCCCGATCACCGTGTCGGCCCGCGCGGCGAGACGTCGGTTGAAGCCGCCCTGCGCGGCGCGAAACCGCCGTGCGAGCGCGTTCTCCGGTACGATCCCGGCGCCGACCTCGTTCGAGACCACGATGACCGGGGCAGGGCAGTCGGCGAGGGCCGCGAAGAGCCGCGCTTCCTCGGCGTCCAGATCGGCCTTTGCGAGAAGCAGGTTCGAAAGCCACAGCGTCGCGCAGTCGAGCAGCGCGATCTCGCCGGTCGCAAGGCTGGAAATGGCCGAACCCGGGTCGAGCGGTGTCTCGACCGTGCGCCAGCCGGGGCCGCGCGACCGGCGGTGCCTCTCGATCTTTTCTTCCATCTCGCGATCGAAGGCCTGCCCGGTGGCGATGTAGACGAGCCGCTTCTCGGCCTTTCTCGCAAGGCTTTCGGCAAAATCCGACTTGCCCGATGCGGCCCCGCCTAGAACCAGCGTCAAATTCTGCAAGGTCATGTCGGAAACTTTCTCGAAGGGTGCCGCGTTAACGGGTCAGCAAGGTGACTAGCAGGCCGTCCGGCCATGGCAAGCGCACCGACCCTCTAATGTCCCGGGGACGATGACATGGCTTTTGACGGATTTGCGGACCAGTCGATGACCCGCAACGCGATGCGGGCAGAACTCCTAGACGCCGAGACCGAACTGCGACTCGCCTATGCCTGGCGCGACCAGCGTTGCGAGAAATCGCTGCACCGGCTCATCACCGCCTATATGCGCCTCGCCATCTCCATGGCTTCGAAATTCCGCCGCTACGGCGCGCCGATGAACGACCTCATTCAGGAGGCCTCGCTCGGTCTCATGAAGGCGGCCGACAAGTTCGACCCCGATCGCGGCGTGCGCTTCTCGACCTATGCCGTCTGGTGGATCAAGGCGTCGATCCAGGACTACGTGATGCGCAACTGGTCGATGGTGCGCACCGGCTCGACCTCGTCCCAGAAATCGCTGTTCTTCAACATGCGCCGGGTGCAGGCCCGGATCGAGCGCGAAGCCGCGGCCGAAGGGCGCGAGCTCGATGGCGCGACGCTGCGCAAGATGATCGCCAAGGAGGTGGGCGTACCGCTCGCCGATGTGGAGATGATGGAGGGTCGCCTGTCCGGGTCCGATTTCTCGCTCAACGCGACGCAGTCGACCGAGGATGAGGGGCGCGAATGGATCGAGGCGCTCGAAGACGAGGGCATTCAGGCCGCGGAGCTGGTCCAGAACAACCACGACACCGACATGCTGCGCCAATGGCTGCTCTCGGCGCTCTCGGCGCTCAATGCCCGCGAGCAGTTCATCGTGCGCGAGCGCAAGCTGCGTGACGAGCCGCGTACGCTCGAAAGCCTCGGCGACGAGCTGGGGCTGTCGAAGGAGCGTGTACGCCAGCTCGAGGCGGCCGCCTTCGGCAAGATGCGCCGCAGCCTCGAGGCTCAGTCGCGCGAGGTCCGCGGCTTCTTCGCCTGAGCCGTCGATTGCCCCCGCCGCATCAAAGCCCTAGGGTCGCCCCGCATTGACTGCGGGGCGAAGCCATGTCGCACATCCTCCTGATCATCGGCGGCGGCATCGCGGCCTACAAGTCGCTGGAGCTGATCCGGCAGCTATCGAAAGCGGGTCATGAGGTGACGCCGGTCATGACCGAAAGCGCGGCCCAGTTCGTCACGCCGCTCTCGGTCTCGGCCCTCGCAGGCAGAAAGGTTCACGAGGCGCTGTTCGACCTCACCGCCGAGGCGGAGATGGGGCATATCCAGCTGTCGCGCGTGGCCGACCTGTTGGTGGTAGCCCCCGCCACGGCCGAAATGATGGCCAAGATGGCGCAGGGCCGGGCTTCGGATCTCGCCTCGACGCTGCTCCTCGCCACCGACACGCCGGTGCTGATCGCGCCCGCGATGAACGTCCGGATGTGGGAGCATCCCGCGACCCGGCGTAACCTCGCGACCTTGAAGGGCGACGGCGTCATGGTGGTCGGCCCCGATGCGGGCGAGATGGCCTGCGGCGAATACGGGCCGGGGCGGATGTCCGAACCCGCCGCGATCATCGCCGCGATCGAGGCCGCTCTCGCTCCCGCCGATCGTCCGCTTTCGGGGCGTCACGTGCTTGTCACTTCGGGGCCTACCCATGAGCCGATCGACCCGGTGCGCTATATCGCCAACCGCTCGTCGGGTGCGCAGGGCACGGCCATCGCGACGGCGCTGCTGCGGCTGGGGGCGCGGGTCACCTTCGTGACCGGCCCGGCCAGCGCCGCCCCGCCGGAAGGCGCGGAGATCGTGGCGGTCGAAACCGCGGCCGAGATGCTCGCCGCCGTCGAGGCGGCGCTGCCCGCCGACGCGGCGATCTTTGCCGCCGCCGTGGCCGACTGGCGTGTCGGGACCGCTTCGGACCGAAAGATCAAGAAGCGCGCCGGGGCGCTGCCCGACCTGTCGCTGGCCGAGAATGCCGACATCCTTGCGCGGGTCGCGGGCATGGCGGTGGGACGGCCCGAGCTCGTCGTGGGCTTTGCCGCCGAGACCGATGACGTGATCGCCAACGCCACCGCCAAGCGGGCGCGCAAGGGGTGCGACTGGATCGTCGCCAATGACGTCTCCCCGGGCACCGGGATCATGGGTGGCGCCGAGAACGCGGTGACGCTGATCACCGAGGAAGGGGCCGAGGAATGGCCCCGCATGGCCAAGCGGGCGGTGGCCGAGCGGCTCGCGCAGAGGCTGGCCGAGGCGCTGGGCCGGGCTGGCGGGACCGCCTCCGGCGGGCGTATTTGAGGAAAGATGAACATGGGATCGCGCATCGGGGTGAGGCTGTGCTGGACCGACACGGCGGACCGGTCGCTGCCGTTGCCGACCTACCAGACGGCAGGGGCGGCCGGGGCGGATCTGGTCGCCAATCTCGACCCGCTCGACCGCGAGGCGGGGATCCCGCTCGTCCCGGGAGCCCGTGCCCTGGTGCCCACGGGGCTGCGCGTCGCGGTGCCCGAAGGCTATGAGTTGCAGCTGCGGCCCCGGTCGGGGCTGGCGCTGAAGCACGGCATCACCCTGCCGAACAGCCCCGGCACCATCGACAGCGACTATCGCGGGCCCTTGGGGGTGATCGTCATGAATGCCGGGCAGGAAAGCTTTACCATCGCCCATGGCATGCGCATCGCCCAAGCGGTGCTGGCGCCCGTGGTCACGGCAGTCTTCGATCTGGCCACGGATCTCGACGACACGGCGCGCGGGCAGGGCGGCTTCGGCTCGACCGGGGGAATCGCATGATCCTGGTCGGCGTGATGATCGCCGCGCTTTGGGGCATCGGCGCGCTGACCGGCGCGCCGCGCCGTGCCCGGCTCTACATGATCGGTCTCTTGATGACCGGCGTGATCGCCGCGCATCTGGTGTTGCCCGACGGTCATCCGCTGCGCGAGGCGATGGGCGGCGAAGCGGCGTTCTGGCTGCTGCTTCTGGCGGGTGGCGCGCTGGTCTGGCTTTATTCCAAGGGGCTGCGACGGTTGAAAGCGCGTGCGGCACCTGCCGCCGTTCCGGCCCCGCGCAAGGGGTTCTCGGAAACCGAACTGACCCGCTATGCGCGCCACATCACCCTGCGCGAGATCGGCGGGCCGGGGCAGGGTGCGCTCAGGCGCGCGAGGGTGCTGGTCGTGGGCGCGGGTGGCCTGGGCTGCCCGGCGCTGACCTATCTCGCGGCCTCGGGCGTCGGCACCATCGGCGTGATCGACGACGACGCGGTGGATCTGAGCAATCTCGGGCGGCAGGTGCTGTTCGACGAGGCGCAGATCGGCATGCCCAAGGTCCACGCCGCCGCCGCCAAGCTGCGCGCGCAGAACCCGCATGTGGAGATCCGGCCCTATGAACGCCGCCTGACGCCCGAAATCGCCGGGGATCTCTTCGAGGATTACGACCTCGTGCTCGACGGCACCGACAACTTCGCCACCCGCGAGGCGGTCAACGCCGCCGCCGTCGCGACCGCCAAGCCGCTCGTGGCGGCGGCCTTAACGCAATGGGAAGGGCAGATCTCGCTCTACGAGCCGGCGCGCGGCACGCCCTGCTGGGCCTGCGTCTTTCCCGAGCGGCCCGACGCCTCGCTCATCCCCTCCTGTGCCGAGGCGGGGGTGTTGTCGCCGCTGCCGGGCATCGTCGGCGCGACGATGGCGGCCGAGGCGATCAAGCGGCTGACGGGGGCGGGCGAGACACTGGCGGGGCGGCTGGCGATCATCGACACGCTCTATGCCGAGAACCGCAGCATCGCGATCCGGCCTCGCCCGGGCTGCCCGGTCTGCGGCGGGCGGGGGCTGGAAGCGGGGGCCGTGCGCCCATAGGTTTTCCGACAAAGGAGACCTGCATGACCAATCCGCTACTGGCGCCCTGGGACACGCCCTTCGGCCTGCCGCCCTATGACCGCATCGAAGACGATCACTGGATGCCCGCGGCGGAGGCGGTGATCGCCGAGGCGCGAGCCGCCGTCGAGGCGATCGCCGCCAACCCCGAGCCGCCCAGCTTCGACAACACCATCGCCGCGCTGGAGATGTCCGATGAGGGCATGGGCCGGGTGTTCGGCGCCTTCTACGCGGTAGCCGGCGCCGACAGCACGCCGGCGCGCCAGTCGCTCCAACGTGATTTCGCCCCGATGCTCTCGGCCCATACGTCATGGGTGATCGGTAACCGCGCACTGTTCGAGCGGATCGATACGCTCTGGCAATCGCGCGAGACGCTCGAGCTCGACCGGGAAGCGGCGCGGGTGCTGATGCTGACGCATCGCCGCTTCGTGCGGGCCGGGGCGCGGCTCGAAGGCGCGCAGGCGGAGCGCATGGCCGAGATCCGCGCCCGGCTCTCGGTGCTGGGCACCGAGTTCTCGCAGAACCTGCTCGCGGACGAGGCGGGCTGGACCATGCCGTTGTCGCCCGAAGCGCTGGCGCCGCTGCCCGCCGGTCTGCGGTCGGCCGCGAAATCCGCCGGTGGCGAGAACGGGCCGGTCATCACCCTGTCGCGTTCGCTGGTGGTGCCGTTCCTGCAATATTCGCCGGACCGGGTGCTGCGGAAGAAAGCCTTCGAGGCGTGGACCGCGCGGGGCATGAATGGCGGCAAAACCGACAACCGCGCCATCGCCGCGGAAACGCTGAAGCTGCGCGAGGAACGCGCGAAGCTTCTGGGCCACGATGACTACGCCGCGTGGAAGCTCGAAACCGAGATGGCGGGGGATCCGCAATCCGTGCGCGAGCTTCTGCACGCGGTCTGGGAGCCGGCGCGCGCGGCGGCCGAGGCCGACGCCGCGATCTACGAGGAGATGCTGCGTGCCGACGGGCATGAGGGGCCGCTGGAGCCTTGGGACTGGCGCTACTATGCCGAGGCTCGCCGCCGGGCCGAACACGAGATCGATGACGGCACGCTCAAGCCCTATCTCCAGCTCGACCGGATGATCGAGGCCGCCTTTTCCGTGGCGCAGCGCCTGTTCGGGATCGAGGCGCGCGAGATCGAGGCACCGCTCTACCACCCGGACGCCCGCGCCTTCGAGATCACCCGGGACGGCAAGCACCTTGCCGTCTTCATCGGCGACTGGTTCGCCCGGCCGTCCAAGCGCTCCGGTGCGTGGTGCACGACGATGCGCCAGCAGCACCGCATGGGCGGGCAGGAGGTGCGGCCGCTGGTCCTCAACGTGTGCAACTTCGCGAAGCCAGACCAGGGCGAACCGGCGCTGCTCTCCTTCGACGATGCGCGCACCCTCTTCCACGAGTTCGGTCACGCGCTGCACCAGATGCTGTCCGACGTGACATGGGAGAGCATCTCGGGCACCTCGGTGGCGCGCGATTTCGTCGAACTGCCGAGCCAGCTTTTCGAGCATTGGCTCGAAGTGCCGCAGGTGCTGCGCGAATTCGCCACCCATGCCGAGACCGGCGCGCCGATGCCCGAGGCGCTGATGGAAAAGATGCTGGCGGCGGCGAATTTCGACCAAGGCTTTGCCACGGTCGAACAGACGGCCTCGGCCATCGTCGATCTCGAGTTTCATTGCGGCCCGGCCCCCGCCGACCCGATGCAGCGACAGGCGGAACTGCTGGAGGAGATCCGCATGCCCCGCGCCATCGCGATGCGCCACGCCACGCCGCATTTCGCGCATGTCTTCTCGGGCGACGGCTATGCGGCGGGCTATTACAGCTACCTGTGGTCCGAGATGATGGATGCGGACGCCTTCGAAGCGTTCCGCGAGACCGGCGATCCCTTCGATCCCGATACCGCGCGCAGGCTCGAGGCGCATGTGCTGTCACGCGGCGGCTCCGAGGAGGCCGGGGTGCTCTACGAGCGGTTCCGGGGCGCGACGCCGAGCGTCGAGGCCCTCTTGAAGGGGCGGGGACTGGCGGCCTGAGCTGACGCGAGGGGAAGGCCGGAGCGGGACGGGGCGGGGAACTGCGCTCCGCCCGACCCGTTGAGTCGGCAACACGGACCAAGAAAGGAACGCCCAAGATGAAACTCTTCACCGCAAGCGCCCTCGCCCTTTCCGTCGCCGCCACCGGCGCGCTGGCCGAAAGCCACGTCATGACCGAGACCCCGGCGATGACGAGCGCCGACCTGTCGGGCATGCAGGGGGATCTGATCCGGACCCGCGACATCACCGGCGGGGCGATCTACACCATCAACGAGGCCGACGACGAAGGCTGGGACGGCGTCAGCGCCTATGACGAGCTTGGCGCGGACTGGAACGAGATCGGCGAGATCGAGGACGTGGTCCTGTCGAGCGACGGCCAGATGGTCGGCGTGGTGGCCGAGGTCGGCGGCTTTCTCGACATCGCGGACAAGCACGTGATGCTGGCCACCGGCGATGTCCGCCTCGTCGCCGTCGACGATGCGACCTATGCGATCGTGACCCGCCTGAGCGAAGAGGAACTGGAAGCGCTCGAAGGCGTGGATGAAGGCTTCTGGGACTGAGCGTCCCGGTAGTGCCCGAAGGGCCATGAAGGGGGGCGCGGTTTTCCGCGCCCCTTTTTCGTGGCCACGCGGATCAGACCGCCTTGCGATGCGCCTCGGCGGCTTCGAAGATGTGGTGCATCTCGTCGGCGAGGGCACCCTCGATCGACAGGCCTTCGCCGGGCACCGCGCCCGGGTCCTCTTCGTCGGCGATCATGTGGCTGCGATCGCGGATGTAATCGCGCAACTCGTCGCCCGCCGGCCCCTCGAGCGCGGCGACCAGCCGGGCAAGCACCTTGCGCTGGGCCAGGAGACGGCCTTCGAGCGTATCTGGATTGGCGGACATGGGCGGCCTCCGGGTTTGGTTGATCCTGTTGGGCCAACGTTGGCTGAGGGTGGGACGTTCCCGGAACGCGCGCGTCAGCCAGGCGTTTCCTCCCCTGAGAACAAGGATCGGAGGCACGTCATGCGACACCACCGAAAGCGCGGGCCCGCGCTTTTGCCGACGCTGGCCCTTCTGGGCGGCGCGGTCTGGCTGGTCCGGCGCTATCGCAGCGAGATCCGCGAAGCGGCCGAGGCCGGGATGGACCGGATGCAGGCCAGCCGGGCCCGCCATCGAGGCTACGCCGCTTTCGCCCATGACGATGGCGGGCCGGTGCGGCAGGCCGGGCGCGAGGAAATGCGCGATCCGCCGCGGCGCTGGGACCTGCAGGACGAGACGGCGGACGAAAGCTTTCCGGCCTCGGACCCGCCATCGAGCTACTGACCTCAGACCGGGTCCTTGTGGATGATCACATCGGCCCGCGGGTATCGGGCGAGGATCTCATGCTTGAGCGCGGCGCCGATGGCATGCGCCTCTTGCAGGCTCTGCGTGCCGTCGAGCTCGATATGCAGATTCACGAAGACCCGGCCGCCGGAGCGGCGTGTGCGCAGGTCGTGATGGCCGTGTACGCCCGGAAAATCGCTGGCGATCGCCTCGATCCCGGCGACGGTTTCGGCATCCACCGCCCGGTCCATCAGCGCGTCCCAAGCGTCGCGTCCGATGATCAGCGCGCCGCGCGCCATCAGCAGCGCCGCGCCGATCGCGACGACCGGGTCGACCCAGCCCAGCCCGAAGCGTCGCGAGGCCCATAGCGCGCCGATCGCGCCGAGCGCGGGCACAAGATCACCGAGGTAATGCAGCGAATCCGCCGCCACCACGCGGTTGCCGGTGGCGCGGGCCACGTGGCGCTGCCAGCCGACTAGGGCCAGCGTCAGCCCGATCGACAGCGACATCACCGCGATGCCCGCCCCTTCCGCGGTGGGCATCGCGGGGGCGGGGTTGGCGAGGCGCTGCGCCCCGGCGCCGCCGATCAGCGCGGCCGAGGCGAGGATGAACAGGCATTGCCCCAGCGCCGCGAGGTCCTCGGCCGAGCCATGACCGAAGGCGTGGTCGTCGTCGGCCGGCCGCGCCGCATAGGCGATCGCCGCCAGCGCGCCCAGCGACATCGCCAGATCCAGCGCCGAATCGGCCAGCGTCGCGGCGACCGAGAGGGCGCCGGTCTGGAACAGCGCCCAGAGCTTGGCCGCGATCAGGATCAGGGCCACCGCAACGGAGGCGATCCCGGCCGAAAGGTTCAGCCGGTCGTCGTCGCGCTGCGCTGCCATGCGATCAGTCCCGGATCTCGTCCGGAGCGACGCCCCAGATCTGCGTCTTGGGCGCCCAGCCCTTGTAGCCGCCGGCGGTGAGGCGGCACCAGTCCGGTTCGCATTCGCCCAGCCGCGCCACCACGCCGGCCTCAAGTTGCGCCACCACCGTGGCGTTCTCCTGCGGCCGGCTGCGCAGGGGCAGCAGTTCGGCATCGACGATCACCGTGCGCACGCCGGACAGCATCGCGTAATGCATCCAGCCGCCCACCCCCTCGCGGTCGGTGACGCGGCGCCAGTGGCCGTATTCGGCGGTCACCTGCAGCGGCATGTCACGGCGCAGGAACACCCAGTCGATCCGGTGCGACAGTGACGGGCCGCGCCGGACATTGCCGCGATCGGTCGAAAGCGACACGAAGCGCGGCAGCGGCAGGTTGGTCTCGGGACCCCTCTCGGGCCCTTCCGGTACCGCGATCTCGCGCGGGGCGGCGGGCGAGGCGGGGGCGGGCGCCGGTTGGGGCGCCGCTGCCACGGTCTCCGACCGCTCGGGCCGGGGCTTGGGGCGGCTGCCCGGCACGTCCTGAGCCAGCACCGGCTGTGCCGCCAGAGCCAGCAGCAGCGTCACGATTGGTCCGAAATGCGTCATCCGCGCCCTGTCCGTCTGGTCCCGATGCCGAGGCCACTGGCCCGCAGAAGGCGCGTTCTTGCGTCGCGCGCCCGGTCCCGGCACTCTGTCATGAAGCCGGTTCGGGGAAAAGCGCAAGGGACGTTCGCATGTCGGAGAAGCGGCTTCGTGTGATCGCCACGCGACGCCTGCCCGAAGGGGTGGAGCGGCAACTCGCGGCACGGTTCGATTTCACGCCGGGACCGGCGGAGACGCCGCTCGGGGGCGAGGCGCTCGATGCGGCACTGCACGAGGCCGAAGTGCTGGTCACCACCCTTTCGGACCGGATCAGTGACACCTGTCTTGAGGCGGCGGGAGAGCGGCTGCGGCTTCTGGCCAATTTCGGCGCGGGCGTCGATCATATCGACGTCGCGGCCGCGGCGCGGCATGGTATCGCCGTGACCAACACCCCCGATGTCGCCACCGAGGACACCGCCGATGTGACCATGGTGCTGATCCTCGCGGTGACGCGCCGGTTGCCGGAGGCCTTCGCGCTGCTACAATCGGGCGAATGGGACGGCTGGTCGCCGGACCTGCTCTTGGGTGGCCGGATCGCCGGTCGCAACCTGGCGATTCTCGGCATGGGCCGGATCGGTCAGGCGGTGGCTCGCCGCGCCGCCGCCTTCGGCATGACGATCGGCTATCACAACCGCAACCGGCTGCCGATGGAGGTCGAGGAAGCCCTCGGCGCGCGCTGGTGGTCCAGCCTCGACCAAATGATCGCGCAGGCCGACGTGCTGTCGATCAACTGCCCGCACACCCCGGCCACCTACCATCTGGTCAATGCGCGCCGGATCGCGCTGATGAAGCCCGGCGCGGTCGTGGTGAACACGTCACGCGGCGAGGTGATCGACGAGAATGCCCTGACTCGGGCGCTGCGCGCGGGCGAAATCGGCGGCGCCGGGCTCGACGTGTTCGAGAAGCGCCGCGAGATCAACCCGCGGCTGCGGGCGCTGCCCAACGTGGTGCTGCTTCCGCATATGGGCTCGGCCACGGTGGAGGGGCGCCTGGCGATGGGCGAGCGGGTGATCGCCAACATCGCGGCACTGGCGGAAGGGGCTCCGCTTCCCGATCTCGTGAGGCCGCAGGACGCCTGAGAAGGTTCATGTCATCGGAACCGAAAACGCGTCAGGCGCGTTGCACGGGCGACTGAAGCCAATGGGATTCATGTTTCAATGCGCAACTGGGCCATCGTATTCTTCGCGCTCGCGTTCCTGTCGGGGCTGGTCTGCCTCGGGTCGAACACGCCTGCGGATCTGAGCGTCGCGCGCACGCTGATGGTCCTGTTCGGTGTGCTGGCCGCCTATGCGGCGACCGCCCACAGGCTGCAGGCCCGGCTGCGCGAGCGGCCCGGCAGGGGCGGGCCGCTCAGGACCTGATCAGTTCGACATGCGCCGCACGAGACGCTGGCCTGGCAGGTCGCCGCCCAGTACCTGTTCGCGCGTATCACGCGCAAAGGCTGCCAGCAGATCGCGGTAATACCCGCCCGCCGAGTTGGTCACCGCGCCGACAAGCGCGCCGGTTCGGGTTTCGGCGGCCTCGCCCGCAAGGACCTGCACCGTGTAGCTGCCGCGCAGCGCCCCCGTCGGATCGATGACGCGCACCGCCCCCGAAAGCCGCGATTGATCGCGTCCCCGCGCCGTCGCGGTGCCACCGGCGAGATTGATTCGGGATATCTCGACCAGCATCCGCCATTGGCCGCCCCGGTCCAACCTGTCGGCGAACTCCCGGCTCAACGCGGCGTCGAGATCGGGCGCGATACGGCTCGTGTAGTCGCGGGCCGCACCGCTCTCGAAACCCGCGCCCTCGGCCGTGACCACGATGTCGGCGAGCTGCAACTCGCCGCGCGCCGCGCGCGACAGCGGGTTCGGATCGGGTGCGCCGCAGGCCGCGAGAAGCCCGGCGACGCCGAGGGCGATCAGGTGACGACGATGGAACATCGGTATCCTTTCAACGACATGTGTCAGCGGTATACCTCGTCCTCCGTCGGAAAGGCGCGTGACTTCACGTCCTCGGCGTAGCGCTTCACGGAATCCTCGATCATCGGACCGAGCTGGCCATAGACCTTCACGAATTTCGGGGTCCAAGGGTTCAGTCCCAGCATGTCCTCGAGCACGAGGATCTGGCCGTCGCATTCGGCCGATGCGCCGATGCCGATGGTCGGGATCTCCACCGCCTTGGTGATCTTCGCGGCCAGCGGCTCGACCATGCCCTCGAGCACCACGGCGAAGGCGCCGGCCTCGGCCACGGCACGGGCGTCCTCGAGATGCGCCTCCCAGGTCTCTTCGTCGCGGCCTTGGGTCTTGAAGCCGCCCATGACATGGCTCGACTGCGGCGTCAGGCCGATATGG
The DNA here is from genome assembly GCF_050847355.1 of Limimaricola sp. AA108-03. Taxonomy (NCBI): domain Bacteria; kingdom Pseudomonadati; phylum Pseudomonadota; class Alphaproteobacteria; order Rhodobacterales; family Paracoccaceae; genus Limimaricola; species Limimaricola sp. AA108-03. Next base: position 405,512 of record NZ_CP193755.1, read on the forward strand.
GCCATCACCGGGATGCCGCGCTCCACGAGGAAACGGATCGTCTCGGCCATGCGGGCGCCGCCCTCGAGCTTCACGGCGCCGCACTGGGTTTCCTTCATCACCCGCGCGGCGTTGCGAAAGGCCATGGCGGGGCTTTCCTCGTAGCTGCCGAAGGGCATGTCGACGACGATCAGCGCCTTCTTGGTGCCGCGCACCACGGCACGGCCATGCATGATCATCAGGTCGAGCGAGACGCCGACCGTGCTTTCCATGCCGTGCATCACCATGCCGAGGCTGTCGCCCACGAGGATGAAATCCGCGTGGCGGTCGACGATCGCGGCGGTGTGCGCGTGGTATGAGGTGAGCGAGACGATCGGCTCGCCGCCCTTGCGGCGGGCGATCTGCGGGACCGTCGTGCGGCGGATCGTTTCGGTCTGGGTGCTCATGGGGCGATCTCCCTCTGATCGATCAAGAGGACCTCGCCGAACTGCGCCGAGATCATGATGGCTACGGGCTCCGACAAGGGCATGTCGGCGGATTGCGAAAGCGGTGCGAGGTCGCCGGGCCGCGCCAGGTCGAGCCCGGTCAGCGTCGCGCGCGGCTCGTCGGCGAGGCAGGCGCGGATCGCGGCCTCGATCTGCGCCGGGCTGGCGCGCTCGATGGCCATCCGCTCGGCCCGGTCGAGCGCGCGGTTCAGCACCACCGCCGCGGCCCGGTCCTCGGGCCCCAGCCGGACGTTGCGCGACGACATGGCGAGCCCGTCCGCCTCGCGCATGGTCGGCACGCCGACGATGTCGATGTTCATGTGCAGATCGCGCGCCATGCGGCGGATCACCTGAAGCTGCTGGTAGTCCTTTTCGCCGAAATAGGCGGCGTCGGGGCGGGTGATGTTGAACAGCTTGGTGACGACGGTGGCGACGCCCCGGAAATGGCCGGGCCGCACCGCCCCATGCAGCCGCACGGCGAGGTCTCGCGTCTCGACGATGGTCTCGTCGCCCTCGGGATAGATCTCGTCGGCGCGCGGGATCAGCACCGCGTCGCAGCCCGCCGCCTCCAGCATCGCCAGATCGGCTTCTTCTGTGCGCGGATAGGTCTCCAGGTCCTTCGGATCGCCGAACTGGGTCGGGTTCACGAAGATCGTCGCGACGACCCGGCCATGATCGCGTCTGGCCGCCTCGATCAGGCTCATATGGCCGGCATGCAGGGCGCCCATGGTGGTGACCAGGCCGATGCTCTGGCCCTCGGCGCGAAACCCCGCGACCGCGTCGCGGATGGCGGCGATGCTTCGGCAGATCTGCATGAGGTCCTCCCAGACGTTGCGCGCCTTTTACGGGGGCGCGGGGGGCTTCACAACCGGGCAGGCGAGGGCGCTCAGGCGCTGGGTGGCCAGGCCTTGGGGAAGGCCGCGGGCAGGGGCCCCTGCTCGAGCAGCTCGGCATAGCTCGCGATCGAATGCCCCTCCTCGACATCGCTCACCGGTGGGCTCAGCCAGTGCACCGAGCCGATATGGCGAAAGCCGAAGAAGCGCGGTGGCAGGTGGCACAGCGTGTCGTCGGTGCGGCAGATGTTGAGCACGAAGCCCTCGCGGCCGAAATGCGCACGCCCGAGATGCGTGCGCGGGCTGCCGAAGGAAAGGCTCGGCACCCCGAGCGAGGCGCCGACGATCTGCGCCGAGGCTCCGCCAAGGGAATGACCGATGATGAAGGCAGGTTTCTGCGGCTTGGCGAAGGCGTAGACGATCTGCGCGTGTTCGAGGAATCCCGCGTGCCAGATCGCGCCGCTGTCGCCCGCCGCCATGCGGAAGCCATGCGCATCGGGGGCGCGGTCATGGATGAAGTCGAAGTTGAACTCGAACCAGTCCGAGAATTCGTTGGTCCCGGCGATGTAGAGGATGCCGCGTTTCAGCATCGCCGCCTGCACGCCGCGCAGGTCGATGGTTTCGACGACGTCGGGCCCGTCCAGCCCCCCATCCATCCGGTCGATGATCCGCGCCGCCTCGGCGACATCGAGCGTCTTCATGGCTGCTCCCGGGACTATGCGCAGAGGGTGGCGTCATTGGACGTCATGCTTGCCGCGCCTGTCCAGAGTTTCCGCGCCTCCGCGCCGCTCTTGTCGCATTCGGCGCGCGAGAGGTCGCCGGGCTTCGGGCCGTTTCGCGGATTCGCGCGATGGTGCGGGCAAGGCCAGCCCCGGAGTGCGCGCGATGAAGACCCATGTGAAAGCCCTTGTCGTCGGCGGTGGCGCCGTCGGCACCTCGATCGCCTATCACCTCGCGAAAGCCGGGTGGGATGAGGTGATGCTTCTCGAGCGCGACGAGCTGACCTCGGGCTCGACATGGCACGCGGCCGGGCTGCTGCCTTATTTCAACATGTCCTACGCGACGACCTGGATCCACGACCATTCGATCAAGCTCTACAAGACACTGGAGCAGGAGACCGGGCTCGACGCCGGGTTCTTCGTGGTCGGCAATTTGCGCATGGCGCAGTCGAAGGCGCGCATGGATGAATACATGCTCTATGCCTCGACCGCCGAGACGGTGGGCGTGCCGTTCGAATGGATGACGCCCGCGCAGATCAAGGAGCGCTGGCCGCTGGTGCGCACCGAGGACCTCGAAGGCGCGATCTTCCATCCGACCGACGGCTACATAAACCCCGCCGACGTCACCATGGCGATGGCCAAGGGCGCGCGGCAGAGGGGTGTCACGATCGAGCGCAAATGGCAGGTCGACGGCTACGACTGGACCGGCTCCGAATGGCGCGTGACCGTCACCAAGATGGTCGAGAAGGGCGGCAACCTCGTGCCCTCCGACGAGCAGGCCGTCATCACCGCCGAGCATGTCGTCACCGCCACCGGCAACCACGCGCAGCGCACCGCGCGCCTGCTCGGCATCAAGATCCCGGCGATCCCGGTCGAGCACCAGTTCATCGTCACCGAGCCCGACCCGGCCCTGGTCGAATGGCGCAAGGACAACCCGCAGCACCCGGTGCTGCGCGACGCCGACGCCAAGTGGTACGTGCGCGAGGAACGCGGTGGCTGGATCCTCGGGCCTTACGAGCGCGGCGCCCCCGCGCGCTTCCCCTACGGCGTGCCCGACAGCTTCCGTGCCGACCTGTTCCCGCTCGATCTCGACCGGATCGAGGAGGAATACATGTCGATGATTCATCGTATCCCGTCCTCGGAGACGGTGGGGCTCAAGGACGATTTCAACGGCCCGATCTGCTACACGCCCGACGGCAACCCGCTGATCGGCCCGGCGCCGGGCCTGCGCAACATGTGGCTGGCCGAGGGCTTTTCCTTCGGTATCACGGCGGCTGGCGGGGCGGGGCACTACCTCGCGCAGATGATGGTCGAGGGCGAGGCCGAGATCGACATGGCGTCGCTCGACCCCAAGCGGTTCGGGTCTTGGATGACGACCGACTATGCCGTGGCCAAGAACGAGGAGGCCTATGAGCACGTCTACATCCTGCACCACCCCGACGAGGAGCGCCCGGCGGCGCGACCGCTGCGCACCTCGCCCGCCTATGACCGGCAGAAGAAGGCAGGCGCGCAGTTCGGGCAGGTGAACGGCTGGGAACGGCCGAATTATTATGGCCCCGCCGATGCGCCCGAGGGCTTCGACCACGACGCCCGCTCGTTCCGGCGGGGCGGCTGGTGGGAATACGCGGCAAGCGAGGCGAAGGCGATCCGCGAAGGCGTCGGGCTGATCGACGCCACGGCGTTTGCCAAGCACGAGGTGAAGGGGCCGGGCGCGGCGGCCTTCCTCGACTGGTTCACCACCAACAAGCTGCCGAAGGTCGGCCGCATCAACCTCACCTACGCGCTGACGGATGCCGGCACCACGCGCACCGAATACACCATCGTGCGGCTGGCCGAGGACCGGTTCTACCTCGTCTCGGCCGGGGTCTGGGCGGCCTATGACGGCGATTTCCTACGAAAGGCCGTGGAGGACAAGGAGGCCGAGTTCGGCCGGATCGACGTGCAGGACGTGACCACGCAATGGGGCGTCTTCGCCATCGCGGGCCCCCGTTCGCGCGAGGTGCTGAACCGGCTGGTGCGCGACGCCGACCCCGCGACGGTGCTGTCGAACAAGCGGTTCCCATGGCTGTCGTGCCGCGAGATCGAACTGGGCATGGTGCCGGTGCGGGCGCTGCGCGTCGCCTATACCGGTGAGCTGGGCTGGGAGTTGCACCATCCGATCGAGATGCAGACCCACCTGTGGGACAGGCTGGTGGAGGCGGGCGCGCCTTCGGGAATGAAACTGGTGGGCGCGCGGGCGCAGAACTGGCTCCGGCAGGAGAAGTCCTACCGCGCCTTCGGCACCGAGCTGGGCCGGGATGCTACGCCGCTCGAGGCCGGTCTCGACCGCTTCGTCGACCTGTCCAAGGAGTTCCACGGCAAGGCGGCGATGGAGGGTATCGGCATCCGCTCGAAATGCGTGACGCTGTTGATCGACGGGCCGCAGGACGCCGATCCGTGGGGCCGCGAGGCGCTCTATGCGGGTGGTGAGAAGGTCGGGCGGCTGACCTCGGGCGGTTGGTCGGCGGCCTTCGGGAAGTCCATCGGCATGGGCTATGTGCGCCCGGATCTGGCGGCGCCGGGGACGAAGCTCAAGCTCAGGATGTTCCGCGAGTTGTGGGATGCCGAAGTCTGCGAGGACAGCCCCTACGATCCCGCCAACGCTACGATCCGCGCCGACGGCTAGATCGCGGTGCGCCCGTCCTACCGGGCGGGCGCACCCCCCCGGCAGGCGCGCTCCAGCGCCGCGAGGTCGAGCTTCACCATCTCCATCATCGCCGCCATCAGCCGTTTCGACTGGTCTTCATCCGCCTCCCGCAGCATCGCCTCGAAAGGCTCGGGCACCAGTTGCCAGCGCAGACCGTAGCGATCCTTGAGCCAGCCGCACTGCATCTCCTCCCCGCCATCCGCCAGCAGGGCCGCCCAGAGCCGGTCCAGCCCGGCCTGATCGGGGCAGGGGACCGAGAGCGAGACCGATTCGTTGAAGGTGGCGTAGGGCCCGCCGTTCAGCGCCTGCATCTCCTGACCGTCGAGGCTGAACTCGACGAGGATGACGTCGCCGGCGCGGCCGCCGGGCCAGTCCATGGCACTGGTGTTGCGCGCGGTGATCTCCGAGTTCGGAAAGACCGAGACATAGAACTCGGCGGCCTCCTCTGCCTGCCCGTCGAACCATAGGCAGGGTCTGATCCTTGGCATGTCGCGTCCTCCCTTGCGCTGGCGCCATGCTACACGGGGGGCGGATCATGCGCGAACACGAAAAGGCCCGCCACGGGGGCGGGCCTTCGAGTTGTCGCTGGAGGCAGGTTACTGCGGGATGTCGCCCTCGATCCCCTCGACGTAGAAGTTCATGCCGAGCAGCGTCTCGTCATCGGCCACCTCGCCCTCGGCCAGCCATTCCGAGCCGTCCTGCTTGTTGATCGGGCCGGTGAAGGGGTGGGTCTCGCCGGCGGCGATCGCATCCTTGAGCGCCAGCGCGGCCTCCTTCACCTCGGCCGGCACGGCCTCGGTGATCTCACCGATCTCCACCATGCCGCTGTCGATGCCGCCCCAGGTATCGGTCGACTCCCAGCTGCCGTCGATCACCGCGCCGACCCGGTCGACGTAATACTGGTTCCAGTTGTCGATGATCGAGCTGACCCGCGGCTCGGGCGCGTAGTCGAGCATGTCGGAGGCCTGGCCGAAGGTGATGACGTCGCCCGCCTCCTGCGCCGCAGCTTGCGGCGCCGTGGAATCGGTGTGCTGCAGGATCACGTCGGCGCCGGCGTCGATCAGCGCCTTGGCGGCCTCGGCCTCTTTCGCCGGGTCGAACCATGTGTAGGCCCAGACCACGCGGAACTCGACCTCGGGGTTGACCTTCTTGGCCTGGATGTAGGCGGCGTTGATGCCGCGGATCACCTCGGGGATCGGGTAGGAGCCGATATAGCCGATGATGTTGCTCTCGGTCATCTCACCGGCGATCAGGCCCTGCACGGCGCGGCCCTCGTAGAAGCGGGCCGAGTAGGTCGAGACGTTGTCGGCGCGCTGATAGCCGGTGGCGTGCTCGAACTTCACGTCCGGGAACTTCGCCGCGACGTTCATCGTCGGCTCCATGAAGCCGAAGGAAGTGGTGAAGATCAGGTCCGCTCCCTGCAGCGCCATCTGCGTCAGCACGCGCTCGGCGTCGGGGCCCTCGGGGACGCTTTCGACATAGACCGTCTCGACCTTGTCGCCGTACTCTTCCTCGACCGCGAGGCGGCCCTGGTCGTGCTGGTAGGACCAGCCCAGATCGCCGATCGGGCCGACATAGATGAAGCCAACCTTGGTCTTGTCGTCCTGCGCCATCGCCCCGGTGGCGAGGCCCATGGCGGCGGTGGCACCCAGAAGCACTGTCTTGAAGGTCATGTCGTTGTTCCCTGTTGGTGGATCTTCCGCCTCAGCTCGAGGCGTGGAAGCTGCGGCCGAGCGAGCCGGGGGCGCGCCCCGCCCGCAGGATGACGAGAACGAGGATGGTCGCCAAGTAGGGCGCCATCTGCAGGTATTCGATCGGGATCTGCACGCCGCCCGAGGCCTGCAGCGCCAGTTGCAGCGCCGTGGCACCGCCGAACAGCCAGGCGCCCAGCACCAGCCGACCCGGTCGCCAGCTGGCGAAGACGACGATGGCGAGCGCGATCCAGCCGGCGCCGGCGGTCATCCCTTCGGTCCATTGCGGCACGCGCACGAGGCTGAGATAGGCGCCGCCCAGCCCCGCGCAGGCGCCGCCGAAGGCGATGGCCAAAAGCCGCACCCGCACCACCTTGTAGCCGAGCGCATGCGCCGCGTCGTGGTTCTCGCCTACCGCGCGCAGCACCCGGCCGGCACGGGTCCGGTTGAGAAACAGCCAGACGCCGAGCACGATGAAGAGCGCGATGTAGACCATGGCGTCGTGGCGAAACAGCACCGGGCCGAAAAAGGGAATGTCGCGCAGCACCGGCAGGTAGAGATCCGGCACCACCGGACCCTTCACGCCGATATAACCCTGTCCCAGAAGCGCCGAGAGGCCGAGGCCGAACAGCGTCAGCGCAAGGCCGGTCGCCACCTGGTTCGACAGGAACAGCTGGGTGAGCACGCCGAAGACCATCGACAGCAGCGCCGCGCCCAAGGCCGCCCCCGCGAAGCCGAGCCAGGGCGAGCCGGTCGAGGTCGCGGCGATGAAGCCGCAGACCGCGCCGGTGATCATCATCCCCTCGACGCCGAGGTTGAGCACGCCGGCGCGTTCGACCACCAGCTCGCCGATCGCGGCGAGCAGGATCGGGGTGGAGACGATGATGATCGCCGAGAGCAGCAGGATCGGGTCGATATTGCTCATGCCGCCACCCTCCGGCCGAAACGGATGCTGAAATTGGTCAGAAGATCGACCGCCAGCAGGAAGAACAGCAGCATGCCCTGGAACATCTGGATCGCGGCCAGCGGCAGGTTCATCTGCAGCTGCGCCAGCTCGCCGCCGATATAGGTGAGCGCCATCAGCAGCCCGGCCAGCAGGATGCCGATCGGGTTCAGCCGCCCGAGGAAGGCCACGATGATCGCGGTGAAGCCGTAGCCCACGTTGAAGTCGATGCTGAGCCGACCCGCGGGACCGGCCACCTCGAACATCCCCGCAAGCCCGGCAAGCCCGCCGGAGATGCCCATGCAGACCACGACGAGCCAGCCCGGATTGACGCCGCCGAAGACGGCGGCGCGTGGGCTCTGCCCGGCGAGGCGGACCCTGAAGCCGAGCTGGTGGCGGGTCATCACCACCTGGCCCACGATCACCGCGGCAAAGGCCAGCGCCACGCCCCAGTGCAGCCCGGTGCCCGGGATCAGGTCGAGATTGGCGGCGGAGGGGTATTGCGCGAGGTTGCGTGAGCCGGGAAAGCCCATGCCCTCGGGGTTGCGAAGCAGCCCCAGCGACATCGAGGCCAGCAGCGCTTCGGCGACATAGACCAGCATCAGCGAGACCAGCACCTCGTTGGTGCCGAAGCGGACCTTCAGCAGCGCCGGGATCATCGCCCAGAGCAGCCCGCCCAGCGCGCCCGCGACGATCATCGCGGGAAACACGATCCACGTTTCGGCGGGATAGATGGCAAGGCCGGTGGCGGCGGCGCAGATCGCCCCGAGGATGTATTGCCCCTCGGCGCCGATGTTCCAGATCCCAGCCCGGAAGCCCAGGGAGAGGCCGATGGCGATGAGGATCAGCGGCCCCGCCTTCACGAGGAGCTGGGGCCGCGAATAGGAGGCGAAATCCCCGAAGAGCGGGTCCCAGAAGATGGTGCGGATCGCCTCGACCGGGTCCTTGCCCAGGAGCGCGAACATCAGCCCGCCCGCCACCATGGTCAGCGCCACGGCAACGAAGGGCGTGGCGATCGTCCAGGCGTGGGACGGTTCGGGGCGGCGGTCGAGCCGGATCACACGGTGGCTCCCGAGGCGCGGGGCCCCTGCTTCTTCACTCCGGAAATAATCAAGATCCCTCAGCCTTCCCCATGCGCTGGCGTCATGTCATGCGCGCCGCCCAGCATCATCCCGATCTCATCGATACCCAGCCCCTCTGCCGGGCGCGGCGCGCTCAGGCTGCCGCCGTTCAGCGCCGCGAAGCGGTCCGAGATCTCCATCAGCTCGTCGAGGTCCTGGCTGATGACGATCAGCGCCGCACCCGCCTCGGCGAGGTCCAAGAGCGCCTGCCGGATCGTCGCGGCGGCGGCGGCGTCGACGCCCCAGGTGGGCTGGTTCACGACCAGTACCTCGGGGCGCTGCATGATCTCGCGACCGATGACGAATTTCTGCAGGTTGCCGCCCGACAGCGCCCGCGCCGCGGTGCCGGCACCCGGCGTGCGTACGTCGAAACGCTGGATCACCCGCTCGGCGAAACCGCGGGCCCGGCCCCAGCGCAGAAAGCCGTGCCGCACCAGATCCTCGCGCGGACCGGCGGTCAGAAGCGCGTTCTCGGTGAGGCTCATATCCGGGGCGGCGGCGTGGCCCATGCGCTCCTCGGGGGCGCAGAGAAGTCCCATCCGGCGGCGTGCATTGACGCCAACGGTACCGATTTCGCGGCCCTTCAGGCGGATCATGCCGGGCGCCACGGACATTTCGCCCGACAGCGCCATGGCCAGCTCGTCCTGACCGTTGCCGGCGACGCCGCCGATGCCGAGCACCTCGCCCGCGCGCAGGCTCAGGTCGATATGCTTGAGAGCGGTGCCGAAGGCGCGCGGGGCGGGGGCCGAGAGGCCGGTCAGCTCCAGCACCACCTCGCCGGTGCGACCGCCCGCGCGCGAAGGTGTGGACAGCGTCGCGCCGACCATCTGCTCAGCCATGTCGCGCGCGGCCGTGACCTTGGGGTCGCATTTGCCGACCACCTTGCCATGGCGCAGGATCGTCGCGCTGTCGCAGATGGTGCGGATCTCCTCCAGCTTGTGGCTGATATAGAGGATCGAGACGCCCTCGGCGCGCAGCTTGCGCAGCGTCTCGAACAGGATCTGCACTTCCTGCGGGGTCAGCACCGAGGTCGGCTCATCCATGATCAGGAGCCGGGGCTCCTGCAGCAGGCAGCGCACGATTTCGACCCGCTGGCGTTCGCCGGCCGAGAGGTCTCCGACGATGCGGTCGGGGTCGAGCGGCAGGCCGTAGGATTGCGAGACCTCGCGAATCTGCGCCGCGAGTCGGTTCAGCGCGGGCGGCGTCTCCATGCCCAGCGCCACGTTCTCGGCCACGCTCATCGCGTCGAAGAGCGAGAAATGCTGGAACACCATGGCGACGCCGGCGGCGCGTGCGGCGCGGGGTTCCGGCGGCGCGAAGGGCTGGCCGTCGAGGCGCATGGTCCCGGCATCGGGCTGCACGAGGCCGTAGATCGTCTTGACCAGCGTCGACTTGCCCGCGCCGTTCTCGCCCAGAAGCGCATGGACCTCGCCGCGCGCGATGTCGAAGGATACCTCCGAATTGGCCACGACGCCGGGATAGGCCTTGGTCAGGCCGGACAGCTCCAGCAACGGCGTCGTCATACGGCCCGGTCCCTCGTCATCGTCTTGTTCCCGGACCTCAGTAGCGCGGCGGCCACGCCGACGGCAATGGCTTGGGGATCTCTGCCCAGTGAGGTGTCACCGATCGGACAGGCAATGCGGGAAATCAAGGCGTTGGAATGGCCCAGCGCCGCGAGACGCGACCGGAAGCGGGCCCATTTCGTGGCCGAGCCGATCAGCCCGCAGCTGGCGAAGCCGTGGTTCAGGGCGGCGTGGCACAGCGCGAGATCGAGGTCGTGGTCGCGGGTCAGGATCAGGTGATCGGCATCGCGCGGTGCGCGCGGCATCAGCGCCGGCGGCGTCGCGGCGGGGATCGCCGTGACGCCTTCGGGGATGGTGTCCGGAAAGCAGTCGGGCGCGAGATCGATCCAGGTGATCGCGCGACCGGGCAGGGGGGCCATGACCGAGACCACGGCACGGCCGACATGGCCGGCGCCCCAGACCCAGAGCGGCCGCGCATTGGGGAGGGCGGCCTCGATCAGCCAGTTCTCGACCAGCGCCGGTGCCGCACCGGGCCGCATCGTGTCACGTTTGCGCGCCACGGCCTCCGGCATCTCGTGCGCGGGGCCGAGCGGACGGGCGCGGGGCAGGCTGTCGGGCAGATCGCCCGCCTCGAAACGCTCCCACACCAGTGTCACGGCCCCGCCGCAGCACTGACGCAGCGCCGGGCCCAGCGGCAGGCGGCGCTGCGCAGTGGCGCGCCCCGCCGCCAGCATGTCGCGCGCCGATCGGATCGCCTCGTGTTCGAGCGCGCCGCCGCCGATGGTGCCGGACTGGCCCTCCTCCCAGACCAGCATCGCGGTGCCGGCATCGCGCGGCGCCGAGCCCGCGGTCGCCGCGACCAGCACGCGCACCACCGGCCCGTGGGCGGCGATGGCGGCGGCCAGGCTGTCGCGGTCGAAGCTCACCCCTTCGCCCTCCTGACGGCAGCGAGCACGCGCTCGGCCGTGGCGGGCGCGTCGAGGTTCGGATAGGCGGGACCGCAGGAAGAGGCCGCGTGGCTCAGCGCCAGAAAGGCTGAAATGCCGAGCATGAAGGGCGGCTCGCCCACCGCCTTGGAGCGGTAGATCGTCTGCGCCGGGTTCGGCGCGTCCCACAGATCCACGTGAAACAGGTCCGGCCGGTCCGAGCAGGCGGGAATCTTGTAGGTCGAGGGCGCGTGGGTCCGGAGTGCGCCCTTCTCGTCCCAGACCAGCTCCTCGGTGGTGAGCCAGCCCGCGCCCTGCACGTAGCCGCCCTCGATCTGGCCACGGTCGAGCGCCGGGTTCAGCGAATGGCCCGCATCATGCAGGATGTCGGTCCGCAGGATGCGGTTTTCGCCGGTCAGCGTGTCAATCGCCACCTCGGTCACGGCGGCACCGTGCGCGAAGTAGAAGAAGGGCCGGCCCTGACCCTTGATGCGGTCCCATTTCAGGTCCGGCGTCTTGTAGAAGCCGGTGGCCGAGAGGCTCACGCGCGCCTCGTAGGCGAGCTTGACCGCCTGCTCGAAGCTCAAGGTCTCGCCGCCGACATGCACTTGGTCATCGGCGAAGCGCACCTCGGAGGCACTGCACTGATGCAGCCCGGCGAGGAACTCGGCGATCCGGGTCCGGATCGTGTCGCAGGCGGCCTTCGCCGCCATGCCGTTCAGATCCGAGCCGGAGGAGGCGGCGGTGGCCGAGGTGTTGGGCACCTTATGGGTGTCGGTCGCGGTGATCCGCACCCGCTCGGGCGAGACGCCGAAGCGCGAAGCGGCGACCTGCGCCACCTTGCGGAACAGGCCCTGTCCCATCTCGGTGCCGCCATGGTTCAGGTGGATCGAACCATCCTGGTAGACATGCACCAGCGCGCCGGCCTGGTTGAGGTGCGTGAGCGTGAAGGAAATGCCGAACTTCACCGGCGAGAAGGCGATGCCGCGCTTGAGGATCGGGTTCTCGGCGTTCCACTGCGCGATGGCCTCGCGGCGGGCCTTGTAGTCCGAGGTCTCCAGCAGCCGCTCGGTCATCTCGTGCAGGATGAAATCGGTGACCTCCATGCCGTAGGGCGTGGTGTTGCGACCCTTTTCCGGCGCGGCCTCTCCCGCAGGAAGCTGCGTCTGCGCGCCGCGCGAGGCGAGGTCTGTGTCGCCATCGGCAGGCAGGGCGGGCGCCGGGTCGTCGTGGTGCTGCGGCGCCTCGTTCAGCTCTGAGGCCGCGCGGTAGTAGTTGCGCTGCCGTACCTCGACCGGGTCGAGGCCCAGCTCATGCGCCACCTCGTCCATCACCCGCTCGATGCCGAGCACGCCCTGCGGTCCGCCGAAGCCGCGGAATGCGGTGGCGGATTGGTGGTTGGTCTTGAGCCGGTGCGAGGTGATCCGCACCGCGTCGAGCAGATAGGCGTTGTCGGCATGCAGCATCGCCCGGTCGGCCACCGGCAGCGACAGGTCGAGCGACCAGCCGCAGCGGGTGTAATGGGTGAAGTCGACGCCGAGCACCCGGCCGCTCTCGTCATACCCGACCTCGTAATCGACGCGGAAATCGTGCCGCTTGCCGGTGATGGTCATGTCGTCGTCGCGGTCGTAGCGCATCCGGCAGGCGCGGCCCGTTTTCTGCGCGACGATGGCGCAGGCCACGGCGAGCGCGTTGCCCTGGCTCTCCTTGCCGCCGAAGCCGCCGCCCATGCGTCGGCATTCGACCTTGACCGCCGACATCGGCAGGCCAAGCGCATCGGCCACCTTGTGCTGGATCTCGGTCGGGTGCTGGGTCGAGGAGTGGATCGTGACCCCGTCCTCCTGCGGCTGCGCCATCGCGGCCATGCCTTCGAGGTAGAAGTGCTCCTGGCCGCCCATCTCGATCCGGCCCCTGAGCTTGCGCGGGGCGTTCGCGATGGCGGCCTCGGCGTCGCCCTTGGACCAGATGCGCGGCCCGTCCTCGAAGCGCGAATTGGCGGCGAGCGCTTGCTCGACGGTGAGGATGGGCTCCTCTTCCTCGTATTCCACCTCCGCCAGCCGCGCCGCCTTGCGCGCGGCGAGGTGGCTGTCGGCGGCGACGAGGAAGAGCTGTTGGCCGAGGTAATGCACCGCGCCGTCCGACAGCAGCGGCTCGTCATGGGCGCTGGGCGAGCAGTCGGCGGGCCGGTCGAGATCCTCGGCCGTCAGCACCATGGCGACACCGGGGGCGGCGCGCACGCGGTCGAGATTCATCGACACGATGCGCCCGCGCGCGATGCGCGACAGGCCGAAGGCGAGGTGCAGCGCATGGGCGGGGGCGGGGATGTCGTCGATGTAGCGCGCCTGTCCGGTGACGTGCAGCACCGCGCTGTCATGGGGGAGGGGTTTGCCGACGCTCATGCCCGCACCTCCAGAACGCTGGTTCGCTGGCCCGACACCTCGGCGAAGTAGCGCCGCGCGAGGCCCTGCGCCGCCTCCAGCCGATACTGGGCCGAGGCACGCATGTCGGTGAGCGGGGTGAAGTCGTCGGCCAATGCGGGCAGCGCCGTCTCGACGCTTTCGATGTTCCAAGGCTTGCCGGTGAGCGCGGCCTCGAAGGCAGAGGCGCGCTTGGGCGTCGCGGCCATGCCGCCGAAGCCGGTACGGATCGCGGTGACCACCCCGTTCTCGACGCTCACGTCGAATGCGGCACAGACGGCGGAAATGTCCTGGTCGAAACGCTTGGAGATCTTGTAGACGTGGAAGCTCTCGCGGGTCTCGGGCAGGCTCACCGCCTCGACGAACTCGCCGGGTTGCCGGTCCTGCCTGCCGTAGTCGATGAAGAACGCCTCGAGCGGCAACTCGCGACGGTCGTCGCCGTGCCGTAGGTGGATCGTGGCGCCCAGCGCGATCAGTGCGGGGGCGTTGTCGCCGATGGGCGAGCCGTTGGCGAGGCTGCCGCCGATCGTGGCGGCGTTGCGCACCTGCACCGAGCCGTAGCGGCGCACCATCTCGGCATAGGAGGGGTAGGGCGCGGCGAGCGTTTCCATGACTCGCGTCATCGTCACACCCGCACCGAAGCGGATGCGGCCATCCTTGGTCTCGATGCGCTTCAGATCCCCGCAACGGTTGAGAAAGGCCGTCTCCGGCAGGGCGCGCAGCCCCTTGGTGACCCACAGCCCGACATCGGTGGCGCCCGCGATCAGCGTCGCCTCGGGGTGGTCGAGATACCACGCTGCCAGTTCGTCGGCGCTCTCGGGCATGAAGCCCGGCGCTTCGGTCAGCGTCGCATCGCTGCCCCGGCCCGCCTCGGGCTCGTAGGGCGCATGACCGCCCGCCGGGCCGCTGGCAGCGTCGCCGCTCCGGGCGGCGTCGCCCGCGACCTGCGCGGTGGTGAGCGTCGCGAGCTTCTCGCGGTCGCTTTCGATCCACGCGGGTAGGGCGGTGCCTTCGGCGGCCTCGGCCGCGCGGATGATCGGCGCGTAGCCGGTGCAGCGACACAGATTGCCCGCAAGCTGGTCGTCATGGTCGGTGCGGCCCTGCGCATGGGCCGCGGCCATCGCCATCACGAAGCCCGGCGTGCAAAAGCCGCATTGGCTGCCGTGATGCTCGACCATCGCCTGCTGGACGGGATGCAGCGCACCGCCCTCGGCCAGCCCCTCGACCGTGCGCACGGCACGGCCCTGGAGTTGCGGCAGGAACAGGATGCAGGCGTTGAGCGCGCGCAGGCCCCCCTCGGGGTCGGTGACGATCACCGTGCAGGCGCCGCAATCACCCTCGTTGCAGCCCTCCTTGGTGCCGGTCAGGCCCCGTTGTTCACGAAGGTAATCGAGCAGGCTGCGCGTCGGCGCCCCGCCTGCGCGTACCGTCTCTCCGTTGAGAAGAAACGCGATCTCGGTCATCGCTAGATCCGCCGCCTTACCATGTGCCTTTGGGTGATCCTACCCGGTCGATGCGGCGTAGACCGGGACACCCTCATGTCGAACAACATGAAACCCGATGCGGGCCGCGCTTGGCAAGTGTCTCGTATCTGCCGTGGCGGAACGCGAGTCGAGGGGCGCGGGCTCGCCTGAAGGATGGGTCCGATGGAGGCCGTCCATGGATCGCCCGAGCCAAGCCGCCATCCTCGCCACGCACCATCTGCCCGATGCCATCGGCGGTGCCGCTGACGAGCCGATATCCATGGCTGCTCGTCACGGATCATCCGGGCTTGGAACGGAGCGCCAGCATGGGCGAAGCAGTCGGCACGGTGCGCGATTTCGTGGCGACCTCCGGTGGCGAGATCGTGATGGCGCGGGTCGAAGCTCCGGACGGCGCGCGCCGCGCCGAATTTCTGGAGCTGATGGCGGTGGAGAGCGCAGGCGGCATGGCGATCCGGGCCACGCAGGCGGCCGCCGATCTCACTGGCTCGCGAAAGCTCGTGGATCTCGCATCACAACTTTCGGACTGACCGGGGGGCAGGGGCGGCGCGCGCTTCCCGCGTCCGCCTCGTCGGGATAGAACTCCGGCATGGCCAATCCCCGATTCATACATCTGCGCGTTCACACCGAGCACTCGTTGCTCGAAGGCGCGATCCCCGTGAAGAAGCTGCCGGGTCTCGCCGCCAAGGCCGAGATGCCCGCCGTGGCGATCACCGATACCAACAACATGTTCGCGGCGCTCGAATTCTCCGAGACGGCGGCGAAATCGGGGGTGCAGCCGATCGTCGGCTGCCAGGTCGACCTGTGTTACCTGCCGCCCGAGCCGGGCAAGCGCCCCGAGCTACCCGCGCCGATCGTTCTGCTGGCGCAGAGCGAGGCCGGCTACATGAACCTGATGAAGTTGAACTCCTGTCTCTACCTCAAGAGCGACGGGCAGCTTCCGCAGGTCTCGATCGAGGAGATCGAGGCGCTGTCGGGCGGGCTGATCTGCCTGACGGGCGGCCCCGATGGCCCGATCGGACGGCTCTTGCGGCAGGGCCAGAGACCCAAGGCCGAGGCGCTGATGGGGCGGCTCAAGGCGGCCTTTCCCGACCGGCTCTATGTCGAGCTGCAGCGCCATCCCGGCGAGGACGGCTTGCCCGAGGCCGAGAAGCTGTCGGAGCGCGGCCATGTCGAGATGGCCTATGCGATGGACCTGCCGCTGGTCGCGACCAACGACGTGTATTTCCCGAAGCCGGAAATCTACGAGGCGCATGACGCGCTGATCTGCATCGCGCAGGGCGCCTATGTCGACCAGCAGGAGCCGCGCCGCAGGCTCACCGCGCAGCACTATTTCAAGAGCCCGCAGGAGATGGCAACGCTGTTCGCCGATCTGCCCGAGGCGCTGGAGAACACGGTCGAGATCGCGAGACGCTGCGCCTTCAAGACCTACAAGCGCGCGCCGATCCTGCCGAAATTCGCCGATGACGAGGTGGTTGAACTGCGGCGTCAGGCGCAGGAGGGGCTCAAGGCCCGTCTCGCCGTGATCCCGCATGCGGTGAGCGTCGAGGAATACGAGCAGCGGCTCGAATTCGAGCTGGGCATCATCGAGGGGATGGGCTTCCCGGGCTACTTCCTGATCGTCGCCGACTTCATCAAGTGGGCCAAGGACCACGACATCCCCGTGGGGCCGGGACGGGGCTCGGGCGCGGGCTCTCTCGTGGCCTACGCGCTGACCATCACCGACCTCGACCCGCTGCGCTACTCGCTGCTGTTCGAACGCTTCCTCAACCCCGAGCGGGTCTCGATGCCCGACTTCGACATCGACTTCTGCATGGATCGCCGCGAGGAGGTGATCCGCTACGTGCAGGAGAAATACGGCCGCGAGAAGGTGGGCCAGATCATCACCTTCGGCGCTCTGCTGTCGAAGGCCGCGGTGCGCGATGTGGGGCGGGTGCTGCAGATGCCCTATGGCCAGGTCGACCGGCTGTCGAAGATGATCCCGGTCGAGGGGGTCAAGCCGGTCTCGATCGAGAAGGCTTTGGCCGACGAGCCGCGGCTGCGGGAGGAGGCCAAGAACGAGGAGGTGGTGAACCGGCTGCTGACCTATGCGCAGCAGGTCGAGGGGCTTTATCGCAACGCCTCGACCCACGCCGCCGGCGTGGTGATCGGCGACCGGCCGCTCGACGCGCTGGTGCCGCTCTACCGCGATCCGCGCTCGGATATGCCCGCGACCCAGTTCAACATGAAATGGGTCGAGCAGGCGGGTCTGGTGAAGTTCGACTTCCTCGGTCTCAAGACGCTGACGGTGATCCAGAACGCGATGGATCTGATCCTGAAATCGGGTCGGCCATTGCATGTGTCGGCCGATGGGGCCGAGCTTTACACCCCGCCCGAGGGGGCGGAGAACCAGATCAACCTGATCCCGCTCGACGACGAAAAGACCTACGAACTCTATTCGCGCGCCAAGACGGTGGCAGTGTTCCAGGTGGAATCCTCGGGCATGATGGATGCGCTCAAGCGCATGAAGCCCACCTGCATCGAGGACATCGTGGCGCTGGTGGCGCTCTACCGCCCCGGCCCGATGGAGAACATCCCGGTCTACTGCGAGGTCAAGAACGGCCAGCGCGAGATCACCTCGATCCATCCCAGCATCGACTACATCCTCGCCGAGACGCAGGGCATCATCGTCTACCAGGAACAGGTGATGCAGATCGCGCAGGTCATGGCGGGCTACAGCCTTGGCGGCGCCGACCTCTTGCGCCGCGCCATGGGCAAGAAGATCGCCGAGGAGATGGCCAAGGAGCGCCCCAAATTCGTCGACGGGGCGATGAAGAACGGGGTCGACAAGAAGAAGGCGATGGAGGTGTTCGACCTTCTGGAGAAGTTCGCCAATTACGGCTTCAACAAGTCCCACGCCGCCGCTTATGCCGTGGTCAGCTACCAGACGGCATGGCTCAAGGCGAACCACCCGGTCGAGTTCATGGCCGGTGTCATGAACTGCGATATCCATCTCACCGACAAGCTCGCGATCTACTTCCAGGAAGTGCGCAAGGGGCTGTCGCTCGAATGGACCCCGCCCTGCGTGAACCGCTCGCAGGCGACCTTCGACGTGAAGGACGGCAAGCTGGTCTACGCGCTGGGCGCACTCAAGAACGTGGGCGTGGAGGCGATGCGGCTGATCGTCGAGGGCCGGGGCGAAAAGCAATTCGCCACGCTCTACGACCTCGCGCGCCGCGTCGATCTCAAGAAGGTGGGCAAACGACCATTGGAGATGCTGGCCCGAGCCGGGGCTTTCGACGCGCTCGACCGCAACCGGCGGCGGGTATTTTCCGGGCTCGACGCGCTGGTCGCCTATTCGGCCGCGATCCACGAACAGAAGGCCAGCGCGCAGGTCTCGCTCTTTGGCGAGGCGGGCGACGATCTGCCCGAGCCGCGGATGCCGCAGGTCACCGATTGGTTGCCTGCCGAGCGGCTGGCCGAAGAGTTCAAGGCCGTCGGCTTCTACCTCTCGGGGCATCCGCTCGACGACTACCTTGCCCCCCTGAAGCGCAAGGGCGTGATGACGCTCGACGAAGTGCTTGAGCAGGCAGGCGCGCGCGGCGCCTTCGTCGGCAAGATGGCCGGTACCGTGGCGGGGCGGCAGGAGCGCAAATCGGCGCGCGGCAACCGCTTTGCCTTCGTGCAGCTCTCGGACCCGACGGGTCAGTTCGAGGTGACGATGTTCTCCGACACTCTGGAGGCGGCGCGCGAGCATCTGGAGACCGGCTCACAGGTGGTGGTGCAGGTCGAGGCGACGATGGAGAGCGACCAGCTCAAGCTTCTGGGCCGCTCGGTCGCGCCGATCGAGGGGGTGGTCGCGGATGCGGGTGGTTCGGGGCTGCGCGTGTTCCTCGAACAGCCCGACGCGATCACCATGCTGGCCAATGTGCTGGAACGGGCCGGGCGCGAGGTGCCGAAGGGCCAGCGCATCGCGCGCGGGCCGATCAGCATCTGCCTGATGGGCGAGGGGCTGCCCGGCGAGGTCGAGATCGACTGCGGCGCCGACTGGCCGGTGACACCGCAGATCAAGGGCGCGCTTCGCTCGCTGCCGGGGGTGATCGAGGTCGAGGAGGTCTGAGCGGGCTCCCGCCCGCGCGATGGACGCGGGGGAGCAGCGCGCTAGAACCGGGCAAGGCCCAACCGGAGATCACCCATGCGCCCCGCCATCGTGTTCTGCGCCCTGACCCTGCTCGCCGCCTGCGAGGCCGGGCCCGGCGGTGGCAGCGCCACGCTCTCGACCCCCGGACCCGATACCCGGGAGGTCGCGCCCGGCACGGCGCTGCCGTTCGGGCAGATGGCAAAGGTCTGCGGCGTGTCGACATCGGCGCTGGGCACCCCGGTCGCCACCGAGGCGGGCTTCACCCTCTACGACACCGCCGCGACATCGACCGCGCAGCGCACGCAATACGTGACCGGCTTCGCCGATGGCTGCGCACGGCAATTCACGGCGGCTCTGGCGCTGTTCGGCAATGTCGGAACGCTCGAGGCCACCTCTTACGGCGCAGGGATCTCGCATAGCCCGGTCGAGCCGGCCTATGAGGAGGTGAAGCGGCAGATCTGCGGCGTGCCGAGGGGACAGCCCTGCGGCCGCGCCACCGCCCGGTTGGCGCGCAATACGACCTTCCTCACCGCCTATGCCGCCTTCGGCGCGAGCGGCCGCCATGCCGACATGCTGCTGCATGACGGACGCGCCTTGGCGATGGGGGTCGAGGGCTGAGCCTCAGTAATGCGGCGGGCGCTCGTTGCCGATGGTGACGCCGCTGTCGGCCTCGGCCTCCGCTTCGGCCAGACGCTCGCCCAGCATACGCATGCGCCGGGTGAGGGCGTCGATGTCGCGCTCCTGCCGCGCCACCACGTCCGACAGGTCCTCGACCGTGCGGATCAGGTGGCTCAGCCGCTCTTCAATGTCGATCTGGTCGGTCATGCCCTCTAAACACACCAGCGGCGCGTGGGTTTCAAGCCCGAAGGTTGCCCCCGCGAGCGGCCCGCGCTAAGCCCGCGCGCGACTCCGCTCCCGAAAGGATGCCGATCCATGGCCAAGGACAAGATCCGCCGCCCCCGCGCCGAGACGCCGAAGGGGTTCCGTGACTATTTCGGCGCCGAGGTCACCGCGCGCGCCGCGATGCTGCGCCGGATCGCCGAGGTCTATCATCGCTACGGATTCGAGGCGCTGGAGACCAGCGGCGTCGAGACGGTCGAGGCGCTAGGCAAGTTCCTCCCCGACGTCGATCGTCCGAACGAAGGCGTCTTCGCCTGGCAGGAGGACGCGGAAGGCGACAGGCCCGGCGACTGGCTGGCGCTGCGCTACGACCTGACCGCGCCGCTGGCGCGGGTCTATGCCCAGCACCGCAACGACCTTCCGACCCCCTATCGTCGCTATGCGATGGGTCCGGTGTGGCGCAACGAGAAGCCCGGTCCGGGCCGGTTCCGGCAGTTCTACCAGTGCGACGCCGACACGGTGGGCGCGCCCTCGGTGGCCGCCGATGCCGAGATCTGCGCCATGCTCGCGGACACGCTGGAAGCCGTTGGCATCTCGCGCGGCGACTACATCGTGCGCGTCAACAACCGCAAGGTCCTCAACGGCGTGATGGAGGTGGCGGGCGTTCTGGATCCGTCCGATCCCGAGAGGTTCGCGCATGAGCGCGGCATCGTGCTGCGCGCCATCGACAAGCTCGACCGTCTGGGCACGGATGGCGTGCGGGCGCTCTTGGGCGAGGGCCGCAAGGACGAATCCGGCGACTTTACCAAGGGGGCCGGGCTCGGTGCCGAGCAGGCCGAGGTCGTGATGGGCTTCATGAAGGCGCGGCGCGACACGGCCGAGGCGACGCTGGCACGGCTGCGCGAACTGGTCGGCCCCTCGGCCATGGGCTCCGAAGGCGTCGACGAGCTGGAAACCATCGCCGCCCTGCTGTCGGCGCAGGGCATGGGCCCGGACCGGGTGGTCATCGACCCCTCTGTCGTGCGGGGCTTGGGCTACTACACCGGCCCGGTCTTCGAGGCCGAACTGACCTTCGAGATCCTCGACGAGAAAGGTCGGCCGCGCCAGTTCGGCTCGGTCGCGGGCGGCGGGCGCTACGACGATCTGGTCAAGCGCTTCACCGGGCAGGCCGTGCCCGCCACCGGCGTCTCGATCGGCGTCGATCGGCTGCTCGCGGCGCTCGCCGCCAAGGGGTGCGGCGAGGCGGAGGCGCAGGGGCCGGTGGTCGTCACCGTGATGGATCGCGACCGCATGGCCGATTACCAGGCGATGGCCTCCGAATTGCGCGCCGCCGGCATCCGCGCCGAGGTCTATCTCGGCAACCCCAAGAACTTCGGCAACCAGATGAAATATGCCGACCGGCGCGGCAGCCCGGTCGCGGTGATCGAGGGGGCTGACGAGAAGGAGCGCGGCGTGGTGCAGATCAAGGACCTGATCCTCGGCGCGCAGATCGCCAAGGAGGCCACGCTCGAGCAGTGGAAGGACCGCCCCTCCCAGATCGAGGTGCCGCGCGACGAGCTGGTCGAGCGGGTCCGCGCGATGATCGAAAGCCAGTCGTCATGATGCCCGGACCCATGGGGCCGGAGGCCCGCGCCGAGGCGGCGCGGCTCTCGGCCATCTTCGAGGGCTTGGGCGCGCAGCCGGTCGACACCTCGATCCTGCAGCCCGCCGACGTGCTGCTCGACCTCTATGGCGAAGATATCCGCGCCCGCGCCTATGTCACCGCCGACCCGCTCAGGGGCGAGATGATGCTGCGCCCGGACTTCACCGTCCCGGTTGTGCGCGCGCATATGGATGAGGGCGGTGATCCGGCCCGCTACAGCTATGCGGGCGAGGTGTTCCGGCGTCAGGAAACCGACCCGGCGCGGCCGATCGAGTTCCTGCAGGTGGGCTTCGAGATCTTCGGCGGCGAGCCGGCGCAGGCCGATGCCGAGGTTTTCGCGACCATTTCGGGAGCGCTGGAGGGGCTCGAACTTCGGCCCGCCACCGGTGATATCGGCATCTTGATGGCGGCGGTGCGTGGTCTGAAGACATCCGAGGCCCGCAAGGGCGCGCTGCTGCGCCATGTCTGGCGTCCGCGCCGGTTCCGGGCGCTGCTCGACCGCTATGGCGCGCGCACCCCGCTGCCTGCCCACAAGAAGGCGCTGTTGGCGGCCGCCGATCCCTTCGAGGGTGCCGGGCCGGCGCTTGGGCTTCGCGGCCGGCGCGAGGTCGAGGCGCGCATCGCCACGCTGCGCGCGGAGGCCGACACGCGGCCCCTCTCCGAGGAGGAGATGGCGCTGGTCGACATGATCCTCGACCTGCGCGAGACCGCGCCCAACGTGCTGTCGGCGCTGCGCGACATCGCCGTGGACATGCCGGCCATCGGCGATGCGGTGACTGGGCTGACCCGCCGTCTCGATGCCATGTCGGCACGCGGCATCGACGTGGACGCGCTGCCCTTCGAGGGCAGCTTCGGCCGCACCACGCTCGAATATTACGACGGCTTCGTCTTCGGCTTCCAATCCCCCACTCGCGCCGACCTGCCGCCGGTGGCCACCGGCGGCCGCTACGACGCGCTGACCCGGCATCTCGGGCGGGGCCGTGCCGTGCCCGCCGTGGGCGGCGTGATCCGGCCCGAGCTGGCGGTGCAGATCAGGGAGGGCCGGACATGACGATCCGTCTCGGCGTGCCGTCCAAGGGGCGGCTGATGGAAAAGACCTTCGACTGGTTCGGCGCGCGCGGCCTGACCCTGCGCAAGCGCGGCAACGACCGCGAATACGCGGGCGTGGTCGAGGGCATCGACGGTGTCGAACTGGCGCTCCTGTCGGCGGGTGAGATCCCGCGCGAACTGGCCGCCGGCCGGCTGCATCTCGGTGTCACCGGATCGGATCTGGTGCGCGAAAAGGTGGCGGGCTGGGACCTGCGCCTGCGTGAACTGGCGCAGATGGGCTTCGGCGGCGCCGATCTCGTGATCGCCGTGCCGCAGTGCTGGGTCGATGTCGACACGCTCGACGATCTCGACGCGGTGGCGGCGGCCTTCCGGCGTGACCACGGGTTCCGGCTGCGCATCGCCACCAAGTATCACCGGCTCACCCGCGAATTCCTGAAAGAGCACGGCGTCGCCGACTACCAGCTGGTCGACAGCCAGGGCGCGACCGAGGGCGTGGTCCGCAACGAGACCGCCGAGGCGATCTCGGACATCACCTCGACCGGCGAGACGCTGCGCGCCAACGGGCTCAAGATCCTGTCCGACGGGATGATCCATTCGAGCCAGGCGACGCTGTTCCGCTCGAGCACCGCCGAGTGGTCCGAGGCGCACCGCGCCACGCTCGACGCGCTAGAGGACAAGCTCGGCCTTTAAAGGACGCCGATTTCGGCCAGCGCCGCCTGCAGCGCGGGCGGCAACGGTTCCTCGGCCTCGCGCCCCGGCGCGAGGTCGCGCGGCGCGTCGCCGGCGGCAAGGTAGCGCCAGCCCTGAAAGGCCCGCTTGGGCGTCGCCGCGACCCGCACCAGCCCCGGCTCGCAGACGATGGCACAGCGGCGGATGCCGTCGCCGCGATCCACCTCGTCGAAACGGATCACCCGCTGGCGACACAGGATCACGCCCTTGATCACCCAGTAAATCGATCCGCCGTCGAGCACCTCCTCGGCACGCTTGGGCCACATGCGGGTGACGTGGCGTGGCAGCCCGTCGGGGCCCTGTCCGCGCCGGTCGGCCTGCCAGGCCGCGAGGTCCGAGACGTCTTCGGTCCCGACCGAGAGCTTGATGAGATGCAGCATGATGAAGGACTTAGAAGCCGGGGCAGGGGGCCGCAAGTCGCGATTTCGTGTTGTGATAAAATCGCAATTTCTTGTGGATAAGGCTGTGTCAAACACAATCTGTAGCTTGGAACGTGCTATGATACACTATATCGACGGTGACCGTCGGGACCTGAGTCCCTCATGCATTTCCAATAAGTTCAAAGCCGAAGGACCGCCCTCATGACCCGTTTTTCCGCGCCGATCGCCGAACAGATCTGGGACATGAAATATCGCTTCAAGCAGAGCGACGGCACGCCGATCGATACCAGCGTCGAGGATAGCTGGCGCCGCATCGCCCGGGCGCTGGCGGCCCCGGAGAAGGACCCGGCGCATTGGGAAGAGAAGTTCTACGGCGCGCTCGAGGACTTCCGCTACCTGCCCGCCGGCCGGATCACCGCCGGCGCCGGTACCGCCCGCGCCGTGACGCTGTTCAACTGCTTCGTCATGGGCACCGTGCCGGATTCGATGTCGGGCATCTTCGACATGCTCAAGGAAGCGGCGCTGACCATGCAGCAGGGCGGCGGCATCGGCTACGATTTCTCGACCATCCGGCCGCGCGGCGCCGAGGTGAAGGGCGTGGCCGCCGATGCCTCGGGCCCGCTGTCCTTCATGGATGTCTGGGATGCGATGTGCCGCACCATCATGTCGGCCGGCTCGCGCCGCGGCGCGATGATGGCGACGATGCGCTGCGACCACCCCGACGTCGAGGCCTTCATCACCGCGAAATCCGACCCGGCCCGGCTGCGCATGTTCAACATGTCGGTGTTGGTCACCGATCCGTTCATGGAGGCCGTGAAGGCCGACGGTACCTGGGACCTCGTCTTCAAGGACAAGGTCTACAAGACCGTGCAGGCGCGCGACCTGTGGAATGCGATCATGAAGTCGACCTACGAGCAGGCCGAGCCGGGCGTGATCTTCATCGACCGCATCAACCAGATGAACAATCTCGGCTATTGCGAGAGCATCTCGGCCACCAACCCCTGCGGCGAGCAGCCGCTGCCGCCCTATGGCGCCTGCCTGCTGGGGTCGATCAACCTCGCCAAGCTGGTGAAGAACGAGTTCGAGACCGGTGCCAAGCTCGACGAGGCCGAGCTCGACGATCTCGTGGCCCTCGCGGTGCGGATGATGGACAACGTCGTCGACGCCTCGAACTTCCCGCTGCCGGCGCAGGCCGAAGAGGCCCGCAACAAGCGCCGGATCGGCCTCGGCGTCACCGGCCTTGCGGATGCGCTCTTGATGGTCGGACTGCGCTATGGTTCCGACGAGGCGGCGGCGCAGACCGAGGCCTGGATGAAGCGCATCGCGCGTGCCTCCTACCTCGCCTCCGTCGAACTGGCGAAAGAGAAGGGCGCCTTCCCGCTCTTCGATGCCAAGAAGTACCTTGCCTCGGGCAACATGCAGCAGATGGACAAGGACGTGCGCGACGCGATCGCCAAGCACGGCATCCGCAACGCGCTGCTGACCTCGATCGCGCCGACCGGCACCATCTCGCTCTATGCGGGCAACGTGTCGTCGGGGATCGAGCCGGTCTTCGCCTATGCCTACACCCGCAAGGTGCTGCAGAAGGACGGCTCGCGCACCGAGGAGGAGGTCGTCGACTACGCCGTGCAGGCCTGGCGCGAGAAGTTCGGCGACAAGGAGCTTCCCGACTACTTCGTCAACGCCCAGACGCTGGCGCCGCTTGACCACGTGAAGATGCAGGCCGCGGCGCAGAAGTGGATCGACAGCTCGATTTCCAAAACGATCAACTGCCCCGAGGACATCTCCTTCGAGGCGTTCAAGGACGTCTACATGGAAGCCTACGAGACTGGCTGCAAGGGCTGCACCACCTACCGCCCGAACGACATCACCGGCTCGGTGCTGTCGGTATCCGAGCCCGCCAAGGCGCCCGAGGCCAAGTCGGCGCCCGCCGAGCCCACCGGTGGCGAGGTGATCTACATGTCCGAGCCGCTGGATCGTCCGGCCGAGCTGGAGGGCGCGACCTACAAGCTGAAATGGCCCGACAGCGAGCACGCGATCTACATCACCGTCAACGACCTCGTCGTCGGCGGTCACCGCCGCCCCTTCGAGGTGTTCATCAACTCCAAGAACATGGAGCATTTCGCCTGGACCGTGGCGCTGACGCGGATGGTCTCGGCGGTGTTCCGGCGCGGCGGCGACGTCTCCTTCGTGGTCGAGGAGCTGAAGGCCGTGTTCGATCCGCGCGGTGGCGCCTGGATGCAGGGCAAGTACGTCCCGTCGATCCTCGCCGCGATCGGTGGCGTGATCGAGAAGCACATGATCTCCACCGGCTTCCTTGCCGGCGAGGGTCAGGGCCTCAAGGAGGACCCGCAGCAGCAGGTCGTCAACCTCGACGCCCCGCGCGGCAAGTCCTGCCCCTCCTGCGGCAGCTTCGAGCTGCGCATGGTCGAGGGCTGCATGACCTGCGGCAGCTGCGGTCATTCGAAGTGCGGGTGAGTTGAGATTTGGCCTCTTGTTGTATGTAGACAGGCAAAGATTGCACATTTCCGGGGCTTTTGCGCACTTTCTACAAGGAAAGTGTGCACACCGGGGTCTTGTAAGATTGGCTGTCCTAATTTGTGACTCACACGCTACCGATTGCCCCATGGGACATGCAGGACAGCCGAGGCAGTCTCTGGCCACGGTGTCGTTTCTTTTAGAAACAGAAACCGAAAAGAGCTGCGGCATCGCCGCAGCTCTTTTCCTATCCAGTATGGTGAATTCGTCGCCATGGCATGCCAGTAACCTCAGCCTCTTCTTGTTCGTACTGCCGTTAGCCAGCAGACGTCTCTCAATCATTTTGCGGTCATTTGGCCATTCCAGCATGCAAATCATGGTCATTCTCTTCTGACCATCAGGCCGACCATCATTGTGGATAGAGCAGGGGTAGTTCGCGATCGCCAGTAGCCAGAGATTCGCGAGGCGTGTTCCAAAGGAGAGCAACAGGCTGGGAGTCACTGCCAGCGCGCATAGGGCAGAGAGGTACGAACCGATATGGCAAGAAAGGGCCGTAAAGTGTTGGAGCGGGAAGGGCGGAGAGCCGACATTCGCCGCAGTCCGGACCAAGGTCCGCTTGGCGGACGAAGCAAAGCCGACTTTGAGAAGTAAAGAGCTGAGTGCCGATGCCATTGCTCTCTTGGCTTGACAAGCGAGTTGCTCAAGCAATGCGGGGTTCGCTTCAACCCCGGCAAGCTATGCGGGATCTACCTTATCGCCAACGCTGAGAAGCTAAGTTAATTCCGCGGAAGGCGGCGCCACCAATCGGCATAGGGAGTGTTCTTTGGATGGTGGCGATTGACGTCCGGCGCCCCATCTGACCACCAAACAGGCCCCCGTTCACCCAATGCCACTTTAGTCGCATGCACCCGTCTCCGTGCATCTTTAATTTCCTTATCCGACTTTGCATTCTTCACCGCGGAGCGAGCCTTCATAAGCTTCTTCACAAGCTCCGCGCGCTCCACATCGGAGAGGGCGGGGTTGCTACATCGCCACAAGCGATCCTTTACCAAGAAATATCGGCCGTCCGGCGTGGTGGGGTAGGATTTGTGTGCCATTGCGAACAGTAAAAGTATGGATCGTAGTCGGAAACTGATACGCTGCCAGAATTAGGCTCGTTTCGAGCTGAGACCAGTGCCAATACGTGCTTGTGAACTTCTACCAGAGCCGGCGCAGAGGGGACGAGAATGATCGCGCAAGAGGCATAGATTGCGGATGGTTTGGCGACTTCGGCCTGTTTCAGCGTCGTTATGCTCCTTTAATACTTAGGGACGTGTGTGAATGCCTCTATTGACGAGCCGCACTGCAAGAATGCGGATAGCAGTGAACGGCAGCTTTGAGCCGGTCTGCGACATCTCGTTAGCGAAGCGACCGGTCGTTCAGGGTGGATCGAGAGCACTCTCAGGATGCCACGCGGCGCCGACCTCATTCACGGCGCTCCGATTGGCCTGCACCGCAGTGGCGAGGTTCATGACCTACCGCGCCTGCCGGCCCTCTTCCAGCCACGCGGCCGCATCCTTCCCGAGTTCCTTCTCCGCACGCTGCTCATACGCGTCCGAGAGGTCGGACGGCAGCCGGTCCTTCCAACGCCCATTCGTGCCCTTGTGGATAAAGCTTTGCGCACCGCCGTCCCAAAACGCGCCGCCGAGCGGGACCGAGGCCGCCGCGTTGCGCTTCATGTAGTCGAAGGAGCAGTGCTCGATGATCCGCGCGCGTGCGTCTGCCGGGATGGGGATCTCGAGAAACGCCGCGATGCGCTCCAACTCGCCCTCGAAGTCGCGCTTTAGATCGGCGAAATGCACCATCAGCACGTTGGGCAGGTCACGGATGTCCCACCAGGACCGGACATTCTCCCAGAACGGCCAAAACGGCGCGCCGTCATTCTCGAGCCAGTGGCGGAAATACGCGACGGGGTCCTCGTGCGGCGGCCCGATCTCGGGGCCGACCAGGCCGGGGGTCTTGTTCAGCGCGTCATACCAGGCCTGGTTTGCGGTGGAGTGGTGGTTGTGCATCGACCACATCACGTCGCGCCCGTCCCGGCCGATGTAGATGTATTTCGCCTTCGACGACATGCGGAGCGCGTCGACCGGCAGGTGAGTCTTGAGGAACCGACGGTGCGTCTGGGCCTCGACCTCCGGCAGCTTGACCTGCTTGGGCGGCACCCGCAGATCGAGCCAAGGCGACATCTCGGCCACCGGCAGCGCCTCCGCGCCCTTGAAGATCAGCTGGCTGACGATCTGCTGCATCCAGGTGGTGCCGGACTTGGCATAGGTCGAGATGACGATGTCGTCGTCGCGGAACACGAGGTCGTTCCAGATCGTGCTGTCGAAATGATGGTTGTGCATCTCGCGCGTCTTGAGGGGCATCCGGTGCTGCGTAGCGGTGGTCATCGTGAGTTCCTTTCCTGAGACGAGCAGCGCCGTGGGCGAACTCGGCACCGCGCGATATAGGTCAGCGCTCCACGCCACGGGCAGGGAAGGCGACGTGGCGCAGGAGCTTCATGCCTTCGGGCGTGTTCTCGGCGACCAGCACGTATTCGCCCGGCAGCATGGCCCCGCCCATCTCGGGCGGCAGCGTCACGCTGTAGGTGCCAATGAAGAGCGTGTGATCCTCGCCCAGCGGAACCCTGTCGTCGATCTCGGCGGTGAAATCCGCGACATCCGGAAAGTCTGCCAAGCTCCGTGCGATGCTCTCGGCGCCCTCGAAGCGGCCGCCGGTGGAGGGCATGTAGACTGCGGAGTCCGCGAGGTGCGGCGCGAGGGCATCGTCCTCGCCGCCAAGGGCTCGGGCGAACGCCTCGATCATCTTCGCCTCCTCGGCCTCGATCGAGTCGGCCGCGACCGGGAGGGTGAGAGCTGCCATGGCGAGGGCGGTCAGTATTGTTGTGCGAAGCATGGTGCTCCTCCTATGGTAATCTCCTGCCGTAGCGTCATGCGGTGGCAGGCCCTGTCATCGAGGATCATGCGACGGACCGTTTTCGCGTAGCTCATCCGTCGCAGAACCGTCCTGCGGGAATGCAGACGCGCAAGGGGGAGTGGGTTTCATGTTCGACTGGGACGATATCCGGCTATTTCTCGTCGTGGCGCAGGAAGGCTCGACGCTGGGGGCATCGAAACGGCTGCACCTCAACCAGACGACCGTGAGCCGCCGCATCCAGGCACTGGAGCACGCACTCAAGCTGACGCTGTTCGAGCGCGATCCGCGCGGCTACGCGGTGACGCCGCATGGTAGCGCCCTGCTCGACCTGGCGGGGCAGATGGCGGCGACGGCCGAGACGATCCAGAGCCGCGCCGATCGCCTGTCCCGCGAGGTCTCGGGCGTTATACGGCTGACGGGCAACCCCGAGGCCATGGAGCATTGGGGCTTTCCGGTGCTCGCGCGGTTTCGCGCAAAGCACCCGGACATCGAGTTCGAGGTCGACATAAGCTCGGGCCAGATGTCACTGGAGAAGGGCGAGGCCGACATCGCCCTTCGGGCGGCGGACGAAATTACGGGCGATACGCTGATCGCGCGCAAACTCGCCCTCATTCCCTGGGGGATTTATTGCAGCCGTCATTACGAGCGGCAGAACGGCGCGCCGCATGACCTCGAGGCTTGCGAGGGCCACAAGTTCATCCTCTACAACGGCCGATTGGCCGAGGCGATCGGGGCCGCGCGCTGGCTGGCCGAACAGGTCGACGCGGCGGACCGGGCGCTTCAGGTGAATTCCGTCACCGGCATGGTCGGCTCGCTGCGCTCGGGCGCTGGGCTCGGGCTGTTGCCCTGCGTCGCCGGGGATTTCGAGCCCGATCTCGTGCCGTGCTTCCGGCACGAGAAGCTGCATCACACGCTTTGGGTCGTGGCCTCGAAGGAGGCCTACTCCCAGCCCCCGATCCGCCGCTTCATGAAGTTCGTCGGCGAGAACATCCCGCAGGGGCCGCTCTGGGGCCCAGTCTGACGGCTTGCCCATGCCTCTGCGCGAACGCCGTCCGGTTCTGCGCCTGTGTGGATACGGACATCGAAGATCCTCCGGCAGGCTATGGGTATCGGCGACGAGCAATGTCGTCGGCAGACCCAACCCATGGAGGACACCATGTTCCCGTTCATCCGCAGCCTTGCCGTCTCGGCCCTTCTTGCTCTGCCGGTCGCGGCTTTTGCGCAGGACGCTCCGGTTCTGGTCGTGATCAGCCACCCGGTCGAGGACTATGCCGCCTGGCGGCAGATCTACGATGACTTCTCCGACGAGCAGCAGGCCGGCGGCGTCGTCATGGAGCAAGTCTACCAGGACCCCGCCGATCCGAACAAAGTAACGGTCCTGCATGGCTTCGAAAGCCTCGAAGCCGCGGAGGGTTTCCTGAACTCCGACGAGCTGAAATCGGCGATGGAAGGCGCCGGCGTCGCGGCGCCGCCCACCGTGACGGTCGTGACCCGGGCCGACTGATCGGCTCCGACGCTCCGCATGGCATGCTTTGCGGAGCGTCGGTTCGCTCCGGACATGGTCGCTTGATCTGGCGCCTGAACATCTGCGCGCTCTGAGAGTAAATTGGTAGAAGGATCATTCGAACCTGCCGTTCGCCTGAATTGCGATCGGAAGTCGGCCTCGGGCCGGTCGCTTCGGCGCTCCATCACGCAGGAAGGGCGGAAAGCGGTCATTCTCTGCGATCGATATGAACGGCTGCTATTCGGCCCAGATTTTTTTGACAGGGAAGGACTCGTAGCGAAATTCACGCGGCTTCATGCATCACCCGATGGAGATCCTGCGGACAGCGACGGTATCGGACGGGACAGCCCCGCACAGCGACCCGGAACATAGATAGCTTCGCCCAAGAGTAGCCATCGATGAGCCGGATCTTGCTGCAAATGGCGTGGCGGATAGCACAGGCCTCTTCCCTTCGAGAAGTTCGTTGATAAGGTCTTCCATTACGCATGTATCCAAGCTGCCGCTCTCTGGCGTTGCAGGGGCGAAACATGCCCTGGAGCCATTCTGTCTCCAGAATTATCTTGGATGGTCGCCACGGTGGCGGATGTCGGTAGAGAAAGCGCTGCTCCGGAGGCTGGCAAGGCGTGGGGCGGCGATATCCCCAATCCGGCGCGCAAGCGGCTGTCGGAGGTCCTGCTCCAGATCACCGCGGACAAATCCCGCTCCGAGATGACGCTGAACGAGTTGATGACGCTTCTCAAGGGGCGGGGACGGGCGGCGCTGATCCTTCTGTTCGCGCTGCCGAACGTGCTGCCCGCGCCACCCGGGCTGTCGGCCGTGCTGGGGCTGCCGCTGCTGTATCTATGTGCGCAGATGATGCTTGGGCGCATGCCCTGGCTGCCGGCGTTCATCGGGGAGCGGGGCATGATGTTCCCGGCCTTCGTCGCGGTGGTGCAACGGACCGTTCCGATCCTGACGCGCGCCGAGCGGATGCTTCGGCCGCGGGCGGCATGGCTCGTGGCGCCGCGATCGGAACGGATGCTCGGAGGTCTCGCGCTGATCCTCGCGATAGTCGTCACGCTGCCGATACCGCTCGGCAACATGCTTCCAGCCTTTGCGATCTGCCTTCTCGCGCTCGGGGTGCTTGAGCGTGACGGGCTGTGGGCCGGCATCGGCGCGATCATGGGCGTCGCCGCGCTTCTGCTCTCCGCTGCCGTGGTCTATGCCATGCTCAGGGCGGCTCTGCTCATCCTGCTCGGCGCCTTTGCCTAAGGGCCGGGCGACACCCATGCCTGTCAAGGTTCTCCATGCTTTTCGAAATCTCTCTCGTCCTTGCGCTGATCGTCCTGAACGGGGTTCTGGCGATGTCGGAACTGGCGGTCGTCTCGTCTCGGCCCGCCCGACTTCAGGCACGGGTCAGCCGGGGCGACCGCGGGGCGCAGGTCGCGCTGCGGCTGGCCGAGGCACCTGGCAGGTTTCTCTCCTCGGTCCAGATCGGCATTACTCTCGTCGGCATCCTGTCCGGCGCTCTGTCCGGAGCCACGCTGGGCTTGCGTCTTGCCAGCGTTCTACCGGAGGTCGGCGTGCCCGTGCGGTTCGCCGAAGAAGTCGGCGTGGGTGCCGTGGTGGTGGTCATCACCTATCTCTCGCTGATCGTGGGTGAGCTCGTCCCGAAACAGATCGCGTTGTCGGACCCCGAAGCCGTCGCCTCCCGTGTCGCCCCGGCCATGCGCCGTCTGGCGCAGGCCGCTTCGCCACTGGTCTGGCTGCTCGACCGGTCCGGAGCCCTCGTGCTTGCTCTGCTTGGTCAGTCGGGGCGTCGCAGCGCGAAAGTGAGCGATGAGGAGATCCGCATGCTGATCTCCGAAGCGGAGAGCGCCGGTGTCATCGAGAAGGCCGAAACCGATATGATCGCGGGGGTCATGCGCGTGGCCGACCGCACGGCGCGCGGCCTGATGACACCGCGCCATGATGTCGAGATTGCCCGGGCGGAGGAAAGCCGGGACGAGATCCTCGCACGGTTCCGAGCCTCGGGGCGCTCCCGCCTGCCGCTGCGCCATGGTAGCCCCGACGACATCATCGGCATCCTGCACAGTCGCGACCTGCTTTTGACGGCCGCCGGCACTTTCGATCCGGTTGCGATGGCCCGAGCTGTGCCGGTTGTCCACGAGTCCCTGCCAGCGACCCAAGTCATCGAACGGTTGAAGGCGGCACCCGCTCACATGCTCCTGGTCTATGACGAGTATGGACACTTCGAGGGGATCATCACCCCGATGGACATCCTCGGCGCCATTACTGGCAGTTTCGACGAAACCGAGCAGGATGAGCCCAAGGTTGTGGAGCGTCAGGATGGATCTCTACTCGTTGCCGGCTGGATGCCGGTCGACGAGTTCGCGGCCCGTATCGGGCTCGAGATCGAGGACCGACCGTCCTACGAGACCGTCAGCGGACTCGTGCTCGACCGCGCAGGGGAACTGCTCGAGGTCGGGCAGCACATCAATATTGATGACTGGCGCATCGAGGTGGTCGATCTGGATGGTCGCCGGATCGACAAGCTGCTCGTCTCGAAGCAAGCAGTTCGGCCGGTTTGACCGAGCATGCGACCATTCCCGTTGCGACAGTGTGAACTTGGCAGCTGGGGAATGTCTGGATGGACGTCAGCGAGGCTGGCCGATCCGACGAAGCTCGGATGGTGCAGGTGTCTGACAATATCAGTCCCTCGCCTCAACCCAGCGCGGACAGAACGCCGCGAATGCCGAGTATGATGATCAGAAGGCCGACGACGATCATCAGCGGGCGTCTGGGCGCGTACCGGACCGCCAAGGCTGCGAACGGAGCAGCCGGGAGCCCGCCGACCACCAGCGCCAGCGCTGCCATGCCGAATTCCGACAGCCCGAGATGCCCAGCGAAGGTGACAGTGATCGCCGACGTGACGAAGAATTCCGCCGCATTCGAAGACCCGATCATGTGCCGTGCGGAACCTCCCGAGGCGAGCAGTGTGCTCGACACCACCGGGCCCCAGCCGCCGCCCCCGACGGCGTCCACGAACCCCCCGGCGAGGCCGAGCCTCCGAACGCCCTTCGGTGGATGGATGCCCGGCACTGCGCGGAACGCCTTCCACAGAACGACGCCGCCCATGAGCACGAGATAGGCCGATACCAACGGGGCGAGCATGTCGCCGAGGCCGGTGGCCAGTAGGCTCGCCCCGGCCATGCCGCCAAGGGCGCCCGAGATCGCCAGGGGCCGAACCAGCTTCCAGTCGACGTTTCGCGCCAGATGGTGCGAGGTCGCGCTGACGCCGGTGGTGGCAGTTTCGGCCAGATGGACTGCGGCGCTTGCCGCCGCCGGCGTAAAACCAAGCGTCAGCAACAGTGATGTCGAGGTCAGCCCGTAGGCCATACCAAGAGCGCCGTCGATCATCTGGGCTACGAAACCCACAACCACGATCTGCCAGAATACGTCACCCATGGCAGACCACCCGGCGGCAGTTCTGCTCTGGGACTGGTTGAGCCCGCCGTACCTCGCGCTCGGATCGGGGTCCACGCTTAGCACAATTGAAGGCTGCAACTCTGCCGGGCTGCTTCGGCTCGTTGGAGCCCCGAAGCGCTTGTCCCTGCCGGCCTTTGGATTGGGTTGCTGGGGCCACAGGGAGGCGGTGGGAAAACCCTGCGAAGGTCGATGCAACCGTTCGCGAAACCGATGATCTCAATCTATGCTCCGCACAGACCCGGTATGCCGGGCTCCATCCTGTCCCGAATGCCTTTGCCCGATGCGAACCGGAGAAGCAGCCGGTATCGGCATTGAAGACGCGAGTTACATTCTGACCGAATTCCGCCGCCTACAAGAGACACAATCGGGATGCCCGGTTGCAGACCCCGCCAAACGACGCAGCGTTACGGTAGCGGGAAGCGGCGTAACGCCAGTGCAACCAAGGAGGGTGAGAATATTTCTTGCCGCCTCTTGTAATCGCCCCAGGAGAGGGGGATCTATCATCGTGCGGGCCGGGCCCCTCTGACGTTGGATCTTCCACGTGATGTCGGACCGCATCGGGTGTGCCCGATGGTATTGGGGTCCAAACACCCCCAACCTCGGGTGCGGTCATGCACAAGAGGTCATCGTGGAAATCCTGTTTCTTCTGTTTCTCGGCCAGCCGCTCTGGATGTGGCTGGTCTTCATGGCGCTGGTCGCCGCTCTGCTGATCTTCGATCTGGGCGTATTACACAGCGACGATCACGAGATCGGCGTCGCCGAGAGCCTGAAGCTCTCAGCCATGTACATCACGCTTGGCCTCTCCTTCGCGGGCTTCATCTGGTGGCAGATGGGTGGCGAGGCGACGGCGCAGTATCTCACCGCATTCGTCGTCGAGAAGACGCTGGCGATGGACAACATCTTCGTCATCGCGCTGATCTTCGGCTTCTTCGCGATCCCGCGGCAGTATCAGCACCGGGTGCTGTTCTGGGGTATCCTCGGCGTGATCGCATTGCGCGGGCTGATGATCGGCCTCGGCGCCACCATCGTCGCCGAATACCACTGGGTGCTCTACTTCTTCGCCGCCTTCCTGATCGTCACCGGCATCAAGATGCTGTTCGTCACGGAGGGCGATCACGACATTTCGGACAACAGGCTGCTCAAGTTCCTCAAGCGCCGCCTGCCGGTGACGGACGAACTGCACGGCCATGCCTTCACCTTGAAGCGCGCCGACCCGGCAACGGGCCGGATGAAGCGCTACGTCACGCCGCTGCTGCTGGCCCTGATGCTGATCGAGGTGGCCGATCTCGTGTTCGCGGTGGACTCGGTGCCGGCGGTGTTCACCATCACCACCGACCCCTACATCGTCTATACCTCGAACATCTTTGCGATCCTCGGGCTGCGGGCGCTCTACTTCGCGCTGGCGGCGGTGCTGCACCGCTTCGCCTACCTGAAATACGCGCTGTCGCTGCTGCTGGTGTTCATCGGCTCCAAGGTCTTCGTGGCCGAAGCATTGGGTTGGGAGAAGTTCCCGCCGGCCTGGTCGCTCGGCATCACCTTCGCGATCCTCGGTGCTGGCGTGGCCTTCTCGCTGTGGAAGACCGGGCGGGGGCAAGTGCTGGTCCATGCGGAGCAACCGGCGGCGCAGACGGTCGCGATCCCGGTGGCGCGCGAGAGCTGACCGGCCGCCGTCCACGGACCGCACGGCAGGGAGGGCCCGGCATGGTGGTGCCGGGCCCTTACGCTTCACCTGTCAGGCCAGACAGTATGGTAGGTAAGCAAGTGAGAGCCGAAGTTTGGCGCAGGGCCAATCGGCTGCCTGCCATTCTCTGGTATTCAACTCGCGCGACTGCTCGCCTCGGACTTGGTCGCGCCCTTATTGCGGCTCAGCCTATCAGTAGCAAAGCGCTTCACTACCAAGCGATTACCGGTAGTGCGTTTCTTCGGCCAAGTCAGGAACGGCCTCACCCAGCCGGGTTAAACGCGACTCGGAAATTCAGTCTGACGGCCGAGTGCTTTGCAGCGCAGAGCGGTGACAGCAACAAATGACAATCTAACCTCTGACCGAATTCTGGCAGCCGGCCTACGGCCAAAGAACGTAGAGGTAGGCCAGATAGCCGGCCAGCAGCACGGCGCCCTCCCAGCGGGCGATCCTCAGGCCGGTGACTGCGAAAATCACGAGCAGGAGGGACACCCCGACCATCAGGAGGTTGTCGAAGGTGACGATCTGCTCCGGCACCCGTGCGGGGGAGATGAGCGCAGTGCCGCCACCGATTCCCAGGATGTTGTAAATGTTCGAGCCGACGATGTTGCCGAAGGCCACGTCGCTCTGGCGCTTGAAGGCGGCCACCACCGAGGTGACCAGTTCCGGCATCGAGGTGCCGACGGCCACGATGGTCAGACCGATTACGGTCTCCGGTATGCCGAAGGACTGAGCGATCGCCACCGCGCCTTTCACGAGGAAGGCGCCCCCGACCACCACCAGCACGAGACCGCCGACCGCCAGCAGAAGGGGCGTGATCATGCCGCCCGCAGATGACGGCTTCGGATGCAGGCCCGGGTCCACTGCTTCCAGCGCCGCGGCCTTGTCGTAGATGGCTCCATGCTCCGCGGCAGAACTTTCCTGCCGGAAGGCGAGGTAGATGTAGGCGATGAGGGCTGCGATGAGAGCGACGCCGACGAGTCGCCCGAGCGGCATGGCGAACGAGAGGACGGCGAAGACCGCGGCGACCCCGAGCATGACGACGGCATCCCGGCGCAGCGCCGAGGAGGGGACCGCGATGGGCAGGATCATCGCGGAGATGCCAAGGATCAGAAGGATGTTGGCGATGTTCGAGCCGACGATGTTGCCGAATGCGATCCCCGG
The DNA here is from genome assembly GCF_050847355.1 of Limimaricola sp. AA108-03. Classification (NCBI taxonomy): domain Bacteria; kingdom Pseudomonadati; phylum Pseudomonadota; class Alphaproteobacteria; order Rhodobacterales; family Paracoccaceae; genus Limimaricola; species Limimaricola sp. AA108-03. The sequence continues at coordinate 442,327 of NZ_CP193755.1, forward strand.
TGATCCCGACAGCGCCGCCTGAACAGAGGTCACGAGTTCGGGCGTGGAGGTCCCGAACCCCACGAGCGTGAGACCGATCACGAGGGGGGAGACCCCCAGCCGCTCGGCGACCTGCACCGCGCCGCGGACCAGGAGATCCCCGCCAGCGATCAGCAGGACAAGCCCTCCGATCAGCGGCAGCCACATGTCCATCATCGTCCAAACTCCGTCATCATCGTCTGTCCATCGTGTCCGGGCCCACGATGATATGTCAGATGACGCTTGTGACCCGCTGATGCTGCCGCCGGGATCACCCGGCCGGACTGTGATGGCTGCGGTAGGATGGCCTGCCATCGACCGATGCGCTCGCGTGGACGCCAAGGCCGATAAGATGTGGGCATTGGAGGCGGGCGCTGTCCGAAATGCTTGCCTCCAGTCTTTGCCGCACTCAGTTTCCGCCCATGCTTGATCGGCTGACCCTCCCCTTCGACCCCGCGCTCTTGCCGCAGTTCGACCCTTTCGCTTCGCTGCTGCTGCTCGCAACGCTCTGGATCGCGCGCAAGGCGGCCCTGCGCGCGATCCGCGCCCGGTCGGAGCTGCCGGTCCACGAGCAACGCAGGCTGATCGCGTCGAGCCGCAACCTCTTTCTCTTCCTGACTCTCGTGGGCCTGGTGCTGATCTGGGCGCCGCAGTTGCGCACCTTCGCCTTGTCCCTGACCGCGGTCGCCGTCGCGATCGTCGTGGCCACCAAGGAGCTGATCCTGTGCCTCTCCGGCGCCGTGCTGCGCGCGACGACGCGCCCCTTCTCGGTCGGGGACTGGATCGAGGTGGGCGAGATCCGGGGCGAAGTCACGGACCATACCCTGCTGGCCACGACGGTGCAGGAATTCGGCGCTGGAGCCCATGCCCACATGCCCACCGGCCGGACCATCGTGATGCCCAACAGCATGCTTCTGGTTACCCCCGTTCGAAATCAGACGGCACTGCGTGAACATGCCTATCACCACTTCGCGGTGACGCTGGAGCCGATGCCGAAGCTCGAAGGGCTACGGGAGAAGGTCGCAGGCATCGTGCAGGAGCGCTACGAGCCGTTCCGCGAGCGGGCCGCCAGGGCCAACGCCGCGATCGAACGCCGGACCCATGCCGACCTGCCGGACCCGGCGCCCACGATCCGGTTTCGAACGACGGACCTGGGAAAGCTGCGCGCCGAGATCACGCTCTTCTGCCCCCTGTCTGCCGCGGAGCAGCTGGAGAGCGAGATCACTTGGCATTTGCTGACGATACTCCATGTCCCGGCGCAAACAACCCCGCCCGAGACCGACCCGTCACCAAGCGAGACCGACTGACATGCCCACACTGTTCGTCATCCTCGATCTGGCCGCGATAGTCAGCTCGCTCGTGGCTGCGGCGCTGTGGTATCAGGCCGGAGCCCGCACGGTGCGTCGCATCTCGCGCTTCGAAGATCTCGACCATGCCGACCTCAACCGACTGGTTGTCGCGATGAACCGGAGCGCCTTGCTCAACCGTCGGGCCGCGCTGGCTTCTGCGGCCGCGGCGATCTGCATCGCCTTCCGCTTTGCCGCTTCGCTCGCGATACCATCGGCAGTGGCATAGAAAGGTGGGCGACCATTGCAGCGAATTGATTGCCCGCAATTCTCGCCGAACGCGTGCGTCCAACGCGCTGCGTTCGCGGTGCGCAGCCTCATAGAGCTGGATGGCTCTCCGATCGTCGCCCGGGGGATCGACGGCGACGACCTCGAGCTCCGTCAGCGTGAGCAAGATGCCGCAGGCGAAGCTCGACGGCATGCTCAGATCGGTACGTATTTGAACTGCGCCACCGCTCAAGCGCCCGGCATGCTACCGGTCATTGAATCGTAACGACTTTGGATCGAGATCGTCGACAATGCCGTGCATATCGTCGCCGAGATAGGCTTGAGCGAGCATTCCGAGCCAAAGCAGGACCTTGAGCCAATTGCGAAAGGCTGGCCATCGAACCAGCTGCGTTTGGCCCTCATGAGATTGCATATGATGGTATTTTCGGATCGGCGAAACGTCCCTCTCGCAGATCTGCATGAGGGGGTTAGGCTGTCGAACGGCCAGGGCAGAAACGTCGGCCCCAAAGATCATTGAGAAGTTGTTTCATTGCGAGCGCTCCGCGGTAAGATGCGGGCATCGGCGCATGAGTCGCGTGGGCGGCAAGCCCAACAACTTCGCTGCGCCATCCTTTGGAGCTTGAAATGAATCTTCTCCTCGGCGTCGGCATGTTGGCGGCGGCGGCTCTTCTCTTCGCGTGGGCCTATGGAAAAGCGCGCAAGCCAGTTCCTGCAAGATGGACCCGTAAAGACAGCGCGATGATTTCGATCACTCTTATGTTTGCGACGTTTTTCACTATCGGTATCGGGTTCTTTGCGACCGCGCTTCTAAACATCGGTCCAGAGTTCGTAGAGCTGGGCCTCATCGGCGCCGCTGCTGTAGCTTTGGGGGGCGGTGGCAGCATTTGGCTGGCACGTCGCCTGGCATTCAACCATGGCGAACTTCGTCCGCATACGAGCCCGCTTCAGGCTCCAATTGACAACACAGGACCAGCGAAGGCAGCTTGACTTGCAACTCGGCAGGCATCGCCTGATGCCTGCCGAGCCGGGGATCTGAATGGTCCCCGTGTCTTGTGGACGCCCTCCTTCTGGGTCGCCTTCCTGCGCTGATTTTGAGGCCAGGAAGCCAGGAGGGGCGGTTGACGCGATGAACCGGAGCTCATTGTTCAACCGGCGTGCCGCAATGGCGTCCGCGGCCGCGGCGAACTACACCACGTTTCGCTTTGCCGTTTCGTTCGCGCTTCAGACGGTGCTGGCGTAGGCGGATCGAAGGTTCTCCGTCGCCGCCTATTCGGTCCCCTCAGCGCGCAGAGTGGCATTCTGCGCGACCCTTTGGACTGCGGCATGCAGCTTCACCGGGCTGAACGGCTTGCCGAGCATGGCCACCGGAGCGATGGCTGCGATGTCGACCTCCGTCAGTTCGTGCAGGCTGCCGCTGACGATGATCGACGGGATGCCGAGATCGGCGCGCATAACGGCCGCGGCTTCGGCACCGCTCGTCTGTCTTGCAAGGTGCAGGTCGACAAGCGCCAGATCGGGCGCCTGCGCGCGGGCCAGTTCGATCGCCGTGGCCTTGCACGCGGCAATGCCCACCACCTCATGGCCCAGATCCATGAGCTGCATCTCGAGGTCGAGCGCGATGAAGACCTCGTCTTCGACGATCAGGATACGCATGGCGAGGTCAGACCGCGGCGGGAAACCGGACGACGGTTTGCCAGCCTTGCGGGGAGTTCGACTGCTCGACATGGCCGCCGATCTGGCGCGCGGACATCTGGATCAGCCGCTGGCCCAGGCCCGAGCCGCGCGACGCCTGGCCCTCGACCGCCTCGCACGGGCCGGTGCCGTCGTCGGCAACCGTCAGCACGAACTCGCCCGTCTCGGCATCCTTCGCGAGGCGCACGCTTACACGCCCTTTCTCCCGTCCATGGAAGGCGTGCTTCAGGGCATTGGTGATCAGCTCGTTGACGATGATCGACAGGCTGATGGCCTTGTTCGGGCACAGCCGGATCGGAACCACGTCGAGGTCGAACGCAATGCCCCGGACATCGCAGCCGGACGAGGCGGCGACGTGGTCGCAGAGATCGTGCAGCTGCTGGTCGACGGCCACGCTGGTCACATCGCCGTCCTGGTAGAGGCTGGCATGGATGGTGGCGATCGCGTTGACCCGGGTGCTGGCTGAGAGCAGCTTCTCACGGGTCTCGGGCGAGGCCCGGCCGCTTTCGAGGCTGAGCAGGCTAGCGACCATCTGGAGCGAGTTCTTGACCCGGTGATTGACCTCGTCGAGCAGCATCTTCTGGTTGGCGAGCGCCGCCTCCAACCGCTCCTCGTTCTGCCGGAACTCGGTGATGTCGATCACCATGCCCACGAGGTGCGGCTCGCCGTTGACCGGTCCGGGCAGGATCTCGCCGCGCGCCGAGATCCAGCGGATGCTGCCGTTGGGCAGCAGCAGCCTGTGCTCGAGCACCGTCGGCCCGGGTCCCCGCTCGGCGGCCGAGAAGACCTCCATGCGCACGCGCTCGCGATCCTCGGGATGGACGCGCTCGAAGAACGGCTCGATGTCCTCGCCGGCCTCGCCCAGCGCGAACCCGTGCATCGTATCGACGCCGGCGGAGCGGATCAGCTTGCCCGTGACGAGGTTGAGATCCCAGAAGGAGAGGGCCGCCCCGTCGGCCGCGGTGCGCTCCCGGGCTTCGAGCAGAAGCTGCTTCGTCACCTCCGCCGTCACGTCCTCGACCAGCTGAAGAATGCAGGTGACCTCGCCGTTCTCGATCACCGGGGAATGCGACAGCCGCCAGTAGCGGGTCTCGAAGCTGCCATCGGGCATGACGATGTCATGCCGACCCGGCTCCAACGCATCGGTCTGCCGCGAGGCCGCCGCGCGCGCAACCGAGGCGCGGATCGTCGCCTCGAGGTTCGGCGTGTCGGGACGCGGCGGGAACTCGTCGAACAGCGGGCGGTCGAGCAGCGTGGCCCTTCGGCGCGCCACGGCGGCCTCGAAGGGCGCGTTGACGTCGATGATCAGAAGATCGGTCGACATGATGATCGCGGGCACCGGGATCGCGTGCAGGATGGCCCTGCCGGACAGGATGGGAGCGTCGAGCATGGTGATCCTTCAAGGCGCAGAGCTGCCTCGAACCCGGCAGCAACGCCCTACATAGCGTGGCGCTCCCGAAGCGGTAGCACCGGCGTGCAACAGTTCTGTCATATTCACGAAGCCGCCATTCGCTGCGAACCAGCCGAATGGCGGCAATGGGCCGGCAGCACCCTTGGGCTGTGAGGGCGAATACCGCCTATCGCTGAGGCCATGTCGAATGGCTGCTCAAAGATGAGCAGCTTGTCGGTCCATGATTCTGACGGTCGTTTATGGCCATCAATCGTTCCTCGATCTGCGCTCCAGCTGACACCGGCAGAGCCAGGGACGTCACTCGACTTCTCGGAACCGACAGGCTCTCGGACTGTTCGCCCCCGTAAGCGTCGACAGGCATGTCGCCTTGATCCGAAGTCGGGCGCTCAAAGCGTCCCTACATGAGGAGGCCATTCATATGGCAAAGTTCAAGCTCACCGATACCGCAGACAACGTCGAAGGCACCACTGACGACGATCGGATCGTCGGCAAGGCGGGAACCCTGCAATCCGAGGATAGGATCGACGGTGGAAGCGGTTTCGATACGCTTGTAGCAAACGCCGAGCAGAACGGAGCTCAGGCGCCGGTCATCAGCAACGTCGAGGACCTGTTCATCGATACTGGCGGCTTGGCCTTCGACATCTCCAACGTGAGTGGAGCCGAGAGGATCATAAGCGACAAAGCTTCGATCATCATTGAACCCGTTGATACCGACGACCTTGGCATTCGCTTCGGCGGGGACGACGTGGGCAGCGGGACGGTCAAGATCCAGTTCGCGGATGGCGCCCTCGCAGCAGCCGACGATACCTTGAAGCTCGAGGCGATCGCCAGCAACGTCACTTTCACTTCCGACAGCACCTTCGACGGCACGGAGGACGGGATCGACAACCCGACCGAGGACCGGCTGAAGGTCGAGAACATCGATCTCGTCCTGAGCGGCAAGGAGAACCAGGTCGACATTTCCGACTTTACCGAGATCGAGTCGCTGACCTTGTCAGGCGACGCGACCTCCAAGGTCGTCGTTTCCAGCCCGAAGTTGGAAGAGATCGATGCGAGCGCCACGACCGGTGGGATCACGCTGACATCCGACATCGAGGGCAACCAAATCGTTGAAGGCGGGTCCGGTGACGACGATCTCAAGACCGGTTCGGGCAATGACGATATTGACAGTGGTGACGGCGACGACGTGATCACCGCGGGCGGCGGGAACAACATTATCCGCACGGGTGACGGCAAGGATGAAGTCTCTGCCGAACAGGGGGATGATGACATCTACCTCGGCAGGGGTGATGACTTCGTCAACTCCGGAAGTGGAGCGGACACGATCCGGGGTGGAGCCGGCAATGATGAGATCATCGCCGGCGACGGTGCCGATACGATCTACGGTGGCAACAACGAGGACATCATCAGAGGTCAGGGCGGCGCCGACATCATTTATGACGGTCGCAACGAAGATACCGTCTATGGCGGAGGAGATAACGACACCTTCTTTGCCGGGCAGGGTGACGATACCTTCACTGGCGGCGGCGGGGTCGATACCTTCGACTTCACAGAAGAAAAGTTCGGCAATGACGAAGTCACCGACTTCACCCTGACGACAAATGCTTCCACCAATGACATCGTCATGTTCGAGGCCGACGGCGCGGAGTATACGCTGCAATCGAAGGACGATTTCGAAGCGTTCGTAGATGGCAATCCGGACATTACGGATTTCTCCACTAATCAGGATTTCGTCTCAATCACCGCCGACATGGGGCAGATCCTGCTCCAAGTCAGCGATGCCGATTTCCTGGGATAAGATTGACCAACGCCTGACCAAGCTACAGCGCAAATATGTAGCTCTATATACACACATCCTATTCGGAGCCGCTACAGGATGGGCGGCTCCTTCTGGGTGTATTGTCGCCAGCGGAAGCAGACGTCTGGTAAACTGACACCGAATGACCGGTTGGGGCCGAACACTGTCATTGTAACATGGCATCATCGCTTCACACCGCGCTGGAGAGGGTAGGGCCTGCTTCTGTCCAATATTTTATGAGTATTACTAAGGAGTAAGAACGGTCCCAGATACTGGGATCTGGATCGAAATACTTGCGCCAACCTTTGCGGCTTCAATTACAAGGCGTCCGCCGTAGCGTTTTGCGATGGCCTCGGTGATCGATAGACCGAGGCCACTGCCGCTCGACGGACCGATCTGGCCGAAGCGCTTCAATGCCTTGTCGGCATTATCGGGCGACAGCCCGAGGCCATCATCAACGACCCGGACGAGCGCCATGTTTCCTTTGCGCGTCAACTCTACCCGGACCGATTTCAAACTCGGTCCGCCATGGCGCCGCGCATTGTCTATCAGGTTCTTTACCGCCTCACCGGCATGCACCGGGTCCATGCGGACTGGAAGCGCGCGCGCGTCTACGGACAGCTCGAAATCCAGCCCTGCTTCCAATGCGGCTGCGCCTTCCACTGCGCAGACCTCTTCGATTGCGGGAACGAGGTCGATCTCTGGGATCTCGGTCTCGGGTGTAGCGTAGCGCAGCCTTTCGAGCGACAGCAGCTGTTCGGTCAGCCGAACCGAGCGGCGGGCGGCCTCGACGAGCGCATCGAGCCTTCGCTCGCGTTCGTCGGGGTCACAGGCGTCCCGTGCGGTCTGGGCCAGCGACAGGGTGGCCGTAGCCGGGTTGCGCAGCTGGTGGGCCGCATCCGAGATGAATGCCTGATGTGCCGCGATGCTGTCGCGCATCTGGCCGATAAGCCGATTCAGGGTGGCGACGATCCCGGCGACTTCGGGCGGGACCGGACGACGGATCGGGGTCAGGTCGTCGGGCGAGCGCAGCGCAATCGCGGCTTCCAAGTCGGTCAGCGGGCGGAGACCGCGTGCCACGCCGAACCACATCAGAACGGCAAGCACCGCGAGCAGGGCACCCATCGTTCTGAGCGAACGCAACGCCTGGGCGCGCGCAAAAGCGTGGCGATCGGCCGTGCGCTGCCAGACCGTCACCCGGGAGTCGCCGGTCAAGTTGCCAAGCGTGCTGCGCTCGACCAGCTGCAAGATGCGCACCTCCTCGCCACGATAGAGGGCTTTGCCGAGGGTGATCGGCCCCTCGCGCACTTCTGCTGGTCGCGGCGGGTAGGCGTATCCGGTGACATAGACGCCATCGGGGCCGGTGACGTGGTAGAATACCTCGCCGCCAGAGGCGTCATTCAGAAGGTCGCGGGTGGCCGGGGTAAGGGCATCGCCGCCAGAAACCGTGACATCGCGCGAGATCGCCAGCGCCGTGGCCAGCAGCGACCGATCGAAGACTTCCTCGGCGGTGGACTGTGCCACGGTGTACCGCCACGCCCCGAGCGCCACCGCGACCAGCATTAGTGGTACCAGGGTCAGGGAGAGTAGCCTGACGCGCAGCGAGATTGGCCGCCTCATGCGCGGTCGAGCATGTAGCCCAAGCCCCGCGCGGTCTTGATCGTCACGCCATGCGGCGCGAGGCGGCGGCGCAGGCGCGAGACATGCGGCTCGATCGCGGTGTCATCCACGTCAGCGCCGACGCCGTAGACATGGTCGGTGAGGCGCGACTTCGACACCAGCCGGCCGCGCCCCTCGAGCAGGCATTCGAACAGCGCCAGTTCGCGGCGGGGCAGGTCGAGTGGGCCCTCAACGGTGCCGAGCGTCCGCGCCTGCCGATCGAACCGTAGCGGTCCGATCGTCTCCACCACGCCGTAGTCGAGGTCGCGGCGCCGCGACAGCGCCCGGATGCGCGCCTCAAGCTCGTCCATCTCGAAAGGCTTCACGAGGTAGTCGTCGGCCCCGGCATCGAGGCCGCGTACCCGGTCGGCAGTCTCGCCGCGCGCCGTCAGCATCAGGACCGGCGTGCGATCATCTCGCGCCCGCATGGCTCGCAGCACCTCGATCCCGTCGAGCCCAGGCAGGTTGATGTCGAGCACCACCAAATCGGCGCCCTCGGCCGCCAGATGCGCGTCTGCTTCGCGGCCGTCGCCCAGAAGGTCGGTCGAATGGCCGCGATCGCGCAGGCGGTAGGCGATGGCGCTCGCCAGCCCTTCGTTATCCTCGACGATGACAATTCTCATTTCTTTGCAAGCTTCGTGCAAGGTTGGTGCGCCATGATGCTTTGGTTCGGGGGCGAGGTGAAGCCCCCGCAGGCGCCGGTGGCGGGGAGGAGCCCGACCATCGGCATCCGAAACGTTGGGAGGACGACATGACGAAATTCACGCGCGCCGCGCTTGCGGCGCTGATCGCCGCCACCCCCTTCGCCGCGACCGCCGAGGTCGATCTTTCGGGCGAGACCGTGGAGTGGGTGATCCCCTTCTCGGAAACCGGTGGCTCGGCCAAATGGGCCAACTTTTTCGCGCCGCTGCTGTCCGAGGCGCTGCCGGGCCAGCCCACCGTGGTGGTCAAGTTCATGCCCGGTGCCGGTTCGACCAAGGGTGCCAACTGGTTCCAGAAGCAGGAAGAGGGCGACGGCACGCTCATCTTCGGCTCCTCGGGCTCGACCCAGTTCCCCTATCTTCTGAACGACCCGCGCGTGCGCTACGAGTACAACGACTGGGTTCCGGTGATGGCGTCGGGCACCGGCGGCGTCGCCTATCTGGAGCCCGAGGCGGGCGCCAAGTTCGACGGATCGGCCAACGCGCTCAAGGACATGGATTTTATCTATGGCAGCCAAGGCGCGACCCGGCTCGATCTCGTGCCGCTGCTGGCTTGGGAAATGCTCGGCATGAATGTGGAGCCGGTCTTCGGCATCAAGGGCCGCGGTGACGGCCGACTGATGTTCGAGCGCGGCGAGGCCAATATCGACTACCAGACCACCTCCGGCTATCTCGGTGGCTCGGCCGATCTGGTTGAGCAGGGAATGGCCGTGCCGATGATGACCTGGGGCGCGCTCGATGAGGACGGCAATATCGTCCGCGACCCGACCTTCCCCGACATCCCGACCTTCAAGGAAGTCTGCGAGGCCACCGACGGCTGCGAGACCTCCGGCGAGGCATGGGACGCCTGGAAGGCGTTCTTCGTCGCGGGCTTCCCGGTGCAGAAACTGGCCTTCTTGCCGAAGGGCACCGATCAGGAGGTGATCGACACATATGTCGCGGCCTTCGAGGCGGTCCGCAACCGTGAAGATTTCGAGCAGATCTCCACGCAGGCCGTGGGTGAATATCCGGTCTTCGTCGGCGAAGGCGCCCAGCGCGCGCTTCAGCAGGCGACCTCGGTGCCGCAGGAAGCCAAGGACTACGTCAAGACCTGGTTGCGCGACTCCTACGGGGTCGAGCTCGAGGGCTGAGGCCCTCGCCGGCGCCCCGTCCTCCCTCCCCCTTCGGGGGCGGGGCGCTTCCAAATTCCATTCCTGACATGTGAAGGCGACCCTCATGGAGATGATCGCAACGGCCCTGCCTGCGCTCAGTCAGGCCTGGGCCCTGATATTGCAACCGATGGTCCTCGCCTATCTGGTGCTCGGCGTGGTGATGGGACTTGCGGTCGGGGTCTTCCCCGGACTTGGCGGCATCGCCGGGCTGTCGCTGCTGCTGCCATTCATGTTCGGCATGGACCCGGTGATGGGTCTCGCGCTGATGATCGGCATGGTTGCGGTGGTACCCACCTCGGACACTTTCGCCTCCGTGCTGATGGGCATCCCCGGTTCCTCGGCGAGTCAGGCCACGGTGCTCGACGGCTTTCCGATGGCCAAGCGGGGGCAGGCGGCGCGGGCGCTCTCGGCGGCATTCACATCCTCGCTGTTCGGCGGGCTGGTGGGCGCGGCCTTCCTGACCATGTTCATCCTCGTAGCCCGGCCGATCGTGCTGGCCTTCGGCCTGCCCGAGATGCTGATGATCACGGTCTTCGGCCTGTCGATGGTGGCGATCCTCGCGGGCCGCGTCGCGCTCAAGGGCGTGGCGGCGGCGGGGCTCGGTCTTCTGGTCGGCACGATCGGCGAGGCCGACGCAGGCGGCTCATTGCGCATGTCGACCTATGACATCCCCTACCTGATCGACGGGCTGCAACTGGTGATCGTGGGCCTGGGCATCTTTGCGGTGCCCGAAATCGTCTCGCTGCTGCGGCAGGACCGTGCGATTTCCGAGGATGCGCGGCTCGGCGCGGGCTGGGCCGACGGGGTGCGCGACTGGTTCGCCAACAAGTGGCTCTCGGTCCGCTGCTCGATCATCGGCGTGGTGGTCGGTGTCATCCCGGGCCTCGGCGGCTCGGTAGTGGACTGGATCGCCTATGGTCATACCGTGCAAAGCACGCGCGACACCTCCGAGTTCGGGCTAGGCAACGTTCGTGGCGTGATCGGGCCAGAAAGTTCGAACAACGCCAAGGAAGGCGGCGGCCTGGTGCCGACCCTGCTGTTCGGCATTCCCGGTTCGGGTTCGATGGCGATCTTCATCGGCGCGATCGCGCTTCTCGGGACGGGCGATATCGAGGTCGGCCCCGCCATGCTGCGCGACAATCTCGACATCACCTACTCCATCGTCTGGCTGCTGGCGCTGGCCAATGTGGTCGGCACGCTGCTGTGCATCGCGGCCTCGGGCGGGATCGCCCGGCTCACGACGATCCGCTTCACCTATCTCGCGCCCTTCCTGTTCATGCTGATTGCCTTTGCGGCGTTCCAGTCGGGCCAGAACTTCGAGGACCTGCTGGCGCTCTTCGCGATCGGCCTGATCGGTGTGTTCCTGCGCCGTTTCGACTGGTCGCGCCCGGCCTTCCTGATCGGTTTCGTGCTGTCGAATCCGGTCGAGAAGTTCTCGAACCAGGCGGTGCAGATCGCCTCCTTCCGCTTCCGCAAGAGCTTCGAGGAGGGGATGGAATACGTCTTCTCGCCGATCGTGATCGTGCTGATCGTGATCACCGTGCTGTCGGTCGTGTTCGGATTGCGGCAGGCCAAGGCTATCGCCGCCGAGGGCGATGTGCCCACCGGCTCCAAGCGCGCGCCGCTGGTGTTCCTGATGGTGGTGATGGGCTATGTCATCGCCGCGCTGATCAATGCCAATGCCATCCCTGACTACAACATGACCGACAAGATCGTGCCACTGGTGGTGGGCGGCGTGACCTTGGCGGCCTGCCTCGTGCTGCTGGTACAGATGATGCGCCGGCCCGAGAGCGACGCAGTCTTCGCCGACAAGGAGATGGCAGGCGAGGATGCCGACGCGCCGCACGGGCTCTGGGGCACGCTGGCATGGTTCGCGGGGCTCATCGCCGCGACCTGGGTGGTGGGCTTCATTCTTGCGCTGGCAGGCTTCCTCGTGGCCTTCTTCCGCATTCGCGCGGGCTGCGGCTGGGGCAAGACGCTTCTGCTGTCTGCCGCGGGCATTGCGTTCATGTGCCTGATGGCAAGCGCGCTCAACCGCGACTTTCCGCCGGGGCTCTTGCAGGACGCGATCGATCTGCCTTGGCCGCTGCGCTGAGATCCCGGCCAGGCTCCGAACAGGGGCCGGGCCCTTCCAATTTACTTTGGACACGACCAATGACACAAACTGGCATACCCTTTCTCTTCCTGCGCGGCGGCACGTCGCGGGGGCCGTATTTCCGGCGTTCGGACCTGCCCGAGGATCGCGAGATCCTGGCCGAAGTTCTGATCGCGGCGCTCGGCGCCGGGCACCCGCTCAACATCGACGGCATCGGTGGCGGCGCGGCGGTGACCACCAAGGTGGCGATGCTCTCGGCTTCAGAGGACGACTGGGCCGATGTCGACTACTTCTTCGCGCAGGTCGCGGTTGCGGAGCGGCTGGTGGACTTCAAGCCGACCTGCGGCAACATCCTGTCCGGCGTCGGCCCGGCGGCGATCGAGATGGGGTTGGTGCCGGTGACCGGTGACGTCACCGAGGTGAAAATCCGCGCGGTCAACACCGGCGCGCGGGTCGTGGCCCGGGTGATGACGCCGGGCGGGCGGCTGTCCTATGACGGCGAGGCGGCCATCGCCGGGGTGCCGGGGACGGCGGCGCCGGTCGAGCTGAGCTTCCGCGGCGTGGTCGGCTCGGCCACCGGGGCCTTCCTGCCCACCGGGCAGCTGCGCGACGAGATCGGCGGGGTCGAGGTCACCTGCATGGACGTCGCCATGCCGATGGTGATCGGCCGGGCCGCGGATTTCGGCGTGACGGGCTACGAGAGCGCGGCCGAGCTCGATGCGGACCGCGATCTCTTCGCGCGGATCGAGGCGGTGCGGCTCGAGGCCGGGCGACGCATGGGGATGGGCGACGTGGCCAAGTCGGTGACGCCGAAGTTCGGATTGCTCGCGCCCGCGCGGGCCGGTGGCTCGATCACCACGCGCTATTTCATGCCGTGGAACACCCATCCCTCGATGGCGGTGACCGGGGCGCAATGCCTGGCCTCCTGCGCCCTGACCCCGGGCACGGTGGCCGATGGACTGCTCGAGCGTCCCGCAGGCTCGCCCGCGAACGTGGTGCTGGAGCACGCCTCGGGCACGATCGACGTGCTGGTCGAGTATTCGACTAAGGGCGGCTTTACCCTCGAGGCGGCCGGGCTCCTGCGCACCGCACGAAAGCTCGCGGAGGGCAAGGTCTTCGTGCCAAAGTCAGTGTGGGGCGGCTCGGCATAGGGAACGAAGATGAAGGTCCACATTCTCGACGACTGGTTCGACACGCTGCGCGGGCTGCCGTGCTTCTCGAAGCTCGGGGGCCACGACGTCACCGTCTGGACCGATCATGTCGAGGATGTGGATGAACTGGCCCACCGGCTGAGCGAGGCCGAGGCGTTGGTGCTGTTTCGCGAGCGTACCAAGATCACCCGCGCGTTGTTGGAGCGGTTGCCGAAGCTCGAACTGATCTCCCAGCGCAGCGTCTACCCGCATGTCGATGTCGCGGCCTGCACCGATCACGGCGTGCTGTTGTGCTCGAACATGCATGCCGACACGCCCTCCTATGCCGCGGCCGAGCTGACTTGGGGGCTGATCCTGTCGGCGATGCGCCAGATCCCGCAGCAGATGGCCGCGACCAAGGCCGGGCGCTGGCAGATCGGCGTCGGCAGGACGCTGCGCGGGCGCAGGCTCGGGCTTTACGGCTACGGGCGGATCGCCAGGACTGTCGCGGGCTATGCCGAGGCCTTCGGAATGGAGGTGGTGTGGTGGGCCTCCGAGGAGGGGCGCGCGCGGGCCGAGGCCGATGGCGCGCGCGTGGCAGCCAGCCGTGAGGCGTTCTTCGCCGAGAGCGACGTCGTCTCGCTGCATGTCCGGCTCAAGCCCGATACGCGCGGCATCGTCACGCTGGACGACCTGTCGCGGATGCGGCCCGACGCTGTGTTCGTGAACACCTCTCGCGCGGGGCTGATCGCGCCCGGCGCGTTGCTCGAGGCCCTGAACCGGGGCCGTCCCGGCATGGCGGCGATCGACGTGTTCGACACCGAGCCCACGACCGACCCCGCCGATCCGCTGCTCGCGCATCCGAAGCTGATCTGCACGCCGCATATCGGCTTCGTCACCGAGGACGAGTTCGATCTGCAATTTTCGGACATCTTCGACCAGGTCGTGGCCTATGCGGCCGGGACACCGATCAACGTCATCAATCCCGAGGCCCGGCCCGACGCCTGATCCCAGCGACCACCGGCGCGCCGGTGATGACCAGAACGATCCGTGTCAGATGATGCGCGATGACATAGCCAAGATCGGCCCCGGCGACGATCGCCAGCACCGTCATCTCGGCTTGGCCACCGGGTGCGAAAGCGAGGAAGGCGTCGACGCCCTCGGCGAGGTCGAGCCACCGCACCAGAGATGACACCGCCGCCGCCAGCGCCGCCAGCACCACCACATAGGCCGCGCCCGCCGCCACGTCGCGGCCAAGCTCGCGCATGGTCACGCCCACGAAGTGGACGCCGATGCCGCAGCCGATCAGGAACTGCGCAGCAAGAATCGCCTCGGCGGGCGGGCGCGCATGGATCAGCCCCGAGAGCGAGAGCGCGGCGGTCACGATCATCGGGCCGAGGATCGAGGCGCCGAACAGCCCGATCCGCTCGCCGCCCTTCCAGCCGATCCATGCGGCGGCGGCCATCAGTGTCATCTCCGCCAGCGGCAGGTCGGAGGCGGGCACGCCGATCGGGTTCGACAGGCTGCTGCCGTAGAGTTGGGTCAGCAGGATGGGGGCCAGCGTGACGATGAACAGCACCCGCGTCGCGTGAATGAGCGACAGGGCCCGCGCGTCGCCGCCCGCCTCGATGCCAAAGATCACCATGTCCTGTAGCCCGCCGGGCATCGCCGCATAATAGGCCGTCGCTCCGTCGAAACCCCAGACCCGCCGGAAGAACGGCACGCCGACCGCGCCGATCACCGCGATGAAGACTGGCACCAGCGCGATCGAGACCGCCATTTCGGGCAGTCGCGCCAGCACGGCGGGCGTGATCGAGGCACCGACCGCGACGCCGAGGATCGTGCGACCCGCGACAGAGACCTGCCCGAAGCCGCGCAGCGGTAGCCCAATGAGTGCCGAGAGGAGGCAGGCGAACATCGGTCCGAACAGGAAGGGCAGGGGCAGGTTTGCGGCATGGAAGGCCAGCGTGCCAAGCGCTGCGACAGCTGCGGTAAGGGCGATGCGGGCAGCGGGCGGAAGCGGCAGGCGAGGCATCGGAAACTCCGCGTTGACTCGGTATGTGTCCACTTGTATCCAGTTGTATGCAATTTGCAAGGGGAGCATCATGACGCTGAGCGAGGAGGATCGCGGCGAAGGGCAGGGTGGTACCGCTTATCGCCGCCTGCTCGAGGAGATCCGGGCCGGCCGGCTGGCGGCGGGCGACCGGCTGCGTGAGACCGAACTGGCCGAGCGGCTGGGCGTCAGCCGCACGCCGGTGCGTGAGGCGATCCGCCAACTCGAGGCGGACGGTCTCGTCACCCATGTCCCGCGTCAGGGCGCCAGCGTACGCGGGCTCGACTACGCCGAGGTGATGGAGCTCTATGAGATGCGCGCGGTGCTCGAGGGCACGGCAGCGCGCCTCGCGGCTCGAGCGGCCTCGGAGATCGAAATCGATGAGCTCGCCACCTTGAACGAGGAACTGGTCCGCGCCGGTGCCACGCCACAGGCCTACGACCTTAACCGGCAGTTCCATGCGGCGCTTCTGGATGCCGCCAAGAACCGCTTTCTCACCCGTTCGATCCAGGGGCTTCAGAAAGCGCTAATGATCCTCGGGCCGACGACGCTCACCGCGCCCGAGCGGGCCGAGCGGGCGGTCGAGGAGCACCGCGCCGTGCTCGACGCGCTGATCGGGCGCGACGGCGTGCGCGCCGAGGCCGCGATGCGCGCGCATATCGAGGCCGCCCAGCGGGTGCGCGTTCGCGCTGTCCGTGCCAAGGCGCCGCCGCTCGATGATGGAGACATGCTGTGACGGACACGCCCGACATTCTGGTGATCGGCGGTGGCAACGCGGCGCTCTGCGCCGCCATCGAGGCGGCCGAGGCGGGGGCGCGGGTGCTGATCCTTGAGGCCGCACCCAAACCCTATCGCGGTGGCAATTCGCGCCATACCCGCAACTTCCGCTGCATGCATGACGGGCCGCTCTCGGTGCTGGTCGATGCCTATGAGGAAGAGGAATACGTGGCCGACCTGATGAAGGTCACGGGCGGCAAGACCGACGAAAACCTCGCGCGTCTCGCCATCCGGTCTTCGCAGGACTGCCTGCCTTGGATGGAGGCGCATGGCGTGCGCTTCCAGCCTTCGCTTTCGGGCACGCTGAGCCTCGCGCGGACTAACGCCTTCTTCATGGGCGGCGGCAAGAGTCTCGTGAACGCCTATTACCGCACCGTCGAGGCATTGGGTGTCGAGGTGCGCTACGAGGCGCATGTCACGCATCTCGAACTCGATGGCGACCGCATCGCGCGGGTCGACTTCGATCATGAGGGCCAATCCCACAGCCTGTCGCCGCGCGCCGTGGTCGTGGCCTCGGGCGGGTTCCAGGCCGACCGCGACTGGCTGGCGCGGGCCTGGGGGCCGGCGGCGAAAAACTTCCTGATCCGCGGCACGCCCTACAACCGCGGCGTCGTGCTGGCCGATCTGCTCGATCAGGGCGTGGCCTCGGTCGGCGATCCGACCCAGTGCCACGCGGTCGCCATCGATGGGCGTGCGCCGCTCTATGACGGTGGCATCGTCACCCGGCTCGACTGCGTGCCGTTCTCCATCGTGGTCAACAAGGAGGGCGAGCGCTTCTATGACGAAGGCGAGGACGTCTGGCCCAAGCGCTACGCGATCTGGGGTCGGTTGGTCGCGGCGCAGCCCGACCAGGTCGGCCACGTCATCATCGACGCGAAGAGCATCAACCTCTTCATGCCCTCGGTCTTGCCGCCCCTGAAAGCGGACAGCATCGAAGAGTTGGCCGGGATGATGGGGTTGCCCGCGCAGAAGGTCGCGGCCACGGTGGCCGAATTCAACGCGGCCTGCGGCGACACCTCGGGCTTCAGTCCGATGGAACTCGACGGCGTCACCACGACGGGACTGACCCCGCCCAAGACCAACTGGGCCCGGCCGATCACCGAGCCGCCCTTTTACGGCTACTCGCTGAAGACCGGAGTCACCTTCACCTATCTCGGGCTCAAGGTCGACGAACGCGCGCAGTGCGCCACCGACCGGGGCCCGATCCGCAACCTCTGGGCCGCAGGCGAGACCATGGCGGGCTCGATCTTGGGCCAAGGCTATCTCGCCGGCTTCGGCATGACCATCGGAACCGTCTTTGGACGTATCGCAGGCAAGGAGGCCGCCGCATATGCAAATGCAGCCTGAATTCGTCGAAGAAGCACGCCGCCAGGCGGAGATCTGCAACGCCTGCCGCTACTGCGAGGGCTATTGCGCGGTGTTCCCCGCCTTGCAGGCTGAGCGCGCTTTCGCGGAGGCCGACCTCACACAGCTTGCCAATCTCTGTCACAACTGCCGCAACTGCTACCATGCCTGCCAATACACCGCGCCGCACGAGTTCGACCTGAACCTGCCCAAGGCGCTGGCGGAGCTGCGGCATGACAGCTGGGACACCTTCGCCTGGCCCGGCGGGCTGGCGCGCGCCTTCCAGCGCAGCGGCACGATGATCGCCGTCGCCTTCGTGCTGGGGTTCGCGGCGCTCTTCCTCGCCGCGCGCGCCCTGCCGGCGGAGGGCGAGGGCTTCTACGCGGTGCTGTCGCACAACGCCATGGTGGCGATCTTCGCGCCGGCCTTCCTGCTGCCGCTCGCGAGCCTTTCCGTCAGCCTGCGCCGCTACTGGGCGCATGTCGGCGGCGGGCGGATCACGCTCGGCCATCTGCGCCATGCCTTCGGCTCGGCCGCGAAAATGCGCAACCTCGCCGGCGGGCACGGTGACGGCTGCAACTTCGAAGAGGAAGACCGCTTCAGCCAAGCGCGCCGACATGCCCACACCGCCGTGCTGGTAGGCTTCCTGCTTTGCTTCGCATCGACCTCGTCTGGCACCGTGCTGCACTACGTCTTCGACGCGCCCGCGCCCTACGGCTTCTGGTCGCTGCCGAAGCTCCTGGGCGTGCCGGGCGGGCTGCTGCTCGGGGGGGGTGCGCTGTGGCTCGCGCATCTCAAGCTCAAGGCCGATCCCGAGCTTGGTGCACCAAGCGCCTGGGGCGGCGAGATGGGCTTCGTGCTGCTCTTGGCCTTCGTGGCATGGAGCGGGCTGGCGCTCTGGCTGCTGCGCGATCACGCGGCGCTGCCGGTGATCCTCGCGCTGCATCTGGGCGGAGTGCTGGCCTTCTTCCTGCTGATGCCCTTCACCAAGATGGCGCATGGCTTCTACCGGCTGGCGGCGCTGGTCCGGGACGCGCAACGGCGGGAGGCGAGCTGAGCGAATTCAGGATAGCGGGAGCACGGCTTCGAACCGCGCTCCCTGGGTGCCCGAGGCGAGCCGCACATCGCCGCCATGCGCCTGCGCGACATCGCGCGCGATCGCAAGCCCCAGACCACAGCCCGCAGTGCCGTCATCCTCCGCACGAAAGAACCGGTCGAAGATACGTTCCCGCAGGTCGTCCGGGACACCGGGGCCGTCATCCTGCACCGCGAGGGTGACGGCCTCAGGGGCGAAATCGAGCGTTACGGCAATCTCACCGCCACGAGCCGCGCCATGCATCAAGGCGTTGTCGAGCAGATTGACCAGCATTTCCTCCATCAGCACGCGGTCGGCAATCATCGACCGGGGCGTGCCGGTCGAGGCGAAGGAAACCTCCACACCCCGCCGCAAGGCGCGCGCGGCGAAGCCTCGGGACGTTTCCGTCGCCAGCGCCACGAGGTCGAGTTCGGACCGTTCGCGGCGCAGGCTGCGGCCGCGGACCTTCTCCATCGACAGTAACTGGTTGGTCAGACGCCCCGCGCGCCGCGCATCCGTCGCCAGATCACCGGCACGGCGGCGCAAGCTGGCCTCGTCGGGTGCGGTGAGCAGTGCTTCGGCCTGAACTTGCAGTGATGCGATAGGATTTCGGATCTGGTGAGCCGCGTCAGAGATGAAGGCGTCGCGCGCGGCGAAGGCTGCACGAAGCCGCGCCAGCAGGTCGTTCGTCGCCTCGACCAACCGGTTCATCTCGGGCGGCACCCAACGGCGGATCGGCTGGAGATCGTCGGGGCTGCGGGCCGCGATTGCCGCTTCGAACTGGCGCATCGGTCGCAAGCCACGATGGATGCCGAACCAGACGATCAGCCCGGCCGTGACGATCACAGAGGCGAGCGTGAAGATCGTCTGCGCCAGCAGCCGCAAGCTGAGCGCGGCGCGCTCGGATACGGTTTGCCAGACCTGCACCGTGACCCAGCCCTCGAACCGCGGATCGTCGAAATGCTCGCGCAGCGTCACGACCCTCACCGGCACCCCGTCCAGAGTGCTGTCGTAGAAGCGCGGCATGTCCGAGTCATCCCCGGGTGGCGGCGCGGGGGCCTCCGAGAAGCCGGTGACGAAACTGCCCTCCGGTCCGACGATCCGGTAGAAGACACGGTCTCCCAGCGCCTCGCTCAGCGCGCCCGAGAGCGCACCGGTCAGGATATCGCCCTCGCTCAGCAGCACGTCACGCGAGATCACAAGCGCCACGGCCATCAGCGTCTGGTCATAGAGCCGCTGCGACAGCTGCGTGGCGCTGTCGAGCCGCGCCCAGGACGCGAGAGCGGCAACCAAAACCAGCGGCAGCACGATCATCGTGAACAGTCGCGCCCTAAGCGACAGCCGCATCACGCGGCCCCGTCGTCGAGCATGTAGCCCAGCCCGCGCGCGGTCCGGATCGTCACGCCATGACCTTCGATTTTGCGCCTTAGCCGGGACACGAGGATCTCCACGGCGTTGGGCTCGACCTCCGAGCCGGTGCCGTAGAGCGTGGCGGCGATCCTCTGTTTCTCGACGATGCGGCCGGAATTCGCCGCGAGCACCTCGAACAGGGCCAGCTCGCGGCGGGGGAGATCGATGGGTCCTGCCGGCCCGGAGAGCCGGCGTGCGGCGCGGTCGAGCCTGAGCGCCCCGAAGCTTTCGACATCGGCGCGCAGTTCCGGCCGCCTGCGGGCCAGCGCGCGCAGCCGCGCCACCAGCTCGGCCACTTCGAAGGGTTTCACGAGATAGTCGTCCGCCCCGGCCTCGAGCCCGGTGACCCGGTCCGAGGTCTTTCCCATCGCGGTCAGCATCAGCACCGGCACGGCATCGCCGCGCGCCCGCAGACTGCGCAGGATTTCCAGCCCGCCCAAACCCGGCAGGTTGACGTCGATGATGGCGATGTCTGCGCTCTCGTCGCGCAGGAACCTCGCGCCCTCCGCCCCGTCGGCGAGCCAGTCGACGGCGAAGCCATGATCGCGCAGCGCGGCAGAAAGCCCCTTGGCGAGGCCCTCATTGTCTTCGATCAGAACGATCCGCATGAAATTCGATCCCGACAGCTTTCGGACAGGTTGCGGGTGTATCCCGCCGGGTCAGGGCCACCGGCGACAGCCGCCGCGGACCCCGGGCACGGCGGGGACGAGGAGATCCGCCGGGACCGTTCGAACTCTAAGACATCAAGGGAGGACGACTTGTCAAAGAATCTCGGCATCACCCGCAGGACGGGACTGGCCATGGCGCTGTGGACCGGCGTCGCGCTGACGCTGCCCATGTCGGCGCAGGCCTCGGTCAGCTTCGAAGGCGAGACCATCGAGTGGATCATCCCGTTCTCGCCCGGCGGCGGCTCGGACACTTGGGCCCGCTTCAACGCACCGTTCCTGCAAAAGTACCTGCCGGGCAATCCGACGGTGGTCGTCGTCAACGAACCGGGCGGCGGTTCGACCAAGGGCGCGAACCTTTATGCAGCCCGCGCCAAGCCGGACGGATTGCAGCTGCTGGGCACCTCCGGCTCGACCCAGTTTCCCTACCTCCTGAACGACCCGCGCGTGCGCTACGACTATCAGGATTGGAAGGTGGTCATGGCCTCGCCCACCGGTGGCGTGGTCTACACCACCCCCGCGACCGGAGTGACCGCGCCTGAGGAGATCGGCAAGCTCGCGGATCAGAAGCTGACCTATGCCAGCCAGGGCGCGACCTCGCTCGATCTCGTGCCGCTACTGGCCTTCGAGGCGATGGGGCTCGACGCGCGGCACGTCTTCGGATTCCAGGGCCGCAGCGATGGCCGGATCGCATTCGAGCGCGGCGAGGTGAACATCGATTACCAGACCTCCTCCGCCTATATCAGCAACGTCCAGCCACTGGTCGAAGCCGGTCAGGCCGTGCCGCTGTTCAGCTGGGGCGCTCTCGACGAGGATGGCGTGCTGGTTCGCGACCCGACCTTCCCCGACTTGCCGCATTTCGGCGAGGCCTACGAGACCCTGACCGGTCAGCCGGCCGAGGGGCCGGAATTCGACGCCTACTTCGCCTTCTTCGCCGCCGGCTTCCCGGCCCAGAAGCTTGTCGTCGTGCCGTCGGAGACCCCCGACGAGATCGTTGCGGCCTATGAGGCGGCCTTCGAGGCGATGAAGGCCGATCCAGAATACCAGTCCGCGAAGGAGGCCGTGCTCGGCACCTACGAGCAGGTGACCGGCCCGCAGGCCCAGACCCTGTTCGAGCGTGGTACCACCATCGCGCCCGAGCTGCGCGATCAGGTGGTTGAGATGCTGGCCGGCGAATACGGCGTCCGTCTGGGCGAATAAGCCCGGCCGCCGGGCGGACCTCGTGTTCGCCCGGCACCATTCCCCATCACCGACATCGCTGCGGCGGGCATGCGCCTGTCCTACCCCATCGCGCATGGCGGCGGGGACGGGCGCCGGCTTGTCGCCGCTATACCAAGGATCGCTGCCGTGGCGGACACGCTTATCAACGCTCTCGCGACTTTGCTCACCTTCCAGCACCTGCTCTACATGCTGCTGGGCGTCTCGGTCGGCCTGACGGTCGGCGTCATCCCTGGCTTGGGCGGCATCGCCGGCCTGTCGCTCCTGGTGCCGTTTCTCTATGGTATGGACGAGGTCTCGGCGCTGGCGATGCTGATCGGCCTTGTCGCGGTAATCCCGACCTCCGATACGTTCTCCTCGGTGCTGATGGGCATTCCTGGCTCATCGGCAAGCCAGGCCACGGTGCTGGATGGCTTCCCGTTGGCCCGGCAGGGGCAGGCGGCGCGCGCGTTGTCCGCCGCCTTCGTCAGCTCGATGTTCGGCGGCCTCTTCGGTGCGCTGGTGCTGACCGGTTTCGTGGTAATTGCCCGGCCGCTGATCCTGATGTTCGGCTCGGCCGAGCTTTTCATGCTGACCCTGTTCGGCCTTTCGATGGTGGCGGTGCTCGCCGGGCGGAGCCTCGCCAAGGGGCTCGCGGCCTGCGTCGTCGGCCTGCTGATCGGTTCGATCGGCGGCTCGCCCGCGACCGGTGAATTTCGCATGATCATGGGGTTCGACTATCTCTATGACGGCATTCCGCTCGTCGTGGTGGGTCTCGGCTTCTTCGCCATCCCCGAGATCGCCGACCTGCTGCGCCGCAACGCCGCCATCGCGGAGGGCAGCGCGCTGGGTTCTGGCTGGGGCCAGGGTCTGCGCGACTGGTGGCGAAACGTATTCCTGTCGCTGCGCTGCTCGGGCATGGGCTGCATGATCGGCGCGATCCCGGGCCTCGGCGGCTCGGTGGTCGACTGGATCGCCTATGGCCACGCGGTGCAGAGCACCAAGTCCGATCCGAAATTCGGCCAGGGTGACATCCGGGGCGTTGTCGCCCCTGAAAGCGCGAACAACGCCATGCAGGGCGGGGCGCTGCTGCCGACCATGCTGTTCGGCATTCCCGGCTCGGGCTCAATGGCGGTGTTCCTCGGCGGCATGGTGCTACTGGGCATCGAGCCCGGCCCGGCCATGGTCGGCGCCGATCTCGACATCACCTATTCGGTGATCTGGTCGCTGGCGATCGCCAACGTCATGGGCGCCGGGATCTGCCTGATGCTGGCGCAGCCGATCGCCCGGCTGACCCGCGTGCCGTTCCAGGTGCTGGCGCCCTTCATGATCGCACTGATCTGTTTCGCCGCCTTCCAGGCCACCCGCGACCTCGCCGATCTCGTGGCGCTGCTGGCGCTGGGCGTGCTCGGCGTGCTGATGAAGCGCTTCGGCTGGCCGCGCCCGGCGCTGCTGATCGGCTACGTGCTCGCGCCGCAGGCCGAGACCTACTTCTACCAGGCCGTGCAGTTCTACGACTGGGGCTTCGTCACCCGCCCCGGCGTGATCATCCTCGCGCTGCTCACCGTCGCCTCGGTGGTGCTCGGCCTGCGCAACCGCGTCGACGACACCGGGGCCGCGGGCAGCGTCGAGGCCGGCGGGACCGATCGCCAGCGTCTGCCGCAGGTGCTGTTCGCGGCGGCGATCGGCCTGTTCTTCCTCTGGGCGCTGCGCGATGCGCTCGGTCATAGCTTCCTCGGCATGATCTTCCCGGCCAGCGCCGCGGTGATCGGCTTGGCGATGATCGCGCTGCTGCTGCCACAGCTGGTCACCGCCGCACCCGGCCACAAGGCGCGCTTCGATGCCGAGCTTGCCGTCACCCCCGATCAGGGGCTGGCGGGGATGTGGGGTGGCATCGGCTGGATCGCGGCGTTGGTCGCGGGCAGCGCGGTGCTGGGCTTCTACGCGGCACTGCTTCTGTTCTTCCCGGCCTTCCTGCTGCTGCGGGCACGGACCCGGCTCGTCCCGGCGGCGCTAATGACCGCATCAGCGGCTGGGGTGGTGCTGCTCCTGGCTTGGGCGCTGTCGCTCAACTTTCCCTATGGGCTGGCGCAGGAGCACATGGCGCTGCCTTGGCCGTTCAGTTGATCCGAGCTCGCGCGAAGCTGCGGCACCGGTAGCCCGGTGCCGCGTCCGTCTCCACCGACACTTTTGACGGCCTGCGGGCCGAATCCGGAGGCCCCATGACACAAACTGGCATACCTTTTCTCTTCCTGCGCGGTGGCACGTCGCGGGGACCGTATTTCCGGCGTTCGGACCTGCCCGAGGACCGCGAGACACTGGCCGAGGTGCTGATCGCGGCGCTCGGCGCCGGGCACCCGCTCAACATCGACGGTATCGGTGGCGGCGCGGCGGTGACCACCAAGGTGGCGATGCTCTCGGCTTCAGAGGACGACTGGGCCGATGTCGACTACTTCTTCGCGCAGGTCGCGGTCGCGGAGCGGCTGGTGGACTTCAAGCCGACCTGCGGCAACATCCTGTCCGGCGTCGGCCCGGCGGCGATCGAGATGGGGTTGGCGCCGGTGACCGGCGACGTCACCGAGGTGAAGATCCGCGCGGTCAACACCGGCGCGCGGGTCGTGGCCCGGGTGATGACGCCGGGCGGGCGGCTGTCCTATGACGGCGAGGCGGCCATCGCCGGGGTGCGGGGGACGGCGGCGCCGGTCGAGCTGAGCTTCCGCGGCGTGGTCGGCTCGGCCACCGGGGTCTTCCTGCCCACCGGGCAGCTGCGCGACGAGATCGGCGGGGTCGAGGTCACCTGCATGGACGTCGCCATGCCGATGGTGATCGGCCGGGCCGCGGATTTCGGCGTGACGGGCTACGAGAGCGCGGCCGAGCTCGATGCGGACCGCGATCTCTTCGCGCGGATCGAGGCGGTGCGGCTCGAGGCCGGGCGACGCATGGGGATGGGCGACGTGGCCAAGTCGGTAACGCCGAAGTTCGGATTGCTCGCGCCCGCGCAGGGCGGTGGCTCGATCGCCACGCGCTATTTCATGCCATGGAACACCCATCCCTCGATGGCGGTGACAGGGGCGCAATGCCTGGCTTCCTGCGCCCTGACCCCGGGCACGGTGGCCGACGGTCTGGCCGAGCGTCCCGCGGGCTCGCCCGCGAACGTGGTGCTGGAGCACGCCTCGGGCACGATTGACGTGCTGGTCGAGTATTCGACTAAGGGCGGCTTTACCCTCGAGGCGGCCGGGCTCCTGCGCACCGCACGAAAGCTCGCGGAGGGCAAGGTCTTCGTGCCAAGGTCGGTGTGGGCCCCATAATCAATATATTGCCAGGCTAAAGTTCTGCGGAAACCTTTTCGATCATCGAAGCAGTGGCATATCGCATATTCTTATTAGTTACCCGCCGGAACCGGTGCGCCCTCATGCAATAACCTCTTCGACATGAGGGTGACCCAGAAGTCGCGCGGAATCGGCGTCATGAACCATTCGAGATTCTGCTGAAGTTCGCCCTTGTCGCGAGGCCCCGGGATCACCGAGGTGACGAGGTCATTTGCGAGCGGAAATTGCAGGGCGGCCGCTGCCAATGGCACCGCGAAGGCATCAGCCACATCTGCGAGCGCGCGTGCCTTTTCGACGATCTCGACCGGGGCCTGTGCGTAGTTCCAGGTCTCGCGGCCCACTAAGATACCTGAGTTGAAGGGGCCACCACAGATGATCGTGGTGCCTGCGCTCCGGCAAGCCGGGAAGAGCGTATCGAGCGGTGACTGCTCCAAGAGCGTGTATCGGCCCGCGAGGAGAAATACGTCCCAATCGCCGATCCCGAGCGCGTCCATGCAGACCTGGTTCTCGTTGACGCCCAGACCGATCGCCTTGACCTGGCCGGATCTGCGCAGCTCGTCCATGGCACGATAGCCGCCTTCGGCGAGATCCGCGAAATGGCGGGCGTTGTCGTCGCCATGCGTGAAGGCACCGATGTCATGTGCCAGCAAGATGTCGATGCGGTCGAGCCCCAGGCGCTGGAGGTTGTCCTCGAAGGCCCGCATGATGCCGTCATAGCCGTAGTCATAGACGACGTGGAACGGCAGTGGGTCAATCATGCCGTAGTCCTCGGGGTTCTCGACCCCACCGGGCTTGAGAAGTCGACCAACCTTGTCCGACAGTACGTAGTCCGTACCGCGCAGCATATCGCCCATGACACGTTCCGACCGGCCGAAGCCGTACCATGGCGCCGTGTCATAATAGCGGAGCCCTGCTTCCTGTGCGGCTCGTATCAGCTCGGCCGCTTGGGCGTAGTCCAGATCGACGAAGTTTCCGCCGAGCGGTGCGCCACCAATACCGAATGTGTCGATCATCAAATCCGTTCGTCCGACCCGTCGCTGTTTCATGTCTTCGCTCCAACAGTTGGTTCGCATTCGAGATCACCTGGGGAGACAAGTCCAGCTCTCGGCACGGTTCGGCCGCACTGAGAAAAATCAAGAATCTCGTTTCGTGTTTTTTCCGCCCGGCCAACCTTCCTTTTGAAGCCACGACGGACATCCCCAGAGAGGAGGGTAGGGGAGCTTGAAGCTGCCGCAACGGAGTAGCGCAAACCGAGAAGAGACAGTCGATGTTCGACTTCACTCATACTGAACACACGCGCGAAACCTTCGACCTCGCGCGTACCCTCTTCCTCGACCATGGACAGGACTTGGCGGTTGCAGCACGATATTTGGGCGGGGAGGCCGGCGAGAGCCGGGTCCACTCCTGCGCACTCCAACTGGAGGCGGCGACGCGAATGGATTTTCGCATTCGGCGGAACCTCGTCGCCATCCACTCCCTGCTGGCCCTCGAAAACGTCGGTGACCCTGATTGCCTCGAGACCGAGCTGTTTTCGAACTTGCATCCGGGCTCGGCAGAAGTCGAAACGATCTGCGTACTGACCGAGTTACTCGAAGATCTCCTGTTTCAGATCGACCGGCCGATGCTCGCGGATGAAGGGTCCTTTGCCGCATGATCCTTTGCTTGGCTCCTGACTTGGGGGCCGAGCCTTGACGCACCGCCGCTCGGGTCGTGCAAACGATGAGGTATCGATGTTTTCGAAAGCAGCTGTCCAACATTCGCTGGACGATCTTGCCACCACCACGATCCAACTTGGGCGTGAGTTCGAGCAGTCCGCACGCGCCGTCACCCTTGGTGGCAATAGCCGGGACCACGGGTTCGTCGCTCGTACATTGCGCCATCTGGCCGATCGTGACCCCTTCGACCAGCGGTACGCGGCGTCCTTTGAAGCGCTACGAGACCTCGTAGAAACCGACCTTGCATCCGAGGTGCTGCATACGGAGCGCCGGTATATCGAGACCCATTTCGATAGGGACGGTCAGCACGGCGAGGTCCGCGATTGTCCCGTCTACAGCGAACGCGGACGGGAGCTTCTGGAAGTACGGCAGACGCTCTTGCGCTTCATTGCGGCCCATGAAGCGACCCTCGATCGAATTGCTGCCGAGATGGCTCTCCGGGTCATGTCCCTGGGCGTGGTGTAGCTGAGGCGGCCATCGGGTTTCTCGGTAGGGTCGGGTTGCGAAAGCCAACCTGAACCGAGGGATGCCCCCGATGACCAAACCCATGATGGACCTGAGAGAGCTCGTCGAGAAGAGCGGTGATGCGGATCTTCTACGCGAGATGATCGGCTTTGCCGCCGAGCGCCTGATGGAGCTCGAGGTCGGCGGCCAGACCGGCGCCGCCTATGGCGAGAAGAGCCCTGAGCGTCGGGCGCAGCGCAACGGCTACCGTGACCGGGACTGGCAGACGCGGGCCGGGAACGTGGAGCTGCGCATTCCCAAGCTGCGGACGGGAAGCTACTTCCCCTCGTTTCTCGAGCCCCGGCGAGCCGTGGAGAAGGCGCTGACGGCGGTCATTCAGGAAGCCTATGTGCATGGCGTCTCGACGCGCGCCATGGACGATCTCGTGCAGGCCATGGGCGGCACCGGCATCTCGAAGAGCCAGGTCAGTCGGCTGTGCGAGGAGATCGACGAGCGGGTCGATGCTTTCCTGACTCGACCGATCGAGGGCGAGTGGCCCTATCTCTGGATCGACGCCACCTACCTGAAAGTCCGCCAAGGCGGCCGCATCGTGTCCGTCGCCGTCACCATCGCCGTGGGTGTGAACACCGATGGCCGTCGCGAGGTGCTTGGCATGGCCATCGGGCCCTCCGAGGCGGAGACGTTCTGGACCGATTTTCTGCGCGATCTCGTGCGCCGAGGGATGTCCGGCGTGAAGCTGGTGGTCAGCGATGCCCACGAAGGCATCAAGGCCGCTACGGCTCGTGTGCTGTCCACGACCTGGCAACGGTGCCGTGTACATTTCCAGCGAAACGCCTTGGCCCATGCCGGCAAGAGCAGCCGGCGCGTGGTCTCGGCCTTCATCGCCACGGCCTTTGCCCAGCCCGACCACAGCGCGGCCAGAACGCAATGGCGCCTCGTGGCCGACCAGATGCGGGGCAAGCTGCCGAAGCTCGCCACCCTCATGGACGGGGCCGAAGAGGATGTCCTTGCCTACATGACCTTTCCTCAGCAGCACCGGGCAAAGTTGCACTCCACGAATCCGATTGAGCGATTGAACGGGGAAATCAAACGGCGCACCGATGTCGTCGGCATCTTCCCCAATGAGGCCGCCATCCGTCGCCTGGTGGGAGCGATCCTGATGGAGCAGACCGAGGAATGGGCCGTGCAGCGCTCCCGCTACATGACGCTGGAAACGCTCGCGCCAGTCTGCGACGATCCCATCGTCAGCCTGCCTGCCGCGCAGACGGACTGATCAGCTCGGCCCGCCGACACCAGTCAGGCCAGCCAAGAGCTACACCACGTCGTGGGACACGATCGACCTGCCGCTGTTCCATGGCTTCGCTCCAACATTCGGTTCGCATTCGAAATCACCTTGGGAAACAAGTCCAGCACTCGGCGCGGTTCGGGGCGATGTTGCACAAAGCAGCCTTGGGCATGACTGCCCCCTTTCCCGCCTTTCTTCAGCGGACGGCTTCGATCTCGGCCCTGCCGAGGGCCGAGAAGCGGTTCATGATGGCGATGCGGATCTGGATTTCGGCGGTCTGGCGATCGGGGTCTCGTGACATGATCCTCTCGCCGAAGAGCTTCAGGCAGTTCATCACAGCCTCGACCCGACTTCGGACGTGATAGCTGGTCCACGTCTACCAGAGCGTCCGGCCCATGCGCCGGGCTGCCCGCAGGATCTTGTTTCGCGCGGCAGCCGCGGGACAGTCTTCTGTCCAGGCGCGGCCATTACGCCGGATTGGTATGACAGCGTCGGCGCCTCGGTCGATGATCGCGCCATGGCATCGTCGTGTATCGTATGCCCCGTCGGCGATGACCGTGCCGATCGTCTCCTCCGGCGGGATCTGCGCCAGCAAGTCCGACAGCAACGGGCTGTCGCCTTGGCGGCTCGAGGTGAACTCGACCGCGCGCACATCCCCGGTGCCCGCGTCCATGGCAATGTGGACCTTACGCCATTGCCTCCGACGTGACGGGCCATGCTTGCGGGCCTGCCACTCGCCATCACCGCGGAACTTGATGCCATTCGGCATCGTCCTCGGACCGATGGCGGGCGATGCCTCGTCGACGAGCAGGTTCAGCGGCTGTCCTGACGCGCGATACGGGACTTGCACCGCGACCCGCGCCTGCCGGCGGCACAGCGTCGAATAGTCCGGAACCGGCCAATCCAGCCCCGCCATCTGGATCAGGCTCTCGACCAGCCCGACCGTCTGCCGGAGCGGAGGCCCGAAGAGCACTTTCAGGGTGAGGCATGTCTGGATCGCAGCGTCTGAGAAGGTCTCGGGCCGCCCGCGCTTGCCGGTCTTGCCGGCGTGCCAGATCGTCTCGGGGTCGAACCAGACCAACAGCGAGCCGCGCTTGCGCAGCGCCGCGTTGTAGTCGGACCAGTTCGTCGTGCGATAGCGGGTCGGGGAAGGCTTCGGCATGCCCTCGAGCTAACCGTCAGGACCTGCTCGGTGAATCCCCTTCACCGATATGTGCAACAGCGTCGGTGTCAGAAAGACAGGACGCGCCCCAGCGGTCGTAAGGCTGCCTTAAGCCCGATGCATTCGACACGGCATGGACGCACCCCCGCCTTGGCTCTCGGACCGACCGGTGCCAGCGCGGGGCCATCATCATCAAGCCCCATGCGCGGCAACCGCCGACGCCGGGACGAAACAGACGAGGTGACGCATGTTGAGACGAGGCTTTCTCAAGGGAACGGCCGCTGCTTTCGCGGGTGCCGCGCTGCCCGCCGGCCGGGCGCCGGCGCATGAGGGCGCGGCGCAGGCCGCGGTGATCCCGCCCCGCGAGGTGGCCATCGCGGACGGCATCCCGGCCGGGCAAATCCACGTCATGCCCGACGAGTTCGCGCTCTACTGGACGCTGCCGGACGCGCGGGCGCTGCGCTACGCGGTCGGGGTGGGCCGCGACGATCTCTACGAGGCGGGGACCTTCCTGATCCAGGCGAAGAAGGAATGGCCGAGCTGGACCCCGACCCCCGGCATGCTCGAACGCGAGCCGGTGGTCTACGGTAAATGGGCCGACGGCATGCCGGGCGGGATCGACAACCCGCTGGGCGCCCGGGCGCTCTACCTGTTCAAGGACGGCTACGACACTTTCCTGCGCATCCACGGCACCAACGCGCCCTCCACCATTGGGACCGCCGTCTCGAACGGCTGCGCCCGGCTGGTGAACGACCAAATCATCGAGCTCTATGAAAAGGTGCCGCTGGAGACGCAGGTGTTCCTGTATCCCAATTCTGGCATGGCCTGAGTTCCAATCGCTACTTGGGTGGCAGATTGATCGGTTCGGTGCTGAGGCCGAACTAGGCGCTCTGGCGGACGGGCCGTGGGGCTTTGGGCCCGGCCTCGGCCAGCTTGCACGCCGCCTCGTGCTGGCTGAGGAACACCTCGCCAGTGAGCTCGTCGAGGAAATGGCTGCGTTTGAGGCGGTCCATCACCGGACCCTTCACCTCGCTCAGATGCAGGCGGATGCCCGCGTCCTTGAGCCGAGTGTTGATCGCCTCGAGCGATTCCAGCGCCGAGAGGTCGATCTCGTTCACCGCCGGGAACATCAGCACGACGTCGGTGAGTTCCGGCTTGTCGGCGGCATAGGCCGAGAGCTGATCCTCGAGGTAGCGGGCATTGGGGAAATAGAGGCTCTCGTCGACCCGCAGCGTCAGCACGTGCGGCTGGGTTTCGACCTCGTGGCGCAGCACGTTTCGGAAATGCTCGGTGCCGGGTACCCGGCCGACCACCGCCATGTGCGGCCGCGAGGTCTTGTAGAGATGCACGAGGATCGACGTGACCACGCCGGCCGTGACGCCGACCTCGACGCCGAACACCAGCGTCAACAGGATCGTCGCCGAGACGGCGGCGAAATCGGCGCGGCTGAAGGCCCAGGCGCGTTTCAGGATCGAGAAATCGACGAGGCTCAGGACGGCGACGATGATCGTCGCGGCCAGGGTCGCCTTGGGCAGGAAGTGGATGAGCGGTGTCAGGAACAGCGCGGCGAGCGCGAGCCCCACGGCGGTGAAGGCCCCTGCGGCCGGCGTCTCGGCACCTGCGTCGTAGTTCACGACCGAGCGCGAGAAGCCGCCCGTGACCGGAAAGCCACCCGAGAAGGCCGCGCCCATATTGGCGGCGCCGAGACCGATCAGCTCCTGATCGGGATCGATGCGCTGGCGTTTCTTGGCAGCCAGCGTCTGCGCGACCGAGATGCTCTCGACGAAGCCGATGATCGAGATCAGCAGGGCGGGCACGAAGAGCTGCGACAGCAGTTCGGGCGAGTAAGAGGGCAGGGTAAGCGGGGGCAGGCTTTGGGGCACCTCGCCCACGATGGCGACGCCGCGCGTGCCGAGGTCGAAGGCCCAGACCGCCAGCGTGGTGGCGAGGATCGCCAGCACCGGGCCGGTC
The DNA here is from genome assembly GCF_050847355.1 of Limimaricola sp. AA108-03. NCBI lineage: Bacteria > Pseudomonadati > Pseudomonadota > Alphaproteobacteria > Rhodobacterales > Paracoccaceae > Limimaricola > Limimaricola sp. AA108-03. The sequence goes on from NZ_CP193755.1 coordinate 474,004, forward strand.
TTGGCGCCGATATCGGCCATGCGGGGCCCGAGGCCGATACGGCGCAGCAGCGGCTTCAGCCCGCCGCGCACCCAGAACAGAAAGGCGGTGGCCGCCGTGCCGATCGCCAGAGTGATGAAATTGGTCTCGCCCAGATGCGCGAGCAGGCTGGAGACGATCTCGATCAGCGTGTGACCCTCGGCCTTGATGCCGAGGATGTGCTTGAGCTGGCTCGCCGCGATCAGGATGCCCGATGCAGTGATGAAGCCCGCGATTACCGGATGCGACAGGAAGTTCGCCAGAAACCCGAGCCGAAACAGCCCCAGCGCCAGCAGCATCGCGCCCGACAGGAATGCCAGCGTCAGCGCGGCGGCGACATAGCCCGCCGTTCCGCTCTCGGCGATGTTGCCCACCGCGGCGGCCGTCATCAGCGACACGACGGCGACCGGGCCCACCGCCAGCGCGCGCGAGGTGCCGAAGATCGCGTAGAGCAGGATCGGCGCGATCGAGGCGTAGATCCCGGCCTCGGGCGGCATGCCTGCGAGCAGCGCGTAGGCCAGCGATTGCGGAATCAGCATGATCGTCACGATCACCGCCGCCACCGCGTCGCCGGTGAACTGTCCCCGGTCGTAGCGGCGGCCCCAGTCGAGGATCGGCAGGTAGCGGGCAAGCGAAGGCAGGGTCATCGCGGCAGGTCCATGCGTGGTCGAAGGGGGGCGGGCGGCCCTCGGGCCGCCCGGGGTCAGGCTCAGTCGAAGCGGTTGACCGGGTATTTCAGGTAGTGGTTGCCGTCATTCTCCGCCGGGGGCAGCCGCCCGCCGCGCAGGTTGACCTGCAGCGCCTCGATGATGCGGTGCGGCAGCGGCAGCGTCGCGTCGCGCTCCTGCCGGCGCTGGATGAAGTCCTCGCGCGCGGTGCCATCCTTGACGTGCTTGTTCCTCGCCTTGTGCTCGGCCACGGTGGCCTCCCACATCGGCTCGTCGCGCTCGGGCCCGCCATAGTCGTGGCCGACATAGAGCCGGGTGTTTTCCGGCAGGGCGAGGATGTCCTGGATCGAATCCCACAGTTCGTGCGTCTTGCCGCCCGGGAAGTCCGAGCGGGAGGTGCCGATGTCGGGCTGCATCAGCGTGTCGTGCACGAAGGCCGCATCGCCGCAGACATAGCTGATCGATCCCAGCGTGTGACCGGGCGAAAGCATGACGCGCGCGTCGAGTTCGCCGATCTTGAAGGTCTCGCCCTCCTCGAACAGGTGGTCGAAATCGCGGCTCGGCTCGAAGGCATCAGGCAGATTGTAGATGTCGGCCCAGATCTTGGCGATCTCGGGCACCAGCGCGCCGATGGCGTTGGGGGCGCCAGTGCGCTCCTTGAGATGGGCCGAGGCCATGACGTGGTCGGCATGCGGGTGAGTGTCGAGCACCCACTGCACCTTCAGGTCGTTGTCGCGCACGAGGTCGAGCACCTGGTCCATGCTCTCGGTCGAGAACTTGCCGTTGCGGTGATCGAAATTCCAGACCACGTCGATCAGCGCCGCCTGGCGCGTCTTCGGATCGGCGCAGATGTACTGGATCGACCCGGTGTCGGGCTCGTAGATGCCCCAGACATCGGGGCTGCCTTCGCCGGTCGAAGGCGAATGGCGGACGACGCGGCTCTTGAGGGGGTCGGTCATTGGGTAGCTCCTTTGCTGAGGGGCAGGGAGAGATCAGGGGTGTGCCGGGCCAGCCACATGCCGACCAGCATTAAGGGCACGAAGATCAGCGTTCCGGTGGCCGCGATCGGCAGCGCGGTCAGCGCCGGGCCGGGGCAGAAGCCGCCAAGCCCCCATCCGGTGCCGAACAGCACCGCGCCGGTCAGCAGCTTGGGGTCGAGGTCGGTCCGGCTCGGAATGCGGAACTCGGTGTCGAAGAACGGGCGCGAGCGGTTGCGGGTGAGAAGCGCGAAGCCCGGTGCCGTCACCGCGATGGCGCCGCCCATGACGAAGGCGAGGCTCGGGTCCCAGGTGCCGAACACGTCGAGGAAGTTCAGCACCTTGGCCGGGTCGGACATGCCCGAGACGATCAGGCCGAAGCCGAAGATCAGGCCGGAGAGAAGCGCGAAAAGCTGTTTCATCTCAGCCTCCGATCAGGTGGCGGGTGACGAAGACCGTGACGAAGGCCGCGGCCATGAAGGTGACGGTGGCGGTGATCGAGCGCATCGAGCCGCGGCTGATGCCGCAGACGCCATGGCCCGAGGTGCAGCCATTGCCATAGGTGGCGCCGAAGCCCACCAGCAGGCCCGCGACCGCCATCAGGGCAGGGCTAGACGGCACCCATTGCTGCGGCCACTCGCCCGAGACCAGCATCCAGATCGGCGCGGCCAGGAGCAGGCCCAGCACGAACAGCGCCGAGACGCCGCGCGCCTCGCCATCGGTCGAGCGGGCGAAGATACGCGAGGTGAGGCCGCTGATGCCGGCGATCCGGCCATTGGTGGCCATCAGCAGCACCGCCGAGGCCCCGATCATCATGCCGCCGCCGAGCGACAGCCAAGGGGTGAACTCTGTTTCCATCTCTCGACTCCGTGATACGACGGTCAACGCCGTCGCGCTTGTCTTGTTTCAGGACATCTATATATTCGTCTTATCTAATATTCAATGGGCAGCATATGAAAATCACCGACGATTTCCTCGAAGGCGACATCGCGGGCGCGGCCGCGCTGATGGGCATGCTGGCCTCCGAGGCGCGGCTGAAGATCCTGTGTCGGCTGGTCGATGGCGAGCGGTCGGTGGGGGAACTGGCCCGGATCTGCGACATGTCGCAGCCGACCATGTCGCAACAGCTCAAGCGGCTGAAGGAGGCGGGGCTCGTCGAGGGCCGCCGCGACGCTCAGACGATCTATTACAGCGTCACCGGCAAAGAGGTCGCCGCCGTGCTGGAGACGCTGCACAAGCTGTATTGCGCGCGCGAGGCGCGGTGAGAGCCCGCGCCCGGCAACTCCGGGCGCAGGGCAAGGATCAGGCCTTGGTCTTGCGGTCCGCATAGTCCTTCACGAACTGGCCGATCTTCTCTTGCGACAGATCGACCCCGGCTGCGCGACCCTTCGCGAGGGCCGCATCGCCGTCGAGGCCCTGCTCGGCGGCGAGCGCCATCAGCGTCATCGCGCCCGCGCGCTTGCCCGATGCGCAATGCAGCAGGACGGGCCGCGGCAGGTCGTCGAGGGAACGCCGGAAATCGTCCACCAATTCGTCGTCGAGCGCGTCGGGAAAGACCGGGTGATGCAGATAGCTCAGCCCGGCCTCCTCGACGATGCGCCGTTCTTCGTCGGGGGCGACCTCCTGCTTTTCGTTCGTGGTTCGGAAATTCACCACGCTTCGGTAACCTTCTTCGGCCGCTTTCCGAAGCGTGGTTTCGTCCGGGGCGAAGCGGGCGATGCTGTGATTGCTGTCGATCTCTATGACGTTGTCCATCTTGGTCCTCATTTCTGCTCGGGGGTTTCGACCGGGTAGCCGGCGGCGCTCCATGCCTTCCAACTGCCCGGCACGTTGCGGATGGTTTCGAAGCCATGCGCCGCGAGCAGGCTTGCCGCGATGCTGGCGCGGAAACCGCTGGCGCAGTAGGTCGCGTAGGATTTGCCGCGGTCGAGATCGTTCATCTTCTCGCGCAGCTCACCAAGAAAGGCATGCGTCGCGCCCGGCACGTGGCCGTCCTGCCATTCGTCGGGCTTGCGCACGTCGAGCGGCGTGATGTCCTGCGCGTCCTTCAGCTCATGCACAGAGATCTGCGGGATCTGCGCGAAATCGCGACCGGCCTCGCGCCAGGCGCTCATGCCGCCGGCGAGATAGCCGCCGAACCGGTCGAAGCCGGTGCGCCAGAGGAGCTTCACGACCTCGGGCAAGTCGCCATCCTCGTGCAGAACGAGGTGGATGGGCTTTTCCGGATCTAGCAGCCACCCGGCCCAGACCGACAGTTCCGGCCGCGCGCCGATGTTGAGGCTGCCTTTCACGTGGCCTGCGCCGAAATCCATCATGTCGCGGGTGTCGACGATCTGCGCGCCGCCCTCGGTGGCCTCGGCGAACTGGTCGACCGTGAGGGGTGGCACGCGCGGCAGGTTGCGCAGCACCTCCGGGCCCTTGGCGTTCACCTTCTTCAGCCGGGGGTAATGCGTCGGCACCGGCGGGGCGTCCGCCTGCATCACCTTCTTGAATTCCTCGAGGCTCTCGATCTTCGCGTAGTCGTTGAAGCGCCTCTCGTAGCCGATGGTCGAGGACATGCGGTCCCCGATATCGGGGCCGCAGGCCGATCCGGCGCCGTGGCAGGGATAGATGATCACGTCGTCGGGCAGCGCCATGAACACGTCGCGCACCGTGTGGAACAGCTTTTCGGTCAACTCCTCGGTCTGGTCGTCGCCCATCAGGTCGGGCCGGCCGACGCTGTCGACGAAGAAGGCGTCGCCAGAAAGCACGCCCCAAGGCGTCTTGGTGTCGCCGTCATAGAGGAAATAGGACATGTGCTCGGGGGTGTGGCCGGGAGTGAAGCGCGCCTTCATCCGCAGCCCGCCAAAGCGGAACTCGTCGCCGTCTCGCACGGTCTCGTGGTCGAAGCCGTACTCCGCGCCGCCCTCGGTGCTGACATAGAGCTTGGCCTGTCCGCCGAGCCGGTCGACCAGCTCGCGCGCGCCGCTCATGAAGTCGGCGTGGATGTGGGTTTCGAACACATGGGTGATGGCAAGGCCGAAGCGCCGTGCCGCCTCCAGGTATATGTCTACGTCTGGGCGCGGATCGACCACGGCACAGACATGCGCGGCGTCGTCCCCCAAGAGGTAGGAGCATTCGGCGACGCCGTCGGCCAGAATCTGTTCGAAGCGCAGGGTCATGGCAGGTCCTCCTTCACATGCGCAAACGGGAATGCTTCGGAGAGGGTTCCGGTGGTGCCGGGAGACGGCGCCTGCCCGCCTGCAACGGGAAGAAGGGTGGACAGAAGGTTTATACGTAGTTGAATGTGTGAATGCGTCAAAAGGGCGCAGCCGGAGTCGGTGCGGAGGAGCGCCGTCTCGATCGGCGCGGTAGGGCATGCCGCCCATGCCCGCTCAAGGGAGGACGAAATGACGATACTGAAACGGATGCGCGGCGTGTTGGCCGCCGGACTTGCGGTGCTGACATTGCTGGCGGCGGGGAATGCCGCCGCGCAGGACAGCGACCGCTATGGCCAGCAGAAGGTGGTCTACCACATCAACGGCAATGGCGGCGAGGACGACAAGGCCTATCGCGGCGCGCTGCGCAACGTGCAGAACCACATCAACGCCGTGGGCCGCGACAATATCGAGGTCAAGGTGGTCCTGCATGGCAACGGGGTCGGGCTGCTGCAGAACGCGATGGAGAACGAGCAGCTGCAGATGGACGTGACCAGCCTGCGCGGTCAGAACGTCGTCTTCCTGGTGTGCAACAACACGCTGACCGGTCGTGACATCAGCTACGAGGAGGACCTGTTCGAGGTGTTCGAGGACCAGATCGTCCCCTCGGGCGTGGCCGAGCTGAGCTACCTGCAGGGGCAGGGCTACACCTACGTCAAGCCGTGAACCCGCCGCTGGGCCGCCTCGCGCGGCTCAGCGCCCTGCTGCGACGGTAAGCCCGAGCAGCCGCCAGACCTGCATGCCACCCCGGTAATAACTGATCTTCTCCGCAGGATAGCCGGCGCCGATCATCGCGCGGATCGCGGTGGGCGACTGGCCGCACCACGGGCCGTTGCAGAACAGCGCCACGCGCGGCGCCTCCGAACAGTCCCAACCCTCGAAATCCGGCTCGCAGTTCAGCTCGCCCAATCGGTCGGTGATCACGTCCCATGGCAGGTGGATCGCCCCCGGAATGGTGCCGCCTTCGAACCAGTCGCGGGTGCGGCTGTCGATCACCACGGCCTCCGGATCCTCCAACATGTCGAGCAGTTCCAGCTCGCCGATCGTCGTGACGCCCTCGGCGGGCGTCATCGGCTGGATGCAGAAGGGCGGACAGGCGCGCGACGTCTTGGCGAAGTCGCCGGTGATGACCGCCTCGTTGTCCTGTTCGCGCATGATCTCGATCGGCCCGTCCGGCGTCTCGACGGTGACCGACATGCGGTCGGCGTCGATGCCGACCGGCTCGGCGAGCGCAGGTGCGGCAAGGAGGGCAAGGACGGCTGCAAGGCGGATCATGATCGGTCTCCCTTATTGCGCGGCCATCGGCACGCGGGCGATACGGCAGCGGTCCCAGAGCGCCTCCAGCGCCGAGGCCAACCGGTCGAGATCGGCCTCCGAATGCACCGGCGAGGGCGTGATGCGCAGCCGCTCGGTGCCGCGCGGCACGGTGGGATAGTTGATCGGCTGGATGTAGATGCCGAACTCGTCGAGCAGCAGGTCCGATATCCAGCGGCATTTCACCGGATCGCCCACCATCACCGGCACGATGTGGCTCGGATTGGGCAGGTGTGGGATGCCCGCCGCGTCGAGCCGGGCGCGCAGGCTCGACACTTGCTCGGCCTGCAACCGGCGCTCGGCGTCCGAAGTCTTGAGGTGGCGCACCGCCGCCTGCGCGCCGGCAGCGACGGCGGGGGGCAGCGCGGTGGTGAAGATGAAGCCCGAGGCGAAGCTGCGCACGAAATCGCACAAGGCGGCGGAGGCGGCGATATAGCCGCCCATCACGCCGTAAGCCTTGCCCAGCGTGCCCTCGATCACGTCGATGCGCCCCATCAGCCCCTCGCGCTCGGCGACGCCGCCGCCGCGCGGGCCGTAGAGGCCGACGCCATGCACCTCGTCGAGATAGGTCAAGGCGCCGTAGCGCTCGGCCAAGTCGCAGATGCCGGCGATGGGGGCGATGTCGCCATCCATCGAATAGACGCTCTCGAAGGCGACGATCTTCGGGGCATTGGCTGGCAGGGCCGCGAGTTTCGCCTCCAGATCGGCGAGGTCGTTGTGCTTCCAGATCACCTTTTCGGCGCGGCTGTGACGGATGCCCTCGATCATGCTGGCGTGGTTGCCCGCATCCGACAGCACGATGCAGCCGGGAATGCGCGCGGCCAGCGTGCCCAGGGCGGCCCAGTTCGACACGTAGCCCGAGGTGAAGAGAAGCGCCGCCTCCTTGCCATGCAGGTCGGCCAGCTCGCGCTCGAGCGCCACGTGATGGCGGGTCGTGCCCGAGATGTTGCGGGTGCCGCCCGCGCCTGCGCCGACTTCGTCGAGCGCCGCGTGCATCGCGGCCAGCACCTTCGGGTGCTGGCCCATGCCGAGATAGTCGTTCGAGCACCAGACGGTGACCTCGGAGGGCGCGGGGCCGTCATGGCGGGTGGCGGCGGGAAAGGCGCCGCGATGGCGCTCCAACTCGGCGAAGCGGCGGTAGTTGCCCTCGGATCTGAGACGGTCGAGCTCGGCGGCGAAGAAGCTGTCGAAGGCCACCCGCTACTGCCCCGCCGCCTCTTTGGCGATGCCGTCGAGCAGCGCCTGCACCTCCTGCATCGGGCCATCGGGCATCGCCCGGTAGCCGATCTCGACCGCGCCGTCCCTGTCGGTGACGAAGATCCCGTAGGGGCAGTGCGCGATGTTGGCCGGATCGGCCTCCATCACCTTGCGCGACACCACCGCCGAGCAGAACAGGAACACGTCGGCGGCGTCGAAGATGGTCACGTCGCTGCCCACGTCCTCCCCGGTGCGGTTGAGCATGTCACCGACGCGGCTGACATAGTCGACCACCAGACCCTCTCCGACGATGGCGCTCTCGACGCTGAAGGTGGCGTCCTCGAAGCTGCCGTCGAAGGGATAGGTGACCACCTCCTGCGCCGAGGCGACCCCGCCCGCAAACGCGACCAGCGCCGTCAAAAGGATCCGTCTCATGGCCTTACTCCTCCCCTGTTGCGGGTCGGGCCGGGCATGGCCCGGCCGTTTCCCTCCTGCCGCCCAAGGCGGCGATGCGGGCGGCCCTGCACGGGCCGCCCGGAATGGCTCACTCGCCCTGCGCTTCGAGGAAGGCGGTGATGGCGGTGATGTCCTCGTCGCTGCGCAAGCCCGCGAAGGACATCTTGGTGCCCTTCAGGTAGGCGCGCGGATCGGCGAGGAAGCCCGCGAGGCTCTCGTGATCCCAGACCAGCCCGTCCGCGCCGGCCTCTTCCAGCGCACCCGAGTAGCGGAAGCCCTCGACCGTGCCGGCGGTGCGCCCGACGATGCCGTTGAGCTGCGGGCCGCTGCGGTTCTTGGCGTTGTCGCCGACCTGGTGGCAGGCGGCGCATTTCTTGAACACCCGCTCGCCGGCCGCAACCAACTCCGGATCGGGTCCGGCGCTCGCCTCGACGACCGCCTCCGCCGGGGCCGCTTCCGCGTCGGCGCCTTCGACGGAGGCCTTGTCGGCCTCACCCGCGACAGCCGCATCTTCCGGCGCCATGGGCTGGTCACCCGCCACTGCCTCCTCGGCGGGCTCGGCATCCGCGGGCTGCGCCGCGGCCTGCTCCTCGACCTCGATCGCGGTGTCCTCGACATCCGCGTCACCCTCGTCCGAGCCCGGCGTCACGTCGAGCACGGCGGCCCGCATGGTGATCTCGACCTCGTCCTTGCAGCCTTCCATGCAGGCCTCGCCGGAGAAGGCGGTCAGCTCGGTCTCGGGCCGGTCGTCGGGCTTGAATCCCTCGGCATTGGGCATCTCGACCTCGGCGAAGCTCTCGTTCGACAGCTCGAAGTCGTCCTCGACGATGTTGTTGAGATAGAGCAGGTAGGCGGTGATCGCGTAGACTTCGTCCGGCGTGAGCGACTGCGCGTCGCCGAAGGGCATGGCCCGGTGCACGTAGTCCCAGACGGTCGAGAGATAGGGCCAGTAGGAGCCGATGGTCTTGACCGGGTCCTTGCGCTCGAGCGTGCCCTGACCACCGGCGAGCTGCGGCCAGCGGCCGACCGCCTCGCCGAAATCGCCGTGGCAGGAGGCGCATTTCTCGACGAAGACCTCCTCGCCGGTCCAGACATCGCCCGAACCCACCGGCAGGCCCTGCCCGTCGGGGCGGATGTCGATGTCCCAGGCGGCGATCTCCTCGGGCAGCGCCTCGCGGCCCAGCCCGTAGCCGCCATCGCGGGTCGGGGCAGCGGGCTCGGCATTGGCCTGCGCGACCGTCTCGACGGTCGGGGCGGGGGCTTCGGTCTCCTGGGCGTTGGCGGCGGCCACGAAGGACACCCGCGCCGGCGCCGGCATGTCGACCACAAACTGGTCGGCCAGCACGTAGGCCAGGGTCAGCACGCTCGCCGTGCCGGCGGAGGCGGGTGCGAGGATTTTAAGAAACTTCGACATTTTCCGCCTCGCCGCGTTCGTTGACATGCCAGGTCTGGATGCCGTTGTTGTGGTAGATCGAGTTCTCGCCGCGGATCGCCCGCAGGTCGTTCTTGGTCGGCTGCACGTAGCCGGTGGAATCATGCGCGCGGCTTTGCAGCAGCAGCGGTTTCCCGTCCCAGTCGAACTCGAAGTAGAACCGGTGCATCGACTTGTCGAAGCTCGGCCCCGACATGCGCGCCTCGTGCCAGTTCTTGCCGCCGTCGAGTGTGACGTCGACGCGCGGGATGGTGCCGCGACCCGACCAGGCGACGCCGGTAAGCACGGTCGGTCCCTTGGAGTGCAGGATCGGCGCCTGTGGGCTGGGGTTGGTGATGACCGACTTGGCGTCCATCTCCCAGGTGAAGCGGCGGGCGATGCCGTTGTCGAGAAGGTCGGTGTATTTCGACGTCTCCTCGCGGTGATGCCAGGGCTGGTCGCCGACCTCGATCCGGCGCAACCACTTGATCCACATGTTGCCTTCCCAGCCCGGCACGACGAGGCGGATCGGGTAGCCCTGCTCGGGACGCAGCGCCTCGCCGTTCATCTTGAAGGCGACGAGGCAGTCGTCCATCGCCTTCTCAATCGGGATCGAGCGGGTCATGGCCGATGCATCGGCGCCCTCAGGCATGATCCACTTGCCGTTGGTCTTGACTCCCGCCTCTTCGAGCAGAAGCCGCAGCGGCACGCCGGTATACATGACGTTGTGGATCATGCCGTGGGTGTACTGGCAGCCATTGAGCTGCGCGCCGGCCCATTCCATGCCCGAATTCGCCGCGCATTCGAGGAAATAGACCCGGTTCTCGCGCGGGAAGCGCATCAGGTCCTGCATCGTGAAGACCAGCGGCTTGTCGACCAGGCCGTTGATCATCAGCCGGTGCGCTGCCGGGTCGACCTCGGCGATGCCGGCATGGTGCCGCTCGAAGCACAGCCCGTTCGGGGTGATGATCCCGTCGAGTTCGTGCAGGGGCGTGAAGTTCACCGAGGAGACCGGATCGGCGGTCAGCCATTCGACGTTGCGACGGATGACATGCGCCTCGTATTGCGAGGGGGTGCCATAGGGGCGGGCATCGACGCCGTCGCCCAGATACTGCATCCAGGGCTGCAGCTCGGTGATCGCCGGATCGGGCGACTGTGCGGCCACGCGGCTGCCCGCGATGGCGCCGCCGGCGGCGAGCGCGCCGGTCAGGAAGCCGCGCCGCGAGGGGGCGGGATCTTTGCTCATGCTCGGGGTCCTCTTGTCGTCCATGTCGGCGGGGCGGCTCATCCGGCCACCACGTCGACGCTTGTGTTGGGGTCGATGGAAACGGTGCCCTGATTGCGGATATGGCTTTCGACCACGTCCCAGATCGCCGGGCCCTCGGTGCCCTCGTTGACGCTGGCCCATCCGGCCACGACGTAGGTTTTCGACGGATCGATCTTCTCGCCCGACGACAGCAGCGTCATCTCGGTGACGCGGCTGCCCTGCGGCTGGGCGATGTCGATCCGGTAGCCCATGCCGCCGACGCGGACCATGTCGCCGCCCTGCTGGTAGTAGGGGTCGGGATTGAACAGGTTGTCGGCCACGTCCTCGAGAATGAGCTTCAGCGTCTCGCCGGTCATTTCCGAGCGGTAGGCCTCGGGGTAGCTCATCGCGGTGGCGTTGAAGACGTCCTCTCGGGTGATCTCCTGTCCGGGCATCAGCGAGGCGCCCCAGCGGAAGCCGGGCGAGAGCGCGATGTCGGCCTCGCGCTCGGAAATCAGCGCGTTGCAGATCAGGTCGTCCCAGGTGCCGTTGAAGTTGCCGCGCCGGTAGAGCAGCGACTCGGTGGTGCCCAGCACCTCGGACATCTCGTCCTTGAACGGCGCGCGGGTCTCCTCGACCAGCGCGGTCATCTCCGGATCGGGCGCGATCACGTCCGAGAAGATCGGGATCAGCCGGTGGGTCAGCCCCTTGAGCGCGCCGTCCTGCACGTCGAGATCGACGCGGCTGACGAACTTGCCGTGGCTGCCCGACGCGATCAGATGCGTCGAGCCGACGAGTACCGGCTCGGGCAGGGCGTCATGGGTGTGACCGGTCAGGATCACGTCGATGCCGGGCACCTGCGCGGCCATCTTGCGGTCCACGTCGAAGCCGTTATGCGACAGCACCACCACGATTTCGGCGCCCGCGTCGCGCGCCTCCTGCACCACCTTGGCCATCCGCTCCTGCCGCACGCCGAAGCTGAGATCGGGGAACATCCAGTTCGGGTTGGCGATCGGCAGATAGGGGAAGGCCTGGCCGATCACGGCGATCGAGGCGCCGCCGCGCTCGAACATCTTGTAGGGCTCGTAGGCCGGCTCGTCCCATGTCGCGTCGAAGATGTTGGCGCCGAGGAAGGCGGGGTCGAGTTCGGTCTCGAGGATCTCGTTGACCCGGTCGATGCCCAGCGTGAACTCCCAATGCGAGGTCATCGCGTCGGTGCCCAGCGCGTTGAACAGCCGCACCATGTCGGCGCCTTGCGTCTTGAGGGCGGGCAGCGAGCCCTGCCAGGTGTCGCCGCCGTCGAGCAGCAGCGCATCGGGGCGCTCGGCCCGGATCGCCTTGAGCACGGTGGCGATGCGGTCGAGACCGCCCATCTTGCCGTATTCCCGGCCCAGCGCGACGAAATCGTCATAGGTCAGCGCGTAGTCGAGCGGCGAGCCGTCCTCGATGCCGTAGAGCTTGCGGAAGGCGGCGCCGGTGACATGCGGCACGAGACCCTGCGCTTCGCCGACACCGAGGTTGATCTCGGGCTCGCGGAACCAGATCGGCTGGGTCTGGGCATGGATGTCGGTGATGTGGATCAGCGTGACATTGCCGGGGCCACCGGTGCCGATCAGGTCGTCCTGGCTGAGCCGCTGCTGGGCCGCGAGCCGGGACCAGTTGCCGAAGCCGGAGGCCCCCCAGAGGGCGGAGGCGGCGAGGCCGGCCTGAAGAAAGTGGCGGCGGGCGATCATGGGCGGTTCCCTGTCATCGGATGCGTATTATTGAATATGTTCGGGCGAAAGCACCCCGCCGGGCGAAAGCCGGGCGGGGTGCGAAGGGTCAGTTGCGGACCGAGGGGCCCTCGACCGAGAGGCCGTTACCGCGCGAGGCGACGTAGAGTTCCAGCGCCACGAATTCCGGGCTGCCCGGTGCGAAGGTCTCGGCACGGGTGTCGCGCACGCAGCCCTTGAAGCGGTCATGCACCGCGTTGAGCGCGCCGTTCTTCAGCCGGTAGGTCGGAAAGCCGTTGATCTGGCCCTGGCTCAGATGATCGGCCCGGATCATGTTGTCGTAATTGTCCTCGTGGCAGTTCGCGCAGGCGAGCTCCAACTGGCCATAGCGGGTGTAGTAGATATCCTTGCCCTGCTCCCAGGTTTCCTGGGCCGGGCCGTCGATCGCCACGTTGACGGGCATGCCGCGCGAGACCGAGGAGATCAGCGCGACCATCTCGGTCATCCGATCGCCGGTATAGTCCCAAGGCTCCGCCCCGGCGCGCTCGGTCACGCATTCGTTGACCTGCATCTCCAGCGTCTGCACCTCGCCCTTGGCCTCGTCCCACTTGGGATAGACCGCGCGCACGCCCTCGAGCGCCTCGGGGCTTTCATGGCACGAGGCGCAGGACTGGTCGTCTGGACCCATCGCGGTTTCGAAATCGGCGCGGGCGTTGTCGACGCCGATCATGCCGGGGTTCTCGAAATCATCCATCTGCAGCGCCTGGGTCTCAGGCGAGCGGTATTCCCAGCCCGAGACGACCTCGCTCATGTATTCCATGTGCTCGGGCGCGGGCGCCCGGGTCACGATCTCGATCTCGTCATTGATGACGAGGTTCGCCTCCTGCGCCGTCGCGGCGGGGGCAAGGGCGGCCGACCCGGCCAGCCCGAGCGCCGCCCATGCGGCGCCGGTCCTCAGCGTCTGTCTCATCAAGGTCTCCTCCCTTGCCCTCTTCGTGCCGTCAGGCGACGGCGATCTCCTTGGTGTCCTCGTAGGTCGACCCGTCATCGTCGATCCAGGTGAAGGTGAAGGTCCCGCTCTCAGGCACCTTGGCCTGGAACTCGAAATACGGGTTGGTCGAGATCGCGGGCTCCATCGCCACGTCGATCACGGTCTCGCCGTTGAAGGTGCAGGTGAAGCGGTTGATGATCGAGCGCGGGATGAGATTGCCCTCCTTGTCCTTGCGCTGCCCCGATTCCATCGGGTGGCTGATCAGGGTCTTGATGGTGATGACCTCTCCGGCGGCGGCTTCCTTGGGGACGCGGACGCGGGGGGTGACGTTCTCTGCCATGTCTCTTGCTCCTTGTCCCGAACTCAGCCGCCGCAGCCGCCGATGGTGACCTTCACCTCCTGCGCCGCGCGCGCGAAGCTGCCATCGGCCATCTTGGCGATGGCGACGACCTCCTGCGTGCCGGCAAGGCGGATCCGGGTCGAGGCCATCTGCGCGCCCGCCAGCGGGCCGAAATGGAACACGCCCACATCGGGGTTCGGGTTGCCGGTGGCCAGAAGGATGATCGACTCGGCGCCGGGGGCATCGACCTCGACCGGCACGGTGTTGCCGTTCTCGGCGATCTCGGGCGCGGTGAGGGTCAGCCCCTCGCCGGTGATCTCTGCGCCGCCGGTGAACTCGGCGATCAGCTCCTCGGTCGGCGTGGCGAGCGCCATGCGCCCGCCCAGCATCACCGAGAGGCCGCTGCCGGCCATGATGGCCAGCGTCTGTCTGCGTGAAAAGCTCATCTCTCTCCTCTCCTGCCGCGCGCTCACTCGTCGCGCAGCGTCATCAGGTAGGCCACCACGTCCTCGACCTGCTGCGCGGTAAGCAGCGGCGGCAGCGGCTCCTCGCCGGCCTTGCCGGTGAAGCCGTCGCCGGGACGGATGAAGCCTTCGGTCTTGTAGAAGGCGGGCATGATCGTCTCCGGGAAGGTCATCTTGGCGTTTGCCACGATCCCGCGGAGATCCGCCTCGGTCCAACGGTCGGCCGCTCCGTCGAGCGGGGGGCCGATCTCGCCATGGAATGGCACTTCCTCGAGTGCTCCCACCGCGTGGCAGGCGACGCAGTTGCCCAAGCCTCGATCGGCCATGACCTCGGCACCCGCCTTCGGGTCGCCGGGGCTGCCGCTCAGGGACGTCTCGATGGCGCCGTATTCGCCGTAGGCCACCTCCTGCGGCGCGACCTCGGCCTGCGCGGCCGCGCCGATGAGCGCGAGCGCCACGGCAAGGGTGATTTGTCGCGACATAAGTCCTCCCTGCGGCATTTTGTCCTCCGAAGCGACGTTACTCCGGACCGGGTGTTCCAATCAACATCATATTTAATTTCTTGAATACGGCTCAATCCGGCGCAAGCCCAAGCCGCTATTCAGCTTGGTTTTCAAGCATTCGAGCGTGGTATTTCTGGAACGGCTCGTCGCCCGCATAGCCATGCTCCAACACCCAGCGCAGCAGGTTGCGGGTGGTCGCGGGGCCGAACGCGCCCGGCATGACCGCCACCGCCGACTCGGCCGCCGTGGTTTCCTGCGGCACCTCCTCGGGCAGGAACATCATGGTCGGCGTGAAGAGCAGGCCCCAGCGCGCGATCATCGCCTTTTCGGGCAGGACGGTGCCGTCGAAATCGGTCACCTCGAGATCGCCGAACATGTTGAGCTGCACCACGAAGTAGTCTTCGTCCAGGATCTGCGCGATCTCGGGCAGGACGAAGACCTCCTCATGCATCTTGCGGCAGTAGATGCAGCCGCGCTGCTCCACGAGCAGCATCAGCCGCTGCCCGGCGGCATTCGCCTCGGCGAGATCCTCGCGCAGGTCGAGAAAGGTCTGGCGCATCCAGGGCGCCTTATGGAGCCCGTCATCGCCCATCTCCGCCATGGCGGGCAGGGCGGAGAGGAAAAATAGCACAAGCGCGTGGCGGAAGCGGATCATGACGGGCTCCTGTCATCCATAGCGGCTGAAGATGGGGAATTCATCGAGCATCCATTGCGCGATCAGGTTCACCGAATCGGTGGCGATCAGCAGTCCGAAGGCCACGAGCAGCGCCCCGGTCAGCTTCTCGACCGTGCCGAGATAGCGCCGGAACCGGTGCATGAGGCGGGTGAAGGGCGCAACGAAGACCGCAGCGAGCAGGAAGGGCAGGGTCATGCCGACCCCATAGGCCAGCAGCAGCCATGCGCCTTCGGCGGCGGTCTGGAGGCTGCCCGCGGTAAACAGGATCACGCCGAGCACGGGGCCCACGCAGGGCGTCCAGCCGAAGGCGAAGGCGAGCCCCATGACGAAGGCGCCCGCGAGGCCGATCTCACGCGCCGGTCCCGCCGCCCCGTCGAGGCGAAACTGCCGATAGAGCAGGCCGATCGGCAGCAGGCCCAGAAAATGCAGCCCCATCAGCACGATGATCCCGGCCGCGACCCAGCGCAGCAGGTCGAACCATTCGCGCAGGAACTGCCCGGCGAAGGAGGCCGAGGCCCCGAGCGCCACGAAGACGGTGATGACCCCTGCGGAAAACAGCGCGGTGAAAAGCAGCGTCCGGCCGCGTCCGGGCGGGGTGCCACCCATCTCGGCCTGCCGGGCGCCGGTCCCAGCGAGATAGCCGAGATAGAAGGGCACCATCGGCAGGATGCAGGGAGACAGGAACGACAGCAGCCCCGCCAGCACCGCCCCGCCCAGCGTGACCTCGAACATGCCGCCTCCGATTGCCTATATCATATTGCAATACTATTATGGGATGGTGGCGGTCAGTCAATCGAGCGCCGTACCAGCTCCGATCGAGGATCTGCATGTCGCGCGTCGCAGCCCTTTGCCTCGGCCTGTTCATGGCCTTTCAGTCCGGTGCCGCCGCGGCGGCGCTGGAGCTTGTAATGGTCGAGCAGACCGGTTGCCCGTGGTGCGCGCGCTGGAACGACGAGATCGGGCCGATCTATTCCAAGACCGAGGAGGGCGAAGCGGCGCCCTTGCGCCGGATCGATATCGGCGAGCTGCCGGGCGGCATGGATCTCGACGGCAAGGTGGTTTTCACCCCGACCTTCCTGCTGGTCGAGGACGGGCGCGAGCTGGGCCGGATCGAGGGCTATCCGGGCGAGGATTTCTTCTGGGGTCTCTTGGCGCGTCTTCTGGGCGAGACGCCGGGCGCGACTTTGGTGCCTCAGGATCGATCCAGATGACCGCATCGCATTGTTATACGGGGCCCGAGGCCATAGATTTCTTGCCTGACATCGGGCGGAGCCGCTTCGCCGAAACGGAGAGCGCAGCGATGGCCCTGCCGAAGATCACCGAAGACATGAGCGAAGCCGACATGGACCTTATGATGCGCAACGCGCGCGAGGCCTCGGACTTTCTCAAGGCGCTGGGCCATGAGGGCCGGCTGATGATCCTGTGCCATCTGGTCACCGGCGAGAAATCGGTGACCGAACTCGAGCAACTGCTCTCGGCCCGGCAGGCCGCCGTTTCGCAGCAGCTCGCGCGGCTCAGGCTCGAGGGGCTGGTGACGCCGCGCCGCGAGGGAAAGATCATTTACTACAGCTTGACCGACGACAGGCCGCGCCGGATCATGGAGCTCGTCTACGAGCTGTTCTGCCGCTCGGGCTGACAGGCGCGCCGGGGAGGGCGCGCGGGGAGGATCAAGATATGCTGGATTGGCTCGACGAGCCGACCGTCGCCGCGCTCATCGGCATGGGCAGCGGCGCGGTGCTGGGTGCGGCCGCGCGGCTGGGGCGCTTCTGCACGCTCGGCGCCATCGAGGACGCGCTCTATGGCGGCAGCCTTGGGCGGCTCAGGATGTGGGGCATCGCCATCGGCGTCGCGGTGATCGCGGCCTTCGGGCTGATGGCCGCTGGGCTGTTCGATCCGATGGACAGCTTCTATTTCGCCCAAGGCTGGAGCCTGCCGGGCGCGATCCTTGGCGGGCTGGTCTTCGGCTACGGCATGGCGCTGGCGGGCAATTGCGGTTACGGCGCGCTGGCGCGGCTGGGCGGCGGCGACATGCGCTCCTTCGTGATCGTGCTAGTCATGGGGCTCGCGGCATACGCGACCCTGTCCGGTCCGCTCTCCGGGCTTCGGGTCGCGCTCTTCGCACCGGGCGATGGGCCGACGCCGGGTATCGGACACTGGGTCTCGCAGGCCACCGGCCTGCCGCTCTGGACCTGCGGCGTGCTCGTCGGGCTGGCCATCCTCGCCCTGTCGCTTCGGAGCGGCGCGGCGCTGGGCCGTGGCGCGGTCTTTTGCGGCGCGTCGGTCGGGCTGGCCATTGCCATGGGATGGGCGGGCACCGCCTGGCTATTCCGGACCGGGTTCGACGCGCTGCCCGTCGCATCTCACAGCTTCTCGGCGCCCTTGGGCGAAACCATGCTCTATACCATGACCTCGAGCGGCACGGCGCTGAGCTTTGGCGTGGGATCGGTGGTTGGCGTGCTGGCGGGCGCCTTCGCGGGCAGTCTCTGGAAAGGTCATTTCCGCTGGGAAGCCTGCGAGGATCCGCGCGAACTCAAGCGCCAGATCCTCGGCGCGGGGCTGATGGGCTGGGGCGCGGTGACGGCGGCGGGCTGCAGCATCGGCCAGGGCATCACCGCCTTCTCGGTCCTTGCGATCAGTGCCCCGGTGACGCTGGCCGCGATCGCGCTGGGCGCCGCGATCGGGCTGCGGCAGTTGATCGACGGCTTCGTCATGGCCGAGTGATCCCCCTCGACGCTGCGACGATTCGCATGCAATGATGCGAATGTGTTTTTCGGGGAGGGAAGATGAGGATCACCAGACGCAGCGTGTTGCGTGGCGCGACGGGGCTCGGTGCCACCTTCGCCTTCGGCCGGGCCTGGGCCGCGACGGAGATGGATCTCGGCGATCTGCGGATCACGACGCTGAGCGACGGGCATCTGCAACTCCCCGAGAGTTTCCTGATCGGCGATCTGCCGCGGGACGAGGCGCGCGCGATCCTCGATGCGGCCGGCGTCGCTGCCGGGGGGTACGAGCCGCCCTGCAATGTGACGCTGCTGCGCTCGGGTGCGGATGTCGTTCTGTTCGACGCGGGCGCCGGTCCGGGCTTCATGCAAAGCACGGGGCGGCTGCCCGAGGCGCTCGCCGCTCTCGACCTCACGCCCGACGACATCACCCATGTCGTGTTCACCCATGGCCACCCGGATCATCTCTGGGGGGCGATCGACGATTTCGACGAACCGCTCTTCGTGAACGCGCGGCATCTCATCGGTCGGATCGAGCGCGACTACTGGATCGACCCCGAGACCCCCGAGACGATCGGCGCCGAGCGGCAGAGCTTCGCCGCCGGGGCCGCACGCCGGATCGAACTCCTGAAGGACATGCTGGAGACCTTCGAGGAGGATGACAAGATCCTGCCCGGCGTCGCCGCCCGTGCCAGCTACGGGCACACGCCGGGCCACATGTCCTTCGAGATCGATGGCGGCCGGGCGGTCGTGGTGGGCGATGCCATTGGCAACGCGCATCTGGCCTTCGCGCGCCCCGAATGGTCCATGCCCGCCGATCAGGAACCCGAGCAGGCCGCCCGGACCCGCCTGTCCCTGTTGCAGGAGTTGGCCGAGCGCGAGGTGCCATTGATCGGCTTCCACCTGCCGGGGGGCGGAATCGGTCGCGTGGCAAAGAATGGCGACGAGTTCTCCTTCGTCTCGGAGATGTAGCCGCAGCCGGATCGCATGCGCCAGGCTCACGGCGGTGAGGAACAGGTTTTCCCGAGGTCGCGTCGGACAATACGTGTTGGTGCGTTGATCCTTTTCGTGTCGACTTGACGGCGGGGCTCAGTCAGCCCGCTGAAGCGGCCGGCTCTCTCCGGTGACGGGGTTGATCAGCATCACGAGGTCGATGGCCTCCCGGTTTGGCGGTTCGTAGAGGCTCGCGACCCCGCAGCTGCCCAAGACCGTCTCGAGATCGGCCATGGCCATCTTGCTGCGACCCGGCGGCCTGCTGTCCGTGACGAGCTGCGGCAGCACCGTCAGGCGACGATTCGGTGCAATCTGGAGAACCACCGGCAGTGCGGTGGCATCGAGACCGCCGATCGGCGTTTCCGCTAGGCAGGATGCGACCCAGCGCCGGATCAGGCGCCATTCGCCGGGCCTGAGTTCGGCGTGTCCGGCGGCAGTTTCGTCGGCATCCCAAGGAGGCTGGACGATGGCGATGCCCATGGCGGGAGAGGCCCGCCTCTTTGCCTCGGCATATCCGATGCTGGAGATCAGCGCAGCGCCGATCAGCGCCCCGCGAACGACATGACGTTTCATCACGGCCTCCTCAAGCGCAGCCACATGGCGCGCTCGTGAAACGATCAAAAATGAGTCGGGGATATTGGAGGCGATATTACGCCCGTAGCGCGATCCTGACCATGAAATTTCAACCGCTCGAAAGGTCTAGACCGGAGGGGTGATACCCATCACGGCCTTGGCCAAACCCAGCAGGTCGAAGGGCCCCGCCGACAGGTGATCAGTCTCGCGGGGCCGCGGCGCGGCGCAGCCGGTCGTTGATCGCGCGGCCCAGCCCGTGGTCGGGGATCGGCGCCACGGCAATCCGCTCCGCCCCCATCGCGTCGAGCCGGTGCAGGTAATCGAAGAGATTGGCCGCCGCCTCGACAAGGTCGCCCGAGCGCGACAGGTTCATGTCGGCTCCAAGGGCGCCGAAGCCGAGATAGGTCTCGCCCGGTTCGGTCTCGGTGGCATTCAGCCGCACCGTACCCTTCGGCGCGTAATGCGAGACGAGCTGCCCCGGCGAGACGGGGGCGGTGGCGGGCGCCACCGGGCCCAGCGCCAGCGGTGCGCCGAGGCAATCCTCGATCACCTCCGTCGGAAGCCCGCCGGCGCGCAGCAGCGCCGGGACCTCGCCGGTGCAGTCGATGATGGTCGATTCAAGCCCGACGCCGCAGGTCCCGCCGTCGAGCACCGCCTCGATTCGTCCGGCCAGTCCTGCCAGTACGTGGTTCGCGCTGGTCGGGCTGACCCGGCCGGAGGGATTGGCCGATGGTGCAGCGATCGGCAGCGCGGTTTCGCGCAGCAGCGCCTGCGCCAGCGGATGATCGGGCACCCGCACCGCGAGCGTGTCGAGCCCGGCCGTCACCAGTTTCGAGATACCCGCATAGGGCCGGATCGGCAGCACCAGCGTCAGCGCGCCGGGCCAGAAGGTCGAGGCCAGCCGTCGCGCCGTGTCGCCCATGACGCAATAGGCCTCGACCGCCTCGGCATCGGGCAGGTGCACGATCAGCGGGTTGAAGCTGGGCCGTCCCTTGGCTTCGAAGATCCGCGCCACGGCGGCATCGTCGGTGGCGTCGCCACCCAGCCCATAGACCGTCTCGGTCGGAAACGACACGAGGCCGCCCCTGCGCAGCATCTCGGCGGCGCGCTTGAGGCCGGTCTCGTCGGGGTCGAGGTGTCGGGTCATGACGTGGCGTCCGGGCTTGCGAGGTCGGGGGGCGCCGTACCACGCTGTGCCGGCGACGGCGTCCGAAACCGGAATGCCACGCGCCGGAGGAGACCCGCAATGCCCTATCAAGCCCCTGTCGATGATTTTCGCTTTATTCTGGAGCACGTGATCGGTTTTTCCGACGTGGCTGCGACGGGGCGACACGCGGAAATGACCCCCGATGTCACCGATGCGATCCTCAACGAGGCGGGGCGCATGTGCGACGAGATCCTCGCGCCGCTGAACCGGGCCGGCGATCTCGAACCGGCGCGGCTCGAGAATGGCGTGGTGCGCACCTCGCCCGGCTATGCGGAGGGCTACCGGGCCATCGCCGAGGGCGGCTGGGTCGGCATGGCAGCGGGCGAGGCGTATGGCGGCATGGGGCTGCCGATGGCGCTCGTCACCTGCGTCAACGAAATGATGGGCGGCGCCTGCCTGGCGCTGCAGCTGAACCCGCTGATGACCCAAGCCGAGATCGAGGCGCTGGAAAGCCATGCGGGGCCGGATTTGCAGGCGCTCTATCTGCCCAAGCTGATCTCGGGCGAATGGTGCGGCACGATGAATCTGACCGAGCCGCAGGCGGGGTCGGATGTCGGCGCGCTGCGCAGCAAGGCCGAGCCGAACGGCGACGGCACCTACCGGATCACCGGCCAGAAGATCTACATCACCTGGGCCGACAACGATTTCTCGGACAACATCGTGCATATGGTGCTGGCCCGCCTTCCGGATGCGGCCGAAGGCACCAAGGGCATCAGCCTGTTCCTCGTTCCCAAGTTCCTCCCCGACGCCGATGGCCGGCCCGGCGAGGCCAATTCGCTGCGCGTCGTCAGCCTCGAGCACAAGCTCGGCATCCATGGCTCGCCCACGGCGGTTATGGAGTATGACGGCGCCACCGGCTGGCTCGTCGGCGAGGCGCATGGCGGCATGGCGGCGATGTTCACGATGATGAACACCGCGCGGCTCGGGGTCGGCTCCCAGGCCGTGGGCGTGGCCGAGGCCGCGACGCAGGCGGCGCTGGCCTATGCGCAGGAACGTCGGCAGGGCAAGGTGGGCGGCACCGGCACGATCATCGAGCACGCCGATGTGCGGGCGATGCTGGCGCGGATGCGGGCCGAGACCTTCGCCGCCCGTGCGATCACGCTGGCCTGCGCCAAGGCGATCGATCTGGGCCGCGAGGGCGACGCGGCGGCCAAGGCCCGCGCGGCCCTGCTGACGCCCATCGCCAAGGCTTTCGGGACCGAAACCGGGATCAACGTCGCCGATCTCGGGATCCAGGTGCATGGCGGCATGGGCTTCATCGAGGAAACCGGCGCGGCGCAGTTCCTGCGCGACGCCCGGATCACAGCGATCTACGAGGGCACCAACGGCATCCAGGCGATGGATCTGGTCGGCCGCAAGATGATGGATGGCGGCGAGGCGGCCTTCGCGCTGATTGACGAGGTCCAGACCGGGGCCGAGGCGGCCCGCGACACGCTCCCCGATCTGGCCGAGCCGGTCTGGCAGGCGGCCGAGGCGATGCGCGAGGCGACCGAGCGGCTGGTGGGCCGCCCCCCGGCCGAGCGATTTGCGGGCGCCATGCCTTACTTGCGCGGTTTCGCGCGGCTGCTGGGCGCGCATTACCACCTGCGCGCGGCGCAGGCCGGAGAGGGCAGGCGCCGGCGTCTCGCCAGCTTCTACGTCGAACGGATGCTGCCCGAGCAGGCGGCACATCTGGCGGCGCTGCGCGCCGGTCCCGATTGCGTCATGGCGCTGGACGCTGAGGATCTGGTGGCCTGACCGGCTGGACGCGACGGCGCGGCTGCGCCATCACATGTCCATGACACGAGACATGCGCGCCCAGACTCCCTTTTCCGAACCGCCCGAGACCGGTACCGCGATCGAGGTCGCGCCCGGCGTCCTGTGGATGCAGCTGCCACTGCCTTGGGCGCTCAATCACGTGAACGCCTACGCGCTCGACGACGGCGATGGCTGGAGCGTGATCGACACCGGCCTCGACACCACGAAGATCCGTACGGTCTGGGAGGCGCTGCTGTCCGGCCCGCTGGGGGGGCGGCCGCTGCGCCGCGTCGTGGTCACGCATCACCATCCTGACCATGTCGGTCTGGCGGGATGGCTCGCGACCAAGGGGGCCGAACTCGTGATGCCGCGCACGGGCTACCTGCTGTCGCGGATGCTGCGCGCCGAGGAGCAGAGCCTGCCGCCACGCGAGGTGGTGGCGTTCTGGAGGCGCGCGGGCATGGATCCCGAGCTTCTGTCGCAGCGCCGTACCGAGCGGCCCTTCAACTTCACCGATTGGGTGGCGCCGCTGCCGCTCTCCTACACGCGCATCCGCGAAGGCGATGCGATCCACATGGGTGGGCGCGACTGGACCATCCGCATGGGCGAGGGCCACGCACCGGAACACGCGACCTTCTGGAGCGAGAGCGACGATCTGGTGATCGGCGGCGATCAGCTCCTGCCGGGCATCAGCCCGAATCTTGGCGTGCAGCCGACCGAGCCCGAGAACGACCCGGTGACCGACTGGATCGCCTCCTGCGAGCGGCTGGCCCGCGTCGCTCGGCCCGATCAGCTGGTGCTGCCGGGTCACAAGAAGCCCTATCGCGGTCTGCCCGAACGGCTGGCTCAGATGGCACAGGGCCATCGCGACGCGCTCGACCGGCTCGAGGCGCATCTCGCCGTGCCGCGATCGGGCGGCGATTGTTTCGCACCGCTGTTCCGTCGCGCCGTGACGCGCGACAGCTATGGTCTCGCACTCGCCGAGGCGTTGGGCCATCTCAACGCGCTGGTCGCGCAGGGACGGGCGACGCGGCGGATGGGCGATGACGGTGCTTGGCGTTGGAGTGCGGCGTGATCGAGGTCTTCGAAGAGAGCTTTCCGCTCGCGCGCGCCTTCACGATCAGCCGTGGTAGCCGCAGCGCGGCACAGGTGCTGAGCGTGCGGATTTGCCGAGATGGCCATGAAGGCAGGGGTGAATGCGTGCCATATGCGCGCTACGGCGAAAGCCTCGCCAGCGTGCGCGCGCAGGTGGAGGGGCTTCCCACGGGGATCGACCGGGCCGCATTGCAGGAGGCGCTGCCGCCCGGCGCCGCGCGCAACGCGGTCGACTGCGCCCTCTGGGACCTTGAGGCCAAGCAGACAGGGGTGCCGGTCTGGAAGCTGGCCGGCCTGACGCCGCCCGCGCCGCTCGTCACCGCCTACACCCTGTCGCTCGAGGCGCCGGGGGCGATGGAGCGCCGGGCGCGCGAGGAGGCGCATCGGCCGATCCTCAAGATCAAGCTCGGCACGCCGGACGACATGCCCCGGCTCGAAGCGGTGCGGCGCGGCGCGCCGCAATCCACGATCATCGTCGATGCCAATGAGGGCTGGAGCGCGGCGATCTATGCCGATCTCGCGCCGCACCTGCTGCGCCTCGGCGTGGCCTTGGTGGAACAGCCCCTGCCAGCAGGCGAGGACGACGCCCTTGCGGGCATCGACCGGCCCGTGCCGATCTGCGCCGACGAGAGCTGTCACGACCGCGCATCGCTACCCGGGCTGACGGGCAAGTACGACATGGCCAACATCAAGCTCGACAAGACCGGCGGTCTGACCGAGGCGTTGGCCCTGCGCGACGCGGCGCGGGCCGCGGGCTACGGGGTGATGGTTGGCTGCATGGTCGGATCTTCGCTCGCCATGGCGCCGGCGCATCTGGTGGCGCAGGGGGCGGAGTTGGTCGATCTGGACGGGCCGCTGCTCCTGGCGCGCGACCGGGAGCCGCCGATGCGCCATGACGCGGCGGGGCTGCACCCGGCCGATCCGGCGCTCTGGGGCTGACCCTCTGGCGCAGCGCCTCACCTTGCGGCAGAAGGGGCATGAGAGCCAACAGGAGAGCGCCATGACCCGCACCGTCTATGTCAACGGGGAGTACCTGCCCGAGCACGAGGCGAAGGTTTCCATCTTTGATCGCGGTTTCCTGATGGCCGATGGGGTCTACGAGGTCACTTCGGTGCTCGGTGGCAAGCTGATCGACTTCGAGGGCCACGCGACGCGGCTCGCGCGCTCGCTCTCCGAACTGCAGATCCGAAAGCCGATGGAGGATGAGGCGCTCCTTGAGATCCACCGCGAGCTGGTTGCGCGCAACGGCATCGACGAGGGCATGATCTATCTCCAGATCACGCGTGGCGCGCCGAATGACCGGGATTTCGTGTTTCCGCCCGAGGAGACCGAACCGACCGTGGTGCTGTTCACCCAGTCCAAGCCCGGACTGGCCGAGAGCCCGGTGGCCAAGACCGGCATCAAGGTGATCTCGATCCCCGACATTCGTTGGGGCCGCCGGGACATCAAGACGGTGCAGTTGCTCTACCCCTCGATGGGCAAGATGATGGCCAAGGCGGCAGGCGCCGATGACGCCTGGATGGTCGAGGACGACCACGTCACCGAGGGCACCTCGAACAACGCCTATATCGTCAAGGGAAACACCATCATCACTCGCCAGCTGAGCCACGAGATACTGCATGGCATCACCCGCGCCGCCGTGCTGCGCTTTGCGCGCGAGGCGCAGATGAAGGTCGAGGAGCGCGCCTTCTCGATCGAGGAGGCCAAGCAGGCCGACGAGGCGTTCATCACCTCGGCCTCGACCTTCGTGATGCCGGTGGTTGAGATCGACGGGGCGGCGGTAGGGCAGGGCACGCCCGGCCCGGTGGCGGCAAGACTGCGCGATATCTATATCGAGGAAAGCCGCAAGGCCGGAATCTGAGCCGGGAGCCCTGACATGGACCATCCCCTGATCGACCACATCAGCCGGGTGATCGCCAAGGCCGAGCGCGAAGGCGCTTTCGACGACCTGCCGGGGGCCGGCAAGCCGATCCACGACCTGCATGCGCCCGGCGACGCCGTGCTCGATCGTTTGATGCGGGAATCGGGCGCCAAGCCGCAGGCGGTGACCCTTAAGGCGCAGGTCGCCGAGGCGCGGACGCGCCTTGCGGAAACGACTGGCGAGGCCGAGCGCCGCGA
Organism: Limimaricola sp. AA108-03; assembly: GCF_050847355.1. Lineage (NCBI taxonomy): Bacteria > Pseudomonadati > Pseudomonadota > Alphaproteobacteria > Rhodobacterales > Paracoccaceae > Limimaricola > Limimaricola sp. AA108-03. The sequence goes on from NZ_CP193755.1 coordinate 499,617, forward strand.
CGCGATGCGGGCGCTCGCCGATCTGGAGATGCGGCTCTCGATCGAGATGGAGACGCTGCGGCGCTACGGCTGAGGGATCAGCCTTCGCTCGCCTCGTGTTTCTGCGCCGTGTCGAAGGCGGCGCGGGTCGCCTCGGTGGCCTCGGTCTGATGCTTGTCGCGCCATTCCTCGTAGGGCATGCCGTAATAGGCCTCGCGCGCCTCGTCCTTGGACATCTCGTGACCGCGCGCGGCCGCGGCCTCCTGCATCCAGCGCGACAGGCAATTGCGGCAGAAGCCCGCGAGATTCATCAGGTCGATGTTCTGCACATCGGTGCGCTCCTCCATCAGGTGCTGGCGCAGCCTGCGGAACGCCGCCGCCTCGATCTCGGTGCGGGTCGTCTCGTCGATCTCGTCCATCCGGCTCATCATCGCTCTCCTTACAGTCCCGTTTCGCGAAGTATGTCGGACAGGATCGGTGCCAAGCGGTCGGCCCAGGCGATCTGGCCCGCCTCTTCCTCGATCAGGTCGTTGCGCACCTCGATCAGCACGTTGGGGCGGCCGTGGGACAGCGCGTGCCGGTCGATGGAATCGCCGGGCAGGTGACCCGAATAGGGCTGGTTGTCCCCGACCGTCAGATCGTCCTCGTCGCGCAGCCGCGCGATCAGCGGATGCGCGAGGCGCGAATCGAGATGGCTGTGCAGCACCGCCACCTGCCATGGCCGGGGCGGGCGGCCCCGAAGCTGCGGCGTGTAGCTGTGGATCGCCACGATCACCGGGTGATCGCGCCGCGCCGCGAGGTCGGCATAGGCGGCATGGTAGGGGCGATGCAGCCGCGCCAGTCGCTCCTCGGTCTCCTCGGGCCCCGCATGGCGATTGCCGGGGATGATCGAGCCGTCATAGAGCTTCATCAAGAGCGTCGGGTCGTCCTCGCCCCGGTTGGGGTCGATCACCAGCCGCGAGAATTTCGAAAGGATCGCCGGCGCGTCGAGCCGTTCGGCCAAGGCCTCGGTGAGCCCGGCAGCGCCCACGTCCCAGGCGATGTGGCGCGCCATGTCCGAGGCGGGCAGGCCGAGATCGCCGCCCGAGACCCAGTCGGGCACGTGGTTGCTGGCATGGTCGCAGGTGACGAGCCAGCGGGAGCGGCGCTCTTCGCCGACGGTGCGGTAGGCTTCCGAAGTCATGAAATCTGGTGTTCTCCACGGTCGTTCGCTCGGGTGTCGCACGGGCAGTTGTGACGCGGGCCGTTTTGCGCAATAACGACGCCGAACCGGCTCTGGTAGCGGTAACGGACCTGTCCGCTGCCCGACCGAACACTTATCGCGTCCATGGGGACAGTCGAGAGGATCCTTCTGATGAAGCGTCATCGCAATGTGAAAATCGTGGCCACCCTCGGGCCGGCATCGAGCACCTACGAGGTGATCCGCGCCCTGGTCGAGGCCGGGGCCGACGTGTTCCGCCTGAACATGAGCCACGGTGCGCATGACGAGATCCGCGCCCGCCACGCCATCATCCGCCAGGTCGAACAGGACCTGGACACGCCGATCGGCATCCTCGCCGACCTGCAGGGGCCGAAGCTGCGCGTCGGCACCTTCGCCAACGGCGCCGAGGAACTGGCCGAGGGGGCCGATTTCCGGCTCGACCTCGACGAAGCCGAGGGTGACGCGACCCGCGTGCGGCTGCCGCACAAGGAGATCTTCGACGCGCTGGAGCCCGGTGCCTCGCTCTTGGTCAATGACGGCAAGATACGGCTCAAGGTCAAGGAATGCGGCGCCGACTTCGCCGATTGCGAGGTCGTGGTCGGCGGCACCATCTCCAACCGCAAGGGCGTGAACGTGCCCGACGTGGTGCTGCCGCTGGCGGCGCTGTCGGAAAAGGACCGCAAGGACCTCGAATTCGTCTGCGAGCTGGGCGTCGACTGGCTGGCGCTGAGCTTCGTGCAGCGCGCCGCCGACGTGGAAGAGGCGCGCACCCTGTGCAAGGGTCGCGCCGCGATCCTGTCGAAGATCGAGAAGCCCGCCGCCGTGAAGGCCTTCGACGAGATCCTCGCGGTCTCCGACGGCATCATGGTCGCGCGCGGCGATCTCGGCGTCGAACTCCCCGTCCAGAACGTGCCGCCGATCCAGAAGCGCCTCGTGCGCCGCTGCCGCGCCGCGGCCAAGCCGGTGATCGTCGCGACGCAGATGCTCGAATCGATGATCGAGAGCCCGATGCCGACCCGCGCCGAGGTCTCGGACGTCGCCACCGCGATCTACGAGGGCGCCGATGCGATCATGCTCTCGGCCGAATCGGCGGCCGGCCAGTACCCGATCCAGGCGGTCGCGACGATGGACAACGTTGCCCACGAGGTGGAGACCGACGGCACCTATCGCGAGATCATCGAAAGCTCGCGCAAGGTCGCGCACAACTCGGTCGCCGATGGCATCGTCGCCGCCGCGCGCGAGATCGCCGAGACCACCAACGTCAAGGCGATCTGCTGCTTCTCGCAATCCGGCACCACCGCCTCGCTGGTGGCGCGCGAGCGGCCGCGCGTGCCGATCCTGGCGCTGACCTCGATCCGCAACACCGCGCGGCGGCTGTGCCTGACTTGGGGCACGAACTGCGTCGTCACCGGCGAGGTCGACCGCTTCAAGATGGCCGTGGTCAACGCCGCGCGCTGCGCCCGCGAGCAGGGGCTGGCCACCGAGCGCGACATGATCGTCGTGACCGCGGGCGTGCCTTTCAACACGCCGGGCACCACCAACATCCTGCGCGTCGCGCCCTGCGACGAGCGGCTGATCTTCAGCGCTGATCCCGAATGAGGGCAGGGGGCGACGCGCCCCCTTGCCATGATCCCGCGCGCCGCCTATACGGCGCGCTCACCCCGTTCGTCCGGCCTTCTTGGCATGCCGAGGCGAACGGTCCCACCACCGTTCCGGAAGGGAGATGGAAATGCCCAAGATGAAGACGAAGTCGAGCTGCAAGAAGCGGTTCAAGGTGACGGCCTCGGGCCGGATCAAGGCCGGCCAGGCGGGCAAGCGCCACGGCATGATCAAGCGCACCACGAAGTTCATCCGTGACGCACGTGGCACCACTGTTCTGGCCAAGGCTGATGAGAAGATCATCAAGCCGATGATGCCCTACGCGCGCTAAGGAGACCTTGATATGAGCCGCACCAAAGGTGGTACCGTCACCCATCGTCGCCACAAGAAGATTCTTGACCAGGCGAAAGGCTATTACGACCGTCGTAGCCGGACCTTCAAGGTCGCCAAGCAGGCCGTCGATAAGGCCAACCAGTACGCGACCCGCGACCGCAAGACCCGCAAGCGGAACTTCCGCGCCCTGTGGATCCAGCGGATCAACGCCGGTGTCCGGGCCCATGACGAGCAGATGACCTATTCGCGCTTCATCAACGGCCTTGCCCTCGCCGGCATCGAGGTGGACCGCAAGGTCCTCGCCGATCTCGCGGTGCACGAGCCAGAGGCGTTCAACGCGATCGTCGACAAGGCGCGCGCCGCTCTGGCCTGAGGCCAAGCGATAGACTGAATGGAAGCCGCGCCGCCCCCTTACGGGCCGCGCGGCTTCTTGCGTTTCGGGACCGGCCTGCTAGTCCGGTCCGGCAGAAAAGGGTGACGACATGGACGATCTTCGGGACAGGTATCTGGGGCTGATCGCCGAGGCCGGCGACGAGGCCGGAATCGAGGATCTGCGCGTGCGCGCGCTGGGCAAGAAGGGCGAGATTTCCGGCCTGATGAAGACGCTGGGCGGCATGACCCCCGAGGAGCGTCAGGAGAAGGGGCCGAAGCTCAACGCGCTCAAGGACGAGATCGCCAGCGCGCTGGCCGCGCGCAAGGCGTCGCTCGCCGATGCCGCGCTCGAGAAGCGGCTCGCGGCCGAGTGGCTCGACGTGACGCTGCCTGCGCGGCCCACGCGCACCGGCACGATCCACCCGATCAGCCAGGTGACCGAGGAGATCGTCGCGATCTTCGCCGATATGGGCTTCTCGGCCGCCGAGGGTCCGCAGATCGAGAGCGACTGGTACAATTTCGACGCGCTCAACATCCCCGGTCATCACCCGGCCCGGGCCGAGATGGACACCTTCTACACGCACCGCGCCGAGGGCGATAACCGCCCGCCGCACGTACTCAGGACCCATACCTCGCCGGTGCAGATCCGCTCGATGGAAGAGAACGGCGCGCCCATTCGCATCATCTGCCCGGGCCGCGTCTATCGCGCCGATTACGACCAGACCCACACGCCGATGTTCCATCAGGTCGAGGGCCTCGCCATCGGCACCGACATCACCATGGCGAACCTGAAATGGGTGCTGGAGGAGTTCCTCTCGGCCTTCTTCGGCAAGCCGGTCAAGACCCGCTTCCGGGCCTCGCACTTCCCCTTCACCGAGCCTTCGGCCGAGGTCGACATCCAGTGCTCGTGGCAGGACGGCACCGTGAAGGTGGGCGAGGGCGACGACTGGCTCGAGGTGCTGGGCTCCGGCATGGTGCACCCCAAGGTGCTGAAGAACGCCAGGATCGACCCCGAGAAGTATCAGGGCTTTGCCTTCGGCCTCGGTATCGACCGTCTGGCGATGCTGAAATACGGCATCCCCGACCTGCGCGCCTTTTTTGAATCGGACCTGCGCTGGCTGAAGCATTACGGCTTCGCGGCGCTCGACGTGCCGACGCTCAGGGGGTGAGCATGATCCACTTTCATCACGGCCTGCGCGCCAATCTCGACCAGTAAGAGGCAAAGACAATGAAATTCACCCTCTCCTGGCTCAAGGACCATCTCGACACCACGGCGACCGTGGACGAGATCGCCGAGGCGCTGACCGATCTCGGGCTCGAGGTCGAAGGCATCGAGAACCCCGCCGCCGCGCTCAAGGACTTCGTTCTCGGCCGCGTGGTCTCGGCCGAACGTCATCCCGATGCCGACAAGCTGCAGATCTGCCGGGTCGAGCTGCCCGGCGGCGAGGACCAGATCATCTGCGGCGCCCCGAATGCCCGCCAAGGCATCACCGTCGTCGTCGCGCGGCCCGGCACCTACGTGCCCGGCCCCGACTTCACCATCGGCGTCGGCAAGATCCGCGGCGTCGAGAGCCACGGCATGATGTGCTCCGAGCGCGAGCTGGGGCTGGGCGACGCGCATGAGGGCATCATCGAGCTGCCCTCGGGCGAGGTCGGGCAGAGCTTCGCCGACTGGCTGGCCGAGAACGACCCCTCGAAGGTCGACCCGGTGATCGAGATCGCGATCACGCCGAACCGCGGTGACGCGCTCGGCATCCGCGGCATCGCGCGCGATCTTTCGGCGCGCGGCATCGGCAAGCTGAAGCCGCTCGAGGTCAACGCGGTGCAGGGCGGCTATGACTGCCCGATCGGCGTCGAGATCGCGCCCGACACCCGCGACGGCTGCCCGATCTTCGCGGGCCGTCTCATCCGCGGCGTGAAGAACGGCCCCTCGCCCGATTGGATGCAGGACCGGCTGCGCGCCATCGGCCTGCGACCGATCAGCTTCCTCGTCGACGTGACCAACTACGTCACCTACGACCTGAACCGGCCGCTGCACGTCTTCGATGCCGACAAGGTCGCGGGCAACCTGCGGGTGCATCGCGCCAAGGGGGGCGAAAGCTTCGCCGCGCTCGACGAGAAGAGCTACACGCTCGATCACGGGATGATCGTCATCTCCGACGACAACGGCGTCGAGAGCCTCGCGGGCATCATGGGCGGCATGGATACCAGCGTGACCGAGGAGACCACCAACGTCTTCGTCGAGAGCGCGCTGTGGAATCCGGTGCAGATCGCGCTGACGGGCCGGGCGCTGCGCATCCATTCCGACGCGCGCCAGCGGTTCGAGCGCGGCATCGACACCGATTTCGTGACCACCGGGCTGCAGATCGCGGTGCGGATGATCGTCGATCACGCGGGCGGCGAGGCGTCGAAAATGGCGATCGCGGGCGCGACGCCCGACAACAGCCGCGCCTACCGCTTCGATCCAAAGGCGGTGACGAAGCTCGTCGGCATGGACATCCCCGTGAAGGAGCAGCGCCAGACGCTCGACCGGCTCGGCTTCCGGCTCGACGACGGGATGGCGCATGTGCCGGCCTGGCGCTCGGACATCCAGGGCGAGGCGGATCTCGTGGAGGAGGTCGCGCGCGTGGCCTCGCTGTCGAAGCTCAAGGGCGTGCCGCTGCCGCGCCCCGAGGGCGTGGCCCAGCCGGTGCTGACGCCGATGCAGGCGCGGCTGACGAAGGCGCGGCGCACCACGGCGGCGCTCGGCTACGACGAGTGCGTCACCTACAGCTTCATCGATGCCGAGGCGGCGGCGCTCTTCGGTGGCGGCTCGGATGCGACCCGGCTCGAAAACCCGATCTCGTCCGAGATGAGCCACATGCGCCCCGACCTGCTGCCGGGCCTGTTGCGCGCCGCCGCGCGCAACCAGGCGCGAGGCACCAGCGATCTGGCGCTGTTCGAGGCCGGGCATGTCTTCTGGGGCGGCGAGCCGGGCGAGCAGCGGCTGGCCGTGGCCGGCCTGCTGACCGGGCGCACCGGGCCGAAGGACGTGCATGGCGCGTCGCGACCCGTGGACCTCTTCGACGCCAAGGCCGATGCCGAGGCGGTGCTGGCCGCGATGGGCGCGCCCGCCAAGGTGCAGATCCTGCGCGGCGCCGAGGGCTGGTGGCATCCGGGCCGCCATGGCCGGATCTGCCTCGGGCCCAAGAAGGTGCTCGGCGTGTTCGGCGAACTGCACCCCAAGGTGCTCGCCACGCTCGACGTGAAGGGCCCGGCGGTCGCCTTCGTGCTGTTCCCCGAGGAGGTGCCGCTGCCGCGCCAGAACGGCAATGCGCGCCCGGCCTTCACGCCGCCCGCGTTGCAGCCGGTCGAGCGCGACTTCGCCTTCGTGGTCGATGCGCAGGTCGAGGCGCTGACGCTGGTCAACGCCGCGGCCGGCGCGGACAAGGCGCTGATCTCCGACGTGCGGGTCTTCGACCAGTTCCAGGGCGGTTCTCTGGGCGAGGGGCGCAAGTCGGTGGCCATCACGGTGCGGCTGCAGCCGACCGACAAGACGCTTACCGAGAAGGAGATCGAGGCCGTGGGCGCCAAGATCGTCGAGAAGGTGGCGAAAGCCACCGGGGGCGAGTTGCGCGGCTGAGCGCCGGTGACCGATATGACGGAAAGGGGGGCGGACCGACGGGTCCGCCCCTTTTTTTCGTGGCCTGAGGGCCGCGTCCTGCCCACCTTCGCGCCCCGAAGGATGCGCCGCGCCTCCGCGCTGCGCTAGGTAGGGGCCAAACCCATACAGGAGACCCCGATGATCAAGGAATTCCGCAACTTCATCGCCAAGGGCAACGTGATGGACCTCGCGGTCGGCATCATCATCGGCGCCGCCTTCACCGCCATCGTCCAGAGCCTCGTGCACGACCTGATCAACCCGGTGATCGGCCTGATCCTCGGCGGCATCGATTTCACCTCGATGTATATCGTGCTCTCGGGCGACGTGCCGCCGGGCAGCTCGCTCGAAATTGCGCGCGAGAGCGGTGCCGCCGTCTTCGCCTATGGCGCCTTCCTGACGGCGGTGATCAACTTCCTCATCATCGCCTGGGTGGTGTTCCTGCTGGTCAAGGCGGTGAACCGGATCAAGGACGCCGCCGTCGAAAAGGGCGAGCCGGTGCCCGCCGCGCCGAAAGGTCCGACACAGGAACAGCTGCTGACCGATATCCGCGATCTTCTGAAGACGCGGGGCGTCTGAAGGACGGCGCAGCTCATGTGCGGGGATGCGGGGTTCACGAGGCGATGGTGCGCGATTACGTGGGCGTCATCTCCAATCGAGGACGCCTTTCCATGACCATCCTGCACATCGACAGCTCCATTCTCGGCGAGAACTCGGTCTCGCGCGATCTCACGGCGGCCATCGTGGCCGAGCTCACCGCCAAGGGCGGCGAGACCGTGCTGCGCCGCGACCTCGCCGATCCTGAAACGGAGGCCGCTTTCGACGGCGACCCGGTGGAGCAGCTGCTCTCGGCCGACACGCTGGTGATCGGCGCGCCGATGTACAACTTCGCGATCCCGCACCAGCTCAAGGCCTGGATCGACAGCGTCGCGGTGGCCGGCAAGACCTTTCAGTACACCGCCGAAGGTCCGCAGGGCCTCGCCGGAGGCCGTCGCGCCATCGTGGTCTATGCCTCGGGTGGCGTGCATGACGGCGCGACCGATTTCGTCGAGCCCTATCTGCGGCAGGTTCTGGGCTTCATCGGCATCACCGACGTGACGGTGCTGCGGGTCGAAGGCGTGGCGATCTCGCCCGAGGCGCGCGCCAAGGCGATCAACGACGCCCGCGCCAAGGTGCCGGCGATCGTCGAGGCACGCGCCGCCTGATCCTCCACCATCCGGAAGTAACACGGCCGGCGCGATGCGCCGGCCGTGTTCCGTGAGCGGGGGCCAAATGCCTCAGGCGGCTTTTGCCGCCTGATCCATCCAGTCCTTGTGCCGGCGCTCGTCCGCGAGACCGCGCCGGAACAGGTCCTTGTCGGCGGCCGGCACGGCCGCGTTGTCCACCGCGTGCTGATAGGCGCTGATCGTGTCGATCTCGTTGGTCGCCATGGCCTTTAGGATCGCGCCGTCGCCGCCGACCATGTCGGCAAGCTTGATCTTGCCGGTGGTCAGCAGCTCCTTCATGTCGCCTTCACCCGGCACCTTCGCGCCGACGCGCCCGGCGAGGGCGGTGAGATCGGACAGATGGCGCAGGTGATCCTGCCGGAACTCCTCCACCTTCGCCTTGTGCGCGGCGTTCTCCAGCCGCTCGATCGTGGTCTCGTAGGCGGCGATGGCGTCGTGTTCGAGAAGAATGAAGTTCTCGACCAGCTTGGCCATGTCGCTCGACGTACCGATGGTGGTCACCATGGGTCTTCCTCCGCAATGTGGGGTTGCAGTGAAAAACCGAGTGCCGCACCGGAGGGTTCCGGTGCGGCTTCGCACCTCAGCGGCGAAGCGCCTCCTGCGCCGAGATCGCCTCGCGGCCCAGCCCCTCGCCGACGGCGAGGTTGGTGATCAGGCCCTGATGCACGTTGAGCCCCTCGGCCAGATGCGCATCGTCGAGGCAGGCCTGCTTCCAGCCCTTGTCGGCGATCGCGAGCACGAAGGGCATGGTGGCGTTGCCCAGCGCCAGCGTCGAGGTGCGGGCCACCGCGCCGGGCATGTTGGCGACGCAGTAATGCATGATGCCATCGACCTCGTAGATCGGATCCTCGTGGGTCGTGGCCTTCGAGGTCTCGAAGCAGCCGCCCTGGTCGATCGCCACGTCGACGATGGCGGCGCCAGGCTTCATGGTCGAGAGCTGCTCGCGGGTGACGAGCTTGGGCGCGGCGGCGCCGGGCACCAGCACCGCGCCGATCACCAGATCGGCCTGCGCCACGGCATCGGCGGTGGCGCCGACGCTGGAATAGACGGTGCGGAACTCGCGGCCATAGACGTCGTCGAGATAGCGCATCCGCGGCAGCGACTTGTCGAGCACGGTGACGCGCGCCCCCATGCCGGCGGCGATCTTCGCGGCCTGCGTGCCGACGACGCCGCCACCGATCACCACGACATTGGCCGGGCCAACGCCGGGCACGCCGCCCAGCAGCACGCCGCGCCCGCCATTGGCCTTCTGCAGCGTCCAGGCGCCGACCTGCGGCGCGAGACGTCCCGCCACCTCGGACATCGGCGCCAGCAGCGGCAGGCCACCATTGCGATCAGTCACGGTCTCGTAGGCGATGCAGGTCGCGCCCGAGTTCACCAGATCCTCGGTCTGCGCCGGATCGGGAGCGAGGTGAAGATAGGTGAACAGGATCTGGCCCTCGCGCAGCATGCGGCGCTCGGGGGCCTGCGGCTCCTTCACCTTCACGATCATCTCGGCGGTGGCGAAGACCTCTTCGGCGCTGTCGGCGATGGCCGCACCGGCGGCGCGGTAGTCGTCATCGCTGAAGCCCGAGCCGATGCCGGCGCCGGATTGCATGGTGACCTTGTGACCATTGGCCACCGCCTCGCGCGCGGCGTTGGGGGTAAGGCCGACGCGGAATTCCTGCGGCTTGATTTCGGTGGGGCAGCCGATGTGCATGAGATGTCCTCCTTGTTTCCTCCATGTTGCCACCCCCGACTTGCAATTGCCGACGAGTTCGTGGCCTGATCATGCGATACTATAGAAGATTTTCGCGTATTGACCGCGATACATCGAAGGATCTTGCAGTGAGCGTGATCGACCGCATCGACCGTGCCATCCTCGCCGCCTTGCAGGCTGATGGTCGGCTATCGAACGCGCAGCTGTCCGAGAAGGTGAATCTTTCGCCCTCGGCCTGTCACCGCCGAGTCCGGGCGCTCGAGCAGTCGGGGCTGATCCGGGGCTATGTCGCGCTTCTCGATCCGCGCGGCATGGGGCGGCCGGTCACCGTCTTCGTCGAGATCACGCTTTCGGGGCAGGCCGACGAGTTGCTCGACGCTTTCGAGGCGGCGGTGGCGCGCATCCCCGACGTGCTGGAATGTCACCTGATGGCGGGCACCGCGGATTACTTGCTGAAGGTGGTGGCGCGCGACAGCGAGGATTTCGCGCAGATCCACCGCCGGCATCTGGCACGGCTGCCGGGGGTGCAGACGATGCAGTCGAGCTTCGCGCTCAGGACGGTGCGCCAGACCACGGCGATCCCGACGTGACGACGCCGCCCCGGAAGAGGGGCGGCGTGTCCGGTCGCAGCAGGTCCGAAAAGCCGGGTCAGGCGACCATCTTGGTGCCCCGGATCGGGTAGTCGTTGTCTCGGATGAATTTCAGCCCGCTCAGCAGCCCTTCGAGATCGGGACGCGAGAAGGGCGCGTTCGAGATATCGGCGATATGTACCGTGCCCTTGTCATTAATGACGAAGACGGCCGGTTCGGCGAAGGGGCGATCCGTCTCCTGCGGGGAGCGCGGCTCGGAGACGTAGAGCCCGAGCTCCAGCATCTGCGGCACGCTGAGATCGTAGGCCACGGGAGCCGAGGTGCCGGTCTCGTCGACGAAGGCACGGGCCTTCTCCTCGGGATCGCCCGACACCAGCACGACGTCGATGCCAGCCTTATGGTATTCGGACAGGAGCGGCTCCAGCCCGGAGACGTATTTGTGGCAGATCGGGCAGTGCTTGCCGCGATAGACCACGACCATCTGCCAGTCGCGCCCCTCGAGCGGCCTGCCCAAGGTTATTTCGCCGCCGCCGAGGCGGGGCAGGGTGATCTCGGGAAGAACGGCGTCGGGGGTCGGTTTGCCGGCCATGTTGCCTCCTTGGCGCAATGAAATACGCCCCGACAACGCGAGTTGACCACGAAGGGTCCCGGGTTCACGCGAAGGCGACCGAAGGTGATCGGCCCGGATCAGTGGGCATTGAGTTCCGGTAGGGCGATCTCCACCACCCGCCGGGCAAAACCGGCCATGCCGCCCGGCCCCGAGGCGCGATCCTTGAGGTGAATCGTCAGATCCGGTCGCCGCGACGCGATCACCCCGATCAGGTCGCCCCGGATTCGATCGTCGAGCCCGGCGCCGATCACCACGCAGGCGATGGCGGGCTCGGTATCGAGCTGCCGCTCGACCTCTTCGCGATCATGCGCGCCGAGCCATTCGACCGGCAGATCCTCGAGCGCGCGGGCCACGTTTTCGACCACGCCGGGCAGCCGCCCGACCAGCAAGATGACAGGCTTCATCGCTTCCTCCCTGGCAAGCATCGCCAGTCTACAGCGATTTCGCCGTGGCGGGCGATCCGGGCACGAAAAAACCCCCGGAGCCGTCGCCTCGGGGGTTTCAACGATGGAAAGCTTGCGCTCGGGATCTCAGAGGAGACCTTCGCGCTGGGCCTTCTTGCGGGCGAGTTTGCGCTGACGCCGGATGGCCTCGGCCTTCTCGCGCGCTTTTTTCTCGGAGGGCTTCTCGAAATGCTGCTTGAGCTTCATCTCGCGGAACACACCCTCGCGCTGCAACTTCTTCTTCAGAGCCCGGAGGGCCTGATCGACGTTGTTGTCGCGAACGCTGACCTGCATGTGGTTTTCACCACCTTTCTAAGCTGGAGTTTCAAGATTGCAGGAAGCGGCCATATAGCAAAGCCCCGGCCGCTTGTCTAGGCTGGGGATGGAAGGGAGACGCCAATGACCAACCCATATTTCGACGGGACCGATGCCGACGCGTCGGAGACGGGGCGCGCGGATGATTCCGAGATCGCCCGGCTGCTCGATGCGATCCTGCCGCATGTCGCCTTCGACGGATGGTCCGAGGCCGCGTTCCGCGCCGCCGCGCATGAGACCGGCATGACCGTGCCGCAAGCCCATGCGCTGTGCCCGCGCGGCGCCATCGACCTCGCCGTGGCGCTGCATGATGCGGGTGACCGCGCGATGGTCGAGGCGGTCCGGGCCGCCGATCTGACGGCGATGCGCTACCGCGACCGGGTCGCCTTCGCGCTGCGCGCCCGAATCGAGGCGGTGCGCGACAAGGAGGCGCTGCGCCGCGCCACAGCGCTCTTCGCGCTGCCGCATCACGCGGCCGAGGGCTCGCGCCTGCTGTGGCGCACCGCCGACGCGATCTGGACCGCGTTGGGCGACGCCTCCGACGACGTGAACTGGTACACCAAGCGCGCGACGCTCTCGGGGGTCTGGGCCTCGGTGGTGCTGTACTGGCTCGGCGATGACAGCCTCGATCACCAGGCGACGTGGTCCTTCATCGACCGGCGCATCGATGACGTGATGCGCATCGAGAGCGCCAAGGCCCGCGCCAACAAGTCGGTGCTGCTCAAGCCATTGACCGGGGCGCTGTCCTTCCTGTTCTCCGGCGTGCACGCGCCGCATCACAAGCCGCCGATGGATCTGCCCGGGCATTGGAGCCCGCGTCGATGACCATGCGCGCCGTCGAGATCACCCGCCCCGGCGGGCCCGAAGTCCTGCGCGAGACGACCCGTCCGCGCCCCGAACCGCAGCATGGCGAGGTCCTGATCGACGTGGCCTTCGCAGGGGTGAACCGCCCCGACGCGTTGCAGCGCGCGGGGGCCTATGCCCCGCCGCCAGATGCCTCGGACCTGCCGGGGCTGGAGGTATCGGGCCATGTCGCGGCGATCGGGCCGGGCGTCACGCAATGGGCCGTGGGCGACACGGTCTGCGCACTGACACAGGGTGGCGGCTATGCCGAGGCGGTGGTCGCGCCTGCCTCGCATTGCCTGCCGGTGCCGCGCGGCATGGGCCTTAGGCAGGCGGCGTGTCTGCCCGAAACCTTCTTCACCGTCTGGTCCAACGTCTTCATGCGCGGCGGGCTGAAGGGCGGCGAGCGGTTCCTCGTTCATGGCGGGTCCTCGGGGATCGGCACGACGGCGATCCAGCTCGCGCATGCCTTCGGCGCGCGGGTCTTCGCCACCGCCGGATCCGAGGAGAAATGCGTTGCCTGCGCGCGTCTCGGTGCCGAGCGGGCCATCAACTACCGCGAAACGGATTTCGTCGAGGCGATGCGCGCCGAGGGCGGGGCCGACCTGATCCTCGACATGGTCGGCGGCGACTATGTCGCGCGCAATCTCAAGGCGCTCGCCGATGACGGGCGGCTGGTGCAGATCGCCTTCCTGCAAGGGCCGAAGATGGAGCTGAACCTCGCGCCGCTGATGATGCGCCGCCTGACCATCACCGGCTCGACCTTGCGGCCGCAATCGGTGGCGGCAAAGGCGGCGATCGCCACCGATCTGCGTGCCGAGGTCTGGCCGCTTCTCGATGCGGGTCGCATCGCTCCGGTGATGGACAGCACCTTTCCGCTGGCCGAGGCGGCGGCGGCGCATGCGCGGATGGAAAGCTCGGCCCATATCGGCAAGATCGTGCTCGAGGTCGGTTGAATTCACCTTTTGGCTACGCAACCGCAGGGCCGGGATCCGCGTTTGACGGCATCCTCTGACAGGAAAGGATGCCATCATGGCCGACAAGGGGAAGCCGCAGGACACCAAGGGCGCCGGCAAGCCCGGCAGCCACGCCGAAAAACCCAAGCCCAAGGGCAAGTAGGCACGCGAGGGCGATCGTATCCGCCCTTTCCATCCTATGGATGCATGACCCGGCCCGCGGCGCGCCCGCGGGCCGTTGACGTGCGCGTAACGCGACGTAGCCCTTTGCCGAATGGTCGGTTTGACCCTGTTGCCCGTGCAAATGCCGCGCTACCAATTCCGCGAAAGTTCGAAAGGAGTGGGTGGAGATGAAGATCCTAGTCCCCGTGAAGCGGGTGATCGACTACAACGTGAAGGTCCGTGTGAAGTCGGACGGCACGGGGGTCGACCTGGCGAACGTGAAGATGTCGATGAACCCGTTCGACGAGATCGCGGTCGAGGAGGCGATCCGTCTGAAGGAGGCGGGCGTGGCCACCGAGGTGGTGGCGGTGTCGATCGGCGTGAAGCAGGCGCAGGAGACGCTCCGGACGGCGCTGGCGATGGGCGCGGACCGGGCGATCCTGGTGGTCGCGGCCGAGGCCCCCGACCAGGACATCGAGCCGCTGGCGGTGGCGAAGATCCTCGCCAAGCTGGTCGAGGAGGAGCAGCCCCAGCTGGTGCTCTGCGGCAAGCAGGCGATCGACAACGACATGAACGCCACCGGCCAGATGCTGTCGGCGCTCTTGGGCTGGTCCCAGGCCACCTTCGCCTCCGAGGTGAAGATCGAGGGCGAAGAGGCGCAGGTGACGCGCGAGGTCGATGGCGGGTTGCAGACGATCTCGGTGAAGCTGCCGGCGATCGTCTCGGTGGACCTGCGGCTGAACGAGCCACGCTACGCCTCGCTGCCCAACATCATGAAGGCCAAGAAGAAGCCGCTCGACGAGAAGACGGCGGCGGATTTCGGCGTCGATGTCAGCCCGCGGCTCGAGGTGGTGAAGACCGCCGAGCCGCCGGCGCGCAAGGCGGGGATGATGGTCGGCTCGGTCGATGAGCTGGTCGAGAAACTCAAGGATCTGGGGGTCGTGGGATGAGCGTTCTGCTTCTGGCCGAGGTCACGGACGGCGAACTGAACCGTGACGCCACCGCCCGCGCCGTTTCGGCGGTGCAGGCTCTGGGCGAGGTGACGCTCCTGTGCGTCGGCGCCAAGGCCAAGGACGCGGCGCAGGCCGCCGCCTCGATCGAGGGCGTGGCCCGGGTGCTCTGCGCCGAGGATGCGCTCTATTCGCACCGGCTGGCCGAGCCGGTCGCGGCGCTGGTGGCGCAGCTCGCGGAGGGCCACGAGGTGGTCGCCGCGCCCGCCACCACGGACGCCAAGAACATCATGCCGCGGGTCGCGGCGCTCTTGGACGTGATGATCATCCCCGACGTGCTGGCGCTGCATGGCGACGGCTCGTTCGACCGCCCGGTCTATGCCGGCAACGCGGTGCAGACGGTGAAGTCGCGCGACGCCACCAAGGTCATCACCATCCGCACCACCGGCTTCGAGCCGGCGGCCGACGGTGGGTCGGCCCCGGTCGAGGACGTGGCGCCGGCCGCCGATCCGGGCCTGTCCTCCTGGGTCGAGGACAAGCTGGCCGAGAGCGACCGGCCCGAGCTCACCTCCGCCGGCATCGTGGTGTCGGGCGGCCGCGGCGTCGGCTCGCAGGAGAACTTCGCGCTGATCGAGACGCTGGCCGACAAGCTCGGCGCCGCCGTCGGCGCGTCGCGCGCCGCGGTGGATTCGGGCTTCGCGCCGAACGACTGGCAGGTCGGTCAGACCGGCAAGGTGGTGGCGCCCGCGCTCTACGTCGCGGTCGGCATCTCGGGCGCGATCCAGCATCTCGCGGGGATGAAGGATTCGAAGGTGATCGTGGCGATCAACAAGGACGAGGAGGCGCCGATCTTCCAGGTCGCCGATTACGGCCTCGTCGCCGACCTGTTCACCGCGCTGCCCGAGCTCACCGAGAAGCTCTGAGCCTCGCCCCCCCGACCAAGGGGCCCGGCGCGCCTTCTCCGCGCCGGGCCCGCCCGCCGGCCACTTTGTTCCACAAATACGCAAACCCCGCCGCCAGCCCCCAGCCCCGCCGCCAGCCCAAAAGCCGCAAGCGCTCAGGCCGCCTCCGCGGCCTTCTGCGCGGCAAGGCTCCCGGTCATGGTGCCGAGCGGGATCAGGCAGGCCTGCAGCGCGTGATACAGGTCGGGCTTGCCGAAGAACGGGTCGGATGACGGCTGACCCTGGGCGTCGATTTGCGGGTGCCAGCCGCCATTCTCGCGGTCGATCAGATGCAGCGCCGCGAAATCCCAGAAGCGACGGTACCAGTCCTCGTAAAGGGGATCGCCGTCGAGTTCGGACAGCGCATGGGCCGCGCCGATGCCCTCGCAGATCGGCCACCAGTAGCGTTCGTCGATGGCGGGGCGGTCGTCCCAGCCAAGAGTGTAGTAGAGCCCACCCTTCTCCGTGTCCCAGCCATCCACAACGGCGCGTTCGAACAGGGCACGCGCCGCATCAGGGGCCCAGGCGAGCCTGCGGCCACCGGTCTCGTAGAGCTGAACCAGAAGCCGCGCCCATTCGAGCGAGTGGCCCGGTGTCAGCCCGGCAGGGCGGAACATCGGATCGCCGTCATAGTCGCGGTCAAGGCTCCAATCGGCGTGGAAGTGCTCGGCCAGCCGCCAGCCATTCTCGCGGGCGCGTCGATTGACGATGAGGTCGGCAATCCGCTCGGCCATCTCGAGGTGGCACGCATCGCCGGTGGCCTCGAAGGCGGCCATCAGCGCCTCGGTCAGGTGCATGTTGCAGTTCTGGCCACGATAGGGTTCGGTTTCCCGCCAATCGGCGTCGAAGCCCTCGCGGATCGCACCATGCTCCTCCTCCCAGAACCGTTCGCGGATCACGGTCGTGACGTCGTCGAGCATGGCCTGCGCGTCCTGGTGTCCGGCCAGCTTGGCGCTCGCGGCGGCGAGGAGGACGAAGGCGTGGCCGTAACCCGTCAGGCGCGGATCGGGCACGTCCCGCGCCGTGACGCCCCAGGCATAGCCACTGTTTGACTGGCGGTGCCGTTCGCGCAGGAAGCGCATGCCGTGTTCGACGATCGCCATTGCACCGGGGCGACCCATCAACGCGGCGATGGCATAGCAATGCACCATGCGGGTGGTGACATGGATCTCGCGCAAGCCCTCATCGCGGATCGCCCGGCCCTGCGCGTCAAGCGGGAAGAACCCGCCCTTGGGATCGATGCTCTCGGCCTCGAACAGGCGCAGCAGGTCGTCCGCCTCCCGCGCAAGCCAATGGCGGTGGTCGGGCCGGTCGGTCCAGCGGGTGGCAACGGTCATGAAGGCGTCTCCGGAGTGGTTATCGAGGCAGGGGCGGTGCGGTGGTGTCACGCAGGATCAGTGAGGCATCGAGTTTCTGATGAACGGGGGCGGCGGCGCGGTCTGACAATCGTGCAAGAAGCCGCTCGGCCAAGTGCTGGCCAAGGGTGTAGGGGGCGATCGAAAGGGTGGTCAGCGCCGGCGTGGCCAGCGCGGCGTCGGCGACGTCGTCGAAACCGATCACCGAGACCTCCCGCCCCGGTGTTTCGCCGCGCCGGCCCAAGCCGAGGCAGGCGCCGAGCGCCACCATGTCCCCGTTGCAGACCACGGCCGTCACCTCCGGATGGGTCTCGCGCAGCGTCAGCATGGCGGAGAGGCCGCCGGGCTTGCTGTCTTCGCAAGGGAAGACCAGCGGCGCGCCAAGGCCATGCGCGGCGAGGGCTGCCGCATAGCCTGCGATCCGCTCGGCGCGCGGGGCGCGAGGCGTGGTGCCGCCGAGAAAGGCGATGCGGCGATGGCCGAGTTCCGCGAGGTGGTCGACCGCGCGACCGAGCGCCGCCGCGTTGCGCAGCCCGACATGGTCGAAACCTTCGGCCACGCGGTGCAGGAAGGTGACCACCGGCAGGCGCTGTGCCATGAGGAGGTCGAGCGTGGCGGGGTCGGTGCCGCTTGCCGGTACCCAGATCAGACCACCGCGCATGCTGGCGATCAGGGCGCGCAGATTGCGTCCCTCACGCTCCGCATCGTCGCGGGAATCGAGCACCGAGACGAGATGCCCCGCCCGCTCCAGCCGGTCGCTCACGCCGCTGACGACCTCCGCGTTGAACGGGTTGGCGAGGTGGTGCAGCACTAGACCGATCTCGCGGTTCTCGCCGGAGCGCAGCGCCGCGGCCCGGCCGTCGGGCAGGTAGTTCACCTGCCGCGCCGCCGCGAGCACCCGATCACGCGTCTGGGCCGAGATCCGTCCCGTGCCGCGCAGCACCTGACTGACCGTCGCGGTCGAGACGCCGGCCGCCGCGGCGACGGTGCTGAGCTTGGGTCTGTGTGCCATGGTCTCCGTTCCGCCAAGGCAGCAAGTGCTTTCCAGACATCAGATACAACGTTATACCTTGGCCGCGCAACGCCTGTCTGCCGAAGCGGCGGCGCGACCAGTCCTGTCGGCGAGGAGGAAACCGCATGACATCCGTTCCGCAGCCAACCGCCGACCCGCGCGGTTTTCTGGAGACGCTCTTCCGCGCCGCCGTCGCGCGGGCCGATCCGATGGAGGTGATGGCCGATCACCTGCCGCCGCGCCCCGAGGGACGTCTGCTGGTGATCGGGGCGGGCAAGGCCAGCGCCCGCATGGCCGAAGCTGTGGAGGCGGTCTATGGCCCTTGCGAGGGGCTGGTGCTGACGCGCTACGGCTATGCGCGGCCCTGCCAAGGCATCGAGATCGTCGAGGCGGCGCATCCGGTGCCGGACCGGGCCGGGCTCGAGGCGACGGCGCGGTTGCTCGACATGGTGGCGGGGCTGGGGCCCGAGGATCACGTGCTGGCGCTGATCTCGGGAGGCGGCTCGGCGCTGCTTTGCGCGCCGCCCGAAGGGATGAAGCTGGAGGACAAGCAGGCGGTGAACGAGGCGCTTTTGTCCTCTGGCGCGCCGATCTCGGCGATGAACGTGGTGCGCAAGCAGCTGAGCCGCGTGAAGGGCGGTCGGCTCGGCGCGGCCTGCGCTCCTGCGCGGCTCCTGACATTGGTGATTTCGGACGTGCCCGGCGATGATCCGTCGGAGATCGCTTCCGGGCCCACCGTGGCCGACACCAGCACGCCCGAACAGGCGCTGAAGATCATCGAGCGCTGGAACATCGCGGTACCGGCTTCGGCCCGCGCGGCATTGGCGGCGGGGCTCGATCCGGTACGTCCCGGCGATCCCCGGCTGACCCGGGCCGAGACCCGGATCGTAGCGGCGCCGTCGCAATCGCTTGAAGCGGCCGCGACGCTTGCCCGGCAGGCGGGCTGCGAGGTCCGGATGCTGGGCGACGCCTTGGAGGGGGAGGCGCGCGATCTGGCGCGGGAGCAGGCCCGCATGGCGCGCGAGATCGCGGAGGCGATGGCGCCGGGCGACATACCTGTGCTGCTCCTATCGGGCGGTGAATGCACGGTAACCCGTCGTGGCAAGGGGCGCGGCGGTCCGAATGCCGAGTTCGCGCTGGCCGCCGCGATCGCGCTGGAGGGGGATCCACGGATCCACGTGCTGGCCTGCGACACGGATGGGGTCGACGGCTCGGACGAGGTGGCCGGGGCCTGTGCCGGGCCGGACACGCTGGCCAAGGCGGGGCGGGAGGCTGCGGAGACGGCGCTCGCGGAGAACGACGCCCATGGATTCTTCGCCCGCGTCGAGGAGCAGGTCGTGACCGGACCGACCCTGACCAATGTCAATGATTTCAGGGCATTACTCATCCTCCCGCGGAGCTGAGTGGCGAAGGTCTCTCTGAGAGAGCGAAGGCTGGCGGCGCGGACTGCCAGCTTTCCGATGCGGCGCTGCAGCATCGAAAATCCGTTGCTTTAACGAAATACCAATTGCCGAAACCGGTTTCGGAAACGAGCTTCGAATCAAGGGAGATTCGAAGTGACCAAGGCAATCCACGATCGCGAGGAGGGCAGGGCGCAGCCGGGGCGGGTGACGATCACCGCGCTGTCGGCGGCTTTGGGGCTCAGCAAGAGCACGGTGAGCCGTGCGCTGAACGGCTATCCCGACATCTCCGAGCGAACCCGTCTCAGGGTGCGCCGGGGCGCCGAAACCATGGGTTATCGGCCGCTCAGCCACGCGCAGGCGATCCGGACCGGGCGGGTGCGGGCGCTCGGTCTCGTGGTGCAGATCGGCGACCACGACGCCCAGCGCCCTTTCCTGGCGGATTTCCTCGCCGGCATTTCCGTGGCGGCGAGCGCCGAGGGCTGGACCCTCACCGTGGCCACGGCCGACAGCGAGGCCGACGCGGTCCGCACCATGGAGCAGCTGGTCGAGGACCGCAAAGCAGATGGCTTCATCCTGCCGCGAACCCTGTCGCATGACGCCCGCGTGGCGCTGCTGCGTGCCCGCGACGTGCCCTTCGTGATGTTCGGCCGCACCGCCGATCCCGAGGGCTGCGCCTGGTTCGACATGCTTGGCGAGGAGGCGATGCGCGACGCGGTGCTGCATCTTGCCGGTCTCGGCCACCGTCGCATCGCCTTCGTCAATGGCGGCACCGCCTATAATTACAGCCGTCTGCGGCTACAGGGTTACCGCGAAGGTCTGGCCCAGGCGGGGTTGCCGGAGGATTCGGCGTTGATCCGTGGCGGCGCGCTCAACACCGCCGACGGCACGCGCGAGACCCTAGCGCTTTTGGCGCTTGCGGAACCGCCCACGGCGGTGGCCTTCGCGGTCGATCACGCGGCGCTGGGGCTCTACCGCGCCTGCGCCGGTCTCGGCCTCGCTGTGGGCCGCGACGTCTCGGTCATAAGCTATGACGGCGTGCCGGACGGCGCCCATGTGGAGCCGCCGCTGTCTTCCTTCACGGTCGACACGCGCGCGGCGGGGCAGCGGCTCGCGGAGCTGCTGATCGCCCGCATCCGGGGCGCCGCCCCAGAAACACTGCGGGAGACCGCCCGCGCCGCCTTCGCGGATCGCGGCTCTGCCGGTCCGCCCCGGCTGAGTTCCGAGGCGCTGTCGAAGCGCCTTGCCACCGCAACCACATGATTTTCACCAAGGGAGGAGACATCATGACCCACAGGACCCGCCTGATGACCGGCGCGGCGCTGATCGCGCTGGGCGCCGGGGCCGCACAGGCCGAGGAGCTGCGCTTCTGGACCACCGAGGAGCAGCCCGAGCGGCTTGCCGCGCAGCAGGAGCTGGCGGCCGAGTTCGAGGCGGCCTCGGGCCACTCGGTCGAGGTTATCCCGGTCACCGAGAGCGATCTGGGCACCCGCGCCACCGCCGCCTATGCGGCGGGCGACCTGCCGGACGTGATCTATCACACGCTGCAATACGCGCTGCCCTGGGCCGAGGCGGGCATCCTCGACATCGATGCCGCGACCGACGTGATCGAGAACCTCGGCGAGGATACCTTCGCGCCCGGCGCGCTCGAGATGGCGGCGCTGGAGGGCGGTGGCTATGCCAGCGTACCGGTCGATGGCTGGACCCAGATGATCATCTACCGCAAGGACCTCTTCGAAGAGGCCGGTCTCGAAGCGCCGACCTCCTTCGACGCGGTGCGCGCGGCGATCGAGGCGCTGCACAACCCGCCCGAGATGTACGGCTTCGTCGCCGCCACCAAGGTCGACGAGAACTTCATGAGCCAGGTGCTCGAGCACGTCTTCCTCGCCAATGGCGTCTCGCCGGTCGGGCCCGAGGGCGCGCAGCCGCTCGACGAGCAGAAGACCGTCGAGGTTCTGGAGTTCTACAAGGCCATCGCCGAGGCCAGCCCTCCGGGCGAGCTTTACTGGGACCAGTCGCGCTCGCTCTACTTCTCGGGCAACGCGGCGATGATCATCTGGTCGCCCTTCATCCTCGACGAGCTTGCCGGGCTGCGCGACAGCAACCCGCCCACGATCAACGACGATCCGACATCGCCGGAGTTGGCCTCCATGACCGGCATCGTCACCAACTTCTCGGGCCCCTCTAACCCCGAGGGCGCGGCCTGGGCCGATATCCGCTACTTCGGCATCACCAACGACGCCTCGACCGACGCGGCGATGGAATTCGTCGAGTTCTCGATGAACGAGGGCTACACCAAGACGCTGTCGATCGCGCCCGAGGGCAAGTTCCCGGTGCGGCGCGGCACCGCCGAGAACCCGGAAGAGTTCTCGGAAGCCTGGGCCGCCCTGCCGATGGGCGTCGACCGCAAGAAGCCGATGTCCGAACTCTACGATCAGGCGATGATCGACGAGATCGTCGGCGGGCTCGACGTGGCCAAGCGCTGGGGCGTCGAGGAGGGGCAGCTGGCGCTGGCCTCCAAGATGATCAACTCTCAGGCCATCAACCGCATCGTGCGCCAGTACATCGACGGGCAGATCGAAGCCCCGGCCGCCGTTCAGGCCATGAACGACGAGCTGGCCGCGATCCAGTGATCGTGGCCGGGCGGCCCTGCGCGTTCCTCCCCGCGCGGGGCCGCCCCCCATTCCCCATTATTCATCCGCCATCCGCGAGGACCGGACCATGACCGCCCAGACCCCACGAAGTGGGACAGTGCCGCTCGGCCAGAGCGCCGAGACGAGCCGCCCCGCGCCGAAACCGCCCAAGGGCCGCAACCCGCTGGAACGCCGTGAGGCGCGGCTGGCCTGGGGGCTCCTGCTGCCCACCGTCGCCGCCGTGACCCTCGTGGTGGTGCTGCCGCTCATCGCGATCTTCTGGATCAGCGTGAAGCCCGTGGGGCTCGCCGATCTGCGGCCACCGGTCCCGGTGGTCAGCGAGGATCTGCGCGGCCGCCCCGAGGCGGTCGGCGACGAGGCCACGCTGCGCTACCGTCTGCGC
Organism: Limimaricola sp. AA108-03; assembly: GCF_050847355.1. Taxonomy (NCBI): domain Bacteria; kingdom Pseudomonadati; phylum Pseudomonadota; class Alphaproteobacteria; order Rhodobacterales; family Paracoccaceae; genus Limimaricola; species Limimaricola sp. AA108-03. The sequence continues at coordinate 522,279 of NZ_CP193755.1, forward strand.
AATTCGAGCCAGGACCAGGTGATCTCGGGCGTGGTGCTGACCGACACGCTGCCCGAGGGGCTGGAGATCGGCGAGATCGATCCGCGTTGCGCGCTCGACGGTCTGGAAATGACCTGCGACCTCGGCGATTTCGAGGGCGGCCACCGCGAGACCATCGAGATCCCCGTCACCATCGGGCAGGCCTTCGCCGATGCCGGGATGGAGCTGCCCGACAGCCCGCCGGGGCTCACCGGGCGCGCCTCCAACGTGCTGACCTCCGGCAATTTCACCTTCGAGAACTTCGCCCGCATCTTCGACGGTGCCGAGTTCTGGAGCGTGCTCTGGGTGACGCTGGTCTACACCGTCTTCGGCACGATCGGGGCGTTGGTCTTCGGCCTCTTCGCGGCGCTGCTGCTGGACAAGTCGTTCCGGGGGCAGGGGGTGCTGCGCGGCCTCTATCTCTTTCCCTACGTGGCCCCCGTGATCGCGGTTGCCTTCACCTGGATCATCCTGTTCGACCCGTTCTCGGGCTCGGCCAACGCGCTCTTGATCCAGATGGGCGTGACCAACGAGGCGATCAACTTCTTCGGCCAGCGGCCGCTCGCGTTGATCATGGTGATCCTGTTCGAGGTCTGGCGCTACTTCCCGCTCTCGTTCCTCTTCATCCTCGCCCGGATGCAGTCGATCGACACCGACATGTACGAGGCCGCCGACATGGATGGCGCCAGCCCGTTCCAGCAATTCTGGTACCTGTCGATGCCGCAGCTCCTCGGTATCCTGTCGGTGCTGTTCCTGCTGCGCTTCATCTGGACCTTCAACAAGTTCGACGACATCTTCCTGCTCACCGGGGGCAACGCAGGCACCCGCACCCTCACCGTCAACGTCTACGAACAGGCCTTCGCCGTCTCCAACATCGGCGCCGGGGCGGCCGTGGCCGTGGTCATCTTCGCCTGCCTCTTGGTGTTCAGCTTCCTGTTCTTCCGCTTCATCAGCCAGGAGGAGGGGCTATGAGCATGTTCCGTCACGGATACGTCGCCGGGCCGCTCTTGGGCCTTCTCTGGGCACTGGTCATCGCCACCACCACCGCCGTCGTCTTTTCCTTCGCCACGGGCGGCGCCTACCGTCCCGGTGGCGTCGGCGCGGGGCTTCTCGGGGCGGGCTTGGGCGCGCTGGCCGTGGCCATGCCGCGGCTGGCCGGGCCGGTGGGCCTCATCCTCGGCGCGCTCCTCGCCGTCACGCCGGTTGCGGCGGTGGTCACCGGGCCGGACGTCACGCTCTGGACCGCGCTACTGGCGGGCGGCGTCGCCGGGGCCGCCACCGGCTGGCCGATCGCTTCGATGATGCAGGGCTGCCGTCCCGGTCCGCTCACCCGGCACGAATTCGAGGCCGCGGTGATCCGCTTCCTCACCGGCTTTGGCTACATCTTCTTCACCGCCATCGTCGCCATCCCCTTCTACGTGATGGTGATGACCTCGCTGAAGAACCAGTCCGAGCTGATCCAGAACCCGCTCGACTTCTCGATCGACCTGTCCAAGGGCTGGGGGCTGTTTCGCAGCTATGCCGAGCTGTTCGGCCAGTTCAACTTCGGCAGCTACCTGTGGACCTCGTTCCTGGTCTCGGTGCTCACCGTGATCATTACGCTGATCTTCGCCATTCCCGGCGCCTACGCGGTGGCGCGGCTGCGCTTCGCGGGCCGGGCGGCGATCTCGCGCTCGATCCTGCTGATCTACATGGTGCCGATGATCGTTCTGGCGCTGCCGATCTACATCGCCTTCTCGATGCTGGGCTTGCGGAACTCGATCTTCGGCATCGTCCTGATCTACCCGGTCACCACGATCCCGGTCGCGCTCTACATGCTGCAGGGCTATTTCCGCGGGCTGCCGGCCGAGATCGAGGAGGCCGGCTTGATGGACGGGCTGTCGCGGCTCAAGGTGATCTGGCAGATCACCCTGCCGCTGTCGATGCCGGCACTGGCCTCCGTCTCGCTCTACGTCTTCATGATCGCGTGGAACGAGTTCCTGCTGGCCTTCATGCTGCTCGACGACCCGTCGAAATTCACGCTCACCCGCGGCATCGCCGCGCTCAACTCCTCCGAGATCCCGCGCCAGCACCTGATGGCGGGCTCCGTGATCGCCACCGTGCCGATCATGGCGCTGTTCCTCGGGCTCGAACGCTTCATGACCAAAGGCCTCACCGCAGGCTCCGTCAAAGGATGACTTCCATGACCACTCCCCGCATTTCGCCCGCCCTCGACGAACAGGCTCGCGCGATCCTTACGGGCAACGACCGTGGCGGCTACACCGTGCCGACCGACGGGCTCTATCCCTACCAGTGGAACTGGGACAGCGCCTTCGCCGCCTGGGGCTTCTCGACCTTCGACCTCGACCGGGCCTGGACCGAGCTCGACACGCTGTTCTCGGCCCAGTGGGAGGACGGCATGGTGCCGCACATCATCTTCCACAAGCCCGATCCGGGCTACTTTCCCGGCCCCGACGTCTGGGGCACGGGCAAGTCGCCCGCCACCTCCGGCATCAGCCAGCCGCCCGTGGCCGCGACCATGGCCCGCCTGATCCTCGACACGGACCCCGAGGCGGGGCGTGAGCGAATCGCCGCGCTCTATCCGAAGATGCTGGCCTGGCATCGCTGGTGGCGCGACTACCGCTGCGGCTCGGGCGTGGTCGCGATCACCCATCCGTGGGAATCCGGGCGCGACAACTGTCCTGACTGGGACATCGGCATGAGCAATGTCGACGGCTCGAATGTCGGCGAATACACCCGCCGCGACACCGGTCACGTCGACCCGTCGATGCGCCCGGGAAAGGCGGATTACGACCGCTACATCGCCATGGTGCAGTTCGGCCGCGACTGCGGCTGGGACCAGGGCGAGATCGTGAAGAACGGCCCGTTCCTGATGGCCGATCCGGGCATCACCTTCATCCTGCTGCGCGCGCATGACGACCTCGCCGCCATGGGCCGGACATTGGGCCACGACGTGAGCGAGATCGAGGGCTGGGCCGCCGATCTGCGCGCCGCCGTGCCCTCGATCTGGAACCCCGAAACGCGCGGCTATGACGCGCGCGATCTGAAGACGGGCCGCTTCGCGAACCGGATCGGTTCGGCCGCCTTCCTCGCCTATCTGGCGGGGGGCGAGGACCCGGAACTGGACGCGCGCATGACCGAGCTGTGGGACGCCGTTCGCTACGGCTTTCCCTCGGCCGACCCGGCCTCGGCAGAGTTCGATCCGCGCCGCTACTGGCGCGGCCCCTCCTGGCCGGTGGTCAATGCGCTGATGGCGATCGGGCTGAAGGACCGGGGCCACCATGCGGCCGCCGAGCGGCTGCGCCGCGAAACGGCGGAGCTGATCTCCGAACACGGTTTCTTCGAGTATTTCGATCCCATGGACGGCACGCCTTGCGGCGGCGATGCCTTCACCTGGACGGCGGCGATCTGGCTCACCTGGGCGGGAACGGCCGCTGACGCGAAAGGAGGTGCGTGATGTCATCCATCGAGCTCAGGGGCGTCGAGAAATGGTTCGGCAACGTCCAGGTCATCAAGGGCGTGGACCTCGCCATCGAGGAGGGCGAGTTCGTCATCTTCGTCGGGCCGTCGGGCTGCGGAAAATCGACGCTGCTGCGGATGATTGCCGGGCTCGAGGGCACCTCGCGCGGGCAGATCATGGTGGGCGGGCGCGACGCCACCGCCGAGCCGCCGTCGAAGCGCGGCCTCGCCATGGTGTTCCAGTCCTACGCGCTCTACCCGCACATGTCGGTGGCCGAGAACATGGGATTTTCGCTCAAGGCCGCAGGCGTGAAACCCGCGGAGCGGCAGGCCCAGGTGGCCGAGGCGGCCCGGGTACTCAGGCTTGAGGAGTATCTCGACCGCAGGCCCCGCGACCTGTCCGGCGGGCAGCGACAGCGCGTGGCGATCGGCCGCTCGATCGTGCGCGATCCGACCGCCTTCCTGTTCGACGAGCCGCTGTCGAACCTCGACGCGGCGCTGCGCGTGGAGATGCGCTACGAGATCGCCAAGCTGCACCAGACGCTGAAATCGACGATGATCTACGTCACCCACGACCAGATCGAGGCGATGACGCTCGCGGACCGGATCGTGGTGCTCGAGGCGGGCCGCATCGCACAGGTCGGCACGCCGAAGGAACTCTACGAGCACCCCGCCAATCTCTTCGTGGCGCAGTTCATCGGTAGCCCCAAGATGAACGTGCTGCCCTGCCGCACTTCGCGCGGCGAATGGCAGATCGAAGGCGGCCGCGGCGGCGCCTATGCGGGCACCGGCGAGGCGGTGACGCTCGGGATTCGGCCCGAGCATATCGCGCTGCTACCCGAGGGGCAGGGGGCCTGCGACGGTACGGTGGACCTGCTCGAATATCTCGGTGCGGACACCTATGTGATCGTCGATTGCGGCGACGCGCTGGGCAAGATCACCCTGCGGGTGATCGGCGGCTCGGACCTGAAGCCGGGCCAGCGCGTGGGGCTGGGTTTCGACACGGAACGGATGCATTTCTTCGATGCGCAGGGCGCGGCCGTGTCCTGACCTGCCCGCGTTGCCCGGCGGGAGGGCATCCTGGTTCGATCGGCTTGTGGCGGGGCAATTTCGCGGAAAGCCGCGCAGCCTCCCGGAAATTTCCTCACCCCGTCTTTCCCCGGAAAGGCGGGGCTTCTATCTCGCTCAGGGGTGCGCAGGCCGCACCCTGCCCGAGCGGAGAATTCATGGCGAAGAAGCTGCCATCCCCCTGCATCGATGTCTGCAAGTTCCGCCGCGAAGGCCATTGCATCGGTTGCTCGATGACCAAGGCGCAGAAGAAGATGTTCAAGACGCTGAAGCGCCCCGAGCATCGTGAGGGTTTTCTCACGATGCTGATCCACCAGCAGAAAGATCTGGGCAAGTACCGGCACTGGACACCGGCCTATCTCAAGAAATGCGCGAAGAAGGGCGTGGCACCGCCCCCCGCCCTGACCTGATCGGGCACCGGAACGAGGGCGCGCCATTCCTGTCCGATCGCGGCGGTGCCTCGGCCGAGGCAGGTCCGCGGCTTTCAAATGACTTTTTGACCGATAAGACCCGTAATCGAAGTCTCGTCGACGACGAACGATGCGTCTAGATCGGAACTTCAGAGCGTCGAAGCGCTCTCACCAACGACCCGGAAGAGAATGGGGGTGCTTGGTAGCGGAGGAGGGACTTGAACCCCCGACACGCGGATTATGATTCCGCTGCTCTAACCAACTGAGCTACTCCGCCTGAAGCGAGGCCGGAAGTATGACAGCGGGGCGGGGGCGTCAAGTCGAAAACGGCGGAAAAATCGCGGGCGCGAACCGAGGCGCGCGGCGGCGAGTTGTGAGGGCAGGGCGGCCGTGCTTCAGTGTTGCCTCCTGATCCCGCCGAAAGGCCATTCGCTCGATGCAAGACCCTACCGCCGATACCATTCGTGACGACGCACCAGCGCCGGTGGTCTGGCTCCTGGGGAAGACCGGGGCTGGGAAATCATCGCTGGTGCGGGCGCTCACCGGGCTCGATGAAATCGAGCTGGGCTCGGGATTCGCGCCCTGCACCCGCAGCGCCGTCATGTTCGACTTTCCCCAGAACCGGCCGTTGATGCGGTTTCTCGACACGCGCGGGCTGGGCGAGGCGGGCTACGACGCAGCGGAGGATCTGGCGCAATGCGAGGCGCGCAGCCATGCCATCCTCGCCATGGCGCGGCTCGACGATCCGGCACAGGCGGATCTCGAAGCGGCGCTACGCGAGGTGCGGCGACGCCAGCCCGGCATTCGGGTCATCGTGCTGCACACGGCCGCGGCCGAACTGCCCGACGACCAGTCCCGGTTTCGGGCGCGCGCCGCCATGCAGGCCCGGCTCGAACGCGCCGCGGGAGGCCCATTGCCCTCGCTGGAGATGTCCTTGGCCCCGGGCGAGACGCGCGGTCTCGAAGCGCTGTGCGACCTTCTGGGCGAGACCATGCCGGAGGTGGCGCTGCTGCTCGGGGGCGACGAACAAGTTGGCGATGGCTTCGAGGCGGTGCGCGGCGAGGTGTTGCGATATGCCGGGGCGGCAGCGGCGGCGGATCTGGCGCCCGTCGTCGGCATCGCCGCAGTGCCGGGGGTGCAGGCGGCGATGCTGCGGGCGCTGGCGCGGTATCACCGGGTCGACTGGAGCCGCGCCCGCGCCGCCGAATTCGCCGCCGCGCTGGGGCTCGGCGTAGCGCTGCGCTACGGCGCGGGCTACGCGATACGTCAGGCGGCCAAGCTGGTGCCGGTCGCGGGCCAGACGTTGGGCGCGGCGGCGGCAGGTGCCGCGAGCTTTGCCGCGACCTACGCGCTGGGCCGGGCCGCGCATCGATGGCTTGCGGGGGCGGCGGCCGGGGCACCGGTGCCGGAGGCCGAGTTGCGCGCGCTCTACCGCGAGGCGCTGCGCCGGGCGGAGCGGCGGTGAAGCCGCGCCCCTTGGCCCGGCTGCGCGGCGCGCTGCTGCGCTGGGACCGGTTGCTGATCGCGGTGTCGCTGGCGCTGCCCTTCCTGGTACCGTTCCTGCTGGGCTTCCTGTGGCTGACCGAGCATGACTGGCTGCTGCCCTATCTGGGCGTGTCCATCGGCGTCGCAGCGCTGGCCTTCGCGATGCGCTGGTTCGCCCGGCGCCGTCCCGGCGGCGGCCGGGCGCCATCGGTGCTGATGGATGAGATGAAGGTCGAATCCGACCCGGTCTGGACCGAGACCGAGCGCGAGACCTTCCGCGCCGCGCGCCGGCGCATCGAGCGCGAGACGGCAGAGCCCGTAGCCTGGACCGAGCTTCCCGATCTGGCGCTGTCGGTGATCGACGACATCGCCAAGGGCATGGGGCAGGAGGATCGCAAGGCGCTCGATTTCACGCTGCCCGAGGCGCTTTTGCTGACCGAGCGGGCGGCGTCGCGCTACCGTGACCACCTGCGCCGCCACGTGCCCTTCTCGGACCGGATCTCGCTGCACACGATCCACTGGATCTGGAAACATCGCGGCCGGGCGCAGCTTGCCATGGAAGCGGCCTTCGCCGGTCACCGGGTGCTGCGCTTCGCGCTCAATCCCGCGAAAGGCGTGATGCGCGAGGTGGAATGGCTGATGGCGGGGGGCAACACCGCCTATCTGGGCACGCAGATGATGGGCGTGCTGCAGGCGGTGCTGCTGGAGGAGGTGGCGCATGCCGCGGTCGAGCTCTATTCCGGACGGCTGCGTTTCTCGGACGCCGAACTGTTGCAGTTCCAGCTCGACGAGACCCGCGCCGACCGGGCCCGGCTGGCACAGCCCGACGCGCCGCTGCGGGTGTTGGTGCTGGGACAGGTCAGCGCCGGCAAGTCGACGCTGATCAACGCGCTTCTGGGCGAGGACCGGACCGAGACCGACATGGCGGCGACGACCGACGGGGTGGTGGCTTACGAGGCGGCCATCGACGGCACCGACTGCCTGCTGCTCGACACCCAAGGGATCGATGGTGGCGCGGCGCGGCAGCGGCGGCTGCTCGACGAGATGACGCAAAGCGACATCGTGCTGTGGGTGCTGCGCGCCAACCGGCCTGGCCGGGCCGCGGACAAGGCGCTGCTCGAAGCTTTCGAGAACTGGTTCGAGGAGCATCCCGACCGGCGCCGGCCGCCGCTCCTGCCGGTGGCGACGGCGGTCGATCGGCTGGCCTCCGGCTGGCCCTATCCCGAGCATCAGATGCCTGGCGAGGTCCGAGAGCGCATCGGCGCGGCGATGGATGCCATCGCCGAGGATCTGGGCGGCCTGCGGCCACGGGCGGTCAGCGCGGTGGAGCCCGACTGGAATCTCGACGCGGTGCGCAGCGCGCTGTCAGGCGCGGTGAGCGAAGGTCTCTTGGTGCAGCGCAACCGACTCCGGCTGGCGGCGGCGCGCCATGCCCGCGCGGGCGACACCCAGATCGCGCGGTCGGGCCGGGGGCTGTGGCAGGGGGCAAAGCTGATCGGCGGCAAGCTTCTGGGTCGCATGGGCGGAAACGAAAACGCCCGGCCTGAGGCCGGGCGTGGAGACAGGAAGCCGGAACCCCCGGAGGATCACTCGCCGTAGGGCACCCAGATGTTCTTGATCTGCGTGGCGCGGTGAAGGAAGCCGCGGCCTTGGCCATCGCGACCGGTCCAGTCGCGTGCCGCCCCGTCCTCGACCCAGGACTGCTTGAGGTTGCCTGCCGAGGCTTCCTCGATCATCCGGCCACCGGCTCCGGTGCCGAAATACCAGATGCCCGCCACGTCGTCGTGCTCCGCGAGGGTCTTGGCCAGCGCGTCGCGCTCGCCAGCAACGATGTTGACCACGCCGCCCGGCAGGTCCGAGGTGTCGAACACTTGATACAGATCGGTCGCGGCCAGCGGGTGGGTCTGCGACGGGATCGCGACCACCGCGTTGCCCATGGCGATCGCCGGCAGCACGAGGCTGACGAAGCCCAGAAGCGGCTGCGCGGTCGGGCAGGCGATGCCCATCACGCCCAGCGGCTCGTGCATGGCGAGCGTGACATGCGCGCTCTTGGTCTGGTGCACCGCGCCGTCGAACTTGTCGGCCTGCGCCGCGTACCAGAAGGTGCGGCGGATCGCGGTCTCGACCTCGGCCTGCGCCGCCGTCTTCGAGGCGCCGAACGAGGTCAGGCGTTCGGCGAACTCACCCGCCCGCGCCGAGAGGTTCTCGGCCACGTAGTAGAGCACCTGCGCGCGGTTGTGGCCCGTCGCCTTGCCCCAGCCCTTGGCCTTGTGCGCCGCCTCGACCGCGTTGCGGATGTCCTTGCGATTGCCGAGGCCCGCGAGGCCCACGGGTCCGCTCGCGCCCTGCACGGGGTAGGAGTAGCCCGAGTCGGGCCGTGCCTGCTTGCCGCCGATATAGAACTTGGCGGTGCGGTCGATCCGCGCGCCGGCGCCGGGCAGCGCCTCGCCGGGCTGGCCCACCGGAGCCGATGGCACGGCTTCGGGCTTGCGTGCCTTCGGCTTGGGATGGGTGAGGTAGGCCATCATGCCCTCGCGCCCGCCCTCGCGGCCGAAGCCGCTTTCGCGGTAGCCGCCGAAGCCCGCGCCCGCGTCGAAGACGTTGGTGCAGTTGATCCAGACCACGCCCGCCTTCACCTGCGCCGCGATGTCGAGGCAGAGGTTCACGTTCTCGGACCAGATCGAGGCGGCGAGGCCGTAGCGGGTGTTGTTGGCCAGCGCCACCGCGTCCTCTGGCGTGCGGAACGTGGTCACGGTCGCGACCGGGCCAAAGATCTCCTCGGTCGCCAGCGTCGAGGCGGGCTCGACCTTCATGGCAATGGTCGGCGGGAAGAAGCAGCCCTCGGGGGCGCTGCCCTGCACCAGCTCCGCGCCCTCGGCCACGCCCTGTGCGACGAGGCCGCGAATCCGCTCGAGCTGCACCGGGTGGACGATCGCGCCCATGTCGGTGTTCTTGTCGAGCGGGTCGCCGACGCGCAGCTGGCGCATCCGCTTCTCGAGCAGTTCCTCGAAGCGCTTGGCGACGCTCTCGGCCACCAGCACCCGCGCGCCGGCACAGCAGACCTGGCCCGCGTTGAACCAGATCGCGTCCACGACGCCCTCGACCGCGGCATCCAGATCGGCATCGGCGAAGACCACGAAGGGCGACTTGCCGCCCAGTTCCAGCGTCAGCGACTTGGCCGAACCGGCGGTTTCGCGACGGATGCGGCGGCCGACTTCGGTCGATCCGGTGAAGGCGATCTTGTCGAGGCCCTCATGCGCGACGATCGCGGCACCGGTGCGGCCGTCGCCGGTGACGATGTTGAGCACGCCCTTGGGCAGGCCGACCTCGGCCGCGATCTCGGCGAAGGCCAGCGCGGTGAGCGGGGTGTACTCGGCGGGCTTGAGCACCACGGTGTTGCCGGCGGCCAGCGCGGGCGCGACCTTCCACGCCAGCATCAGCAGCGGGAAGTTCCAAGGGATGATCTGGCCGCAGACGCCATGCGGCGCGGTGCCCGGAAGCTCGTCCTCCATGATCTCGGCCCAGCCGGCATGGTGGTAGAAGTGGCGCGCCACCAGCGGCACGTCGGCGTCGCGGCTCTCGCGGATCGGCTTGCCGTTGTCGAGGCTCTCGAGCACGGCGAGGAAGCGCGCGTGCTGCTGCACGTGGCGGGCGATGGCGTAGAGATACTTGGCCCGCTCGTGGCCGGGCAGCGCCGCCCAGCCGGGCTGGGCCGCGCGGGCGGCCTTGACGGCGGTGTCGACATCATCCTCGGTGCCCTGCGTGACCCGGCCCAGAAGCTCGTTCAAGGCGGGGGACAGGACGTCGAAGGTCTCGCCGGGCGCGGTGAAGGCGCCGTCGATGAAATGGCCGAAACCGGCCTCGTGCTTCTTGAGCCAATCGCGCACGATGGCGCTGTCCTCGGGGGCCTTGCCGTAATCCATGGTCGCGAGAATGTCCGTGATCGTGTTCATGACGCGCTCTCCCTCAGGCCAGCGAATGACGGTGGGCGGCGGCGTAGCGCCCGGTGACGTGGTGCTCCAACTGGCGCTCGATATCGCCCAGCATCGACGAGGCGCCGAGCCGGAACAGGTCGGGCTGGAGCCAGTCGTTCCCGAGCTCTTCCTTCATCAGGTACTGCCAGGCGAGCGCGTCCTTCGCGGATTTCATGCCGCCTGCGGGCTTGAAGCCGACCCGGTGGCCGGTGGCGTCGCCGTAGTCGCGCAGGGCGCGCACCATGGTCAGCGACACGGGCAGGGTGGCGTTGATGCCCTCCTTGCCGGTCGAGGTCTTGATGAAGTCGGCCCCCGCCTGCATCGCCACCATCGAGGCCGCGTAGACGTTGCGCAGCGTCGCGATGTCGCCGGTGGCGAGGATCGCCTTGAGATGCGCGTCGCCGCAGGCTTCGCGCATCGCCGCCACCTCGTCGTAGAGCGCGGCCCAGTCGCGTTTGAGCACGTGCTCGCGGGTGATGACGATGTCGATCTCATGCGCACCCTGATCGACGGTCCAGCGGATTTCCTCGAGCCGCAAATGCAGCGGCATCAGCCCGGCGGGAAAGCCGGTGGCGACCGAGGCCACGGGGATGCCGGTGCCGCGCAGCGCCTTCACGGCATGCGGCACCATGGTCGGATAGACGCACACCGCGCCGGTGGTCAGGCCCATGTCGGCGATGCCGAGCCCTTCCATGATGCGCGGCGCGAGCGGCTGGCGCGCCTTGGCGCAAAGCCGCTGCACACGGCCCTCGGTGTCATCGCCCGCCAGCGTGGTCAGGTCGATGCAGCGGATCGCGTTGACCAGCCAGGCGGCCTGATGGGTCTTCTTGACCGAGCGGCGGGTGGTCAGGGTCGCGGCGCGCCGTTCCGCCGCCGAGCGGTTGAGGGCGCGGCCTTCGAACATCGCCGGGTCGAGCTTTGTTCCGAGGTTGCGGGCTTGGTTCGTGAGGCTCTCGGGCTGGTCTGGCAGCGCGGCTGTGGTCATCGGTCGGGCTCCGGCCATGAAGGTGGACCCGGAATGTCTAACAGATAACGGTGATCTGCCTAGGGCGTCGCGACGGCACCTGTCGAAAGGTCAGGCCGGCGCGGGCATTTGCCCACCCCACGACCTTACCGCTCAACGCCGCACGGGCACTCCGGTCCGGCCAAGTATGCTGTCCTTCCGGTGCGAGTGCCAGATGTTCTGGGCCCCCTGTCACTATATGCGGCTCAATCAGAAAGCCTGACGATGCGTGACGGGCGTATCACTTGGTCAGGATCAGCTTGCCCGCGCGGGTGATGCGCAGCGTATAGCTCTGGCCGTCCAGCAGGATACGGGCACGGATGCCGTCGCCGGTCAGGGCGCGCGCGTCGTGAACGGGCAGGTCGGCGTCTTCGGCGCGCACCGGGTAGGGAAGGGTGGTCATCGGCGTCATGTCGAACTCCTCGAGCACAGGTCGAACACAGGGGCGCGGCTTGCCCGAGGGGCTGGCATGCGGTTGCCATTAAGTTGATTAAAATAATCTGGTTTGTCAATCGCACGCGTGTATCTGTCGGCGGGCCGCCGGTTTTACCATCCCCGGCGGGTGTCAATCGGCCAAGAAACGCCATTCCGTGAGTTGCCGGAATCCGGCCCCCGGCGTGATCCGGAAGGTCGGAAAGGCAGGGTGATGCGGCGCATCGGGCCAGCGCTGCGCTTCGATGGCGAGCCCTGCATAAGGTGCGAGCCCGGCGCGGTCGGCGTCGCGCCCGTCATAGACCTGAAGCCCCGGCGCCGTGGTGGCGATGCGCATCGTGACGCCACCGCCGATCATCTCCATGATCTCCCGCAACTCGGCATCCTCGTGCGACAGGCAGAAATTGTGGTCGAGCGGCGGCGCGCCCGGCGTGATCGCGCGCGGCGCCCGGAAATCATGGCTGCTTCCGGGGGTGGGGGCGATTTCGCCTGTGGGCAGCGATTCCGCGTCCGTGGGCAGCCAGTGCCCGGCCGCGACGCGCAGCAACTGCCCTTCGATCGTCGGGGTGCCGGCAAGGTTCCAGTAGCTGTGATTGACCGGGTTCATCAGCGTCGGCTCGTCGGTCGTGGCCTCGAGTTCGAGCCGCAAGGTGGCGGGGGCGCGCAGCGACCAGCGGGCGCTGATCCTGCGGTTGCCGGGAAATCCGTCCGCGCCGTCGGGTAGATCGACCGCGAGCGTCGCGGTGTCGGCGGTTTCCTCGATCACCTCCCAGATCTTGAACTGCGTGCCATGGCGTCCCGAATGCAGCAAGGCGCGGTGATGATTGGCGGTAAAGCGGTATTCCGCCCCGTCGATCGTGGCACGGGCACCGGCGATGCGGTTGGCGACGGGACCGATGATGGCCCCGAAGTATTTCATCGCCCCGTCATAGGCCGCGAGATCGTCCGAGCCGATCGTCAGGTTGCGCTCGAGCCCGTCGAGCCGAACCGCGTGCAGGATCGAGCCGCGCGTCAGCAGATCGACCGAGAGCCCCGCTCCCGAAAGCGACAGGCGGTGCACCGCGCGGCCCTGCGCGTCGGTGGCGAAGGGGGTCACAGGATCACCCGGTGCTCTTTCTGCCCCGGTGCCTCGGCCCGGACCTGGAAGGTACGGCCCGAATCCGGGCCGTCGGCGATCTCGGCCTCGGACAGCCCCGCCGTGGCCGAGGTGAGGTACATCGTCCGCATGTCGTCGCCGCCGAAGGCGGGGCAGGTGACCTGCGGCGCGGTGGGGCAGGGATGGACCGCCACCTCGCGCCCGTCGCGGTCGTAGCCCGCGACCCGGGCGGATCCCCATTGCGCGTTCCACAGCGTCCCTTCGGCGTCGACCACCGCGCCGTCGGGGTTGTGGCCCGCGCGCTTGCAATCGACGAAGACCTCGGCCTCGCCCACGGGCCAGCCATTCCCATCGGTCCGCTGGCGCATGATCATCCCGGTCGGCGTGTCCGAATAGTGGAGATACCCGCCCTCGGGTGGAAAGCAGATCGCATTGGGGATGGTCATGCCGGAACGGACCTGCCGCAGCTCGCCGCGATAGTAGCGGTAGAGCGCGCCGGCATTGGTCTCGGCGTCGATGCCCATGGTCGAGACGTAGAAGCCGCCATGCGGATCGGCGCGGCCGTCATTGGAGCGGGTGACAGGGTTGTCGCTGTCGAAATCGCAGACCCGCTCGCTCCGCCCGGTCTCGATGTCGAATGTCAGCAGCGCCTTGTTGGTGGCGACGAGCAGCGTGTCGCGATCGACCCAGCCGGCGCAGGAGGGCATGTCCTCGAAGGCCCAGTGCCGACCCGGCATGTGCAGGCGGCGACCGAGAATGTCGAACCAGAAGAGCTCTCCGCGTTCCGGATGCCACAGCGCGCCCTCGCCCAGCACACAAGAGGTGTCGTCGAAGACCTCGAAGGCGGCGCGCGCACTCATGCCACGGCCTCGTCGAAGGCCGCGACGATTTCGCGGGCGCGGCGCCCGACCTCCTCCACCGCAAGGCCCGGCGTGTAGAGCGCGGTGCCCAGACCGAACCCGTCGGCTCCGGCGGCGATCCAGTCGCGGAAGTTCGACGCCCCGGCGCCGCCCACGGCGTAGATCGGCGCCTCCGGGGGGAATACCGCGCGCATCGCCTTGAGCCCGTCGGGCCCGATCAGGCTCGCCGGGAACAGCTTGAGACCGGTGGCCCCGGCGGAGAGCGCCGCGAAGCCCTCGGTCGGGGTCATCACGCCGGGCCAGCTTTCCATGCCGGCCGCGACGGTGGCGTGAATCACCTCCGGGTCCATGTTGGGGGAGACCACGAGATTGCCGCCTGCCGCCTTCAACTCGGCGACCTGCGCGGTGGTAAGCACCGTGCCCGCGCCGATCGTGGCGCGGCCCGCGCAGGCGCTGGCCATGGCGCGGATGCTGTCGAAGGGGCGCGGCGAGTTCAGCGGCACCTCGATCACCGTGATGCCTTCGGCGATCAGCGCCTCGGCGACGGAAACGGCATCCTCAGGGGTGATGCCGCGCAGGATCGCGATCAGCGGTCGGGTCATGCGGTGGTCCTTTGCTTCCAGGCGGCGGTGAGGCCCGCCAGCGTCGCGGCGGTGCCGTTGGCCTGCGTCGCGGGCGCGCCCTGCGCGGCCAGCGCGCGGACATAGAGCCCCGCGAGGCCGCCGGCGCCGATCACCCCGATCTGCTGGCCGAGCCAGTAGGGTTTCGCGGCGGCGAGCTCGGCCCCGATCAGCAGCCCCGAGAGCCGGGCCCGCTGCACCGCGCCGCTCCGACCCTGCAGCAGCCCCTCGGCGCGGATCGAGAACAGCGCCGAGGCCAGCCGCTCGGGGCGCGACAGGGTCTCGGCCACGCCCCCGTCGAAGGCCGCCTCGTCCCAGCCTTCATTCGAGAGCGAATGGCGCAGCACGGTATGGGTGGACAGCGCCGCGAAGAGCTCGCCGGTCAGGAAGCTGCGAAAGCTCACCACCTCGCCGGCGCTGAGATGCGCCCATTTCGAATGGCTGCCCGGCAGGCAGAGCACGCCGTCCCACCCGGGATTGAGCGCGAGGAAGCCCGCGATCTGGGTCTCTTCACCGCGCATCACGTCGGCGGGGTCCGACTGCGACAGGCCGGGAATGATCGAAACGTCGAGTTCGCCGGGCGCGCGGGTCAACGCCGGCGACAGGGGTGGGCACGGGACCGACGCGTAGGACGCCTCGGCCCAGCCCTGCCTTGCGCCGACCATGCCGCAGGCGACGATCGGCACCGGCCCCTGTTCGAGCCAGTCACCGGCCAGAGCGCGCAGCGCGGTCTCGAAATCCTCGGGGGCGAGGCGGCCCATTCCCGCATCGGAGCCGCGCTCCTCGATCACCGTGCCGTCGCGACGCATCGCCCACCCACGCAGCCGCGAGGTGCCCCAGTCGAGTGCGATCCAATCGGGCCGGCTCATCCGGTCACGCTGACGCCGGCGTCGATCACCAGCATCTGGCTGGTCACCATCCGCGCGGCGTCCGAGGCAAGGAACAGCACGCCGCCCGCGATATCCTCGGGCTGCATCAGATCGGGCAGGCATTGGCGCTGGCGGTGCTTCTCCACCGCTTCGGGGCTGGCCCAGAGCGCCTTCTGCCGCTCGGTCATCACCCAGCCGGGGGCCAGGGCGTTGACGCGGATGCCGCGCCCGCCCCATTCGCGGGCGAGGCTGCGGGTCAGCCCCATGATCGCGGCATTCGCGGCGACATAGGCCGAGAGGCGTGGCACGCCCATCAGGTAGCTGCCGGAGGACATGTTGACGATCGCGCCGCCGCCCGCGGCCTCCATCATCGGCGCCACCTTCTGCGCGGCGAAGAAGTAAGGCTTGAGATTGACCGCGAGGCAGGCGTCCCACTCGGCCTCGGTCATCTCCTGCGCGTCGTGGCGGGTGTCGTCGGCGGCGTTGGAGACGAGCACGGTCACCGGGCCATGCGTCGTCGCGGCAGTGTCGATCGCGGCCATCAGGGCAGGGGTGTCGGTCACGTCGCCCTGCACGAAGAGCGGGCGGTTGCCGGTGCGGGCCTCCATCTCCTCGACCGTGGCGCTCGCATCGGCGCGGTCGAAGAAGGCGACCCGCGCACCCTGCCGCAGGAACGCCTCGACCAGCGCGGCCCCGATGCCGCTGGCGCCGCCGGTGAGGAACACCGAGGCGTCCTTCAGATCCGGATGGACCGCCTCAAACCCTGTACCGCTCTCCATCGTCCTCTCCCGTGCTGCGCAGGCAGAGTGTCACCGCCGCGCACGGAGTTACAAGGGTCGGCAAGGCGATCTGGATCCCTGTTTCATATAATGAGACGTTGGTTTCAAATACCGGGATCAATAGCAGAGTACCGTGTCGGCGGCATGGGCGAGGTCGATCAGCGTTTCGGGCATCGCGAACTCGGCCGGGTGGCCTTCGAGCAACTCCTCATCATAGCCGCGCGCCTTGGCCGACAGCCCGGAGACGCGGAATCGCGCCCCGGCCTCGGCCAGGGCCGTGAGATGGTCGGACAGCCGTCCCGTTCCCTGGCCCTCGATCCCGGCATGCGCGGGCGCGAGCAGATGCACCCCATCGCCGGCGAGGAACAGCGTGACGTCATGGCCCTTATGCGCGGCGGTCAGCGCGACTAGGCAGCCCAGCGTCGCCTTGTTGGGGTCGGCGGGACCGGTGTGGATATGCACGAGAAAGCGAGGCATGGGATCTCTCCGGGATCGGTCCCGCCCCGGCAGGGGGCGGGGGTTTCAGGAAACCGCCGACGCCCCCTTCCGGTCAAGCGCGGCCGGTCACGCGACCCGGCACAGAGCGCCATCCACTGCCGCGAGGATCTCGTCGATCTCGGACGTGCCGGCGATCAGCGCGGGCGCGAAGAGCAGCACGTTGTTGAAGCCCGGCACCGAGCGGTTGGTGGCCCCGATGATCACGCCCTGCTTAAGGCAATCGGCGACCACGGCCTGCACCAGCTTCTCGGAGACCGGCTCGCGCGTGTCGCGGTCGGCCACCAGCTCGGCCCCGGCGAACAGCCCCATGCCGCGCACGTCGCCGATCAACGCGTGCTTTTCCATCAGCGCCCTCAGCCCATCATGCAGGTAGGCGCCCATCCGCGTCGAGTTCTCGAGCAGGTTCTCCTCTTCGAGGATGCGCAGGTTCTCCAGCGCCGCGACCGGACCGGAGGTGCAGCCGCCGAAGGTCGAGATATCACGGAAATGCGCCATCGGGTCGGAGGCGTCCTTGAACTTCTCGAACACGGCCTCGGTGGTCACGCAGCATGAAATCGCGGCGTAGCCCGAGGCCACGCCCTTGGCCATGGTCACGATGTCGGGCTGCACCCCGAACTGTTGGTAGCCGAACCAGGTGCCGGTCCGGCCCATGCCGCAGACCACCTCGTCGATATGCAGCAGGATCTCGTATTTGCGACAGATCTCCTGCACCTTTTCCCAGTAGCCCTTGGGCGGCAGGATGATGCCGCCGCCGGCGGTGATCGGCTCGAGGCAGAGCGCACCGACCGTGTCGGGTCCCTCGCGCAGGATCACCTCCTCGATCGCCTCCGCGGCCCGGACCCCGTAATCCTCGCCCGCGAGCCCGTCCTGGGCCCGGTATTCGAGGCAATGCGGCACCATTGCGAATTCGGGCACGAAGGGACCGTATTGCGCGTTGCGCTCCAGCTGCCCGCCGGCCGAGAGGCAGGCGATGGTGGTGCCGTGATAGTCGCGCTCGCGGTAGAGGATCTTGGACTTGCGGCCGCCGTGATGCTTGTGGCTGATCTGGCGCACCATCTTGAAGGCCTTCTCGTTGGCCTCCGAACCGGAATTGGCGAAGTAGACCCGGGACAGCCCCGGCATCTTCTCGGTCAGCGCCTCGGCGAAGCGGGCGCCCGGCACCGTCCCTTGCGCGCCGGCGAAGTAGCACATCTTTACCAGTTGCTCGCGTACCGCATCGGCGATGCTTTCGCGCCCATAGCCGACATTGACGGTCCAGACCCCGCCGGACACCGCGTCGAGATGCTCCTTGCCGGTGATGTCCCAGACCCGCATGCCGCGCCCCTCGACGATGATGCGCGGATCGGTGGTCTCCAGCGCCCGGTGCTGGATCATGTGGTGCCAGACATGGGTCCGGTCGGCCTCGATGACGCGGGCGGGGTCGTTGTGCATCAGGTCTTCCATGGCGGGCCTCGCTGTCGGGATGTCGCCACCACTCTGCGCGGCGCGCGTTGCCGGTCAAGGAAAACCGGATTCGCATGACGCACAAAATTTACCGTTTGGAAAAAAATGATTCCGTGTCAGGCTCGGCAAAACGGAATGCTGCCACGGGGGACGCCAGATGCCTGCCCAGCCACAGACCGGACCGATCGCCGGACGCCTGCCTGCCGATGTGCTGGCACGGAACTTCTCGGACCTTCACCCTCCACTGAGCGCGCATGAGGCACGGGTCGCTGCGGATCGCTGCTACTTCTGCCATGACGCACCCTGCGTGACGGCCTGCCCCACCGAGATCGACATCCCGCTGTTCATCCGCGAGATCCAGGCCGGGCGCCCGGAAACCGCGGCGCGCGAGATCTTCGAAGCCAATATCCTGGGCGGCATGTGCGCCCGCGTCTGTCCGACCGAGGTGCTCTGCGAGGGCGCCTGCGTGCGCGAGGCGGCCGAGGGCAAGCCGGTGCAGATCGGGCTCTTGCAGCGCCATGCCACCGACAGCCTGATGGCGCGGCAGGGCCACCCCTTTACCCGCGCGCCCCGCACCGGCAAGCGCATCGCGGTTGTCGGCGCCGGGCCCGCCGGGCTCGCCTGCGCGCACCGGCTGGCGCGGCATGGCCATGACGTCGTGATCTTCGAGGGCGCGCCCAAGCCGGGCGGGCTCAACGAATACGGCATCGCCGCCTACAAGACCGTCGGTGATTTCGCGGCGCGCGAAGCGGCCTGGATCATGGGTATCGGCGGCATCGAGCTGCGGCACGGGCAATGGCTCGGTCGCGACGTGACGCTCGATGCGCTCCGGGAGGAATACGACGCGGTGTTCCTCGGCATCGGGCTTTCCGACGTCAACGCGCTCGGGCTCGAGGGCCCGCCGCTCGAGGGGACGCATGATGCCGTCACCTTCATCTCGGCGTTGCGCCAGGCGGAGGACCTGTCGACGCTGCCGATCGGCCGCGACGTGGTGGTGATCGGTGGCGGCATGACCGCGATCGACTGCGCGGTACAGGCCAAGGGGCTGGGTGCCGAGACCGTGACGCTGGTCTATCGCCGGGCGCGCGAGCGGATGGGGGCGAGCCTCTACGAGCAGGAGCTCGCGGCGCGGCGCGGCGTGCGGCTGATCTTCGAGGCCGCGCCCGTCGCGATCGAGGGCGAAGGGCGGCTTTCCGCCGTGGTGTTCGAGCGGATGGCGGAGGGGCCGGATGGCCTCGCCCCGACGGGGGAGCGATTCTCCCTGCCGGCGGATCAGCTGTTCCGTGCCGTCGGACAGCGCCTTGGGGACGCGAATGGCCTGGAAATCGTACATGGAAAGGTTGTGACGCAGGGTCGCGGCCGCACCGGCATGGACAAGGTTTGGGCCGGGGGAGACTGTGCCGGCGGTGGCGACGACCTCACCGTCACGGCCGTGGCGCAGGGTCGGGATGCCGCCGAAGACATTCACGGCTCACTCATGGAATAGACAAATGGCATTCACGGGCATCTTCATCCTGCCGCTTCCGGTCGATGACCAGGACCGCGCGCTGGCCTTCTACCGCGACCGGATCGGCATGGAGGTCGCGCTGGATGCCGATCTCGACGAGGACTGGCGCATGATCATGATGAAGCTGCCGGACACGCAGACCAAGATCCAGTTCGCGCGGCGCCAAGAGGTGAGTTACTCTGAGGAAGTCCCCGTGCTCTATCTCGAATGCGCGGATGTCGATGCCGAGGCCGCGCGGCTGAAGTCCGAAGGGGTGCGCTTCGTGTCGAACCCCACCGAGCTTCCCTGGAGCGACACCGAGCGCTTCGCGATGTTCCTCGACAGCGAAGGCAACACCATCGTGATGCACGCCACACCACCGGAAGGATGATGAGATGGCCGACCTGACCACCCGGTTCCTGGGCATCGAGAGCCCCAACCCGTTCTGGCTCGCTTCGGCGCCGCCCACGGACAAGGAATACAACGTCCGCCGCGCCTTCGAGGCCGGCTGGGGCGGGGTGGTCTGGAAAACGCTGGGGGCCGAGGGGCCACCGGTGGTCAACGTCAACGGCCCGCGCTACGGCGCCATCTACGGCGCCGACCGGCGGCTCCTGGGTCTCAACAACATCGAGTTGATCACCGATCGCGATCTCGAAACCAATCTGGAGGAGATGGCGCGGGTCAAGGCCGACTATCCCGACCGGGCGCTGATCGCCTCGATCATGGTGCCCTGCGAGGAGGCGGCCTGGAAGGCGATCCTGCCGCGGGTCGAGGAGACGAACGCGGACGGCATCGAGCTGAACTTCGGCTGTCCGCACGGCATGAGCGAGCGCGGCATGGGATCGGCGGTGGGGCAGGTGCCCGAATACATCGAGATGGTCACCCGCTGGTGCAAGCAGTATTACGACCGCCCGGTGATCGTGAAGCTCACCCCCAACATCACCGATGTGCGCAAGCCCGCCGAGGCCGCGAAGCGCGGCGGCGCCGACGCGGTGAGCCTGATCAACACGATCAACTCGATCACCTCGGTCGATCTCGACCTGATGGCGCCGCAGCCCACCATCGACGGCAAGGGCAGCCATGGCGGCTATTGCGGTCCCGCGGTCAAGCCGATCGCGCTGTCGATGGTCTCCGAGATCGCGCGGCACGAGGCGACGCGCGGCCTGCCGATCTCGGGCATCGGTGGCGTCACCACATGGCGCGACGCGGCCGAGTTCATGGTGCTGGGCGCCGGCACGGTGCAGGTCTGCACGGCGGTGATGACCTACGGCTTCCGGATCGTCGAGGAGATGTGCGCCGGGCTGTCCGACTGGATGGATGAAAAGGGTTATCGCTCGACCTCGGATTTCGTCGGCCAGGCGGTGCCCAACGTCACCGACTGGAAGAACCTCAATCTCAACTACGTCACCAAGGCGCGGATCGATCAGGAACTGTGCATCAAGTGCGGCCGCTGCTATGCCGCCTGCGAGGACACCTCGCACCAGGCAATCGCGATGACGCCGGACCGGGTGTTCGAGGTGATCGACGCGGAATGCGTCGCCTGCAACCTCTGCGTCGATGTCTGCCCGGTCGAGAACTGCATCGACATGGTCCGGATGGCGCCGGGGAGCGTCGATCCGCGCACCGGGCAGGTGGTGTCCGAGGATCACGCCGACTGGACCACCCATCCCAACAACCCGATGGCGCAGGCGGCGGAATAGCCGCCCTAGAGGCTGATCTGCTGGCCCAGTTCGATCACCCGGTCCGAGGGTAGATGATAGTGGTCATGCGCCGCCGCGGCGGTGCGCGTGAGCCCGATGAACAGCTTCTTGCGCCAGCGCGCCAAACCGGGCCGGTCCGAAAGTAGCACGGTGCGCCGGTTCAGGAAGAACGAAGTCGCGTGGATGTCGAAGCGCAGCCGCCGCCGCAGCGCCCGCGCGATGTTAGGCGGATCCATGTAGCCGAAGGTGACGTGGACCCGTTCGATGCCGTCACTCAGTGTCTCGACCACCAGCGAGACCACGGGGTCGAGATGTGGCTGATCCGAGATCATCACCGTGACGACGTAGCTGTGTTCGTGCAGCACTCCGTTGTGCTTGATATTGTGCAACATGTGTAACCGCCCCAAGCGCAAGAGGTATATTCAGAGCTGATCTTGGCGCGTCGTCGGGTGCTGACATGTGTCCGGCCTCTGATGCGGCCATACATGCCGCAGGCCCGTATGGTGTGCGCAGGTCGGATCCAAATCAACGCCGCGTGCTCGAAGGCACTCTGTTGCACACTGGTTTTCCCGATCCCGTCTCACGACCGTTGCGCCATACAACTCCTTGCCCTCTTTCGCTCCGACGCGCTCGCGGCCGACGCTGGCTTACGCCATCGCGACCGGAGACCTGTAGACGCCGCCTCGAGCCATCAAGGCCCAGACGATCCGCGCCATCTTGTTGGCCAGCGCCACCCGCACCAACATCGGCGGCTTGCGCGACAGCAGGCCGCCCAGCCAGGTGCCCGGCTGCGCCTCCTTGTGGACGTGTCGTTTGATGACGACGCTATTGGCACCGATGATGAGAAGACGTCGCAAGGACCGCTCCCCCATCTTCGTGGTGGCACCCAGACGCTGCTTGCCGCCCGTCGAATGCTGTCGCGGCACCAAGCCGAGCCAGGCGGCAAAGTCCCGACCCCTTCGGAACGTCTCTGGCGGGGGCGCCAGAACCGCAATCGCCGTGGCGATCAGCGGGCCAATGCCCGGGACCGTCATCAGCCGTCGCGCGACGTCGTTCTCCTTGGCGCGGCGGGCAATCTCTGCGTCGAGCTTCCCGATCTGAGCGTCGAGCTGGGCCAGCGTTCCGACCAGAACTTCCAAGGTGCCTCGTGCATCGTCCGGCAAGCCACTGTCCCGGTCCTCCACAAGCGCCACCAGGCGCGCGGCGTTGGCGGCCCCTTGTGACACCACAGCCCCGAACTCGGCTAAGTGGCCCCGCAGGGCGTTGATCGCTTGGGTGCGCTGCCGGATCAGAAGCTCCCGGACGCGGAAGACCATGGCCGCACCCTGGGTCGCTTCACTCTTCACCGGCACAAAACGCATCGACGGGCGCTGCGCCGCCTCGCAGATCGCCTCGGCATCGGCCGCATCGTTCTTTTGGCGTTTGACAAAGGGCTTCACATACGCTGGCGGGATCAGCCGCACCTCGTGGCCCAGCCTACCGATTTCACGGCCCCAGAAATGGGCACCGCCACAGGCTTCCATGGCGACGAGGCACGGTGGCACTTGGCTGAAAAAGGACAGAACCTGATCCCGGCGCAGCTTCTTGCGAATGACCGCGTTGCCGGAGCCATCAGCTCCATGCACCTGAAACACGTTCTTCGCCAGATCCAGACCGATTGTGGTAACGTCCGACATGACCGCCCTCCAATGTGGATTGTTGCAAACCCACCTTGGCACATCGATGCCGTCGGGGGGCGGTCACATCATCAGCGCCGGCGGCGCCATCACGGGCTCGGCGGTGAGGAACACGGCGGTACCGGGCACGCGGCGCAGCCTGCTCGAATGCGACAGGGACTTGACCAGTGCTTCCATCGTCACGCCGCGGGCGCGTGACCGGTCCTGCACGATCACCGAGCCGCGCAACCAGGTGGCCATGACGACGCAGAGCGCCGCAGCTACGGCCAGCGGCACGTAGCCGCCATCCGTCACCTTGGTCATGTTCACCCCGAACAGCGCCGACTCGACCGCCAGGATCAGTGCCGTCAGCGGCACCGCCAGCCCTCGAGGCCAGTTCCAGACCCGCCGCATCACCACATAGGCCAGCAGCGTCGTGATCAACATCTCGCCGGTCACCGCGATGCCATAGGCGGCGGCGAGGCCGGAGGAACTGCCGAAGCTCAGTACCAGCACCACCACGCAGAACAGCAGCATCACGTTGATCCGCGGCAGGTAGATCTGACCACGCTGCGTGGTCGAAGTGTGGTGTACCGCCATGCGCGGCAGGAGGCCCAACTGCATCGCCTGGTAGGCAAATGAGAAGGCGCCGGTGATCACGGCCTGGCTGGCGATCACCGTGGCCAGCGTGGCGAGGCCGATCAGCCCCGGCAGTGCCCAGCCCGGCGCCAGCAGGAAGAACGGGTCGCGAGCGGCCGAAGGGTCCGACAGCACCAGCGCGCCCTGACCGGCATAGCTCAGCATCAGGCAGGGCAGGGCGATGCAGGTCCAGGCGAGGCGGATCGGCCGGCGCCCGAAATGCCCCATGTCGGCATAGAGCGCCTCGGCGCCGGTCACCGCGAGGAAGGCGGCGCCGAGGATCGGCACCACCGCGCCGCCGCCATGCCACAGCAGCTCCAGGCCGGGCAGTGGGCTCAACGCCGCGAGGATCACGGGATGCCGTACCACTGCCACGAGGCCGAGGCCACCCAACGTCAAGAACCACGCCAGCATCACCGGGCCGAACAGCCGCGAGATCCCCCCGGTGCCGCCGCGCTGGGCCCAGAACAGGGCGCAAAGGATGACGATGACCGCGGGGATCACCCAAGGCTCGAAGCCTGGCGCCAGCAGCGTCACCCCTTCGATCGCCGAGAGTACGGAAATTGCCGGGGTGATCATCGCGTCGCCGAAGAACAGCGCCGCGCCGAGAATGCCCAGCGCCATCAGCCCCCAACTGCGTCGTCCCACCGCGCGGGTGGCCAGCGCCAGAAGCGACAGCGTGCCGCCCTCGCCGTTGTTGTCGGCGCGCAGCATCAGCACCACGTATTTCAGCGTGGCGATGCCGATCAGCAGCCACAACAGGAGCGAGACGGTGCCAATGACCGTCACAGGGGCGGGGGCGCCGGTTTCGCCGCCTGCTGCGGCAAGACCTTCGCGCAGGGCGTAGATCGGCGATGTCCCGATATCGCCCACAACGACGCCAAGGGCGCCGAGTGTCAGGGCTGGTGTGGCGGAGGAAAAAGCGTGGCCGCGTGGGGCGGCATGTGTCGGGGCATGCATGTGAGCGGCCAAGATGACGATGCGCATAGATGCGCCCGCCGGCTCCGGTGTTCAAGTGTTCTTGTGCGAAATCCCGAGTGCCGCGCCGAAGAGGTGATCGAGCCAAGCTTCGGCGCCCGGGTAGGGATTGGTTTTCCCCATGATCGCGCGTACCTGCACCTCGAAATCGGCATAGTGCTGGGTCAGGGCCCAGATCGAGAAAATCAGGTGATAGGGGTCGACGGGTCCGATCCGCCCTGATTCCGACCAGGCCGCGATCACCGCGGCCTTCTCGTCGACCAGCGCCTTCAACTCGCCCTCCAATACCGGCCGCGCACGGGGCGCGCCTTGCAGGATTTCGTTGGCGAAAAGCCGGCTTTCGCGCGGGTGGTCGCGGCTCATCTCCAGCTTCCGCCGCACGTAACCCAAGATCTGCTCGCGCGGCTCGCCTTCGGCATCCATCTCGCGCAGCGGCGCCAGCCACAGCTCGAGCAGATCCTCGAGAATGGCGAGGTGCAGCGCCTCCTTGGAGCGGAAATAATAGAGCAGGTTCGGCTTCGACAGCCCCGCCGCCTGCGCGATCCGGTCCAGCGTTGCGCCCCTGAAGCCACGCGCCGCGAAAACCTCGAGCGCCGCCTCGAGGATGGCGGCCCGGTTGCGGACCTGGATCCGGGTGCGGGGCGGGCTCTTGGTCATCTCCGGTCCTGTCGAACGGGCGGAACGACCCGCCGCTGCCTCGTCTCGCATCGTTTCGAGCCCCGACCGGGGGCGCGCTCACGCGATCCTTGACTGGTGTCGGGACTTTGATAGCGTTAATTTTACCGAGCGGTCAAATCGAAGCCGCGCGGGGTCCGACCGGCAGCAAGGCGAGGAACCCAGCATGTCCGCACCCGGCGAAAATCTCAAGATCGACGGCGCGCGGCTCTGGTCCAGCCTGATGGAGATGGCCGAGATCGGCCCCGGCGTGGCGGGCGGCAACAATCGCCAGACCCTGACGGATGCGGATGCCGAAGGC
Organism: Limimaricola sp. AA108-03; assembly: GCF_050847355.1. Classification (NCBI taxonomy): domain Bacteria; kingdom Pseudomonadati; phylum Pseudomonadota; class Alphaproteobacteria; order Rhodobacterales; family Paracoccaceae; genus Limimaricola; species Limimaricola sp. AA108-03. Next base: position 547,727 of record NZ_CP193755.1, read on the forward strand.
CGGGCGCTGTTCGCGAAGTGGTGCGAGGCCGCGGGCCTGTCGATGGGCGTCGACAAGATGGGATCAATGTTCGCACGCCGCGAGGGCGAGGATTCCGACGCGCTACCGGTCTATGTCGGCAGCCATCTCGATACCCAGCCTACGGGCGGCAAGTATGACGGCGTGCTGGGCGTGCTCGGCGGGCTCGAGATCATCCGTACGCTCGATGACATGGGAATCAGGACCCGCCGGCCGATTGTCGTCGTGAACTGGACCAACGAGGAAGGCACCCGCTTCGCCCCGGCGATGATGGCCTCGGGCGTGTTCGCCGGGCAGCACGATCTCGACTGGGCCTATGCGCGCGAGGATGCGGATGGAAAATCCTTCGGCGCCGAACTGGAACGGATCGGCTGGAAGGGCGAGGAGGAGGTTGGCGCGCGCAAGATGCATGCGCTCTTCGAGTTGCATATCGAGCAGGGCCCGATCCTCGAGGCCGAAGAGAAAGATATCGGCGTGGTCACTCACGGCCAGGGGCTGTGGTGGCTGGAGGTCCGGCTCACCGGCAAGGAAAGCCATACCGGCTCCACCCCGATGCACATGCGGGTCAATGCCGGGCTCGGCATGGCGCGGATCACCGAGGCGGTGCACCGCATCGCGATGGAGCACCAGCCCGACGCGGTGGGCGCGGTCGGGCAGGCCAATGTCTGGCCGAACTCCCGCAACGTGATCCCGGGCCGCGCGGTCTTCACCGTCGACATCCGCTCGCCGGATGCCGAGAAGCTCGCCGTGATGCGCAAGGCGGTCGAGACCGAGGCGGCGCGGATCGCCGACGAGCTCGGGCTCGGACTCGAGATCGAGCCCACCGGGCATTTCGAGCCGGTCACCTTCGACCCGGACTGCGTCGGCATGGTACGCGCCGCCGCCGAGCGATTGGGTTACGGCCATCGCGACATCGTTTCGGGCGCCGGACACGACGCCTGCTGGATCGCCGGCATCGCCCCGACCGCCATGGTGATGTGCCCCTGCAAGGACGGGCTGAGCCATAACGAGGCCGAGGAGATCACGCAGGACTGGGCGACCAAGGGCTGCGACGTGCTGCTGCACGCGGTGATCGAGGCCGCCGAGGTGGTGTCTTGAAACGTTCACCGGACATGCAGGGCTTGACCTCTCCCGGTTCCGGCCTTTCTGGATCGGCAAGCCAGATGTTCAGGAGAGCCCGATGACCAGACTGCCCCGACTGCTGCCCCTATTGGCGGCGCTGCCGCTGCTCGCCGCCTGCGAGGAAGTGCGTACCGTGGCCGTGCCGCAACCCGCTCCGGTGTTTCCCGCGCCGCAGGCGGCGCCCGCTCCCGCGCCCGAACCGACGCCAGCGCCGGCCCGGCTCGAAAGCCCCGCCCAGGTGACCACGGCGCCATTGTCGGACGGTGGTGACACGACCGCCGCGGCGGCCCCCCGGCCACCTGCCGGCGCCATCACCGCGACATCCCCGCAGGAGGTGGTCTCCGCCCCGGAGGCCGTGCTCGCCGCGCTCCTGCCCGGGACGCCGCCCTCGGCCGTGTTCCAGAATGGCGATGGCTGCTACCTGTTCTCGATCGAGCGCACCGAGCCGCTGAGCGGCTACCCGGTACGCGACGAAAACGGCGTGCCGCTGTGTGAAAACGACGACGGCACGGTGGGGCCGCGTCCCTCAAGCTGATCCGGGCAGTTCGGGGGCGATGCCGGCCGACCACGCGCCGCCGCCCCCTTCCGCCCGCCGACCCTTTCGAGCCGGAGCGCGCCACCGAGCGCGCGCCCGGGACGTGCCACGGCCCCCGCACGAGGGGCCGGGCCTGACAGAGAGGGAACGGAAATGGGCTCCAAGGTCATCAGGAACGGTACCATCGTCACGGCGGATCTGACTTACGAGGCGGATCTGCTGATCGAGGGCGGGCGCATCGCCGCCATCGGAAAGGGGCTGGCCGGCGACGAGGAACTCGACGCCACGGGCTGTTACGTGATGCCCGGCGGCATCGACCCGCACACCCATCTGGAGATGCCCTTCATGGGCACCCATTCCACCGATGATTTCGGTTCGGGCACCCGCGCGGCGCTGGCCGGCGGCACCACCATGGTGGTGGATTTCGCGCTTCCCAGCCCGGGCCAGAGCCTGCTCGACGCGCTGAAAGTCTGGCACAACAAGTCGGGTCAGGCGGCCTGCGACTATTCCTACCACATGGCGATCACCTGGTGGGACCGTCAGGTCTTCGACGAGATGGAAACCGTCGTGCGCGATCACGGCATCACCACCTTCAAGCACTTCATGGCCTACAAGGGCGCCTTGATGGTGAACGACGATGAGCTGTTCGCGAGCTTCCGTCGCTGCGCCGAGCTGGGCGCGATCCCGCTGGTGCATGCCGAGAACGGCGACGTGGTGGCCGAGCTGCAGGCCAAGCTTCTGGCCGAGGGCAATACCGGCCCAGAGGCGCATGCCTATTCGCGCCCCTCCTCGGTCGAGGGGGAGGCGACCAACCGCGCGATCATGATCGCCGACATGGCGGGCGTGCCGCTCTACGTCGTCCATGTCTCCTGCGAGGAGGCACATGAGGCGATCCGCCGCGCCAAGATGCTGGGCAAGCGGGTCTGGGGCGAGCCGCTGATCCAGCACCTGATCCTCGACGAGAGCGAATACGCCCATCCCGACTGGGACCACGCGGCGCGCCGGGTGATGAGCCCGCCATTCCGCGACAAGCGCCATCAGGACAGCCTCTGGGCCGGTCTGGCCTCGGGCACGCTCTCGGTGGTGGCGACCGATCACTGCGCCTTCACCACCGAGCAGAAGCGCAACGGGCTGGGCGATTTCACCAAGATCCCCAATGGCACCGGCGGGCTCGAGGACCGGATGCCCCTGTTGTGGACGCATGGGGTCAACACCGGCCGGATCACCATGAACGAGTTCGTCGCCGTCACCTCGACCAACAGCGCCAAGATCCTCGGCTGCTACCCGAAAAAGGGCGCGATCCTCGTCGGAGCCGATGCCGACATCGTGGTCTGGGATCCGGAAAAGGAAAAGACCATCACCGCCGCCGGGCAGGCGTCTGCGATCGATTACAACGTCTTCGAGGGGCAGAAGGTGAAGGGCCTGCCGCGCTACGTGCTGAGCCGCGGCCATGTCTCGCTGCGCGACGGCACGCTGGATACGCATGAGGGTCATGGCGAATTCGTCGCGCGCGAGCCGCAGGGCCCGGTCAACCGGGCGCTCTCGTCATGGAAGGCGCTGACCGCACCGCGCCCGGTCGAACGCTCGGGCATTCCGGCGAGCGGGGTGTGAGGGCGATGGGGCGGGGGGCGCGCCGATGATGAATGCGCCGATCCCCCAGACCGCCATCTCGGCGCGCGGCGTCGACCTCACCTTCGAGACCGCGGACGGTCCGGTTCACGCCCTCAAGGGCGTGGATCTCGACATCGCGAAGGGCGAGTTCGTCTCCTTCATCGGCCCGTCGGGCTGCGGCAAGACCACATTTCTTCGGGTGGTCGCGGCACTGGAGCAGCCCACGGCTGGCGAGGTTTCGGTCAATGGAATGAGCCCCGACGAGGCGCGCCGGGCCCGGGCCTATGGTTACGTGTTCCAGGCGGCCGGGCTCTACCCCTGGCGCACCATCGGCGGCAACATCGCGCTGCCGCTCGAGATCATGGGGTTTCCCAAGGCCGAGCGGAAACGGCGGGTACGCGAGGTGCTGGAACTGGTCGAGTTGGGCGGGTTCGAGAAGAAGTATCCTTGGCAATTGTCGGGCGGGATGCAGCAACGGGCGAGCATCGCACGGGCGCTGGCGTTCGATGCCGACATCCTGCTGATGGACGAACCCTTCGGTGCGCTGGACGAGATCGTGCGGGACCGGCTCAACGAGGAACTGCTCAGGCTCTGGGCCGCGACCGGCAAGACCACGCTTTTCGTGACCCACTCGATTCCCGAGGCGGTGTATCTCTCGACCAAGATCGTGGTGATGAGTCCGCGACCCGGGCGGATCAGCGACGTGATCGACAGCCCGCTGCCGCGCGAGCGCCCGCTCGACATCCGCGACAGCCCCGAATTCATCGAGATCGCGCACCGGGTGCGCGAGGGACTGAGGGCCGGCCATGAAGAGGTGTGAGACACAATCGGGCTCCCCACCCATGGCGAGCGGGAAGCCCTGTCGCATGGCGACTTCGTTCGCGGTCATCGGCTCGCCAGCCTGTACCGCGCCTCCAAGTAAGCCGGACATGGTTACTTTGTTCTTAGAATACGCAAGTAGACCGGCGTCCTTCAGACCGAGGGTGGGTCGGAGCGGCAAGTGTGGGATTGCGTATTTGGAGAACAAAGTTGCCCATACGGCGCGAGACACTTGCGAGGCTAGCGCATGAGCCGCGCCGGACCGGTCATCATCCTCGTCGCGGCATTGTTCGCGCTCTGGTACGCCGCCGCCGTGCCGATGAACATCCGCGAGGCCCTGACCGCCGCCGAGCGCGAGGGGGTGGCGGTACAGCCGGTCACCGCCGTGGAGCGGCGCGATGCGAACGCGCTGGGGCTGGTGCTGGCCAATCCGGGCCAGATCCCGGACGCCTGGGCGCAAGACAGGCCGAGACTGCCCGCACCGCATCAGGTCGCGGGCGAGCTGTGGCAAAGCGTGGTGATGGAGGAGGTCGAGGGGCGGCGCAGCCTGCTGCGATCGGGAAGCCTGTCGAACCGCGGATTGCTGCTGCATGCCTGGATCACGCTCTCGGCCACGGCGCTGGGCTTTGTCATCGGAGCCATGGCAGGGATCGCACTGGCGATCGGCATCGTCCATTCGAAGACGATGGAGAAATCGGTGATGCCCTGGGCCATCGTCAGCCAGACGGTGCCGATCGTGGCGCTGGCACCGATGATCGTGGTGGTGCTCTACTCTGTCGGGCTGCAGGGGCTGCTGCCCAAGGCGATCATCTCCGCTTACCTGTCGTTCTTCCCGGTGGTGGTCGGCATGGTGAAAGGGCTGCGCGCGCCTGACGCGATGCAGACCGACCTGATGCGCACATGGGACGCCTCGGGCTGGCAGGTGCTGACGCGGCTGCGGCTGCCGGCCTCGATGCCCTATCTCTTCGCGTCGATGAAGATCGCCGTGGCGGCCGCCCTTGTCGGGGCCATCGTGGGCGAGCTGCCGGTGCAGGGCGGCGGATTGGGCGCGCGCATGCTGGCAGGAAGCTATTATGGCCAGACCGCGCAGATCTGGGCCGCGCTGCTGCTGGCCGCGGCGCTGGCGGCGGTACTGGTGGCGATGATCGGCGGCGCGCAGCGGCTGGCGCTGCGGCGCATGGGGGGTGCGGCATGAGCGCGGCGATCCTCGCGCTGGCGCTCTGGCTCGGGCTCTGGGCGCTCAACGTCTGGCTTGCCACCGGGCCGCTGTCGAACCGGATCTGGGCGCGCATGGCGGTACCCTTGCTGTTCGGGATCACCATCCTGATCTTGTGGGAGATCGCGGTGCGCGCGCTGCAGGTGCCGCTGGTCATCCTGCCGCCGCCGAGCCAGATCGGCGCGCGCTTCGCCGAGAGCCTGCCACTGCTTTGGGGCGATTTCGTGCAGACGATCCTGCGCGGCGCGCTTTCGGGCTACGCGATCGGATGTGGGGCGGCGTTCCTCACGGCGATCGCCGTCGATCGCTTCGTGTTCCTGCAGCGCGGGCTGCTTCCACTGGCGAGCTTCATGGCGGCGCTGCCGATCGTCGGGACCGCGCCGATCCTCGTGATGTGGTTCGGCTTCGACTGGCAGTCCAAGGCCGCGGTGGTGGTGGTCATGGTGTTCTTCCCGATGCTGGTGAACACCGTGGCAGGGCTCGCCGAGACCTCGGCCATGCAGCGCGACCTGATGAAGAGCTGGGGCGCGGGCTACTGGCAGGGGCTGGTGAAGCTGCGGCTTCCGGCGGCGATGCCCTTCATCTTCAACGGCCTCAAGATCTGCACCACGCTGGCGTTGATCGGGGCTATCGTGGCCGAATTCTTCGGCTCGCCGACACTGGGGCTTGGCTTTCGGATCACCACCTCGGTGGGCCAGCTCGCGCTCGACATGGTCTGGGCCGCGATCCTGGTCGCGGCGCTGGCAGGCACCGGCTTCTACGGGCTGGTTGCGCTGATCGAGCGGGGGGTGACCTTCTGGCACCCCTCGCAACGCGGATAACCAAAAGAGCCCGCCAACCGGGCCGTCAACAGCAAACGGAGGTCGACCAAGAATGAAACGGATGATGATGGCCGCGGCGGCGGCAGGCGCGCTGATGACCGGGGGGATACCCGCCATGGCGCAGGATCTCGACGAGGTCCGGCTGCAGCTGCAATGGGTCACGCAGGCGCAGTTCGCGGGCTATTACGTGGCGCTCGAAGAGGGGTTCTACGAGGAGGAGGGGCTCGATGTCGAGATCCTGCCCGGCGGGCCCGACATCGCGCCGCCGCAGGTACTCGCGGGGGGCGGGGCCGACGTGATGCTCAACTGGATGCCCTCTGCGCTGGCCGCGCGGGAGAAAGGCCTGCCTGTCGTGAACATCGCCCAGCCCTTCGCCAGCTCGGGGCTGATGCTGACCTGCTGGAAGGATACCGGCATCACCGGTCCGCAGGACTTCAAGGGCAAGACCATCGGCGTCTGGTTCTTCGGAAACGAATACCCGTTCCTGAGCTGGATGAGCCAGGAAGGCATCCCGACCGAGGGCGGCGAGGACGGGGTGACGGTGCTGAAGCAGGGGTTCAACGTCGACCCGTTGATCCAGCGGCAGGCCGATTGCATCTCGACCATGACCTACAACGAATACGGCCAGGTGCTCGACGCGGGCATCTCCGAGGATGAGCTCGTCACCTTCAAGTACGAGGATATGGGCGTGGCGACGCTCGAGGACGGGATGTGGGTGCTGGAGGAGAACCTCGAGGATCCGGAGTTCGTCGACAAGATGACCCGTTTCGTGCGTGCCTCGATGAAGGGCTGGAAATGGGCCGAGGAGAACCCCGAAGACGCGGCGCAGCTCGTGCTCGACTACGACGAGACCGGCGCCCAGACCGAGGCGCATCAGGTCCGGATGATGGGCGAGATCGCCAAGCTGACCGAGGGTTCGGATGGCAGCCTCGACGAGACCGCCTATCAGCGCACCGTCGACACGCTTCTCGCGGGCGGCTCGGACCCTGTGATCTCGGCCGTGCCGGAGGGTGCTTTCACGCATGAAATCACCGACGCCGCGCTGCAATGACGGGCAGGGCGCGGGGGCCTGAAGGCCTCGCGCCAGACCGGTTCTGGTCAGCCCCGACACACTCCGCTACTGCTTGCGTAGCAGTAGCGGAGATTTTGTATGCGTGTTCTGGTCACGGGCGGTGCGGGTTACATCGGCAGCCATACTCTGGTGGAGCTCCTGGGGCAGGGCCACGAGGTGGCCTGCGTCGACAATTATTCCAATGGCTCGCCAGAGGCGTTGCGCCGCGTCGGTGAACTGGTCCCGCAGGGCGCGCTGCACGCGCATGATGCGGATGTCCGGGATACGGCAGCGCTCGACCGGATCTTCGCCGAATTCCGGCCCCAGGCGGTGATCCATTTCGCCGGTCTCAAGGCGGTCGGCGAGAGCGTCGAGAAGCCGGTCGAGTATTACGATGTCAACGTCACGGGCACGCTGTCCCTGCTGCGTGCGATGGATCGGGCGGAGTGCCAGCGGATCATCTTCTCCTCCTCGGCCACGGTCTATGGCGAGCCGGTCTTCCTGCCCTATACCGAGGCGCACCCGCTGGCGCCGACCTCGGTCTACGGCCATACCAAGCGTTTCGCCGAGCAGATCCTGACCGATTGGTCGGCGGCCCGGCCCGGCTGCGCGGTGATGCTCCTGCGTTATTTCAATCCGGTTGGCGCGCATGAATCGGGCCGGATCGGCGAGGACCCGCAGGGCGTGCCGAACAACCTGATGCCTTATCTCGCCCAGGTGGCGACGGGCCGTCAGGAGCGGCTGCGCATCTTCGGCGACGACTATCCCACGCCGGACGGTACCGGCGTGCGCGACTACATTCATGTCGTCGATCTCGCCCGCGCCCATGTCGCGGCGCTCGACCGCGCGGCGGCCTCGGCGGCAGCCGAGACCTACAACATCGGTACCGGTCGGGGCTATTCGGTGCGCGAGATGCTCGACGCCTTCTCCACGGCGGTGGGTCGGGCGCTGCCATTCGAGGTGCTGCCGCGCCGCGCCGGCGATATCGCCGAGATGCAGGCTGATTGCGGGCATGCGGCCGAAAAGCTCGGCTGGCGGGCGTCGTTGGGGGTGGAAGAGATGGCGCGCGACCTGTGGCGCTGGCAGCAGGCCAATCCGCAGGGCTACGCCACCGCGGCGGATCAGCTCGCCGGCAGCTGACCCCGCCCTTCGGCGGCGGCGAGGGCCAGCGCCTTGCCGCCTTCGACCCAGCGCGCCACCACGGCGCGCAGCGCGTCGCTGTCATTCTCGGTCACGGCGGCGCGCAGGGCCCGCATCCCCGCCGCCACCTCGATCTCGCTCAGATGCGCCTCGCGCGCGAGCATGATCTTGGGATGCGGGGTGCCGACCTGGCCTTCGCCGATCAGCAGTTCCTCGTGCAGCTTCTCGCCCGCGCGCAGGCCGGTCAACCTGATCTCGATGTCGCCCTCGGGATTGGTCTCGTCGCGTACCGTGTAGCCCGCCGCCTCGATCATCTGTCGCGCGAGATCGTAGATCTGCACCGGCGCCCCCATATCGAGCACGAAGACGTCGCCGCCGGTGGCGAAGGTCCCGGCGACCAGAACGAGCCGCGCGGCTTCGGGAATGGTCATGAAGTAGCGCGTCACCTCGCGATGGGTGAGGGTGACGGGACCGCCCTTGCAGATCTGGTCGTGGAACAGCGGGATCACCGAGCCGGAGGAGCCCAGAACGTTGCCGAAGCGGACCATCGAATATATCGTGCCGTTCGAGCGGCTGGCCAGATCCTGCACCACCAGCTCGGCCATGCGCTTCGAGGCGCCCATCATGTTCTTGGGGCGGACCGCCTTGTCGGTGGAGATCAGGATGAAGCGCGCCACACCGGCCTCTCCGGCGGCCTGGGCGAGCGTATGCGTGCCCAGCACGTTGTTGGCGAAGCCCGAGACAGGATTGCTCTCGACCAGCGGCACATGTTTGTAGGCCGCCGCATGCAGGACGATCTCGATCTCCTGGTCGGCGAGCACGCGGCGCACCAGCGGCGCGTCGCAGACCGATCCCAGCACCGGTACGATCTCGACCTGCTGCTCCGTGGCCAGCGCGGACAGCTCCTGGTCGAGCTTGTAGAGCGCCAGCTCCGACATTTCGAAGAGAACCAGCCGCCGTGGCCGGCAGGCGAGGATCTGGCGGCACAGCTCGGAGCCAATCGAGCCGCCGGCACCCGAGATCATCACCGAAGACCCGCGATAGGTCTCCGACCCGCCAGGAAGTTCCGCGTCTAGCGGCGCGCGGCCGAGGAACTGGCCGGGCACCACGGGGCGCAGCTGCTCGACCAGCGGCACGCCGTTGCCGGCAAGCTGGGCGAAGGAGGGCAGGGTCTGCACGTCGAGACCCTTCTCCTCCAGCTGCCGCGACAGCTGCGCCAGCCGGGCCCGCGGCACCGACGGCATGGCCAGCAGCACCCGGTCGACATGCTTGGTCCGGGCCAGCCGGGCGATGGCGGCCGGGGCGTGCACGTGCAGCCCTTGGACGATCGCGCCCTGCAGCATCTTGTTGTCGTCGATATAGGCGACGGGACGGACCGTCTCGTCGGTCCGAAGCGCCGCGACCAGCTGCTGACCCGTACGACCGGCACCGTAGACCAGCACCCTGAGCTTCGGCCTGTGCCGATAGGCGCTCAGCACCAGCTTGAGCATCACGGCACGGGAGCTGACCGCGAGCAGCAGGTAGACCATCGCGAAGGAGACGAAGGTGGCGCCCGGCAAGGTGCCGCCCACCGCCCGGTCGATCAGCCCGGCCGAAAGCGCCAGCAGAACCGCATGCGTGGCCGAAAGGGCGATGGCCCGGCTTTCATAGGCCTTGAGCTGCACCCGGTGGATGTTCATCGCGATCTCGATCAGGGCGCAGATCGCCATCAGCATGAGGAGGAGCGGCCAGTGCTGCTGGAGCTCGGCACCCAACGGCGCGCGGTTCAGCTGCAGCGACAGGGCGGCAAGAAACGCCACCGGGACCAGCGCCACGTCGTTGGTCAGTACCATCCATTGTTTGGTGGAGCGGGAAAGATGCGTGATGAATCCGAGCAATTCGACCAGTTTGCCCATTTTTTCGCCCATGCTGGCCCGAAAGCCCTGCTCAGCCGCGACCGTGTCTGACATTTTCGCCCGCATCACAGCAAATTCCGTGTCCCTTGTAATCCGACGCCGGGTCATTGATCAATCTACGGTGGCGGGAACCCGCCGAGGCCGTGCCTTTCGTGGGAACCTGCGGGGCGCCAGCCGCAACACCCTGCCCGCCGTTTCAGCGATCAGGCCGATATCGTGGCAGATCGTGGCGTGGCGCTGATAGATCAGATCCAGCCGCGCCTTGCGGGGCACGCAGCGGCGGCGATAGACCGCATCGGTTTCTTCGGCCGAGCGGCAAAGCGCCAGAAGTCGCTCCTCGGTGGCGTGATAGCGCAGGCTGGCCAGCCCGGTGATGCCGGGCCGCGAGCGCAGCACCGCCGCATAGAGATCGGGAAAGGCTTCGACGTAGATGCGCAAAGGCGGCCTGGGACCGACGAGGCTGATATCGCCGCGGATCACGTTCCACAGCTGCGGCAACTCGTCGGCGCGGGTCCGTCGCAGCATGCGGTGCAGCCCCGACATGCGGTCCGATTTGTCACCGCCGGTCACGCCGGTGGCGCGGGTGCCGTAGGGGGCAGGGCGCATGGTCCGCAGCTTGATCAGGCCAAAGGACTGCTCCGGCGTGCGCATCCGCTCGGCCACGTAGAAGACCGGCCGTCCCTCCTTCACGAGCAAGAGCAGGACGAGCGCGGCCAGTACCGGCCACAGCAGAGCCAGCAGCAGGATCGACACCGTAAGGTCGAAGGCGCGCTTGGCCGGCGTCATGCAGGCCTCCAGCCGGCCAGCCGCGCCTCGGCCACGAGACCGGGCGCGGTGGCGGTGGCGACGGGGCCGGCAATGGCGGCAAGCTGCGCCGTGTCGAGAAGAGTTTCGGGCAGGGCGGTTTCCGGAGCGGGGCGCCAGTGCCAGCGCGCTCCGGCTGCCTCAAGCAGCGCCTCCATCGGCACCGCGCCGGGCTGCGCGAGGTTCAGGACGGGTGGCAGCTCCGGAGCCGACAGAAGCGCAGAGACGACCCGCGCCAGGCTCAGCGGCCCGACATAGGCGCGGCGCGGCCCGTGCCCCTCGGTGAAACGGTCGAGCGTGACCTGCCCGGCGGCCATCGCGTCGAACAACTGGTCGCAGCCCGCGACATTGGCGAGCCGCAGGCAACAGGCGCGGGGCGCCTCGGTGCCCAGCCTGTCGACCTCTTCGGCGACCGCGCGCTCCATGTCCAGCTTGGCCATGCCATAGGCGTTTGCGGGGCTGGCCTCCGTCTCTCGACAAGGGCCTTCGGCACGGCCGTAGACCGCGGCCGAGGACATCAGCAGCACCGGGCCGAGACCGTCGCGCGCGGCAAGGCGCAAAGCGGCCCGGGCAAGGTTGGCATTGGCAGCAAGCTCTTCCGGGGATCCCGATGTCACCCCTGCCAGAACGACGACGCCTTCGGGTCGTTCATGAAGCGGCGGTGCCGGCTCCCGCATGTCCCAGGCGTAATCGCCCCGCCGGCCATGCCACAGCGCGGCACGCCCCTCCGGCCAATGCCCGTCTTGGGCCAGCTTGCGCAGTGCCCGGCCAAGTCGTCCGGTGCCGCCGAGAATCAGCGGACCCGTCTGTGAAGGGGTTGCGGTCATGTCCGTCGGCTACCCGATCGGCGGTCGCAAGGCCAGATCCTCTCAGCCGCGGAACACCGAACGCGACCCGATCAGCCGCAAAGTGCCGCTCAGATAGCACACTGCTCCGAATACCCATGCCAGCGGCGCGAAGTAGCCGGGCAGCAGGCAAAGCAGCACGAAGAAGCCGATCGTCTCGGTGCCCTCCAGCAATCCGTTCGAAAAGTAGAGCGACTTGATGCCCTGCGCCGAGGTCTGCATGCGCTTCTTCTCGGCGAGGATCGCGTAGCCGAGGAATGTGGTGCCGTTGAAGTAGAAGGCGGCGAGCAGGAACCCGCCCGCGGCGCCATTGGCCGCCGGATCGGCCAGGACGAAGGCAAGCGGGATCGCGCCGTAGAAGGCGAAATCGGCGGCGATATCGAGATAGCCGCCCCAGTCGGTCCGGCGCGTGGCGCGGGCCACCGCCCCGTCGAGCCCGTCGGCGAGGCGCGACGCGAGGAGCGGCAGCAGGGCCCAGCCCGGCGCGCCGAGCGCGATCATCGCCGCCGCGGCAAGGCCGAGCCCCAGCCCGGCCAGCGTCACTCCATCCGCGGTTGCCCCGGCGCGCGCCAACCTGCGACCGAGCCGGTTGAGCGGCGGGTCGATCAGGCGGCGGGCGGCGGCGTCGAGCATCGGGACGGCTTTCTTCGGGGGCGGCCCATCATCGCGCCATGACCGCCGCGCGTCCATCGCGCACGGCCTGGATGACACGATGGTGAGGGGGCGTCACATCGTGTCGTCGATGATCGGCTGCATCGAGACATAGGTGGAGGTGCCCGCGACGCCGGGCAGGGCCGAGATCTTGGTGCCCAGCACCTCGCGATAGCTGCGGATGTCGCGGGTCCGCACCTTGAGCAGGTAGTCGAAGCTGCCGGCGATCAGGTGACACTGCTCCACCTCGGTGATCAGCCGCACGGCGGCGTTGAAGGCAGCAAGCGATTTCTCGGTGGTGTCGGCGAGCCGCACCTCGACGAAGGCAACGTGGTCGAGGCCAAGCTTGGCCGGGTCGATCACCGTCCGAAAACCTCGAATCACGCCCTTTTCCTGCAGTCGTTTCAGGCGCACCTGGCAGGGCGATTTCGACAGGCCGACCCGGACCGCCAGTTCGGTCACCGGAAGCCGAGCATTTGCTGCCAGTTCGGCGAGAATGCGGTAGTCCGTGCGGTCAAGATGGCTGCCGGTGTCGGAATTGCTCATCTTTCGTCCCGCCATATCAAGAGAAATCGGGCAAAAAGCGCGCTTTCCGTCGATTTTCGGGAAACGCGCCTTAGCTGATCAGGGATAGGATGAACCTGTCTTTTACTCAAGGGGGTCCGCCAATGAGCGAGCTTGACGATCTGCGCATCCGCATCCGTGCCGATCATCGACGCGACGAGGCGGCTGTCCTCGCCGATCTGATGGCCGCCGACCCGATCTCGGAGGAGCTGCGCGCCGCCGCCACGCGGCGCGGCGCCCAGCTGGTGCGCGCGATCCGCGACGATACGCGTCCCGGTATCATGGAGGCGTTCCTCGCCGAGTACGGTCTTTCGACCCGCGAGGGCATCGCGTTGATGTGCCTCGCCGAGGCGCTGCTGCGGGTGCCCGACGCCAAGACCATCGACGCGCTGATCGACGACAAGATCACGCCGTCGGACTGGAGCGCGCATCTCGGGAAAGCGGCTTCCCCGCTGGTCAACGCCTCGACCTGGGCACTGATGCTGACCGGCAAGGTGCTCGACGAGAAGGGCGAGGGGCTCGGCCTCGTGCTGCGCCGCGCGATCAAGCGTCTGGGCGAGCCGGTGATCCGCGCCGCGACCTATGCGGCGATGCGCGAGATGGGCAAGACCTTCGTGCTCGGCCGCGACATCGACGAGGCGATCAAGCGCAGCCAGGGGCCCGCGAAGAAGGGCGCTACCTACAGCTACGACATGCTGGGCGAGGCAGCGCTGACCGCGAAGGACGCGGCCGGCTTCATGAAGAGCTACGAGAACGCGATCGCGCGGATCTCGAAGGAGGCCACCTCGGCCGACATCCGCGACAACCCCGGCATCTCGGTCAAGCTCTCCGCGCTGCACCCGCGCTACGAGGAGGCCCAGCGCGACCGGGTCATGGACGAGCTGGTGCCGCGGCTGTCGAAGCTCGCCCGCGCCGCCAAGGCGGGGAACATGGGTCTCAACGTCGACGCCGAGGAGGCCGACCGTCTCAACCTGTCGCTCGACATCATCGAGGCGGTGCTGTCCGACCCCGAACTGGCCGGTTGGGACGGCTTTGGCGTCGTGGTGCAGGCCTATGGCCGCCGCGTCGGCGGCGTGCTCGACTGGCTCTACGCGCTGGCCGAAAAACTCGACCGCAAGATCATGGTGCGGCTCGTCAAGGGCGCCTACTGGGATACCGAGATCAAGCGCGCGCAGGTCGAGGGACTGGAGGATTTCCCGGTCTTCACCGAGAAGGCCGCGACCGATGTGGCATGGCTGTCCTGCGCGCATCGCCTGCTGGGCATGACCGACCGGATCTATCCGCAATTCGCCACCCACAACGCCCATTCCGTTGCCGCCGTGATGGAGATGGCGGGCGAGCGGCGCGATTTCGAATTCCAGCGCCTGCACGGGATGGGCGAGGCGCTGCACGACAAGCAGATGGAGAGCGAGGGCACGCGGCTGCGCATCTATGCGCCGGTGGGCGCGCATCGCGACCTGCTGGCCTATCTGGTGCGCCGGCTGCTGGAGAACGGGGCGAATTCGAGCTTCGTGAACCAGATCGTCGACGAGAAGGTGCCCGCCGAGGTGGTCGCCGCCGATCCGTTCGAGAAGCTGGGCGGGCCGCGCCCCAAGGAGTTGCGCGATCCGCGCGCGCTGTTCCAGCCCGAGCGCGAGAACTCGCGCGGCTGGGACCTGACGGCGGTCGATGCGCTGGCCGAGTTCGACGCGGGCCGCGACGCGTTCCGCAACGCCAAGTGGCGCTCCGAGCCGATCCTCGCCACCGAGGAGCCCGCCGAAGGCGCCGAGGTGATCCCGGTGACCAGCCCCGCCGATCCCTCCGACGTGGTGGGCGAGGTGATGATGTCGTCCAAGGCCGATGTCGAGAATGCCATCGCGCTCGCGCGGCGCTGGCAGGCGCCGGCCTCGGACCGTGGCGCCGCGCTGCGCCGCGCCGCCGAACTGTTCGAGGAGCATGCGCACGAGTTCTTCGCGCTCACCGCGCGCGAGGCCGGCAAGACGCCGAAGGATGCCGTGGCCGAACTGCGCGAGGCGGTCGATTTCCTGCGTTATTACGCGGCGCGTGGCGAGGAGCTGAAGGACCCGGCCCGGGGCACCTTCGCCTGCATCAGCCCCTGGAACTTCCCGCTGGCGATCTTCACCGGTCAGGTGGCCGCGGCGCTGGCGGCGGGCAACGCCGTGCTGGCGAAACCGGCCGAATCCACGCCGCTCACCGCGGCGCTGGGCGTTAGGCTGCTGCACGAGGCGGGCGTGCCGCGCGATGCACTGCAACTGCTGCCGGGCGCGGGGCGCGTCGTGGGAGCGGCGATCACCTCCGACCCGCGCATCGCGGGCGTGTGCTTCACCGGCTCAACCGAGACCGCCATCGGCATCGACCGCGCCATGGCCGCCAACATGGACCCGACCGCGCCGCTCATCGCCGAGACCGGCGGGCTGAACGCGATGATCGTCGATTCCACCGCGCTGCCCGAGCAGGCGGTGCGCGACATCGTCAATTCGGCCTTCCAGTCGGCGGGGCAGCGCTGCTCGGCGCTGCGCATGCTCTACCTGCAGGAAGACATCGCCGAGCATTTCCTCGAGATGCTGAAAGGCGCCACCGAGGAGATGCAGGTTGGCGACCCCTGGAGCCATGCCACCGATGTCGGTCCGGTAATCGACGGGCGCGCCGAGAAGGGCATCCGCGAACATGTCGAGAAGGCGCGCGCCGAGGGCCGCCTGCTGTGGCAGCTCGAGACGCCGTCGAAGGGCCACTACATCGGTCCGGCGCTGATCCGCCTGAACGGGATCGAGGAGCTGGAGCGCGAGGTGTTCGGGCCGGTGCTGCATGTCGCCACCTTCAAGGCGGGCGAGATCGACGCGGTCATCGACGCGGTCAACGCCACCGGCTACGGGCTGACCTTCGGCCTGCACACCCGGATCGACGACCGGGTCGAGCATGTGACGCGGCGCGTGAAGGTCGGCAATCTCTACGTCAACCGTAACCAGATCGGCGCCATCGTCGGCTCCCAGCCTTTCGGCGGCGAGGGGCTGTCGGGGACCGGGCCCAAGGCCGGCGGACCGCGCTACGTGGCGCGTTTCACCGAGCCGATGCGCATCGCCTCGCTGCCCGCCAATGGCCGCGAGGTACCGAGCGAGAAGGTGCAGAAGCTGCTCGACGCCGCGGCCCCCGATCCGGATCGGCGCGACACCGTCACCCTGCCGGGGCCGACGGGGGAATCGAACCGTCTCTCGGTGGTGCCGCGTGGCACCGTGCTTTGCCTCGGTCCCTCGGCCGAGGAGGCGAGGGCGCAGATCGAGACCGCCCGCGCCGCCGGCTGCGCCACCGTCGGCGTGGCGCCGGGGCTCTCGGGGGAGGGCAATCTCGATGGTACGCTCGACCCCGCGGCGCTGGAAAAGCTCTCGGGCTTCGACGCGGTCGCCCTGCGGGGCGGAGCGGATGCCCTGCGGCCGCTGCGCAAGGCGCTCGCCGCGCGAGAGGGGCGGCGTATCCCGTTGCTTTCCGAAGAGGATTTGGCGCTGCGACTGCAGCTTGAGCGCCACGTCTGCGTCGACACCACCGCCGCGGGCGGCAATGCCAGCCTGCTGGCCAGCGTCGGCTGATCCAGAACCCGAAGCGCGCGCCCATCGAAGCTCGGCGCGCGCTTCGCTCTTGTCGGCTCCCGGAGGCGCAAATGCTGCCATGCCCGGGGGCACACTCCAAGACTTGGCCGCGCCGGGGACGCAGGGGTGATGCGCCATTCGGAAGCGATGGGAGGGCTTCTCCTTTTGGAACCTTGTTCTCAAGGAGGGCACTTTAGGGTGACCATGTAACAGGATTTTGCGTAATTCGTCTTCAAAACGGTGACCGCGTTGCCGTCGATCCGCGCTAGGCTGCGATCGTCATTAGCCAGGGGAGGGGCGCATGACGATGCAGATGTCGCTCGACGACAAGTACACGGCGGAGACAGGTCATGTCTTCCTGACCGGAATTCAGGCGCTGGTGCGCCTGCCGATGACCCAGATGCGGCGCGACCGCGCCGCCGGGCTCAATACCGGCACGTTCATCTCGGGATATCGCGGCTCGCCGCTGGGCGGCTATGACCAGCAGCTGATGGCCGCGCGCAAGCATCTCGACCCGCTCGACATCGCCTTCCAGCCGGGGGTCAACGAGGATCTCGCCGCCACCGCCGTCTGGGGCAGCCAGCAGCTTGGCCTGTCCGAAGGCGCGAAGAAGGACGGCCTTCTGGGCCTGTGGTACGGCAAGGGGCCGGGTGTCGACCGCTCGGGTGACGTGCTCAAGCACGCCAACGCGGCAGGCACCTCGGCGCATGGCGGGGTGCTGGCCTTCGCCGGCGACGACCACACCTGCAAGTCGTCCTCGATCCCGCACCAGTCGGACCACGCCTTCATCTCGGCACTGATGCCGATGCTGTATCCCAGCTCCGTGCACGAGTTTCTCGAGCTGGGCCTCCTCGGCATCGCCATGTCACGCTATTCGGGCTGCTGGGTCGGCTACAAGGTGATCTCCGAAACGGTCGAGACCTCGACCGTCGTCGATCTCGCACAGGAGCGTCGGCAGTTCCTGCTGCCCACCGATTTCGAGATGCCCGAAGGCGGGCTTAACCTGCGCTGGCCCGATCCGCCGCTGGTGCAGGACGAGCGGCTGCAGGAATACAAGGGCTTCGCGGCGCTGGCCTTCGCCCGCGCCAACCGCGTCGACCAGGTGACGATCGACACGCCGAACGCCCACTTCGGCATCGTCGCCTCGGGCAAGGCCTACGAGGACGTGCGGCAGGCGCTGGCCGAGATGGGGCTCGGGCCGGAGGAGTGGAAGGCGATCGGCCTGCGCCTCTACAAGGTGCGCATGCCCTGGCCGCTGGAGCCCGAGGGCATCCGCCACTTCTCCGAGGGGCTCGACGAGGTGCTGATCGTCGAGGAGCGCCGCGAGATCATCGAGAACCAGATCAAGCAGCAGCTCTTCAACTGGCGCGCCGACGTGCGGCCGCGGATCATCGGCAAGCATGACGAGAAGGACCGCCCCTTCCTGTCGCTTTCCCAAGGTCTCACCGTCGGCTCCGTCGGCCGCGCCATCGCCGACCGGCTGCTGCACATCGACCTGCCCGAAGGCTTGCACGACCGGATCGAGGCCGAGCTGCGCCGTCTTGAAGCGGGTCATGCCCGGGGACAGGCGCATGAGGCGCCGATCACCCGGCTGCCGCATTACTGCCCCGGCTGCCCGCACAATACATCTACCAAGGTGCCGGAAGGGTCCAAGGCGATGGCGGGGATCGGCTGCCACTACATGGTGCAGTGGATGGACCGGAACACCGAGACCTTCACCCATATGGGCGCCGAGGGCGTGCCATGGACCTCGATCGGCCGGTTCACCGAGGAAAAGCATCGCTTCGTGAACCTAGGCGACGGCACCTTCTTTCATTCCGGCCATCTCGCGATCCGCCAATCGGTCGCGGCGAAGGCCAACATCACCTACAAGATCCTCTACAACGACGCCGTTGCGATGACCGGCGGCCAGAAGGTCGACGGCCCGCTCTCGCCCGAGCAGGTGACGCATCAGGTGCACCACGAGAACGTGGCGAAGATCGTCCTGCTCTCGGATCATCCCGAGAATTACGACCGCGTCGATCTCGCGCCCGGCACCGAGATCCGCCATCGCGACGATGTCGACGCGGTGATGCGCGAGCTGCGCGAGATCGAGGGCGTGACCGTCATGGTCTATGTCCAGACCTGCGCCGCCGAGCTGCGCCGCCGCCGCAAGCGGGGCAAGGCCGAGGACCCCGACATGCGCGTGCATATCGACCCGGCGGTCTGCGAAGGGTGCGGCGATTGCTCGGTGCAGTCGAACTGCATCGCGGTCGAGCCTCTGGAGACCGAGCTGGGCCGCAAGCGCCAGATCAACCAATCGGCCTGCAACAAGGACTTTTCCTGCCTCAAGGGCTTCTGTCCCTCCTTCGTGACGCTGCGCGGTGCCAAGCCGCATAAGCGCCCGGCCGCCGAAGGCCCCGACGTCTCAGGCTTGCCCGAGCCGGCGCTGCCCGAGATCACCCGGCCGTGGAACATCGCCGTCACGGGCGTCGGCGGCACCGGCGTTCTGACCATCGGCGCGCTTCTGGGCGTCGCGGCGCATATGGAGGGTCTGTCGCCGATGATCCTCGACATGGCCGGTCTCGCGCAGAAGGGCGGCGCGGTGCTGAGCCATATCCGCATCTCGACGCATGAGCGGCCCGCGACGGCGCCGCGCATCGCCACCGGGACCGCAGACCTGCTGCTGGCCGCCGATAGCGTCGTGGCGGCCTCGAAGGACGGCGTCACCCTGTGCGACGCGAGCCGCACCCATGCGGTGATGAGCACCAAGCTCTCGCCCACTTCGGACTTCGTGCGTCAGCGCGATTTCGACTTCCGCTCGGCGGGCGTCATGCGGGCGGTGGAAAGGACGGTGCGCTCGTCGGAGCATTTCCACGATTTCGCCCATGTCGCGCGCGAGCTTTGCGGCGACGAGATCGCGGTGAACATCATGATGCTGGGCTATGCCTGGCAGCAGGGCTTCATCCCGGTGGGCCGCGAGGCCATCGCCGAGGCCGTGCGTCTCAACGGTGTGGCGGTGCAGTCGAATCTCGACGCCTTCGACTGGGGCCGCGTGATGGCGGCAGAGCCCGAGCGGGTGATCCGCGAGATGGGCGAAACCGACGAGCCGCCGCATCTGCCGCAGGCGCAGATGACGCTCGACCAGCTCGTGGCGCACCGCACCGGTCACCTGACCGCCTACCAGGATGCAAAGCTCGCCCGGCGCTACACCGATCGGGTGGCGCGGGTCCGTGCGGCGGTGGAAGGCCACGCGCAGGCGGAGGAGATCACCCGCGCGGTCGCGCAGAACTATGCCAAGCTCCTGTCCTACAAGGACGAATACGAGGTGGCGCGGCTGTTCACGCGGCCCGAATTCGCGGAGAACCTCAAGAAGCAGTTCGACGGCGACTACAGGATCGCCTTCAACCTCGCACCGCCGGGACTGCCGGGCACGGATGCCGAAGGCCGCCCGAAGAAGCGCGAGTTCGGCCCCTGGATTCTCAAGGCCTTCGGCCTGCTGGCGCAGGGCAAACGGCTGCGCGGCACCGCCTTCGACGTCTTTGGCCGCACCGAGGAGCGCAAGCGCGAGCGGGCACTGATCGAGGCCTTTGAGGCGGACATGGACCTCGCGCTGGAGCGGCTGGGGCAAGGGCACGACGCCGAGATCCTCAAGCTCTTGGAACTGCCCGACCAGATCCGCGGCTTCGGGCCAGTGAAGCTGGCGGCGATGGAGCAGGCGGCGCCGATCCGCGACGCGCTCCGCGCCGCGATCAAGAACGACACGCCGCACCAGGTGGCGGCGGAATAGGGAGAGTGCGATGTTCGATCACGCGATGAAGTTCGATCTGGGCGAGGATGGCGAGGCGCTGCGCGAGACGGTGCATCGCTGGGCGCAGGAGCGGCTGAAGCCGCGCGCCGCCGAGATCGACAAGTCCAACCTGTTCCCCGCCGACCTCTGGCGCGAGATGGGCGATCTGGGCCTTCTGGGCATCACCGTGCCCGAGCAGTATGGCGGCGCCGGCATGGGCTACCTCGCTCATGTCATCGCGGTCGAGGAGATCGCGAGGGCCTCTGCCAGCGTGGCGCTCAGCTACGGCGCGCATTCGAACCTCTGCGTCAACCAGATCGTGCTCAACGGCAACGATGCGCAGAAGGCGAAATACCTGCCCAAGCTGGTCTCGGGTGAACATGTCGGCGCGCTGGCGATGTCCGAGGCGGGGGCGGGCTCCGACGTGGTGTCGATGAGCCTGCGCGCCGATCGCATCGATGGCGGCTATCGGCTCAACGGCACCAAGTACTGGATCACCAACGGCCCCGATGCCGAAACGCTGGTGGTCTATGCCAAGACCGACCCGGAGGCCGGTTCCAAGGGGATCACCGCCTTCATCATCGAGCGCGGCATGGCGGGCTTCTCGACCTCCGAGCATTTCGACAAGCTCGGCATGCGCGGCTCGAACACCGCCGAGCTGGTGTTCGAGAATGTCGAGGTGCCCGAGGAGAACGTGCTGGGCCATGTCGGCGGCGGCGTGAAGGTGCTGATGTCGGGGCTCGACTACGAGCGCGTCGTTCTGTCGGGCATCGGCACCGGCATCATGGCGGCCTGCCTCGACGAAATCATGCCCTACCTCGCCGAGCGCAAGCAGTTCGGCAGGCCGATCGGGGATTTCCAGCTGATGCAGGGCAAGGTGGCGGACATCTACACCAAGCTCGGCTCGGCGCGGGCCTATGTCTATGCCGTGGCACGGGCCTGCGACGCGGGCCGGGTCACCCGGGCCGATGCCGCCGCCTGCGTGCTCTACGCTTCCGAGGAGGCGATGGTGGTCGCGCATCAGGCGGTGCAGGCGATGGGCGGCACCGGCTTCATGAACGAAAGCGCGGTGAGCCGGATTTTCCGCGACGCCAAGCTGATGGAGATCGGCGCGGGCACCTCCGAGATCCGCCGCATGCTGATCGGGCGCGAGCTGATGGCCAAGGTGCGCTGATGGGGGTGCTGCGCTCATCGCTGTCGCCCTCCTCGGAGAGCTTTCGCGAGAACGAGGCCGCGCAGCGCGCTGCGATGGAAACCGTGCGCGAGGCGGTCGAAGCCGCACGGGCCGGTGGCGGCGCGAAAGCGCGCGAGCGGCATCTCTCGCGCGGCAAGCTCCTGCCGCGCGACCGGGTCACCCGGTTGCTCGACCCGGGCAGCCCGTTTCTGGAGGTCGGTGCCACGGCGGCGCATGGCCTCTATGACGGCGCGGCGCCCGGCGCCGGCATGATCGCCGGCATCGGCCGCGTCGAGGGGCAGGAGGTCATGGTGCTGTGCAACGACGCCACCGTGAAGGGCGGCACCTACTACCCGATGACCGTAAAGAAGCATCTGCGGGCGCAGGAGATCGCGGAACAGAACCACCTGCCTTGCGTCTACCTCGTCGATTCCGGCGGCGCGAACCTGCCCAACCAGGACGAGGTCTTTCCCGACCGCGACCATTTCGGCCGGATCTTCTACAACCAGGCCCGGATGAGCGCCAAGGGCATCGCGCAGATCGCCGTGGTCATGGGGTCCTGCACCGCAGGCGGCGCCTATGTGCCCGCGATGTCGGATGTCACGATCATCGTGAAGGAGCAGGGCACCATCTTCCTCGCCGGCCCGCCGCTGGTGAAGGCCGCGACGGGCGAGGTCGTTTCGGCCGAGGATCTCGGCGGCGGCGACGTGCACACCCGGCTTTCGGGCGTGGCGGACTACCTTGCCGACGACGACGCGCATGCCTTGGCGCTGGCGCGTCAGGCGGTGGCGGGGTTGAACCGCCACAAGCCCGAGACCGTGGTGATGCAGCCCATCGAGGAGCCGCTCCACGACCCGGAGGAGATCCTCGGCGTCGTGCCTGCCGATCCACGCAAGCCCTACGACATCCGCGAGCTTCTGGCCCGGGTGCTCGACGGCTCGCGCCTCGACGAGTTCAAGCCGCGCTACGGCGAAACACTGGTGACCGGCTTCGCGCATGTCATGGGGATGCCGGTGGGGGTCATCGCCAATAACGGCGTGCTGTTCTCCGAGGCCGCGCTCAAGGGCGCGCATTTCGTCGAGCTGTGCTCTCAGCGTCGCATCCCGCTGGTGTTCCTGCAGAACATCACCGGTTTCATGGTGGGCCGCAAATACGAGGCTGGCGGCATCGCCAAGGACGGCGCCAAGCTGGTGACGGCGGTGGCCAGCACGGAAGTGCCCAAGGTGACGATGATCGTCGGCGGCTCCTACGGCGCGGGCAATTACGGCATGTGCGGGCGCGCCTATTCACCTCGCTTCCTCTGGACGTGGCCCGCGAGCCGGATCGGCGTGATGGGCGGCGAGCAGGCGGCGGGTGTCATGGCACAGGTGCGCGGCGAGGCGCTGGAGCGGCAGGGCAAGCCCTGGACCGAAGAGGAGGAATGGGCCTTCAAGCAGCCGCTGCGCGAGCGGTTCGAGGAACAGGCGCATCCGCTCTACGCATCGGCCCGGCTCTGGGATGACGGCATCGTCGATCCGCGCAAGACCCGCGAGGTGCTGGCACTGTCGCTCTCGGCCGCGCTGAACGCGCCGATCCCCGACACGCGCTTCGGCGTCTTCCGGATGTGAGGCGGGCATGGTGACGATGGATGAGCTGAAGGCCCGGCACCCGGATCTCGAAAGCTTCCGCTTCGGGGACGGGCCGGAACTATGCGACGAGCTGATCGCACTGGTCCGCTCGGGCAAAAAGACCGCGACCTGCGGCGCGCTGCGCGACTTCGAGGCGGGCGAGCCGATGCCGAAGGTCGGCCGCCGCGACGTTGCGCTGAACTGGGATGGCAGGCCGGCGCTGATGATCGAGACGGTGGAGGTCACGCAGCGGCGCTTTTGCGATGTCGATGCCGATTTCGCCCTGGCCGAGGGCGAGAACGAGACGCTGGTAGGCTGGCAGGCGGATCACCGTCGCTACTTCGAGCGCAACGGGGGCTGGGACCCGGAGATGGTGCTGGTCTGCGAGAGATTCCGGCTGGTGGAGGATTTCGCCTGATGTTCGACAAGATCCTGATCGCGAACCGGGGCGAGATCGCCGCACGGGTCATCAGCACCGCCCGCCGGATGGGGCTCAAGACCGTCGCCGTGCATTCCGATGCCGATGCCGAGGCGGTGCATGTCAGGCTCGCCGACGAGGCGGTGCGGATCGGCCCGGCGCCTGTGGGCGAGAGCTATCTCAGGTCAGAGGCCATCATCGACGCCGCGAAGCGGACCGGCGCGGGGGCGATCCATCCGGGCTACGGTTTCCTGTCCGAGAACCCCGACTTCGTCGAGTCGGTCGAGGCGGCCGGTCTGGTCTTCGTCGGCCCGCCCGCCAGCGCGATCCGCGCCATGGGCCTCAAGGACGCCGCGAAGGCGCGGATGGAAGAGGCCGGCGTGCCGGTGGTGCCGGGTTATCACGGCGAGGGTCAGGACGCGTCGATGCTGGCCCAAGAGGCCCTACGCATCGGCTACCCGGTGCTGATCAAGGCGCGCGCCGGCGGCGGCGGCAAGGGGATGCGGCTCGTCGAGCGGGCCGAGGATTTCGCCGACGCGCTGGAAGGCGCGCAGGCCGAGGGCAAGGCCAGCTTCGGCGACGCCGCCGTGCTGGTCGAGAAATACGTGACCTCGCCGCGCCATGTCGAGATCCAGGTCTTCGCCGACAGCCATGGCAATGTCGTGCATCTGTTCGAGCGCGACTGTTCGTTGCAGCGCCGCCATCAGAAGGTGATCGAGGAAGCTCCCGCACCGGGCATGCCCGACCATGTCCGCGCCGCGATGGGGGCGGCGGCGGTCGAGGCGGCCCGCGCCATCGGTTACGTGGGCGCGGGCACGATCGAGTTCATCGCCGACGGCTCCGAGGGGCTGCGCGAGGACGGGTTCTGGTTCATGGAGATGAACACGCGGCTTCAGGTCGAGCATCCGGTGACCGAGGCGATCACCGGGCTCGACCTCGTCGAGTGGCAGATCCGGGTGGCGCGGGGCGAGACCCTGCCGTTGACGCAGGACGAGCTTCGGATCGACGGCCATGCGGTCGAGGCGCGGCTTTATGCCGAGGACGCCGAACGCGGCTTCCTTCCCGCCACCGGGCGGCTGGAGCGGCTGCGCTTTCCCCAGGCCGCGCGCTTCGAGCGCGGCGCGCTGCGGGTGGATGCGGGCGTGACCGAGGGCGACGCGATCACCCCG
This sequence comes from Limimaricola sp. AA108-03, assembly GCF_050847355.1. Classification (NCBI taxonomy): domain Bacteria; kingdom Pseudomonadati; phylum Pseudomonadota; class Alphaproteobacteria; order Rhodobacterales; family Paracoccaceae; genus Limimaricola; species Limimaricola sp. AA108-03. The sequence continues at coordinate 572,537 of NZ_CP193755.1, forward strand.
CATTACGACCCGATGATCGCCAAGGTCATCGCCCATGGCGCGACGCGGGCCGAGGCGCTGTCACGACTCGTGGCGGCGCTCGAAGCCACGCAGGTCGGCGGAACGGTGACCAATCTCGGTTTCCTCGCGCGGCTGTTGCGCCACGAGGGTTTCGCGGCCGGGGAGGTCGATACCGGTCTGATCGGTCGCGATCTCGACGCGCTGACCGCCAAGACGGAAATGCCGGACCATGTGCCGGTGCTGGCAGCACTTGCCGCCGCCGGGCTCGACCATCCGCCCGAAGGCAACGGACCGTGGGACCGGCTACGGGGCTTCCGGCACTGGGGCGCCTCAGAGGTGCATGTCGTGCTGGAGCATGAGGGCGAGCCGCTGGAGGTGGCGCTCAGGCGCGACGGCCCGGGGCATTGGCATCGGGCGGGCACGCAGATCGGCGTTTCACGTGACACGCGCGGGTTGGAAGTGACCGTGTCGGGACGGCGCTTCCGTGCCGAGGCGGTACGGCACGGCCATCGCGTCACGGTCTGGGATGCGGGCCGGGCCTTTACCTTTGCCATTCCCGATCCGCTCGCCGCGGCCGACGCGGCGGGGGGCGGGGGCGACGCCATCGCGGCACCGATGCCGGGGCTGGTGAAGCGGATGCGCGCCGAGGCCGGGCAGGCGGTGGAAAAAGGCCAGCCGCTGGCCATTCTGGAAGCGATGAAGATGGAGCACACGCTCACCGCGCCGCGCGACGGCGTGGTGGCCGAGGTGCTCGCACGCGAGGGATCGCAGGTATCGGATGGCGACCTGCTGCTGACGCTGGAGCCGCAGGATGAATGAGCGCGTCGAGATCGTCGAGGTCGGCCCGCGCGACGGGTTGCAGAACGAAGCGCGGATCATCCCCGCCGCCGACAAGATCGCGCTGGTCGACCGGCTCTCGGCCTGCGGCTTCGCGCGGATCGAGGTGACAAGCTTCGTGAACCCGAAGCGCGTGCCGCAGATGGCGGATGCGGCGGAGGTCCTCGCCGGAATCCGGCGCGAGCCGGGGATCCGATACGCGGCGCTGACGCCGAACTTGCGCGGCTTCGAGGCGGCGCAAGAGGCGAAGGCTGAGGAGGTCGCGGTTTTCGCCTCCGCCTCGGAAGGCTTCAGCCAGGCCAATATCGGCTGCTCCATCGCCGAGAGCATGGAGCGCTTCGCGCCGGTCATGGCGGCCGCGCGAGACGCCGGCCTGCCGGTGCGCGGCTATGTCTCCTGCGTTACCCATTGCCCCTATGACGGCCGGGTCGCGCCCGATGCCGTGGCAGAGGTCGCGGCGCGGCTCATGGATATGGGGTGCTACGAGATTTCCCTGGGCGAAACCCTGGGCCGGGCGCTGCCGGAGGACACCTCCGCGATGCTCGACGCCGTGCTGGCCCGCGTGCCCGCCGACAAGCTCGCCGGGCATTTTCACGACACCTCGGGCCGCGCGCTCGACAACGTGGCGGTCTGCCTCGAGCGGGGGCTGCGGGTGTTCGACGCGAGCATCGGCGGCCTTGGCGGCTGTCCCTTCGCGCCGGGCGCGGCCGGCAATGTCGCGACCGAAGGGCTCGCATTGATGCTGGAGGAGCGCGGCTTCGAGACCGGGCTCGATCGCAAACGGCTGGCCGAGACGGCGGGTTTCGCCAAGGAGCTGCGCGCATGAGTTACGAGACATTGAAGCTCGACACGGATGATCGCGGCGTTCTGACCGTGACGCTGAACGCGCCCGAGCGCCGCAACGCGCTTTCGGCGCGGATGATGGACGAGCTGACGGCGCTGGCGGGGGCCGAGGGCGCGCACGCGCGCGCCGTGGTGCTGCGGGGCGCGGGCGAGGTGTTCTGCGCCGGCGGCGACCTGACCTGGATGCAGGCGCAGATCCGCGCCGACCGCGAGGGGCGCCGCGCCGAGGCGCGACGTCTGGCGGGCATGCTGGACGCGCTCAACACCATGTCCAGCCCGCTGATCGGACGGGTGCATGGTGGCGCCTATGGCGGCGGCGTCGGCATGGCCTGCATCTGCGACGTGGTGGTGGCCGAGGAGGGTACGCGCTTTGGCTTCACCGAGACCAAGCTCGGCATCATCCCGGCGACGATCTCGCCCTACGTGCTCGCCCGGATGGGCGAGGGGCGGGCCCGGCAGGTCTTCATGTCGGCGCGGCTCTTCCGCGCCGAGGAGGCGGTACGGCTTGGCATCGCGACCCGCGCGGTGCCGCTTGCCGATCTCGACGCGGCCGTCGAGGCCGAGGTCGCGCCCTATCTGAAGATCGCGCGTGGTGCCGCGGCGCGGGCCAAGGCGCTGGCGCGCAGCCTCGGCCCCCGTATCGATGAGGCCGTCATCGAGGCCACCATCGACCGGCTGGTCGAAGCCTGGGAGAGCCCGGAAGCGGAGGAGGGGATCGCCGCCTTTCTCGAGAAGCGCCCGGCGCGCTGGTCATGAGCGCGCGGCCCATTGACGCCGCCATCCCCGGGGCCGAGGATCGCCGCCGGGGATGGGGTGCAATGGGCGAGAGCGGGATCACACTGGACGAGACCGACCGTCGGCTGCTGCGACTGTTGCAGGCGGAGCCCGACCTGACCCTGCGCGAGGTCGGCGAACGGCTCGGGCTGTCGCATACGCCGTGCTGGCGCAGGCTGACCCGGATGCGCGAGGCCGGGGTGATCGAGGAGCGGCGCCACATCATCGACCCCGTGGCGGCGGGCTTCGACATCACGGTGTTCTGCGCGGTACGGATGAACGGCCACTCGCGCGCGCATCTCGAAGAGTTCGAGGCGGCCGTGGTGCGCATCGCCGAGGTGGTGCAGTGCTACACCGTCTCGGGCGATCACGACTACCTGCTGCGGGTGCTGGCCCGGTCGATCCGGCATTACGAGAGCACGGTGAAGAACGCTCTGGTGCAGCTGCCGCACGTGCTCTCGATCTCCACCAGCGTGACGCTTCGCGAGATCAAGAACACCACCGACGTGCCGCTCTAGCCGTCTTTCGCGAGCCTCAGCCCGCTCATCTGCCGGCGCCGGTCGGGGTGGAAGAAGTTACGGTAGCTGTGACGCATCTGCGCCTTCGGCGTGGCGCAGGAGCCGCCGCGCAGCACGTATTGGTTCACCATGAACTTGCCGTTGTATTCGCCGATCGCGCCTTCCGGAGGGCGAAAGCCCGGATAGGGATCGAAGCTGCTGCGGGTCCACTCCCAGACATCGCCATGCATCTGTCGCAGCCCCGCACCGGCTCGGCCCGGCAGCGGCCGGAGCGCCCCTTCATCCATGAAGTTGCCCGCGATCTCCGAACCCTGTGCCGCGACCTCCCACTCGGCCTCGCTCGGCAGCCGCGCACCGGCCCAGCGCGCGAAGGCCTCGGCCTCGTAGAAGCTTACATGCACCACCGGCGCGTTCGGATCGACGGGCTGAGGGCCGCGCGCGGTGAAGCTCCACCATTCGCCATCCTGCTTCCACCAGTAGAGCGGCGCGTCCCAGCCCTCTGCCTGCGCTTTGGCAAAGCCCTCCATCAGCCAATGACGCGCATCGGCGTAGCCGCCATCTTCGATGAAGGCGATCCAGTCGGCATTCGTTACCGGCCGGCTGGCCAGCGCATAGGGGCGCAGCAGCACCTCGTGGCGGGGCCCTTCGCAGTCATAGGCGAAGCCGGGTCCCGCATGGCCAATCTCGCGGATGCCGCCGTCGAAGCCGATCCAGTCGAGAGGCTGATCGTCGGAAAGCGCGCGCGGTTCGGGCGGTCTGATCGCGGGCATCAGCGGGTTGAAGGACAGCGCGTGCAGCAGGTCGGTGAGCAGAAGCTCCTGATGCTGCATTTCGTGATGGCAGCCTAAGGTGGTCAGTTCGGCCACCTCCGGGTCGCCCTCGTCGAGCAGTCGCTCCATCGCCGCTTCGACATGGGCACGGTACGCCATCACCTCGGCCACGCTCGGGCGGGTGATCAGCCCGCGCTGGGAGCGGGCATGACGCGGGCCGGCCTGCACATAGTAGGAATTGAACAGGAAGGCGAAGCGGTCGTCCGGCGAGGCGTAGCCCGGAACCCGTTCGCGCAGGATGAACTGTTCGAAGAACCACGAGGTATGGGCGAGGTGCCACTTGGTGGGCGAGGCATCCTCCATCGACTGCACCACCATGTCCTCGGGCGCGAGATCGGCCACCAACTCGCGCGAGCGGGCCCGGGTGGCGCGGAACAGCGCCTGTGCATCATCGGCCAGATCGGCCGGCTTCGGATTGGCGGTCTGCATGTGAATGGTCCCCCGTCTTGCCAGCGGCAAAACGTGCCCGGTTCGTGGTGGGTTCCTGAAGCTTGGCGCGACAGGGCGCTGCGGGGTCGCGACCGGCCGTCGCGCGGCGGAACCGTGCTGTTCCGTCCCCGGTTGACCGCCGAAGGAGAGCCGCATGATCCGATCCCGCCGCCAGTCGTCGCCCGAGATCGTGGCCTCCAACACCGTGCCGATCCGCGATCTCGGCGTGATCGGCGACCGCCGCACCGCCGCCGTGCTCGACCGGATGGGTCGCATCCTCTGGTACTGTCCCTGCCGTTTTGACGGGCCAAGCCTCTTCGCGGGGCTGCTCGATCCCGAGGGCGGCGAATGGCGCATCGACATGGATGGCGCGGCACCGGGGCCGCGCCGATATCTCGACGGCAGCGGCATGCTGGAGACACATCTCACAGGCCCCCAGGGCGATCTGGTCGTGCTCGATTGGATGACCTCCGGGCCACAGGCGCCGATCGGCGTGCTGGTGCGCGAGTTCGGTTCGGCCCCTGCGCCGGTCAGGGTCACGCTCGATCCGCGCCCCGACTACGCGCGTCGGACCGCGACGCTGTCCGTCAAAGGCGACGCCGCTATGATCGAGGGCATGCGGCTGTACGGCTCGCACCCGCTGCGCATCTCGGATGGCACGGTGGTGATGGACCTGCCGAAGGACGAGGCCGGCTGGATGATCCTCTCGGATGCGCCGATTTCAAGGCCCGACCGCGCCACGCTCGACAACTGGCGCGGCCATACGCTCGGCCATTGGGAGGGCTTGGACGAGGCGGTGAACTACGAGGGCGTATTCGCCGACGACCTCCAGCGGTCGCTTCGGGCGATCCGGCTGTGTACCCACGAGGAAAGCGGTGCCACCACAGCCGCGGTCACCACCTCGCTGCCCGAGATCGCCGGGGGCGGCCGCAACTGGGACTACCGCTATGTCTGGCTGCGCGACGCGGGCATGATCGTCTCGGCGCTCTTGCGACTGTGCCGCAAGGACAGTGAGGGTGAACGGTATCTGCAGTTCATCTGCCGCTGCAGCGGCACCTCCGAGAACTACCCGATGGCGGTGTTCACCGATCTCGACTGCGAGACCGCGCCGCCCGAGACCGAATTGCCGTTCGAGGGCTGGCGCGGCTCTCGACCGGTGCGGATCGGCAATGGTGCCGCCGATCAGCTTCAGCTCGATGCCTATGCCAACGTGGCTCTGGCCGCGAAGCTGCTCTACCGCGAAGGGTCGTCGCAAGGCCGCGCGCATTGGGACGTGGTCGCGGACATCTGCGATTTCCTGAGCCGGAACTGGTGCGAGCCCGATCACGGCATCTGGGAGGAAACCCCGCCGAAGCCCTATGTCTCGGGCAAGGTGGTCGCCGCCTGCGCGCTGGAATCGGCGGCCGATTACGGCAGCGAAGCCGAGGCCGCGCGCTGGCGAAGGGCGGCCGGCGAAATCCGTGACTGGGTGGCGCGACATGGCCTGACATCCGAAGGTGCCTATGCCGTGTATCCGGGCTCGGACGAGGTCGACGTGACCGCCGCGCTGTTCCCGGTCTGGGACTATTGCGCCGCCGACACGCCCGAGATGCTCGCCACCATCGAGGCGCTGGAGCGTGACTGGAGCCCGGACGGGCTGCTCTATCATCGCCGCCTCGAATGCGCCGACGGCACCGAGGAAGGGGTCTTCGTCGCGGCGGGCTTCTGGGTCGCGCAGTACTGGGTGATGCGCGGCGATCTGGACCGGGCGCATGCGATCATCGAGGCGGGGATCGCGCAGGGCAACGATCTGGGCCTCCTGTCGGAAGAGGCCGATCCGCGATCGGGGGAGATGCTGGGCAACATTCCGCAGGCTTTCGCCCATGCCGGAATGATCGGCGCGGTGATCGATCTCAATCGGGCGCTGAAGGCGCGTGCACGAGAGACGCAGGAGAAATCGAACGGCTGAGGCTTTCGCGGGTTGTCTCGGCGACCGATGACACACCAGACGGGGAGACGACCCATGACCTCGACCAGCGATTACGTCTACGACCACGTCCAGGCCAGCACCCTGAACAAGGACATGGCCTTTCGACCCGGTACGCCGGGGCCGGGCGACCGGCTGCCAGGCTTCGACCTGCCCGCCGCCACCGGCGGACGGATCCGCAGCCACGCGATCACCGGCAACAAGCCGATGCTCCTGGTGACCGGCTCCTACACCTGTCCGATGACTGCGGCGTCGAACCCGGCGCTGAAGCGTCTGCATCGCCGCTATGGCGGCCAGATCGTCTTCGTGATGCTGCATGTGCGCGAGGCGCATCCGGGCGAGCGTTTCGATCAGCCGCACGACATGGACACCAAGATCCGCAACGCCCGCATCCTGAAGGAGCGTGACAGCCTGCCCTGGGCCCTCGCGGTGGACGACACGCAGGGCACCCTGCACAAGCAACTCGACGAGAAGCCTAACGCCGTCTGGGTCACCGATCGCGAAGGGACCATCGTCTATCGCGGCCTCTGGGCCGGCGACGACGAGGCTCTGGGCGAGGCACTCGAAGCTGTGTCCAAGGGGCGGATGCCCCGCAAGCGCGAAAGCACGGCACGGCTCAAGCCGATGGCCGCCGGGATCGGCGTGATGCGCGAGGTCACGCAGCGCTCGGGCCGGCGCGCCGAGGCGGATCTGTGGAAGGCCGCGCCGCCGGTCGCGGCGCTGGCGCGCATCGCCGATCTCTACCGCCCGCTGCCGCCGCATTGGCGCACGGCTGCTGCTGCCGCAACGATCGGGCTTGGTGCGACGGCACTGATCGGGGCACTGACATCGGCGCGAAGGTCCGCACGCAAGAGGTGAAATTCCGGGCAATGCAGTGGCTTGGCCGTCGTCTCGCTTGACCGGTGACGACGGCCGCGCCTAACCTCCCCCTACATGACGGGCCTTGAGGAGGGCCCCGTTCCGAAGGGGGAGGAGACCCGGGATGACACGAGTGCTCACGGCCACGGCCGTCCTGTTGGGCTGCGCCATGCCCGCATCCGCCGATATCACCATCGCGCATGTCTACGGCAAGACCGGCCCGCTCGAGGCCTATGCCGCGCAATCGCATGAGGGGCTGATGCTCGGTCTCGAATACGCGACCGAGGGCAGCATGGAGGTGAACGGCGAGAAGATTGTCGTGATCGAGAAGGACACCCAGTCCAAGCCCGATATCGGCCGCGCCGTTCTGGCCGAGGCCTATGGCGATGACGGTGCCGACATCGCGGTGGGACCGGTCAGTTCCGGCGTGGCGCTCGCCATGCTGCCGGTGGCCGCCGAATACGAGAAGATCCTGATCGTCGAGCCGGCGGTGGCGGATTCGATCACCGGCTCGGACTGGAACCGCTACGTGTTCCGCACCGGTCGCAACTCCAGCCAGGACGCGATCTCGAACGCCGTGGCGCTGGGCGGCGAGGGCGTCACCATCGCGACGCTGGCGCAGGATTACGCCTTTGGCCGCGATGGCGTGGCGGCGTTCCGCGAGGCGCTGGAGGATACCGGCGCCAGCATCGCGCACGAGGAATACGTGCCGACCGACACCACCGACTTCACCGCCGCCGCCGAGCGGATCTTCGCGGCGATGGAGGGGGTCGAAGGCGAGAAGAAGCTGTTCATCATCTGGGCCGGTGGCGGTAACCCGATGGGCAAGATCAACGCTATGGATCCGTCCCGCCACGGCATCGAGATCGCCACCGGCGGCAACATCCTCGCGGCGCTCACCGCCTACAAGGAACTGCCCGGTCTCGAAGGCGCGACCTATTACTACTACGAGATCCCCGACAACCCGGTGAATGACTGGCTGGTGGAGGAGCACATGGCCCGCTTCGACGCGCCGCCCGACTTCTTCACCGCAGGCGGCATGGCAGCGGGCATCGCCATCGTCGAGGCGATCGAGAAGGCGGGCTCGACCGAGACCGAGGACCTGATCGCCACGATGGAAGGCATGGAGTGGGAGACGCCCAAGGGCATGATGCGTTTCCGCCCCGAGGATCATCAGGCGCTGCAATCCATGTATCACTTCCGCACCGAGGTGCAGGACGGAAAGGATTACGGCGTCCCGGTGCTCGTGCGCGAGCTTGGCATCGAGGACATGGAAATCCCGATCCGCAACTGAGGTATCGGGCCGGGCCTCGGGGCCCGGCTCCCATCCGAAGGCGAGACCATGACCGCGATGCTTCTGGAAACCAAGGATCTGACCGTGCGTTTCGGCGGTCATGTCGCCGTCGACGCGGTGAGCTGCGGCTTTCGGGCGGGCGAACTTACCGCCATCGTCGGGCCGAACGGTGCCGGCAAGACCACCTATTTCAACCTGATCTCCGGTCAGATCGCCGCCAGCGCCGGCCGGGTACGGCTGGCCGGGCGTGACATCACCCGGATGAACGTGTCGGAGCGCTGTCGTCTCGGGCTCGGGCGCGCGTTCCAGCTGACCAACCTGTTTCCCGGCCTCTCGGTGCTGGAGAACCTGCGGCTGGTGGTGCAGGCGCGGCGCGGTCGCGGATCCTCGCTGTTGCGGCTGGCGGGCTCGGATCGCGAGGTGACACGCGAGGCCGAGGAACTCCTTGCGCGGCTGCGGCTGGAGGCACTGGCGGAGCAGCCGGTTTCGGAGTTGAGCCATGGTAATCAGCGCAAGCTGGAGGTGGCGCTGCTGATCGCGCTCGATCCGCTGGTCTACATGTTCGACGAACCCACGGCCGGCATGTCGCTCGACGAGGCGCCGGTGGTGCTCGACCTGATCGCCGGGCTCAAGGCGCGGGCCGACCGCACCATCCTTCTGGTCGAGCACAAGATGGACGTGATCCGCAGCCTCGCGGACCGGATCATCGTGCTGCACAACGGCGCGCTCGCCGCCGACGGCTCCCCTGAGGCGGTGATGGCCTCGGCGGTGGTGCAGGAAGCCTATATGGGGCGGGAACTGGAGGATGTCTGAGCCGATCCTGACGCTCGAGGGGGTCGAGACCGATATCGGCCGCTACCACATCCTTTCGGGCGTCGATCTCGAGGTGCCGCGCGGAGAGGTGACGATGCTTCTGGGGCGAAACGGCGTCGGCAAGACCACGACGCTGCGCAGCGTGATCGGTCATTGGCGCGCGAAATCGGGGCGGATCCTGTTCGACGGACAGGACATCACGAGGATGCCTACCCCCGCCATCGCGCGGATGGGCCTCGGCTTCGTGCCGGAGGACATGGGCATCTTCTCGGACCTGACGGTCGAGGAGAACATGACGCTGGCCGCCGCATCCGGTCCGCTGTCGCCCAAGCGTCGCGACCGGATCTTCGCGGCCTTTCCGCCGCTTGCCACGTTCTGGCGCGCGCCGGCGGGCACGCTGTCGGGCGGTCAGAAGCAGATGCTGTCCATTGCCCGCGCCATGGCCGAGGAGCGTCGGCTCTACCTGATCGACGAACCGACCAAGGGGCTGGCCCCGGCGATCGTCTCGACCATGGCGGCAGCGCTGCGCGAGTTGAAGCGCGAGGGCGCGTCGATCCTGCTGGTCGAACAGAATTTTGCGGTGGCGCGGGCCTTGGGCGACCGTGCCGCGGTGATGGAGGGCGGCCGCATCGTCTGGACCGGCGCGATGGCCGAACTGGCCACGGATGCCAAGCTGCAATCGAGGCTTCTCGGGCTGAGCGTGGAGGGCGCATGAGCGTGCAGAGCGAGGGCGCCCCGGCGCATCGACCGACATTCGCGGCGCTGTCGCCCCGCGACAAGCTGGCGAAATCGGCGCCGTTCCTGCTGCTGCCGGTGCTGGCGCTGGTCGGGCTGGCGCTGATCGGCACATGGCCGACATGGCTGACGCTGACCGTCTCGGGCCTGGCCATGGGCATGATGATCTTCGTCATGGCCTCCGGGCTGACGCTGGTCTTTGGGCTGATGGACGTGATCAATTTCGGCCACGGCGCCTTCATCTCAGTGGGCGCTTTCGTCGGCATCTCGGTGCTGGGGGGCTTGGGCGACTGGACCGGCGCCGCTTCTCTCGCGCTCAACATGGCCGCGGTACTGGCGGCCGTGATCGCGGCGATGGCCGTGACCGGCGCGCTGGGCTGGGGGTTCGAGCGGGTGCTGGTGCGCCCCGTCTACGGTGCGCATCTGCGACAGATCCTCGTCACCGTCGGCGGGCTGATCGTGATCGAGCAGATGATCCACGTGGTCTGGGGGCCTGACGAGATCTTCCTGACGCGCCCCGAGATGCTCAAGGGCGTGACGCTCTTCGCGGGAGCGGCGATCGAGACCTACCGGCTGCTCGCCGTCGCCGTGGGGATGGTGCTGTTCGTTGCCATGCGGCTGGTGCTGCGGCGCACCAAGATCGGCCTGATCGTGCGCGCCGGCGTGCAGAATGGCGAGATGGTCGAAGCGCTGGGCTACCGGCTGCGGCTGGTCTTCGTCGGCACCTTCGTCGCGGGCTCGGCGCTGGCGGGCTTGGGCGGGGTGATGTGGGGGCTGTATCAGGAGGTGATCACCGCTGGCATGGGCGAGGAGATGATGATCCTCGTTTTCGTCGTGGTGATCATCGGCGGTCTGGGCTCGATCGAGGGCGCCTTCATCGGCGCACTGATGGTCGGGCTATTGCAGAACTACGTCGCCTTCCTCGCGCCCAAGCTGGCGCTGGTGTCGAATATCGGCCTGATGACGGCGATCCTGATGTGGCGGCCCGAAGGCATGCTGTCGGTGGTGAGGGCGAAATGATCCGACTGTTCTCGGGCGACGGGCCCCGTTCCACCATTCTCGCGCTGATCCTGATCGCGATCGGGCTGGCACTGGCCTTCGCGCCGTTCCTGTTTCCAGGCGTCCGTGCGCTGGAGACGGCGGCGCGGATCTGCATCTTCGTCGTGCTCGCCGCGAGCTACGACCTGCTCTTGGGCTATACCGGCATCGTCAGCTTCGCGCACACGATGTTCTTCGGGCTTGGCGCCTACGGCATGGCGCTGGCCTCGACCCATATGGGGCGCGGTTTCGCGGCGCTGGGCGTGGGCACGCTGGCAGGGCTCGCCGCGGCGGTGGCGCTGGCACTCGTGATCGGGCTGTTTTCGCTGCGCGTGCGGGCGATCTTCTTCGCCATGATCACCCTGGCCGTGGCCTCGGCGGTGACCGTGCTGGCGAGCCAGCTCAGCGCGATCACCGGGGGCGAGGACGGGCTGGTCTACCAGATCCCGCGCGCGCTCGGTCCCGCGATGCGGCTCGATCTGGAGATCGCGGGCGTCACCATCACCGGCAAGATCCTGAACTACTACCTCGTCTTCGCGATCTCGCTGGTGCTGTTCCTGGTGATGCTGAGGATCGTCAACTCTCCCTTCGGTCGGGTGCTGCAGGCGATCCGCGAGAACGATTTTCGGGCCGAGGCAATCGGCTACCGCGTAGTGCGTTACCGGGTCACCGCGACCTGCCTCTCGGCGGGCTTCGCGGCGCTGGCGGGCAGCCTCTGGGCGATCTGGCTGCGCTATGTCGGCCCCGGCACGACGCTGAGCTTCGAGATCATGCTCGACATCCTCTTGATGGTGGTGATCGGCGGCATGGGCACGATCTGGGGTGCGGCGCTCGGGGCGACGCTGATGGTGCTGGCGCAGTCCTACTTGCAGAACCTCATGGCGCTGGCCGCCGGAGCGACCGAGGCGCTGCCGATCCTGTCGCGGCTCCTCGACCCGGATCGCTGGCTTTTGTGGCTCGGGGTGCTGTTCATCCTCTCGGTCTATTTCTTCCCGACCGGCATCGTCGGGCGTCTCAGGGCGCGGGCCGCGCGATAGGCGGAGCATCGCCGGGACGGGCTGGCGTTTCGTCGCGCCCCATGCATCATGCCGGACCGATAGCACGGGGCGTCGTCGCCCTGTCACCGGAGCCTGCAAGGTTCCGGGCATGAACCAAGGGGGGCACTACATGAAGATCGCGATTCTCGGTGGCGACGGTTTCGTCGGCTGGCCGACCTGCCTGCACCTGTCTGAACAGGGCCATGAGATCCATATCGTCGACAATCTCAGCCGTCGCTGGATCGACACCGAGCTTGGCGTGCAGTCGCTGACGCCGATGGATTCGATTCAGGAGCGCTGCCGCATCTGGCACGAGTTGACGGGGCGGCGCCTGCGCTTTCACCTGATCGATCTGGCCAAGGAATACGAGCGGCTGAAATCCTGGCTGGCCGAAGAAAAGCCCGACGCGGTGATCCATTTCGCCGAGCAGCGCGCCGCGCCCTATTCGATGAAGTCCGACCGCCACAAGGTCTACACGGTCAACAACAACACCAACGCGACGCACAACCTGCTGGCGGCGCTGGTCGAGACCGGGATCGACGCGCATCTGGTGCATCTCGGCACCATGGGCGTCTACGGCTATTCGAGCGTCGGCGCGGCGATCCCCGAAGGCTATCTCGATGTCGAGGTCGAAACCCTCGCAGGCGACAAGGCGAAACAGGAGATCCTCTACCCGACCAAGCCCGGCTCGGTCTATCACATGACCAAGAGCCTCGATCAGATCCTGTTCCAGTTCTACGCCCAGAACGACGGCCTCAGGATCACCGACCTGCATCAGGGCATCGTCTGGGGCACCCATACCGACCAGACCCGGCGGCACGAGCAGCTGATCAACCGCTTCGATTACGACGGTGATTACGGCACGGTGCTGAACCGGTTCCTGATCCAGGCCGCGATCGGCCACCCGCTCACCGTCCACGGCACCGGCGGCCAGACGCGCGCCTTCATCCATATCCAGGACTCGGTGCGCTGCATCGAGCTGGCGCTGGGCGACGCGCCGAAATCGGGCGAGCGGGTGCGCATCTTCAACCAGATGACCGAAACGCATCGCGTGCGTGACCTGGCCGAGATGGTGGCCAAGAAGACCGGCGCGCGCGTTGCTTACCTGCCGAACCCGCGCAAGGAGGCCGAGGAGAACGAGCTCGTGGTGCGCAACGACCAGTTCCTGAAGCTCGGCCTCGAGCCGATCACCCTGCAGGAGGGGCTTCTGGACGAGGTGGTCGAGGTGGCGAAGAAATACGCGCATCGGATCGATCGCTCGCGCGTGCCCGCCGTCTCGGCCTGGACCCGCGACCTCGGCGCGCGCGTCGAGCGCGATCCCGAGGGCCGGGCGCTGCGCTCCGCCTCGTGAGCGCGGGGCTGAGACCGGAGGGCCCGGCGCGCAGCCGCCGGGCCTTCGTTACCCTCGTCACCAATGCCGATTTCGCGCTGGGGGCGCGGGCGCTGATCCGTTCGCTGAAGCTGAGCGGCACGGATGCCGACATCGTGGTGCTGCATACCGGCGGCGTGACGGAGGCCGACCTCGCGCCTCTGCGGGCGCGCGGTGCGCGGCTGATCGCGACCGAACTGCTGCCGACCTCCGAGGCCTTCAACGCGGCGCATGCGCGCGATGCGCTGCACGGGGCCGCCCCCTTCACCAAGGGCGAGAAGCCGGCCTTCCACACCCCTCTCGACAATTTCGCGAAGCTGCGGTTGTGGCAGCTTTCCGATTACGACCGGGTGGTCTTTCTCGACGCCGACACGCTGGTGCTGCGACCGATCGACAAGCTGTTCGACTATCCCGAGTTCTGTGCCGCGCCGAACGTCTATGAAGGTCTGGGCGATTTTCACCGGATGAACTCCGGCGTGTTCACCGCCCGGCCCGACACCGCGACCTATGAGGCGATGCTGTCGCGGCTCGATGCGCCCGGCGCCTTCTGGCGGCGCACCGACCAGACGTTCCTGCAGGACTTCTTCCCTGACTGGCACGGCTTGCCGGTGACCTGCAACACCCTGCAATACGTCTGGTTCAACCTGCCCGATCTGTGGAACTGGGAGCAAATCAGGGTGCTGCATTTCCAGTACGAGAAGCCATGGCAGGACCATGCCAAGGCCGACCGTCTGCGGCCCCTGATCGATCTGTGGCGTGCCTATGCGGGCGATGGGCCGGTCCCGGACCTCGCGGCCCTGCCGAACCCGTCGTGAAGATCGCGCTGACCGGGGCATCGGGGCTGGTCGGGCGCTTCTTGCTGCGCGGTCTCGCGTCGCGAGGCCACGAGGTCGTGGCACTCGGCCGACGACCTGCCGACGGCGTGGAATGGCGTGGCTGGCAGCTGGGGGAAATCGCGCTGCTCGACGGCTGCGATGCCCTGGTCCATGCCGCATTTTCCCACTTGCCGGGCCGGTATCGCGGCGGCGAGGGAGATGATCCCGAGGGTTTCCTGAGGCTGAACCGCGACGGGTCGCTGCGGCTCTTCGAGGAGGCGCAGGCGGCCGGTCTGCGCCGCATCGTCTTCCTGTCGAGCCGCGCGGTCTATGGCGAGTACCCGCCCGGTACGGAGCTGACCGAGGATCTCCCACCGCGTCCCGACACGCTCTATGGCGAGATGAAATGGGTGGTGGAGCAAGGGCTCTCGGCGCTGGCAGGGCACGGTTTCACGACGGCGAGCCTCCGCGCCACCGGCATCTACGGGCCGGGGCCGGATCACAAGTGGCGCGGGTTGTTCGAGGCCTTCCTCGCGAATGAGCCCGTTGCGCCACGCGTGGCGACCGAGCTGCATGGCGACGATCTGGCGGCGGCGGTGGCGCTGCTGCTGGAGGCGCCCGAGGCGTCGCTGGCCCCGCGCAGCTTCAATGCGTCGGACATCATGCTCGACCGGCACGACCTGCTGGAGAGGGTGGCCCGGATCGCCGGGGAGCGTGGGGCGCTGCCCGAGCGGGCCGACGCTTCGCGTGTCAGCGCCATGCGCTGCGACCGGTTGCGGGAACTGGGCTGGCGGCCGCGCGGCATGGAGGGGCTCGACGCCGCGCTGCGCGAGATGCTCTAGCGTACCGGGCCGGTGAGACGGTTGACATGGCCCATCTTGCGACCGGGCCGCGCTTCGGCCTTGCCATAGAGATGGATCGCCGACTGGGTGCCCGCGATCTGCGGAATGCGGTCGACGTCGTCGCCGATCAGGTTCTCCATCACCACGTCGGAATGACGCGCACCATCACCAAGCGGCCAGCCCGCTACGGCGCGGATGTGCTGCTCGAACTGGTCGATCAGGCAGCCATCCTGCGTCCAGTGGCCCGAGTTGTGCACGCGCGGCGCGATCTCATTGACCACGAGGCCCCGCGGCGTGACGAAAAGCTCCACCCCCATCACGCCGACATAGTCGAGCGCGGTCAGGATTCTGGCGGCCAGTAGCACCGCGTCGGTGCGCTGCGCTGCCGAGAGCCGGGCCGGTACCGTGGTTTCGCGCAGGATACCGTCTTCGTGCCGGTTCTCGCCCGGGTCGAAGCAGGCCACCGCGCCGTCGATCCCGCGCGCGCCGATGACACTGACCTCGTGGCTGAACTCCACAAAGCCCTCCAGGATCGCGGGCGCACCGTTCATTTCCGCCAGCGCCGTCCCGGCCTCGTCCGCGACCATGATCCGGGCCTGTCCCTTGCCGTCATAGCCAAAGCGGCGGGTCTTGAGGATCGCGGGCGCGCCGATCTCGGACAGCGCGGCGTCGAGCGTGGTCGCATCGTCCACGGCAGCGAAGGGCGCGGTGGTCAGGCCGAGATCCTGCAGGAACTGCTTTTCGTCGATGCGGTCCTGGCTCACGGCGAGGGCGCGGCGGCCCGGGCGGATCGGCACGAGGGATTCGATCAGGTCGAGCGAGGCAGCCGGGACGTTCTCGAACTCGTAGGTGACGACATCGACGGCCCCGGCGAATGCGCGCAGCGCCGCCTCGTCATCCCAAGTCGCGGTGGTCGAGGCCGCGCAGACCTCGGCCGCGGGACCGCCCGGTGCAGGGTCGTAGACATGGCATTTCAGCCCCAGCCGCGCCGCCGCGAGGGCGAGCATCCGGCCGAGCTGGCCGCCGCCGAGAATGCCGATGGTCGAGCCGGGGGCGAGCGGCTTGGATGTGCCGGGAGTGAGCGTCTCAGTCATCGATGGGCTCCTCCGGGATCGAGGCCGAAAGCGCGGCGCGCCAGTCGTCGAGCCGCTGCGCCAGTGCCGCGTCCTGCAAAGCGAGGATGCCCGCCGCCATCAGCCCGGCATTGGCGGCACCGGCCGCGCCGATCGCCATGGTCGCGACCGGAAAGCCGCGCGGCATCTGCAGGATCGAATAGAGCGAGTCGACGCCCGACAGCGCGCGGGTCTGCACCGGCACGCCGATCACCGGCACGCGGGTCTTGGAGGCCATCATGCCCGGCAGATGCGCGGCGCCCCCGGCCCCGGCGATGATCACCTGAAGGCCCCGGTCCACCGCCGTCTTGCCATAGTCCCACAGCCGATCCGGGGTGCGGTGCGCCGACACGATCCGCGTTTCATGCTCCACGCCCAACTCGTCGAGCATGGCCGCCGCCTCGCGCATCGTCGCCCAGTCCGACTGGCTGCCCATGATGATGCCGACCTTCACGCCCATGCCCGTGTCCCCTCGTTGCCGATGCAGGCGGACTACACCGGGGCGGGACGCAACGGCAAGCGGATCAGGCGATGATATCGGGCAATATCCGGTCCTCGATCCGGGCGATCTTGTCCTTGAGCTGCAGCTTCTGCTTCTTGAGCCTGCGCAGCCGCAGCATGTCGGCCCCGCCACGCTCCTCAAGCGCGTGGATCGCCTCGTCGAGATCGCGGTGCTCGCGCTTGAGCACCTCGAGCTCCACCCGGAGCACCTCGATCTCTTCCATCTTCGCCGACTTGTTCATGCTCGTCTGCCCTACGTCTTTGCCACATCATAGTTGCTGCGCCACGGCCCGCCTAGCCCCGCACCTTGCAAGGCGGATTTTCGCCTCCCATATTGAAACCAAGCGGCTGCCGATGCAGGGGCCGCTGATGGACGGTCGCTTGTGCAAAAGGACGTGTCGCATGACGAAGCTGACATTGGGGACACACCCCTTCCTTCTGGGGTTCGAACAGCTCGAAAGGCTGGTCGAACGTACCGCGAAGGCGTCGGGAGATGGATATCCGCCCTATAATATAGAGCAGACCTCGGAGCGGTCCTACCGGATCACGCTGGCCGTGGCCGGCTTTGCCGAGGCGGATCTGTCGATCACCGTGGAAGACAACCAGCTCGTGGTGCGCGGACGACAATCCGACAGCGCCGAGGAGCGCGTGTTCCTGCATCGCGGCATCGCCGCCCGCCAGTTCCAGCGCAGCTTCGTGCTCGCGGATGGCGTCGAGGTGGGCGAGGCGGTGATGGAGAACGGCCTTCTGCATATCGACCTTTCCCGTCAGCCCGCCGACAGCGTCGTGCAGACGATCCGCATCAAGAGGAGTGGAAAATGAACACCCAGTTCCGCCATCACAAGCTCTCCGCCGATGACGAAAGCCGGCTCGTCTACGTCAAGCCGGTCAGCGTCGCCGATCTTCCCGAAGAGGTGCAGGAGCAGGCCGAGGGGCTCGAGGTGCTTTTCGCGGTACATGACAGCGACGGCCAGCAGCTTGCCCTCGTGGCCGACCGCAAGCTCGCCTTCACCCTGGCGCGTCAGCACGACATGCAGCCGATGACGTTGCACTGAGCCGCGCCTTCCACCGGCTTTGAAGGGCTGGAGTCTGGGGACTAGGCTCTCACCCCTTCGATCTCCAGGCCCGTTGCCCGTGACGGCGACGGGCCTTTCCGTACCGTCAGGCCGGGTCCACGACAGGAGCCGCAGGACGTGGCGCATCGCGTCGGGATGGCACCGGAATCGTGATCCAGAACAGGCAGCCTACGATCAGCGCCACGCCGGTCCAGCCGGAGGGCGGGAGCCTCTCTCCGACAAGCAGAACGGCAAGCAGCGCCGCGACCACCGGTTCGAGCAGGGTGATCGTCGTGGCGAAGCTTGAGGAGATGCGCGCCAGCCCCTGGCCGAAGGCGATGTAGCCCAAGAACATCGGCACCACGGCCATGTAGACGCCAACCCCGAAATTCCGCGCGCTTTCGAGAAAGGGCGCGCCGGTCGCTATGAGAATCGGCAGCAGGAGCAGCCCGCCCAGCCCGAAGGTCGCGCCCATCGCCGCCGGGGCGGGGACGCCACGCTGCATCACGCGGCGCGCGGTCCAGGAATAGAGGGCATAGGTGCCCCCCGCGACGACGCCGAGGCCGACGCCCATCGGAATGTTCGGGGCAATCGCAGCATGATCAGTTTCGGCGAGGCTCAGAAGCACCATCCCCGCGAGGCCGATCAGCGCACCGATCCCCCAGCGGAATGTCAGTCGGCTTCCCTCCAGCCGGTTCTCGATAAGCGCAGAGATGAGCGGCGCCGATCCGATCGAGATCACCGTACCGATGGTGACGCCCGCGAGCCGCATCGAGGAATAGAAGGCGAGGGGGTAGAGCGCGACGGAGACCGCCCCGGCGATCAGGAGCCACCGGTGCCGCATAAGCGCGCCTCGGCCCCTATGGATGCCGCGCCAGGCGACCATCGCCTGCATCAGCCCGCCCAAGCCCATCGCCGCGGCGCCGATCGCCACCGCGGACACGCCCGGCGCAAAGCTGGCGGCGGTGCCGGTGGTGCCCCAGGCGATCGCAGCGAGCATGCAGCAGATCACCCCAACGCCATGTCCGGGGCCCCGTGCCACCCCGCTCATAGCGTGTCCAGCATCTGCAGGGCCATCGCACGGGCCTGCCCGACCCGTTCGGCGGAGCCTTCGAGACCGGCCCGGACCATGGCGCCTTCGAGCAGAAAGACCAGATGCGCAGCGAGTGTCTGCGCGCGATCAAGGTCGTCGGGCAGAATCTCGGCAAGTTGCGCGACGAGAATTGCCTCCACCTCTTCCTTGTGCCGACGAACGGCTTCGCGACCGGCGTCCTCGGAGCTGAATTCGGCCGCGGCATTCAGCAGGCCGCAGCCCCGAAAGCCACGCTCATAGGCGCATTCGGCGTGGTCGCCGTAAGCGTCGAAGATCGCGAGAATTTTTTCGACCGGGGTAGGGGCCTGCCTTGCTCGTCGCGCGTAGAGGTCGAGCCACTCCCGGTGCCGATGGTCGATATAGGCCGCGACCAGTTCGGCCTTCGAGGCGAAGTTGTTGTAGAGGCTCTGCTTCGCCACGCCGGCCCGTCGGGTGATCGCGTCGATCCCCGTCGCAGCGATGCCCTCATCATAGAACAGGATCGCAGCGGCCCGAAGAAGCCGGTCGCGCGCGGTTCCGGAACGAACGCCTGTCTCGGTCATGTCGGCTCTCGCAGTAGGTAGACCGGTCTACCTATTCAAGTGGCGGTCATCTCGTCAACTCATTTGGGCGAAGCATGGGAGGGCACAACAAAACAGCCGGCCCGAGGGCCGGCTGTTCGTGATGTCCTTCGCCTGAAGGCCGCGTCGCGGCCTTCGAGCCGGGCATCAGCCTGCGATCAGGCCCATCTGTTCCAGCTTCAGGATCACCTGATGCGCGCAGTTGTCGACGTCGGTGCCCTCGGTCTCGACGCGCAGTTCCGGGTTCTCGGGCACGTCATAGGGATCGGAGATGCCGGTGAACTCCTTGATCTTGCCTTCGCGCGCGAGCTTGTAGAGGCCCTTGCGATCGCGCTTCTCGCACTCCTCGATCGAGGTGGCGACATGCACCTCGATGAAGGCGCCGAAGTTCTCGACATCCTCGCGCACGGCACGACGGGTCGCGGCATAGGGCGCGATCGGCGCGCAGATCGCGATGCCACCGTTCTTGGTGATCTCGGAGGCGACATAGCCGATGCGACGGATGTTGAGGTCGCGGTGCTCCTTGGAGAAGCCGAGCTCGGAGGAGAGGTTCTTGCGCACGATGTCGCCGTCGAGCAGCGTCACCGGACGACCGCCCATCTCCATCAGCTTGACCATCAGCGCGTTGGCGATGGTCGATTTGCCGGAGCCGGAGAACCCGGTGAAGAACACGGTGAAGCCCTGCTTGGCGCGCGGCGGCTTGGTGCGGCGCAGCTCCTTGACCACCTCGGGGAAGGAGAACCACTCGGGGATCTCGAGCCCTTCGGCGAGGCGGCGGCGTAGCTCGGTGCCCGAGATGTTGAGCACGGTCGCGCCCTCGGGGACCTCGTCGATCGGGTAGTACTGCGCCTTCTCCTGCACGTAGACCATGTGCTTGAAGTCGACCATCTCGATGCCGACCTCCTCCTGGTGCTGGCGCACCAGCTCCTGCGCGTCGTAGGGGCCGTAGAAATCCTCGCCCTGGCTGTTCTTGCCCGGGCCGGCATGGTCACGGCCGACGATGAAGTGGGTCAGGCCGTGGTTCTTGCGGATGATCGCGTGCCACAACGCCTCGCGCGGGCCGGCCATGCGCATGGCGAGGTTCAGCAGCGACAGGTGGGTGGTCGAGGAGGGGTACTTGTCGAGCACCGCCTCGTAGCAGCGCACGCGGGTGAAGTGATCGACGTCGCCCGGCTTGGTCATCCCGACGACGGGGTGGATCAGCAGGTTGGCCTGCGCTTCCTTGGCGGCGCGGAAGGTCAGTTCCTGATGCGCGCGGTGCAGCGGGTTGCGCGTCTGGAACGCGACGATCTTGCGCCAGCCCATCTTGCGGAAATAGGCGCGCAGTTCGTTGGGCGTGTCGCGACGGGCACGGAAGTCGTAATGCACCGGCTGCTGGATGCCGGTGATCGGGCCGCCGAGATAGACGGCACCAGCGTGGTTGTGCAGGTAGTTCACCGCCGGGTGGGCAAGGTCATCGGCGCCGAAGACCTTCTCGGCCTCGCGCGACTTGTTGGGCACCCACTTGTCGGTGACCGTCATGGTGGCGAGGATCACGCCCTCCTGGTCGCGCAGGGCGATGTCCTGACCCAGCTCGACGGTGTCGGCGAATTTCTCGGACACGTCGAGCGTCACCGGCATCGGCCAGAGCGCGCCGTCCTTGGTGCGCATCGTCTCGACGACGCTGTCGTAATCCTCCTCGGTGAGGAAGCCCTTCAAGGGGTTGAAGCCGCCGTTCATCAGCAGCTCGAGATCGCAGATCTGGCGCGGGGTCAGGTCGTGGGAGGCGAGGTTTCCGGCCTCGACCTTCAGCTTCTGGGCGGACTCGTATGAAACATACAGCTCGGGGATCGGGGCGAGGTTCGAGGCCATCAAAACAATATCTCCAGGGGGCCGGGGGGTCTGTGCCGCTCCTAGACCGCGCATCGGCCTCTATTCAAGGGCGCGATGACGCAAAACGGACCGTTTTCCGCCGATCGCAGGGCTTGGGGAACACGCGGGCGGGCCCGGGGCAGGAGAGGGGAAAATTCGGCCTAGAAAAGGAGCGAAGGGCCGAGCCAGAGCGATGACGGCCCGCCGCGACAAAGCCCGTGAGTCGAAAACATCACCAAATGGCCGTGTTCGGGCGATTTGCGTGAGGGGTAGAGAAAACCCGATGCGCCCAAGCTCCGCAGCCGGTCCGAGGCCCGCCAGCTGCGGGCCGGGCGCCCCGCTGCCCGATCATCGGCCCAGCGCGCCACGAGATCCTCAAAATCGACGCCGAGTGCCGTCCGAACGTCCTCGTCGCGCAGATCGGCCATATCGGTCGTGGCGAGATCGAGGGGCCAGAGCCGTCGTGGGGCATCGCCGGGCGCGGCGTAGGTGGCAAGGGCCACGGAGGCACCCTCAGGGCTCAGAGAGACATAGAGTGCCGGCTGGCCATCGCGGTGAAACCGCCCCTCCGGCGATGCGGCGAGGGCGAGGGGGTCGGCCGCGTCGTCGCAAATGCGCCAGACCCTGCCCGAAAAGGGGCGGAGATGACCCGCCCCTGATTTCACTTCACGCCTTCCGTCTCGGGGGCGCCGTAGCCCATGGGAAGTGTTTCGTCCTTCCCGTGGCCCGCCACCTCGGCGGTGCCGCCATGCTCGGCGAGAAACCGTTCCGCATCGAGCGCGGCCATGCAGCCCATGCCGGCGCTGGTCACCGCCTGGCGGTAGACGTGGTCGGTCAGGTCGCCAGCGGCGAAGACGCCCGGGATCGAGGTGCGGGTCGTGCCCGGCTCGACCTTCACGTAGCCGCCGTGATGGGTCTCGAGCTGATCCTTGACCAGTTCCGAGGCCGGGGCATGGCCGATCGCGACGAACACGCCCTTGGCCGGGATCTCGGTGATCTCGCCGGTCTTGACGTGTTTCGCGCGTACGCCGGTCACGCCCTTGGGGCTGTCGTCGCCCACGACTTCCTCGATCTCGTGGAACCAGAGAGTTTCGACCTTGGGGTGCTCGAACAGGCGCTTTTGCAGCACCATCTCTGCGCGCAGCTCGTCGCGGCGATGGATCAGGGTCACCCTGGAGGCGAAGTTGGTCAGGAACAGCGCCTCTTCGACGGCGGTGTTGCCGCCACCGACCACCACGATCTCCTGACCGCGATAGAAGAAGCCGTCGCAGGTCGCGCAGGCCGAGACGCCGAAGCCCTTGAAGGCCTCTTCGGAAGGCAGTCCGAGCCACTTCGCCCGCGCCCCGGTGGCGAGGATCACCGCCTCGGCGACGTATTCGGTGCCGCTGTCGCCCTTGGCGACGAAGGGCCGCTTCGACAGGTCGAGATCCGTGATGATGTCGGTGATCACCTCGGCCCCCATCTCGCGCGCATGGCCTTCCATGCGCACCATCAGGTCGGGGCCCTGCACGGAATTGTCGCCGGGCCAGTTCTCGACATCGGTGGTGGTGGTCAGCTGGCCGCCCGGCTCAAGGCCCTGCACGAGGATCGGCTGGAGCATGGCACGGCTGGCATAGACGGCCGCGGTATAGCCCGCCGGTCCCGAACCGATGATGAGAACCCTGGTGTCGCGGCGCGTGGTCATGGGACGTCCCCTTGCAAGCCTGAAGTCGGCTGCATATAGCCACTGTCCCTGCCGGTGCAAACCCCGCCCTAGGAGGGCGCGGCCTCGCTGCGGCAGCCACGTCACGCAACAGGTCACGATGTTGCGCGGGCCTGCAATATTCTTGCGCTAGCAACCGCTCTGCCCTAGGTCAGACGCAACATTCACGGAGATGAAGATGCCCGGGGCGAAACTCGACGAGATCGACAGGATGATCCTGGCCGAGCTGCAGGCCGATGGCCGGATGACCAATGTGGAGCTGGCGCGCCGCGTCGGCATCTCGGCACCGCCCTGCCTGCGCCGGGTGCGGACGCTCGAAGAGCAGGGCTACATCCGGGGCTATCACGCCGATGTCGACCCGCGCGAGCTGGGCTTCGACGTATCGGTCTTCGCCATGGTGCGGCTGGTGAGCCAGTCCGAGGCCGAGTTGTCGGCCTTCGAGGCGCGCTGCAACGACTGGCCGCTCGTGCGCGAGTGCCACATGCTCAATGGTGAGGTGGATTTCGTGCTGAAATGCGTGGCCCCCGATCTGCGCAGCTTCCAGTCCTTCCTGACCGGCGAGCTGACGGCCGCGCCCAACGTCGCCTCGGTCAAGACCTCGCTGGTGATCCGCAACGCCAAGGCCGAGCCGGGCGTCCCCTTCGACGTGCTCGAGAGCCGGCTCGCCCGCAAGGCCTGACCTTCGGGGGCGGCCGCACCTCCGGGGCTGGGTTCAAGCCACGAGGTCGAGTTCGGCCAGCCGAAGCCGCGGCAGGGCGGGCGGGCCGAAATCCTCGATCCGATCCAGATGCGGAAAGCAGGAGAGGAACAGGCCGCGCTGCTCGGGTTCGAGATGCGCGAGGCGCGCCGGACCGGGGTGATAGCTCTCGATCTCGACGCCGTTGGCGAGAATCCTCTCGTGGCGTTCAAAGCCCAGATGGAACACCCGCACGGCCGAAGGCGGGGTCAGTTCGACCACGCCCATGCCGTCGATCAGGTCGCGGGCCGGGATCGCGGCGGCGCGTCGGCCGGTCAGGCGTTCGATCGCCGCGCCCTGGCGCACCAGATGCGCCATCGGACCCAGTACGAGATCATGCATCGGCCGGGCGATGCCCAGCGCATCGGCCGAAATTCGGGTCAGGCGGCCCATCTCCGGCGGTTGTCCGGGAACATTGGCGACCAACGTCGTGGCGCCGCGCCATAGCAGCGTGCGAAAGCCGCGATCGACGGTCTTGACCCGATCGCCCGGCAGAAGATCCTCCACCGCGACGAGGCCTCGCTCGGTCGGGACCTGCGCGCCATGGGCGAAGGCGGCCACCGCCTCCTCGAAAATCGGCGTGGCGGGTACCACGCGGCTCGTCTCGGCGATGTCGCCGGGATGGTGCGGGCAAAGGGTGAGGATTTCGATCCGGCGCATCAGCGGCGCATGCGTCACAGGCGCGCGCGGGGCAGCGCGATCGATGGTTCCGGCACGGGTCGGAGCAGAGGGAGAGAGCAGGGGCAATGCCATGCGAACGCCTTTCGGTCATCGCATCGGTTGTCGGCCCCCACCGACAACACCCGAAGCTGTTTGGGTCACCGCGACACTGGGCGGCCGCGGCTGGATTGTCAAAGCAAGCCTGTGAAACGAATTGTTTCGGGGGCTGGCGGGTGCGAGGTGCCGACGCCCCTTCAGAGACGGATCGCGGCGATCAACCGGCCGTAATCGGCTTCGCGGGCATGGGTGGCGCGGCGATAGCTGAAAAAGCGGGTCGGGTCGGAATAGGTGCAGTGCCGCGTCCATTCGGCCGAGGCGATTCCGGCAGCGCGCAGCCGTCGCAACCCGAAGCCGGGCAGGTCGAAGAGCAGCCGGTCGCCTTCACCTTGGGCGAAATGTCGTTCTGCCTGCGGATCTTCGGCGAGA
Organism: Limimaricola sp. AA108-03; assembly: GCF_050847355.1. Lineage (NCBI taxonomy): Bacteria > Pseudomonadati > Pseudomonadota > Alphaproteobacteria > Rhodobacterales > Paracoccaceae > Limimaricola > Limimaricola sp. AA108-03. The sequence continues at coordinate 597,291 of NZ_CP193755.1, forward strand.
AACGCATCGAGCAGTTCGGGGCCGACCTCGTAGCAGCGCTGGCTGATCGAGGGGCCGATCACCGCGCGGATGCCTTCGCGCCGTGCGCCGAGCGCGACCATCGCCTCCACGGTGGCTTCCAGCACGCCCGCAAGTGCACCTTTCCAACCGGCATGGGCGGCACCGATCACCCCGGTCTTGGGGTCGGCGAACAGTACCGGCTGGCAATCGGCGGTGAGGATGGTCAGGGCCAGCCCGGGCGTCGCCGTGACCAGCGCATCGGCGCGGGCAGGGGCTGCGGGCGGCGTGTCGATGGTCACCACATCGGCCGAATGCACCTGGTGCACGCCGATCAGCGCCTCGCGCGGGACTCCCATCGCCTGTGCGACTCTGCCGCGGTTGATGAGCACCGCCTCATGCTGGTCGGAACTGCCGGGGCCGCAATTGAGTCCGGCGAAGACTCCCGACGAGGCCCCGCCGGCGCGTCCGAAGAAGCCATGGCGCAACGGTGCCAGGCTGTCCGAGGTGATGATGTCGAGCGGCGTTGCGGCGTTCACGTCTCAATTCCGGGTGGCGGCGGGGCATTGCACGGATGAAGTGCGGCTACCTTGAACAGGTCGCCCATTTCTTCGGGGTGGGTCAAGCGGCGATGCGCGGCGACATGGGCGTCGAGCGCCGTACCTTCGAGCTTTGCCGCCAGCGCTTGCGCCCGTGCCGTGATGCCAAGCCGTTCGAGAAACACGCCTTGTGGTACCGGCCCGGCACAGGCGGCGGGGGCGGCGGCATGGCCCAGCGCCTCGAAATCCACATGCGCAGTAAGGTCGGCTTCGCCGGGTGCTGCCAGCGGATCGACCTTCTCGTGACCGCGCACTGCCTGGAAGCTGTCGCCGGTGCGGCCCCGGCCGCCGTAATCGACGATAAGCGCCGCGCCGCCACGGCGCGCGATGCGACCACCGATTTCGCCGGTCAGCGCGGGCAAGGCGGGCGACTGCTCCACCATGTCGCCGTCACGCGTATCCGCAAGGCGGTGTTCCAGCTCTGCCAGCGGCGCGGGCGCGGTGAGGCCAAAGACGAGCTCGTCGCCGTCACGCCCCACGACGCGTTCGCGCCAGCCCGCGCCGTCGCGGACGAACTGCCGGATCGGCAGCGCGTCGAAGAACTCGTTGGCGACGAGATAGAGCGGCAGGTCGTCGGGGATCTGGTCGATCCGGTCATGCCACGTGGCCTGTGGCAGGGCACGCGCCTGCACGGTCCGCAGCGCCGGGGAGGCCTCCACGAGGTGCAGTCGCGCGGCGGCGTGGAAGCCCGGCACGCGGGCAGTCGCACGCAGCATGTCGGCCATCAGCGTGCCGCGCCCCGGCCCCGGTTCGGCCAGCACGAAGGCCTCCGGCGCACCTTGGTCCAGCCAGGCCTGCGCAAGGCACAATCCGAGGAGTTCGCCGAACATCTGGCTGATCTCGGGTGCAGTGGTGAAGTCGCCTCCCGCACCCAGCGGATCGCGCGTCGTGTAGTAGCCATGGACGGGGTGCAGCAGGCATTCGGTCATGTATTCGGCGATGCTGATCGGCCCGGTGGCGGTGATGCGCCGCAGCAGGATCTCGCGCAGCGCCGTCACGCCGGGACCATTCGGCGGCGCGCGGCGGCGATCACGGCGATCCCGGCGATGATCATCGGCAGCGACAGGATCTGTCCCATGGTCAGGCCCCAGCCATCGATGTGCAGTGCGAGACCCAGCGGGTTGCCGGGGCTTACGAATTGCGGATCGGGTTGGCGTACGAACTCCACCAGAAAGCGGCCGATACCGTAGACCAGGAAGAAGGTCCCCGAGAGCAGCCAGGGCCGCTTCAGCGCGCCCCAGCGGAACGCCATGAGGGTGAACAGCACTAGCAGGAACAGCCCCTCGATCCCCGCCTCGTAGAGCTGCGAGGGGTGGCGGGCGCAGAGCCCTTCGATACCAGGGCAGTCCTGCGCGGCGGCACCGGGGAAGATCACGCCCCATGGCAGATCGGTCGGGCGGCCCCAGAGCTCGGCATTGATGAAGTTGGCAAGGCGGCCCAGCAGGATCGCGGGCGGAGTGGCCAGCGCGATGGTGTCGGCGACGCCGCCCAGAAGCAGGCGGTGGCGCCGCGCGAAGATCAGGATCGCGAGGATCACGCCGATAAAGCCGCCATGGAACGACATGCCGCCCTGCCACAGGAAGGGGATCTCCCACGGATGGGACAGGTAATAGCCCGGCTGGTAGATCAGCGCGTAGCCCAGTCGGCCGCCGCCGATGATGCCGAGGATGATCCAGCTCAACAGGTTCTCGAGCTCGGGCGGCGTCATGGCCGGGCGGTCGCCGGGCCACAGGCCGGGTCGCTTGAGCGCCGCGACCGAGAGCCGCCAGCCTGCGATGATGCCGACGATATAGGCCAGCGCGTACCAGCGCAGCGCGAAGTCGAACCCGCCGAGCGAGATCGAGAAGATCTCGGGCGAGATCTCGGGGAAGGGGATGCCATTCATGGTGCGATACCTGCGGCGGCGTGCCGGGACTTGTCAATCCGGGCTCCCGCGCAGGAGGGCGGGGTCTCGCCATGTCGTGACCGGGCTGGCTGGCGTCGTCGTGGAGGCCGCCGCCTTGTCGCCGCCCCTTGCGCCGCCCATATAGGGACCAGCCCGAAACAGCGGAGACCCGCCATGCAATCGAGAAACAAGATCTTCGACGATCTGTCGCAGCTGATGACCAACGCGATGGGCGTGGCGCAGGGTGCGAAGGACGAGGCCAACAACGCCATGAAGTCGATGCTCGACCGCTGGCTGGCCGACCGCGACCTCGTGACCCGCGAGGAGTTCGACGCGGTGCGTGCGATGGCGCAGAAGGCGCGCGAGGAGAACGAGGCGCTCAAGGCCCGGATCGCGGCGCTGGAGACCAAGACCTCGAACTGACCGCGCCACGCGCGTCCGGGATGTGAAAGGGGCGGCCCGGCGGGCCGCCCCTTCGCGCGTCAGGAGGGCCGATGCGGCGGCGCGTCGCTGCGCCATTCGACCAGCGGCCCGCCGCAGGGGGCGTAGATGCGCTCGACCACCCCGATGACCGGGCGCGGGTCGGCCTCGACGAAGAGGCGGTCAAACCCGTCGAGCATCGCCGCGCCGGTCGCGCCTTCCTCGTCGCGCAGCAGGCGCACGACATGTTTGCCCCGTGCGCTCCACCGGTTCCGGGACCGCCGCAGGTGATCTACCGCAATCTGGTAGAGGGTCGCGCCGAGCACCCTGATCTCGCGCGGGTCCGTGGCACCGCGCAGGTCCTCGAGCAGATCGCCGGCGATGAAGCGGGAGCGCTCCAGCTCCTCGGCACTCCATGGGCGTGGTCCCTCGGCAAGGCGCCGTTCGGCACACAGGCGCGCCGCCCGGGCAAGCGGACCGGGGCGCAGCGAGATGCTGCGGATCACCATGTCCATAAGGATCGGCAGGCCCCGACTCGCATCCTTGCGAAAGAACAGGTCGAGCGAGTCTAGGTCGTGCACGAAGACCTCGCACAGCCGTCCCTCGGCGAGGAAGCTCTCGCGCCAGGCGTGGTCGAGCCGGTCGAACAGCACGACGAGGTCGATGTCGGAGCGGTCCGTGCCGCCGCCGCGCGCCAGCGAACCGGTCCAGAACAGCGCCGGTGCGTCCGGGTAACGCGTATCGGCCACGCGGCGGGCAAGGCGCTCAGGGGGGTACATAGTCGTCCGGGATTTGGGAAACGGGGCGGCCCGGCGGGCCGCCCATTCGCGTCTCAGGCCTCGAAGCCTTCGAGATAGGCCGCGAGGATGTCGCGGGCCGCTTCGAGATCGGTGCGGTCGACCATCTCGGTCACGGTGTGGATGTAGCGGGTGCCGACCACGATGCCCACGGCGCGGGCGCCCGCCGCCGCCTGCTGCGCCGCCGCGCCGTCCTGACCGCCTGCGGCCAGCATGGTGCGCTGGAACGGGATGCCCTTGTCCTGCGCCAGCTTCTCGATCTCGGCGACGAGGCCGCGATCGGCGATGAAGCTGCTGTCGCGCACATGCAGGCCGAAGCCCTTGCCCTGCACCGTGGTGCGGTCCTTGTCCGGCACGCCGGGCGTATCGCAGGCCAGCGTCGTGTCGACGCCGATGCCGATATCGGGGCGCACCTTGTAGGCGGCGGTGCGGGCGCCGCGCAGGCCGACTTCCTCCTGCGTGGTGAAGACCACGTGGATCTCGGCGCCGCGGCCCTTATCGGCCAGCTGGCGGATCGCCTCGATGCCGAGCCAGCAGGCGACGCGGTTGTCGAGCGCCTTGGAGACGAACTTCTCACCCATTTCGAGGAACGGCTCGTCCATCACCACCATGTCGCCGATCTTCACCTTGTCGGCGGCGGCCTTGCCGAGGCCGGTGTCGATGTAGAACTCGCCCAGTTCGGGCACCTTCTTGCGGTCCTCGGCCGAGGAGATGTGCAGCGGCTTGCCGCCCGGGTTCATCACCCCTTTGATGTCGCCCTGATCGGTGCAGACCAGCACCCGGCGCGAGAACAGGTTGCGCGGGTCGAAGCCGCCGACCGGCTGCAGCCACACGAAGCCCTTTTCGTCGACGTGGCTGACGAGAAACCCGATTTCGTCCATGTGACACAGCAGCATGATCTTCGGCGCACCTTCGGTGGCCGCGTCACGGCGGCAGATCAGGCTGCCCATCGGATCGGTCTCGACATGGTCGAACAGGCCTTCGATCTCGGTGGTGATCAGGTCGCGGACACGGTGTTCGTGGCCCGGCACGCCGGGCATCTCGCACAGGCGCTTCAAGAGGTCGGTGTTCATCGCAGTCTCCCGTTTTGCGGCGGAGGCTGACGCAGCACGCGACCGGGTGCAACGCCCGTCGTGACGGCAGCGTGCCCCTGCGGAACCGCCAGGAGCCGATTCGGTTATCCACAAGAAATGTCGGGAGTGATTCTCGAATCGGTCGAATCGGGGGGATTATCCCCAAGAAACGACTTTACAGCGACTCGGTCGAGACTCACCATATACACTCGAAGCCAAGCGGGTGGAAGAACCCCTGCCGCCGCATCCGAGACGGGCCTCCGCGTACCCGTCGCCGCAAAGAAAAGAGGCCGTCATGGCGCTGTCAGAGTCCTATCTCGACGACGAGATCCACCCGATCGACCTGGTCGAGCAGGTTGCCGACCTGCACGAATGGGCGGTCGAACGGGTGGCCGAGGATCAGATCGCGATGACGCTCAAGGGGCAGTGGCGTGATTACGCGGTGACGCTGGCCTGGCAGCCCGCCGACGAAACGCTGCGGCTGGCCTGCATGTTCGAGATGGAGCCGCCAGAGCCACGGCTGCCGCAGATCCACGACCTCATCAACCGCATCAACGACCGTTGCTGGGCCGGCGGCTTCACCTGGTGGGGCGCGCAGGGAATGATGGCCTATCGCTATGGGCTGGTATTGTCCGGCGGCCAGATCGCGGGTCCCGAGCAGGTCGATACGATGATCCACACGGCCTTCAACGCCTGCGAACGCTACTACCCGGCCTTCCAGCTCGTGTCCTGGGCGCATCGTGACCCGGCCGCTGCAATGCAGATCGCCATCGCCGAGGCCTACGGCCGGGCCTGATCGGAAGCCCCGTTCAGAACCATTGCCCGGGTTCGATCAGCCCCAGATCGAGAAGCTGTTGCGACCGCCAGGCGAAAGGCGTGGCGCCGGGCCAGTCGAAACCGTTGATCGCCTCGCGCGTGGCGGGGTTGCGGCGCAGCGCCTTCGCGGTGCGAAACGAGGCGGTCGCCGCCGTGGGCGAGCGGTGCCACGGGCATTGCAGCGTGTTGTATTCCGCTTGGTTGAACCGGTGATCTGCACCGAGCCTGAGGCCTGGGGCTGTGCGGAACAGCGCGATCCGCAGGATCTGCCGCCGGTCGGCGGGCACGTGTTCCTCGAGGCGCCAGCGCAGCCCGCCGTGGATTTCGGGCTGCCGCTCCATCAACCGGCCCTGCGCGTCATAGCGATCGCGCGCGTAATAGCCGATCCGGTCGAGATGCGCAGCCGCGCACGTGACGCCGGTCGGGTGGGCCTCGAGATCGGCGGCGAAGAGATCGAGCGTGACGCAGGGCACGCTGTCGCGCCGCTCCTCGGCCACGAAGGCGCAAAGATTGGCCACCCCACGATGCTCGGAGAACGGGAAGAACAGGTATTCGGCATTGTAGCAGTAGAACAGCCACTGGCCCGGCGCCGCGGCGGCGATCACGGCGTTGACGAGATCGGCGCAGGCGCCGTCGCGGCGTGTCTCTCCGCGCACCCAGGCGAGGCGGGGATCCGAAAGATCGGGCCGCGGCAGATCATCGGGGGCGATGGCCACGACCTGCGAGAAACCCAGGTCGAGGTGGTGGCGCAGCGTGCTTTCGACCTCGATACCATCCTCGATCAGAACCAGCGCGACCGGCCCCGAGAAGCCATGCCGCGCCTTGCGCAGCGCCGCCGCGAACCGCTCGATGCCGTCATGCTCCATTGCCGTCTCCCGCCGTTCGACCACAGGGATGGCGGGGGCGGGGCGACATTGCAAGATGCCGGGCTTTGGCTTAGACCCGGCCCCTGATCTCGCAAAGGATGGCCGCGATGGACCAGGCGCCCAAGAAGCTCTTCATCAAGACTTATGGCTGTCAGATGAACGTCTATGATAGCGAGCGCATGGCCGAGGCGCTGGGCGGGTCGGGCTACGTCACCACGGAGACGGCGGACGAGGCCGACATGGTGCTGCTCAACACCTGTCACATCCGCGAGAAGGCCGCCGAAAAGGTCTATTCCGATCTGGGGCGGCTGCGTCCGCTCAAGGAGGCCAAGCCCGGCCTGAAGATCGGCGTCGCCGGCTGCGTCGCGCAGGCCGAGGGCGAGGAGATCCTGAACCGGATGCCGCTCGTCGATCTCGTGGTGGGTCCGCAGAGCTATCACCGGCTGCCGGAGATGGAAGCCCGGGTCGGGCAGGGCGGTCGTGCCGTCGACACGGATTTTCCCGAAGACGATAAGTTCGCGGCACTGAAATCCCGGCCCAAGGCCAAGCGCGGTCCGACCGCCTTTCTCACCGTGCAGGAGGGCTGCGACAAGTTCTGTGCGTTTTGCGTGGTGCCCTACACTCGCGGCGCCGAAGTCAGCCGCCCGGCCGATCGCATCGTCGCCGAGGCGCGCGGGCTGGTCGAGGCCGGGGTTCGCGAGATCACGCTGCTCGGCCAGAACGTCAACGCCTGGCATGGCGATCTGAACGGGGCCGAGGGCGGTCTCGCGGCGCTGGTGGGCCAACTCGCGGCGATCGACGGGTTGGAGCGGATCCGCTACACCACCTCGCATCCCAACGACATGGACGAGGCGCTGATCGCGGCGCATGGAAACGAGGCCAAGCTGATGCCCTATCTGCACCTGCCGGTGCAGTCGGGCTCGGATCGGATCCTCAAGGCGATGAATCGCAAGCACACGGCCGAGCAGTATCTGCGGCTGATCGAACGGATTCGTGCGGCGCGCCCCGACATCCTGCTGACCTCGGATTTCATCGTCGGCTTTCCCGGCGAGACCGATGCCGATTTCGAGGCGACGATGCAGCTCGTGCGCGAGGTCCGCTATGGCTCGGCATTCTCGTTCAAGTATTCGCCGCGTCCCGGCACCCCGGCCGCCGAGCGCAAGGTCCAGGTCGAGGCGGCGGTGATGGATGAGCGGCTGCAACGGTTGCAGGGCCTGCTCGGCGAGCAGCAGCGCGCCGCGCAGCAGGCGATGGTCGGCCGCAAGACCACGGTGCTGTTCGAAAAGCCGGGGCGGCTGCCCGGGCAGATGGTCGGCAAATCCGAGCATCTCTTTGCCGTGCATGTGGACGCGCCCGAGACGCGGCGGGGCGACATCGCTCAGGTTCGCATCACCGCCTCGGGGCCGAACTCTCTCGCAGGCGAGCTTCTGGAATAAGCGTCGGGCGAATCAAGCCCCCTTCGTCATGAATGCGGCGGAAGCAAGGCGCGTTCAGTGACTCGGCACGCCCCAAGGGCGAATGGGTTGCCCGCATCGTGACAATGCCAGGGTGGCCGCATCTACTGTTGTCATAGTTCTCGGCAATTTACTGCCGAGGCCTTCCCAAGTGCTCGATCTGCATTAACACTCCTGCATCAGACCGCCTCCCAGCTGCCGGAGGAGGGGTTCGACGGTATGAGTTCGGGAAGGAAAAACAATTGGCCTCATTCATCAAAGCTAAGCTGCGCGCCGCGGTCGGGGGGATCGTCGCGGGCGGGCTGGCGCTCGGAGCGTTGAGCGTGCCGGCTGTGGCGCAGGATCCCCGGATCGTCGATGCCGAGCGCTACAGCCCGAATATCTGGATCGACCCCGACGGTTGCGAGCACTGGGCCATGGATGACGGGGCCGAGGGCTATATGGGCCCGCGGCGGCGCCGTGACGGCAGCCCGGTCTGCCACCGGTCCGAGATCTGCGGCGTGGTACCGACCGACACGCTCTTTGCCACCGATCGCTACGATATCTCGGCCGCGGGCCGCGAGCGGCTGCGCCAGTTCTTCACCCAGGCGAACGCCTTCGGTTTCCTGATCTACGGTCATACCGACAGCCGCGCGAGCGACGAGTACAACATCACCTTGTCCGACAACCGCGCCCGCGCGGTCGCCAGCGTGGCGCAGGGGGTCGGTGCCCGTGTCGTCGACGTGCGTGGCTTCGGGGAGCGCAAGCCCAAGGCGTCGAACGCGACCGCCGCCGGCATGCAGACAAACCGCCGCGTCGAAATCTACTGCCTGCGCTGAGGAGCGAGACATGACCATTCTCAAGAGTTTCGCGATCCTCGGCCTGCTGGGTTCCGCGGCCGCCTGCACGCCGATCGGGCCGGACAAGACCGCCGATCGCGGCATCAACTCGCATGATCTGTCGACGATGGTCGCCGGGATCTGGGTCGATCCCGATGGCTGCGACCACTGGATCATCGATGACGGGTTCGAAGGCTACATGAGCGAGCGCCTGACCCCCGACGGGCTGCCGGTCTGTTCCGGCGTGGCGCAGCCCGGCGTCGCGGTGGGCCCGTTCAAGGATGGCTCGCCGATCCCCGATCCCCTCTGACGAAGAAGGCGCTCGAACGCCCGGAAAACGGGCACCGGAGTGGGGCCGTGCCAGAAGGCGCGGCCCTTTTCGTGCGAATGGGCGGAAACGTGATCCGGGCTTGCGCGTTTTCTTTCAGGTGCCCATGTGATGCGCTTGCGCGGCCAGCCGCGAATTGCGACCATCGGGTTGCCGCTCGGCACCATCCGGCATGAGGAGTCCTGCTTGTCCATCGCCACCCCGACCGAGACCGTACTCGAGTTTCCGAACAATTTCCTGCTGATAGATCTTTGTGGTGAACACGATCGCCACATCGCGGCGATCGAGGAGCGGCTGGGTGTGCAGATCCTGCGGCGCGGCAACCGCCTGTCGGTGATCGGCGAGGAAGAGGCGGGTGCCGATGCGGCGCGCGTGCTTCGCGCTCTCTATGCCCGGCTCGAGGCCGGGCGCGCCGTGGAGCCCGGCGATGTGGATCGCGAATTGCGCATGGGCAGCCTCGAACCCGCCGGCACCGGCGAAGCCGACCAGATCGACCTGTTCAAGGCCGACCCGGCCGCCGAGCGGATCGAGATCAAGACCCGCCGCAAGCTCGTCGAGCCGCGCACCGAGGCCCAGAAGGCCTATGTGCGTTCGCTGTTCGACAACGAGCTGTGCTTCGGCATCGGCCCCGCCGGCACCGGCAAGACCTATCTGGCGGTCGCGGTGGGCGTGTCGATGTTCCTGCAGGGCCATGTCGACAAGATCATCCTGTCGCGCCCGGCGGTCGAGGCGGGCGAGAAGCTCGGCTACCTGCCCGGCGACATGAAGGAGAAGGTCGATCCCTACATGCAGCCGCTCTACGACGCGCTGAACGATTTCCTGCCCGGCAAGCAGGCCTCCAAGATGATGGAGGAAAAGGTAATCGAGATCGCGCCGCTGGCCTTCATGCGCGGCCGCACCCTGTCCCGCGCCTTCGTGGTTCTCGACGAAGCGCAGAACGCCACGACGATGCAGATGAAGATGTTCCTGACCCGTCTGGGCGAGGGCTCGCGCATGGTGATCACCGGCGACCGCAGCCAGGTCGACCTGCCGCGTGGCGTGACCTCGGGTCTGCATGACGCCGAGCGACTGCTCAAGGGCATCCCGAAGATCAGTTTCAACTACTTCACCTCGAAGGACGTGGTGCGCCACCCGCTGGTCGCCGCGATCATCGATGCCTACGAAGCCGATGGCGCCGCGTAAACCGGCCCGGCCGCCATTGGTCGACTGCCTGATCGAGGATCACCGCTGGGAGGCCGCCGGTCTTGAAGCGCTGGCCGAGGCCGCCTGCGCGACGGCGCTGCGCGGCGTCGGGCTCGATCCCGCGGGTTTCGAGATCAGCCTGCTGGGGTGTTCCGATGCGCGGATCGCCGATCTCAACGCCGATTTCCGGGGAAAGCCCAAGCCCACCAACGTGCTGAGCTGGCCCTCCGACGAGCGCGGCGCGGCGCGGCCTGGCGCACGTCCGGCGCCGCCGCGGCGCGATTCGATGGGACCGACCGAGTTGGGCGATATCGCCATCGCCTGGGAGACCTGTACCCGCGAAGCCGAGGCGAGCGGGCGGACAACCGCCGATCACGTGACGCATCTGTTGGTGCATGGGACCTTGCATCTGCTGGGCTATGACCATGAAACCGACGCCGATGCGGCGCTGATGGAAGGTCTCGAGACGGAGATACTTGGCAAGATGGGGGTGGCAGACCCATATGCCGCAACAGAGGCAGCACCGGAAGGAGACGATGGGCGACGCGTTTGACACGGCCGAAGCGGGACAGACCCGCGACGGCGACGGAGATGGTCCCGAGGGGCCAAGTAGCGTCACCGCCGAGAATGGCGGAGGGCGCGGTTTCTTCAGCCGCATCATCGGGGTGCTCAATCCCCCCGAGACGGACCTGCCGCCGATAGAGGCGCCGCGCAGCTTTGCGCAGGTGCTGCCGGTTCCGGGGATGCTCAATCTGCGCCGGATGCGGGTCGAGGACGTGATGGTGCCCAAGGCGGACATCACGGCGGTGCCTGTCACCATTCCGATGGAAGAGCTGGTCGAGGTGTTCCGCGAAAGCGGTCTCACCCGCATTCCGGTTTTCGACGGCACGCTCGATACGCCGATCGGGCTCGTTAATCTCAAGGATTTCGCGCTCAAGTTCTGCTTCGTGCCGGAGCGGCCCGATTTCAGCCTGCGCGATATGTTGCGCTCGCTGCTCTATGTTCCGCCCTCGATGCCGCTGGGCGTGCTTCTGCAGAAGATGCAGACCGAACGGATCCACATGGCTTTGGTGATCGACGAATATGGTGGCACGGACGGGCTCGTCACCATCGAGGATCTGATCGAAACCGTGGTCGGCGAGATCGAGGACGAGCACGATGTCGACGAGGCGCAGAGCTTCCTGCGCGAGAAGCCCGGGGTCTGGCTGGCGCTTGCGCGCACGCCGCTCGAAACCTTCGAACGGGCGATCGGCATGGACCTCACCGATCACGAAGAGATCGATGAGGAGGAGATCGACAGCCTCGGCGGCCTGGTGTCAATGCTGGCGGGGCACGTGCCCGCGCGCGGCGAGGTGATCGAGCACCCGGCCGGCATCGAGTTCGAGGTGATCGATGCCGACCCGCGCCGCATCAAGCGGCTCCGCATCCGCCTTCCCGAGAGCCGGGACGCCTGAGCGGATGAGTGCCGCCAGCTTGCGGTCCGGGCCCCGCCCCGCCGTGCGACGCATGGCGGCGCGGCCGTGGCCGCGGGCTGCGATGGCCGGTTTCGCGGGCGTGGCAGGGGCGCTGGGCCTCGCGCCTTGGGGGGCGTGGTGGCTGACGCTGCCGGCGATCCTTCTCGTTCTGGTGCTGCGCCGCCACGACGCGACGCGGGGCGGCGCCTTTTTGACCGGTTGGGCCTTCGGCGCGGGCTGGTTCGGGCTCGGTCTGTCCTGGATCGTCGAGCCCTTTTTCGTGGATGCCGCACGTGATGGCTGGATGGCGCCCTTCGCGGTGGTGCTGCTCTGCGGCGGGTTGGCGCTGTTCTGGGGTGCGGTCTTTGCAATCGCGCATCGTCGAAGCGCGGCCCTGCTCGTGGCGCTCTGGGTCGCGGCGGAGATGGCGCGCGGCGTGGTCTTCACCGGCTTTCCCTGGGCGATGCCGGGACATGTCTTCATCGGTACGCCGGTGGCGCAGCTCGCAGCGCTGGGCGGCGCGCCGCTTCTGACCCTGATTGCGCTGGGCCTGCCGGCGGTCGCGCTTTCCATCGGGCGCAGCTTCTGGCTTGCGGTGCCGGTGCTGGCTTGTGCCGGGGCATGGGTCGTGCTCGATCCCGGCCCGGCGCCGGCCCCGTCCCCCGATGCCCCCATCGTGAGGTTGGTGCAGCCCAACGCGGTGCAGTCGCTGAAATGGGACCCGGACTGGGCGCCCGTGTTTCACGACCGGTTGATGTCCCTCACGGCAGACGGCCCCGTGCCAGACTTGGTGGTCTGGCCGGAAACGGCGCTGCCATGGCTTCTGGATCAGTCGGAGGCCGCCTTGGCCGAGGGTGTGGTGGCGGCGCGCGGAGCGCCACTGGCGCTGGGCATCCAGCGGCGCGAAGCCGCGCGCTACTACAATTCCGCCATCGTCCTGGACGGGGAGGGGCGGATCGCCTCGCTCTACGACAAAACACATCTCGTACCGTTCGGCGAATACATCCCCTTTGGCGAGGTGGCGGCGCGCTTCGGCATCCATGGTCTCGCGGCGAGCGAGGGCGGCGGTTACACGCCCGGCCCCGGGCTGCATCCGGTCGCTGTGCCGGGGATCGGGCTGGCGTTGCCGCTGATCTGCTACGAGGGGATCTTCGCGCGAGAGATCAACGCGGTTGCGGCGACCGGGGCGCTGCGGTCTCGGCTGATGCTCCTGATGACCAATGACGCCTGGTTCGGCACCCTGTCGGGGCCCTATCAGCACTTCGCACAGGCCCGGCTGCGCGCGATCGAGCAGCGCATGCCGATGGCGCGGGTCGCCAATACCGGCGTGTCGGGCATGATCGATGCCCAAGGCCGGGTGACAGCGCGGATCGGGCTGGGCGAGACCGGGGCGCTGGATGCGGCGCTCCCGCCGCGCGGTGTCGCGCCCGCCTATGCACGCTGGGGCGATGGGCCGATGCTGGCGATGCTGATGGCGCTGGGACTGGCAGGTATGCGTCGGAAACGGCTTGACCGGGACCGGGCCGGGGCGTAGCGAAGCCGGATTCCCGGCACAACGGCTTCCTGGCGTGTCGGGCGAATTTCAATGGAGCGCCTCTTCATGTCCCGCCAGAACTACATCTTCACCTCCGAATCGGTGTCCGAAGGCCATCCCGACAAGGTCTGCGACCGGATCTCCGACGCGGTGCTCGACGCGCTGCTGGCCGAGGAGCCGGAGGCGCGCGTCGCCTGCGAGACCTTCGCCACCACCAACCGCGTCATCGTCGGCGGAGAGATCGGCCTGCGGGATCGGGACCGTCTCGAGACGGTGCTCGGCGGGGTCGAGGGCATCGTACGCGACTGCATCCGCGACATCGGCTACGAGCAGGACGCCTTCCATCATCGCGATGTCGAGGTGACCAACCTGCTGCATGCGCAATCGGCGCATATCGCCCAAGGCGTCGACGCCGCCGAGGGCAAGGAAGAGGGCGCGGGCGATCAGGGCATCATGTTCGGCTATGCCTGCCGCGAGACGCCCGAATTGATGCCGGCACCGATCCACTACGCGCATCGCGTGCTCAAGCGGCTGACCGAAGCGCGCAAATCCGGCGCCGAGCCGACGCTGCGCCCCGATGCCAAGAGCCAGATATCGCTGCGCTACGAGAACGGCATGCCGGTCGGCGTCACCTCGATCGTGCTCTCGACCCAGCATTCCGACGAGGGCCAGACCAGCGCCGACATTCGCGAGATCGTCGAGCCCTATATCCGCGAGGTGCTGCCGCAGGGCTGGATCACGCCCGAGACCGAATGGTGGGTGAATCCCACCGGTCGCTTCGTGATCGGCGGACCGGACGGCGACGCAGGCCTCACCGGTCGCAAGATCATCGTCGACACCTATGGCGGCGCTGCGCCGCATGGCGGCGGCGCCTTCTCGGGCAAGGATCCGACCAAGGTCGATCGCTCGGCCGCCTATGCCGCGCGCTACCTCGCCAAGAACGTGGTCGCCGCGGGACTGGCGGAGCGCTGCACGATCCAGCTCTCCTACGCGATCGGTGTCGCCCGGCCGTTGTCGATCTATGCCGACACCCATGGCACGGGCGAGGTCGCCAATGCGGCGATCGAGCGCGCCGTGGCGCAGGCGATGGACCTGACGCCGCGCGGCATCCGCACCCATCTCGGGCTGAACCGTCCGATCTATGCCCGCACCGCCGCCTATGGCCATTTCGGCCGCGCCCCCGAAGCGGATGGCGGGTTCTCCTGGGAACGTACCGATCTTGGCGAGGCGCTCAAGCGGGGGCTGTAAGGGCGGCGCCCGGCTCTACTTTGGGGCGCTTGGGAATGGGCGTTCCATTTGCGTATTTGGAGAAAGATGAACCATGGGGCACGCTCCCCTTGGTTCATTTCCCCATAGATACGCATGGCGACCGGCCGGGGCGCCCGCCCGCTGATGGGGATGTTGCGCGCTGGCGCGACCCGCGCTAACCCGCGCGCCATGACAAAAGGCTCGCACCCCATCGGCGCCCCCTGGCGCAACTTCTATGGCCGGATTCACGGCAAGACCCTGCGCCCGACGCAGAAGGACCATCTCGAGCACGATCTCGACGCGCTCTCGCCCGGCCCGGTGGGCTGGGACGTGAACCCCGAACGCGAAAAGCTCGACCTCGCGAGGCGGTTCGGCGACAGGCCGGTCTGGCTCGAGGTCGGCTTCGGCGGCGGCGAGCACCTCGTGCATATGGCGAAATCCTATCCCGATGTCGCGATCATCGGCGCCGAGCCCTTCATCAACGGCGTGGCGATGCTGCTGGGCAAGATCCGCGACGCCGAGGTGGACAACATTGCCGTGCATCCGGGCGATGTGCGCGACCTGTTCGACGTGCTGCCCGATGGCAGCATCGAGAAGGCCTTCCTGAACTATCCCGATCCCTGGCCCAAGGCACGGCACCATCGTCGGCGCTTCGTGACGCAGGAGCACCTTGAACCGCTGTTCCGGGTGCTGTCGCCGGGCGCCGAGTTCCGCGTGGCGACGGACATTCCCGACTATGTGCGCCAGACGCTCGAGGAAGTGCCCGTCGCGGGGTTCGAACGCGTCGATCATCCCGACGATCAGGCCTGGAGCGACTGGCCCTCGACCCGCTACGAGCAAAAGGCCCTGCGCGAGGGGCGGCGTCCGCACTACCTGACCTTCCGCCGGCCGTGAGGCTTCGGCCGGGCGTATTGCGTATTTGAGGAACAAAGTGGCCATGGGCGTGGACCATGCCTCGGCGTCGGTCTAGGAACGCAGGCGATCAACTCACGAGGTGCCCCGATGTCCGGCCATGGCGATCCGATCCCGATGATGTCCCAGCGCGGACCCGCCCTCACGGGCGAGGCGCATGTGCCCGGCGACAAGTCGATCAGCCACCGCAGCCTGATCCTCGGTGCGCTTTCGGTGGGAGAAACGGTGATCGAGGGTCTGCTCGAGGGGCAGGACGTGATAGACACCGCGAAGGCGATGCGCGCCTTCGGCGCAGAGGTCACCGATCACGGCGGGGGCCGCTGGTCGGTGCATGGCGTCGGTGTCGGCGGCTTTGCCGAGCCCGCGGGCGTGATCGATTGCGGCAATTCGGGTACCGGCGTACGGCTGATCATGGGGGCGATGGCCACCACGCCGATCACCGTGACCTTCACCGGCGACGCCTCGCTCTGCTCGCGTCCGATGGGCCGCGTCACCGATCCGCTGGCGCTGTTCGGTGCGAAGGCCGAAGGGCGCGAAGGCGGGCGGTTGCCGATGACGATCACCGGCGTGCGCGATCCGATGCCGGTGCGCTATACCGTGCCGGTACCCTCGGCGCAGGTGAAGTCGGCGGTGCTGCTGGCGGGTCTCAACGCGCCCGGCAAGACCGTGGTGATCGAGAAGGAGGCCACCCGCGACCATACCGAGCGGATGCTTGCGGGGTTCGGCGCCGAGATCACGGTCGAGGAGACCGAGGAGGGCCGGGTGATCACACTCACCGGCCAGCCGGAGCTGAAGCCGCAGCACATCGTGGTGCCGCGCGATCCCAGCTCCGCGGCCTTTCCGGTCTGCGCTGCCCTGATCGCCGAAGGCTCGGACGTGCTGGTGCCCAATATCGGTCTGAACCCGACCCGCGCCGGGCTGTTCGAGACGCTGCGCGAGATGGGGGCCGACCTGACCTACGAGAACCCCCGCGAGGAGGGCGGCGAGCCGGTGGCCGATCTGCGCGCGCGTTTCTCTCCGGACATGAAGGGCATCGAGGTGCCGCCCGCGCGCGCTGCGAGCATGATCGACGAATATCCGGTGCTCTCTGTCGTCGCGGCCTTTGCCGAAGGCCCGACCGTGATGCGTGGCGTGCGTGAGTTGCGCGTTAAGGAGAGCGACCGGATCGACGCCATGGCGCAGGGGCTGCGCGCGGCTGGCGTCGAGGTCGAGGAGGGCGAGGACTGGTGGGTCGTGCATGGGCTCGGCCATGGCAAGGTGCCCGGCGGCGCCACGGTGGAGAGCCGGCTCGATCACCGCATCGCCATGTCGTTCCTGGTCATGGGACTGGCCACGAACGCGCCGATGCGGGTCGATGACGGCGGGCCGATCGCGACCTCCTTTCCGGTGTTCGAGCCCTTGATGACCGGGCTCGGCGCGGATGTGAGGCGGGCATGATCTTCACGGTCGCCATCGACGGTCCGGCCGCGGCCGGCAAGGGCACGGTGGGGCGCGCCGTCGCGGCGCATTTCGGCTTCGCGCATCTCGACACCGGGCTCCTGTATCGCGCCGTGGGCGCGCTGGTACTCAAGGGCGCCGAGCCGGTGGCGGCGGCGCGCGGACTGGTGCCCGAGGCGCTGGAGCAGCCGGGGCTGCGCAGCCCCGAGGTCGCGCAGGCGGCCAGCGAGGTCGCGGCAATCGGCGAGGTGCGCGCGGCGCTGCTCGATTTCCAGCGCGGCTTCGCCCGGCGCGAGGGCGGCGCGGTGCTCGACGGGCGCGACATCGGCACGGTGATCTGCCCCGAGGCCGAGGTGAAGCTCTTCGTTACCGCCAGCGCCGAGGCTCGGGCCGGTCGTCGGCTGGCGGAACTGGTCGAGGCCGGGCATGCGGCGA
Source organism: Limimaricola sp. AA108-03 (assembly GCF_050847355.1). Lineage (NCBI taxonomy): Bacteria > Pseudomonadati > Pseudomonadota > Alphaproteobacteria > Rhodobacterales > Paracoccaceae > Limimaricola > Limimaricola sp. AA108-03. Next base: position 614,546 of record NZ_CP193755.1, read on the forward strand.
ACTTCGACAGCGTCCTCGCCGACGTGCAAGCGCGCGACGCGCGAGATTCGGAGCGGGCCACGGCGCCGCTGCGGCCGGCGGATGATGCGCATCTGCTCGATACCTCGGAGCTCGACGTGGCGCAGGCCGTCGCCGCTGCCATCGCAAAGGTCTCCGCTGCCCTCGATCAATAGCGGGGGCGGCGTGGCCGCGCCCTGCGGCTGGGAGCCTCGGCCCGGGCGGCCCGGTAGGGCGGGGGCACGCATCGGTGCAAGAGGGTGTGGCCCTGCCGCTTGATCCGAAGGCCGGTTCGCTCTATAGACGCGAGCGTCGAGGGGCGGTGCGTATTGCGCGCGAGCAGGACGAGACAGGGTCGGAATTTCCGGCCCCGGTCGCGTTGGACGCCCTTTCGGCAAGCCGAAATCCAAAGACCGGCGGAGACAACCGCCTGGCCCGTATAGCGACTTACAAAGGAAAAACTGACCGCATGTGCGCTAAAGCATCCATGGAGGAATTCGAAGCCCTCCTGAACGAAAGCTTCGAAATCGACACGCCGTCCGAAGGCAGTGTCGTCAAGGGCCGCGTTCTCGCCATCGAGGCGGGCCAGGCCATCATCGATGTCGGCTACAAGATGGAAGGCCGCATCGATCTCAAGGAATTCGCCAACCCTGGCGAGCAGGCCGATCTGAAGCCCGGCGACGAGGTCGAGGTGTTCCTCCGCCAGGTCGAGAACGCCCGCGGCGAAGCCGTCATCTCGCGTGAGATGGCCCGCCGTGAAGAGGCGTGGGACCGTCTCGAGAAGGCCTATGCTGACGAGGAGCGCGTCGAGGGCGCCATCTTCGGCCGCGTCAAGGGTGGCTTCACCGTCGATCTCGGCGGCGCCGTGGCCTTCCTGCCCGGCTCCCAGGTCGATGTGCGCCCCGTGCGCGACGCCGGTCCGCTCATGGGTCTCAAGCAGCCGTTCCAGATCCTCAAGATGGACCGCCGCCGTGGCAACATCGTGGTCTCGCGTCGTGCGATCCTCGAAGAGAGCCGCGCCGAGCAGCGTGCCGAGGTCATCGCCAACCTGCACGAAGGCCAGACGGTCGACGGCGTGGTCAAGAACATCACCGAATACGGTGCGTTCGTTGATCTCGGCGGTGTCGACGGCCTGCTGCACGTCACCGACATGGCATGGCGCCGCGTGAACCACCCCTCGGAGATCCTGTCGATCGGCGAGACCGTCAAGGTCCAGGTCATCAAGATCAACAAGGAAACCCACCGCATCAGCCTCGGCATGAAGCAGCTGCAGGACGATCCGTGGGATTCGGTGGAAGCCAAGTTCCCGATCGAGAGCGTGCACACCGGCCGCGTGACCAACATCACCGACTACGGCGCCTTCGTGGAGCTGGAGCCGGGCGTCGAGGGTCTGGTCCACGTCTCCGAGATGAGCTGGACCAAGAAGAACGTGCACCCCGGCAAGATCGTCTCCACCTCGCAGGAAGTGGAAGTGATGGTGCTCGAGATCGACAGCGCCAAGCGCCGCGTCTCGCTCGGCCTGAAGCAGACCCAGCGCAACCCATGGGAAGTCTTCGCCGAGACGCACCCCGAGGGCACCGAGGTCGAGGGCGAGGTGAAGAACATCACCGAGTTCGGCCTGTTCGTGGGTCTCCCGGGCGACATCGACGGCATGGTTCACCTCTCGGACCTGACCTGGGAAGGTCGTGGCGAGGACGTGATCGGCGACTTCCGCAAGGGCGACGTCGTGAAGGCCAAGGTCACCGAGGTCGACATCGAGAAGGAGCGCATCTCGCTCTCGATCAAGGCGATGGACGGCGACCCGTTCGCGGATGCCATCGGCGGCGTGAAGCGCGGCTCGATCATCACCGTCGAGGTGACCAAGATCGAGGATGGCGGCATCGAGGTGACCTATGAGGGCATGAAGTCCTTCATCCGTCGCTCGGACCTGTCGCGCGACCGCGCCGAGCAGCGCCCCGAGCGCTTCGGCGTCGGCGACAAGGTCGATGTCCGCGTCACCAACGTCGACAGCAAGACCCGCAAGCTGGGCCTGTCGATCAAGGCGCGCGAGATCGCCGAAGAGAAAGAAGCGGTCGAGCAGTACGGCTCCTCCGATTCGGGCGCCTCGCTGGGCGACATCCTCGGCGCCGCCCTCAAGGGCGACCGCTGAGCCCGACCGGGGCCCTCACGGGCCCCGGACAGCTCTTCGGCCCCGTCGCCCCACCCGGGCGGCGGGGTCTTTTCGTGAACGGAGCTTCAAAAGCGTACCCTTGATTTACCAGACTATTTATCGGAACCCGGAGAGGGCCTATAGTCTTGAGGTCACAGCCTCGTGACGTCCAGCACCCGCAGGGCGAAGCAGGCAGGGGGAGGCCCGCTCATGATTCGATCCGAACTGATCCAGAAGATCGCGGACGAGAATCCGCATCTCTACCAACGCGACGTCGAAAAAATCGTGAACACCATATTCGACCGGATCACCCAGGCCATGGCCGAGGGCAACCGCGTCGAACTGCGTGGTTTCGGGGCCTTTTCGGTCAAGAAACGCGACCAGCGGCTGGGCCGCAACCCTCGCACCGGCGAGGCGGTCGAGGTCGAGGAAAAACACGTCCCCTTCTTCAAGACCGGCAAGCTGTTGCGCGACCGGCTAAACGGGAAATAGAACCACCACATGAGAGCTTTCCGCACCGCCTTCTGGGGCATCGTCGCCATCTGTCTCGTCATCCTCGGCCTCGCCAATCGTGGCATGGTCACGCTGCGGGTGCTGCCCGAGGGGCTGAGCGGGCTGTTCGGCGTCTCGCCCGACATCGACATGCCGCTCTATGCCGTGATCCTGATCGGCGTGGCACTCGGCCTGATGATCGGCTTCCTGTGGGAATGGCTGCGCGAGCACCGGCACCGCGCCGAGGCCCGCAAGCGCGCCCGCGAAGTGAACCGGCTCGAGCGCGAGGTCGACCGACTGCGTCACGAGAAGCACGAGGGTCAGGACGAGGTGCTCGCGCTGGTCGATCGTCCGGCGACGCCCGCCCGCGCCTGATCATGCCTGTCTCCGTCAAGATCTGCGGCCTGTCCGACAGGGCCGGGCTCGACGCTGCCGTGACCGCAGGCGCGCGCTATGTGGGTTTCGTCTTCTTCGCGAAATCACCGCGCGCGGTAAGCGTCGAGCAGGCCGTCGAGTTGGCTGTCGAGGTGCCGCCGGGCATCGCCAAGGTGGCGCTGGTGGTCGATGCCAACGATGCCATGCTCGACGAGATCGTGGCCCGTGTGCCGCTCGACATGCTTCAGTTGCATGGCCGCGAGACGCCAGAGCGCGTGGCCGAGATCCGCGCCCGTCACGGGCTGCCGGTGATGAAGGCGGTCGGGGTGGCCTCCGAGGCGGACCTGCCCGCGCTCGATACCTATGCCGCAGTGGCCGACCAGATCCTCGTCGATGCCAAGGCTCCGAAGGACGCGCCCCTGCCGGGCGGCAACGGGCTGGCCTTCGATTGGCGGCTGATCGCAGGGCGGCGCTGGCCGGTGCCGTGGATGCTGGCCGGCGGGCTGACGCCGGACAACCTCGCCGAGGCCGTGGCCCGGACCGGGGCACGCCAGCTCGACGTCTCTTCCGGGGTAGAGAGTGCGCCGGGCGTCAAGGACGCGGCCCGGATCCGCGCCTTTCTCGACGCTGCACGCGGTTGAGCGCAACAGATTGCGCTGCCCCCTCGGCTGCCCTACATGCCGTCCATGAGCAAAACCGTCGATCACGAGCGTGAGAAGGCCCGGCTGCGCCGGCAGATGCGGGCCATGACCGGCGGATCTCCCCGCCTGCATGGGCTGACCGAGCGATTGATGGCGGATCGCGCGCGCTGGATCCGCATCCCGGCAGGGCTGTTCCTGATTCTCGGCGGTCTCGCGGCGATCCTGCCGCTCTTCGGCCTGTGGATGCTGCCGATCGGGCTGGCGCTTCTGGCGGTGGACCTGCCGATGCTGCGACCAAGCGTCAACACCGCGCTGATCCGCGGTCGTCGCTGGAGCGAGGGCATGCTGCGGCGCTGGCGCGACCGCGGCGACGAATGACCGCCAAGGCCCTTTACCGTCAGGCATGGCAGGGGTAGTCCGGGAGCCGAACGCGAGGAGGCCCAGCGCATGGCGGACGATCTCATCAACAGCTTCATGGCCGGGCCCGACGAGGGCGGCCGCTTCGGACAGTTCGGCGGGCGCTTCGTCTCCGAGACGCTGATGCCGCTGATCCTGTCGCTCGAAGCGGAATACGACAAGGCCAAGACCGACCCGTCCTTCTGGGCCGAGATGGACGACCTGTGGACCCATTACGTGGGCCGTCCCAGCCCGCTCTATTATGCTGAGCGGCTGAGCGAACATCTGGGCGGCGCGAAGATCTATCTCAAGCGCGACGAGCTGAACCACACCGGCGCGCACAAGATCAACAACGTGCTGGGACAGATCATCCTTGCCCGCCGCATGGGTAAGACCCGGATCATCGCCGAGACCGGCGCCGGCCAGCACGGCGTGGCGACCGCGACCGTCTGCGCCAAGTTCGGCCTGAAATGCGTGGTCTACATGGGTGCGCATGACGTCGAGCGTCAGGCGCCCAACGTGTTCCGGATGCGGCTTCTGGGGGCCGAGGTGGTGCCCGTCACCTCCGGGCGCGGCACCCTCAAGGACGCGATGAACGACGCGCTGCGCGATTGGGTCACCAATGTGCGCGACACCTTCTACTGCATCGGCACGGTGGCGGGGCCGCACCCCTATCCGGCGATGGTGCGCGATTTCCAGTCGATCATCGGCAAGGAAGTCCGCGAACAGATGCAGGCCGCCGAGGGGCGTCTGCCCGACACGCTGATCGCCGCGATCGGCGGCGGCTCGAACGCGATGGGGCTGTTCTTCCCGTTCCTCGACGATCGCGAGGTCAACATCATCGGCGTCGAGGCCGGCGGCAAGGGCGTGTCCGACAAGATGGAGCACTGCGCTTCGCTGATCGGCGGCCGTCCCGGCGTGCTGCACGGCAACAAGACCTATCTGCTGCAGGATGATGACGGGCAGATTCTCGAGGGTCACTCGATTTCGGCCGGTCTCGACTATCCCGGGATCGGTCCGGAGCATGCCTGGCTGCACGAGATCGGCCGCGCAAAATACGTCTCGATCACCGACATGGAGGCGCTCGAGGCGTTCAAGCTCTCCTGCGCGCTCGAAGGGATCATCCCGGCCTTGGAGCCGAGCCATGCGCTGGCCCATGTGATGAAGATCGCGCCCGAACTGCCCCGGGACCACCTTCTGGTGATGAACATGTGTGGCCGTGGCGACAAGGACATCTTCACCGTCGCGAAACATTTGGGCGTTGATATCGCGACCTGATCTGGCACTCCTCACGTTTATGTGATCCTTCGCCGTTGAACGGAGTCCTCCGACGACACGTTGGGCGGCGAACTCACAATTCGAGAGGACACGACATGCTGAACAAACTGAGTGCCACCCTCGCGACCACCGCTTTCGTTCTCGGCGCTTCGACCGCCGTGGCGCAGAGCATTCCCTTTGCCGAGGTCGATGCCAACGAAGACATGATGCTCTCCAACGAGGAGCTGGTCGCGGCCTTCGGTGAAGACGGCGCGATGATCCTCATGGAGGATGACACGGATGGCGACGGCATGCTGAGCGTGCAGGAAATTCGTGTCGCCACCAACATGGATGCGACCATGGAACCGGAGATGCGCGCCGAGTCCGACGATTCCGAGGATCCGGATTACCGTGACACCACCGAGTCGCCGATCCAGACCAACGACACCGAGACCGAGGGCTTCATCGAAGAAGGTGAAGATGGCGACGGCGACGCTGGCGACGAAGACGACGGCCAGTAAGCGTCACTTCCCTTCAACACTGCTGCGGGGCCGGCCGGACAATTGTCCGGCCGGCCTTTTCTGTTTCGGATCGGGCGATTGCTGCACTCACGGATGGGACACACGCATGTGTCGCGCTGTAACGAACCCAAGCGCGCTGCAGGTGTTGGGGGGTGAACTCATTCTGGAGACCAACATGCTGAAAACATTCACCACTGCTGCCGCTCTGACCGCTCTCATGGCCGGTGGCGCCATGGCGCAGGACGACATGATGATCGACGAAAATGCCATGGAGATGTCCATGGCGGATGGTCAGACCACCGTCACCTTCCCGCGCATCAATGCGCGCCAAGACGGCTACATCGTGCTGCACGCCGTTGCGGATGGCGAGCCGGTGGTGCCGGAATCGCTGGGCCACGCGATGGTCATGGCGGGTGAGAATACCGGCGTCGCCGTGGTCGTGCCGATGGCCCTCTCCGCCGGCACCGAACTGGTCGCCATGCTGCACGCCGAGACGAACGGCAACGGCGTTTATGATTTCGGGCCGGGCATGACCGACGTCGATACCCCGGTCCTGCTGAATGGCGCGCCGGTGACGGCGATGTTCACCGTTCCCGAGGGCATGGCGGTCGACACCGTCGATGCCGTGTCCACCCCGGACGTCGCCGAGCCTGAGGAGCGGGCCGAATCCGACGACGCCGAGGATCCGGATTACCGCGACACGACCGAGAGCACGATCCAGCCCAACGATACCGAGACCGAAGGCTTCATCGAGGAAGGCGAGGACACGGAAGGCGCGGGCGACGAGGATGACGGCCAGTAATCGGCCCGACGCTCAAGCAGCGATATGACGCCACGAGGCCCCGACCGGATCCGTTCCGGTCGGGGTCTTTGTCTTCAGGCGGAATGCGCTTCGAGCACTTGGATCGGCACGATCTCCAAGGCCCGGCGATGCGTGGCGGCGAGGTGGACACGCGGGGCGCAGCCTTCGTCATGCGCCTGCAGGAACCGCCCCGCGCAAAGACACCAGCTGTCGCCCGGCTTCAGCCCCGCAAAGCCGAACTCGGGCCGGGGCGAGCTGAGATCGTTGCCGACATATTTCGAATAGGCGAGGAATTCGGCGGTCATCACCGCGCAGACGGTATGGCTGCCCGCATCCTCGGCGCAGGTGTTGCAATGCCCGTCCCGGAAGAAGCCGGTGAGCGGGTCGGTGGAACAGGGCTCCAGTGCCTTGCCGAGCACGTTGTACTTCTCGTCCATCTCCATGGCGGTCTCCTTCAGTTTCCGGCGGCGTCCAGCCGCTCCGGGCCGGTCCAGCACAACCAGCGCCCGTGAAAGTCGATCCGTCCCAGCGTGATGTCGTGATCGCCGGGCCAGAGCCGCAGCCCGATCCGCGCTCCCGGCTCCTTGCCATCCGCTTCCATCGACACCCAGGCGAGCGGCGCGGCCTCGGAGGCGCGGGCGCCCGCGGCCTCGATCAACGCGCGGCCACGCTCCTGAGCTTCGGGTGGGAAGTATTGCCAGGCGATCGAGTGAAACACGATGTGCAGGTGGTCGGGCAGGGCGACGGCGAGGCGCGGCTCGAGCCAATCAATCGCGTCGGCGCGTTCGACAAGACCCGGTCCGCGCAGATCCATCGCGGCCCGGGTGCGTTCGATCCGGTCCGTCTGGTCCGGCCACAGATAGGCGATGAGACGCAGCGCGTCATCGGGGTGCGACGGTTCGAGCGGCGCGAGATCCACGCCGCGCCGTTCGGCGACCGTGACCTCGGTGGCGGGGGGAAGCGGACCCTTCCAATCGGGACTGAGCACGACGGAGGCGTTTTCAGGCCCGTAGCGCCGACCCTTCACCTCCATCCCGAAGCCATCGAAGCCAAGGTTGAGCCCGCCGCTCGCTCCCAACTCGGAGAGCCGGATCGGGAGGCCGAAGCGATCGGTGAGCAGATGCACCGTGGCGATCAGCGCCGCGGCCCGGCGCACCTCGTTGGTCTGGGGTGGGCTCTGGATCCAGTCGAGCAGAAACCCCTCGTGCCGCTGCATCGCACCGGTTACGGCGCTCAGCAGCTCGTCGTCGGAAACCGCATGGGGCGGATAGGCGGCGGCGAGGGCCGCGTCCCGGCCCTGTAACACCAGCGCATGCAGCCCGCCCGCGAGGCGCAACGGCAAGGCGGCCGCCTGCGAACCCACCTCACCGGGCCAGGCATCGAGCCGTTCAGCCACGGTGTCGGGCAACGGCCAGAGCGCGGACAGCAATGCCATCAGCCGCCCCATGAAGGGCGAGCCCAGCGCCTCGCAATGGCGGGCCTGGTCCTCCAGTGCCACGCGCATGCGGTTCATCTGAAGCGGTCCGCCAGCTTCTGCAGCGCGGAACGATTGTCGGGCACCTCTGCGACGGTTTCGGTCATGGCCGAGGCCTTCGGCGCGGGCTCCGCCGGCGCGGGTTTCGCCGCGGGGCCCTTGCTGCCGCCGCCGGAGCGCGGCGGGTTCAGCCGCAGCGCCACGGCGTTGAGGAAACGCGCATCGTCACCGCCGGCCAATGCCGCCGCCCCGTCCGAGACGCCGCGCAGCATGTCGTCGAGCCAGTCCTCGTCCGCCTTGGCGAAATCCTTGAGCACGTAGCCCGGCACCTTGTCCTTGTGGCCCGGATGTCCGACGCCCATCCGCACCCGGTCGTAATGCGGGCCGACATGCTGGTGGATCGAGCGCAGCCCGTTATGGCCGGCATGGCCACCGCCCGCCTTGGTCTTGAGCCGGCCCGGTGCGAGGTCGATCTCGTCGTGGAACACGGTGATGTCGGTGCTGTCGAGCTTGTGAAAGCGCATCGCCTCGCCGACCGACTGGCCGGAGAGGTTCATGAAGGTGGCGGGCTTCAGCAGCAGCACCTTCTCATGGCCGAGCCGCCCCTCGGCGACCTCGCCCTGGAACTTCGCGCGCCACGGCGAAAAGCCGTGATCCTCGGCGATCCGATCCACGGCCATGAAGCCGATATTGTGACGGTTCCGGGCGTATTTGGCCCCCGGATTGCCTAGTCCGACAAAGAGTTTCATGCGCGCGAAACTAGCGCGCGGGGTCGGGCAGGGCCAGTGGCCGGATGCAAAACGGGGCCCCGAAGGGCCCCGTTCCGTCAGATGCATCGTGATCGCGGTCGCGATCAGGAGTCGGACTGCTCGGTCGCTTCGACCTCGTCGGCGGCGGCCTCTTCCTCTTCGGCAGCGGCGGCAGCGAGCTTCGAGGGCGCCGAGATGTTGGCGATCACGAAGTTGCGGTCGATGGTCGGCTTGGCGCCCGACGGCAGGGTGACGTCGTTGATGTGGATGACATCACCGATTTCCTTGCCGGTCAGGTCGACGACGATCTGCTCGGGGATCTCGCCGGCGAGCACGTTCAGCTCGACCTCGGGGCGGACCACGGTGAGCACGCCGCCCTTCTTGATGCCGGGCGCGGCCTTGTGGTTCTCGAACTCGACATGGATGAACAGGCTGATCCGGGTGGTGCGGCGCAGGCGCAGCAGGTCCACATGGGTCGGCAGGTCCTTGACCACGTCGCGCTGCACCGAGCGGCAGATGACGCGCACGTCGTCCTGGCCCTCGACCTTGAGGTTGAACAGCGTCGACAGGAACCGGCCCGCCTTCAGCTTCTTGATCAGCGCGTTGTAGGGCAGGTTGATGGGGAGCGGATCGACGCCGCCGCCATACACGATGCCCGGAACGAGGTTCTCGCGACGTGCCTGACGAGCGGCCCCCTTGCCTGTCCCCGTGCGTGCCGTGGCGACGAGATCCGGAATCTCTTTGGCCATTGGTAAGTCCTTTCAGGTGATGGGCCATCCTCCAAGGGTGTATGGCCCGATTCAGAACCCGAGCCCTTAGCGCCGAATCCTCCGTTTGAAAAGACCTGCATGGGCGAAATCCGGCGCATCCGTGCCGCGTCGCTGGACTGTCCGCGCAGGGCATGCCACGCCGCCGCCATGGCCATTCTCTCCGCACTTCGACTGACCCGCGCTCCGGGCGCCGCCTTCGTGGTGATGGGGCTCTACTGGGGCGTCTTCGCCGCGCATGTGCCGGTGTTCCGCGACAGGCTGGGCGTTGACGACGCGCTGTTCGGCACGCTGCTTCTCGGATCGTCTCTAGGCCTTCTCTCGACCATGTGGCTGACACCGAAATTCGATCGGGGGCTCGGCCGTGCCGCGTTGCCCACCGCCGCGGCGTTGCTGGCGATGGCCTGGATCGCGCCCTCGCTGGCGGTGGCGCCGATGGCCTTCGCGCTCGGCATGGTCGGGGTCGGCATGGCCTCTGGATTGCTCGACGTGGTGATGAACGCGCGGGTGAGCCAGATCGAGGCCCAGTCGGGCCGGTCCCTGATGAACGCCAATCACGGGCTGTTCTCCTTGGCTTACGGCTTGGCTGCGCTGGCCTCTGGCGTGACGCGCGAGGCGGGGCTGCCGATGACCGCGGTGTTCGGTGGCGTCGGACTGCTGGTCCTGGGCCTGATGCCGCTCCTGTCCCGTGCTCCGGCCCCGGCCGTCGCGCCGCAAGAGGGCGGGGCGGTGCGGCTGCCGCTCTGGCCGGTCCTGCTCTGCGGAATCGTGGTGATGATCGCCTTCCTGAGCGAAGCCACCGTCGAGAGCTGGTCGGCGCTGCATATCGAGCGGACGCTTGGCGGCGGTGCGGCGCAGGGCGCGCTCGGGCCGGCGCTTTTGGGCGTGACGATGACGCTGGGCCGGTTCGGCGGGCAGGGGCTGGCCGAGCGGCTCAGCGAAACGGCGGTGATCCGGGTGGCGGCGCTCGTTTCCGCGACCGGTGCCGCGATCGCGGCCATGGCGCCGGGGCCGGTGGTCGCCTATCTGGGCTTTGCGGTGACGGGGCTTGGCATTTCTGTGATCGGGCCGATGGGGCTGGCGCTCGCGGGTCGCATGGTGGCACCGTACCAACGGTCTCAGGCGATCGCCCGCGTCGCGGTCATCGCTTTCTGCGCCTTCCTGATCGCGCCGGTGCTCATGGGGGGATTGTCCGAGGCCTTCGGTCTGCGCGCGGCCTTCGGCGCGGTGGCGCTGCTGTTGCTGATGATCCTGCCACCGGTGCTGGCGCTGCGGCGCCGCGCCGCCGCGCCGTTGGCCGTTCCGGCCTGAACCATTTCCAGCGTTCGGGAATATCAAGGGCGCTCCGGTATCGCATGAAGCCATTGCGGCGGCGAGTAGGCGGCATCGCTTGTGATGACGGGGTGCGACGTCTAGACAAACTGGGCAACGAATGAACGAGGCGCTCGATGGCCCGATCCCCGAAGACCAGTGACGAGGAGCGCGCAGGCTCGCGCGACATCGGCGCGCTGCGGGCGCTCTGGCCGTTTCTCGCTCCCTACCGCCTGAACATGGCGCTCGCGATCGCGGCGCTGGTGCTCACCGCCTGCGTAAGCCTCGTGCTGCCGCTCGCCGTGCGACAGGTGGTCGATAATTTCGAGATCGACGCGGGCGCTCTGCTCGACCGCTACTTTGCGGCGGCCCTCGTGATGGCCGCGCTTCTCGCCCTCGGCACGGCGACGCGCTACTACCTCGTCACCCGGCTGGGCGAGCGGGTGGTGACCGATATCCGCAAGGCGGTCTTTGCGCGGATGGTCGGCATGAGCCCGGCCTTCTACGAGCGGATCATGACCGGCGAGGTGCTGAGCCGGATCACTACCGACACGACGCTGATCCTGAGCGTCATCGGCTCCTCCGCCTCGATCGCTCTCAGGAACCTGCTGATCCTCGCGGGCGGGCTGGTGCTGCTGCTGCTGACCTCGGCCAAGTTGACCGGGCTGGTGCTGCTGATCGTGCCGGCGATCATCGTGCCGATCGTGGTGCTGGGTCGACGCCTGCGCGAACTCAGCCGCGAGAACCAGGACTGGATCGCGGCCTCGTCCGGCAACGCCTCCGAAACGCTGCTCTCGGTGCAGACGGTACAGGCCTACAGCCACGAGGCGCAGAGCCGGGCGCAGTTCGACGAGGTGACGGAAAAGAGCTTTGCCGCCGCGCGGCGCCGGATCGGCACCCGGGCGGTGATGACCGCGATCGTGATCTTCCTGATCTTCGCGGGCATCGTCGGGGTGCTGTGGATCGGCGCGCGCGACGTGCATGCCGGGGCGATGACCGTCGGCGCGCTGGTGCAGTTCGTCATCTACGCGGTGATGGTCGCGGGCGCGGTCGGCGCGCTCACCGAGATCTGGGGCGAGCTGCAGCGCGCGGCCGGCGCGACCGAGCGGCTGGTCGAACTGCTGAATGCGCAGGACAGCCTGAAGGAGCCCCTTGAGCCGCGTTCGATCGCGGCGGCGCGCGGCGAGATCACCTTCGAGGACGTCTCCTTCTCCTACCCATCTCGTCCCGACGTCTCCGCGCTCGACCATGTCAGCGTCTCGATCCGGCCGGGCGAGACGGTGGCGCTGGTCGGGCCTTCGGGCGCCGGCAAGACGACGATGATCCAGCTCTTGCTACGGTTCTGGGACCCGGCGACGGGGCGGGTTCTGCTCGACGGGACGGATCTGCGTGACATGGCGCGCCCGGCCTTCCGGCGCCAGATGGCGCTGGTGCCGCAGGACCCGGTGATCTTCGCGGATACGGCGCGCGAGAACATCCGCTTCGGCAGGCCCGACGCTACCGACGAAGAGGTCGAGCAGGCCGCGCGGGCGGCGGCGGCGCACGAGTTCCTGATGGCGCTGCCGCAGGGCTATGACAGCCAGGTCGGCGAGCGCGGGGTGATGCTCTCGGGCGGCCAGAAGCAGCGCATCGCCATCGCCCGGGCGATTCTGCGCGATGCGCCGGTGCTGCTGCTGGACGAGGCGACCAGCGCGCTCGATGCCGAAAGCGAGCGGCTGGTTCAGCAGGCGGTGGATCGGCTCGCGACGGGGCGCACGACGCTGATCGTGGCGCATCGGCTGGCCACGGTGAAGAAGGCTGACCGCATTCTCGTCTTCGAGGCGGGCCGGATCGTGGCGCAGGGCAGCCATGACGACCTTGTGGCCGAGGGCGGGCTTTATGCGCGGCTGGCGCGGCTGCAATTCACCGACGGGTTGGTCGAGGCCGCCGAGTAGCGCCGAAGGTCCGAAAATTCTTGCGCTGCCGGGGCCTTTCGCGGCGTCATGCTTGCGTGACGCGGAGGTCAGCCGGATGCTCGCGAACAGGGATGGAGCCGCGTCGCGGCACGGGAACGATATCGACAGGGAGGAATGGAATGGGCTTTGCGGGCATTGCCGATCGCGCGGCGATCGAGGCCGAGAAGAGTTGGGAGGCGCAGGGCCAGCCCGCGACCACTCACGGCCTGCTGGAACGGACCGCGAAGGCCTTTCCCGAACGCTCGGCGCTCAGCTTCCAGCTCTTCTCGGACCCCAAGGCCCCGGCTGAGACCCTGAATTGGGCGGAACTGCACGCGAAATCGGTGCAGACCGCTAACCTCCTGCGTGAGCTAGGCGTGGGCGAGACCGATGTGGTGGCGTTCCTGCTGCCGAATTGCACGGAAGTGGTCCTGAGCTATCTGGGCGGCCAGATCGCGGGGGTGGTGAACCCGATCAACCCGCTGCTCGATGCCGGGCAGATCGGTGCGATCCTGCGCCAGACCAACGCCAAGGTGCTGATCACGCTCAAGGCCTTTCCCAAGACCGATGTGGCGCAGAAGGCCGCCGAGGCGGTGGCGCTCGCGCCCAACGTCCAGACCGTGATCGAAGTCGACCTGCATCGCTACCTCACCGGGGTGAAGAAGCTGATCGTGCCGCTGATCCGGCCCAAGGTCCCGGTTCGGCACAAGGCGCGGGTGCTCGACTTCAACCGCGAGATCGCCAAGCGTCCCAGCAAGCTGGCCTTCGCCGACAGCGCCGGCGACAGGGTCGCGGCGTTGTTCCATACCGGTGGTACCACCGGTATGCCGAAGGTGGCGCAGCACCGCTATTCGGGCATCGTCTACAATGGCTGGCTCGGCCAGAGGCTGATGTTCTCGGACCGCGACAATATTATCTGTCCGCTGCCGATGTTCCACGTCTTCGCGGCGATCGTCATCATGGGGTCGTCGCTGGCTTCGGGCGCGCATGTGATCATGCCGACCCCGGCGGGCTATCGCGGCGACGGAGTGTTCGACAATTTCTGGAAGCTGATCGAGCGCTGGAAGGTGAGTTTCGTGATCACCGTGCCGACCGCGATATCGGCGCTGATGCAGCGCCCGGTGGACGCCGACATCTCGACGCTGAACCTCGCCTTTTCCGGCTCGGCCCCGTTGCCCGTGGAACTCTACAAACGCTTCGAAGAGGCCGCGGGCGTCACGATCTGCGAAGGCTACGGTCTGACCGAGGCGACCTGTCTCGTCTCGATCAACCCGCCAGAGGGCGAGAAGAAGGTGGGCTCGGTCGGCGTGCCGTTCCCCTACACGCAGGTGCGGATCATCAACCCCGATACCGGCGAGGACTGCGCCCCCGACACGGTGGGCGAGATCTGCGTCTCCAGCCCCGGCGTGGCGCGGGGCGATACCTATACCGACCCGCTCAAGAACGAACATCTCTACTGGCCGGGCCCGGCGCATGAGCACCAGTTCCTGCGCACCGGCGATCTCGGTCGGGTCGATGCGGATGGCTATCTCTGGATCACCGGACGCGCCAAGGATCTGATCATCCGCGGTGGCCACAACATCGACCCTGCCGAGATCGAGGAGGCGCTTGCCGCGCATCCCGCTATCGCCTTTGCCGGCGCGATCGGCCAGCCCGATGCCCATGCCGGCGAGATCCCTTGCGTCTATGTCGAACTGTGCGACGGTGCGAGCGCGACCGAGGCCGAACTGCTCGAATATGCGCGCGAGCACGTGCCCGAAAAGGCGGCGAGGCCGCGCCATCTCGAGATCCTTCCCGAGTTGCCGAAGACGGCGGTGGGCAAGATCTTCAAGCCTGAGCTGCGCAAGATGGCGATTGCACGCGTCTATGACGCCGCGCTGGCCACGGCCGGGGTCGGGGCGGAGGTGGCCGAGGTGGTCGAGGACAGCCGCCGCGGTCTCGTCGCGAAGATCCGCCGCACCGGTACCGCCACGGAGGCCGATGCCGCCAAGGCGCTCGGCGCCTTTACCCGGCCCTGGGACTGGATCGGCGATTGATGCACCGGCATTGATGGCTGGACCCCGCCGCCGGAGCGGCGGGGTCCATTTCAGATCGACCCACCCTTCGACGGCCCGCTCTGAGGCACGGCCCAATCGAAGGCGCGCATCGGCGCCGAGATCGCCCTGGCGATGATGGCATCGCCAGGCGACACGGGCGGCTCGTTCGGCTGCGACGGCAAGCTCGAGGTCCCCGACATCGCAAGGACGACGATCGCCCCGAGGGCCAATGGTAGCAGCGGATCTATGGTAGGCATGAGAAAACTCTCGAACACTGGTCAAACAACACAACCATTAGGAGAGTAAAAATTACCTTACGCAAGTCTAGGCGTTGTATCGGCGAGCGAAACGATCCCGCTGCAGCAGCGCTGCACTCGTTCATTTGGACTTGTCGGGGGGAGGGAGATGGTGCTGCAGGAGAGGATTGAACTCTCGACCTCACCCTTACCAAGGGTGTGCTCTACCACTGAGCTACTGCAGCGTCTCGTCTGGGCGGGCTTTTACCTGCCGTGACAGCGAGCGCAAGAGCTTTTTGACCTGCTTGACGCCGGGGCGGGCTGCTACGCTCCAACTTGACCCAACTTCCTGCCGTGCCGGCAAGGAACTGGACGCTTGGGGGGGAGAACGCTATCTGCGCAGGCATGAAAACACCCCGTCAGGACCCGCCCCGCGCGGCAGATCGCAGCGATCGGCTGAAGGCCGCCCTCAAGGCCAACATCGCCCGCCGCAAGGCGCAGGCGCAGGCCCGCGCCGCCGGAGCCCGGCCCGATGACGCCCCAGACGCAGAAGAGAAAGAGTAGCAGGCATGGATTCGATCATCGTACGCGGCGGCGCCGAGCTTCGCGGCCAGATCCCGATCGCGGGCGCCAAGAACGCCTGCCTCGCCCTGATGCCGGCCACCTTGCTCTCCGAAGAGCCGCTGACCCTCACCAACGCGCCGCGTCTCTCGGACATCCGCACCATGACGCAGCTGCTCGAATCGCTCGGTGCCGAGGTGTCCTCGATGCAAGGCGGCAAGGTGATCGCCATGTCGACGCATGACCTCGGCTCGACCCGCGCGGACTACGAGATCGTCCGCAAGATGCGCGCCTCGAACCTCGTGCTCGGCCCGCTGCTGGCACGGGCGCATGAGGCGGTGGTCTCGCTGCCCGGCGGCTGTGCCATCGGCGCGCGCCCCATGGATATCCATATCGAAGCGCTCGAGGCGCTCGGTGCGCAGATCGAGCTCAAGGACGGTTATCTGCACGCCGTGGCCCGCGGCGGCCTCAAGGGCGGCCGGGTGAAGCTGCGCTTTGCGTCGGTGGGCGCGACCGAGAACGTCCTGATGGCCGCGACCCTCGCCAAGGGCACGACGCTGATCGAGAATGCGGCGCGTGAGCCCGAGATCGTCGATCTGGCGCGTTGCCTGCGGGCGATGGGAGCGCAGATCGAAGGCGAGGGCAGCTCGACCATCGAGGTGCAGGGCGTCGACCGGCTGCACGGGGCCACGCATCAGGTCGTCACCGACCGGATCGAGCTTGGCACCTACATGCTGGCGCCGGCCTTCACCGGCGGCGAGGTTGAATGTCTGGGCGGCAAGCTGGAGCTGATCGGCGCCTTCGTCGAGAAGCTCGACATGGCCGGCATCGACGTGACCGAGACCGAGGCCGGACTCAAGGTGAAGCTGCGCGGCGACCGGCCGCGCGCGGTCGACGTGATCACCGAGCCGTTCCCGGGATTCCCCACCGACCTGCAGGCGCAGATGATGGCGATGCTCTGCACCGCGCAGGGCACCTCGCGGCTCGAGGAGAAGATCTTCGAGAATCGCTTCATGCATGCGCCCGAGCTGGTACGCATGGGCGCGCGGATCGAGGTGCATGGCGGCCACGCCACGGTGACCGGCGTCGACAAGCTCAAGGGCGCGCAGGTGATGGCGACCGACCTGCGGGCGAGCGTCTCGCTGATCCTCGCCGGCCTCGCGGCCGAGGGTGAGACGGTGGTGAACCGGGTCTACCACCTCGACCGGGGCTACGAGCATGTCGAGGACAAGCTCGGCGCGGTGGGCGCGCGGATCGAGAGGGTGAGCGCATGACCGAGACACGCGACGCGACATTCGAGGAGGGCGTGCAACGCCCGCTCCGGCTCAAGGCCCTGGATGGCGACGACGTGCAGGTGATCTCGGCGCTGGTGCAGGATTCCGTCCTGCCCGCCTCCGAGATGGCGTGGAAAAAGAGCGAGCGGCGCTTCGCGATGCTGCTCAACCGGTTCCGCTGGGAAGACCCGGTCACCACGCGCGAGGCCGAGCGGGTTCAGGCGGTGCTGTGCATCGAGAACGTGACGGCTGTCCGCGCGCAGGGGCTCGACCCAAAGGACCGCGACACGGTGCTGTCGCTGCTCGCCGTGGTGTTCGAGGCGGGTGAGGATGAGCCCTCGGGCACGATCCGCCTGATCCTCGCGGGCGATGGCGAGATCGCGGTCGAGGTGGAGGCGCCGGAACTGCTTCTGCGTGACGTGACGCGCCCCTACGCGGCCCCTTCGGGCAAGGCACCGCACCACCCGGAGTGAACCCGGGCCCGCGGCATGCGGCAACTGGACGGTTGAGCAGGACGGCGGGCAGGGCTATGCCCCTGAGCCGAAGGAGACCGCCATGCCGCACCGCCTGTCCAGCACCGATCCCGATTTCGAGGCCCGCTTCGCCGCGCTGCTGACCATGAAGCGCGAAGACAGCCCCGACGTGGACGATGCCGTGGCCGCGATCATCGCCGATGTGCGGTCGCGCGGCGATCTCGCACTGGTCGACTACACTTCGCGCTTCGACCGCATGGCGCTGCCGGTGGAACGGCTGCGCTTCACCTCGGAGGAAATCGAGGCGGAATGCGAAAAGGTCTCTGACGAGGATCGCGCCGCGCTAGAACTCGCGGCCGAGCGCATCCGCGCCTATCACGCGCGCCAGATGCCCGAGGATCAAAGCTGGACCGACGAGGCAGGGGCGATGCTGGGCTGGCGCTGGACCCCGGTTTCGGCGGCGGGGCTCTACGTGCCCGGCGGTCTGGCCTCCTATCCCTCCTCGGTTCTGATGAACGCGGTGCCCGCCAAGGTGGCCGGTGTCGAGCGGCTGGCGGTGACCGTGCCGACGCCGGATGGGCTTGCCAACCCGCTGGTGCTGATGGCCTGCCGTATCGCCGGAGTGGACGAGATCTACCGGATCGGCGGCGCCCAGGCGATCGCGGCGCTGGCCTATGGCACCGAGAGCATCGCGCCGGTGGACAAGATCACCGGGCCGGGCAACGCCTATGTGGCAGCGGCCAAGCGGCGCGTCTTCGGTCGGGTCGGCATCGACATGATCGCCGGGCCCTCGGAGATCCTCGTCATCGCCGATGCCGACAACGATCCCGACTGGATCGCGCTCGATCTGCTCAGCCAAGCCGAGCATGACGAAAGCGCGCAATCGATCCTGATCACCGATGATGCCGGTTTCGGCGACAAGGTGGCCGCCGCCGTGGAGGCGCGTCTGGAGACGCTGGAGCGGCGCGTCATCGCCGGCGCCAGCTGGCGCGATTTCGGTGCCATCGTCACCGTACGGGATCTGGAGGAGGCGGCGCGGCTGGCCGACCGTGTCGCGGCCGAGCATCTCGAGCTCTGCGTGGCCGATCCGGAGGCGCTCGCGGACAGGATCAGCCATGCGGGAGCTATCTTTCTCGGCCACTGGACGCCGGAGGCGATCGGCGACTACATTTCGGGGCCGAACCACGTCTTGCCCACGGCGCGGTCGGCGCGGTTTTCCTCTGGGCTGTCGGTGATGGATTTCCTGAAGCGTACCACATTGTCGAAGATGACCCCCGAGGCGTTGGCCGCGATCGGCCCCGCCGGCGCGCGTCTGGCGCGGGCCGAGAGCCTCGAGGCGCATGGGCTGTCGCTGACCGCCCGGCTCGACCGGCTGAACCGGAGCACGACATGACCCGGATCGCCGAAATCCGGCTGCATGACGCGGGTCAGACGCCGACGCCCGAGATCGAGCAGGAACGCCGCGTCGCGGTGTTCGACCTGCTGGAAGAGAACAGCTTTGCCCTGCCGGGGCGCGACATGGGACCCTACCACCTGAGCCTTGGGATCCGCGAGAAGCGGCTGGTCTTCGACGTGGCCAATACCGAAGGCGAGCGCGCGGCCGAGTTCCACCTGTCGCTGGGGCCGTTCAGGCAGGTGGTGAAGGATTACTTCCAGATCTGCGAAAGCTACTACGACGCGGTCAAGACCTTGCCGCCGAGCCAGATCGAGACGATCGACATGGCCCGGCGCGGCATCCATAACGAGGGCGCGCGGGTGCTGCAGGAGCGGCTGGAGGGAAAGGCCGATGTCGATACCGACACAGCACGCCGGCTCTTCACCCTCATCTGCGTGCTGCATTTCGGGGCCTGACATGGAGTTGGCCGCGACAGTGCAGCCGCTTCCGCAATCGGTTCTGTTCTGCTGCGATCACAACGCCGTCCGGTCACCCATGGCCGAGGCGATCATGAAGAAGTTCTATGGTTCCGACTGCTATATCCAGTCGGTCGGCGTAAAGAACGACCTCGAGATCGACGGCTTTGCCATCGCGGTCTGCGCCGAAATCGGCGTGGAACTGCACCGGCACCGCTCGCGCAGCTTCGACGAGATGCATGATTGGGGCGATGACCTGTCATCCTTCGATCTGGTCCTCGCGCTGTCGCCCGCGAGCCAGCGTCGCGCGCTGGATCTGACCAGCTACTTCCATCTCGACGTGGAGTACTGGCCCGTGCTCGACCCTACCGGTCTCGGCGAGGGCCGCGAAGAGCGGCTGCGCAGCTACCGCCAGACCCGCGACATGATCATCGAGCGGCTGATCGAGCGCTGGGGGCCGCCCCGCGAACGGGCCAATCCTTAGAACTCCCCTGGCCCCACGCGGGAGGCCACGAAAAAGGCCGCCCCATGGGGCGGCCTTTCGTTCGAGAAGGAGCGAGGCTTACTGCTCGACTTCCTGCATCGACTCGAGCTGTTCCTCGGTGGCTTCGATGAAGACGCGGACTTCACCGGCTTCCGAGCGCAGCACGCTCATCTGGTCGAAGGGGATGGCGACGGGCTTCTCGCCGATGCCGAGGAAACCGCCGACTTCGACCACGACGTCCTGGATCTGGCCCTGATCGTCGACCATGATGTCGCCGATGTCGCCGATCCGCTCGTCATTGATGCCATAGACGGTCGAACCCTCGAGGTCGGTAACCGCGATCTCGTTGGCGGGAACCATCGCGAAGCCTTCACGCTCGACCACCGGGCCGGTGCTTTCGATCACGGCTTCGTCGGTCATCTCGGCGGTCTCGGCCTCGACGGTCTCCACTTCAGCGACCTCGCCCTCGACTTCGGCTTCGGCCTCGGCGGCCTCGGTCTCGATCGCGGCTTCGGCCTCAGCGGCCTCGGATTCGATCTCGGCGCCGGCCTCGGCCATCTCGGCCTCTACCTCTTCGGCGGCACCTTCGACTTCGGCACCGGCTTCGGCCAGTTCGGTCTCGGCCTCGGCTTCGAGCGCCTCTTCGGTGTCGACGGCAGCCTCGGACTCCATCTCGGCCTCGGCCTCGGGGTTGTCCATGGCGGGGGCGGCTTCGCCTTCCATCGCGGCTTCGTTGATGGTCACCACCGGCTCGCCGGTCTGCACCATCTCGATCACCGGCTCACCGGCCTGGGTGAACTCGATCACCGGCTCGGCGCTCTCGAAGCGAATCTGCGGCTCGGCGCGCTGCACCGAGACATTGGCGTTCTCGCCGTCGCGGCTCTCTTCGTAGGTGATGGTCGGCTCGACCGTGGTCAGCTGCACTTCCGCGTTCTCGAGAGCACGGGCTTCGCCCGCGGCTTCGCCGGTGGCGAAGGTCTCGCCGGTGGCGCGGTCCGTCACCTGGATGCCGCCTTCGGAGCCTTCCGGGGCACGCTGCAGTTCAAGCTCGACCTGCGGGCGGGCCTGCGTCACGGTGACGACCGGGTCGGCCTGACGGATCTCGACCTGCGGCTGGGCGTTGGCCACGTCGACCGTCGGGTCGGGCATGGTGATGATGATCTCGGGCGCCGGTTGCTCGATGCGGATCGTCGGCTGCGGCATGTCCATGGTGATGGTGGCGGGCGCCTGGCGGATCAGGATCTCGGGCTGACCCTCGCTCACGGTCACGTCGGGAGTGGCGTTCGACACCATCACGTCGGTCTGGCCGCTCTCGACATTGACCGTCGGGGTCGACTGCTCGAGATAGACCATGCCCTCGATCACGACCTCGTCCTCGAGGCGAACCGTGGCGGTCTCGGTTTCGGCCAGTTCGGCTTCCGCCTCGGCACTCTCGCCCTCGACCGCAACGATGCGCTCGAGTTCGACATAGGCGACGGCGCACTGCTCGTTGTCCTGCGCCTCGATCAGCGCGGCGATCTCCTCCTCGGTCATGGGGGCATCGGCCGGCACGCCATCGGCCATCCGGTCGGTCAGCAGCAGTTCCAGGTCGGAACAGGTCGCATCCGTGGTCTGCGCCTGGGCTGCAGCCGCCAGCGGCAGGGTCAGCGCCGTCGACAGCAGAAGCTTGGTCATCCGCGTGGTCATGGATCGTCTCCCGTAAAATCTTCGCTTCGGCCACACAACGGCGCATCTCCGAGGTCGTTCCCCCGAATGCCACGAAATTTTGATTGCATCCGGGCGGCGCGATGGTGAAGCTCGCCGGGAAGCCGGCCGGACTGGACCGGATCGGGACCTGTTTGCACTTGAAACTCAGGCCCTGAAGGCGCATCTACTCCGCATGGCCCGCGTATTTCGCGGGTACCACTGGACGGAGAGACCATGGCCAAGGAAGAACTGCTCGAATTTCCCGGTGTCGTGAAGGAACTCCTGCCGAATGCGACGTTCAGGGTCGAGCTGGAAAACGGCCATGAGATCATCGCGCATACGGCGGGAAAGCTTCGCAAGAACCGGATCCGCGTCCTCGCCGGCGACAAGGTGCAGGTCGAAATGACCCCCTACGATCTGACCAAGGGTCGGATCAACTACCGCTTCCGCTGATCGCCGCATGAGTGCGCTACCGCCCGAGACCGGGCTGAGGCTGATCCTCGGCTCGGCCTCGCCGCGTCGCCGCGACCTGCTGGCGCAGATCGGCCTCGTGCCGCACGAGGTGCGCCCCCCCGAAATCGACGAGACACCGGCGCGTGGCGAGTTGCCGCGCGCTTATGCGCGCCGGATTGCCTTGGAAAAGGCGCGGGCGGTCTCGCTCGACAAGGGCGAGGTGCTGCTCTGCGCCGACACCACCGTCGCGCTGGGCCGGCGCATCATGGGCAAGCCCGCCGATGCCGCGGAGGCGGCGCGTTTCCTGCATCTCCTGTCGGGCCGCAGGCACACCGTCATCACCGCGGTCGCGGTACGGCGTGGTGACCGGCTTTGGCAGCGCGAGGTCGAGACCGCGGTCAAGATGAAGCGCTTGTCGAATCCCGAGGTCAACGCCTACCTCGCCACCGGCGATTGGCAGGGCAAGGCTGGAGGCTACGCGATCCAGGGACCCGCCGGGGCCTTCATCCCCTGGATCAATGGCTCCTTCACCGGCGTGGTCGGCCTGCCGCTGGCCGAGGCCGCGGGCCTGCTGACCGCGGCCGGATATCCTGCATATGGAGAGAACGCATGAAGGGACGCCGTATCGTCCTCGACCATATCGGTGACCGCGAGGCGGCGGCGCTTTTGGTCGATGGCCAGCTCGACGACCTGTTGATCGAAGAGGGCGACGCACCGCGGCCCGGCGCGATCTACCGCGCCATCTGCGATCGGCCGCTCAAGGGGCAGGGCGGCATGATGGTGCGTCTGCCAGAGGGTGGCAGGGGCTTCCTGCGGCAGGGTAAGGGGCTGCGTCCCGGACAGGCGCTGCTGGTGCAGGTCACCGGCATCGCCGAAGACGGCAAGGCGGTGCCGCTCACCGATCGGGTGCTGTTCAAGAGCCGCTATGCCATCGTCACCCCCGGTGCGGCGGGTCTCAACGTGTCGCGCCGGATCTCCGAGGAAGAGGAACGCGCACGGCTGTGCATTCTCGCCGAAGAGGGCATGGAAGGCGCGCCCGAGGGCTTTGGCCTGATCCTGCGCTCGGTCTGCGAGGGCGCCGCCGAGGACGATATCGTCGAGGACATCGCCGCGATGCGTGGCCTTGCCGAGGCGGTGACGGCGGATGCCGGCGGCACCGAACCCGAGGCGCTCACCGAAGGCGACGGGCCGCATCTGCTGGCCTGGCGCGACTGGAGCGCGGGCGACGTGGTGACCGAGCCCGGCGGTTTCGAGCGGGAGGGCGTGCTCGATCAGATCGAGGATCTCAAGAGCCCGCGCGTGGCAACCGGCGAGGGCACGATCTTCGTCGAGCCGACCCGGGCGCTGGTGGCGATCGACGTGAACACCGGCGGCGACACGACGCCCGCCGCCGCGCTCAAGGCCAACCTCGCCGCCGCCCGCGCCCTGCCGCGGGCATTGCGGCTGCGCGGTCTCGGCGGCCAGATCGTCGTCGATTTCGCGCCGATGTCGAAGGCGCATCGCAAGCAGCTCGAGCAGTCGCTGCGCGCCTCGTTCCGCAACGACCCCGTCGAGACCTCGCTGGCAGGGTGGAGCCCGATGGGCTTGTTCGAGCTTCAACGCAAGCGCGAGCGTCCCGCCTTGGTGCGGCTTCTGGGGCGGTTGTGATGGCCTGCCCGATCTGCGGCAAGGCCACGGTTGAGGCCATGCGCCCCTTCTG
The DNA here is from genome assembly GCF_050847355.1 of Limimaricola sp. AA108-03. Taxonomy (NCBI): domain Bacteria; kingdom Pseudomonadati; phylum Pseudomonadota; class Alphaproteobacteria; order Rhodobacterales; family Paracoccaceae; genus Limimaricola; species Limimaricola sp. AA108-03. The sequence goes on from NZ_CP193755.1 coordinate 638,164, forward strand.
CTCCAAGCGCTGCGCCGACGTGGATCTCGCGCGCTGGCTCGGTGGCGGTTATGCTGTGCCGTCCCGGGATCCCGAGGACGTCGAAAAAGCCATCGAAGAGGCGGCCCGGGCGGCTGCCGAGCCGCCCCGCCGCGATCACTGAGACGGGGCAACATTTTTCCGTCGAATGCCTCTGGACACCCCTTTGCGGCTCGCCTAGAAGGCCCACACCCGATGACGGCAGCAGCCATCATCCCCGTGCCCGGGTAGCTCAGGGGTAGAGCAGTGGATTGAAAATCCTCGTGTCGGTGGTTCGATTCCGCCCCCGGGCACCATTCCTCTAGAATGTCAGAATTCTTCTGTGAGAGGGCAGGAGCCTACCGTTGCCTGCCGAGTTGCGGCTCAAGCGGCCGTGGCGGATCCGTAGCAGCGATCGAGAGCCATGTCCCGGAGCGTCGTGATGGCCGGCGGAAGTGGACTGCCGGGATCGCTGTTGAGGTCTGGCAGTTTGGCCATTGGCTGTAATGGCCTAGTCTCTCGACTGGAGGTCGAAGCGACGGAGCCGCAGGCTGCCCATGGAGTTGCCATCCTGGATAACGAGCCTGCGCGCGGAATGGCGCAAGCGCCGGCGCGACGCGCTGCGCCTCGGCCTGCAAGGTGCCGTCTCAGCGAGCGCCTTCTACCTGTTGATGACTTGGCTGGGGCTACCTGAGGTCTTCGTCGGCACGATTTCGGCCGTCTACATCCTGCAAGAAAGCAGCGATGGCACGATCGGCTCGGCCATGGGCCGCCTGTCGGCGACGCTGGTCGGCTCGCTGATCGCCATCGCTTGCCTCTTCGTTCTGCCGCACGGATACGGCACCGCCGTCGCGCTCTTCGTCACCATGTTCGCGATGAATACCATCGCGGCGCTGAAGTCGAACTGGCAGTACGGGATCGTTGCCGCGATCGCCTTGGCCCTCGGGTCGCAGCAGAACGTGATCGAGGTCTCGATCGATCGCGGTATCTCAATCGGACTGGGCGCCGCCGTGGGTCTCGCCGTGGCGTTGTTCATCTGGCCGGACCGGGCCGCGAAGCGCTTCGAGCGACATGTCAGGCATGCGCTGGCGGCACTGGCCGACCGGTTGGAGCATGCTGGCACCGCAACGGAGAAAGGGGCCGATCCGCTGCATCCCGGGCACGAGGCGCGCTATCAGGAAGCCGTTCGCTTGGCGGCGGAGGCCAAGGACGTCATGCGGATCGCTCCGGCTCGGGACGCAGAAGAACGTCTCAAGCATCTTCGGCGCCTCCACAACTCCATCGTGATCCTCGATCGAACCCTGGAAGGAGCGACGGCGTCGCCGCTTCAGGGCGACGAGGACTTCTTGCGGCAAGAGGTAGGTAAGGTGGTTGAGGCTATCCGCGCGTTGGCCGCCGGCGCGCTCGAAGAGCTCCCGCAGCTGGCCGATCCGGCGGGGATGCGCGAGGGCGATCGGGAGGCTACCCTGCGCTTTGGCATGAGAGAGTTGAACCTCGAGCTGCGAAAGTTGGCGGGTGAGAGGCGCGCATGATGGATCTGCGCGGCGGGTGACTCCAATATCGCTGCTCTGGCACGTGTCCTGCAGAGGCTGCGCGACAAGGTGCGGCAGTTCTGCGGTGAGAATGGCTTTGACTTGGCAAGCGCCCGATCCGTGAAGCCCTGATAGTCAAGGGGATCAAACCCTGCATCCCGGGCCAAAAATCTCGTGCCACGCCGGTCAGGCACGACAAACGTCGTTGTAAGCGCCGTAACTGGATCGAGATCATGTTCGGACGTTTGAAGGACTGGAGGCGAGAGCCACGCGCTACGACAGATGCCCAAAAGTCTGTCTCTTTGCCGTCGCCCTGGTCGTGACCATCCGAACTGGCTTCAAGAGTTAACGAGGCCCGACCCAAAATGTCGGATCACCTACCGCCGCCGAAATGTAGTGCCGAGGTTTCTGTACGAAAACAGGCGGTTGAATTGGGGTATATCCCCCAGTTTCTGCATCTTCCGGGCGATGACGGCCGTCGAGAATCATCTCAATCTTTGGAGCGGAGCCGATGAGTGGACAATGGTCCACCTGTCTTTTTGCCGATCGGCCTAGGCACTCGTATTTTTTGAGAGGCTGTCCCATGGATCAAAACGTTGCTCTTCAGAAGGTGCATCACCACCTGCGCGGGGGCGTGCCGATCGGACCAAGCTCCGATGCGCGCCCTGTAGCCGAGCCCACTTCATCGCAGGGCATCTTACCGCAAAAGAGCCAGTTTCTGGGATTGGTGACGCCGTCCTACTTGCTCTGCGCGGCGCTGCTTGCAGCGATGGTGGCCGCGGCGGGGATTTGGGAGTTGCTCGCCAACACGCGCCTGCTGGCAGCTTTGCTCGCCGGCGGCATCGTCGCCTTGGGCGAGGATGATGCCGGACTCGGCACCGGGGTGCCCGGCGTGCATTACTTCATTCGGTCGCAGGAACTCGTGACCTGGTCGCTGGTCCTGCTCGCCGCTTCGATCTTCATCGCCGTCGCGCTCCTGAAGGGGCTGCAGTTCCACCGGATCGCCCGGCTTCTGGGCATCGAGGGGACGCTCGGTCAGCATCTCAAGATATTCATCTACGGCCACGGTCTCGGTCGCATGACCCCTTACCGGTTGGGGGAAGTGGCTTGGGCGGCGGGACTGGAGAGACAGGGCGCGACGCTGCAGCAGGCGGTGCGACTGGTCTTCATCTTCAAAGGTTTCCTTCTGTTCGAACTCGCCTTCTTCGCGCTGATCGGTCTGGTGATGAACGGGCTCTTGAACTGGGCGCTCGCCTTGGTGCCACCGCTCGCGATCCTGCTGGTGTCGTGGCTGCTGATGCGGCCCGGCGCCGAAGAGCGCGCAGGGGAGGCGTCATGGTGGTCGCGGGCGGCGGAGGCGTTCGGCGATTTGTGCCGTGATCCGCAGATGCTGTTCGGGCTGGCGCTGCTCTCGCTGCTCTCCTTCGCGCTGGTCGAGTTCGCGACCTACATCGTGCCGCAGGCCTTCACGAGCCGGGTGGTCCCGCTGGTGCAGGACGTGTTGCGTTATGTCGTCGTTACGCCGAGTGTGATCGTGATGGCTGTGGTCGGCGGCTATATCGCCCGGCTGGTGCAGGTCACCCCGGGCGGTATCGGCCAGTTCGAGCTCGCGTTCGCGCTGATCCTCATGGTCAATCGCCTGCCGGTAACGGAGGCGATCACCCTGGCTTTCCTCGTCAGCGCGGTCCGCTACGCGGCGGGTCTGCTGCTGTTCGGTGGCACCATGCTCGTCTTCGGAACGACGACCAATTTCCAACAAGTGCGGATGCTGTTCGGGCAGCCGGTACGGCTGAAGGAGGAGTGAAGCGATGAGCATGCAAACCGATATCCCGGCCCGGTCGCAATTCGCCAAGCTGCCGAAGGTGCCCACTGCCGCATGGATGTGGACGCGGGTCCTGATCGTCGCGAGCGTGGCGCTGGGGCTGTTCCTGCTCGACCGGTTCAGCGGCCTGCTGCTGAACTACTGGCTGCTCGACAGTCTCGGCTATGCCGAGGTTTTCTGGACCAACTTCTACATGCAGACGGCGCTCTTCGCCGGGGGTTTGATCGCCATGATACTGGCGGTGGCGACCCCGGCCTGGCTGCATGGGCTGCCGCAGGCCGACCGGCTGAAGACCCTTTGGGTTGCCGCGATTGGCGGATCGCTGCTTGGCTACGTCCTGAACCTGCAGTTCTACGAGTTCCTCGGCCCGATCAGCGCGGTGCCGTTCGGCGAGGTCGACCCGATCTTCGGAAACGACATCAGCTTCTATGTCTTCGACCTGCCACCGATCGTGACCGCGCTGATCGCGGTGCTGTTCGTGGCCATTGCGGGCCTGTTCGCCTCGGTCTGGACCGCGCTTTCCGGCAGCCGTGATGCCGGCTGGCCCGAGGGTATGAACGGCTTCGTGCGCTGGCTCGGCCGGGTCGGCACGCCTTATGGCTGCCTGATGCTGCTGCTCACCGGTCTGACCGCCGCGACGCTGATCTGGCTGCGGCGCTATGGCCTTCTGACCATGCCGAACTTCGAGGATTCCACCGAAGGCACCGGTGCGGGCGCGGAATACGTGGACATCGTGGGCTTTTTCTCGACCAAGAACGCGATCTATGTCGAGGCGCTCGCGATCCTCGCCCTGACCGTGGGCCTGACGCTGACGATCTGGAAGGCGCGAAAGGCCCTGCGGCAACCGGGCAGCATCGATCTGCCGCGCGCCTTCGGCCCGCTCGCCTTCGCGTTGGTGCTTCTCCCGGGGATCACCACGGATCTGGCCTTCCGGTCGGTCGTGGCCTTGCGCGACCAGATCTTCGTGAAGCCCAACGAACCGGTGATCCAGTTGCCGTATCTGCAGCGCCATATCGATGCGACCAACAAGGCTTTCGGTACCGACAGGATCATCGAGAAGACCCTCGTGCCGCCAATGGGCGACGCAGCGCTGCCGCCGCTCGAGGCGTTCCTCGACAGCCCCACCATAAAGAACGCCCCGCTCTGGTCCGGCTCGGTGAGCCGCTACAGCCGCCGGGTCGCGCCGCAATACGTGCAGCGCATCCTCCAGGCGGAAGGCGACATGACGGTGTATTCGCCCACGTTGCAGATCCTCGAAGCCCAAGAGACCTTGCGCCCCTATTACGGCTTCATGGATGTCGACACGATCGTCTCGGAGGTCGATGGCGAGATGACCATGATGGCCAGCGCGGTGCGCGAACTGCCGCAGGACGTCATGCGGCCCTGGATCGTGGCCTGGAACCAGCGATCGTTCCTGTTCACCCATGGTCATGGGCTGATCACCATGCTCGCCTCCCAGCGGACGCCGACCGGCGATCCGGTTTATGGCAGCTCCGGCGTGCCGGTTTCAGCGCGGTTCGACGCGTTGGCCGTGGACAACCCGGCCATCTATTACGGCGAAGGAGCGGTCAACGCCGCCTTCTCGAACGCGGTCGGGCTTGCGGAGCACGACGTGGCGACCGAGCAGGGCCGGAGCGAGGTGCAATTTCCGCGGGATGTCGCGGCCGGCATCCGGGTCGACAGCCCGCTCAAGCGGCTGGTGATCGGCTATCAGACCGGGCACTTCTTCCAGACCCTGTTCTCGGAACTGATCGGGTCCGAGACCCGGGTGCATGTCTTCCGCAGGCCGATCGAGCGGCTCGAGCAGATCGCGCCATTCATCGACGTCGACACCGATCCCTATGCGGTTCCGGCCGGTGACGGGGTGAAGTGGATGGTCAACGCGGTCACCTACAGCGATGCCTACCCCTACAGCGCCCTGACCAATTTCGGCGATCCCGCGGATCTGCGCACCGAATGGCGGCCGCTGGAACGGATGAACTACATCGCGGATTCGGTGAAGGTCGTGGTCGACGCCATGACGGGGCAGGTCGATCTCTACCAGTTCGCCGACGAACCGGTGGTTCAGACCTGGGCCGCGATCTATCCCGGCCTGTTCAAGCCGAAGGACGCCATGCCGCCCGAGATCCGCGCGCATGTGCAATATCCCCAGGAACTGATGTCGATCCAGTTCAACAAGATCTATCCGTTCTACCACCAGCGCGATGCGCTGACCTTCTACAGCGGCGAAGATCTGATCGACGATGCCGACGAGGTGGTCGGGCCGATCCTGGGCGAGAGCGGTGCCACGATCACCTTCAGCCAAGGTCTGTTCTGGTGGGTCGCGGAAGCGGGCGGGGCGATGGTCGATGCCGAGAACCCCGTGCAGTTCGCCCTGTCCAAGAGCTACACGCCGCAGGATCCGCTCAACCTGCGGGCATTGGCGACAGTCTACCAGACGGGCGAGGATTACGGGACGCTGTCCGTGCTGAAGCTGCCCAAGGGCATGTTCTTCATGGGGCCCGAACAGGCCGATGCCGCCATCGACCAAGATTCCTTCATCGCGCAGGAAATCGGCCTGTGGAACCGTCTCGGCGTCGAGGTCATTCGCGGCCGGACCTCGACCCTGATCGTCGAGGGTGAGGTGCTCTATGTCGAGCCGATCTTCATCCGCTCACGGCAGAACCCGGTGCCGCAGCTTCAGCGGGTGGTCGTGGTGCTGCGCGGCCAGCCACATATGGGCCGCACCATCGAGGAAGCGCTGAAATTCGCGATAGAGGGGGGGCGCCTCGACATGGAGGAGCACCAGATCCGCGCCTCGCTGGAGGAGTAGGGCCAATGGGAGAAGCATCCGCACTTTCGGCGCTGGGCGTGACGATCATCCTCGCGCTGTCGCGCCCGGCCCTCGGCGTTCTCGTCGTCGGTCCGGCGCTGGCCGCGATCGCCGGCATCACGCTGATGACCGCGGCCGGACATGTCGCGATCCTCGACATCATCGAGGCGATCGGCGTGCTCTGGCGACCGATGATCGCGATCGCCTCGATCATGGTGATCGCGGCGGCGGCCGGGCATCTGGGCGTGGTCAACCGTCTCGCCGGGGCGGTGATCCGTCTCGGCGATGGCTCGGCGCGGACCCTGTTCTTGCTGGTGTTCTGCCTGAGCGCCTGCACGGCGGCGATCCTCAACAATGACAGCGCGATCCTCGTGCTGACGCCGCTGGTCATCACCATCGTCCGCGCGCTCTATCCGGAGAACCAGACGCTGCTGATACCGTTCGTCTTCGCGGTGTTCATGGCGGCCGGGATCGCGCCCATCGTGACTTCGAACCCGATCAACCTGATCGTCTCTGATGTGGCCGAGCTGGACTTCAACGCCTATGCGGTGCGGATGGTGCCGGTGGCCCTGGCCAGCGCGGTGATCAGCTTCCTGACTCTGCGCTGGATCTTTTCGGCCGAACTCGACCGGCGAGGGCCGGGCGTGGCCGACCCGAAAGTCGTGGCCGCCCGCTTTTCCGGGAGCGGCTGGGCGCCTGCGGAGAAGCACGGGCTGATATTAGCGCTGAGCGTGCTCGGCGCCTATCCGGTGATCGAATATCTCGGCGGGTCGGTCTGGATCGTCGCGCTATGCGGGGCGATCGCCGCCTGCATGCTCTGTGCCTTTCACGATGCGGCCAGGCCGGGCCATCTCCTTCGGACCGGTGTCGCCTGGCAGATCCTGATATTCCTGTTCGGGGTGTACCTGATTGCGCTGGGCCTGAGGAACGCCGGGGCGGTCGACTGGCTGGTCGATCTCTACAACCCGCCGGGCATCGCGACGATCGGGGTCGTCTCGGCGGTGGGGTCGGCGCTGATCAACAACCACTCCATGGCCCTGACCAACATCGTGGCGATCGGAGCGCTTCCGGGCGAACAGCATACCACCGAGTATCTCGCCGCGTTGGTCGGTGGTGATCTCGGGCCACGGCTCCTGCCGATCGGCTCGCTTGCCGGGCTGCTCTGGTACGCCGCCTTGGAGCGCTCGGGCGTGCATGTTCCGGTGCGCCAATTCATCCGGATCGGGGTGATCGTGACGGTGCCGTCCCTGGCGGCCGGACTGCTGATGCTAGGAGCGATTTCGTGACCTCCCGCGTTTGTGGTACGGAAGGTCATGTGCAGAGGCCGCGGACTCCGCCCTGTGGAATCCGGGCTCCAGTTGTGGACCTTCGTGGTCTTGGTAAAGCAGCCGGGATTGGACGGAAGGCCGAAGGGGCCGGTAGAGCCCATTTGTTCCGGGCCCGAAAGACCCAGCAGGGCAGCGTTGGCCTCAATGGGCCTCCAGATCGAACTTCCGCATGCGATAGCGCAGCGTATCGCGGCTGATACCGAGCATGTTGGCGGCCTGCGAGACGTTGCCTTTGCTACAATGAAGCGCTTGACGGATCGCGCTCAGTTCGAGCTCCTTCAGGGTCGGCACGCTGAGCCTGTCGTCTGCGGACTGGTCGATGAGGCGGATATGAGAGCCTTCGATCACCCCGTCGGTCTGTTCCAGCATCGCCCGCTCGATGCAGTTCACCAGCTCGGCCACGTTGCCTGTCCACTCGTGTTCCAAGAGCTTCACGCGTGCAGCAGGGGTGAATTTCGGGCGGGGCTGGCCCGCCGCCCGGGCCACCCGGTTCGCGACATGCTCGGCGATGAGCAGGACGTCGGCCGCGCGATCGGACAGCGAGGGTACGTCGATCCAACCCACCTGGATGCTGTAGAGTAGCTGCGGCAGGATCCCTCCGGCCCCCGTGCTCGGCGTGAGGTAGGTCTCCGTCGTGGCGATCAGCGAAGGTTGCGGATCCAGGCGATTGAGCAGGCGCAGCAGCATCGACTGCGCATCCATTCCCAAATGGGAGACGCCGCGCAGCACCAGGGTGCATGGCCCTGTGATATCGGCGAGGCACCGGTGTATCTCATCGCTTTCCAACGCGCAGTCGAGCACCGTCATTCTCTCGCTGCTGCCGGTAGCGGTCTCGTGCAGGGCCTGCGCGATCAGGAACTTGCCCGATCCGGGCGGGCCGACCACCAGCACTCCGGGGCGCGGTCCGGGGCCGGATCCGCGGCCGAGCCGCGTCACGGCGCGGCGCAGGGCGTTGGCGGCGGAGGAGCGACCGATGATCCGGTCGGCGCCGAAACAGTCGAGGCCCCCCATCTTCTCGTCCAGCATGAGCCCCTGCGCGATCGAAGCCACGGCAGACAGCGGGGCCGGCTTGACGAGGAAGTCCCTCGCTCCGGCCTTCATCGCCCGGACCGCGATATCCACGTCGCCATGGCCCGTCATCATGATCACCTGCGCCTCGGGGCAGTTCGCCTTGAACCAGTCGAGCAGGACCAGCCCGTCATCTTCGTTCAACTTGTAGTCCAGGATCACGAGCCGTGGCGCCTCGCGCTCGCACTGCACCTTTGCCGATGCGGCGTCGACGGCGTAATCGGCCGAAAATCCACGCCGCTCGAGATAGCTGACGATCGAGCGGGCCAAGACCATTTCGTCTTCGATGACCAGGACCTCGCCCATCGCTATGCCCTCGCCGGAAATGTCAGCGTGACCACGACGCCCTTCTGGATGCCGTTTCGCAGATCGAGAGTTCCGCCGAAACGCTCGGCGATACGCCGCCCGAGTGCCAGCCCGACGCCCAGGCCCGACGGCTTCGATGTCTTGAACGGCACAAACAGGCTTTGCAGCTGATCCTCATCCAGGCCTGGCCCGGTGTCCGATATTTCGATCGCGACGCGGCGCCCCGGCGCGTTCGACCAGTTGATGTGCAGGCGGCCGCCATTCTTCATGGCTTCGATCGCATTGGCGAGGATGGTGTTGACGACCTGCTCCATTTCGCCTGATCCCGCCGCCGCGATCGGGTGGCCATCGCAACGGCCCAAGACGACTTCGATATTGTGCCGCTGCAGTTGCGGCCGAAAGCTCTCGATGCAGCGCTTGATGATCACGTCGACATGGGCCGTGTCGGCGGCGTCCTGCGGTTCGGCGCGCGTACCGTTCAGGAAGGAACGGATCCAGACCTCGAGCCGGTCCACCTGATCCACGATGTCCAGCACGGTCTGGCGTGTGTTTTCTTCGATCTTCTCTTCTGCGACCAGTTCGGCGCAGGAGCGGATCGCCGCCAGCGGGTTGCGCAGACCATGGGCGACGGCCGAGGCCATCTCGCCAATCACCGCCAGACGTTCCGCCTCGACCAGACGCTTCTCCTGCCAGTGCAGGATGCGCATCGTGTAGATCACGACCGAGATCAGGGCCGCGAACAGCACCGCTCCGGCCAAGAGCGCGCCGACTTGGGCCAGGCGCACGATGTCCTGCAGCACAGCGAGCAGGGTCGTCGGGGTTTTGTAGACCTCGATCGCTCCGATGACGGCATTGCCGTCGCTCGACCAGATCGGAACGTAGATCTCCACGAATTCCTCGACATCGTCGGGCAGGCCGGCATGTTCGATCTTGTGCTCGAAATCCAATGACGCGATCGCGGGGTGAAGTTCTCCACGCAGCGCCCCGCTCAATTCCTCGTTGTCGTCGAAGGTCCGCCCGATGAGGGCGGGATCGCTGGACCAGATGACTTCGCCGGATAGCGAATAGATGTTCGCACGGGCCATCTCGGGAAGTTGCAGGATATGTTCGAAGACCTCCCCCATCTCTCCCGCGGCAGGGCGGAGTTCGCGTTCGAAGAAGAAGCGCTCGGCCCCCTCGACATGGACAATGGAGTTCAGGAATTCCATCGAGACCACCGCGTCGCGCTGCATCATCTGGCGCTTCATGTAGCTGGCCATGTAGGTGCTGAGCACGATGGTCGTCGCGAAGATCGCCGCGAAACTGGCGAGAATGAAGATCGACAACACTCGGACATATTGAGGAGATTCATGCAGCGAGTGGTGTTTTTGCATCGCGGCGTACTCCCTTCCCTGCCGCTCCTTGGGCGCAGCAGGCAGTACAAGCATATTTGCAAGTCCGGGCATCCAACAATTAAGACGTCCGGCTATCGAGACTGCTTTTTTGGGCTATTTGACCCAGATTTGCCGCGTCTTTTGCCCCAATTTGGCGGTTCCGGGGGTATCTACGGCTTCGGCGCCCGCTGCTATCATGAGCGGGTGACGGTATCGGAGGACGGGATGACTACTGTACTGCTTCGAGAAGGTGAGCCGGTTATGGCGGACAGAACGCGGCGCACTCTCTAGGGAGTAAGGCTCGAGGTCAGGTTTGCAGCGGGAGCCCCCAAGGGCCGCGATCCCAGGGCCGCCAATCGTCACGACCTGCTGGTGGCCTAAATTGCACTTGGCCATGGTATCGACGAGTTTGCGCGAGGCGGCTCGTCGATACCCCGGGCCGAAGATGATCGGACAAGGCAGTATTCTTCGCCATTCTCGCAGCCCTCGCGGCAAGCGGCGGCAGGCTTCACACAATCACCGATCACGTCGCGAAGGCAGGGCCGCAGTAGTTGAAAACATGAACTCGACCGCGCCCATATCGGCAGGCGTACCCCTGACGAGCATGACCTTATGGTCAAATGCGTTCTCGTAAGGCGGTTAAGATTTCGGTAAGATCTGTGGCAGCATCCTGCCCTTCGCCAACCCGCCCAGAGTCGCGCCATGCCGAGCGCCCAAGCCCCCGCTGATCCAGCCGAGACCGAACCCGGTCTGTTGCCGGAGGCGCAGGCGCTGGTCGAGGCATTCTGCCGACATGGCGCCAGCATCATCATCGGCGTCATCGGCCTGTCAGGGCGCCCGCTTGCGGGTGTGGCGCTGGGCTGTGCCGAGTTCGGGCCGAACAAGGTCAGGGTCCTTTTGTCGCGGCCGCTCAATTCCGAGCTGCTGCTCGGGCTGATGCGCAACAGCCGGATCGCCCTGACCGTTTCCGAGGTGCCGACGCACCGTTCGATCCAGATCAAGGGCGAAGGCGCGGTGCTGCTGGCGGCGCAGGCGGAGGATCTGCGAATTGCCAAGCGGCAACTTCGCGCCTTTCGCGATCAGCTCATCGATGCCGAGTATGGCGAGGCCTTCGCCACGGCCTATTGCCGCTTCGATCCCGCCGAAGCGGTGGCGGTGGAGTTCATCCCGCGCGCCGCCTTCACGCAGACCCCTGGACCCAGGGCGGGAGAGAGGCTGCAGGAGAGCGTGCGGTGACCACGCTCGACCAGATAAGGAACTGTCTCGAAGGCGTGGTGCCCGCCTTTCTCGCGACTTCGGACGGCGAGGGCGTGCCGAACGTCTCCGAAATCTCGCAGGTCCATTACGTCGATCCCGGTCATGTCGCGCTGTCCTACCAGTTCTTCAACAAGACCCGCCGCAACGTGCTTGCGACCCGCGTCGCCTCGGTGATCGTGGTGGACCCCGACAGCAACGCGCAGTACCGGCTGGAGCTCGACTTCGAAGAGACCCAGACCGGCGGCCCGCTGTTCGAGGCGATGCGCGCCAAGCTCGCCGGCATCGCCTCGCACACCCATATGGAATCGGTGTTCCGGCTGCTCGGTTCGGACGTCTATGAGGTCCGCGCGATCGAACCCCTGCCGTCGCGGCGGCTCGAGGTGCTGCGTCCCTGCAATCCCCTCAGCGCGGCGCGGCGCGTGGCGGCGGAGTTGACGACGCCCGAAGAGGTCGGGCCGCTACTCGACCGGTTTCTCGCGGCGCTGGAGCGGCAGATGGGGATCGGCCACTCGATGGTGCTGATGCTCGACCCCGAGACCGGACGGCTCTTCACCGTCGCCTCGCATGGCTATCCAAGCACCGGGATCGGCTTCGATGTCGGTCTCGGGCAAGGGGTGATCGGAGTCGCGGCGGCCGAGGGCGTGCCCATCCGCATCGGTCATCTCGCCGCCGACTACAGCTATGGCGAGGCGGTGCGTTCGGCCGCCGGCATCGACAGTCCCTCCGGCCCGGTCACGGGCGTTCCCTATCCGGGTCTCGAAGCGCCCCTGAGCCAGATCGCGCTGCCGCTGCGCCCCATGGGCGAGACGGTGGGCGTGCTGTTTGCCGAGTCGCCGCAGCGCAACAGGTTCGGCTATGACGACGAGGATGCGTTGCAGCTGGTGGCGCAAAGCCTCGGGATGCGGCTTTTGCTCGGGCGCCAGGACGGGCGCGAGCCTGCCGCGCCGCAGTCGATCGAGACGGCGAGCGGCGCGACGCCTCTGCGACTGCGCCATTACCGTTTCGACGACACGGTCTTCATCGACGATGCCTATCTCATCAAGGGCGTGGCAGGGGCGATCTTCTGGAAGCTGGCGACCGAACATGCCGCGACCGGACGGACCGAGTTCTGCAATCGCGAGTTGCGGCTCGACGCGACGCTGCGGTTGCCGGCGCATTTCGACAATCTGGAATCGCGCCTGCTGCTGCAACGTCGCCTCGCGGAGCGCGGCGGCGGCATCCAGATCCATCGCGCGGGGCGCGGCAGATTCCGCTTCGACGTCGCGGGCGACCTGACCTTGGAAGAACTCTGACCGAGCCTCGCCGCCGTTAAGAAAATTTTCAGAATTCGCGAGCAATGACTTCCGATGAGCGAGCGCGGGTTTCGGCGTATCCCCGAGCCAGGGCCGCCCGCATCCGGTGCGGTGGCCTGATGGAGGCTCGCACCGATGTCCGTCCCGATCATTGCACGATCCCGCCGTACCGGCGCGACGCTGGGCGTGGCGCTGACCCTTTCGGCCCTGCTCGCCGCCCTCGCGGAACCGGTTCAGCCGTCGCTGGGGGAAACCGCCCCGGCAGATCTCTTTGCCACGGGCCTCTACACCGACCCCGCAGCCCGGACCGTCGATCCGCAGCATCACATCTTCGCGCCGCAATATCCGCTCTGGACCGATGGCGCGGCAAAACGGCGCTGGATGTCGCTGCCGCCGGGCACGCGGATCGACGCGTCCGATCCCGACCGCTGGGCCTTTCCGGCGGGTACGCGGTTCTGGAAGGAGTTCGCCTTCGACGGCCACCCGGTCGAGACCCGCTACATGGAGCATCTCGGCGAGGGGCGCTGGATCTTCGCGACCTATGAATGGAGCGCCGACGGGCAGCAGGCGCCGCTGGCGCCGGAACGCGGCCGCGCCGATGCCTGGCCGTTGGCGGACGGGCGCACCCATGCCATTCCGGGCCGCACGGATTGTAAAGTCTGCCACGGCAGCGGTCCGGCCCCGGTTCTGGGTTTCTCCGCCTTGCAGCTCTCACCGGACCGCGATCCCGGCGCGCCGCATGCCGAGCCGCTGCCGCTCGACGCCGTGGATCTCGCGGTGCTGCTAGAGCGCGGGTTGATCGCGAACGCCCCGGCGGGGCCCGCGCCGCGCATTCCCGCGGCCGATCCGATGGAGCGCGCGGCGCTGGGCTACCTGCATGCGAATTGCGGGCATTGCCACAATGATCACGGCGCGCTCGCCGATCTCGGCTTCGATCTGGCCCATGGCCTGAATGACGGGACCGCCGCGGCGCGCGCCACCAGCTTCGGCGTGGCCCTGAAGGATCCGCCGGCCGGGCTGCCCGATGGCATCGACCTGCGCATCGCCCCGGGCGACCCGGCGGCCAGCGCTTTGCTGCACCGGGCCGGTTCGCGCGATCGGCTGCTGCAGATGCCCCCGCTCGGCACCGCTCTCGTCGACGAGGAGGCGATCGCGCTCCTCGCGCGATGGATCGCCAACCAACCCCGCGCGGGGGACCCCGCGCCGCAAACCGAAGGAGACAACAGATGATGTTTCTCAGAGCCGTCGCAACGCTGTTTCTCGGCCTCAGCTTCATTCTCGTCGTGGCGCTCTCCAGCACCGGCCTGCTGGCCCAGGAAACCGATCCGGTGGCCCGCGGCGAGTATCTCGTGAACACCTCGGGCTGTCACGACTGCCACACCCCCTGGGGGATGGGGCCGAACGGTCCCGAACCCGACATGAGCCGGGCCCTGTCCGGGCATCCCGCCGATCTTCAGATCGGCCCGCCGCCCGATCTGTCCGAGGAATGGGTCTGGGCCGGGAACCCGACGAACACCGCCTATGTCGGACCATGGGGGGTCAGCTTCACGGCAAACCTGACCCCCGATCCGGAAACCGGGGTGCTGCGCGACATGAGCGAAGGCCAGTTCATCGACACCATCCGCAACGGGCGGCATATGGGGCAGGGGCGGCCGATCCTGCCGCCGATGCCCTGGCCGGCCTACCGCAACATGACCGACGAGGATCTGAGCGCGATCTACGGCTATCTGCAGCAGATCGATCCGATTCCGAATGCCGTGCCCGAGCCCCTGCCTCCGGGCCAGTAAGAGACGGGGCCGCCCGGCATGCAGATGCCGGGCGGCTTCTTCAGCCAGCCCTTTCCAAATGGTCCGTCGGGTCGGAATAGGGACCAAGCCCTGTCAGGCGCGTCGGCGCCGCAGCGTACGGCCCGCGCCGGACCCGAGCTTCAGCCTGCGCCTACAGGTCGTGAAAAGCCTCGCAGCGGGTTTGAAACTATCGAGGCGGAGAGAGGGCGCGGACGCCGTTCGCGCCATGCAAGGCTCCCATCGAAGGTTTCAAATGTTGGCGGCCGTCCTCACATCGGTCGGCATGTGAAGGACGTCAGGCGTCGGCGGCCAAGGCGGGGCAAGCGCTTCGCCCGCTTCGAGGAAGTCCTTCAACTCCGCTGTCCGCCCTGCACTGACCAAGACTGCGGGCGTCTGGCCACCGAAGCGTTCCAGGCGTTTCCCATGATACCACGTCCAAGTGTCGGCAGCTGATTTCGTCCAAGGACGAACGATGCTGATGACGCTGTAGGTCTCCTGTAGTCGTGCCTGATCCGGCGCGGCACGCAGCAATTCCGCCACGTCGATTCCCAGTGCGCGTGCCATGATCTTGGCGTTGATCGTGCCGTCGGGTTCGACGCAGTGATCGAGCAGCAGTCCGTGTCGCATGGCGGGCTCCGCTATGTCCGGCCCGATGTGCCGGAGGTTTCATCGGAAAAGGTTGCACTGGCAACGACCCCTGGTGACGAATGAACCCGGGCATTCAGGTCAGCGCGCGGTATCGTGGCTCGGTGATCCGGCCGCGCCAGCGGGGCTCGCCACCCGTCGCGAGTTGGAGCATCTTTCCGTTTGGTCAATGGAGGCTCGGCATTTTGCCGTTCAGGGTTGCGGATAGCCGTGTCGCCTCGCGCGGTATCCGTTACATATCCCGGTAACAGTGCCAGAGGGGCGATGCTCGGAACTGCCATTTCCTGCGTCATGCGGAGCAGGGGTAGCGGCCTTTGTCTGATCGGCGAAAGGGGAGCGGGAAGGCGCTTGCAGCGACATCTCCAAGGGACGGTTGCCAAGGGGTGTTGATCAGCCCTCCGTATGCCATGTCCCGCGATGGACAGGCCTGCCGTAAGGGCATATAAATACGAACCCGGACGCGCATGCAGGGATGACGTGCAGCACCGGAGCCGGCGACAGCGCGATGCCGGATCGCCGCCTCTTCGCAGCCAGAGCGACGCCCCGTTTCGGCCGGGTGGTCCCGACATTCGGTCGGGACGACAGCTCGGAGGTCGTCATGACGACACAACATTCGCTTATCGAGAGACTGGATGAGGTCGGTCACAAGATCGAGGATGCCGAACACAGGCTAAAGGCTCGCGCGGACTGGACCCATGGCAACGCACTCACCCAGAAGGAACTTCTGGCCCGCTATGCCGTGATCAAGCGCAAGCTGAACCGGGACATCGCCGATCTGGAAGCCCATGGACATCACGTCACGGCGCTGGAGGCGTCGTTGCGGGAATGGTGGCTCTCGGTCAATCTGACGGTGAGGTGAAAGGTACTTCCGCAGGGCTCGTCATCAGCGTGCAGACATTCCGAACTGCGCAGGACAGGGAACTGCGTATGAAGCCGGACGTCGCCTGATAGGTGCCTGCGGACTCTCGGTTCAAGGAACATGCCCGGTTCCTCGGTGCGCCAGATCGTCGGCTTCGGAAGCCGTTGGACATGGAAGACCGTATCGGCGCGAGCAATGCCCGTTGCACGAGTAGGAAGCGGGACGCCTCTTTGCGGCCTTTAGGTTGGCTCGCGCTCTTCTCTAATTGTTATGAGCGGGTGTGGTCGGAAGCTGCGCCGCTCATGTCGCGCAGCATTGATGCGCCGCGGTAGCGCCGATCTCTTCGCCAATGGTATCGTGAGCGATGCCAACCGTGCCCCCGCGTTGGTACTAAATCGATCCGGCCCCTGCTTATCGGCTCGGGGGGGTGCCATGCTCCTGCCGATCGAGAAAAGCATACACTCAAGCTGATATCCAGCAACTCGGCCGGAACTCAGACATCAGCGAGGGCCCGCCATTGCTGCCTTGGATTCCGAAGCTCCACTTGTCTGAGAAGAACACGCCCTCTGAACGGGCGAGCAGCCACATTGGCGTTTAACCGCAAGCATCGCGGCGCCCGCTGAAGTTTTCCCCGACAGAATGGACGGCAGATCCGCCGCGAGGGTCTTTGACGGGATCGGGATGACCGATGCGCCCGGCCTGCGTGCCCTCTGCACTTCCTAGGATCCGAGCAAGTAAAGCGAGATTCGAAATCCTCGTGCCGCTCTGCCTACTTCCCCTCGTATCTAGCCGTATTTCTTCAACCGGAAACGGCCCCAATTCGTAACAAGATGCTTTGGCATCAGACATTAAATCTTTCGCCCCCAAGTCAGGTCCGGAAACGAATCAGGCTGTCGATGGCCCCGTCGGGTGAATTCCTAATAGTCACGGAACAATGGCTGCGTACACGAATAATTGTATCAGCAACATCCGTTCGAGGTGAGAAAGTGTTTGTCGTGTGGCGGATCGTGGCCGACGATCGGAGCAAGGCCACAAGGGAGTAGTTGATCCGGAGATGCCTGCCGGGTCAGATTTGGGGAAGGACTCGGGAGGGCCGCCACGCATTCGGCGGCCGCTGCTGATTTTGGGTCAGAAGCACCTCCGATGAGGCGAAATTGCCATGGGAATGCAAGCACAGCGTTTTCGATGGTTTTAACGAGTGTTTCGAAGGGTAATGGTCGTGGCTGTTTCCAACAATTTTTCTGCCAGCTCGCTTGATTTCAACGGTTTCGGGGGTCTTTCCCAGCCCACCGCGCTGGTGTGGGGGGCGGATGGGCGGCTTTACGTCACCGAGGTGGACGGGGATGTGCACGTCCTGACGATCGCCTTCGGGGACCCCGATCCGACCGACGGCGACACCACCGCGCGGTTCCACGTGACCGATCAGGTGACGCTGAACCACGTCAAGTCGATCCCCAACCACAACGACGACGGCAGCGCGAACGCGGCGACGAAGCGGCAGGTGACGGGGATCGACGTGACGCCGCAATTCGACGCGAACGGCGATCCGGTGATGATCGGCGGCAAGCCCGCGGTCACCGTCTACGTCACCTCCTCCGACAGCCGGATCGGCGCCGGCGGCGGTGGCGCCGACGCCAATCTCGACACCAATTCCGGCGTCATCACCAAGCTGACCCAGACCGGGCCGAACAGCTGGGACGCGGTCGACCTCGTGCGCGGCCTGGCGCGCTCGGAGGAGAACCACGCGCTCAACGGGCTCGAGGTGATCCAGGTGCTCGACGCCGACGGCAAGCTGGTCTCCGAGCGGCTGATCGTCGCCAATGGCGGCAACGCCAACAACGGCGCGCCCTCGAACCACTTCGCGGGCCAGCAGGAGACCGCCTATTCGGCGGCGATCCTCGAGGTCGACCTGACGATGCTGGCCTCGATGCCGGTGCTCACCGATGGCGGCCGCAAATACGTCTACGACGTGCCGACGCTCGACGACCCGGCGCTGCTGGGCGCCGATGACGGCAACGACCCCTTCGGCGGCAATGACGGCTTCAACGGCGGCAAGATCGACCCCGCCGGGCCGATCGGCATCTACTCGCCGGGCTACCGCAACGCCTATGACGTCGAGGTCACCGAGGACGGGCGCGTCTACACCTACGACAACGGCGCCAACAACCTGTGGGGCGGCCGGCCGATCGGCGAGGCCGGCGACAACGGCGCCAGCAGCGATTTCGCGCAGGCCCTGGGCTACATCGCGCTCAACCTCAACAATGGCGACGGCAGCACCAAGGACCCGATGAGCCTCGTCGCCTGGGACCCGAAGAACTACGACCAGATGCACGAGGTGACCCGCTCCGACGACCTGGCCGGGCGGGTGCTGGCGGCGGGGCAGGGCGGGGCGCAGACCTACACGCTCGACGGGCTGACCTATGTCTATGGCGGTCACCCCAACCCGACCCGGGCCGAGGGCTCGCGCGCGGGGCTGCTGTTCACCCCCGAGGCCGGGGTCGGCAACGCCTTCCTGCTGGTGTCGAACGTCGACAGCGCCGGCAATGGCGGCGGCAGCGACTACGACGAGGTCATCGCCTGGCTGCAGGCGGTCGAGGCCGACAACGCGGCCTACCCGACCACGGGCGTCTACGGGGCCGACAACCAGGAGCTGACCCGGAAGGTGCTCGCCGTCACCCCGGGCGTGCTCTACGACATCTACGGCTTCGCCGACGGCTCGGGCCAGGTCGTGGTGGCCGGCGGCGCGGCGCCGCAGGGCGGCACGCTGCTGGGCCAGGCCGGCCTGCCCGCCGATATCGGCGAGGTCATCGCCGCCGCCAACCCGGCCGAGGGCAACTATCTCGAGGGCGGCTTCACCGACGGCGCCCTCGATTCCGGCAAGGGCTCGATCAACGGGCTGACCGAATACACCTCGACCGTGCTCGATGGCGGCGGCGTCGACATGTCCGGGGCGCTGATCGCGGCCTCGCTGAACCAGGGCTCGCTGATCGTCATCGGGCGCGACGCGAACGGGGTGGTGCAGACCACCACCGGCGGTTCGGGCGAGACGCTGGCGGCCGACCGCACCGTGCTGCAGGCCGGCGGCGGGCCGCTGGGGCTGGCCTCGATCGGCGACGAGTTCGGCGCGATGGGGCTCGGCAACGCCTTCCGCGGCTCGATCTGGGTCGCCACCTACAAGCAGAACGGCCCGTTCATCGAGATCTTCCAGCCCGCCAACGGCGCCGTGCCGCTCGCCGGCCAGGACGTCACCGACGACACCGATGCCGATCTCGACGGGCTGAACGAGCTGATCGACCCGTTCGAGTTCTCGGCCGAGAACGGCTACGCGCTCGAGGTGGGCCAGAAGATCGTGCTCGACTTCACCCAGCAGAACACGAACTTCCCCGGCACCCTGTCCGATACCGGCTTTCTCGGCGCGGCGCTCGACGGGGTGACGCCGAACCAGGACGCGCGCACCGCGGCCGAGAACTTCCCCGCCGACCAGCAGCAGGACGGGCTGTACGACAATGGCGGCAACATCATCCCGGGCGGCAACGCCCCGACCTTCCAGATCAAGAACGCGCAGCCCGGCACGGCGGTGGGCAGCGCCAACAGCGCCCGCGACGCGGTGCATACCGGGATCCGCCCCGACCCCGATGTCGGGCGCATCCTCGCCACGCTCGACATGGCCAACTGGATCCCCAGCCAGCAGGGCGGCATCGTCGAGGGCCAGGTCTCGGGGCTGATGTTCGGCGACGGCACCCAGTCCAACTTCCTGCGGATCGTCATGGGGGCGGTGGGCGGCACGCCCTATCTCGAGGTCGGGGTCGAGACCGGCGACGTCTACCAGCGGATCACCCGCGTCGACGTGCCCGGCCTCGCCGACCCGGCCGTCACCGGGGTCGAGCTGCGGCTCGAGATCGCCATCGATGCCGGCTTCGCCGTGGGCGCCGCCTACCGGCTCGACGGCGCCGCCGATTTCGTCGCCCTGCCGCTGAACGGCTTCGTCCTGCCGCAAGGCGTGCTGCGCGACGTGCTCACCGGCGCCCACCAGATCGCCGGCCAGACCTCCGGCGCCGCCATCGGCCTCATCGCCGAGGACGTCGCCGCGGACACACTCACAACCGTCGATTTCAACGAACTGAAAATCGAGGCCAAGGGTCCGGAACTTGCCGAGACCATCCTCTATCGGCTCAATGCCGGGAGCACCGACGTCGCCGCGATCGATGGCGGCCCGGCCTGGCTCGGCGATCTGGCGCTCGAGGACGCCAGCGGGCCGGTTTCCGTGACCGGCGATGCGGACGACGTGTATTCAGCCAAGATTACCGACGCGGCGGACGAAGTCGATTACATCGACTCCGATGTAGCGGGTTACGCGCCTTGGCAGCTCTTCGTTCACGAACGCTTCGACAAGAGCAAGGGACCGGCGGAAGGTCAGGAGCCGCTGACCTACAATTTCGACGTGGCCGTGGGTGCGACCTACAAGATCACGCTGCTCTACACCGAGAACTGGCCCGGCGCGTTCAATCTCCCGAGCAGCGACCGGATCTTCGACGTGACGGTGGATGGCACGGCCTTCGCCGAGTTCGCCGATCTCAACCCGCTGGTCGAGGCCGCGGCGGCGATGGGGCAGGCCCTGCCGCCGAGCACGGCCACGAACGCGCAGAAACAGCCCTTCCTCGGCACGGTGCTGACGCGCGAGCTGATCTACACCGCCGTCGACGACCAGCTGAACCTCGCCTTCATCCACAACAACCAGAACCCCAAGATCAACGCGATCCAGATCAGCGAAATCCTCGATGAGCCTACGGATATCGCCCTGTCTTCCAATGAGGTGGCCGAAAACGCGACCGGCGCCGTGGTTGGCCAGCTTTCTCTCGTAGGGTTGGAAGACGACGACGCGTATGAGTTCTCCGTCTCGGACGGTCGTTTTCAGGTCGTGGACGGCCTGCTGAAACTGAAGGCCAAGGCTAGCCTCGATTTCGAGGAGGCCCACAGCATCGACCTTGCCATCACCGGGACGGGTTCGAACGGTCGAAGCCTGACTCAGGATTTCCAGATCGCGGTGCAGGACGTGGCCGAAGGCCGGCTATCGGCCGTGGCCAAAGTGGTGGAAGGCAGCAATGCCGGCGAGACGCTCAAGGATTCAAAGACCAATGGTTTGATCCTCGGTCTCGGGGGCAAGGATACGCTTGCCGGCCGGAACGGCGCCGACATCCTTGCCGGCGGCAAGGGTGCCGACATGCTCTTGGGCGGCAAGGGATTCGACACACTCGATTACAGCGACTCCATCAAGGGCGTCACGATCAACCTGCAGAAGGGCGTGGGTAAGGGGGGCGAAGCTCGCGGCGACAAGTTCAAGAGCATGGAAGGCGTGATCGGCTCCGAGGGGGACGACAAGCTCCTCGGCAGCAAAGGTGGCAACCTTCTCATTGGTGGCGATGGTGCCGATGTTCTCAATGGTCGAGGCGGCAAGGACTGGGCCGACTACCATGCCTCGGATGCGGGCGTGACGGTGAACCTGGCCAAGCGCAGCGGGTCCGGCGGGGATGCCGA
Organism: Limimaricola sp. AA108-03; assembly: GCF_050847355.1. Classification (NCBI taxonomy): domain Bacteria; kingdom Pseudomonadati; phylum Pseudomonadota; class Alphaproteobacteria; order Rhodobacterales; family Paracoccaceae; genus Limimaricola; species Limimaricola sp. AA108-03. The sequence goes on from NZ_CP193755.1 coordinate 659,777, forward strand.
GGGCGACCGGCTGCTGAAGATCGAGAACGTTTATGGCAGCATGCATAATGACGTTCTCGCCGGCGATGGCCGCAAGAACGTTCTCGTCGGCGATGATGGCCGAGACAAGCTCATGGGCGGCGCCGGCGGCGACAAGCTCGACGGCGGTGCCGGCCGGGACAAGCTGCTAGGTGGAAAAGGCAGCGACAAGATGTCGGGCGGCGCGGCCAATGACAAGCTCGTGGGCGGTGGCGGCAAGGACATGCTCGACGGTGGCGCCGGCAATGACAAGGTGCTGGGCGGGGGAGGAAGCGACACCTTCATCTTCGATCTCGGCAGCGACAAGCTGGTCGGCGGCAGGGGTCGCGACACGGTCACGTTCGATGGTGACTTCGGCGATTACGGCGTGAAGTTCGGCAAGCAAGTGATCGTGACCATCGACAAGGATCGCGATGTGCTGATCGGCATGGAGCGGTTGGAGTTCGACGACACTACCTATGTTCGAGAGGGTGGCGGCTGGGTCGAGTTGGGCTAGTCGATCGGGGTCGGTTCGCGGGGCTGGCCGAAACCGGCAAGGCCCGGTCGGGCTAGGATCGCCAAGTCGCATCGCCGCTGGCGCTCCTCTACTCTAGGCGCGCCTTTGCCTCCGGATCGGCCAGCAGTCGGTAGGAGAGGTGGTATCAAAATGTTGCGGGCGTAGGTCGCGGGCTCGCGGTTGGCCGCCTCCTGTATCGCGATCTCGACATACTCGAACCACGCAACCGCCTTTGGCCCATTTCCTCAGCCCGGCGGCGCACCCCCTGTACGCTACTCGGTCCGGCCTCCGGCTCCGTGAACCGAGGCTTTATGCAGGCGAACCGGCCATCAGCAGAAACCGGAAAGCTCGAAATCACCGCGGAACTGGAAGTCGAAATGCCTGAAGATCGAGCAGGAGCGTCCCAAGACGACGCAGATTGCTCAATCTCCGGGCGATTTTTCGTGGTCGCTCTGGTCGAGTGCCTCGTTTCGCTCTTTCCGCTCCACTTGGGCCACCGAAGTCGGGCTACTCTCGTCCCATGAGCAAGAGCAGCAGTTTTGACGAGATGTGGGGGCACGAAACCGTGCTCCGGGATCCGTACGTATCGATTAACGAGTGGTTGCAGCAGGAGGATGCCGGGCGTTTGCGCCGCAAGGCGCGAGACGCGGAGGATCTGTTCCGCCTCACCGGTATCACCTTCAACGTCTATGGTGCCCGCGACGCGGCCGAGAGGCTGATCCCCTTCGATATCGTTCCTCGGGTCATCGCGGGGCGCGAATGGGACCGGCTGTCGCGGGGCATCGAGCAGCGGGTGCGCGCGATCAACGCCTTCTTGCACGACATCTATCACCGGCAGGAGATCATCCGCGCCGGGCGGGTGCCGATCGAGGCGATCGAGCGCAACGCCGCCTTCCTGCCGCAGATGATCGGGGTCGACCCGCCCGGCGGCGTCTACACCCATATCGTTGGCACCGATCTGGTGCGCACCGGCGAGGACGAGTTCTACGTGCTCGAGGACAATGCCCGCACGCCCTCGGGGGTGAGCTACATGCTCGAGAACCGCGAGACCATGCTGCACATGTTCCCCGAATTGTTTATGAAGACCCGGGTGCGGCCGGTCTCATCCTACCCGGCGATGCTGCACCGCTCGCTCTGCGCCTGCGCGCCGAGTTCGAGCAGTGGCCGGCCGGTGGTGGGGGTGATGACGCCGGGCAGCTTCAACTCGGCCTATTACGAGCACAGTTTCCTCGCCGACAAGATGGGGGTCGAGCTGGTCGAGGGGCAGGACCTGCGTGTCGTCGACGGCCGGGTGGCCATGCGGACCACCCAAGGCTACCAGCCGATCGACGTGCTCTACCGGCGTGTCGATGACGACTGGATCGATCCGCTCAACTTCAATCCGGACAGCGCGCTCGGCGTGCCGGGCATTATGGATGTCTATCGCGCCGGCCGGATCACCTTGGCCAACGCCCCCGGCACCGGCATCGCGGACGACAAGGCGATCTATTCCTACATGCCGGAAATCGTCGAGTTCTATACCGGCGAGAAGGCGCTTCTGAAGAACGTGCCGACCTGGCGCTGTGCCGAGCCCGAGGCGCTGTCCTACGTGCTCGACAACCTGTCCGAGCTGGTGGTCAAGGAGGTGCACGGGTCCGGCGGCTACGGCATGCTGATCGGCCCGACCGCCTCCAAGAAGGAGCTTTCGGCGTTCCGCGACAAGCTCAAGGCGCGACCCGGCAATTACATCGCGCAACCGACGCTGTCGCTCTCGACCGTGCCGATCTTTACCCGCGCTGGCCTCGCGCCGCGCCATGTCGACCTGCGTCCCTTCGTGCTGGTTTCGCCCGAAGGCGTGTCGATCACGCCGGGCGGGCTGACCCGCGTGGCGCTCAAGAAGGGGTCGCTGGTGGTCAATTCGAGCCAGGGCGGCGGCACCAAGGACACCTGGGTGCTCGAGCAATGACGACGCTGGGCAAGACCGCAGGCGGGCTCTACTGGATGTCCCGGCATCTGGAGCGTTCGGAGAACACGGCCCGGATGATCGAGGTGGGCCAGCGCATCGCGCTCACCCGGTCGTCGGATGATGACGAATGGGGCAGCATCCTGCAGGCGGCGGCGACACATGCCGGCTATGTCGCCAAGCATGGCGAGGTGACGCGCGACCTTGCGCTGGACTGGATGCTGCGTGACCCGGACAACCCGTCCTCGGTGCTGTCGGTGGTCAAGGCCGCGCGCGACAATGCGCGCGTCGTGCGCACCGCGCTCACCCGCGAGGTCTGGGAGGCGGTGAACGAGGCTTGGATGACGCTTTGCGCCGCGATGCGCCGCAAGGTGCATGACCGCGACCTGCAGGACGTGCTGGCATTGATCCGGCAGCGCGCCGCCTTCGTGCGCGGTGCCATACATGGCACGATGCTGCGCAACGACATCTATGATTTCTGCCGGCTGGGGATGTTCAACGAACGCGCGGACTGCACCGCGCGCATCCTCGACGTGAAGTACTTCGTGTTGCTGCCATCCGCGACGGCGGTGGGCTCGCGGCTCGACGACGTGCAATGGGAGACGATCCTGCGCAGCGTCTCGGGCGTGGGCGCCTTCCAGATGCGCTACGGCCAGCAACTGCGCCCGCGCGAGATCGCGGAGTTCATCATCCATGACCGCGCCATGCCACGCAGCCTCGCCTTCTGTGCCCACAAGCTCGAGGAAAACCTCGGTTACCTCGCCACGGATTACGGCACGCGCCTGCCGTCGCACGAGATCGCCGAGAATCTGAACCAGAGGCTGCTCGGGCGGTCGATCGACACGATCTTCGAAAACGGGCTGCACGAGTTCCTGATGGAAGTGCAGCACTGCCTCGCCCGTCTGAGCCAGCAGATCGAGATCGATTACAGGTTCTATCGATGACCCCCCATGCCGTCGCAGGAGCGCACCCATGCGTCTGAGCATTTCGCACCGCACCACCTACAGCTTCGACGCGCCGGTCGATTACGCGCTGCAGCAGCTGCGGCTGACGCCCAAACCGGGCGGCGCGCAGCGCGTGCTGCGCTGGAGCAATACCGTCAGCGGCGGTCAGACAGAGCTGAGCTTCGAGGATCAGCACGCCAACAAGGTCGAGCTCGTCTCGGTCACACCGGGTGCACGAGAGATCAGCGTGCTGTCGGAGGGAGAACTGGAAGTCGAGGACCGGGCCGGGGTGCACGGCCCGCATGCAGGCTACATGCCGCTTTGGCTGTTCAAGCGGTCCACGTCTCTGACCCGGCCCGGCGCACGCTGCCGCAAGCTGGTGTCGGGACTGCGGGCCGGCAACGCGCCGCTGGAACGGCTGCATACCCTGTCCTCGGCCGTGGCCGAGGCGGTGCAATACCGAACCGGAAGCTCGAACGTGGCGACCACCGCCGAGGACGCGCTCGAGGCCGGGGCCGGGGTCTGCCAGGATCACGCGCATGTATTCATCACCTGTGCGCGCCTCATGGGGATCCCGGCGCGCTATGTCTCGGGCTACCTGATGATGGAGGGGCAGGTTTCGCAGGATGCGACGCATGCCTGGGCCGAGGCGCATGTGCCCGATCTCGGCTGGGTCGGTTTCGATGTCTCGAACGCGATCTCCCCGGATGCGCGTTACGTGCGCGTGGCGACGGGGCTGGACTACAGCGAGGCTGCGCCGGTAAACGGCTTTCGCTTCGGCACCGCCCGCGAGGAACTCTCGGTCGCGATCGAGGTGCGTCAGGCTGAAACGGACTCGCAATGACCTACTGTGTCGCCCTCAGGCTCGATCGGGGCCTGGTCTTCATGTCGGACACCCGCACCAATGCCGGGGTCGACAACATCTCGAGCTGCCGCAAGATGTTCAGCTGGTCCGACGGGGAGTCCTCGATCACCCTGCTGACGGCCGGCAACCTCGCCACCACCCAGGCGGTGGTCAGCCTGATCGAGGAGCGGCTGAAATCCCCGGGCGAGCGCAGCCCCTCGATCCTCGGCCAGCCCTCCATGTTCGTGGTGGCCCGGATGGTGGGCGACCTGCTCAAGGAGGAGATCGCGCGCGCAGGCGCCGGGCAGATGAACGCGGATGCCGGCACCTTCGGTGCGACCCTGATCCTTGGCGGCCAGGTGCGCGGCAGCGCGCCGCGGCTGTTCCTGATCTACCCGGAGGGCAACTTCATCGAGGCGGGCGACGACATGCCTTGGTTCCAGAGCGGCGAAACCAAGTATGGCCGCCCGATATTGGTGCGTGCCTTCGACCCTGCGATGAGTTTTGCCGCGGCGGTCAAGCTCCTGATGGTCAGCTACGATTCGACCATCAAGGCGAACCTCTCGGTCGGGCTGCCGCTCGATCTTCAGATCTACGAGACGGACAGCCTTCAGCCCGGCAAGACGCTGCGGATCGAGGCGGACGACCCGCAATACCACGCCATCTCGGAAGGCTGGAGCGAGGCGCTCCGCGCGGCGTTCGAGCAGCTGCCCGATGTCGAACTTTAGCACGACGGATTGACCCAGCTCGAGAGGGCAGCGTCCAGCACACGCCGAGACATAGCAGAATGGGCCGCCCCTAGGGCGGCCCATGTCGTATTTGCACATTGATGAAATCAGATCAGAAAATCGTCGCGATCGATCGCGCCCGCATCGATCCCGAGAAGCGTGATCTGCGAGTTGCCATAGCTGATCACGGCATCGTCGCCCTGGTTCTCGATGGACAGATCCTCGAACTCCAGAGACGTCCGGGTGAAGTCGAGCAGGTCCGACCCATCCTCGAAATCGGTGATGATATCGTCGCCATCCCTCTGGCTGCGGAACGCGAAGATGTCCGCCCCGTCGCCGCCGGTCAGCACGTCGTTGTGCCGCCCGCCGTTCAGAATGTCGGCGCCATCACCACCGTCGAGCGTATCGCGTCCCAAGTTGCCGAGAAGGCGATCGTCGCCCGCGCCGCCATTTAGCGTGTCACGCTGCTGGTTGCCGATGAGAATATCGGCGCCGGCCTTGCCGTTCAGCGTGTCGTTACCCTTGCCGCCGGCAAGAACGTCCGCACCCGCGCCACCGGCCAGAAGGTCGTTCCCGGTACCGCCATCCAGCCGGTCATCGCCTGCAAAGCCGCGCAGAACGTCGTTGTCGGCCCCGCCATCGAGCACGTCGTTGCCCTTGAAGCCCTTCACGACATCGTCGCCGGCCCCGGCATTGAAGACGTCATCAGAGGCGCTCAGCCCGAATTTGCCGCTGGCCGAGGCGCGCTGCCCGGCAAGCAGATCGAGGGCCTGTTTGAGATCGATCTCCATGATCTCGCCGGCTGCGACCGGCAGGATGCCGACATAGCCATCCTGTTCGCCGTTGATCTCGCCGTCGGTGCCTTCGCCATAGCCGCCATCGACGTTCTGCCCGTGCAGCACGATCTCGCGCAGCATCAGCGGCATCAGGTCCTCCATGTCATACTGGTTGCCGGTGACCGGGCTCTTCAGATTGTCCATGTCGGTCAGGTCGAAGCTCTGGATATAGGAGAGCTGGCCCTTGGAATCGGCCATCGGGCTCATGCCATCGGCCCCGGTCAGCGACAGCAGGACATCGCCATAGGCAGGCACCCCTTCGAGCACTTCGACGAAGCCGTCGCCGTCGGCATCGTCCGGCAGCGTCGGGGTCCGCGAATTGGCCGGGTTGCCCTCGTCGTCGAACACGCCGTGGATGTGCTGGGCATGGGCCATGTCGGGCGTCAGGTTCTCGGCCAGGATCGCCACGTTGATATAGGGCTTATCCTCGGCTTGGCCGAGCGAAACGATGGCGTTGCCATAGACGCCGGAGTTGTTCAGCGCCGTCAGGTCGACGGCCCAAGTTCCTTCGGAACCGCGTAGGAACGTTTCAAAGGATCCGTAGGAACTATCAAGATGAGCCACGGGCTCTCCTCCCTGTTACAAGGTGCGAATGGTTTCGCCACCAGAAGTTGACCCTGCATACACGTCCGGCGGTCCTGAAAGTTTCATCACATGGCAGTTGGCGGAATTGATTGGACATTTTGGCTGCGCGGTGCAGAGCGCAGCGGTCAATCAGGAAGCCTGCCACAGCAAGAGCGCCAACCTTTTGCCAATAGACGGACCATGGCTTGGAGAGTGTCATTCGCAGCCAACCGTTTGCTCTGCACCATGAAATCGAGATGTCGGATTCTCGACGTTCGCGGGTCTTCGACTTTCGTTTCCGCAGTCCCCCCGGTCCTTTCGGACATGCGCAACGAGACCGCGAAACTTCTTGCTTCGGCGCAGTGGGCGGTGCCAGCATGAGGCCAGTATTTCGGGTGTGAGTGATCGGGAGGGTTGTGTCGTGGCCTCGTTGGATATCTGTGTGCAGGGGCTGCGTGATGGCGTCCTGCCGCGCCTCGACGGCGCGACCCCGGTGAGGGACCTGACAGAACGGGCGGCAGAGGGGAGCGACCAGGTGCACTGGCAACGGTTCTTGGTCCCCTTCGAATACCCGGTGGTCTTCGCCCGCGACATCTTCAACCCCGAGAACCGCATCCTCGCCAATGCCATCGGCCATGCGGAGCCCGACAAGACCCATCGGTGCCTCGTCTTCGTCGATGGCGGTGTCGTCGCGGCGCAGCCCATGATCACCGCCCTCATCGCGCAATGGTTCGCGCGTACCAGCGGCGTGAGCCTCGCCGGGGATATTGTCATCGTTCCGGGAGGCGAAGCGATCAAGAGCGATGGTACGCATGTCGAGGCGGTGCAGCGGGCTGTTTATCGGCATGGCATCGATCGGCATTCCTGCGTGGTCGCCATCGGCGGCGGCGCGATGCTCGATGCGGTCGGGCTTGGCGCGGCGGTGGCCCATCGCGGCGTCAGGCTGATCCGCGTTCCCACCACGGTCCTGTCGCAAAACGACTCCGGGGTGGGCGTGAAGAACGCGGTCAATCTCGATGGCTACAAGAATTTCACAGGTACCTTCGCCCCGCCATGGGCCGTCGTGAATGATTTCGACTTCCTCCAGCATCTGCCTCGGCGCGAGCGTATCGCCGGTATCGCCGAAGCAGTGAAAGTCGCGCTGATCCGCGACGGGGGGTTCTTCGCCTGGCTCGAGGCGAATGCCGATCGTCTGAGGGCATTCGAGCGCGACGCCGAGGAGTGGATGGTCCGGCGCTGCGCGGAGCTGCACATGGCGCAGATCGCCCATGGCGGCGATCCGTTCGAGAGGGGGTCGGCCCGCCCGCTCGATTTCGGTCACTGGGCCGCGCACAAGCTCGAAACGCTGAGCGGGCATACGGTCAATCACGGCGAAGCCGTAGCCATCGGCATCGCCCTCGATACCCGCTATTCGGTATTGGCGGGGCTGCTGCCCGCCGGTGCCGAGGAAAGGGTCGCGGCGCTTCTCGAGCGGTTGGGCTTTGCCTTGTTTCATCCCGGGTTGGTTCTGCCCGGAGCGGATGGCCAGCCGGCCCTGCTGGCCGGCCTCGACGAGTTCCGCCAGCATCTGGGGGGCGAACTGACCGTGACGCTGCTCGAAGGGCTGGGTTCCGGCATCGAACTGCACCAAATCGACCCGGATCTCGTGCGGCAGGCGCTCGACTGGCTGGCGCGCCGTGAGGCGCAGGCATGAAGCAGGAGCTGACCTACTGTCTCAACATCCATCCGACCGAAACCTGGGAGGAGGTGCGCGCGGCCTTGCTCGGACCCGTTCTGCAGGTGCGCGACGGGATCGCGGGGAATGGGGATTTCCCGGTGGGCCTACGTTTTTCCGGGCAGGCGTTGCACGACCTGCGTGCCACCGAGGCACGCGAAGACCTCAAGACCATCCTCAAGCGCGAGCGGTTGCGGGCCGTCACCGTGAACGGCTTTCCCTATGGCCGCTTTCACGGCACCCGCGTGAAGGAAGACGTTTATCGTCCGGATTGGCGCGAAGAGGAGCGGCTGGCCTATACCTGCGAGCTGGCCGATCTCATGGCCGAGATCGCGCCTATCGAGCCGATGGTGAGCCTGAGCACCGTGCCGGGTTGTCTGCGCGCACTGTCGATGGGGCAGGAGGGCGCGGTCGCGGACAACTACCTGCGCGCAGTGGCGCATATGGTGGATCTGGAACGGCGGACCGGTGTCCGGGTGGCGCTGGCGATCGAGCCGGAACCGGCCTGCATGTTCGAGACGATCGAGGAAACCGCAGCCTTCTTCCGCGACCACCTGTTGTCGGACTCGGCGGCCGAGCGGCTGGCGGAAATGACCGATCTCGGGCGCGATGCGGCACGCGCGGCGCTGCCCCGCTATATCGGGCTGTGCTACGACGTCTGCCACGCCGCCGTGGAGTTCGAGGATCCGGCCGGAAGCCTCGAGATGCTGCGGCAGGCTGGCGTGCCGGTGCACAAGCTGCAGCTCAGCGCGGCGCTTCGGGTGGCCGAGGTAACGCCGCAGGCGCGTGAGGCCCTGTCGAGTTTCGCCGAGCCCACCTACCTGCACCAGGTGGTCAGCCGTCGTGGCGACGGCCCGCTTGAGCGTTTGACGGATCTGCCTGAGGCCCTGGCGCGCGGCGCCGAGGCGGATGGCGAGGAATGGCGCGTGCATTTCCACGTCCCGATCTTTCTCAAGGATCTCGGGGCCTTCGAGAGCACGCGCGATTTCCTCGATGAGATCCTGCGACTGCATCGCCAGCAGCCGATCTCGCCGCATCTGGAGGTCGAGACCTATACTTGGAACGTGCTGCCCGAGCGGTTGCGAAGCGAGCGCATGGAGGAGGCTGTGCTGCGCGAGTTGCGCTGGGTATCGGAGCGGCTGGCATGACGCGCGTCGCGACCATCCTGCGGCTCGGCCGGGTTTCGAACCTGCCGACCGTCTGGACGAACGCGCTTGCCGCCGCGGTGTTGGCTGCCGGGGCGACGCTGCCGGGTGCGACCGTTCTGGCCGCGGCGGCGATCCTCAGCCTGTTCTATATCGGCGGCATGTGGCTGAACGACGCCTTCGATGCCGAGATCGATGCAAGGGAACGCAACACACGGCCCATCCCCGCGGGCGAGATCGGGCGGGTGGCGGTCTTTGCCGTCGGAGGCGCGCTGCTGGCGCTTGGGATCGTCGGCGGCTTTGGCTTCGGCCCCGCTGCAGGAGCGGCGGCTCTGGCACTCGCGGCGACGGTGCTGCTCTATGACTGGCTGCACAAGCGGACGGTGTCGAGCCCGGTCATCATGGGGGCGACGCGCTTCCTGTGCTATGTCTTCGCCGCCTTGGCGCTCGGGGCGCTGCCTTGGCTGGTGCTGGTCGCGGCGTTCGGTCTCTTTGCCTATGTGGTTGGCCTGACCTATGCGGCGAAGCAGGAGGCCTATGACAGGCTCGACCGGGCTTGGCCCCTGGCCGTGCTGGCATTTCCACTGCTGGTGGCGCTGGTTCTGGCTTGGGGCAATGCGTTGGCGCTGGCGATCTGCCTCAGCCTCGCGGCGCTGATGGCGGTGGCGCTCCGCCGCCTGTTCCGCCGCGCCAAGGGCGACGTGCCGAAGGCGGTCGTGACGCTGATCGCCGGCATGTCGCTATATGATGCGGCGCTGCTGGCAGCGGTCGGCGCGCCGGGACTGGCGATCCTGGCAGTGGCGGGGTGCGGGCTGACCCTGCTGCTTCAAAGGGTCGTGCCCGGTACCTGAGATCCTTAGTCGAAGACATGGCGCAGGACCAGCGATTTGAAATCGGTGGCCGCGACCCGCCCATCGGGTAGCGCGCCCGGCTCCGAGGAAATCACCAGAGGTCCTTCATCGGGATTGTCCGTGATCCGTCCATGCGTGCCCTTCACGAGATGCGTGGCCGATGGCGAGATGATGTCCAGAAGCTGCCGGAAGCCCGCTTTGCGCTTTGCCAGCTTCATTGCCGCTGTGAGCCGGGGGTGGCGGATCTCGGGATCGACGAAGAGCTCGACCGGATCGTAGCCCGGTTTGCGATGGATATCGACGGTGCGGGCGAAATCTGGCGTCCTGTCCGGGTCGAGCCAGTAGTAATAGCTGAACCAGCGATCCGGCTTCGAGATCGCGACCAACTCACCCGAGCGGGGGTGGTCCAGCCCATGCGCGCGCTTGCCCTCGGCGTCCCAGACCTGCTCGACCCCGTCCAGGCCCTCGATCAATGCCTTCACCTCTCGAATGCGCGCGGCATCCTCTACATGAACATGGGCGATCTGGTGGTCGGCCATGGCGAAGGCGGTACTCGCGCCGCAATCGAGGGCCTCGCGGCCATGCTCCTCGCGGCGGACCGCAAGAAGGCCGGCCTCTCTCAGGGCGCGGTTGATATGGACCGCATCCGTGGCTTTCGTGATTCCGTATTCCGACACGACGATGATACGCCGCCCGGTCCGGTCAGCCTCCTCGATCAACTCGCCGCACAGCGCGTCGACCTCGCGCAGATCGGCCCGAAGACGCGGGTGGTCCAGATCCGGGCCGAGCCGCTGCAGATTGTAATCGAGATGCGGCAGGTAGGTCAGGGTCAAGGTCGGGTCCCGGGTCTGCATCACGTGCAGCGTCGCCTTGGCAATCCACTCCGAAGAGGTGATGTCCGCCAGAGGGCCCCAGAACTTGAACAGGGGAAACGGCCCCAGCGCCGCATCCAACTCGTCATGCAGTTCCGGGGGGAAGGCGTAGTGATCCGGAATCTTGCGGCCGTCCGCCGGATACATCGGCCGCGGTGTCGCCGACCAGTCGGCGCTGGAGTACATGTTGTACCACCAGAACATCTTGGCGCAGGTGAAATCAGGGTTCCTCTTGCGTCCAGCTTCCCAGACCTTCTCGCCTTCCACGAGATTGTTGGGCTGCCGCCAAAGCATGATTTCCCGCAGGTCGCGGAAGTACCAGCCATTCGCCACCACACCGTGATCGGACGGCATGAGCCCGGTGAGAAGCGTCGCCTGTGCCGTGCATGTGACTGCGGGCGTCACCGTATCGAGCGGCCGCAAGGCGCCCCGCTCGGCCAGCTTCTTGAGGTGCGGCGTATCGCGTCCCACCAGATGCGGAGCGAGGCCGACAACGAGGATCACCAGCGTCTTTTTCATGCGAGCACCATGCGGTGCCGGCTAAAACGTTGCAACAGTTCCGGCCTTCTATATCGTGAAAGGGTGGACTGGGAGGACGTTCATGCCGACAGCGGATGCGGTCTTGAGGGACATCGTAATGGCACGCGCAGGAAGCGAAGCAGGCTGGGTCGAAGAGAACCTGGAAGCGCTTCGAAGGGGGGCGCCCGAGCGCGACCTGCACATTTTCCTGGGGCTGGCGCCCCGGCGGCTGGGCAAGGCCGATCTGGTACCGACCGCCGCGGAGTGCGAGGCCGCCGAGACAGCCCGGCCGGGCTGGCGGATCGATGGCTGGAGCCTCGACGGAGCCGCTCGCGTACTCGCGCTATTGGTGCATGCGGGGCAGCGACCATTTGCCGACCGGTTCAAGGATCTGCGCCGGACTTCGGACGTGGCGGAGATGATCGCGCTCTATCGTGGTCTGCCGCTTTATCCGGAACCGGAAACGCTGCATTTCGAAGTGGGCGAAGGGCTGCGCTCGAACCTCAGGCCGGTCTTCGAGGCGATCGCCCATGACAATCCCTTTCCCCGAGATCATTTCGACGAGCACCGTTGGAACCACATGATCCTCAAGGCGCTCTTCGTCGGCAGTCGGCTGGCACCGATCATCGGTCTGGACGAGCGCGCCAATCCCGAACTGGCGCGAATCCTGCGCGAATACGCTCATGAACGCTGGGCGGCCGGCCGGACCGTCACGCCGGAGCTGTGGCGCTGCGTCGGGCCCTATGCGCAGGACGAGGCGGCGCTCTCTGATCTGGAGCGTGCGCTCTCCGAGGGCGGGGCAGGCGCGCGCGGCGCCGCGCTGGCGCTCGCGGCCTCACCCGCGCCCAAGGCGCGGCAGCTGCTGGAGGGCAGGGCCGAGGCCGAGGAGATCGCGGCCGGGCGCCTGGACTGGAACCGACTGGAGGAGGCCGCCTGATGTATATCGACCCGCATGCCCATATGATCAGCCGCACCACCGATGATTACGAGGCGATGGCGGCGGCCGGCATCGTGGCGCTGATCGAGCCCGCCTTCTGGACCGGCCAGCCGCGTACCTTCGTCGGCACCTATGTCGACTACCTGTCTTCGATCGTCGGTTGGGAGCGGTTTCGCGCCGGGCAGTTCGGCATCCGCCACTACTGCACCATCGGGCTCAATTCCAAGGAGGCCAACAACGAGGAGTTGGCGGAAGGCGTGATGGACTGGCTGCCGCGCTTCGCGCTCAAGGAGGGCGTCGTGGCCATCGGCGAGATCGGCTATGACGAGCAGACTCCGCTCGAGGACAAGTACTTTCGGGCGCAGCTCGAACTGGCCAAGGAATTGCACCTGCCCGTGATGGTGCACACGCCGCATCGCGACAAGAAGCGCGGCACCTCCCGCTCGATGGACGTCATCGAGGAGCATGGCCTCGATCCCTCGATGGTGGTGATCGACCACAACAACGAGGAGACCGTGGCCGAAACCCTGCAGCGCGGCTACTGGGCCGGCTTCTCGATCTATCCCTCGACCAAGATGGGCAACCGTCGGATGGTGGAGTTGCTGAAGCAATATGGCGGCGAGCGGATCATCGTCGACAGCGCCTGCGATTGGGGGATCTCCGACCCGCTCGGCGTACCGAAGACCGCGCAGCTGGCACTGCAAAGCGGTATCCCCGAAGAGACCGTGCGCAAGGTCTGCTACGGCAACGCGCTCGCCGCCTATGGGCAGAGCGGGCAGATGCACGAGGATGACTGGCTCGACCCGCCGCAGATCGACCAGCGCACCCTGTTCAACGACAACTCGATCCTCAGGGGCGGGCGCGAGCCGGTTATCGGGGATACGGCCGGGACGCGACGGGGCGGCCTGATCATCGAGTAAGGCACTCAGACGCTTTCGCGCCTGGTCCGGGCTCAGCCGCGCATTTCGGCCAGTTGCTCCAAGATGCGGGTATAGTTTTCGACCCCTTGGGCACCGGTCACGAGATGGCGCCGGTCGAAGATCATTGCCGGCACGCCACGGATGCCTTGGCGCAGCCAATGCGTTTCCGCCGCGCGTACTTCGCCTGCGAAGCGCTGCTCATTCAGTACGGTGAGCGCCTCCGTGCGATCGAGACCGATCTCCGCGGCGATATCAGCCAGAACGGTCCGATCGGAAAGATCGCGCCGATGGGTGAAATGGGCCGCAAAAAGCGCCTGCTTCAGATCATGCATGCGACCTTGGCTTTCGGCCCAGTTCAGCAGCTGGTGAACATCGAACGTGTTGTGCATCCGCATATCCTCGGACCAGCGGAACTCGAATCCGAGTTCGGCGCCGAGATCGGCCATGCGAATGCGACTCTCTTCCGATTGCTCCGGCGTGCTGCCGTATTTCTCCATGATGTGCTCGCGCATGTTCTGGCCCTCGGCCGCCATGTCGGGATTGAGCTCGAACGGGTGCCAGTGAATTTCATGCGCCGTACCGGTCGCCTCGAGGGCCCGCGCCAATTGGCGGTAGCCGATGACGCACCAAGGACAGACCACGTCGGAGACGATATCGATACGGAGCGGTTGGGTGGGCATGTCGGATCCTTGATGGTGTAGCCAGCGATAGGCCGCGGAGAGCAAGCGGCGCATAGCCGGTGGAATGGGTCGAAATCGGCAGTGCCGACGCTGTCAATTGCGCAGATGGCAACCTCACGCCTCGCTGCAAGAGCGTAGTTGAGCGATCACTCGATATTGAGGCTTGCCGAGCCTCTGTAGAGAAGCTCGCTTGCCTGCCTCGATGCCACCGCAACGTTTCCCTCCAGTGGTGATCGCGTCGCGCATGGGCATTTCCGCGACAAACGCTGACAGGGCTCATCGTTGTGCAGGATGCGTCAACTTTCCGCCCCATTGTTCATTGCATGTGAACCGTCAAGTCGACCGCAATCCGGTCGAGCCAATTCGCAATCATCCTGTCCTGATCCGAGGAGCGTTGGTCACATGGCATTCGATTTTCCCGCTTTCTCGCGCTCGCTGCGGTTCAAGGTCCTCGCAGCTCTGATGCTCGGCCTCGGTCTGTCGTTCAGCCTGATGATCCTGCATCTGAGTTCGTCCAAGCTCGGCGCGCTCGTCGAGCTTGCCGAGGCCGCGAGCCGCAACCAGACGATGCTGGCGGCGGGGCAGGCGCGGGCAGGCATCGAGGCCGGGGACGAGAGCTATCTCGAAAACATCTATTCGGATCTCGTTTTCGGGCAGGGCGACGAGACGCATGAGGCGGCCCGGATCAGGATGCTGCGCGTGTCCGAAACCGGCGGCCGTGGCCTGCCGAGCTACGAGATGGCGAACGGGCCGCAGGTGGCGACCCAGCAACTCGACGACATGGCGCTCGCCGCGATGGAGCAGGGCGAGGTGCAGGAGGGGCGGCAGGGCGATCTGCTGCTCGTTTCGGCGCCTGTGCGTGACCAGAGCGGCCGCGACGTGATCGGCGCCATCAGCATCGCCTGGGATCACTGGCACCTGCGCGCGGGCGTGATGACCTCCACCCTGCGCTCGGCGATGATCGGCTTTGCCGCCGCGCTGGCGGTGATGCTGCTTACCGGTCTGGCCATGCAGCGGCTGGTGCTGCGTCCGATCGGCTCGCTGGCCCGGGCGGTGGAGCGGATTCAGGAGACCGGCAACCTCTCGCGCATGCCCCGCGCCGTGCTCGAGCGTGGCGATGAGATCGGCAGCCTCGCGAACCGGTTTCAGGCGCTTCTCGCGCAGTCCAACGCGCAGATCATGACCCGCCGAAACCAGCTCGACGCCGCATTGGAAAGCATGGCGCAAGGGCTGTGCCTGTTCGACGGCGCGCATCGGCTGGTGATGAGCAACCGGCGGGTCGAGGAAATCTACGGGCTGCCCACGGGTGCCCTGACCGAAGGCATGCATATCAGCGAGGTGCTGCAGGCGTGCCGGGATGCGGGCAACTACTCGGACCAGCGGATCAAGGAAATCGAGAAGACCCTGACCCGGGCGAACCGGACTCCGCGACCGCTGCATTCGCTCGAATCCCTCACGGGTGGGCGGGTCATCTCGGTCGTGCGGGTGCCGATGCCGGAGGGCGGCTGGGTGGCCACCTTCGAGGATGTCACCGAGCGCAAGCGTACCGAGGCCAAGATCGAGCACATGGCGATGCATGACAACCTGACCGGCCTGCCCAACCGGCTCAGCTTCCGCCAGAAACTGGAAGAGGCGCTGCTGCAGGCGCCGCGTGGTCAGCAGCTTGCGGTACTCTGCCTCGACCTCGACCACTTCAAGGCCGTCAACGACACGCTGGGCCACCCGGTGGGCGACGCGCTGCTCAAGCAGGTCGGCAAACGGCTGCAGGGCGCCCTGCGCCAGTCCAGCGTGGTGGCGCGGCTCAGCGGCGACGAGTTCGCGATCATCGAGAAGAACGTCGCCTCGGTCGAGGAGACCGGCCAGCTCGCCGACCGCCTCGTCCACGCGCTGAGCGAGCCCTACGAGATCGACGGGCACCAGATCGTCATCGGCAGCTGCATCGGCATCGCCCTTGCCCCCTCGGATGGCCGCAGCGCCGACAAGCTGGTGAAGGCTGCCGATCTTGCGCTCTACCGCGCCAAGTCCGAGGGCCGCGGCACCTACCGCTTCTTCGAGAAGGCGATGGATGCGCGGATGCAGGAGCGGCGCGCCTTGGAGCTGGATCTGCGGGCGGCCTTCGCGAAGGACGAGCTGGAGCTTCACTACCAGCCGATCATCAACCTCGAGACCGGCAAGGTCAGCTGCTTCGAGGCGCTTCTGCGCTGGTGCCACGAAACCCGTGGCGCGGTATCCCCGGGCGAATTCGTGCCGCTGGCCGAGGAGATCGGGCTGATCACCCAACTCGGCGCCTGGGTGCTGCACGAGGCCTGCCGAATGGCGGCGCAGTGGCCCGACGGGGTGCGCGTCGCGGTCAACCTGTCGCCGGTGCAGTTCCGGTCGATGGCGCTCATCTCCGAAGTGGAGGCCGCGCTCAAGGCCTCCGGGCTTGCGCCCGAGCGGCTGGAACTGGAGATCACCGAAACGGTGCTGCTGCGCCATACCGAGCTGACGCTGTCGATCCTGAAGCGGCTGCGCGCGATCGGTGTCCGGATCTCGATGGATGATTTCGGTACCGGCTACAGCTCGCTCAGCTACCTGCGCACCTTCCCCTTCGACAAGATCAAGATCGACCGTTCCTTCATCAAGGACGTGGTGCATCACGACGATGCCGAGGCCATCGTGCGGGCGATCTCCAGCATGGGGGCAAGCCTCGGCATGGCCACGACCGCCGAGGGCGTGGAGACGCTGGACCAGCTCAAGAAGCTGCGCCGCGAGGGCTGCACCGAGGTGCAGGGCTATTACTTCAGCCCCGCGGTCCACACGGACGAGGTCTTGGCGCTGCTTGGCCGGATCGGGTCGTCGGCCTGGCCGCTCCCGTCGGCCTCAATCGACCAAGTAGCCGTTGCCTCCGCGCCGGTCTCTTCCTATTCCTTGGCCGCGGCCGAAAATGTCTCGGTCACCGAAAGGTCGAAGTTTCATCATGCGATACCGTGAGCCTCGTTTCGCCACCGACAGGGAACTGAGGGTGGTACATGGCAAGGAGATCCAGCGCGCCCGGCTTATCAATGTGAGCGCGACGGGCGCGCGGCTGGGACAACTGTCACAAATGGAGCCCGACAGGCTGGTGCTCATCTGCCTGTTGCACCTCAAGATCCCGGCCAAGGTGGTCTGGTCCAACGAAAAGCAGACCGGTGTGCATTTCCTCGAGCCCTTGTCCGTGGCCGATCTGCAGACCATGGGAGCCACGATCGCCGATGGTGCGTCGCCCCGGGGAAAGTGGGGCAACCACGGATTTCGCGAGCTTCGTTGATCACGGGCTTCTGCCGGAATGACGAAATCCGGACGGCGCGATGTCTCCCGCGTCCGCCCGGTTGCCCTCGTCCCTGCATCCTCGACATGATTGCGCAAGCATTCGACTTTAGCACTAGTTCTTTTGTATAGGGCTTAACCCGTTCGAACTAGGCGTTACCACTTCCGGCGGAGCCTCTTTCGAATGGCGCCAGCATGAGCAGAGGCAAACGAATATGTATGCGGCAGCCTTCGAACGCGCTTTGGTAAGGGGCAGTCAGGGATTGTCGCGTCGATGGCGCTACAGCGCGATGGCGACTTGGTTGCACGGGGTCAGGGCCGGTGCCGGGCAGCGTATCGGTGGCCCACCCCGGGTGCGGCTTCTCATTGTCACCGATGGCAGCTCCTACACCAGCGAGCAGCAGATCGCCCCCCTGATGCGGCATGCGGGACGGTTGAGGCAAGCTGCCGGACTGGTGCTGCGGAGGATGCCACTCGATCAGGCATTGGCTGCTCCGAGGCTGCCGGAATGCGACGCGCTGGGGCTCAAGCTCGGCTTCGATACCCCGCGCGAGACGGCGGCACAGATCGCACGTCAGCTCCGCCATACGCTGCCACGAGGTCGACCGCTCATCTATTTCGACGGCGATGACGATCTGGGTGTGGTGTTCCCCGAGGTTCTGGCCGAATGCGATGCCTGGCTCAAGAAGCATGTCTTTGCCGAACCCGAACGCTATCTGGAGCCGGGGATCGGCAAGACCAATCTGACCGATCACGTTGCCAAGCTCGGCAAGGCGGATTTCACCGATGATATCACCCCGAGCAGCGATGGCCTCGATCCGGCGCTGGTGCCGCGCATCGCGCTGGGCTGGAATATCGCTTTCGATGACGTCATTGCCACGCTGGCCGCCAAGCCACGGATCGAACGGCCGCGCGACATCGATATTTCCTGCCGCGCCATGGTACCGGATGGCAGCTGGATCGAAGCCCTGCGCGGCCCCGCGATCAAGGCGATCCGCGCACTCGACGAGCGTTACAAGGTTCACGCGCCTGAAATCCGCGTTCCGCAACCGGTCTACTACGACGAGATGCTGCGCAGCCGGATCTCGGTCAGCCCCTTCGGATTCGGCGAGATCTGCTGGCGCGATTTCGAGGTCATGCTCTGCGGCGCGCTGCTGATCAAGCCGGACATGGGCCATCTGCGCACGGCGCCGGACCTGTTTCGCCCCCATGAGACATACGTGCCCTGCGCGTGGGACTTCTCCGATCTGGGCGAGATCTGCGACCGCTACCTGTCCGACCCTGCGGCCGCCGAAGCGATCGCCAGCCGGGCAGAGCGCGAACTGCGGCGCTATCTCGAAAGCGGCGCTACCGTCGAGCTTCTGCTGTCGGCCCTGCGCCGGGCCGGGCTTCCTCTCAAAGCCGCCTGAAGGCGGCTCGCCTCGGCGCGACCGCCAGGAACTGCTGCTCAGGGGAGAGGCGGGCAAGTCGAGCCGTGTGCGGCATTTCTGTCTAGGCTGACGGCGGGTTTGCAGCGCGTCCTGATCAGGGGCGGCAAAGCGACAGGGGCCAGGAATGTCGCAGGGATCGGTCAGCACGGGATGACAAGCGATTATCCGCTGTGCGAAGGGTGGCTTCATCGAAACATCTTGCTTCGGAAGCAGGAGGTCGTCATACGGGGGGTGCGAACGTTATTCCCTCGACCACTGTTCTCCATCATCGGCTGCAGTTTCCCTCGTTGCGACACTGACCAAGCCAGGCTGCCGCATTTCCGCGGGCAGCGCATGATAGGAGATCTCACGATGGCCACTGGCACCGTGAAATGGTTCAACACCACCAAAGGCTTCGGCTTCATCGCTCCCGATGGCGGCAGCAAGGACGTCTTCGTCCACATCTCCGCCGTTGAGCGGTCGGGCCTGACCGGCCTGCGCGACGACCAGAAAGTCAGCTTCGACATCGAGACCGGCCGCGATGGCCGCGAGTCGGCTGTGAACCTGCAACTCGCCTGAGTTGAAGAGCGGGCGCTTCGGCGCCTGTTCCGGAAACGCCTCCTCCGCTGTCGCGGAGGGGGCGTTTTCGTTTGTCTCACCTGCAACATGTACAACAGGACCGAGGGAACAGGTCTCCCCCGGAAGTCGCGCAGTGTCTGACTGGGCAGATCGTTCTTGAAAGGAAGGACCCCGATCCGGACTTGCCTGTGCATAGGGCGAGGCTTCATCGGAATGCCTGAATTCTAGGCGCTGCGATTTCTCGCTCCTCGCCATGCGGCCTTGTTGTGCGATGGACCTTGTCCCCCGACTGCGCGGCGTGGATGCCCGGCTCATGAGCGTCAGGCTGAGCATCGTGGTGGTCGAGCCGGATCAGGAGCGGGCGCGCCTGATCGTCGAGAGCCTGCGCGCCGCGGGCGATCACGAGATCCTTGTCATCCGCGAAACGACCGGACTGGCCCGACGGATCGGTCAGGCGGATCCCGACATCGTGCTGATCGACATCGCCGACCCCTCGCGCGACACGCTCGAAGAGCTGGCGCTGGCCTCCGGCCCGCTGGATCGGCCGGTCGCGATGTTCGTCGATCGAAGCGAGCAGGGGCTGACCCGCGCGGCGATCGAGGCGGGGGTCTCGGCCTATGTGGTCGACGGGCTGCGGGCCGAGCGCCTCAAGCCGGTGCTGGACGCGGCGATGGCCCGGTTCCAGATGTTCCGGCAGATGCGCACCGAACTGGCCGCGACACGCCGCGCGCTCGAGGAGCGCAAGGTGATCGACCGCGCCAAGGGCCTCCTGATGAAGGCGCGGGGCATCGACGAGGGAGAGGCCTACGCGCTGCTGCGCCGCACCGCGATGGATCAGGGACGCCGTGTCGCCGATGTCGCCGAGGCGCTGGTGACCGCGGCGGGGCTGCTGTCATGAGCTTGCCCGCGCTTTCGGTCGGCTTCACGCCGCTGGTCGATGCCGCTCCGGTGATCGTGGCGCGCGAGATGGGGTTCGCCCGGGCCGAGGGCTTGGCGATCACCTTGCATCGAGCGCCCTCATGGTCCGCCTCGCGCGACATGCTGGCCTTCGGTGCGGTGGATGCGGCGCATATGCTGTCGGCGGTGCCGGTGGCGACGGCGCTGGGGCTGGGTGGTGCGGGGGCGCCGATCCATGCGCTTTCGGTGCTGTCGGTCAATGGCAACGTGATCGGCGTCAGCCGCGCGTTTGCCTCACGAATGCGCGGGCAGGGCTTCGGCTTCGATTTCCGCGATGCACGGGCCGCCGGAACGGCGCTCTTGGACGCGGCGGGGCCGGGGCTCAGGATCGGCGTGCCGTTCCCCTTTTCCATGCATGCCGAGCTGATCCGCTACTGGTTCGCCGCGCTGCCGGTCGCGCCCGAAACCGAGGTCGAGATCCGCACCGTGCCGCCGCCGCTGATGGCCGAGGCGATCGGCGCGGGAGAGATCGACGCCTTCTGCGTGGGCGAGCCCTGGGGCTCGATCGCGGTCGAGACCGGCACCGGAGAGCTGCTGCTTCCGGGCTGCGCGATCTGGAACGCGGCGCCTGAGAAGGTGCTGGCCATGCGCGCGGACGAGGCGGAACCCGCGCGTTTCGCGCCGCTCATGCGGGCCCTGTGGCGCGCCGGACGCTGGCTCGCCCAGCCCGGCAGCCGCACCGCCGCGGCCGAAATGCTGGCCCGGCCCGAATATCTCGACATGCCCGCCGAGGTGGTCGACCGGGCCCTGTCGGGGCGGATGACCGTCTCGGCCCGCGGCGATGCGCGCCGGGTCGAGGGGCTGGTCGCGTTCGACCCCGACCGGGCCGGGTTTCCATGGGGCGACCAAGCCGCCTGGATCGGGCGACGGCAGGCGCGGCGGGCCGGGCAGAATTTGGAAAGCGCGGAGCGCGCCGCGCGAGAGGTGTTCCGCGGTGATCTCTATCGCCGGATGCTCGCGGGCACCGGGGCCGCCATGCCCTCGGCCGAGTCGCGGGACACGGCCCCCGGCCTGCAGCGAGGCCGGTTCTTCGACAGTCGCGTTTTTGACACTTCGCGCGTCGAGTGACCAAAGTTTAGTCAATCCCGCAACAGCCCCGTTTCCGTTCCGCCGCAGTGCGGCAATGCCCTTGCGGCAACACGGGCGGGGCGGTCAAATCGAGATGTAGGACAGGCAATGGCGCCTGACCGACCGACTTCTCCCAGCGACTGGGCGATCTGGAGCAAAGCCGCTCGACCGTTTCGCGACACCCGTCGCGCGATGTGTCGGCGGCTATTTTTGTTTTCGCCCGGACCTCCCGCCGGGCCCCGAAACCGGAGCGACGCGCATGACCAGACTGACCGCGATCCTTGCCACCACGACGCTGCTTGCCGGCCCGGCCATGGCCGAGATGCTGCCGCTGGAGAAGGACGAGCTGACATTCGGCTTCATCAAGCTCACCGACATGGCGCCGCTCGCGGTGGCCTATGAGCAGGGCTATTTCATCGATGAAGGGCTGTTCGTGACGCTCGAGGCGCAGGCCAACTGGAAGGTGCTGCTCGACGGCGTCATCGACGGCCAGCTCGACGGGGCGCACATGCTGGCGGGCCAGCCGCTCGCCGCGACCATCGGCTACGGCACCGAGGCGCATATCGTCACGCCCTTCTCCATGGATCTGAACGGCAACGGCATCACCGTGTCGAACGAGGTCTGGGAGGCGATGAAGCCTAACATTCCCACCGATTCCGAGGGCCGCCCGCAGCACCCGATCTCGGCCGAGGCGCTGAAGCCGGTGGTCGAGCAGTACCGCGCCGAAGGCAAGCCCTTCAACATGGGCATGGTCTTCCCGGTCTCCACCCATAATTACGAGCTGCGCTACTGGCTCGCCGCCGGCGGTATCGAGCCCGGTTACTACTCCGAGCAGAACACCACCGGTCAGATCGGCGCCGAGGCGCTGTTGTCGGTGACGCCGCCGCCGCAGATGCCCGCCACGCTCGAGGCCGGTACGATCTATGGCTACGCCGTGGGCGAGCCGTGGAACCAGCAAGCCGTCGCCATGGGCATCGGGGTGCCGGTGATCACCGATTACGAGCTGTGGAAGAACAACCCCGAAAAAGTGTTCGGCCTGACCGCCGAGTTCGTCGAGGAGAACCCCAACACCACCATCGCCATCACCAAGGCGCTGATCCGTGCCGCGATCTGGCTCGACGAGAACGACAACGCCAACCGCGAGGAGGCGGTAGAGATCCTGTCGCGTCCCGAATATGTCGGCGCCGACCCGGAGGTGATCGCCGCCTCGATGACCGGCACCTTCGAGTACGAGAAGGACGACGTGCGCGAGGTGCCGGACTTCAACACCTTCTTCCGTCACCACGCGACCTATCCCTTCTACTCGGACGCGGTGTGGTACCTCACCCAGATGCGCCGCTGGGGCCAGATCGCCGAGGCCAAGCCCGACAGTTGGTACGACGAGGTCGCCCGCTCGGTCTACAAGCCCGAGATTTATCTCGAAGCCGCGCGGATGCTGGTCGACGAAGGGCTGGCGAACGAGGCCGATTTCCCCTGGGACAGCGACGGCTACAAGGCGCCGACGCCCGCCGCCGATATCATCGACGGCATCGGCTATGACGGTCGGACCCCCAACGCCTATCTCGACAGCCTGCCGATCGGGCTGAAGGGCGACCAGACCGTGGTCGGCTCCGAGATCCAGGGCTGACCCGCCGGGGTCCCGGCGCGGGGCCCCGTTCTCCCATTCCCTCCGCAGATCCAACCCCCGGAGCACCCTCATGACCGCGATTGACCCCACCGCCATCGAGGCCGGCAACAAGGAGGCAAGACGCGCCCGCTGGTTCGCGCGCCTCGGTGTCGCCGACCGCTGGTTCCAGGTCCTCGGCCTGGCCTGGCTCACCCCGCTGATCAAGGCCGCCGCCGGCGACAACCCGCGTGCGCAGATGCGCGACGTCTGGCGGCTCTTGGGCGTGCCGCTCATCGCCATCGCGGGCTTTCTGGCGCTCTGGGCCATGCTGGCGCCGCAGGTGCAGACCTCGCTCGGCGCGATCCCCGGGCCGGCGCAGGTCTGGCAGGAGGCGGTGGGGCTGCACGAGGACGCGGTGCGCACCGCCGAGAAGAAGGCCCGCTTCGAGGAGCAGGTGGCGCTGCGCAACGAGCGCCTCGTGGAGCAGGGCCGGGCCGACGAGGTCAAGAACATCGCCTTCACCGGCTCGCCCTCCTATTACGACCAGATCGGCACCTCGATCATGACGGTGTTCTTCGGCTTTCTGGTGGCCAGCGCCGTGGCGATCCCGCTGGGCATCATGGCGGGCCTCTCGGCCACCGCCAACGCGGCGCTGAACCCGCTGATCCAGATCTTCAAGCCGGTCTCGCCGCTGGCCTGGCTGCCGATCGTCACCATGGTCGTCTCCGCCGCCTCCGCGGGAGGCGAGGGGCTCTTCGCCAAGTCGTTCCTCGTCTCGGCGATCACCGTGACGCTGTGCTCGCTCTGGCCGACGCTGATCAACACCGCGCTCGGCGTGGCGCAGGTCGACCGCGATCTGGTCAACGTCTCCAAGGTCCTCAAGATGAGCTCGCGCGCCAAGATCACCAAGCTGGTGCTGCCCTCGGCGCTGCCGCTGATCTTCACCGGGCTTCGCCTGTCGCTCGGGGTGGGCTGGATGGTGCTGATCGCCGCCGAGATGCTAGCGCAGAACCCGGGCCTTGGAAAATTCGTCTGGGACGAGTTCCAGAACGGCTCCTCCTCCTCGCTGGCGCGGATCATCGTCGCAGTGCTGACCATCGGCATCATCGGCTTCCTGCTCGACCGGGTGATGTTCGCGCTGCAATCGCTCTTCACCTACGCCCCGAACCGGTGATCGCCATGACCAGCATTCTCAACTTCGACAACGTCTCCAAGGGCTTCGGAGAGGGCAAGACCCGCAAGGACGTGCTCAAGGGCATCGATCTCGACGTGGGCCAGGGCGAGTTCGTGGCGATCCTCGGCTTTTCGGGCAGCGGCAAGTCGACGCTGATGAACCTGATGGCCGGTCTGGTGACCCCCGACCGGGGCGCCGTCACCTTCAAGGGCAAGCCCGTCACCGGCCCCGGCCCCGAGCGCGGGCTGGTGTTCCAGAGCTACTCGCTGATGCCATGGCTCACGGTCGCGGGCAACGTCATGCTCGCGGTCGAGGCGGTGCATCCCGAGCTGTCCAAGGCCGAGAAGTCCGCCAAGGCGCAGCGCTATATCGAGATGGTGGGGCTGGGCCATGCCACGACCCGCCGCCCCGCCGAGCTGTCGGGCGGCATGCGCCAGCGCGTCTCGGTCGCACGCGCCTTGGCGATAGAGCCCGAGGTGCTGCTCCTGGACGAGCCGCTCTCGGCGCTCGACGCGTTGACGCGGGCCAATCTTGCCGACGAGATCCTCGAGATCTGGGAACGCGAGCGCACCACCTGCGTGCTGATCACCAATGACGTGGACGAGGCGATCCTGCTGGCCGACCGGATCGTGCCGCTGAACCCCGACGGCACCCTGGGCGAAGCCGTGAAGGTGACGCTGCCGCGTCCGCGTGACCGCTCGGCGATGAACTCCGACGCCGCCTTCAAGGCGCTGCGCGGGCAGGTCACAGGCTATCTCATGGATGTCGGCATCGCCGCCAAGGTCGAGGGTACGCGACCTCTGCCGGACATCCGTCCCGTTCATGACTGGAGCCACGACCTGCCCGCCGCGCAGAAGCAGGCGCAGGAGGGGCTGATCGAGGAACGCTTCCTCGACTTCAGCCAGTTGCACAAGGTCTACCCGACGCCCAAGGGGCCGCTCACGGTGGTCGAGGACTTCAATCTCAAGATGAACCGGGGCGAGTTCATTTCGCTGATCGGCCATTCCGGCTGCGGCAAGTCCACCGTGCTGACCATGGCCGCCGGTCTCAACGAGATCTCCAAGGGCGCGATCAAGCTCGACGGCCGCCATGTCGAGGGCGCCGATCCCGAGCGGGCGGTGGTGTTCCAGAGCCCGTCGCTGTTCCCCTGGCTCACCGCGCGCGAGAACGTCGCCGTGGGCGTCGACCGGGTCTATCCCCGTGCCTCGCAATCAGAGCGGCAGGAGGTGGTCGAGCATTACCTCGAACGGGTCGGCTTGGGCGACGCGATGGACCGGATGGCGTCCGAGATGTCGAACGGCATGCGCCAGCGCGTCGGCATCGCCCGCGCCTTCGCGCTCTCCCCGAAGCTGCTGCTGCTCGACGAGCCCTTCGGCATGCTCGACAGCCTGACCCGCTGGGAGCTGCAGGAGGTACTCATGGATGTATGGGATCGCACCAAGACCACGGCGGTCTGCGTCACCCATGACGTCGACGAGGCGATCCTTCTGGCCGACCGGGTGGTGATGATGACCAACGGCCCGCGCGCCACGATCGGCAAGATCGTCGATGTGAAGCTACCGCGTCCGCGCACCCGCAAGGCACTGCTGGAACACGCGGACTACTACCACTACCGGCAGGAGGTGCTCGATTTCCTCGAGGAATACGAGCACGGCCGCACCCCCTCCAAACCGGCGCCCAGCGCCATCGCAGCGGAGTGACCGCCATGACCAAGAAACTCGTCGTCATCGGCGCCGGCATGGCCTCGGGCCGGATGCTGGAGAGCCTGATCGAAAGCGACCCCTCCGCCTACGAGACCACGCTGTTCAACGCCGAGCCGCGCGGCAACTACAACCGGCTGATGCTCTCGCCGGTGCTGTCTGGCGAAAAGTCCTATGCCGAGATCGTCACCCATGACGACCACTGGTACGAGACCCATGGCATTACCTGCCGCTTCGGCGAGCGGGTGGTCGAGATCGACCGCGACCGAAAGATCGTCGTCGGCGAGAAGGGCGCGGTGCCCTATGACAAGCTCGTCATCGCCACCGGCTCCGACCCCTTCATGATCCCGCTGCCGGGTCACGACCTCGAAGGCGTGATCCCCTACCGCGACCTCGAAGACACCGAGCGGATGATGGGCCTCTCGGCCAAACCGGACGCGAAGGCGGTGGTGATCGGCGGCGGTCTTCTCGGGCTCGAGGCGGCCGCCGGCATGGCCGCGCGTGGCGTCGACGTGACCGTCGTGCACATCATGGGCCACCTGATGGAGCGCCAGCTCGACGAGGCGGCGGGATATCTCCTGCGCCGCGCCCTGACCGACAAGGGCATCAAGGTGATGTGCTCGGCCAACTCCAAGGAGATCCTGGGCGAGAACGGCCATGTGAAGGCGCTCATGCTCGACGACGGTACCGAGCTGCCTTGCGACCTGCTGGTGATGGCGGTGGGCATCCGGCCCAGCGTCGCGCTCGCGAAATCCGCCGGCCTTGCGGTCGGGCGCGGCGTGCATGTCGACGACCGGATGGTGACCTCCGACGCGGACGTGCTGGCCTTGGGCGAATGCGTCGAACACAACGGCGCGGTCTTCGGCCTCGTGGCACCCCTTTACGATCAGGCCAAGGTGCTGGCGCAGACGCTTCTGGGCCGCGACGCGGCGTTCCAGCCCAAGGAGGTGGCGACCAAGCTCAAGGTCACGGGCTGCGACCTGTTCTCAGCGGGTGATTTCACGGAAGGCGAGGGGCGCGAGGACATCGTGTTCCGCGACCCGGCACGCGGTGTCTACAAACGCCTCGTGCTGGAAGGCGAGCGGCTGATCGGCGCGGTGATGTATGGCGACACCGCCGACGGGGCGTGGTTCCACGGTCTCATCAAGGACCGCGAGGACGTCTCGGAAATGCGCGACACGCTGATCTTCGGGCCCGCCTTTCAAGGGGGCGCCCAGGCGGACCCTATGGCGGCCGTTGCAGCCTTACCGGCTGACGCAGAGATCTGCGGCTGCAACGGCGTGTGCAAGGGCCGGATCGTGGAAGCCGTCGAGGGTGGCGCCACGACCATCGAGGATGTGCGCGCCGTGACCAAGGCCTCGGGCTCCTGCGGTACATGCACCGGGTTGGTCGAGCAGGTCATGGCACTCAGCCTCGGCGATGATTTCGTCATGCCGACGGCCAAGCCGGTCTGCAGCTGCACCGACCTCACCCATGAGGATGTCCGCCGCCTGATAAAGGCACAGGAGTTGAAGTCGCAGCCCGCCGTCTGGCAGGAACTGGGCTGGAGCACGCCCAATGGCTGCCATGTCTGCCGCCCGGCGGTGAACTACTACCTGCTGGCCGATTGGCCGCTCGAATATCAGGACGACCCGCAGTCGCGCTTCGTCAACGAGCGCAACCATGCCAACATCCAGAAGGACGGTACCTATTCGGTGGTGCCGCGCATGTGGGGCGGGCTGACCAACGCGCGTGAACTACGGGCCATCGCCGATGCCGCCGACAAGTACGGCGTGCCGACGGTCAAGGTGACGGGCGGCCAGCGCATCGATCTTCTGGGCGTGCGCAAGGAGGACCTGCCCGCCATGTGGGCCGATCTGAACGAGGCCGGGCTGGTCTCGGGGCACGCCTATTCCAAGGGGCTCAGGACGGTGAAGACCTGTGTCGGGCGCGAGCATTGCCGCTTCGGCACGCAGGACAGCACCGGGCTCGGCGTGAAACTCGAAAAGCGGCTCTGGGGGTCGTGGACGCCGCACAAGGTCAAGCTCGCGGTGTCGGGCTGCCCGCGCAACTGCGCCGAGGCGACCTGCAAGGATCTGGGCATCGTCTGCGTCGACAGTGGCTTCGAGATCGGCGTCGGTGGCGCGGCCGGCATGGACCTCAAGGAGATCCAGCCGCTGGTGAAGGTCGCGACCGAGGCCGAGGCGGAGGAGTGGGCGGTGGCCTTCGTGCAGCTCTACCGCGAGCATGCCAAGTATCTCGACCGGCCCTACAAGTGGATCGCCAAGGTCGGCATGGAATGGGTGCGCGAGGCGCTGTCGAACGCAACGGAGCGCGCGGCGCTCGTGGCGCGCTTCGACCTGAGCCAGACGATCTATCAAAAGGACCCTTGGGCCGAGCGGGCCGAACCGGCGGCTGCGCGCCGCTTCCAGCCGCTGGCCGATCTTACTTTGGAGGCTGCGGAATGAGCTGGATCGATGTGGGCGCTCTCGAGGACATCCCGCTGCGCGGCGCGCGGCTGGTCAAGACGCCGGTCGGCTGCGTGGCGCTGTTCCGCACCGGCGAAGCGGAGGTCTTCGCCGCCTCCGACCGCTGCCCGCACAAGGGGGGGCCGCTGTCCGAGGGCATCGTGCATGGCCGCGCCGTGACCTGTCCGCTGCATAACTGGGTGTTCAGCCTGGAAACCGGCGAGGCGCAGGGCGCGGATGAGGGTTCGATCCCGACCTATCCGCTGCGCGTCGAGAACGGACGGCTGCTGCTCGACGGCGACGCGGTGGGCCGCAGGGCGGCGGCATGACCGGGCCCGCGCATCTCTCCGCGCAGCCCGGCGAGATCCGCACCACCTGCGCCTATTGCGGGGTCGGCTGCGGCGTGCTCGCCAAGCCGGACGGGCAGGGCGGCCTGACGGTGCGCGGCGATCCGGACCACCCTGCCAACCGCGGACGGCTCTGCTCCAAGGGCACGGCGCTGGGCGAGACGACGGGTCACGAGGACCGGCTTTTGCACCCGGTGATCGATGGCGCGCGAGCGGATTGGGACACGGCGCTCGACCATGTGGCCGAGCGGTTCCGCGAGACCATCGCGGAACATGGCCCCGACAGCGTCGCCTTCTACGTCTCGGGGCAGATGACCACCGAGGATTACTACGTCGCCAACAAGCTGATGAAGGGCTTCATCGGCTCTGCCAATATCGACACCAATTCGCGGCTCTGCATGGCCTCGACGGTGGCGGGTCACAAGCGCGCCTTCGGCACCGACACCGTGCCGGGCAACTATGAGGATCTCGAACTCGCGGATCTCGTCGTGCTGACCGGCTCCAACCTCGCCTGGTGCCACCCGGTGCTGTACCAGCGCATCGCCGCCGCCAAGGCCGAGCGGCCCGCGATGCGCGTCGTCGTCATCGACCCGCGCCGCACCGCCACCTGCGACATCGCCGACCTGCACCTCGCCATCGCGCCGGGGGCGGACGTGGCATTGTTCAACGCGCTGCTTTCGCAGATCGACCGGCGCGGCGCCCGCGACCTGCGCTTCGCGCGCCATCTCGACGGCATGGAAGAGGCACTGGCCGCCGCCCATGCGGAGGACGTGTCGCGCACCGGGCTGAGTTCGGCGCAGATCGCCGCCTTCTGCGACATGTGGATCGGCACCGAGAAGGTCGTCACCGTGTTCAGCCAAGGCGTGAACCAGTCGACATCGGGTACCGACAAGGTGAACGCGATCCTCAACTGCCACCTTGCCGCGGGCCGCATTGGCCGCCCCGGCATGGGACCGTTCAGCGTCACCGGCCAGCCCAACGCCATGGGCGGGCGCGAGGTCGGCGGGCTGGCCAACACGCTGGCGTGCCATCTCGACATCGAGAATGATACGCATCGCGATGCAGTGCAGGCGTTCTGGGCCGCCCCCGCGATGCCGAAAGGGCCCGGTCTCAAGGCCGTCGACATGTTCCGCGCCGTCGAGGAGGGACGCATCAAGGCGCTCTGGATCATCTGTACCAACCCCGCCGTCTCGATGCCCGAGGCGGACCGGGTGCGCGATGCCATCGCCGGCTGCGATTTCGTCGTGGTGAGCGACATCACCGATCGCACCGACACCGCGCGGCTGGCGCATGTGATGCTGCCCGCCGCCGGTTGGGGCGAGCGCGACGGCTCCGTCACCAACTCGGACCGCACGATCAGCCGCCAGCGCGCCGTGCTGCCGCCGCCGGGCGAGGCGCGGACAGACTGGGCGATCCTCGCCGAGGTCGGCCGTCGCATGGGCTGGGCCAAGGCTTTTGACTGGCCGGATGCGGCGGCGGTGTTTCGCGAACATGCGGCGCTGTCGGGTATCGCCGGGCGCCTCGGCGGTGATTTCGACATTTCCGATCACGCGGCGCTCGACGCGCAGGGCTATGCCGCGCTGGCACCGTTCCGCTGGCCCGCCGCGGGTACCCGGCAGGGCGGTCGGTTCTTCGGCGATGGCTGGTTCTTCACGCCCTCGGGGCGGGGCCGAATGATCCCGGTCAGCGCGCGTGCCTTGGCCATCGAGACCTGCGAGGCACGCCCGTTCCGGCTCAACACCGGGCGCATCCGGGACCAGTGGCACACCATGACCCGCACTGGGCGCGCGGCGCGGCTCAATCGGCACATGGGCGAGCCCTTCGTCGAGATCCACCCGAACGACGCCGCGCGCCTCGGCCTCGCCCCCGCGGGGCTCGCGGAACTGCGCGGCGCCACGGGTCGCGCCGTGCTGCGGGTACTCGTGACCGACCGGGTGCGCGAGGGCGAGGTCTTCGCGCCGATCCATTGGAGCGGTGACACCGCGCCCACGGGTCGCGTCGACGCGCTGGTGGCGGCTCGGACCGACCCGGTTTCGGGCCAGCCCGAAAGCAAGGCGGCGGCGGTCTCCGTCGCACCCTATGCCGCTGGCTGGTTCGGCTTTGCGGTCTCGGTCTCGCGTCCCGAGCCGGACTGCGGCTACTGGGCGCGCAGCCGGGGCAACGATGGCTGGCAGGTCGAGATGGCCGGACCCGACGCGCCGGCGGATTGGGAGGCCGAGGCGCGGCGGATGTTCGACCTGCCCGATGCCGAGATCGTCCGGGTCTCCGACCCGGCGCGCGGGCTGGAGCGGCTGGCATTGGTCGAGGAGGGCCGCCTGCGCGCGGCGCTGTTCGTCTCGCGCGAGCCGGTGGCGCTGTCGCGCGCCCATCTCGCGAGGCTCTTGGGACAGGACGGCGCGGAGGCGCTGGCCGGGCGCGCGGCGGCTGGGCGCCCCGATCCCGGCCCGGTGCTCTGCGCCTGTCTCAATGTCGGCGTGAACACGATCCGCGAGGCGATCGCCGATGGACGCGCGACGAGCCTCGACGCCATTGCCGAGGCGCTGGGTGCGGGCAGCAATTGTGGCTCCTGCCGCCCGGAGATCGCGGCGCTCCTCGCCATGGCGCAGCCCGTGCCTCGGCCCGAAGCCGCCTGAGACGACGCGGCCCGCCCTCGAAAACGGGGCGGACCGCGCCAATTCCCTTTATGCCGGGGCCGCTTCTGGTCATACCTTCTCCGAGCCGAACCGGAGGAGTGACATCGATGGCCGCACGGATCTGCATTCTCAACGGGCCGAACCTGAACCTGCTGGGAAAGCGGCAGCCCGAGATCTACGGGCACGACACGCTCGAGGATGTCGGTCGCGACTGCGCGGCGCTGGCGGCCGAGCTGGGGCTGGAGACGGAGATGTTCCAGTCAAACCACGAGGGCGAGATCATCGACCGGATCCACCGCGCTCGCGAGGATGCGGCGGGGATCATCATCAACCCGGCCGCCTATACCCACACCTCGGTCGCGATTCTCGATGCGCTCAACGCCTTCGAGGGGCCGGTGCTGGAGGTGCATATCTCCAACGTCCACAAGCGCGAGAGCTTTCGCCATCACTCCTACGTCTCGCTGCGCGCCGAGGGGGTGATCGCGGGCTTCGGCGTGCAGGGCTACGAATTGGCGCTGCGGCGGATGGCGAGGCTGCTGGCCTGATCCTTGCCGCCCCGGCCCCCCGAGGGGGCCGGGACGAAACCGCCTCAGGCGGGAACGGCGGCGGCCGTAGCCCGCGCGCGCCTATCGCCACGGAAGAAGAACAGGTCGTAGAAGACTGGCGCCGCGATCAGCGTCAGCACGCTGGCGAAGGCGAGGCCGCCCATGATCGTCACCGCCATCGACACGAAGAACGCGTCCGAGAGCAGCGGCAGCATGCCGAGGATCGTCGTCGCCGCCGCCAGCACCACGGGGCGCAGACGCGACACGCTGGCGGTGACGATCGCCTCGCGCAGGGGCACGCCCTCGGCCCGCACGAGGTCGATCTCCTCGACCAGCACGATGCCGTTCTTGATCAGCATGCCCGAGAGCGACAGCAGGCCTAGAAGCGCCGTGAAGGTAAAGGGCAACCCGGTGCCCAACAGCCCCAGCGCCACGCCGTTGACCGACATCGGCACCAAGAGCCAGATGATCACCGGCTGGCGGATCGCGTTAAACAGCAGAACCGAGATCAGCACCATCACCAGAAGCGAAAGCGGCAGCTGCTTGCCGAGGCTCTCCTGCGCATCGGCCGAGTTTTCGAACTCGCCGCCCCAGTGGAGCGCGTAGCCCGGGGGCACCTCGACCGCCTCGACCGCGGCGCGGACCTGCGCGAAGACCTCGGCGGCGGTGCGCTCGGGCGGGATGTCGGCGCCGACGGTCAGGGTGGGCACCCGGTCGCGGCGATGCACCAGCGTGTCGCGCACTTCGTGGCCGAGCCCGTCGATCACCTGCTCGATCGGCAGGAACTGCTGCGCGGTCTCCGACCAGATCGGCTGGTCGCGCAGCCCGGTCTCGGCATCACGCGGCTCGCGCACCACGATCGGGATCAACCGCTCGCCCTCGCGATAGAGGCCACCCTCGATGCCATCCGTGGCGAAGCGCAGCACCGAGGCGACATCGTCGCGGTCGATCCCGGCGCTTTGCGCGCGCTCGGTCGCGTAATCGGGCCGGATCACCAGTTCGGGCTCGCGCCAATTGGTGCGTGGCTGCAGGATGTCGGGCGAGGCGTCCGCCATCGCGGTGATCACCCGATCGCCGATCTCGCGCAGCACCTCAGGGTCGGGTCCCGAAACCCGCATCTCGATCGGATCGCCGCCGCCCGGGCCGAAGACCAGCCGCCTTGTCCGGAACTCGCCCTCGGGCAAAGCCTCGCGGCCGAATTCCTCGAGCGCGGTGGCCAGCGCCGGGATCTCGTCGATACCGTTGGTCCGGATGATCATGTGCCCATAGCTCGGGTTGGACTTCTCGGCCGAGTAGGTGAGCATGAAGCGCGTCGCCCCGCCGCCGGCATAGCTGGTGTAGGAAACCACCTCGTCGCGTTCCGCGAGCCAGGCCTCGACCTGCGCCAGGTCGCTGGCGGTCTGCTGCACCGTGCTGCCCTGTGGCAGCTTGTAATGCACGAAGAAGAGCGGCGTGTTGGAGTTGGGGAAGAACTGCTGCCGGACCTGTCCGAAGCCCGCGAAGCAGACCACGGTGATTCCGATCAGCGCCGCCACCACAAGCCAGCGCGCGCGCAGCGCGCCGCGCAGCGTCGCGGCATAGGCGCGGAACAGCGCGCCCTCATAGGCGCCGGCACCGCCCGCTTCGCCGCGCTTGAAGAAGTAGTGCCCGAGCAGCGGCGTCACGGTGATCGCCAGCACCCAGCTCAGCAGCAGCGAGATGCCGATCACCGCGAAGAGCGAGAACATGAACTCGCCGGTGGCGTCCGGCGACAGTCCGATCCCCGCGAAGGCCATGATGCCGATCACCGTGGCGCCCAGGAGCGGTACCTGCGTCTTGCCCGCCGTCTCGCCCGCCGCCTGCCGGGAGGATTGCCCGCCCAGCATCGCGATCTGCATCCCCTCGGCCACCACGATGGCGTTGTCGACCAGCATGCCCATCGCGATGATCAGCGCGCCGAGCGAGATCCGCTCCATCTCGATCGCGAAGATCGCCATGAAGAACAGCGTGCCGACCACGGTGAGCAGCAGCGTCACGCCGACCACCACCGCCGCGCGCCAGCCCATGAACAGCGCCAGCACCGCCACTACGATGCCGACCGACATGGCGAGGTTGACGAGGAAGGCGTTCGACGCCTCCTCGACCACCTCGTGCTGCTGGTAGATCGGGTGCAGCTCGACGCCCGCGGGCATCTCGGCGAACAGCGTGGCGAGCTGGGCATCGACGCGCTTGCCGACCTCGACGATGTTCTCGGTCGACAGGCCGGCGACGCCGAAGGTGAATGCCTCGGTTCCGTCATGGCGCACGATCAGCGAAGGTTGCTCGACCCGGCCGCGATACACCTCGGCCACGTCATAGAGGTTGATCACCTCGCCGCCGACCCCGACCGAGAGACCGGAGATCTCCGACACGCTGTCGGAGCCCTCGGGCGCTTCGATCACGGTGCGCTGGCCGCCCGTCTCGACGGTGCCGGCCGGCACCACCGAATCCGCCTCCGAGATCGCGCCGAGCACCGACTGGACCGGCAGGTTCTGCGCCACTGACAGAGCGAGGTCGGGCTCGACGAAGATCGCCTCCTGCGGCAGCCCCGCGAGATCGACATCGGCCACGCCCTCGACCGCCAGCAGCTCGCGCCGCAGATAGGTGGAAAGGCGATGGATCTCGGCATCCTCGAAGCCCGGCGCGGTGACGGCGTAGTAAAGGCCGAACACGTCGCCGAAGCTGTCATTGACCAGCGGCTCGTTCACCCCCGGCGGCAGATCGCGCGCCGCGTCCCGGATGCGCGCGCGCAGCTTGGTCCAGATGCCGGGCAGGGCGGAGCCGTCATAGGTGGATTTCATCTCCACCTCGATCAGCGAGACGCCGGGGCGATTGACCGAGGTGATGCGGTCGACCTCGCCCATCTTCTGGATCGCGGATTCGAGCGGCTCGCTGACCTCCCGGGCGACCTGTTCGGCCGAGGCGCCGGGATAGGAGGTGGAGATCACGGCCGCCTTGATGGTGAAGGACGGGTCCTCGAGTCGGCCCAGCGTGGCGAAGCCCCAGATGCCGCCGAACAGGCAGCCGAGGATCAGCAGCCATGTCAGGATCGGCTTCTCGATCGATGCGCGTGCGATGTTCATGCCTTGCGCTCCTGCTTACTGGGGAAAGCCGGTGAAGCGGCGTACCGCCTGACCGTCTTCGAGCCGGGCCGCGCCCGCGGCGACGATCTCCTCGCCGCCCGAGAGCCCCTCGGTGACGATGAAGCCGCCATCTTCGGTGGGCTCGATCTCGACCGGGTGAGCCGCAACCCGGGCACTCTCGTCGCCCTCCTCGAACAGCATCACCGAGACGCTGCCATCGGGGGCGGGGACCAGCGCGGCGGTCGGCACGGAGATCCCCCCGGCGCCGCCCGGCAGCTTTGCCGTGACCGTGACCGACGAGCCGGGCAGCACCTGCGGCGCTTTCTCGGCATCGAAGGAGAGGCTGAGCCGGAATGTCTGGCCCAGCGCGGTGGTGTGCGAGGTGACCTCGGCGATGCTCAGCGGATAGCTTTCGGTGCTGCCCGGAAAGCGGGCGCTCAGATCCATGTCCGGGTCGCGCCCGGCGCGCTGAAACAGGATCTCGGGCACCTCGATCTCGACCTGCAGCGCCGACATGTCGTGCAGCCGCGCGATCGGCGTGCCGGCCGAGACGGTGGTGAAGTTGGCGACGAGACGCTCGGCGACCAGCGCTTCGAACGGGGCCTCGAGGCTGGCCTTGTCGCGCGCGCGCTCGGCGTCGCGCACACTCACCGCGGCCAGTTCCGCGGCGGTGCGCGCATCCTGAAGCGCCGCCTCGCTTACCGTGGAGCGGCTGAGCTGGCTCAGCCGCTCAAGCTCGCGGTCGGCCTGGGCCTGACGCAGCTTGGCTTGTTCGAGCGCCAGGTCGAAGGGTTCGGGGTCGAGCGCGGCCACGAGTCCGCCCTTGTCCACGGTCTCACCCTCGAGCACGGGGTATTCGATAATCTGCCCGTTGACCTGAAAGGCGAGTTCGACGGTCTGGCGCGCGGCGATCCGGCCGAAGAACTGACGGCTGATGCCCGCGCTCTCGGCCTCCACCGTCATCAGCTTCACGGGGCGGGGCGTGTCCTGCGCATGTTGCGCGGCCAGCTGGCCCGCACCGAGCGCGAGCAGCGCGGCGAGGAGGAACATACGTGTCATAGAGGAAATCCCTTTGGCAGGCCGTTGGCCTTGATGTTGTCGCGGGTCTTGAGGAGCAGCGCTTCCAGCCGGTCGAGCTCGGTGGGGGCGAGGCCGGTGACCTCGCGCCAGACCCGTTCGAGCAGCTCCAGCATCTCGTGGCGCATCTCGCGCCCTCGTGGTGTCAGTTCGAGCAGCCAGGCGCGGCGATCATCGGGATCGCGCCGCCGTGCGACCAGCGCACGCGATTCGAGCCCGTCGGCCAGCGCCGTGACGGTCGAGGGCAGGGCCTGCATCTCGCGGGCCAGCTGCCCCATCCGGGCGGGCGCACCGAGCTTCAGCAGCATCAGGCGCTCCTGCTTGGTCAGTCCCGGTAGGGGGCATTCCAAACGTTCATGCATCGCCCAGTAGAGCAGCGCGAGGCTGAGCAGCCTTTCGCCCGGCGCCATATCGTCACCGTCACCAGTCTTCATAGCGAATCCCGTCAAACTGAACCGAACGGTATAGTTCAGGAAATGAAAGGTTCAATATGAAAAGGGGTGGCTCTATCCGAAAGGGATGCTCCTCCCCTGGATGGGGTATCGTCTGGCTCGTCGTGCTCTGGGAAAGAGTTCGAGACGGGCGTGCTAGGAACGCCGCCCGGAGCGTCCCGTGAAGGCGGAGAAGGCGAGGATCGCCGCCAACCCGCAGGCCAGCAGCAGCGCGTAGACTAGGAAGGCGGGCCAGAATTCACTTGGCAGTGCGGGTGCGAGCGGTACCGTGCCAAGGAGCGGCGGCACGAGCAGCAGAGCGAACAGCGCCACCCCGATCCCGGCCCCGAGCCATGCCGCGCGCAGCCCCCGCCTGAGCCCGCGCCGGGCCGAGCGCAGCAGCCGACCGATATCGGCGCCGATCACTACCAGCGCCGGCACCACGAACAGCACCAGCACGAAGCCGAAGCCCAGCCCGTAGACCAGCGTGATCACCGTGGGCTTCAGGAATTGCGCCTGCGCCGAGCCTTCGTAGAGCAGCGGGCTCAGTCCCAGCACCGTGGTCGCGGTGGTAAGGAAGACCGGGCGCAGCCTCTCGCAGGCGCCGTCGATCACCGAGGCGACCAGATCGCGTGTGCGGGCGTGCTCGTCGATGGTGGTGACCAGAACGATCGAGTCGTTGATGACGATGCCGACCATGCCGATCAGCCCGATCACCGAGAACATCGACAGCGGGATGCCCCACCACGCATGGCCCCAGATCGCCCCGACGAGGCCGAATGGCACGATCGACATCACCACCAGCGGCCGGCTCCAGCTGCCGAAGATCCAGGCCAGCACCAGATAGATCCCGGTGAGGCAGAGGATCAGCGCGACCTGCGCGTCGCCGAGGAACTCGTCCTCCTGCTCGCTGAGGCCCGACAAGGCGGTGACGACGCCGAACTCGGCTTCGAGCGCGGGCAGGATATCGGTCTCGATCTCGGTCATGATCGCGCTTGCGCGGTCGGCATCCTCATCGTCAAGCCCGCCATTGACCGAGACCAGCAGCAGGCCGTTCTCGCGCCGGAGCGTCGAGAACCCGTCGCGCCGCTCCACCGTGACGATATCGGCCAAGGGCAGCCAGTCGCCCGCTTCGCTGCGCAGCAGGGTCCGGTCGAGGAAATCGGCGGCGATCTCGTCTTCGGGCAATTCGACCCGGATCGTCGCCTGCCGCGCCCCGACCGGGTAGCTGGCCGCCTCGATGCCGCCCAGCCGGTCGCGCAGCTCGGCGCCGAGGCCGTCGATGTCGAAGCCCAGCGCCCGGCCGCGCGCGGTCAGGGCAAGCGCGATCTCCTCCTTGTCCCAGGGCAGCGAATCCTCCAGCCCCGAGATTTCCGGATAGGTCGCGAGCCGTGCCTTGAGCGCTTCGGCGGCGCGCTTCAGGCGTTCGGCCCCAGCGCCCGAGATCTCGACGTCGATGGCGTCGCCCCCGGGGCCCGCGCCCCAGCTACGAAAGCTCACCGTCTCGGCGGCGGGCAGGGTGACGATCTCCTCCTGCAATGCGGCCAGGAACTCGCCGCTGGAGATGGGCCGCAGATCGGCTTCTATCAGCTCGACCGAGAGGCCGCCGAACTGCCACGGTTCGCGGTCGTCGGTGCCCGAGAGGCCGCGCCCGGCGCCGCCGCCGATCTGGCCCAGCGCGTTGGTGACCGGGTTCACGCCGGTCTCGGCCTCGAAACGCATCGCCACCGCATCGGCGGCGCGCTGCATTTCGCGCAGCTGCGCCATGCCGTCCTCGGGCGTGGCGCCGGGCAGCATCGCGAAGTTGCCGGTGACCGAACCGCGCTCCGGTGCCGAGAAGAAGCGCCACTGCACCTCGCCCGAGATCACCAGTGCCACCTGTCCTGACAAGGCCAGCAGCGCTCCCGCCACCACCGCGTAGCGGGCTCGGACCGCCAGCCCCATCAACGGTCGGAAGCCGCGCTCTCGCAGGGCGCGGAATCCCCGGTCCACCTGCCGCGAGGGCCAGTCATACCAGCGTGGCCGCAGCGCGGCCGCCGCCGCATGCGACAGGTGGTTGGGAAGCACGAGGAAGCATTCCACGAGGCTCGCCACGAGCACGAGGATCACGGTGACGGGGATGTCGCGGATGAGGTCGCCGAAGCGACCGCCGATCAGCACCAGGCCCCAAAAGGCGATGATGGTGGTGAGCGAGGCGCAGAAGACCGGCAGGAACATGCGCCGCGCCGCCCGCTCGGCGGCGCTTTCGGGGTCCTCGCCCAGCCGGCGCGCGCGCCAATCGGCGTGTTCGCCCACCACGATGGCATCGTCGACGACGATGCCCAGCGTCAGGATCAGTGCGAAGAGCGAGATCATGTTGAGCGTGAGACCGGCGGCATGCATCAGGGCAAGCGCCGCCAGCATTGAAACCGGGATGCCTGCCGCCACCCAGATCGCGGTACGGGTGTTAAGAAACAGGAACAGCAGCGCCAGCACCAGTGCCAGGCCGGTCAGGCCATTGTCGAGCAACAGCGCGAGCCGCCCCGAGATCTGTTCGGCCTGACTGTTGGTAAGTTGCAGGCTCACGCCCTCGGGGAGACCGGTACGGATCTCGCGCGCAACCGCCTCGACCTCGCGCTGCAATCCGATCGCGTCGCCCTCGGCCGAGCGTTCGACCCGGATCAGCAACGCCGGGTCCTCGTCCACGAAATAGGCGCGGTCGCGGCCGGGCCCCAAGCTCCGGATTTCGGCCACCTCGCCCAAGCTGAGGCTGGTCCCGTCGGGCTGCTGCCGCAGCACGATGGCGGCGACCTCTTCGGGCGCCTGCGCGGGCTGACCGGTGCGCAGCCGCGCCGCGCCCGACACCTCGCCCGCGGGATTGGCCCGGGCCTCGCGGGCCACCGCCTCGGCGATCTGCGACAGCGACAGGTCATGGCGGATCAGCGAGAGCGTCGAGACCTCGACCAGGATCTGCGGCGCGGCGAGGCCCTGCACCGTGGCGCGTGTGACGCCCGCCTCGAACAGCCGCGCCACGGTGTCGTCGGCGATCCGGCCCAGCCGGTCGAGCGGCACCGGACCGGTGAGCACCATGTCGGTGACCCGGTCGCTCCACGCGGCGCGGCGCAGTTCCGGCGTCTCGACCCCCTCGGGCAGGCCGCTCAGCCCGTCGATCGCCGTCGCCACGTCCTTTTCGGCGCGGTCCATGGCGTGGCCCGGCGCGAAGTCGAGGCTGACCGAAGCGCGGCCTTCGGACGCGGTGGCCTCCGAGCCGGTGACGCCATCGACCGTGCGCAGCGCCGGCTCGAGGATCTGCACGATACCGGTGTCGACATCCTCGGCACCGGCGCCTTCCCATTCGGCCGTGACCGAGATCCGGTCGATGACGATGTCGGGGAAATACTGCGCCCGCATGTTCGGCAACGCAAGCAGCCCCGCCACCAGCATCAGCGCCAGCAGCAGGTTCGCCGCGGTCGGGTGGCGGGTGAAATAGGAGAGTATCCCGCCCGCGGGCAGCCCGCTCATCCGCCCATCCTCCGCTCGATCTGCGCCACCAGCGCGGCGGGCACGCGGTCGGCCTCGATCTGGTCGAGCAGCGCCGCGCGACGCGCCTGGGGAAGCTCGGTGTCGGTGCGCAGGAATTCCCGCAGGCGCTCGCGCTGCGCGGCATCGAGCGCGATCAAGTCCTCATCTTCCGCGCGTGCACCCTGCGCCCGGCCTGTCTCCTCGGCCCGTGTTTCCATGGGCCTGGCGGCACGGGCCCTGATCCCGTCGGCGAGGAGCGGCGTGCGGGTCGCGACCAACTCGGCTCCATCGAGCGCCTCGGCCCGCACCAGCACCGTGTCGCCCTGCCGACGCAGCAACGTCACCGGCACCGCTTCGAGCCGTTCGCCGCGCAACGCCAGCACGGTGCCGTCCGCGCCCAGTGCCGAGGCGGGCAGGCGGGCCACGTCGCCGAGCGGTGGCTCCTCGATCTCCACGGTGACGAAATCGCCCGGACGCAGCGTGGGCGCATCCTCGATCCGGGCAAAGAGCAGCCGCCCGGTCTGACCCTCGGCCACGCTCGCGCCCTCGCGGATGATCCGGCCGGGCACGCGCGGTGCGTCAGGGCCGGTGTCGAGCATGACGGTGAGCGGCGCGCCGACCGGGCTTCCGTCGCCGGCCGCGAGCCGCGCATATTGGGCGGTCGAGAGGCGCAGCGCCAGTTCCAGATCCGTTGGGTCGATCAGTTCGGCCACCTGTTCGTTGGCGGTGACGCGCGCGCCTTCGCGCAGCGACACCCCCGCGAGCACGCCGCCGAAGGGTGCGGTCAGGGTGGTGCTGTCGCGCAAGCGCCGCGCCTCGTCGCGGGCGATCTCGGCCCGGCTACGCGCGATCGCGCCCTGATCGATGCGCGCCTCTGCCGCGCGCAACGCCTCGCGCGCCGAGAGCACCGCGCTCGCTGCCGAGGAGGCGGCCAACTCGGTGGCTTCGAGATCGGCGGCGGTGGCGATGCCGCGCCCTTCGAGGTTGCGCTGGCGCGCCAGTGCCGCCTCGCGCAATGCCGCTTGTGTCTCAGCCGCCGCAAGCGAGTCCCGCGCTAGTTCCAGCCCCCGTTCGGCGTCGCGCTCGGCGGCGCGGGCTTCCGACAGGTCCGCCTCGGCCCGGGCCAGCGCCGCCTCCGCCTCGACCGGGTCGATCTCGAGCAGCATCTCGCCTGCCTCGACCCTGCCACCTTCGACCAATGCCGCGCCGGTCTCGATGACGATGCCGCCCAAGGGCGCGCGCAGCGCCAGCTGCCGAGTCGCGCGCAGCTCTCCATAAGCGGTCATCACCGGCACGATAGTCCCGGGCTCATAGGGCACGGTCTCGACGATCTGCGGCTGTTCCTCGCGCGTGAAATCGCGTGGCTCCTGCGACATCGCTTCGCTGACTGCGCCATAGATCTGACGGCCAGCCTGCGCGAGCAGCGCCGCCGTCAGGGCCATCAGGAACAGGCCGACAAGAACCCGTCGCAGGAATCGCATGGGCTTTCCTTCCGCCTGAAGTCGCGAGGCATTCCCTAGGGAATGTCATGATCCGACTTAGCAGGAATCCCAAGTGGTTTCATTCGCAAGGGCGCGAGGAGGGGCATCCTGCCCGCCGAAGGGCGCTTCGCTTTCAGACGCAGCGGGGTCGGGACGGGGATGGGCGATCCGGGGCGGTCGCCGCCTCGACGATCTCGGCAAGCACGGACACCGCGAGCACGCGCGGGTCGCGGGTGCCCTTGATCAGGCCAATCGGGCCGCGCAGCCGTGCCAGCGCCTCTGCATCCCAACCTTCGTCCCGCAGAAGATCGAGGCGGCGCGTCTGCGCGGTGCGGCTGCCTTGCGCGCCGATCCAGAAGGCCGGGCTGCGCAGCGCCGTTCGCAGGATGTCCGGCTCGCGTTCATGATCATGAAAGAACAGCACCACCGCCGTTTCCGCATCGATGCGCGCTGTCTCCGGCCGCTCGAGCCGTTCGACCGGGTAGCCCGCGGCGCGCGCAAGCTCCGCAAAGGTTTCGGCCTCCGGACCCGTGCCGAACACGGCCATCCTGGGGTCCGGGCGGATCTCCAGAGACGGCAGGCCCGGCAGGGCAAGTACGGCGTGCCGGCGTGCCGAGATCGTCCGAAGCGTCGCATCGAACGCGCCGGACATGACAGGCACGAGCGTCACGTCGATGCCGCTCCCGCAAGGCAGGCGGATATCGACGAAGGGCGAGCCGCGACCATAGCGCAGGCTGCGGGATCGGTTCTCCTGCCGCACCGCCTGGGCATGGATCGCAAGGTCGCCTTCGATGCAGCCCGAGGATAGCCGGCCGATCGGCTTAGCCCCATCGGGAAAGGCCATCACGGCCCCGAGCGGGCGATAAAAGGCGCCGTCGATCCCGGTGATCATGGCCAGCACGCCACTGTGCAGGGCGAGCGCTTCGAGCGCCGGTTCGACCTCGGCTGCCGTCAGGCCGAAGCGCGGCGCGTCAGTCGCCCCGGCGACATGCAGTTCCGTCCGGCCGCTGTGATCAAGCATCACGGTGCTCCTGGATGTCGGGATCGGGGCTTGGCCCCGGAAGACGGCGCATACCGTGAGGATCGTGGCCGAAGAAGAGGGGACCGCCTCGTGGGCGGCCCCGCCGGGATCAGTTCGCGGTGTCGTCCGAGGCGTCGTCACCCTCGGTCGTATCGGCTTCGCCATCCATTTCCATCTCGGCCTCGGCCGCGCCGTCGGTCATTTCGGCTTCGCCATCCGTTTCCGCCTCGGTTTCGGCATCTTCGGCGCCGCCGGACTCGCCTTCGGCGACCTCAAAATCAGGGCTGAAGGTCGCGAGATAGGCGGAGATGTCGATGGCTGTCTGCTCGTCGCGGACCTTGTAGGCCATCTTGCCGCGGGCGCGCTCGTCATCCAGCGCCTCGCGCAGGAAGCTGGTCGGGTCCTGCAGGTAGGCGACGGTGTTGTCATGCGCCCAGACCACGTTCTCGAAGTCGCCGCCGGTCGGCGCGGTGCCGGTCTTGTCATCGCCCGGGGCCAGTTCGCCGTAGGCGACAATCGCGTCGCTGTAGCGGAAATCCTCGACCGCTCCGGGGTGCCGGCCGATCACGCCATGAAGGTTCGGGCCGATGCGCCCGGCGCGGCCTGCCAGCACCTCGCCCGATTCGTCTGCGATGACATGGCAGCTGACGCATTGCCGCGCGAATTCGGATTCGCCGTTGGCGACGTCGGCTTCCATGTCCTGCGCCATGGCGGGGGCGGCCAGCAGGGTCGTGGTGGTCGCAAGGGCGGTCAGCAATCTCATGATACGGATCCTCTCGGCGCAAATGGCATGATGTGCGCGACAGGCGCGCGAATACCGATATCAATTCCGGGAAGACGGTGCGGGTTCCACGCGACCTTGAGGTCAAATGGCCGTGCAGCATCGAAAATCAC
This sequence comes from Limimaricola sp. AA108-03, assembly GCF_050847355.1. Taxonomy (NCBI): domain Bacteria; kingdom Pseudomonadati; phylum Pseudomonadota; class Alphaproteobacteria; order Rhodobacterales; family Paracoccaceae; genus Limimaricola; species Limimaricola sp. AA108-03. The sequence goes on from NZ_CP193755.1 coordinate 703,046, forward strand.
GCCCGCCGACTGGACGGATGGCACTTGCGGGCCAGATGGCCCCCTCAGCGACATCCGGCAGAACGAGCCGCCGGGAGCCAAACGCACGGGAGACAACCGCATGGTCACATTAGTCATCAACGGCGAGGAGCGGCAGTTCGACGGCGATCAGGACACGCCGCTGCTGTGGGTCCTGCGCGACGAGATGGGGCTCACCGGGACCAAGTTCGGCTGCGGCATCGCGGCCTGCGGCGCCTGCACCGTGCATATCGACGGCGCGCCGTCCTTTGCCTGCGTGACGCCGATCGGCGTGCTCGAAGGCGCCGAGGTCACCACGATCGAGGGGCTGTCGGAGCAGGGTGACCATCCGGTGCAGGTGGCGTGGCGCGATCTCAACGTCGCGCAGTGCGGCTACTGCCAAGCCGGCCAGATCATGCAGGCCGCGGCTCTCGTCGACCAGTACGATACCGTCACGGACGAGGACATCGACGCGGTGATGAGCGCCAATCTCTGCCGATGCGGGACCTATCCGCGCATTCGCGCCGCCGTGAAGCAGGCCTCGGCGGCCAAGTCCGGCACTTCGGAAGCGGAGGCGCAGTGATGCGGAAGATGTCGATCACCAATGTGAGCCGCCGTGGACTTCTGGGGGGCATGGGCGCCGGAGCCTTCGTTCTGGCCGTGGGGCTGCCGCGCCCCGGACGGGCGCAGGAGGAAGAGCCGGAATTCGGCCGTGATGCCATGCCCAATGGATGGCGCGACGATCCGAAGATCTTCATCGCCATCGCCGAGGACGGCGTCGTCACCGTGACCTGCCACCGTCAGGAGATGGGGCAGGGCGTGCGCACCTCGATCGCCATGGTCGTGGCAGACGAGCTTGGCGCGGACTGGGAGAATGTCCGCGTCGACCAGGCGCCGGGCGACGAAGAGAAATACGGCAATCAGGACACCGACGGTTCGCGCAGCCTGCGGCATCACTTCATGCCGCTGCGCCGCGCCGGCGCCGCCGCGCGGACCATGCTGGAGCAGGCGGCGGCCGATCAGTGGGGCGTCGACGTCTCCGAGGTCAAGGCCGATGGCCACAAGGTGAGCCATGCGAACTCGGGCAAGTCGCTGGGCTATGGCGAGCTTGCCGCCGCGGCGATGGATCTCGAGGTGCCCGAGCGCGACAGCCTCGCGCTCAAGGACCCGTCCGAGTTCCGCTATATCGGTAAGGGCTCGATCGGTCTCGTCGACAACATGGATATCACCACCGGCAATACGACCTACGGGATCGACGTGAAGCGCGACGGCATGCTCCATGCCGTGGTCGCGCGCCCGCCGGTCTATGGCGGCAAGGTGGCCTCGCTCGACGACAGCGCGGCGCTCGCCATCGAGGGTGTCGAGAAGGTGGTGCAGATCGATCCGGCCGAGTTTCCGACCGAGTTCGCGCCGCTGGGCGGGGTCGCGGTGATCGCACGCAACACCTATCTCGCGATGAAGGGCCGCGACGCTCTGCAGATGGAGTGGGAGGATGGCCCCAACGCCGACTATGACAGCGAGTCCTACCGCGAGACCCTGTCACAGGCCGCGAATTCGCCGGGCGGCAAGGTGATCCGTGACGAGGGCGACTACGACGAGGCGGCATCCGGCGCGGCCCAGACCGTGGAGGCGGAATACTACGTCCCGCATCTGGCGCAGGCGCCGATGGAGCCACCGGCCGCGGTGGTCGAGATCAAGGACGGCAAGGCCGAGGCCTGGGCCTGCGTGCAGGCGCCGCAAGTGACGCGGCTCAGGCTGGCCGAGCGGCTCGGGCTGTCCGAGGACGCGGTCAAGGTGAACGTGACGCTGCTGGGCGGCGGCTTCGGCCGCAAGTCCAAGCCCGATTTCGTGCTGGAGGCGGGCATCCTCAGCCAGGCCATGGACGGCGCGCCGGTCAAGCTCACCTGGACCCGTGAGGACGATATCCACCACGGCTACTACCACACCGTCTCGGTCGAGAAGATGTCGGCCGGTCTCGACGAGAGCGGCAAGACCGTGGCCTGGCGGCATCGTACGGCGGCGCCGACCATCGGCTCGATCTTCGCGCCCGACCCGGCGCAGAAGCTGCCCTTCGAGCTTGGCATGGGCCTTCTCAACATGCCGCTGGCGGTCGAGAACATCCGCGCCGAGAACCCGCAGGCGCAGGCGCATGTGCGCATCGGCTGGTACCGCTCGGTCTCGAACATCCCGCATGCCTTCGCGATCCAGTCCTTCGCGGCCGAGCTCGCGGACGCGGCGGGGCGCGACCAGAAGGACTATCTGCTGGAGTTGATCGGGCCGCCGCGGCAGATCGACCCGACCAATCAGGGCGATGTCTGGAACTACGGCGAGAACCCGGATGTCTACCCGATCGATACCGGGCGCATGGCGGCGGTGGTCGAGGCGGCGGCAGAGGGCATCGAATGGGGTCGCGACATGCCCGAAGGGCAGGGCCTCGGCATCGCCGGGCATTACAGCTTCGTCTCCTATGTCGCGGTGGCGGCCGAGGTCGAGGTGGTCGACGGCCGGGTCACGGTGCCCCGCGTCTCGATCGCCATCGATTGCGGCGCGCATGTGAACCCCGACCGCATCCGCAGCCAGATGGAGGGCGCGGTGATCATGGGTGTCGGGCAGGCGCTGATGACCGAGGTGACCTTTGCCGAGGGGCGCGCGGTGCAGGACAACTTCGACAGCTACCTGATTCCGCGCATGGAAGAGGCGCCCAAGCGGATCGACGTGCATTTCGTCGGCAGCGACGCGGCCTATGACCGTCCGCTCGGCGGCGTCGGCGAACCGGGCCTGCCCCCTGTCGTGCCCGCGATCACCAACGCGGTCTTCGCGGCCACCGGCAAGCGCATCCGCCGCCTGCCGATCGCCGATCAACTGCGCAGCTGAAAGGGAGAGCCAGCGTGACGACATTCAGGACGACACTGGGGGCGGCCATCGCCGCCTCCCTGCTGGCGGGTCCCGCCCTCGCGCATGACTGCGCCGGGCGGATCGACGATTTCGAGCGACTGCTCGATCTCGCTGCCAAGGAGGCGATCTCCGCCTCGTCGAGCGGTCAGGCCGTGGCCGGCGCGCGCGAGGCGCAGGCGGTGCAGGACAGCGGTGCCGTATCGGACACCGAAGAGACCGGCACCGCACCCGATGCCGACGGCGAGGAGCCTGTGGTGCCGGTGCAGGACGAGGTCGAAGAAGCGGCGGCGGTCGAAGAGGCCGATGAATCCGGCAATGCCGGCGAAAACGTCATCGATGCCCGCACCGCGTTGCAGGAGGCGCGGGAGATGGCCGAAGAAGGCGATGAAGCGGCCTGTACCGAGGCGCTCGACGAGGTGATCGTCAAGGTCATCGCGAACTGATTTGGATCTCGTATCGGGGCCGTGTTTTCAAAGCCGCGCCCGGATACGGGGCCAACCGGACCGGTCATCGTACGGCCTCGCCGAACGGTCGATGATCCGGCATCGCTATCACGACATGCGAGGCCCGTCCCCTTCTCGGGGCGGGCCTTTTCCCTTCATTCGGGCAGGTAGCGCGCGACGAGGTTCCAGCCGCTCTCGCTGGTCAGCCGGGTCAGCAGCGCGCGGTTGAGCGGCTCGCGTAACTCCGAATCCTCTGGCAGTGCGATGCTCACGTAGTGCGGATCGAAATCCGTGCGCTGCACCTGCGTGTCGAAGGCGCCGTTCTCGGCGACCGTGGCCTGCAGCACCGGTCGTGCGGCGGCGACGGTGTCGACCTCCTCGGCCTGCATCGCGCGCAGCGCTTCGGCCACCGAGCCATAGCGGCGCAACTCCACGCCCTCCGCCTCCAGAAAGCTGGCGCTGGTACTGCCATCGACGACGCCGACACGCTGGTCATGGAACCGCTCGGGCAGTTCGACCGAGCTGCGCATGTCGGTGAGATTGACCACCGCTGCCGTCAGCGCCGCGCTGATCGCCAGCCCGCTCAGCATCCACAGCATCGCGACGACGCGCCCCGGCAGCGTGACCGGCGCCTTGTCGCCATAGCCGATGGTGGTCAGCGTGACCCCGGCCCACCAGAACCCGTCGCCAAGCCCCCTGAGCGGGCTTTTCGAGAATTGCTCGTCGTTGCGGCGCCGCTCGAGCAACCAGATCAGCGCGCCCACCACGAGCAGCACCGCGGAGATGCCGAGCACCAGCCGCAGGAATTGCCAGGTCAGGAACCCGTCCAGCACGCGCAGCAGCGCCGCGCGCTGCTGGACGGCCACGCCCATCGTCGCGGTATGCAGCGGGTGGCTGAAATCCATCGCCGTTTCGGCCGCGGGGGTCGCGTCCATCGCCAGCACCGCGTCGACGCGGTCGTTCGAGAGCGCCTCGGCCGCGGCTTCGGGCGCGATGTCGCGAAATTCGTAACGCCAGCCTTCGCCCTCGGCGGTCAGCCGCCACAGGTCGACGGCGAGGCCGAGCCACGCCCCGTCATTGGTGCGACTGGCATAGGGCGGGCGCTCGAACACGCCGATCACCAGCGGCTCCGAGGGCGTCGCGGCGCTTTGCGCAAAGGCAGCGGTGCCGGTCAGGATCAGCATCAGGAGCGTGGCAAGGACTCTCATCGGGCATGTCTCCGCAGCGGGGCGTCCGGCGCGACGGCCGGCGTTCATGCAGGCCCATCGGTCGAGCGCCGGGTTCGGTTCCGGCGCGATTGTGGCCCGGCCGGCGCGGGGCTAGCCTCGTGCCGTGGCGCGTGACGAGCGCGCCCCGCCCTGATTGCCTTGGGATTTGCATGAAAAGCCTTTGCCCCGAAGACCGGATTCCCGCGCTGTCGCCCGAGCGCGATTTCGAGGAGATCGCGCGGTTGCTGACCACCTGCGCCTTCGCCTGGGACATCGAACGGGCGCTCGAATTCGCGCTGTTTCGCACCTATGCCATCCCTTCGATCTCGGGACTACTGGATCGCACCGGCGAGTTCGGACGCGGCGCCGAGAAGCGCTACGACGACACCGAGCTGCTGCTGTCGGAGCCCTTGGAGAACGGGCTCGATAGCCCGCGCGGCCGCGCGGCGATCGGGCGCATCAACGAGATGCATGGCTGCTACCGGATCTCGAACGAGGACATGCTTTATGTGCTCGGCACCTTCGTGCTCGAGCCTGTCCGCTGGCTCGAGCGCTTCGGACGGAGGAGCATGACGACCCCGGAGCGGCAGGCCTGGACCAACTACTACCGAGGCTTGGGGACGCGCATGGGGATTGCGGACATTCCTACCGATTTCGATGCCTTCGCTGCAATGAATGCCGATTACGAAAGGCGCTACATGCGTTTCGCGTCGAGCAACCGGGCGGTGGGCGAGGCAACGCTAGATCTTCTGCTGGGCTTTTACCTGCCGCGCCCGCTGTTCCGGCTGGGACGGCCCATGGCGCTGTCGCTGATGGACGCGCCACTGCTCGACGCGATGGGCTTCGCGCCGCCCCCGGGGTGGTTGCGGCGTGGCGTGCTGGGGGCGATGCGGCTGCGCGCCGGGATCCTGCGGCTGCTGCCTAGGCGCCGTCGCCCGCGCCTCGTCACGGCGCGGTTTCGGCGCGGCTATCCGCAGGGCTACGAGATTGCGGAGCTGGGCACTTGGCCCAGGTCAGGGGGCTGCGCCGGGCAGCGGCGGGCAGGGGATGTGCGGCCGCAACCTGAATGTTGACGACGCACCATATGCGGCGCTAATCCTGCGGCGTGGCGACGAGATCCGCCACCCCGCGGGCCGGGCATTCCTGGACAGCATGGTGGGGCACGCAACCCATGCGCTCATCAAGGAGGACCCCATGGGACCGTTTCCGCATGACGCGCCGAAGGCCAAGATCGACGAGGTGAACAAGGCCGGGACCGACGGCTTCGAATTCGTCGAGTTCGCGCATCCCGAGCAGGGCAGGCTCGAGGCCCTGTTCGAAAGCATGGGCTACGAGGAGGTGGCGCGGCACAGGACCAAGGACATCTCGCTCTATCGGCAGGGAAACATCAACTATCTCGTCAACCGCGAGGCCGGCAGCCACGCTGCGCAGTTCGTGGCCGAGCACGGCCCTTGCGCTCCCGCGATGGCCTGGCGCGTGGTCGATGCGCAGCACGCGCTGAAATGTGCGCTCGATTACGGCGCCGAGGAATACACCGGCCCGGGCAAGTCGCTCGACGTGCCGGCGGTGATCGGCATCGGCGGCTCGCTTCTGTATTTCATCGAGACCTATGGCGAGACGGGCTCCTGCTACGAGGCCGAGTTCGACTGGCTGGGCGAGCCCGATCCGAAACCCGAAGGAGCGGGATTCTACTATCTCGACCACCTCACCCACAACGTCGAGCGCGGCAACATGTCGACCTGGTACGATTTCTACGCCAAGGCCTTCAACTTCCGCGAAATCCGCTTCTTTGATATCAAGGGCAAGCAGACCGGGCTGACCTCGCGCGCCTTGACCTCGCCGGATGGCAAGATCCGCATCCCGATCAACGAGAGCGCCGACGAGAACAGCCAGATCGAGGAGTATCTGCGCGAATACAAAGGCGAGGGCATCCAGCACATCGCGGTCGGTACCGAGGACATCTATGCCGCCACCGACCGGATCTCGGAGAAGGGCATCGAATTCATGCCGCCGCCACCCGCGACCTATTACGACATGAGCCACGACCGGGTGACCGGCCATGAAGAGCCGATCGAAAAGCTCAAGAAGCACGGCATCCTGATTGATGGGGAAGGCGTGGTGGATGGCGGCCATACCCGCATCCTGCTGCAGATCTTCTCGAAGACGGTGATCGGACCGATCTTCTTCGAGTTCATCCAGCGCAAGGGCGATGACGGCTTCGGCGAGGGCAACTTCAAGGCGTTGTTCGAGTCGATCGAGGCCGACCAGATCCAGCGCGGCGTGCTCAAGGCCGAGGCCTGAGGCGATGGGCGCGCGCGACTGGCGCGATCTGCCGCGCGCGCCCGCGCCCGGCGCTCCCGTCTGTACCGCCGGAGCACTTGCAGAGCCGGGCACGCTCGGTCTCGATCTTGACGGCTTCCCCCTGCTTCTGGTGCGGACGGGGATCGGATTGTTCGGCTATTTCAACGCCTGTCCACATCAGCACCTGCCGCTCGACTGGCGTGGCGGGCGGGTGCTCTCGGCCGATGAGCGGCTGCTGCGCTGCTCGAACCACGCCGCCGGCTTCGATGCTGCGACAGGGCAGGGGGTGGAAGGTCTGGGTCAGGGCTGCGCGCTGATCCCGGTGCCGGTCGAGGAGACGGGCGGCGAGATCCGTATCGGATCGACCTAGCCGGTCGCGTCGCTGCCCGGCCGCAGCGCCACGGGGGCCGCATCGGGCGCTTCCAGCGTTTCCGCGAGATAGCGGGTGATCTTGTCGACCGCGCTGTTCAGCCCACGCAGCTCCTCGGCATCCAGAAGCTCCTCGAACACCTTCTGGCGCTCCAGCAGGCCCGGCTCGAAGGTGCCCAACGCCTCCTGCCCGGTGGCCGAGAGCCGAAGCAGCCTGCGGCGGCGATTGGCGCCGTCGCTGCGTTGCTCCAGCAGCCCCTGCGCCAGGAGGTCCGACACCGAGCGGCTGATCTGCGCCCGGTCGATCACCATCAGCCGGCTCAGATCCGCCGCGGTGGTTTCGCCGAAAATGCCCAGCACCATCAGGATGCGGTACGAGGTGAGGCCGGTGCCATGCACCGCGAGCTGTCGCGCCGCATGGGTGTCGAGCAGCTTCGACAACCGGCTGATCCGAAACGACAGGCGCCGTTCCAGCTCGGCCAGGGCCCTGAGCCGATCGGCCATGCGCTGCGGGTCGTCCATCAGGGCCATGTCGCGGTCTTTCCGGTGCTGCCGAGGCGATGGGTTTGGATACCAGAGCGGCCCTCGCGCGACAATCGGCGGGGTCGGGAGCCCGCGAGGTGGCGGACAGCGTTCCGCCCGAAACGGCCCAAAGATGATAACGTTTCGCCACCGCGTCGCGTGCAGAACGCCCGATCCTTATTGCGAAACTCCATTGATCCTTCCCCGCCCGGCGCATTACCTCCCTCGCTCAAACCGAAAGGACACCGCCATGCTGAAACAGTTCGCTTTCGCAAGCCTCGCCGCCACCTCGATCGCCTCCACGGCCGCCGCCCAGTCCGAGGGCGAAGGCACGCTGCGGGTCGGCATGTCGGGTGGCTATTTCCCCTTCACCTTCGTCGAGCAGGACGTGCTGCAGGGCTTCGAGGTCGACGTGATGGATGCGGTGGCCGAGGAGACCGGGCTCGAGGTCGAATACGTCACCATGTCCTTTTCGGGCCTCGTCGGCGCGCTGGAATCGAACCGCATCGACACCATCGCCAACCAGATCACCATCACGCCCGAGCGCGAGGCGAAGTTCGTCTTCACGCAGCCCTACGTCTATGACGGCGCGCAGGTGGTGGTGAAGGCCGGCAACGAGGACGAGATCACCGGCCCCGAGGATCTCAAGGGCCGCTCGGTCGCGGTCAATCTGGGCTCCAACTTCGAGCAGCTTCTCAACGAGCTGCCCTATGCCGACGAGATCGACATCCGCACCTATGAGAGCAATATCGAGCAGGACACGGCGCTGGGCCGGGTCGACGCCTTCGTGATGGACCGCGTTTCCTCGGCGCAGGTGATCAAGGAAAGCCCGCTGCCGCTGGCGCTGGCCGGGCAGCCCTTCTCGGAGATCCGCAACGCGCTGCCGTTCCGTGACGACGAGGAAGGCCGCGCGCTTCGCGACCGCATCGACGCGGCGCTGAGCGATCTGCGCGAGGACGGCACGCTTGCCGAGATCTCGCAGAAGTGGTTCGACGCCGACATCACTTCGGCGGAGTAAACTTATGCGGGCGCTCGATCTCGACTACATGCTGGGTCTGGTGCCCGTGATCCTCGGCTATGTGCCGCTGACGCTGGGCATGGCGCTCGCCGCCATGGCCTTCGCGCTGGTGCTGGCGTCCCTGATGGCGGTCGAGCGCGTGGTGAAGGTGCCCGTGCTCGACAGCTTCGTGAAGCTGTTCATCAGCTTCTTCCGCGGCACGCCGCTCCTGGTACAGCTGTTCCTGTTCTATTACGGGCTGCCGCAGGTGGTCTCGGCGCTGGCACAGATCAACGGCGTCACCGCCGCGATCATGGGGCTGACGCTGCACTTCTCGGCCTACATGGCCGAGAGCATCCGCGCCGCGATCCTTGGCGTCGATCGCAGCCAGTGGGAGGCGAGCCAAGCGGTGGGGATGACGCAGGGCCAGATGATGGCGCGCATCGTGCTGCCGCAGGCCGCACGCGTCGCGGCGCCGACTCTGGTCAACTACTTCATCGACATGATCAAGGGCACCTCGCTGGCCTTTACCTTGGGCGTGACCGAGATGATGGGTGCCACGCAGAAGGAGGCGGCGGGCTCGTTCCTCTACTTCGAGGCGTTCCTCGTGGTGGCGGTGCTCTACTGGATCATCGTCGAGGCGCTGTCGCTGCTGCAGCGGGGCGTCGAGATCCGTCTCAACAGGGCCTATGCGCGATGATCGAGATTTCGGGACTGACCAAGAATTTCGGCGGCACGCCGGTATTGAACCGCATCGACCTGTCCGTCGCACCGGGTGAGCGGATCGTGGTGATCGGGCCTTCGGGGACCGGCAAGTCGACGTTGCTGCGCTGCCTCAACTTCCTCGACCGGCCCGATGCCGGGACGATCCGGCTGAACGGCATGACGGTGGATGCCGCGAAGGCCACCAAGGCCGAGATCCTCGCGGTGCGCCGCCGCACCGCCTTCGTGTTCCAGAACTATGCGCTCTTCGCCAACAAGACCGCGCGGCAGAACATCACCGAGGCGCTGGTCACGGTGCAGAAGCGTCCGCGCGCCGAGGCCGAGGCGCGCGCCGACGAAATCCTGCGCGAGATCGGCCTCGCGGAGAAGGCGGGCAGCTATCCGGCCGCGCTCTCGGGCGGGCAGCAGCAGCGCGTGGGCATCGGCCGGGCGATGGCGCTCGACGCCGAATTGATGCTGTTCGACGAGCCGACCTCGGCGCTCGATCCCGAATGGGTGGGCGAGGTGCTCGACCTGATGCGCAAGGTGGCGCAGGCGCGCCAGACCATGCTGATCGTCACCCACGAGATGCAGTTCGCGCGCGAGATCGCCGACCGGGTGATCTTCATGGAAGGCGGGCGCATCGTCGAGCAGGGGCCGCCGAGCCAGATCTTCGACGCCCCTCAGGACCCGCGCACCCGCGACTTCCTGCGTCGGGTCGGCTGAGCGTACAGGGGACGAACCGGCGGCTCAGACCATTTCCTGGTCGCGGGCCATCATCGCCGCCTGGGTGCGGTTCTTCGCGCCCATCTTGCGGCAGAGCGTCTTGACGTGCAGCTTGACCGTGACCTCCTGGATGTCGTGGTCGAGCGCGATCTCCTTGTTCGACTGACCTTTCTTGATGCCTTCGAGCACCTGCCGCTCGCGCGGGGTCAGATGCGCCAGGGCCGGGTTCTCGGTCTCCTTGGCGGTCATGAAGTCGATCGGCACATAGGTTTCGCCCATGGTCATGAAGCGCACGGCGTTGCTCATCGACCGGGCCGACATGGTCTTGGGCAGGAAGCCCGCGGCACCGGCGGCCAGCGCCTCTTCGGCTATCGTCTTGTCCGCGGTGCCCGAGATGAGCGCCACCGGCTTGCCCTGCGACGCTTCGAGTGCCGCATGCAGCCCTTCGAGCCCGCGCATTCCCGGCATCCGGTAGTCGAGCAGCACCAGATCGAACGCACCGCTGCGGGCGATCTCGGCCATCGCATCGTCGAAGCTCGAGCTCTGCACCACCTTCGCGCCGCAATCGCGCTCGAGATAGGCGGCCATCATTTCGCGTACGAGGTCGTGGTCGTCGGCAATCAGGATACGCATATCCGTCCTCTCGGTTTCATCTTGAACGTCTGGGCCGGCGCGAGACGGCGGTGAGGTTAGCATACTGAGGATCGTTAAGTAGCGAAATGGGCGAATCCGAGGCGCCAGATACCCATGGCCGAGTGTATACCCTTTATTGGGGCATTGCTGCCACGCTTGGATATTGCTCGGCGAAAGGGATTCGCAATATGCGTGCAGATCGCGCATTCTGCACACGGTCGCACTGGCCATAACCGGATCGGGAAAGGGGTCGATATGAATCAAGCCATCAAGAGCGCCCTCACCGGGCTGAGCTTGGCCACTGTAGCAACTTACGCGAGCTCGACAGAGCTTCAAGACCCGTTTTATGTGGAGCCCGGCGTGCTGCAGGTGGGGCAGGAGGACGAAGGGCTCGTCTCCTTCGATCTCGAGGCGCTCGATGCGCTGCCGCAGGTCAGCTTCGAGACGAGCACCATCTGGACCGACGGCAGCAGCCTCTATTCCGGTGTATCGGTCGCGACGCTGCTCGAAGAAGCCGGGATGGGCGAGATGATGGAGCAGAGCGGCGCGACGCTGGAGCTGGTCGCCCTTAATGATTACCGGGTGCAGATCCCGATCGAGGATATCGGCGACGAGCTGCCGATCGTGGCCACCCGGATCGACGGCGAGACCGTTTCGATCCGAGAGAAGGGCCCCTACTGGCTGATCTATCCCTTTGATCGCGCGGCGGAGTACCGCACCGAGGAAACCTACAAGCGCAGCATCTGGCAGCTGGCGCAGATGATCGTGCTGGAGTGAGCGCGGGCGGCGTGAACATCCCCAAGCCATTCGCCGGGAGATCGACGCCCCGGCTGAACGTCCGCAGCGGCCTTGGCTTTGCGGCGGCGATCCTGCTGACGCTGGTGCTGTCGCTGGGCTGGATTCTCGGCCGGCAGATCCGTGACCTCGAAACCGCGGGCATCGACAACACCCAGTGGACCCTCGCCCAGCTCGAGCTCGAGACCGCGATCTTCGCGCGGGACGTGATCGCCGCGGCACAGGGCGTGCGCGGCAATGCCAGCGGGCTGCAGCTGCGCTTCGACATTCTGCTGAGCCGGCTCGGTCTGGTGCGCAGCGGCGAGATCGGCCGCGCGCTGTCCGTGCATGAGGGGGTGCCGGAACTGCTGGAGGCTGTCGATGATTACGCCGACCGGGTCGACGCGCTGTTCGCCAACGGGGCAAGCGTCGCCGATCTGGAGGCGATCTATCGAGAAACTCTCGACATTCAGCCGGTGATGCGGGAGCTGTCGCTCAACGGTCTTGATGTTCTTGCCGAGGATGCGGAGGCCTACCGTCACCAGGTGCGCCGCCAGGCCGAGCTGACCGCGCTGGCCGGGGGGCTGCTGCTGATCCTGCTCGGGGCGCTCTTGCGGCTGATCGACGTGCAGCGGCGGCGCGTGATGGACCGCGATCGGGTGCTGTCGCGCACCGCCGAGCGGCTCAACTCGGTCATCGGCAACTCGCTCGATGCGATCGTGGTGGCCGACGAACAGGGCCGGATCGTCGATTTCAACCCCGCCGCCGAGGAGATGTTCGGCTGGCGCAAGGACGAGATCCTGAACCAGAACGTCCGCGAAACGCTGGTGACGGCGGAGCGGCGCCAGATCTTCGACGAGCGGCTTCGCAACTTCGCAGCGAAGGGGCACGAGTATCTGATCGATGCGGGGCGGGTCGAACTCGTCGCCCGGCGGCGCAGTGGCGAGATCTTTCCGATCGAGGCGGTGATCACCCATGTCGATGGGCCGGATGCGCCGGTCTTCATCGGTTATCTGCGCGACATCACCGAGCTCAAGGCCAGTCAGGAGCGATTGATCGCCGCGCGCGATACCGCCGAGCGGGCGGACCGGGCGAAGTCGCGCTTCCTGTCGGTGATGAGCCACGAGATGCGCACTCCCCTCAATGGCATCATGGGGGTGCTGGACCTGCTGAACACCTCGACCCTTTCGGCCGAACAGCGCCAACAGGTCGGGATCGCCTTGGCCTCGGCCGAGATCCTGCTGCAGCTGGTGAACGAATCGCTGGACATCACCCGGATCGAGACCGGCGAAGAGGTGATTGAAACCGTGCCTTTCGCGCCGGGCCCGATGCTGCATCGGCTGTTGTCGGTGCTGCGGCCTCTGGCGGCGGAAAAGGACCTGCCGCTCGAACTCGTGGCCGAGGAGGCGGATCTCGGTCAATGGTACGAGGGCGATCCGAACCGCGTGGCGCAGGTCGTCACCAACCTGATCGGCAACGCCATCAAGTTCACCGAGCGCGGCTCGATCACCGTGACGCTCCAGCTCGAGGAGGGCGCGGTCGAGATCGGGGTGCACGATACCGGCATCGGCATCGCGCCGGAGGATATCGAACGGGTCTTCACCGAATTCGTGATCCGTGCCCGCCCCGAGGGGCGGCAGGGGCGCTCGGACGGTCTGGGGCTCGCGATCTCGCGGCGGTTGGCCCGGTTGATGTCGGGCGACATCACGGTCGAGAGCACGCCCGGCAAGGGCAGCAGCTTCTACCTGCAGCTACCGCTGAAGAGCGTCGCGGCCCCGATCGAGGCGCCCGAGCCCCAAGCCGTGATCCCGGCCGCGCCCGGCACCAGCCTGTCGGTGCTGGTGGTCGAGGACAACGCCGTGAACCGCATGGTGCTGCGCGGCATGCTGCAACAATTCGGGCACGAGATCACCGAGGCGCCGAACGGCGCCGAAGGCGTGGCACTGCTGCGCGAGGAGTGCTTCGATCTGGTGCTGATGGACTTCGAGATGCCGGTGTTGGGCGGCATCGACGCGACGCGCGAGATCCGCGAATTCCTGCCGGACCGGAACGAGCCCCGGATCATCGGGCTGACGGCGCATGGTTCGGCCGAGGCGCGACTCGCAGGTATCGCGGCGGGGATGAACGAAGTCTATGCAAAGCCGCTGCGTCTGCCGGTGCTGCGCAAGATCCTCGCCAGCCTCGTCGAGGACCCGCCATCGCCACCGCCGGCAAAAGCGAGCGATACGGCGGACATCGACACCGACGCCTTCGATGAAATGCTCGACATGCTCGGACCGGAGCGGGTGAGCCGCGCGCTCGACAGCTTCAGCAGCGAGTGGCGCGAGGCGAGCGCTCGGCTCACCTCCCCGCCCCAGGATGCCGATGGCGAAAACGCGGTGGGCATTCTGCACAAGCTGCGGGGGGGTGCTGCGATGCTCGGGCTCTTCGGTCCCGCGGAGATGCTGGGCGCGCTGGAACTGCGCGCGCCCACGCATCTGGCCCCCGAAGAGGTCGCGGAGTTGGAAGATCAGGTGTCCGGAGCGCTCGCGGCGGCACGGTCCCGGATCGAGGCGCGGGTCGAGGCCTGAGCCCCGCCCGCGCCGCAAGGCCCTAGCCTTGGATGCGCGCCGCCATGAGCGCGATCGCCTTCTGATAGACGCCCGCCGCGTTCCATTCCTGGATCACCCGGAAATTTGGCTGCCCCTCCTGATAGCCGGCGCCCGGCTGCCAGCCCTTCTGCCGAAGGTAGTTGGCGGTGGAGGCCATGGCGTCGGTCAGGTTTGTGAGGTCGACGCGGCCATTGCCGTCGCCATCCACGCCATAGCGCAGGATGTTGCCCGGCAGGAACTGCGTATGGCCCAGCTCGCCATGCATCGCGCCGATCGAACCGGGCGAAACCGCGCCGCGATCCACCAGCATCAGCGCCGCCAGCGCGTGCTGCGAGAAGAAATCCGAGCGGCGGCAGTCATAGGCCAGCGTCGCGATCGCCGAAAGCACGTTGCTGTCGCCCATGAAATTGCCAAAGCCGGTTTCCATGCCGTGGATCGCGATCAGCACGCCCGCGGGCACGCCGTACTGGCTCTCGAGGCTCTGCCAGAAGCCGGGATTGGAGGCGAGCTTCTGGCGCCCCTGCGCGACGATCGTATCGGCGCCACGCACCTGCATGAACTTGTCGAGCGAATAGTCGAAGCTCTTTTGATTGCGGTCGGCATTGATGGTCCGCTGGGCGTAGCTGGTCTGGGACAGCGCGTTCAGCCCGGCCTGACCCACGCCCTGCGCGGCGGCCTCGGCAGCGAATTCCTGCTTCCAGCGTTCGAAACCCAAGGCGTCGTTGCCGCAGGTGGCGGCTGCTGCGCTGGAGGCGCCGAGGCCCAGCGCGAGAAGGGTGGAAAGCACGTATCGCAAAGGGTAACTCCCGTGAAAATGGCTTCGGCCGCTTGGCGGCCGGGATCACCGCTCCACCTAGCACGAGCCGATGGAGCGGCAATATCGAGCGAAGGAGCGAGCATGCGCGCCAGCCTTGCCGGGGTGGCATTTGCCCTGATGTTGATCGCGGCCTTTCTGGCCGGACGCTATGCCGTCGAGACGGAAGCCTCGCCGCCGGAGACAGAGCCGCTGCCGCCGGGCCCGGCCAGCCTCGAGATCGAGGAGGCGCGTACCATCGCGGTGTTCCGCGCCGCGCGCGACAGCGTCGTGGCGATCACTACCTCGACCCGCATCATCGATCCGTTCACCCGGCGGACCGGCGAGACGCAACTCGGCTCGGGCTCGGGTTTCGTCTGGGACGCACAAGGGCATGTCGTCACCAATGACCACGTGATCCAGGGCGCGAGCCGTGCATTGGTGCAGCTTGCCGATGGCCGCTCGCTCGAGGCGCAGGTGGTGGGCCGCGCTCCGAGCCATGACCTCGCGGTGCTGCGCATCAGGGGCGATGCGCTGCCCGCCCCTCTGCCGCGCCCGGAGCCGGGGGAGGGCGGTCTGGAGGTCGGCCAGTCGGTGCTGGCGATCGGCAACCCCTTCGGGCTGGACTGGACGCTGACCACCGGCATCGTCTCGGCGTTGGACCGCGACCTGCCCGGCGAGGCGGGGCGCGCGATCAGCGGGCTGATCCAGACCGATGCGGCGATTAATCCGGGCAATTCGGGCGGGCCGCTGCTCGATGCGCGCGGGCGGCTGGTCGGCGTAAACACCGCGATCTACAGCCCCTCCGGCGCCAGCGCCGGGATCGGTTTCGCGGTGCCGGTCTCGACCGTGGCGCGGGTGGTGCCGCAGCTGATAGAGACCGGGCGCTACAGCCCGCCCTCGCTGGGGCTGGGCTTCGATGCGCGGATCAACGCGGCGGTGAACCGGCAGGGTCTCCCGGGGGCTCTCGTTCTCGACGTGGCGCCGGGCTCGGAGGCGGCGCGCGCCGGGGTCCAACCGGCGCGGGTCGCACGCGGCCGGCTGCTGCCGGGCGACGTGGTGATCGCGCTCGACGGCGAAGAGGTCGAGGGGCTCGACGATCTTCTGGCGCTGGTCGACCGGCATCGGCCGGGTGACAGCGTGACGCTGACCCTGCTGCGCGACGGCCGTCGCCGCGAGTTGACGCTGGAGTTGCGGCCGGGGCGCTAGATCAGCTGTCGTCCATGCCCAGGCTGGCCCCTAGCGCCGCCGCGCAAAGCCCCGCCAGGGCCAGCGTGCCGAGCACGAGGTCACCATTACCGACCGGCGTCAGCGCCGACAGACCCGGGATCGCGCGATCGACCGCGCCGGGCGCGAAGATCGCGCTCGCGGCGACCGCGACAAGCAGCAGCGCCCAGACCCCGACGCCGTGCAGCGCCGCGACCCGGCGGCGCGTGGCCCCCGACAGCGCGGCGGCGCTCCAGCCCGCCGCGAACAGCGTCGGCAACGTCAGCAGCGCGGGCCACAGCCCGCCCGGCTCCGGCAGCGTCCCGGCAAGGCCGCGCCACAAAAGCATCAATGGCACCATCAGGCCGAGGCCGATCAGGCCACCCGTCAAGATCGCCATCCCGGCGATTCGGGTCGTCCCGGCGTTAAGAACGGACGAGGAAAGGGTCCCGCGGGTGGACGGGATACGATGAAAAGGCTGGGTCATGGTAAACTCCCTTGCTGCGCGGCCAGTCTAGCGCAACTCTCGGGAAATCGATCCAGTCCGGATGTATAAGGTGCCGGGGTTTTTTCTCCTCAGCTCCGGATTCCGGCGAAACGCGCGTGCCAGTCGGTGCGCTCCTCGTCGGTGATCTTGCGGAAGGTCACGTCCGGCACCGCGAAGCCATGTCCCACCGGCAGTACCGACAGCGCCTCGGCCACGTTCCCGGGCCAGGCGTCGTCATCGATCTTCATCGCCTCCATCAACTGCGCGCTGGCATCGGGGATGAAGGGTGCGGACAGCACCGCGTAGAGCCGGATCAGGTTGAGCGCGAGACGGATCTGCATCGCCGCCGCTTCGGGATCGGTCTTGAAGCTGGCCCAAGGCGCGGCGTCCTGCAGGTATTCGTTGCCCGCGACCCAGATCGCGCGCAGCTCGGCCGCAGCCTTGCGCACCTCGATCGCGTCCATGTGCCCCTCATAGGCGCGCACCCGGCGCTCCAGATCGGCGATCAGCGCCAATTCGCGCTCGCCATGGGCACCGCCTGCCGGCACCTCCTCGCCGAACTTGGAGCGGCAGAACTTGGTGACTCGGCTGACGAAGTTGCCGAGCACGTCGGCGAGATCCTTGTTCACCGACTGCTGGAAGTTCTCCCAAGTGAACTCGGCATCCGAGCTTTCGGGCGCGTGGCTCAGCAGCCACCAGCGCCAGTAGTCGGCGGGCAGCACCTCAAGCGCCTGATCCATGAACACGCCGCGCCCGCGCGAGGTCGAGAACTGGCCGCCATCATAGTTCAGGTAGTTGAACGACTTGATGTAATCGACGAGCTTCCACGGCTCGCCCGAGCCGAGGATCGTCGCGGGGAAGGACAGGGTGTGGAACGGCACGTTGTCCTTGCCCATGAACTGCGTGTAGCGCACGTCGTCGGCGCCCTTGTCGGTGCGCCACCAGCGCTCCCAATCCTCGCCCTTGCCCGCATCGACCCATTCCTGGGCGCAGGCGATGTATTCGATCGGCGCGTCGAACCAGACGTAGAAGACCTTGCCCTCCATGCCCGGCCACTCGGCCTCGCCCTTCCGGACCGGGATGCCCCAGTCGAGATCGCGGGTGATGCCGCGATCCTGCAACCCGTCGCCGTCATTGAGCCACTTGCGGGCGATCGAGGTGGTCAGCACCGGCCAGTCGGTCTTACTGTCGATCCAGTCCGACAGCTCGCCACGCATCTTCGACTGGCGCAGGTAGAGATGCTTGGTCTCGCGCGGCTCCAGATCGGTGGAGCCGGAGATCACCGAGCGCGGTTCGATCAGGTCGATGGGGTCGAGTTGCTTGGTGCAGTTGTCGCACTGGTCGCCGCGCGCGCTCTCGAAGCCGCAATTGGGGCAGGTGCCCTCGATGTAGCGGTCGGGCAGGTAGCGGCCGTCGGCCTTGGAGTAAATCTGGGTCTCGACCCGCTCCTCGATCAGCCCGGCCTCGTCGAGACGCGCGGCGAAGGCCTGGGTCAGACGATGGTTCTGCGGGCTGGAGGAGCGGCCGAAATGGTCGAAGGAGAGCCGGAAGCCCCGCGCGATCTCGGCCTGCGTCTCGTGCATTTCGGCGCAGTACTCGGCCACCGGCTTGCCGGCCTTGGCGGCGGCCAGCTCGGCCGGGGTGCCGTGCTCGTCGGTGGCGCAGAGAAACAGCACCTCGTGACCGCGCCCGCGCTGGTAGCGGGCGAAGAGGTCGGCGGGAAGCTGGCTGCCCACCAGGTTGCCCAGATGCTTGATCCCGTTGATGTAGGGGATGGCCGAGGTGATGAGATGCCGTGCCATGCTGTGCTGCCGTCCTTCGATGCGTCCGGGGCCCCATGTAGCGATCCCGCCCGCCCAAGGCCAGTGCGGCCTTGAACGCTTGCCCACCGGCCCAAGCCGCCCTACCTCTGCGCCTCGCGGACCGGGCGCGTGTGGCCCGGCAGGACGACAGGAAGGCCCCATATGAAGAAGATCCCACTCGGCCGCAGCGGCATCGAGGTCAGCGAATGGTGCCTCGGCACCATGACCTATGGCAGCCAGACCCCCGAGGACGACGCGCATCGCCAGCTCGACATGGCGCTCGATGCCGGGATCGATTTCCTCGACGCGGCCGAGATGTACCCGGTGAACCCGGTGAAGGCCGAGACGGTGGGCCGGACCGAGGAATTCATCGGCAACTGGATCGAGAAGAGCGGCAAGCGCGGCGCCTACAAGATCGCCACGAAGGCCGCCGGCCCCAACCCGGGCTGGGCCCGCGACGGCAAGGGCTATGATGGTGGCAATCTGCGCGAGATCGTCGAGGGCTCGCTGCGGCGGCTCAAGACGGAGGTGATCGATCTCTACCAGCTGCACTGGCCCGAGCGCGGCCACTACCATTTCCGTCGCTACTGGTCCTACGATCCCTCGGACCAGAACGCCGAGCGGACGCTTGCGCATATGGACGAGGTGCTCGGAACGCTGAAGGCGCTGGTGGCCGAGGGCAAGATCCGCGCATTCGGCCTGTCGAACGAGACCGCTTGGGGCACCACCCGCTGGATCGACCGCGCCGCGGCCATCGGCGGACCGCGCGTCGTCTCCGTGCAGAACGAATACTCGTTGCTGTCGCGGCTCTACGACACCGACATGGCGGAGATGGCGGTGAACGAGGAGGTGCTGCTGCTGGCCTATTCGCCGCTGGCCTGCGGGTATCTGACCGGCAAGTATCAAGACGGCGTGCCCGAGGGCTCGCGGCTGGCGATCAATGGCGATCTCGGCGGTCGCAAGACAGACCGGGTGATCGCGGCGACGCAGGCCTATCTCGACATCGCCGCGCGCCACGGGCTCGACCCGGTGCACATGGCGTTGGCGTGGCAGCGCACGCGGCCTTTCCCGATCTGCCCGATCTTCGGCGCGACCAACACGGATCAGCTCGAGCGCATCCTCGCGGGGCGCGAGGTGGTGCTGTCGGACGAGGTGGTGGCCGAGATCGACGCTGCCCACAAGCAGCACCCGCTGCCCTATTGAACCGAGAACCCCCGCCCGGCGCAGCCATGCCCGGGCGTCCCCTGCGACCCGAGGAGGGCACCGTGACCGTCACCATCCCATCGCAGGTCCGCCTCGCGCCCAGGCGGGCGCTTGCGGCATTGCTGTTGCTCTCGGCCTGCGGCGCGGCGGAGCCGCCAGTGCCCCCGCCAGTGTTCCGGACCGTGGGCGCGCCGATCGCCTCGAGCCTGCGCGGCAGCGCCTCCGATCTGAACGGCGACTGGATCGTCGCCGCCGCCTATCCCGGCGGGCCGGTCGCGCTTGGCGACCGGGTGACGCTGCGCCTCGACGCCTCGGGCGGCGGGGTCGCGCGGATCGCAGGGGCAGGCGAGGCACGGCTCGTGCCGGTGACGGCAGAGGGGCGCGGACGCTTCGATATCGGCGGCGAGCCCTGGTGGCTGCTCTGGACCGATGATGATTTCCGCACCGCGGTGATCGGCGCGCCGGGTGGCGAATATGGCTGGATCATGGATCGCCCCGGTCAGGCCGGAGCCGACCGGGCACGGGCGGCGCGCGAAATGCTGGACTTCAACGGCTATGACACCGATGCTCTGAAGACCGCACGGGAGGGCTGAACCATGGCGGCATCCGGGGCCAGAACGGCGGCGATCATTGGCGGCGGGGTCATCGGCGGCGGCTGGGCCGCCCGCTTCGCGCTGATGGGCTGGAACGTGCGCATCCATGACACCGACCGCGATGCCGAACGCCGCATCAACGAGGTGATCGATCGCGCCCGCGCCGCGATGCCGGGTCTGTGGGACGTGGCGCTGCCCGATGAGGGCAGGATCAGCTTTCACGACGACCTCGCCGAGGCGGTCGAAGGCGCCGAATGGATCCAGGAAAGCGTGCCCGAGCGGCTCGATCTCAAGCACGAGATCTATGCGGCGATTCAAGGCGCCTGTACCGAGGCCGCGATCATCGGCTCCTCGACCTCGGGCTTTCGTCCCTCGGAGCTGTCGGAGGGGGCGGCGCGGCCGGGCCAGATCGTCGTGGCGCATCCGTTCAACCCGGTCTACCTGATTCCGCTGGTCGAAGTCGTCGCCGGGCCCGGCACCGGCACGGCGCGGATCGACCGGATCCGCTCGACGCTGCGCGACATCGGTGCGCATCCCCTGTTCCTGCGCCGCGAGATCGACGCGCATATCGCCGACCGGCTGCTCGAGGCCGTCTGGCGCGAGGCGCTGTGGCTGGTCTCGGACGGGGTCGCCGATACCGCGGAAATCGACGATGCGATCCGCTACGGCTTCGGTCTGCGCTGGGCGCAGATGGGGCTGTTCGAAACCTACCGCATCGCCGGCGGCGAGGCGGGGATGCGGCAGTTCCTGACCCAGTTCGGCCCGGCGCTGAAATGGCCTTGGAGCAAGCTCACCGACGTGCCGGAACTGACCGACGAGCTGGTCGAGACGATCGCCAGCCAGTCCGACGCGCAATCCGGTCGCCGCTCCATCGCGGAGCTGGAGCGCATTCGCGACGCCAATCTCGTGGCGATCCTGCGCGGGCTCAAGGCGCGCGACTGGGGCGCGGGGCGGCTTTTGAACGCGGCCGAACGTCGGATCGGCGGCGCCGCCCGGAGCCTCGACGCGCTGTCGCTCACTTCGCCGCTGCCGACCGGCGCGCGCGCGGTGCCGCTCGACTGGAGTGACCAGAACGGCCACATGACCGAGCATCGCTACCTGCAGGCTTTCGGCGACGCGACAGATCGGTTCCTGGCGCTGGTGGGCTGCGACGACGAATACATCGCCTGCGGCCACAGCTACTTCACGGCCGAGACCCATATCCGGCATCTTGCAGAGGTTCACGCGGGGGCCCGGATCGAGATCGACACGCGGCTGCTTCTGGCCGAAGGCCGCAGGCTGCGGATCTTCCACCGGATGTGGGAAAACTCGCGGCTGGTGGCCACCGGGGAGCACATGCTGGTGCATGTCGATCTCGAAAGCCGCCGGGCGGTGATGCCGCCGTCGGAGCTTCAGGACAAGCTGGCACGCGTGGCCAAGGCGCATGCGCATCTGCCCGAGCCGGAGGGCGCGGGCGCCGCGGTGGGCCGCCCGCCCGAACGCCAGCCCGACCCGCAGGAGTGAGCCGCCGGGCTCAGCCGCGCATTGCGCGGGCCTCCATCGTGCCGTGATAAAAAGGCACCGGGCGGCGGGCCAAGGGATCGTCGAGCCGCGCCTGCAACTCGCGCAGCGCCAGCCGGGTGATGTCGGGCAGGTCGAGCGCGTCGATGCGCGCAAGCGGCACCCAGTGCAGATGCGCCAACTCGTCCTCGGCGCCCGAGAAATCATCGGGATCGCTTGCCAGCGCCGAGGCGGGGGCAAGAAAGAACCGCGCATCGAAGCGCCGCGACTGCCCCGGCGGCGTCACCGCGCGAAACATCGGCAAGAGCGGCGCGGCGTCGGGGCGGTGGCCCGAGCGGGCGAAGCCGCGCCAGCCCGGCGGCGCGTCCGGCCAATCGCCGGGTCGGCCGAGGATCTGCCCGGTTTCCTCCCAAAGCTCGCGGATCGCGCAGGCTGCCAGCGCCCCGGCCATCGGCCCCAGCTCCGCCTCGCGCTCGGGGCCAAGCGGGGCGTCCAGCGGCACGCGGGCATCGACCGGGTCGAGCGCGCCGCCGGGAAACACGTATTTCGACGGCATGAAGGCCGCCCCCGCGCCGCGCCGACCCATCAGCACCGTCGGGCCCTCGGCCATGTGGCGCAGCAGGATGATCGTCGCCGCGTCGCGCGGTGCCGCAGCGCCTTGCATCAATGCACCTTGCCGAAGCCGTGCATGCGCCGCGCCCACTGGATGCCGACCACGAGCCCCTTGAGGCGCGGCAACAGATAAAGCGACAGCGCCACGGCGACCACGGTCAGCACCGTCGCCATCACCAGAGGTTCGGGGCGAAACCGGGTGAAGCCGACATGGATCACCGGCGCGAGCAGGTGGCCGACGATCAGGATGGTAAGATAGGCGGGGCCGTCATCGGCGCGATGGTGGCACAACTCCTCGCGGCAGACCGGGCAACGGTCGACCACCTTGAGATAGCCTTGGAACAGCCCCCCTTCGCCGCAGTTCGGGCAACGTTTGCGAAAGCCGCGCAGTAGCGCGGGCCGCGTCGGTCGGTCCTCGGTCTCTGCGTTCGGCTGGGGGGGGTGCTCGCTCATCCGCGGCTCCTCGGGAGGTGGCGTCTTGCCCCTCACATGAGTGCTTCGAGAGCATTTGGAAAGACCATGCGCCGGGGTTGCGTCGCCATGCCGCGCGGCAGACCGGTGCCATATCGCGCGAGAGAGCCCGCCGCGTAACGTGCGGCGGGCTCGACGGCCGGAATGAAAAAGCCGATCCCGGCGCGCTGCCCGGGGGTTACTCGACGGCGGGGAGCAACACGGTATCGATCACATGGATCACGCCGTTCGACTGCTTGACGTCGGCGATGGTGACGCTGGCGGTGCGGTCCTGGCCATCGGTGATCATGATGGTGCCGTCCTCGCCTTCGCTGACGGTAAAGGTACAGCCGCCGACGGTCTCGACCTCGTGCATGCCGCCATCATCCGCGATCATGCCGGAGATCGCATCCGACATCGCGTTCGCCGCCACGACGTGGCAGGTGAGGATCTCGGTCAGCCGGTCCTTGTTCTCGGGCAAGAGCAGTTCTTCGACCGCGCCCTCGGGCAGCGCTTCGAAGGCGGCATTGGTCGGCGCGAAAACGGTGAAGGGACCCTCGCTCGAAAGCGTCTCCACCAGATCGGCGGCCTGCACGGCCGCGACAAGCGTGGTGTGATCGGCCGAGTTCACCGCGTTCTCGACGATGTTCATCTCCGGGAACATGGCGGCGCCACCGACCATCGGGTTGCCGGTTTCGGCGTGGGTCTCGGCCAGAGCCATGGTCGAGGTGAAGGCAAGCGCGGTGCCGGTGAGAATGGCCTTGAGGTTCATGATGTCGTCTCCCTGACGGTTCGGGGGGGCGTGCTTGCCCCCTCGTGACGCCAGCAGACACGGCGGTGCCGCGATGCCAGTTGCAACGCCCGACATCACGCTTGCGTGATCTCTCCCGCATCGAGCCAGTCCGGGAGAGCGCCGATATCGTCGAGCACCAGATCCGCATGCGGGGCCAGCGCGTCGCGCGGCGCCAGCCCGGTCAGGACCGCCACCGCCATCATCCCGGCGGCGCGGGCGGCCTTCAGATCGTGCAGGCTGTCGCCGATCATCGCGCAGGCGTCGGGCGCCGCGCCCAGCGCCTCGGCGCAGGCGAGCAGCTGGCCGGGGCCCGGTTTGAAACCGAAGCCGCTATCGGCCCCGGCGACGAAGCCGAACGTCGCGGCCAGACCGGCGGCGCCGATATGCGCGCGGGCGGGAGCCTCGGAATCATTGGTCACCAGCCCCAGCGCCACGCCGCGCGCCGCCAACTTGGCAAAGAGCGGCGCGAGCGGCACCGCCGGGACCTGCGGCGCCTCCGCCGCCCGCGCGTTCATCCGCGCGATCAGGGCCTGTCGGTCGCAGCCCGGAAGATGCTGCAGCATCGCATCGGCGATCTCGGCGGTGGTCGAGGCGATAACAAGGCTGTCAGGTGCGAAGCGCCCGGTTTCGAGGTCATAGCCGAGCGCCGCGGCGATCGCCGCGATTCGGACCGGGTCGCCCTCGGCCTCTGCCTCGATCAACCCGCGCGACCAGCCGCCCCAGGTGGCATGGAAGTCGAACAGCGTGCCGTCCTTGTCGAAGATCAGCGCGGTGGGCTTCATGTCCAGTTCATCCGCGACGGCCCCGCCAGCACCAGCATGGCGGTATGCGGCTCGTCATAGTCATACCCGGCGCCGTCGCAGAAGCTCGTGACCCAAGCGTCGTCCATGGTCAGGAACTCCAGCACCGAGGCCTGAAAGGCGGGTTCGGCCGCGCGGTCGCGCAGATCCTCCGCCGCGGCGCCGGTCGAGCCGAGAAAGACCGGCCACAACTCGTCATTGGCCGCGAGCCAGCCCAGCGCTCCCAGCGCGATCACCTCGGCACGTTCCCGCTTCATGGTTTTCCTCCGAAGGTATTGGCAGGGTTTTGTTAACTAATATTCCCGACCCTGTGACCGGGAGCGGGCGATGGGCCCGAACAAGGACATGCTCATGTCGGGTCGTATCCTGATCGTCGATGGAATCGCAACGCAAAGGCGCGCGCATGCCGCGCTTCTCGTGGCCGCGGGCTTCGAGTGTCTGCACTGCCCGGATGCGGCGGCGGCGCTCGCCCGGCTTCCCGATCCCGGGATCGACCTGCTGTTTCTGCCGCTGGACAATGCCGCCGATCCCGCTGAGGCCCGTGGCTTGCTCGAGCGGCTTCGCGCCGGGCCGGCGACGACGCGGCTGCCCGTGGTCGTGACCGGACGCTGGCCCGATCCGGGCTGCAGGTTGGCGCTGCTGCGCGCGGGTGCCGACGAGGTGGCCGAGGCGCCGATGCAGGTGGCGCTGCTGCAGGCCCGGATCCGCAACCTGATGCGCGCCCGCGATACCGAGGGCGAGCTGTCGCGCCGGGCCGCCACCCATCAGGCGCTGGGCTTTTGCGAGGCCGCTACGGGGTTCACCCCCCGTCAGAAGGTCGCCGTCATCACGCCCCGGGCCGAGAATGGAACGGCCGCGCGCCTTGGCCTGAGAGGGGCGACGCGCCGCATCGCACCGCAACAGAGCTTTGCGGCCGAGGCGGGAGAGGAGGATCTTTACGTGATCGATGGGGCGGCCTTGCGCGCCGAAGGGCAGCCGTCGCGCGAGCTGTTTCGCATCGTCGCCGAGCTGCGCAGCCGATCGGCCACCCGCCGCGCCGCGCAACTCGTGATGCTGCCGGAGCCGGGGCGCGAGGCGGCCATGCTGCTCGATCTAGGGGCGGATGATGTCGTGCCGGCCGGGGTGCTGCCCGAGGAGATCGCCTTCCGGGCCGCGCGGCTGCTGGCCCGGAAGGCGCTGGCCGATCGGCTGCGCGCGACGGAGCGGCAGGGGTTGCAGGCCGCGCTGACGGACGAGCTGACGGGGCTGTGGAACCGGCGCTACGCGCTGCCGCATCTGGCGCGGCTGATCGACGAGGCACGAAAGCGGCGGCGACCCATCGCGGTGATGCTGCTCGACATCGATCATTTCAAGATGGTGAACGACCGCCATGGGCACGCGGCGGGGGACAGGGTGCTGGCGCAGGTCGCCCGGCGCCTGCGCGACGGGTTGCGCCCCGCCGACCTGCTGGCGCGGATCGGCGGAGAGGAGTTCCTCGTGGCGATGCCCGAGACCAGCCTCGAACAGGCCTGCGGCGCCGCCGAGCGGCTGCGCCTGAAGATCCGCAACCAGCCCTTCGTCCTGCCCGGAGAGGGGCTGCCTTGCGAGGTCACCGTTTCGGTGGGCGTGGCGACGGGGCCGTGCCACGGCGCCCCGGCGACCGAGGCCGAAACGCTGATGCGCCACGCCGATGCGGCGCTCTACGCGGCCAAGCAGACCGGGCGAAACCGCGTCACGGTAAGCCCGAGCGCGGCCTAGCCGAGGCAGCTTTCGAAGGCTGCGGCCAGATCCTCGATCAGCGCCGGATAGAGATCGGGGCCAGGCTCGAGCCGCAGCCCGTCGGGATCGGCCATGGCCGTCTTGGCCTGCGTGTTCTCGCGCAGCAGCGCCACGAGTTCCGGCGGAGTTTCGGGATCGGTCAGGATGCAGGTGATGCTCCCGGCCTCGATCATCTCGCGCAGCGCCGCGAGCCTAGCCGGCCCCGGAGCCGAGGCGTCCGATAGCGAGACCGCCCCCGTTGCCGGCAGGCCGAAGCGGCGCTCGAAATACTGATAGGCGTCGTGCGGAACCAGGTAGGGGCGCCCGGACAGCGAAGCCAGCCGCTCGGAGATGTCCGCGCCAAGATCGGCATCCGCGGCGATCGCGGCGGTGGCATTGTCGCGGTAGAGCGTGGCATTCTCCGGATCGATCTCGGCCAGCGCCTCGGCCAGCCGCGTCATCCAGACCGCCGCAACCTGCGGGTCGAGCCAGGCATGCGGGTCCGTGTCGCCTCCGGCATGCTCGCTCGTCTGCGTCATCTCGCCGTCACGCGCGTGGTCGTCGCCGTGGTCGCCCTGCGGGTCTTCGACGTGATCGGCATGCTCGCCGGCCTCTTCATGCTCCTCGGCTTCCTCGTGCTCGCCAGCATCATGATCGTCGTCATGCGCCGCATCTCCATGACCATGCGCGGTTTCGAAGGCCGGGTCCTTGCGTAGCGGCAGCCGCTCCCAGCCATCGCTGTCGAGCATGGCCAGTGTTTCGGCTTCGGGCGCCAGCGCCGCGAGGCTTTCGGCCAGCCAGGGCACGAGCGCCGGACCGGTCCAGACCACCATGTCCGCCTGCGACAGATGCCGCGCATCCGAGGGGCGCAGCGCGGCATCATGGGGCGAGACGCCCGGCGGCAGCAACAGCTCGGGCGTACCGGCGCCAGCCATGACCCGCGCCACGAGGCTGTGCAATGGCGCGGTGTCGACCACCACGCTCGGCGTCTCGGCAAGCGCGGGGGAGGTGGCGAGGGCGAAGGCGGCGGCGACGGGGAGGGTGGGGCGCATGGGGAACCTCTTGTGCATCCGGTACTCGGAGGCTATGCGCTATGTTATAACGTAACAGATGGTCAAGACCCGTCATCGGGATAAGGGAGGCAGTCATGGACGGACCCGGTTTCGCTTGCGGCGATCACGCGGCCTGCATCCGCGGCGCGCTCGGGGCCGCCGAAGCGCGCTGTGCCGCGGACGGCGCACGGCTGACCCCGCTGCGTCGCCGCGTGCTCGAGATCCTGCTGGAGGGGCATTCGGCGATGGGCGCCTATGACGTGCTCGCCCGGCTCGATGCCGAAGGGTTGGGCTCGAAGCCCCCCGTGGCCTACCGGGCATTGGGCTTTCTGGTGGATCACGGGCTTGCCCACAGGATCGAGCGGCTTTCGGCCTATGTCGCCTGCGCCCGCCCCGGGACGACGCATGCGCCCGCCTTCCTGATCTGTCGCGGCTGCGGTGCGGTGGCCGAAACCCAAGGGGCGGAGGGCCTGTCCCGGCCGGCGGCCGAGGCGGGTTTCGTGATCGAGCAGACCGTGATCGAGGCCGAAGGACTGTGCCCCGCCTGCCAGGGCCCCGCGGCATGAGCCCGTTGATCGAGGCGAAGGGACTGGAGTTCGGACCGAAAGCCGCGCCGGTGCTGCGTGACGTGTCGCTCCGGGTCGATCCGGGCGAGATCGTCACGCTGGTGGGGCCGAACGGCTCGGGCAAGAGTACGCTGTTGCGATTGATGATCGGCGCGCTGGCGCCGCGACGCGGCATGGTGCGCCGTGCGCGGGGTCTGCGTATCGGTTACGTGCCGCAAAGCCTCGTGCTCGACCCATCTCTGCCGATCACGGTGCGGCGCTTTCTCGACCTGCCGCACCGGGTGGGCGATGCCGAGGCCGAGGCGGCGCTGGCGCAGTCCGGCGCTGACGGAATCGCGCACAAGCAGATGGCCGCGCTGTCGGGCGGGCAGTTCCAGCGCGTGCTTCTGGCGCGCGCGGTGCTGAACCGGCCGCAATTGTTGATCCTCGACGAGCCGACGCAGGGTCTCGACCAGCCGGGGCAGGCGGCTTTCTACCGCCGGATCGCGGCGCTGCGCCGGGAAATGGGCTGCGCGGTGCTGATGGTCAGCCACGAGTTGCACGTGGTGATGTCGGCCTCCGACCGCGTGATCTGCCTCAACGGCCATGTCTGTTGCGAAGGCACGCCCGAGGTGGTCTCGGCCGCGCCCGCCTATCGCGAGCTGTTCGGCACCGGCACCGGAGGCCAGCTGGCGCTCTATCGTCATGAGCACGACCACGCCCATGAGGGCGGTGGCGCCGCGCATCATCATCACCACCATCATCATCACGCCGAGGGCTGACATGCTCGATGACTTCATGATCCGCGCGGGGCTCGCCGCGCTGGGCACCGCATTGGCTGCGGGTCCGCTCGGCTGCTTCGTGGTCTGGCGCCGCATGGCCTATTTCGGGGATGCCACGAGCCACGCGGCGATCCTTGGCGTCGCGCTGGCGCTGGGGCAGGGGCTGTCGGTGTTTCCCGGCGTGCTTGGTTCGGCACTGGCGATGGCGCTGGCGGTGCATGCGCTCGCAGGGCGCGGCCTCGCGCATGACACGGTGCTGGGGGTGCTGTCGCACGGCGCGCTGGCGACGGGGCTCGTCGCCGTGGCCCTGACCGGGGGCGTGCGCGTCGATCTGGAGCTATACCTCTTCGGCGACGTCCTCACGGTGACACGCGGCGACCTCGCCTGGATCTGGGGCGGGGCGGCGCTGGTGGTGGGTGTGCTGGTCTGGCGCTGGCGCCGCTTGCTCACGGCGACGCTCTCGCCCGACCTCGCCCATGCCTCGGGCATTGCCCCGCGGCGCGAGGCGCTGGTTCTGACCCTGCTCCTCTCTGCGGTGGTGGCGGTGGCGATCAAGGTGGTTGGCGCATTGCTGATCACCGCGCTCCTGGTGATTCCGGCCGCGGCTGCGCGTGGCGCCGCGCGCACGCCCGAGACCATGGCTCTCTTGGCGCTCGCGGCTGCGGCGGTGTCGGCGCTGGGCGGACTTCAGGTCGCGCTGTGGCTCGACACCCCGGTCGGCCCCTCGATCGTCTGCGTCGCCGTGGTGCTCTTTGCCGGCAGCCTGCCGCTCAGGGTGCTCAGGGCTGTGCGCGGATGATCGCCGGCGGCTAGGCAAAAAACCGGCTCGCCTTGCCCTTGCCACAATCGATCTGCGACCTAGCGCGAAAACGTGTCTGAGGAGAGCAGATGAAACGATACATCATGGCCGCGGCCCTGGCCGCGCTGCCCGCGCTCGGCTTTGCGCCCGAGATCACCGGTTTTTCAGCCAGCACCGCCAGCGCCGCATCGAGCGGCTGCGCGCTTCCCGCCGAGGTGAATGCCAAGGCGACGCGGATCGCTTCCGGCCTAAATGCCTTTCGCGCCTCTCAGGGACTCGGCCGGGTCACCCATGACCGGGACCTGTCCAAGGCTGCGCAGGTTCAGGCCTGCGATCTCGCCCGCACCGGGCAGTTCGGGCATCGCGGCAGCGACGGTTCCGATCATCGCGTGCGGCTCGAACGCACCGGTTACTGCGCCGGTGTCAGCGCCGAAAACCTGGCCTGGGGCTATCCCCGCGCGAACCAGATCATCACCGGCTGGCAGGGCTCGCCTGGCCACCGGCAGGTGATGGAACTCGACCGCGCGCGCGAGTTCGGCGTCGGCATCGCGCAAGGCGCGAAGGGCCCGGTCTGGGTGCTGGTGATGGCGCAGCCCTGCTGAGACGGCTCAGCCGGTGATCTCCAGCGGGATGGTCACCGGCCCGTCATTGACCAGCGCCACCTTCATGTCGGCGCCGAAGCGCCCGGTCTCGACCGGCACCCCGAGCGCCGCCAGTTCCTCGGCGAAAGCGGCATAGAGCCGTTCGCCGATCTCCGGCGGCGCGGCCGTGGAAAAGCCGGGCCGGTTGCCGGTACGCGTGTCGGCGGCCAGGGTGAACTGGCTCACCACCAGCGCGCCGCCACCGATGTCGAGCAGCGAGCGGTTCATCCGCCCCGCCTCGTCGCGAAAGATCCGGAGCTTGGCGACCTTGTTGGCCAGCTTGGCGGGCAGGGCGTCGCCGTCGCCCTGCATCGCGCAGACCAGCACCAGCAGCCCCGGACCGCAGCGGCCGATCACCTCGCCATCGACGCTGACGCTGGCTTCCGAGACGCGCTGGACCAGTGCCTTCAAAGCTCGTGTTCCCAGGGCGGGTTGGCGCCGGGGCGGCTGACGGTGACCGCTGCGGCGCGGGCGCCGAGGCTCAGCGCGTCGCGAATCTCGTCCTCGTCGAGCGTCGCGACATCGGCCTTGTTGAGCAGACCGGCGCGGTGCAGGCTCGCCAGCACCCCCGCGTTGAAGGTGTCGCCCGCGCCGACCGTGTCGGCCACCTGCACCTTGGGCGCGGCGGCGCTGACCACATGCTCGGCGGTATAGCCGGTCGCGCCTTTCGAACCCTCTGTGATGCAGACGAGCTTCGGGCCCTTGGCCAGCATCTGGCGCGCGAGGTCGGCGGTATCGCCCGCGCCTTCGAGCCAGTGCAGATCCTCGTCAGAGACCTTCACGATGTCGGCGCGCGCGATCATCCGCTCGATCCGGGCGCGGTAGGCGGCCTCGTCGCGGATGAAGCTCGGACGGATATTCGGATCGAGCATGGTGACGCGGGTGGCGCTTTCGCGCGCCTGCAACGCCTCGTAGGCCGTGGCGCAGGGCTCCACCATCAGCGAGATGCCCCCGAAGAACAACGCCTCGGCGCCGGGCTCGGGCAGGTCGTCCTCGGTCAGCATCCGCCCGGCGGTGTTCTCGTCATAGAAGCTGTAGCTGGCATGGCCGTCGGTCAGCTTGACGAAGGCCAGCGTGGTCGGACGGTCGGAGATATGCGCGGGAAAGCTGTCGACCTTCGAGGCTTCGAGCGTCTGGCGCAGGATATCGCCGAACATGTCCGAGGAGATCCCCGAGAAGAAACCGGCGGGCGCGCCGAGGCGGCCGAGCGCGATGGCGGTGTTGAAGACCGCGCCGCCCGCATAGGGGGCGAAGGCGGTCTCGCCCGCCTCGGTGCGGCGGGGCAGCATGTCGATCAGGGCTTCGCCGCAGGCGAGGATCATCGGGTTTCCTTCCGGATCTTGGGGCTTCTCGATCGGCGCGGACAATGCCGCCCGACGCCGGGTCATGCAAGCGCGCTCACTGGTTGAGATAGCCCAAAGCGGCGAGAATCGCCGCCAGGACCAGCGCCGCGAGCACCGCCAGCGCGATCTTCCACTTGGAATAGGGCCGCGCGCCCTGAACCTTGCCTGACCTAGCGTTGACCACGAAGGCGTAGCTCTGGCCGCGGTAGCGGTAGGCGGCGGTCCAGACCGGCAGCAGCACGTGCTTGAAGGTCACGTCCGAGATCCGCGTCTCCAGCGCCTCGATCCGCTGCTGGTCGCCGCCGATGTCGCGGCGCACGTCCGAGCGGATCACCTCATCCATGATCTGGCGCGCCTCCTCATAGGCGGCGTCGAGCTCGACCTGATAACCCTCGGCCATGAAGCCCGCCACGAATTCCGGCCGGTAGGGGGTGAGCGCCGGCAAATCCCATGGTCCGAGCGCGTCGGTATGCGCCTTGGGCAGCGATTTCGAGCCGAGCACGAGGATGTCGTCGAAGAACCGCGCAACCCGGCCGCGCACGCGTCTCCAGCGGATGCGCGGCTCGCTCACCTGCGTGGGCTTGCCGTCGCGCATCACGGTGCGGGTGACGTAGTAGGTGTCGCCGCGCTGGCCGCGATACTCGCTCCGGGTCTGCGCGTCGAAGGTCCAGAACGGCACGTAGATGCCGTTCATCCGCCGCCCCTTGCGCGCGTATGCCTTCAGCCCGTTCGGCGCGAACCACAGGCTGCCAAGCCAAGCCGTCAGCGCCTCGTGGGCGCGCGCCTCGTCGATCTCGAAGGGCAGGAGCGCGCGCGGCTTGATGTGGCGGTGGGTGCCGGTATCTGCGACCACGGCGGTGTCGCAGTAGGGACAGCGGGTGGCATGAGTGCCGGGCGCGAATTCCACCTGTGCGCCGCAATTGGGACAGGAGGCGGTGCGCGTCTCCTCGATTTCCGACACCGGCACGTCGCCGCGCCGGGCGCTTTCGAAGTCGATCTCGCGGGTGGCGTCCGGATCGCGCAGCGGCGCGATCGCCTCGCGGTGGCCGCAATGGGTGCAGGCCAGCTCGGTGGTGCCGGGGGCGAAATGCATGTCGCTGCCGCAGACCGGGCAGGGAAAGCGGTGCTCCTCGATCACGCCGCCGGGCGCGGAGCGGGATAGGTTCGGAAGATCACTCACGCGGGGCGGCTCACGGGTCGGTTCATGGGGCGGGCGGCGGAGGCGGGGGCATCACGGTGAAGAGCTGCGCCAGCTCGTCGACATCCTCGGCGCGCTTCCAGCCATCCTGGCCGGCGGTCCAGACGAAGGTGTCGCGGGTGAAGCCGCCCTCGGTCACCATCCGTCCGAGCCGTGCCTTGGAGAAGGGACCCGAGGTCTGCCCGTCCCTGGCGAGGTGCCACACATGCTCGGCCGGCGGCGGCGGGGGAGGCGGCGGCGCGGCCTGGGGTTGCTGCTGCGGCGCCTGCGCTCCGGGCATCGGCCCCCACGGGCCCTGACCCGCGACCATGCCCATGCCAAAGCCCATGCCCGCGCCCATGGTGCCCGACGGGTTGGCGGCGGCGGTGGTCATCGCCTCGGCCGCGGAATACTGGCCGAACCGGCCGAGATCGCCGACGATGCCCATCGAGGTCCGCTTGTCGAGCGCGCGCTCCACCGCTTCTGGCAGCGAGATGTTCTCGACGTAGAATTCGGGAATCTCGAGCCCGTACTGGGCGATCACCGGGGCGATGGCGTCACGGACGACCTTTCCGAGATCGCCGGTATTGGCCGCCATGTCGAGCACCGGGATGCCCGAACCCGCCAGCACGCGGCTCGCCTCCTGCACCACGATGTTGCGGATCTGGTAGGAGATCTCCGAGGTGGTGAACTCGCCATCCGTGCCGACGATCTCGCGCAGGAACAGGGCCGGGTCCTTGACCCGCATCGCGTAGGAGCCGAAGGCGCGCAGCCGCACCGGCCCGAACTCCGGATCGCGGCACATCACCGGGTTCTTGGTGCCCCATTTCTGGTTGGTGATGCGGGTGGTGTTGACGAAGTAGACCTCGGATTTGAACGGCGACCGGAACCCGTGGTCCCAGTGCTGCAGCGAGGTCATGATCGGCATGTTGTTGGTCTCGAGCATGTAGAGACCGGGTTTGAACACGTCGGCGAGCTGGCCCTCATGCACGAAGACCGCGGCCTGTCCCTCGCGCACCGTCAGCTTGGCGCCGTACTTGATCTCGTGGCCCTCGCGCTCGAAGCGCCAGACCATGGTGTCGCGGCTGTCATCGGTCCAGTGGATGACGTCGATGAACTGGCCGGAGAGAAAATCGAGAATGCCCATGGGTCGTCTCCCGTGTTGCGCTCAGGCGTTGCCGCCCAGCAGTTCCGCCGCGATCTCGCGCGCGATGGGCGCGGCCTCGACGGCGCTCATGCCGGGCTTGAGCCGCCGGTCGTAGAGCATCTTCAGAAGCAGCTCGTCATGCCGTGTCAGCAGGCCGAACTCCTCGTCGTCGTTGAAGATCGAGGGCCGCGCCTGCGGGCTGTCATTGGCAAGCCCCATGCCCTGCGCGAGCTCCTCGTGAATGCAGGCGAGGCGCAGCATGTCCGGGTGCTCGCCCCGGATCAGCGCCACGGCGCGGCTGTAGGTGTTGCCGCCATCGCCGGAGAAGGCAATGACGAGGCACAGCGTCGAGCGCGGCGGGTTGAGGAATGCCCGCACCGAGCTTTCCGCGATCCCGGGCACCATCCGGCGCAGCCGCTCCTCGTAGCCCCGGCGGTCGTCCTCGTTCAGGATCAGCACCGAGAAATTGCCTTCGCCCGCGGTCTGCGAGATTGGCACGCCGGTGAGCCGCGACAGGCGCGCGGCATAAGCCGCGACGGCGTTGCGGTCGCGCACCCGCTGCTTGGCCGGGACGGTTTCGCCGAACTGCACATCCATGCGGATCGGGCTTTCCCAGCGCCGCAGACGGCTCATCGTCGCCTCGGCGCGAAGGTCGGGGCCGTCGGCCACGTATTCGTCGAACAGCGCGATGCGGATGAAGTTGCGCGCCAGCATCGTGTCGGTGAAGGGCGTGTCGGGTCCGCCGCCATCGCCGCGGAGCAGCCCCTGGGTGACCAGATCGGCCTGCAGCTTGGCATAGTGCTGGCTCAGCGCCTGGCTGGTGGTCGAGCGGACCGGGTCGGGGGTGTTGGCCGGACGCGCGGGCGGCGGCGCGGCGACGGTGGGCGCGCTGACGGCGGGCAGCTTGGCCACCGGCTGGTTGCGCGGCGGCGTCACCGGCACGAGTTCGACCTCGGGCGCGCAGCTCGCCGCGAATGCAAGGGCCATGACCCCGTAGACCAGCCTGACCGACCGCACGACCATTCCTCGTCCTACCCGCGCGCGCCCGCGCCCGTCGCGGCCCGGCCCCGCGCGGCACCCAGAGCCGATTTCAGCTCGCTCTCCATCCGTCGCAGCTCGGCCTCGGCTTCGGCGCGGCGGCGCTTGCCCTCATCGGCGATGTTCAGGCTCTCGTCGATCGTGGCGATCAGGTCGGCATTGGCCGCCTTCACCGCCTCGATGTCGAACACGCCGCGCTCCATCTCGGTGCGGATCGCCTTGTTGGCCGATCGCAGGTTCTCGGCGTTCGAGCGCAACAGGTCGTTGGTCAGGTCGTTGGCCTCGCGCACCGCGCCAGCCGCCGCCGCGCCGCGCTGGATCGTCACCGCCTGCGCGAGCTGCGTCTCCCATAGCGGCACGGTGTTGACGAGGGTCGAGTTGATCTTGGTGACGAGCGACTTGTCGTTCTCCTGCACCAGCCGGATCGAGGGCAGCGACTGCATCGTCACCTGCCGGGTGAGCTTCAGATCATGCACACGGCGCTCCAGATCGTCGCGCGCGGCGCGCATGTCGCGCAGTTCCTGCGCCGCCATCACCTGCGCCTCTTCGGAGGCGGCTTCCATCCGGGCCTGCTGCGCCGGGATCTCCTTGGCGTCGATCTCCTTCAACCGTGCCTCGCCGGCGGCGATGTAGAGCGCCAGCTCGTCGTAGAAGGCCAGCGTCTTGTCGTAGAGCACGTCGAGGCTCTCGATGTCCTTCATCAGCGCGTGCTCGTGGCGCAGCAACTCGTCGGTGATCCGGTCGATCTGGCCCTGCACCTCGCGGTAGCGCTCGGTGAACTTGGCCAGCGGCTTGGCGCGGCCCATCAGCTTGTCCCAGAGCGAGCGCTTGCGGTTCGGGTCGAGCTCGCCCACGTCGAAACCGCGGATCGTGGCGACGATGTCGCGCAGGCTGTCGCCCGCCGGACCCACATCCTTGTTCTGCACCCCGGCCAGCATCGACTGGCTGATCTGCTGCAGTTCGGCCTGCGCGCCG
Source organism: Limimaricola sp. AA108-03 (assembly GCF_050847355.1). Classification (NCBI taxonomy): domain Bacteria; kingdom Pseudomonadati; phylum Pseudomonadota; class Alphaproteobacteria; order Rhodobacterales; family Paracoccaceae; genus Limimaricola; species Limimaricola sp. AA108-03. The sequence goes on from NZ_CP193755.1 coordinate 738,679, forward strand.
GAGCCGAAGCGCACGATGGAATTGGTATCGCCCAGATCGATCTCGGTCATCCGGCGGCGGATTTCGGCGCTCTGTTCCGGCGCCGCCGCTTCCAACGTCAGCTCGCCGCTCGGTTCGGGCAGGCGGCTCTGGTTCAGCGTTTCGATCTCGGCCAGGCGGGCTGCCGCCGCGTCGCGGGTCTTGTCGGACATCACTCGTTCCCTTCTTCAGACTTCGCCACAACGCCTTCGCGCGCCAGCCGGTCCCGCAATACCCGGATCTCGATATCCATGTCGGTCCGGTCCGAGAGCAGCATCGTCTCGGTCCGGGCCGCGAAGTTGCGGTCGAGATCCGTCAGGAGCGATTCATACTCGGCCCGGGCGGCGCTGTCGCGGTTGCGGGACCAAAGTTCCGCAAATTTCACCGAAGCATCGCGCGCGCCCATCAGATAGACGCCAAGATAGCGCCGCGCCTGCGTCAGGTCGCGCGGATCGCGCTCCACGGTGCGGATCATCTCCCGCGCCCGGGCCTGAAAGGCGGCGACGCGCTCGTCGAGGCGGCGGTCGCGCAGACCCGCGATCGCCTCGCGCATCTGCGCGAGGTAGCTCTCGGCCTCGTCCACCACCTTCGCCACGCGGTCCTGCTGGTGATCGTCGACGCCCTCGATGCGCTTGTCGGACAGGGGGTCGATGCCGAAGGCCGCGACATGCAGCCCCGCGGCGGCGATGCCGTAGAGCGCCGCGCCGATCACCCCGCCATCGCTGGACCAGGCTGCCAGCGCCACGCCGACGCCGGTCAGCGCGGAGGCCATCATCTTGCGCGGCCAGGCGGGGCGGCGGGCGACCGGACGGGCGCGCCACTCGGCCTCGGCGCGCAGCCCGTCGCGCAGCAGGAACGCGGCCGCGGTGAGCACGCCCGCGCCGAGAAGCCCCGCGACCAGCCCGGCCGGCCCGGCGCCGAGCGAAAACAGCGCCAGAAGGGCCGGGGGCACGAAGAGCAGGTTCACCCGTGCGCCCGCCGGGTCGACGCGCGCGGTATCGCGCGGATCGGGGGCGGCGGGGCCACCCTGCTGTCCGGGGCTGTAGCGCCCGCCGAAGCGCCGCGCCATCAGCCGGCCCCCAGAAGGCCGGTGGCGGTGCCGGCCATCAAGGCCAGCAGCACGAGATAGGCGATGGTACGGAACGGCGCGGGCATGGCGTCCTCCTGTGTGGCTGGCAACGCCGCGCGCCGCTGCGACATGCCGCGCAGCGCCGCGAGGAATTGCGCCCCGGCAAAGACCAGCGCGGAGGCGACAAGGAGCAACAGAATCAATCGCGTCATGGCCGGGCGATCCCTTGGCTAGGCACTTTTGATAATAGGGGGTGCCGCGCGGCTTTTCGAGGGGCGCTCAGCGTTTGGGAAACTTGGCGCCCCTGTTGCCTCCCGGTCCCCCGCGCGTCGGACGGTCGGTTTTCGGCCCGGACCGATCGCCCTTCGGGCTGGGCCGCTGGCTGCCCGGGCCGGGCCGGTCGCCGCCGCCCGGGGTTTTCGCCTCGAACACGCGGCCGGTGCCGCCGGGCCGCTTGGCCGCGTCGGGCGCCGTCCCCTTGGGCGGGCCCGACCGCTTGGCCCCGCTCGCCTGCTTGCGCGCGCCGCCGGGCCCCTTGGGGCCGCCGCCGCGCAGGCCGGGTTTGGCGCCGGTGCTGCCATCGGGGCGGCGGCGCTGCACCTTGGGGCCATCGCTTTCGCCGAGTTGCTCGCGCAGCACCTTGGGACGGATTTCCTCGACCTCGCCGGGCTCGAGATTGCCGATCTGGAACGGGCCGTAGCTGATCCGGATCAACCGGTTCACCGTCACGTCCAGCGCCGCCATGGCGCGGCGGATCTCGCGGTTCTTGCCCTCGCGCAGCCCGATCGTCAGCCAGGCGTTGGCGCCCTGCTGGCGGTCGAAGGTCACCTGCATCGGCTGGTAGTCGACGCCCTCGACCGAGATGCCCTTGCGCAGCCGGTCGAGCTTTTCCTCGCTGACCGAACCGTTGATCCGCACCCGGTAGCGGCGCAGCCAGCCGGTCGAGGGCAGCTCCAGCCGCCGCTTCAGCTCGCCGTCATTGGTAAGTAGCAACAGACCTTCGGAATTGAGGTCGAGCCGGCCCACGCTCATCACGCGCGGCATGTCTTCGGGCAGGTCGTCGAAGACGGTCCTGCGGCCCTTCTCGTCGGAGGCGCTGGTCACCAACCCGGCGGGCTTGTGATAGAGCCAGAGCCGCGCCGGTTCGGGCGCGGCCAGAGGCGCGCCGTCGACGGTGATGCGGTCCTTCGCGGTGACGTTCAGCGCCGGGCTGAAGATCCGCTCGCCGTTCACCTTGACGCGGCCGTCCTCGATCATGCGCTCCGCCTCGCGCCGCGAGGCGACGCCTGCGCGGGAGAGAACCTTGGCGATCCGGTCGCCCTCGGGGGTGTCGTTCTTGTCCATCTTCCCGCCATACCCGCTTGCGCGGTCCCTTGCCAGCGCCGCGCGCGCCGGGGCATCAGGGCGCATGAGGTTTCACTCGCACATGGATCTGGCGCTGGCCGAGGCGCACGCCGCCGCCACGCGCGGCGAGGTGCCCGTGGGGGCCGTGGTGACGGATGCCTCGGGCGCGGTGATCGCACGCGCCGGCAACCGGACCCGCGAGCTGAGCGACCCCACGGCCCATGCCGAAATGCTGGCGATCCGCGCCGCCTGCGCGGCGCTGGGCTCCGAGCGGCTCACGGGCTGCGCGCTCTGGGTGACGCTCGAGCCATGCCCGATGTGCGCCGCGGCCATCTCCTTCGCCCGTATCGCGCGGCTGCATTACGGCGCGGCAGATCCCAAGTCGGGCGGGGTCGCGCAAGGGGCGCGGGTGTTCGCGCATCCGCAATGCCACCACCGGCCCGAAATCTTCGATGGCATCGCGGAGGCGGAAGCCGAGGCGTTGCTGACCCGGTTCTTTGCGGGGCTTCGCAAGGGGTGAGCCGAATACGCGGTGGCGATGTCGCGCCGTGCGCATTTTCGGAGAGATGAACCTGAGGGGCGGGGCGGAAGAATTGATCGGTCACGGGTGGGGCGGGTTCTGGACTTGGCGGCGGCCCGGCCCGATATTGTGGCCATGAGTCTGCCTCCCGGTTTCCTCGACGAATTGCGCACGCGTCTCAGCCTCGGCCAGGTGGTCGGGCGCAAGGTCGCGTGGGACATGAAGAAGTCGAACCAGGGCAAGGGCGACTTCTGGGCGCCATGCCCGTTCCATCAGGAAAAATCGGCGAGCTTCCACGTCGATGACCGCAAGGGCTTCTACTACTGCTTCGGCTGCCACGCGAAGGGCGACGCGATCTCCTTCGTGCGCGAGACCGAGAATGTCGACTTCATCGACGCGGTGAAGATCCTCGCCGCCGAAGCGGGCATGCCGATGCCCGAGCGGGATCCGCAGGCGCAGAAGAAGGCGGATCGCCGCTCCGAGCTTGTCGAGGTGATGGAGCAGGCGGTGCAGTGGTTCCGCATGCAGCTCAAGACCAACGCCGCGAGCGCGGCGCGCGACTACCTCGCCGGGCGCGGCCTCGACCCGGAGGCGCAGGTGCGCTGGGAGCTGGGCTTCGCCCCCGATGACCGTGCCGCGCTGACCCGGGCGCTCAAGGGCAAGGGCATCGCCGAGGAGATGATCGTCGCGGCCGGTCTTGCGGCGAAACCCGAAGGCGGTGGCACGCTCTACGACCGGTTCCGGGGCCGCATCATCTTTCCGATCCGCGACGGGCGCGGCCGCGCCATTGCGCTGGGCGGGCGGGCGATGGACCCGAACGCGCGCGCGAAATACCTCAATTCGCCCGAGACCGAGCTCTTCGACAAGGGCCGCAATCTCTACAACCTTGCGCCCGCGCGCGAGGCCGCCGGCAAGGGCGCGCCGCTCGTGGTGGCCGAGGGCTACATGGACGTCATCGCCCTGTCCGAGGCCGGGTTGAAGGCGGCGGTGGCGCCGCTGGGCACCGCCGTCACCGAAAGCCAGCTGCAGCTGATGTGGCGCGTCCATCCCGAGCCGGTGATCGCGCTTGACGGCGACGCGGCCGGTTTGCGCGCGGCGCGGCGGGTCATCGATCTGGCGCTGCCGTTGATCGGCGCGGGGCACGGCCTGCGATTCGCGCTGATGCCGGAGGGGCTCGACCCCGACGACCTGATCCGCGCCAAGGGCGCGGGGGCGATGCGCGAGATCGTGTCGAACGCGCAGCCGATGGTGCAGCTGCTGTGGCGACGCGAGACCGAGGGGCATGATTTCGACAGCCCCGAACGGCGCGCCGCTCTCGACAAGCGGCTGCGCGACGCGGTGGCGCTGATCCGCGATCCCGACCTGCGCGGCCATTACGAGCAGGAACTGAAGCGGCTGAAATGGGAGCTGTTCAACCCGCGCCGCCAGAACGGTCCGACCCGGATCGACCGCGGCGACAAGGGCGGCTTCTTCAAGCCGGGCCAGCTGCCGCTGGCGCCCAGCCCCTCGGCGCGCGCCTCGGTGCTCGCGACCGGCGGCGCGGTCGAGGACCACCTGCGCGAAGCGGTGATCCTCGCGACGCTGATCGCGACGCCGCAGGTGCTGCACGAGTTCGAACCGGCGCTGGAGCGGATGGACTGCCGCGATCCCGACCACGCGGCGCTGGTGCATGGCATACTCGCCTGCCACCACGAGACCGACCTGCGAGGCGCGCTCGAGGCGCGGCTCGGCGCGGAGGCTCTTGAAACCCTGTTCGCACAACGCCATGTGGCGATCAGCCCGGCGGTCCGGAAGCCCGGCGACCCCGAACTCGCGCGCATGTGCCTGGCCGAGGAACTGGCCAAGCTCGATGCGAGGCGCGGCCATGCGAGGGAACTCGCGGAGGCGGTCGAGGATCTGTCCGGGCTCAGCGACGAAGGGCTGACCTGGCGATTGTCGCGCGCCGCCGAGGCGCTCGACCGCGCCGGACGGGGCGATGGGGAGGATACGACCGAATACGAGTACGGCACCAACGGCGCCCCGATGCGGCGCGACGAGCGGTCTGAATTCGACGCGCTTCTGGGGACCATCGCCTTCGGCAAGGCGGGGCCCAAGGGCAGCTGAATCGTAGCCCGTCGCATCCGATTCGGCGACGGAGGTTGCGCATACATCAAAGAATCGGGCGCAGGGTGGTTGCGAATCGCGACCCTTGAGGGTTGATTCGGACAGTCCGAATCACTGCCCGGCGCTGGACAGGACGTTCACCGAACGAGGAGCCCTTCATGGCCGCGAAAGACACCGACGACCGCAAGGACGATGACCAGGACGGGGCGATGACGCTCGACATGAGCCAGGCGGCGGTCAAGAAGATGATCTCCGAGGCGCGCGAGCGCGGCTACATCACCTACGACCAGCTCAATCAGGTGCTGCCGCCGGATCAGGTTTCCTCGGACCAGATCGAGGACGTCATGTCGATGCTCTCGGAGATGGGCATCCAGGTGACCGAGGCCGAGGAAAGCGAAGAGTCCGAGGATGGCGGCTCGCGCGAGATCGCCACGGTGGGCGGCAATCGCGACGTGGCGCTGGCCGGGGCCGAGGCCGAGAAGCTCGACCGCACCGACGATCCGGTCCGCATGTATCTGCGCGAGATGGGCTCGGTCGAACTGCTGTCGCGCGAGGGCGAGATCGCCATCGCCAAGCGCATCGAGGCCGGTCGCAACACCATGATCGCGGGGCTCTGCGAGAGCCCGCTGACCTTCCAGGCGATCACGATCTGGCGCGACGAGCTTCTGTCCGAGGACATCCTGCTGCGCGACGTGATCGATCTCGAGACCACCTTCTCGGGCCAGATGGGCGAGGAAGAGGGCGACGAGCCCGTGGTCGAGGCCGCCACCGCGACCGGCGGCGAGAAGGCCGAGCGCGGCGGCGACAAGGCCGAATACGACGCGGACGGCAATCCGATCCGCAACAATGACGACGATGACGAGGACGACGAGCAGCACAACATGTCGCTCGCCGCGATGGAGGCCGCGCTGAAGCCGCGCGTGCTCGAGACGCTCGATACCATCGCTGAGAATTTCGACCGCCTCTCTGCGATGCAGGACGCGCGGATGTCCGCGACGCTGAACGAGGATGCGAGCTTCTCCAAGGCCAACGAGGCCGAGTACCAGACGCTGCGCTCCGAGTTGGTCGTGCTGGTGAACTCGCTGCACCTGCACAACAATCGCATCGAGGCGCTGATCGACCAGCTTTACGGCATCAACCGCCGGATCATGTCGATCGACTCGAGCATGGTGAAGCTGGCGGACCAAGCCCGCATCAACCGCCGCGAGTTCATCGACGAGTATCGCGGCGCCGAGCTCGACCCGTCCTGGATGGACCGCATGGCCGAGAAGCCAGGCCGCGGCTGGCAGGCGCTGTTCGAGCGCTCGGCCGGCAAGATCGAGGAACTGCGCGCCGAGATGGCGCAGGTCGGCCAGTATGTCGGCGTCGACATCGGCGAGTTCCGCCGTATCGTTCAGCAGGTCCAGAAGGGTGAGAAGGAAGCCCGGCAGGCCAAGAAGGAGATGGTCGAGGCCAACCTGCGTCTCGTGATCTCGATCGCCAAGAAATACACGAACCGGGGCCTGCAGTTCCTCGATCTGATTCAGGAAGGCAACATCGGCCTGATGAAGGCGGTCGACAAGTTCGAGTATCGCCGCGGCTACAAGTTCTCGACCTACGCGACCTGGTGGATCCGTCAGGCGATCACCCGCTCGATCGCTGATCAGGCGCGCACCATCCGGATCCCGGTGCACATGATCGAGACGATCAACAAGCTGGTCCGCACCGGCCGCCAGATGCTGCACGAGATCGGCCGCGAGCCGACGCCGGAGGAACTGGCCGAGAAGCTGCAGATGCCGCTCGAGAAGGTCCGCAAGGTGATGAAGATCGCCAAGGAGCCGATCTCGCTCGAGACGCCGATCGGTGACGAGGAGGACAGTCAGCTCGGCGACTTCATCGAGGACAAGAATGCGATCCTGCCGCTCGATTCGGCGATTCAGGAGAACCTGAAGGAAACCACGACGCGGGTTCTGGCCTCGCTCACCCCGCGCGAGGAGCGGGTTCTGCGGATGCGCTTCGGCATCGGCATGAACACCGATCACACGCTCGAAGAGGTCGGCCAGCAGTTCAGCGTCACCCGCGAACGTATTCGCCAGATCGAGGCCAAGGCGCTCCGGAAGCTCAAGCATCCGAGCCGGTCGCGCAAGCTGCGCAGCTTCCTCGATCAATAATTTCATTCGATTGGGATCAGAACGGCGGCGGGACAACCCGCCGCCGTTTTTCGTACCTGCAACGCCGGGTTGACGGATCGGGGTCGAACCGTGAACATCGCCGTAGTTCCAGCAAGGATGCCTTCATGCCCTCCGATCCCCTCAGCCTCGTTGCCTTGGGCACTGCCCTCGTTCTGCTGATTGCCCTTGCGGCGACCATCACCGCCCTGAGAGGCGCGCGGTCCACGCTTGCGGGGCTGCGCGGAGAGATGGAGGCGGGGCGGCGCGACGCCGACGAGATCCGCGGCCAGGCCGAGGGGCAGCGCACTCGGCTTGAGGAGCGCGAGCACGAGCTGGCCGCGCTCAAGGACGAGCTGAAGGCGGCGCGGCGCGCCCAGTTCGAGACCGAGGCCGCGCATGGCGAGACCCGCGCCGCCAAGGCGGCGCTGGAGGAAGCCAAGCGGGGGCTGGAGCGGGCGCGCGACGACCTGAAAGGGCAGCTCTCGGGTCTCACCGCTGAAATGCGCGAACTACAGGAACGCCACGCGCAGCTGCAGTCCGACCATGCGACGCTGCAGGCCCGGCGCGCTGGCGAGATCGAGGCCGCAGAGACGCGCATCAAGGAACTCAAGGAACTGCGCGAGGAGATGTCGCGCCGCTTCGAGGAGTTGGCGACGAAAACCCTGCGCCAGACCGGGGAGGATTTCTCCAAGGCCAACACCCGGACGCTCACCGAATTGCTGACCCCGTTCCGCGACCACGTCTCGCGCTTCGAGTCCGAGCTGCGGCAGGTCCACGGCAAGGCCGACGAGGAACGCGCGCGGCTCGGCAAGCAGATCGAGATGCTGACCACCCAGTCCGAGACGATCCGTTCCGAGGCCGCGGCCCTGACCCGTGCGCTCAAGGGCGACAAGCAAAAGCAGGGCGCCTGGGGCGAGATGATCCTCGAACGCATCCTCGAAAGCTCGGGGCTGGAGCGCGACACCCATTACCTCGTGCAGGAAAGCCGCACCGACGAGCAGGGCGCGCGCTGGCGTCCCGACGTGGTGGTGAAGATGCCGCGTGGCAAGAGCCTCGTGATCGACAGCAAGGTGAGCCTCGTGGCCTACGAGGCCGCCGTCAACGCCGAGACCGAGGAGGAGCGGGCCCGGCACCTGCGCGAACACGTGGCCTCCGTGCGCCGCCACATCGATCAGCTCGCCGCCAAGGGCTATCACGCGATGGAGGAGGGGTCGGTCGACTACGTGCTGATGTTCATGCCGATCGAGGGGGCGCTCTCGGCGGCGCTGGCCGAGAGCGGTGACCTGACCGCCTATGCAGTGTCCAAGGGGGTGGGGGTGATGACCCCCTCGACGCTGATGGTGACGCTGCGCACCGTCGATCACATCTGGACCGTAGAGAGGCGCGAGAGCAATGCCGAGGCGATCGCCGACCGGGCGGGCAAGCTCTACGACAAGGTGGCGAACTTCGTCGGCAACATGCAGCAGGTGGGCCGTGCCCTCGAACAGGCCAGCAAGGCGCATGGCGATGCGATGGGGCAGCTTTCGACCGGCAATGGCAACGTTTTGCGACAGATCGAAATGCTGAAATCCATGGGCGCGCGCACCCAGAAGAGCCTCGGCATCGCATTCGACGAGGCCGACGCGGATGATCCGGCGCCGCGCGCCATCGGCGTGCAGGAGCCTGCCGAGTAGCCCCTCGGAGGGCGAGTGTTGCCGCTCGGACACTGGCCTCCAAGGTCATGTGAACTAGTTCGAAACCTTGTCCATGTTCCGGTGTTGGTCAGGCAGGATCGAGATGGGAGACACCGCCATGAACAAGCTGATCGCCATCGCCTTTGCCGCCGCCATCACCATGCCGCTGATGGGCGTCGCCCCGATCCTGTCCTCGGCCGCGGGCTTTGCCGATGTGACCGAGCCGGCCGCGCGCTATGACCTCGACGGCCCGATCGAAATCCCCGTCACCGCCGCCGAGCTCGCGGATTGCCGGGCGACGCTCGAGCAGGTCTTCGTCGGCGCCGAAGGCGGTGCCGCAGGCAGCCCCTCGGTGCGCTGCGTCGTCACCAGCTGAGCCTTGAACACAAGTTTCGTCATCGAGACCCGAGGCCCCGGGCTGACCGAGTTCACCCGGCAGGTGGCCGAATGGATTGCGCAGGATGCGCCGGACGAGGCGCTCCTGACACTTTTCGTGCGGCACACCTCGTGTTCATTGCTCATTCAGGAGAACGCCGATCCCGAGGTACGGACGGATCTGGCCGCCTTCTTTCATCGTCTCGTGCCGCCTTCGGACGATCCGTCGATGGACTATCTGACCCATACCTATGAGGGGCCTGACGACATGCCGGGTCATATCAAGGCGGCGCTCCTGCCCACGAGTTTGCAGATCCCGGTGATCGGCGGGCGCATGGCGCTCGGGACTTGGCAGGGGATCTACCTGTTCGAGCATCGCTCGCGCCCGCATCGTCGCGAGGTCGTGGCACTGCTGCGCTGAAGCGGCTCGCGTCATATGGTGGGTCGCCGCGACCCCTACCCAATCCTTGGGCGCCCCCCTATACTGGCTGTGGACCACGGGCACAGGCCCCCAAGAGACGATGAGGATCCCGGATGCGCTGCCCGTTTTGCGGAAATGTCGACACGCAGGTCAAGGATTCCCGCCCGGCCGAGGATCACGCCGCGATCCGCCGTCGGCGGTTCTGTCCCTCCTGCGGTGGTCGCTTTACTACCTATGAGCGGGTGCAGCTGCGCGACCTCGTGGTGATCAAGTCGAATGGCCGCCGCGAGGAGTTCGACCGCGACAAGCTCGAGCGCTCGATCCGCATCGCGCTTCAAAAGCGCCCGGTGGAGCCCGAGCGCATGGATCAGATGATCTCGGGCATCGTGCGCAGGCTCGAAAGCCTCGGCGACACCGACATTCCGTCTTCCAAGATCGGTGAGATCGTCATGGAGTCGCTCGCGCGGATCGACACCGTGGCCTATGTGCGTTTTGCCAGCGTCTACATGAACTTCCAGGCCGTGGGCGATTTCGACAAGTTCATGTCTGAGCTTCGCCCCAACCCGGCAGAAAAGTGAGCTGCGCACTCGACCGTCGCTTCATGGCGCTGGCGCTGTCGCTGGGTCGGCGCGGGCTGGGCCGGGTCTGGCCCAACCCCAATGTCGGCTGCGTGATCGTCCGCGACGGCCGCATCCTCGGGCGCGGCCGCACCGCGGATGGTGGTCGGCCCCATGCCGAAACGCAGGCGTTGGCGCAGGCCGGCGCGGCGGCGCGTGGGGCCACGGCCTATGTCACGCTGGAGCCCTGCGCCCATCACGGCCAAACGCCGCCCTGCGCCGATGCGCTGGTCGCCGCCGGGCTGGCGCGGGTGGTCGTCGCCGCGCAGGACCCTGATCCGCGCGTCGCAGGGCGCGGCATCGAACGGCTGCGGGCGGCGGGGATCGCGGTCGAGACCGGGTTGATGGAGGGCGAGGCGCGCAGCGATCTGGCCGGGTTCCTGAGCCGGGTCGAGCGCGGCCGCCCCTTCGTGACGCTGAAGCTCGCCACCAGCCTCGACGGGCGCATCGCCACCGGTGCCGGCGAAAGCCGCTGGATCACCGGGCCCGAGGCCCGGGCCCGGGTCCACATGATGCGCGCGCGGCACGACGCGGTGATGGTCGGTGGCGGCACCGCTCGGGCCGACGATCCGATGCTCAACATACGCGGCCTCGGTATCGATCGGCAGCCGGTGCGGGTGGTGCTGTCGCGGCGGCTGGATCTGCCCTTGGACGGGGCGCTGGCGCGCAGCGCGCGCGAGGTGCCGCTCTGGCTCTGCCACGGCCCCGAGGCCGATGCGACGCCGTGGAGAGCGCTGGGGGCCGAAAGCCTGAGCTGCCCCATCTCGGCGAGGCAGCTCGATCCCGCCGCCGTTCTGCAGGCGCTGGGGGCAGCGGGGCTGACGCGGGTGTTCTGCGAAGGTGGTGCCGGCCTCGCGGCATCTCTTCTTGGGGCAGGGCTGGTGGACGAGTTGGTGCTGTTCACCGCCGGCTGCGCGATCGGAGCCGAAGGCACGCCCGCCCTTTCTGCCATGGGGATCGGCGCTCTGGCCGAGGCGCCGCGGCTACGGCTCGCAGGCTTGGACCGTGTGGGCGGCGACGTGATGAGCGTCTGGCGGGCGAGCGGCGGCTGATACGACAACAGCCGCCCCGAAGGGCGGCTGCGACGCATGGGTTCGAATGACGATCAGTTGCCGTCGGACTCATCCGCCTCGTCATCGTCGATTTCGTTCTCTTCGAGATTGCCGAACTCGTCATCCGAGCCGTCGCCCTCGTCTTCCTCGACATCGCCCATGGGCTGCTCGGTCTCGCCGAACTCGTCTTCTTCGATCACGTCCTCGTCGTCGTCATTGTCGCGATCATTGCCGACCCGGCCCCGTTCGAGGATATCGTCGACATCGGATGGCACCTCGTCGGTATCTTCCGAGCCGACACGGGCCTCGTTGCGGGCCTCGATCTCCTGCGGCGTCAGCTGGCCGTCGCCATCGAGGTCGTAGCGCAGCAGCGTCAGCCCGACCTCGCCGAAGGCGTCGGTGAGCTCCGTTTCGCTGAGATAGCCATCCCCGTCGACGTCAACCATTCCGAAGGTCGCCTCCTGCGCCTGCACGCCGGTCGCGGCGAGGCCGCCCGCAAGGGCGATGGCGGTGAGACTCTTGGTCGTGAAGGTCATGCAATGTCCTTTCCGTCTGTCGTTCGGCGACCCGTTACGGGGCCGAGCCGGCGATGTGGCCGGCGCTTCGCGGGGGCAACGGCGCGCCGCATCGCATGTTCCATGGAGCCGGGGCCGTTCGGTGGCATCCCGCCGAACGGCTCAGCGGCGCCAGAGCGGCGCGGCCGTGGCAAAGAGACCTTGCAGCTTCGCGAGAGCCCGCAGCCCGGGACGGCGCGGAGCAAGGCCAGCGGCCAGCCGTTCCAGCGCGAGCTCCGGCGGGCAGGGCCGGCCGCTCAACGGATCGAAGTAGCGCGGCCAGCCGATCAGCGCCGCATGGGCGAGCGCCGTGATGTCGGGCCGCGCCACGCGGCGGGGACAGGGCGGGCCGAGGTCGCGGGTCAGCCCCCAGCCCGCGTAGAACGGCGTGCCGAGGCAGGTCACCTTCACGCCACGCAGCAGCGCCTCGAAGCCGGTGCCCGAGGTGATCGTCCAGACCTCGTCCGCCACGGTGAGCGCGGCAAGAATGTCGGTACCCGCCAGCACCACATCGGCAAGTCGCTCCGCATCCGGTACGGCGCCGGGCCGCAATCCGGCCTCGACGTCTGGATGCGGCTTGTAGAGGATCACGGCGTCGGGATGCGCGGCTCGGACGGCTTCGAGCAGGGCGCGATTGGTTCGGACCCGCGCCGCGCCGAGACGAATCGCCGCGTCGTCCTCGACCTGCCCCGGCACCAGGATGCGGTGGCCGGGCGGCAGCTCGGGCAGCGCCACTCCGGCGAGGTTGTATTTCGACAGACCGGCAGCGATCAGACGCTCCACCAGCCGCGACGCGCGGCGCCGCGCATGATCCGGCAGGGTTGGAGAGGCGGCGATCAGCCTCTCCAGCCGGCTTTCCCGCCTCGGGTCGTAATGCAGGCCGAGATCATCGAGCGCGAGGCTCGCCGGTGGCACCAGCGCCGCGCCAAGGCCTTTCGAGCGTAGCAAGCCGTCCTCGACGCGCATCGCGCCTTCCGGCGCCTCGCGGTCGCCCCAGACCATCAGCCGGCGGTCGCTGTGCTCGGCCTGCCGGGTCGCACGGGATGGGGGATCGGCGAAGATCACCGGCCGGACGGTGCCGAAGCCCGCCTGCAGGTGCCGCCGCTTCCACAACCGCATGCCCGCAGCCACCCATCCGGCCCGGTCTTCGCGCCAGGCGCGGGTGTCGGCCTCGATGGCGTCCAGCGCCTCCTCGAAGCTGCAGGCCCGGTCGCGGAGCGGGTCGTGCCAATGCGGATAGAGGATCATCGCGGCGGCAAAGAGCTGGGCGCGGGTCAGCCGCCTCTGCCGGCGCCAGACCGGGTCGCGATCCTCGCTGAGCGCCCAACCGGCATAGAAGGGCTGACCATGCACCACCGGGCGATGCCCGGCGAGGATCGCCTCGAAGCCCATCTGCGAGGAAAAGACATGCACCGCGATCGCACCGTCGAGCAGCCGCCATGGCGAGACCGGTGCATCGCAGAACGACATGCCGGGGCCGAGATCGTCTGGCCGGAAATGCCCGGCCCGGAAGCCCTGCTGGGTCTCGGGATGGGTCTTGATGACGATCCGGGCACCGGGATGCGCCTCGCGCGCCTCGAACAGCATCTCGAGAAACCGGTTGCGGTCGCCGCGGCTGGCGCGCACCGCGGCATCCCCCGCTGTCTGATCGATCACCAGCACGTATCCCGGTGCGGGCACCGGGGCTTCGGGGTCGAAGCCCGTGTATTTCGACAGTTCGGCCTCGCGCAGCCGGGCGATGCCGTCGCGGGCCCGGTCGAGCAGCGCCGTGTCGTCGAGCGGGTGGGTGGCGAGCAGGCTTTCGAGGTCAGAGACCGTGGCCGGATCGAAATGCGTGCCGCCGTGATCGATCAGCAGCCCCAGCGGCGGGCCCCCGGCGCGGCCCGGTCGGACCGAACGCAAGAAGGCGTCCTCGATCCGTACGAGCTGCGCACCGCGCCGTTGGGCCAGGGCTTCGCCGCGCCATGCGGTCGGGCTCTGGCCCCAGACGCCGACGAGGTCCCCGGCATTCGGCAGGCCTGGCCGCGGCGCGTAGCCGGCGGCGCGCAGGCGCCGGCGCATCGGCCGCCGCAGCAGCCCGCCATTGCAGACGAAGAGCGGGCGCGGTCCCGGCGCGCCGCTCAAGGTCAGTTCACGGCGCTGACGGCTTCGCGGGACGAGGTCAGCGTGCCGGTCAGCCCGCCGATCACCCGGCCGAACTCGACGATCGGCGCCTCGGTGACATAGACCGTGTCGTCGTCGCGGATCGCGAAGTCGCGGGCCATGAACATGCCGTTGGGCTTGGTCAGGTCGAGCACGTAGACCACGCGCTGCGTGCCGACGAGATCGGGAATGCCGGTGATCTGGCTGGCGATCACCGCCGGCTCGTTGCGGAACACGAAGACGCCGGTGGGATCGGCCAGCGTCGGGTTGAGGCCGCCGACCCGGGCAATCGCCTCGATCGCCGAGATGTTGCGGCTCTCGAAGGGCACGAGATCCTGCGTGCCGGTGGCGCCCAGCGCCGTGAAATCGCGGGTGTCGGCTTCGACGAGGATCCGGTCGCCGGCGCGCAGCGCGATGTCGGCGCGCGGGTGCTCGTAAAGGTCCTGGAACCAGACCTCGCCGGTCGTGGAGCCGCGCGTCACCGTGACCTGCGCCACTTCGGGACGCACCGTGACGCCGCCCGCCGAGGCCAGCATCGCCGAGAGCGTGCGGGTCGGGCGTTCGATCGGGTAGACGCCCTGCGCGCCGACATCGCCCACCACCGAGACGGTCGAGCCGTCACCGGCGAGGCGGCGCACCTGCACCTGCGGATCGGGCGTCTGCGCCTCGAGCTTTTCGCTGATGATCCGGCGGATCGCCTCGGGCGTGTTGCCCGCCGCGCGGATCCTGCCGGCATAGGGCACGAAGATGAAGCCCGAGCCGTCGACCTGCACCTCTTCGAGGACGGTGGCGTTCTGGCCCGTCGGCACCAGAAGCCCGTCATCGACGTTTTCCCAGATCGTCAGCCCGAGCACGTCGCCGGGTTGGATCGTGTCGGAGCCCAGCAGCCCGGCACTTTCGAAGGCGGCGGCAAAGCCCAGCGCCGGGGTGACGCCGGCGATCCGGTTCACCCGGTCGTCCACCGCGACCACGAAGGCGTCGCCCTCGCGCAGCACCGAGCCCGCGAAGATCTCGCGCTTGTTGGGGCCGGAGCGCGGGGTGAGCCCGCAGCCGGCGACGAGGGCGAGCGCGGCCGCAAGGGCCGCGCCGCGTGCGAGGCGGTGGGTAAGGGGTGTCACTGCGCGGTCTCCTCGACCTGTTCCTGTCTGCCTGCGGCCCCTCGCCGGGACCGGTCTGCCTGCGACCCGTTGTGGCCCGGGCCTGCCATTGTAATTGTTGGGCAGAATCTGCCCGTTGCGGGCAAGGCTAGCGCGCGACACGGGCCATGACCAGTTGTCGCGCGTCAGCAGCCGGGAGCATCCGGGGGCGGTGTGGCCTGCGAGACGCGCCCGAGGGTCAGGGCAAGGCGCGCAGCGGTTGACGCGGTGCGGCGCGGCCTGCGCGCAGCGCGTCATAGGGGTCCTCGGCCGCGAGCATCATGTCGGCCACCTGCCGCAACAGCCGCCTGCGCCCGCCCGAGGAGTAGAAGCCGCCCGAGACCTGGCTCGTCTCCAGCAGGAAGCGCCGGTAGTCTCGATAGGCGCGTCGATCCGGGCGTACCGGCTGTGCGAAGAACTCGGCCAGTGGCTGGGTCGAGGCGAGGTCGGGCTTGGAGTAGACCGCGCGACCGAAGGCCTTGAGCGGGATGCCACGCCACAGCACCTGCTGCGCGGCCGTGGAATTGACCGTGACGGCGGTGCGCGCCGCATCCAGAAGCCGCGCCAGCTTGCCGCCGCGCAGGTAGTGAACCCTCCCGTCGACACCGTGGACACGGGCGAGATCGCGGATGATCCGCCGGAGCGGGGCTTGACCGTTCTCGAGCGGATGCGCCTTGAAGACGAGGTGGTGGTGACGCGGCGCGCCCTTGGCAAAGCCCTCGATCACCAATTCGAGGAACTCGGACATCCGGGTGAAGGGCGAGTGCGCCCGAAAGCTGGCATCGTGTTCGAGCTGCAGCAGCGCGAGGTGATAGGGGTAGCCGCCATGGCGAATCCGCGCCGTCGCGAGGATCCGGTCGAGCGCGAGGAAGGGCATCAGCAGCAGCCGCGTCGTGTAGAGCCGCGCCTCGGTCGCGAGCGGCAACTCGCGATGCGCGCGAAATCCCGCATAGGCGTGATTCCGAAACAGCACGAACCAGTGGTAGAGCGCGCCATAGAACACATGCTGGCGCATGTCGCCCCAATGGGCAGGCGCCTCCGTGATCTCGGGGTCCGAGCGCTCCAGCGCCGCCCGCATCTCGTCTATGCCGATCTCCATCAGCCGCGAATGGCCGTTGGTGCCGCCCCGCTCGTAGGTGACCCACCAAGGGCGCAGATAGCCCTCCTCGAAGACGTGCACGGTCAGCCCGCGCGCCCGTGCCGCCGCGACGGCGGCGGCATGGACCGGCCGCGTGTCGCCATACAGCACGATGTCGGTGATGCCGTGCTTATCGACCAGCGCCTCGAAGGCGTCGGGCCAGTCATCGGCATTGCCGCGATAGGGGATGTAGCTGGCCCGGTCGTGCCAGAAGGCCGCGTCGCCGGCGTTGAAGCCGACACGCCAGGTCGTGGCGCCGGCCGCGCGCAGCATCCGGGCAAGCCTATGGAAGAAGGGGCCGTGCGGGCCCTGCAGGAACAAGAAGCGTCTCTTGGCGGGATCGGTCATGTTGCGGACCATGTTGACGTACGATCCCTTTCGTTTCGCATCGGCTCCGGGCCGTTTTATGGCGTCGGGATGACGTGTGAAAGTGCCCACCCTTGTGCGCATCCCGCAGCGGTTCTAGGTCTTGGGACGCAAGACAGGAGCGCGCCCATGTTCACAGGCATCATCACCGACGTCGGAGAGGTTCTCGACGTGGTGCAGGAGGGCGACCTGCGCGCCCGCATCGCCACGTCCTATGATCCCGAGACCATCGATATCGGCGCCTCGATCGCTTGCGACGGCGTCTGTCTCACCGTCGTCGCGCTGGGCCGCGAACCGCGCAACTGGTTCGACGTGCAAATCTCGGCCGAGACGGTCGGCCTGACCAATATCGGCCGCAACGGTTGGCATGTGGGCAAGCGGATCAACCTCGAGCGCGCGCTCAAGGTCGGCGACGAATTGGGCGGGCATATCGTGTCGGGCCATGTCGACGGCGTGGCCGAGGTGGTGTCGACCCGCGACGAGGGCGACAGCCTGAGGGTGCGTTTCCGCGCACCCGAAGCGCTGGCCAAGTTCATCGCCCCCAAGGGCTCGGTCGCGCTCAACGGCACCTCGCTCACCGTCAACGAGGTCGACGGCACGGAGTTCGGCGTCAACCTGATCCCGCATACCCGCGAGGTGACGAATTGGGGCGAGATCGCCCAAGGCCAGTTCATCAATCTCGAAATCGATACCATGGCGCGCTACGTGGCGCGGCTGCGCGATTGGGACGCATGAGCCTCGGTCACAATGGCGGCCCGTCACTGGAGCCGGGCGCGGGCTGGCGCCGCCACGCCTGGGCCCGGGCCCGCCGCGAATTGCTGCCTACACTTCCGGTCGAGGTCGTGAGGTTGCGGGTGAAACGCGCCGCGGCGCTCGGTCTCGACTATCGAAGCTATGCCTCGGTGCGGGCGGCGACTGGCCATGACCTGATCGGCTTCCTGTTTTCGTCGAATACGCTGCGGCTGCTGCGGCCGGGGGATGCCATGCCGCAGGAACGGCGCGCCAGGCTGGCCAGCCTGGCGGCGCGCCGGGTCGCGGCGGTACACCCGCCACTCGATCCGGATCGCGTGCGCGTTTCGGCTCCGATCGACGTCGCCGGGCGTGCGCCGGGGCTTTTAGAGGGCTGGCGTGCCACCGGCGACCGATTGCGCGACATGCTCGACGGGCCTGCCGATCGGTTCCTCGTGATAGGTGACACCGCGCTCGAACGCGATTGGGCCGAGGCGGCGCGGGCGGCGGGCTTCATGAAAGCCGAAAGGTACTTCGGGGGCTGAAGGCCCTCTGCGCGGCCAAGGGCGTGTCTTGCGTATTTAAGGAACAAAGTTGCCGAATGCGCTTGGCTACTTTGTTCCCGAAATACGCAAATCCCGCCTCGTCCGACCGGTGCCGCCCTCAGCAATTTGGCAGGTTCACAGCCAGTCCCCCTTGCGAGGTTTCCTTGTACTTGTCGCTCATGTCGCGCCCCGTCTGGCGCATCGTCTCGATCGCGACGTCGAGCGGCACCAGATGCGCGCCATCGCCCCTGAGCGCGAGGCTCGCCGCCGCCACCGCCTTGATCGCGCCCATGCCGTTGCGCTCGATGCAGGGCACCTGAACGAGGCCGGCCACGGGATCGCAGGTCATGCCCAGATGATGTTCGAGCGCGATCTCGGCGGCGTTCTCGACCTGCGCGGGCGTGCCGCCCAGCACCGCGCCCAGCCCTGCTGCGGCCATCGCGGCGGCCGAGCCCACCTCGGCCTGACAGCCGCATTCGGCGCCCGAGATCGAGGCGTTCTCCTTGATCAGCCCGCCGATGGCGGCGGCGGTAAGCAGGAATTCCGGCACCCGCTCACGGCTGGCGCCCGGCACGTGGTCGAGCCAGTAGCGCATCACCGCCGGTACTACCCCCGCGGCACCGTTGGTGGGCGCGGTCACCACCTGCCCGCCGGCGGCATTCTCTTCGTTCACGGCCATCGCGTAGGCCGAGATCCAGTCGGTCACGAGATGCGGCGCGGCCATGTTGCCGCCGCGTTCGGCGCGCAGCGAGGCGTGGATCGCCGCCGCGCGGCGGCGCACGCCGAGACCACCGGGAAGCGTGCCCTCGGCCTCGAGCCCGCGGTCGATGCAATCGGACATGACGCGCCAGATCTTGCGGATGTCGCCGTCGAGATCGGTACGGGGACGCCGCACGCGCTCGTTGGCCCGTTTCATCGCCGCGATCGACAGGCCGCTCTCCGCCGCCATGCGCAGCATTTCCTTGGCGCTGGCAAAGGGGTAGGGCACGGCCGGGCCGTGATCGGGGGCGGGGCCGGCCGCCAGCTCCTCGGCGGTACGCACGAAGCCACCGCCGATCGAGTAGTAGGTCTGCTCGACCACCACGTCGCCTTGGGCGTCGTGGCCCCGGAGCACCAGCCCGTTGGCATGAGCCGGCAGCGGCGGGCCGTAATCGAAGACCAGATCGCTCCCCGGGTCGAAGCGCAGCGGTGCCAGCCCCGCGGGATGCAGCGTCCTCTCCGCCCGGAGCCGGGCCAGTTCAGCCTCCGCCGCCTCGGTGTCATATCCCGCCACGGTGATCCCGGCGAGGCCCAGCATCACCGCCCGGTCGGTGGCATGCCCCGCCCCGGTGAAGGCGAGCGAGCCGTGCAGCCGGGCCGACACGCCCGCCACCTTGAAGGGTTGCGCGCGCAGATGGTCGAGAAACCGCTCGGCCGCGACCATCGGGCCGATGGTATGCGATGATGACGGGCCGATGCCGATCTTGAAGATGTCGAAGACGGAGAGAAACATCAGGTTGCGTGTCCTTCGGGTGGGCGTGGCGGTCGCGGATCGGTGAAGGGGCGGGCGCCCAGACCCTCGGCCCGGATCGCCGCCGCGACCGAGGCGCGGGCCTCGAAGCGCTCCAGCGCCGCTCGCAGGGCAGGCCAGCGCCTCAGTTCGAACCAGCCGGTGCCGCTTTCGGGGTAGAGGGCGCACCAGCGCAGCATGGGCGCGAGGTAGCAGTCCAGCGCCGAGGGCTGTGCCGCCCCGAGCCAGCCACCGAGCGCCGGCGCCGCGGCCTCGAGCCTGTCGAGCATGCCCAGCGTGCGCTGCGCCGTGCGCTCGTGCAGCGCGAAGACCATCTCCGGGGCGATATGCTCGCCACCATAGAACAGCATCCTGAGCGCAGGGTGCAGCGTGTTCGACAGCCAGAACAGCCAGGCCAGCGCTATTCCTCGCTCGGGCGCGTCGGGGGCAGGCATCAGCGCCACGCGCTCGCGATGCCGGTCCGACAGCCACAGCAGGATCGCCGCGGTCTCGAAGATCGGCCCTTCCTCCGTCTCTAGCACCGGGATCATGCCATGAGGATTGAGCGCGAGATAGGCGGGTGCGCGCTGGCCCTGCGCGCGCCGGTCCACCAGCGCGGTGCGATAACCGAGGCCCAGCTCCTCGAGCGCGAGACGCACGCAGAGCGAGGCATTGTCGGGCGCGTAATGCAGTCGCAGTGTCATGGGCTCATCCTCCGAGGCGCGGGTTGGGGCCGCTGCTCCTGATGCGACCATTCGCACGCGATCCGCGCAAGGCCCGATCCGACGGCACCCGAACAGGGACGATTGCCCCTCGCAGGCGCCGGGCATCTTTCCTATAACCGGGGCGGACCCGCGAGGAGGCGCAGCATGGCCAAGGACCTGTCACCCGTTGAAAAGGCGAAGTTCGTCGCCGCCAAGCAGGCGAGCCATCTCGTTGAAAGCGGCATGCGCGTGGGCCTTGGCACCGGCTCCACCGCCGAATGGCTGGTGCGCTGCCTGGGCGAGATGGTGCGCGACGAGGGGCTCGACATCCGCGCCGTGCCGACCTCGCACCGCACCGCCGATCTGGCGCGCGAACTCGGGATCGAGGTGGTGACGCTGGAAGAGGCGGGCTGGCTCGACCTGACCATCGACGGCGCCGACGAGGTCGACGGCGAGCTGAACCTGATCAAGGGCGGTGGTGCTGCGCTGCTGCACGAGAAGATCGTGGCGACGGCCTCGGACCGGATGGTCGTCATCGCCGACGCGACCAAGCGGGTCGAGACGCTGGGGGCGTTCCCGTTGCCGGTGGAGATCATCCCCTTCGGCTGGCAGGCCACCAAGGTGCTGGTCGAGGAGACGCTGGTCGGGCTCGACGTGCTGGGCCGCGAGGTGACGCTGCGGATGAAGGACGGCCAGCCGGTGCGCACCGACGAGGGCAACCACATCCTCGATCTGCACCTCAACCGCATCGGCAATGCGCGCCAGCTTGGCCTCGCGCTCAACCAGATCGCGGGGGTGGTCGAGAACGGCCTGTTCGTCGATATCTGCGACGCGGTGGTGATCGGCCATGGCGATGGCCGGGTCGAGAGCTACGATCTGCATGGTGACGCGCAGGAGACGCATTTCGATTTTCTCGCCCCCGACAACATCTTCACAGACATTTCCGACTAGGACTGACCGACTTATGGCATTCGACTATGACCTCTTCGTGATCGGCGGCGGCTCGGGCGGGGTACGCGCCGCGCGCACCGCCGCCGCCACCGGCGCAACCGTGGCGCTGGCCGAGGAGAGCCGCATGGGCGGTACCTGCGTGATCCGCGGCTGCGTGCCGAAGAAGCTCATGGTCTATGCCTCGGGTTATGGCGAGATGCTCGACGAGGCGCGCGCCTATGGCTGGGAGATCGGCGAGGGCCGCTTCGACTGGCGCCCCTTCCGTGAGAAGCTGCATGCCGAGCTGGACCGGCTCGAAGGCGTCTATCGCCGCCTGCTCGACGGCTCCGGGGTCGAGATGTTCGACGCCCGCGCCAAGATCGCCGATCCGCACACGGTCGAGCTGGCCGATGGTAGCCGCAAGACTGCCAAGCACATCCTCGTGGCGACCGGCGGCCGCCCGGTGCGGCCCGACATGAAAAACGCGCATCTGGGCATGGTCTCGGACGACATCTTCGATCTCGAGACACTGCCGAAATCGATCCTGATCGTCGGCGGCGGCTACATCGCCTGCGAATTCGCCTGCATCCTGCACGGGCTCGGCGTGAAGGTGACGCAGTTCTACCGCGGCGCGCAGATCCTGCGCGGCTTCGACGACGAGGCGCGCGGCCTGATCGCGGATTCGATGCGCGAGCGCGGCATCGATCTGCATCTGGGCACCAACGTGGTCGAGATGTGCCCCGAGGCCGAGGCGGGCGACGCCGTGCGCCACCACGGCACCGACTCGGACGCTGCGGGGTCGAATGGCTTGGCCGAGGCGGCGCCCGGCACCAAGGGACCGGTCTGGGTCAAGGCGACCAATGGCGACGAGCGGGTCTATGACGCGGTGCTCTTCGCCACAGGGCGGAAGCCCAACACCGACGGCCTCGGGCTCGAGGAGGCGGGCGTGACCCTCGCGCGGGGCGGCGCCATCGAGGTCGACGAGTACAGCCAGACCGGCTGCCCCTCGATCTATGCGATCGGCGACGTCACCGACCGGGTGAACCTCACCCCGGTGGCGATCCGCGAGGGGATGCAGTTCGTCGAGACCGTGTTCAAGGGCAACCCGACGCCGGTGGATCACGCGCTGATCCCCTCGGCGGTGTTCACCCAGCCGGAGCTGGGCACGATCGGCCTGACCGAGGAAGCGGCGCGCGAGATCGAGCCGGTCGAGGTCTACTGCTCGTCATTCAAGCCGATGCAGTCGGCTTTCGCCGGATCGGCCGACCGGGTGCTGATGAAGCTCGTGGTGTCGATCGAGACCCGCAAGATCCTGGGCTGTCACATCGTCGCACCCGAGGCGGGCGAGCTGATCCAGCTCGCGGGCATCGCGGTCAAGATGGGCGCCACGAAAGAGGATTTCGACCGGACCGTGGCGGTGCATCCGACCATGGCCGAGGAGATCGTCACCATGCGCGAGCCGGTGCGGCGTTCTTGAATACCGGGCGTTTGCCCACACATGCAAAGCGTGCCGGATGAAACCGGCGCGGGGGAAACCAACAGGGGAACAGAGGCTTCATGGCTGGAAACAACGGCGGCCCTTGGGGTGGCGGTGGCGGCGGGCGCGGACCCGGCGGCGGGGATGACGACAGGCGGCCCGGTGGCCCGCAGCGACCACGCCGGCCCGGCGAGAGCCCGCAGATCGACGAGTTGATGAACAAGGGCCGCGAACAGCTGCGCGTGCTGATGGGCGGCGGCGGTCGCGGCACCGGATCCGGCGGCAATGGCGGACCGGGCTTTCACATGTCGCGCGGAACCATCGGCCTCATCGCCGCGGGCGCGCTGGTGCTCTGGGGCGTGATGTCTTTCTACACGGTGCGGCCCGAAGAGCAGTCGGTCGAACTGTTCCTCGGCTCCTACTCCTCCACCGGCAGCCCCGGCCTGAACTTCGCGCCATGGCCGCTGGTCACGCACGAGGTCGTCAACGTCACCTCCGAGCGGACCGAGAATATCGGTATCGGTCGCGACAATGACGGGCTGATGCTGACCACCGACGCCAATATCGTCGATATCGGCTTTCAGGTGGTCTGGAACGTGTCCGACCCGGCCAAGTTCCTGTTCAACATCCGCGACCCGCAGCTCACCGTGCAGGCGGTGTCGGAATCCGTGATGCGCGAGATCATCGCCGCTTCGAACCTGGCGCCGATCCTCAACCGCGACCGGGGTCTGATCGCCGACACGGCGATGGAGTCGATCCAGGCGACGCTCGACGCCTACGAGAGCGGCATCAACATCGTCCGGGTCAACCTCGACCGCGCCGACCCGCCCTCGGAGGTGATCGACGCGTTCCGCGACGTGCAGGCCGCCGAGCAGGAGCGCGACCGCCTGCAGCGCCAGGCCGACGCCTATGCCAACCGGGTTCTTGCCGAGGCGCGTGGCGAAGCCGCGCAGACCGTCGAGCAGGCCGAGGGCTACCGCGCCCAGACCATCAACGACGCGCTGGGTCAGGCCAGCCGCTTCTCGGCAGTGCAGGACGAATACGCGCAGGCGCCGCAGGTCACCCGCCGCCGTCTCTATCTCGAATCGATGGAGCGGGTTCTGGGCGACGTCGACAAGATGGTGCTCGACCCCTCGATCACCGGCGGCGAGGGCGGCGGCACCGGCATCGTGCCGTTCCTGCCGCTGAACGAGCTGGGCCGCCAGTCGGGCAACCAGCAGCAGCAGGGCGCGGCCTCCGCCTCCAACGCCACCACCGGGCAGGGGAACTGAGATGAAGAAGACCGCAATCCTGCTACCCGCCATCGTCATCGCCGTCGCGGTGGGCCTGTCGTCGATCTACGTCGTCGACGAGCGCGAAAAGGCGCTCGTGCTGCAGTTCGGCCAGATTCGCCAGGTCAAGGAAGAGCCCGGCCTCGGGGTCAAGATTCCGCTGATCCAGGAGGTCGTGACCTATGACGACCGGATCCTGTCGCTCGACACCGAGACCATCGAGGTCACGCCCTCGGACGACCGCCGGCTCGTGGTCGACGCCTTCGCGCGCTACCGCATCGCCGATGTGGTGCAGTTCCGGCAGGCCGTCGGCGTGGGCGGCGTGCGTGCTGCCGAGGATCGGCTCAGCTCGATCCTCAACGCGCAGATCCGCGAGGTGCTCGGCGCCGACCAGGTGACTTCCGACACTATCCTGTCCTCGGATCGCCGCGAACTGATGAACCGCATCCGCGAGCAGGCGCAGCGCTCGGCGCAGGGCCTCGGCATCGACGTGGTCGACGTGCGTCTCAAGCAGACCAACCTGCCGAGCCAGAACCTCGACGCGACCTTCGCGCGGATGCGCGCCGAGCGCGAGCGCGAGGCGGCCGACGAGATCGCCCGCGGTAACGAGGCCGCGCAGCGGGTTCGCGCGCTGGCCGACCGGACCGTGATCGAGACTCTGTCGGAGGCCGAGCGCGAGGCGCAGG
This sequence comes from Limimaricola sp. AA108-03, assembly GCF_050847355.1. Lineage (NCBI taxonomy): Bacteria > Pseudomonadati > Pseudomonadota > Alphaproteobacteria > Rhodobacterales > Paracoccaceae > Limimaricola > Limimaricola sp. AA108-03. Next base: position 763,188 of record NZ_CP193755.1, read on the forward strand.
TGACCCGAGGCGAGGCTGATGCCGAGGCCAACGCGATCTTCGCGGCCGCCTACAATGCCGATCCGGAGTTCTTCGACTTCTACCGGTCGCTGCAGGCCTATGAACGGGCGCTGCAAGGCTCCAACTCGCAGCTGGTGCTGACCCCCGACAGCGCCTTCTTCGACTACCTCTACAACGACGACCTGCCCGAGGGGGTGACCCCCGCGCCCGCACGGGCGCGCGGCCCGCTTGATGGCGGCGCCGAGGAGGAGACGGCCTCGGGCGAGGCGGATGCCGGCGTGATCCGGCTCGACAGCCTGCAAGTCCGCCAGGGCGAGGATGGCACCGTGACCTTCTCGACCCAGGAGGGCGAGATCGACGCGCAAGCCGAAGCCGATGCCGCGGCCGAGGGTCAGGCCGAGGCGCTGACGCCGCGGGTGACGCTGCCCGAGGACGACGTTGACGCCGGCGCCGGGGTGGCGACGCAGTGACGCCGATCCTGCTGGGCCTAGGCCTGGTGCTCGTGATTGAGGGGCTGGCCTGGGCGCTGGCCCCTTCGCTCGTTTTCAGGGTGCTCGAGACGCTGCGCGACATGCCGCCCGAGCAGCGTCGCCTGGCGGGGCTGGTGGCGCTGGCGCTCGGGGTGGCGCTGTTGTGGATGGCGCGCCTGACCACGCTCTGATCCGCATCCGTTCATGTTACAACCCGTCACACCGCTTTGACGCGTCGCGACCCGGGCTTGAGTTGCACCGAAGCGGCCTTACGTTGATGGTCTGCGCCGACCGGAGCGGCTCGATGCATCGCGCTCCGACGCACAGGACGAAACAGGAGTGTGCCCGTGAACGCCAAGACCAATTCCACGTCCCTCGTCACCCCCGTCCGCGCCGTTTCGGTGCTGGCCCTGGGCGCCGCGCTGGGGCTGGGCCAAGTGGCCCCGCTCGCTGCGCAGGACACCGCCGTGACGCCGGAGACGGAGGCCCAGACGACGGCCGATGCACCCGATGCGACGCGGCCGCTCACCTTCGCCGATCTCGCCGAGCAGGTGAGCCCGGCGGTGGTCAACATCACCACCTCGACCATGGTTTCGGCCCCGGCCGGACCGCAGGGCATCGTGCCCGAGGGCTCACCCTTCGAGGAGTTCTTCCGCGACTTCCAGAATCGCGGCGACAGCGCGCCGCGCCGCTCCTCGGCGCTGGGCTCGGGCTTCGTCATCTCGGCCGATGGCTACGTGGTCACCAACAACCACGTCATCGACGGCGCCGACGAGATCAATATCGAGTTCTTCTCCGGCAAGACGCTCAAGGCCGAAGTGGTGGGCACCGATGCCTCCACCGACATCGCGCTGCTGAAGGTCGAGGGTGAGGATCTGCCCTATGTCGAGTTCGGTGACAGCACCGGCCAAGGCGCTCGCGTGGGTGACTGGGTGATGGCGATGGGCAACCCGCTGGGTCAGGGTTTCTCGGTATCGGCCGGTATCGTCTCGGCCCGGGGCCGGGCACTGTCGGGTACCTATGACGACTACATCCAGACCGACGCCGCGATCAACCGCGGCAACTCGGGCGGCCCGCTGTTCAATATGTCGGGCGAGGTGATCGGCGTGAACACCGCGATCCTGTCGCCCAATGGCGGCTCGATCGGCATCGGCTTCGCGATGTCCTCGGACGTGGTGACCGAGGTGGTCGACCAGCTGCAGGAATTCGGCGAGACCCGGCGCGGCTGGCTCGGCGTGCGGATTCAGGACGTGACGCCCGACATGGTCGAGGCGATCGAGGGGCTGGAAGGCGCCGCCGGTGCGCTCGTCACCGACGTGCCCGAGGGTCCGGCGATGGAGGCTGGCATGGAGGCGGGCGACGTTATCGTCAATTTCGACGGCAACGAGGTGCCCGATACGCGCGATCTCGTGCGAATGGTCGGCCGCGCCCCGGTGGGCGAGGAGGTGCCGGTGACGGTGCTGCGTGATGGCGAAATGGTCGAGCTGGCCGTGACGCTGGGCCGCCGCGAGGACGCCGAAAGCGCGGTGCCCGCCTCGGCGCAGGGGTCGGGCGAAGGCGCCGAGACCGAGATGTTCGGGCTCAGCCTGTCCGAGCTGACGCCGGAGCTTCGCCAGCAGCTCGATCTGCCCGAGGACGCGGAAGGCCTGGTGGTGACCGATGTGGACCCGGCCTCGGATGCCGCCGAAAAGGGCGTCGCGGCGGGTGACGTGATCACCGAGGCCGGCCAGCAGCCCGTCGCCTCCGTGGCCGATTTCGAGGCCCGCGTCGAAGAGGCCCGCGAGGCCGGCCGCAAGTCGCTGCTGCTCCTGGTGCGACGCGCCGGTGATCCGCGCTTCGTGGCGCTGGGGCTGGAAGAGACGGCGGAGTGATCCGCAGAGGGTCCGCTCGGACCGGGAAGGGCGCCTTTGGGCGCCCTTTTTCATAACCCTAGCGGCGGTTCATGATGTCCAGCTGTTCGGCGGTCAGCGGCGCGATGCCGAGGCGCTGCGCGGAGGCCAGAGACAGCACCGGGCTGTCCGGCCCGCCGCTGCCCCGCTGGAACGCCTGCACGGCGTCGAGCGTCACCCTGTCGAGCTGCCCGGTCACCGGGCCGGGGTGAAAGCCGCGCGTCACCAGCGCGCGCTGCAAGGTCTCGACAAAGGCGGGGGTGAACTCGGGCGGGCAGAGCGTCTCGAACAGCACTTCGCGTCGCTCCCGCAGGATCTGCTGGCGGGTGACGCTGCGATAGCGTGCGGGGCCCTCGCCGGGCTCACGCTGCTGCTCGCGCACGGTCTCGATCACCGCGGGGGTGATGTCGCGCCCGTAGCAGCGTCCTCCGGCGCCGGTTTCGATCTCGGCCGCCATGAAGGCGGGCACCTGCGGCGCGGCGGGGGCGCAGGCCGCGAGAGGCACAAGAAGCAGAAGTCGGAACATCGGGCACCGGCGGTCGTTACCCGCCCGAACCTAGACGCCCGCGCCCGGCGCCGGAAGCCTTGGCGGATCACATGGGCGCCGCGTGGCACGGCGGACGCAGCAGCTCCGGGAAGGGCGCGGCATCCGGGCACTGGCGGCGCCGCGGCGGCTCGCCTAGACAGGGCGGCGCAACGCGACAGAGGAGCCTGAGATGGCGAAGATCACATATATCGAGCATGACGGCACCGAGCATGTCGTCGACGTGGCCAACGGGCTGACCGTCATGGAGGGGGCGCGCGACAACGGCATCCCCGGCATCGAGGCCGATTGCGGTGGCGCCTGCGCCTGCTCGACCTGCCATGTCTATGTCGACGAGGCCTGGGTCGGCAAGCTGCCCGAGAAGGACCCGATGGAAGAGGACATGCTGGAATTCGCCTACGAGCCGGACGAGACGCGCTCGCGGCTGACCTGCCAGCTCAAGGTCTCCGACGCGCTCGACGGTCTCGTGGTGCGCATGCCCGAGCGGCAGATCTGATGCGCGCGGCCCTGCTGACATGGCTCCTTGCCGGGCCGGCCATGGCGCAGGGCCAAGGCCTCTCCGAGGCACGGTTCACCGAGCCCACCACGCGCTACGCGCATGGTGTCTTCGGTGAAACCGAGGAATGGGGCGCGCTCGAGATGGTGACCGAAACCGGCGAGACCCGGTTGATCCGGCTCCCCGATTCCCGTGTCTTCGAGGACACCGCACCGCGGCTGGCCGATGTCGACGGCGACGGCGCCATGGAGGCCGTGGTGGTCGAGACGGATGCGGCGCAGGGCGCGCGGCTTTCCGTCTACGGCCCCGACGGGCTGATCGCCGCGACGCCCTATATCGGCACCTCGCATCGCTGGCTGGCGCCGCTGCCGCCTGCCGATCTGGACGGCGACGGGCATATCGAGCTGGCCTATGTCGACCGGCCGCATCTGGCCCGGGTGCTGCGGGTCTGGCGGCTGCGGGACGGCGTGCTGGAACAGGTCGCGGCGCTGGAAGGGCTGACCAATCACCGCTTCGGCGCGCCCGACATCTCGGGCGGGGTGCGCGATTGTGGGGAGGGGCCGGAACTCGTGCTCGCCGATGCGTCATGGCGTCGGATCATGGCGGTACGGCTCGTGGAAGGCACGCTGTCGGCGCGCGATATCGGGCCGCTGGAAGAGGCCGGTTTCGCCTTGGCGCTTGACTGCGCGGGTTAAACCAGAGCCGCCAGCACCAGAAGCGCGGCCATTTCAGCCAATTGCTGGGTGCCACCGAGAATGTCGCCGGTCTGGCCGCCGATCTTGGCGCGTGCGATGGCGGTGCCGGCCAGAGCCGCCAACGCCACCGCCGGAGCCAGCAGCAGAAGGCTCCACCCAGCCAGCGGCAACACGATGAGAGCCGCGACGCCACAGGCCAGCGCCATGGCTCGGCCGCTGGGCCGCCCGGCGAGCCGCGCCAGCCCGTCCTTGCGCGCATGCGGCAGCCGCGCCATTGGCCAGACCATGGCCGCCCGGCTCAGCACGGCGGCGATCACCAACCCCCAGGGACCCGCCGCCACCAGCGCCGACCAGCGGATCAGCAGGCTCGTTCCGATCGCCAGCACGCCATAGCTGCCGACGCGGCTGTCGCGCATGATCTCGAGCCGACCGGCCCGCTCGAAGCCGCCCCAGAGCCCGTCGGCGCAGTCGGCGAGCCCGTCCTCGTGCAGCGCCCCGGTCAGCAGGATCTGCCCAAAGAGCGCCAGTGCCGCCGCCGGGCCGGGCGGCAGCCCCAGCGCCAGCGCGACCCAGAAGCTCAAACCCGCGATCGCACCGACCGCCAGACCCGCCACCGGAAAGGCCCAGACCCCTTCCGGTTGTACCGGCGCCGGGCCGACGGGCAGGCGGGTCAGCAGGCCGAAGGCCGCGCGGATTGGTTGAAGCATCTGGACCTCTTTTCAAGTCGTATCCTCTAGGGTTAGGCAGGCCGGAGCCGCGATGCAACGAGGACGCCGCATGACTGCCCCCTTTACCGATCTCGCAGGTCTGCGTGCCCTGCTGCGGGAGCTTCCCGCTCCCGATGCCACGGCGCAGGCCGAGGCGGCCGCCCGCAACGCGCAATTGACCAAGCCGATGGGCTCACTGGGACGGCTCGAGGAGCTGGCGCTGTGGTATGCAGGCTGGCGCGGCACGTCGCGGCCGCGATTGTCCCGACCGCAGGTGGCGATCTTCGCGGGCAATCACGGGGTGGTGGCGCGCGGCGTCTCGGCGTTCCCGGCGGAGGTCACCGCGCAGATGGTCGGCAATTTTGAGGCCGGCGGCGCGGCGGTGAACCAGCTGGCCCTGGCGTTCGGCGCCACGATGACCGTGCATCCCTTGGACCTCGACCGGCCCACGGGCGATTTCGTCACCGAACCGGCGATGAGCGAGGCCGATCTCGTCGCGGCGATGGCTGTGGGCTGGAGGGCGGTGGACCCCGAGGCGGACCTTCTGGTCGCGGGCGAGATGGGTATCGGCAATACCTGCGCCGCCTCGGCCATCGCGCTGGCGCTCGAAGGCGGCGAGGCGCGCGACTGGACCGGGCGCGGCACCGGCGTCGACGATGCCGGTCTCGCCCGCAAGGCCGAGGCGGTGGCGCAGGGCGCGGCGCGGATCGCCGGAGAAAGCGATCCTCTGCAGGTGCTGCGCCAGCTCGGCGGGCGCGAGATCGTGGCGATGGCGGGGGCGATCCTCGCGGCCCGGCATCACCGCATCCCGGTGATCCTCGACGGCTTCATCTGCTGCTCCGCCGCGCTGGTACTGCACCGCGCCGCCCCGGCTGCGCTCGACCACGCGGTCGCCGGCCACCAGGGCGCGGAGAGCGGCCATGCGCGGCTGCTCGACGCGCTGGGCAAGGCGCCGCTGCTGTCGCTGGGGCTGCGCCTCGGGGAGGGGTCGGGCGGCACGCTGGCGATCGGCGTGCTGCGCGGGGCGCTGGCCTGCCTGTCGGGCATGGCGACCTTTGCCGAAGCGGGCGTCAGCGACGGCTGAGGCCCGCCCGTCCGCGCGCTAACCGCGATCCTTGCTGCGATAACCCACCGTGCTGGCGCCTTCGAGCGGCTCGGTTTCGGTGGCGTCGCCCTGCGGGTGCAGCCGCTCTAGGATCGAGGTCTCGAGATCCTTGTTCAGCTCGCGCGCGCGCTTCACGTATTCGGGGTTCTGCGACACCGGCACGCCGGGTTTCCACAGCTGTGCCAGCTCGCGGACCACGGCGCGGTCCTGCTGGTAGAAGGCCATCTCCAGTTCGGAGGCCTCGAACTGCGACAGGCCGATATTCTCGAGCACGTAGCGCCCGGCCCGCAGGCTCGAATCGAACATCTCGCGGACGATGTCGTTCGCTCCGGCCTGGAACAGCTGGTAGACATGCTCGCGGTCATAGGCGCGCGCCACGATGTGCAGATCGGGCCGCATCGCACGGGCATGACGTACCAGCTTGAGCGCGGCATGGCGATCGTCGAGCGCCACCACCAGCACCTTGGCGGTCTCCAGCCCCGCGGCGTGCAGGATGTCGGGACGCGTCGGGTCGCCGAAGAAACCGCCGAAGCCGAAGCGGCGCATCGTGTCGATCATCTCCATGTCATGGTCGAGCACCACCGTGTCGAAGCCCGCGCCCTGCACGAGACGGCTTACCACCTGGCCGAAGCGACCGATGCCGGCGATGATGATCGGCGCCTGCCGGTCAATTTCGTCTGGATCGGGGTCCGGGGCCTTTTCGGCGCGCTTGACCAGCTGCTCGTAGAGGATGAACAGCAGCGGCGTGATCAGCATCGACAGCCCGATTACGAGCCGGATGACACTGGCCTCGCCGGAGGTGAGCACGCCCTGTTGCAGCGAGAAAGAGGACAGCACGAAGCCGAACTCGCCCGCCTGCGCCAGTGCCAGCGTGAACAGCCAGCGGTCACGTGTGTGCATCTGCGCGATCCGGGCCAGCAGGTAGAGCACCCCGCCCTTGATCGCGATCACCGCGAGCGTCAGCGCCGCGATCCGCATCGGGTTGTCCAGCAGCACGCCGAAATCGATGCCGGCGCCGACGGTGATGAAGAACAGCCCAAGGAGCAGCCCCTTGAAGGGTTCGAGATCGCTTTCGAGCTCGTGCCGGAACTCGGAGTTGGCGAGCACGACGCCGGCGAGAAAGGTCCCGAGCGCGGGCGACAGGCCGACCAGCTCCATCAGGACCGCGATGGAGACCACCATCAGCAGGCCCAGCGCGGTGTAGAGCTCGCGCAGACGCGCATGGTGGATGTAGCGGAACACCGGCCGCGTCAGGTAGATGCCGGTCAGCACCACCACCGCCACCGCGCCCAGCGTCACCAGCGTCACCGCCCAGCCCGGCAGGTTCTCGATCAGCGTGCGGGCGGCCTCGACCTCCTTGACGCCCGGCGCGTCGGGGTTCGCGGGCGCCCCATGCGCGCTGCCGCCGCCATGCCCCGACACCGCGAGCAGCGGCAGCAGCGCCAGCATCGGGATCACCGCGATGTCCTGCGTCAGAAGCACCGAGAAGACGGATCGTCCGCCCTGGGTCTGCATCAACCCCTTCTCGGACAGCGTCTGCAGCACGATGGCAGTGGAGGAGAGCGCGAAGATAAGCCCGGTAGCGAGTGCCACGTTGGCGTCGAGCCCGAGCAGGCTGCCCGCGATGAACAGCGCGCCGGTGGTCAGCACGACCTGCACGCCGCCAAGGCCGATCAGCCGCTGTCTCATGTTCCACAGCGCCCGCGGTTCCAGCTCCAGCCCGATCAGGAACAGCATCATCACCACGCCGAATTCGGCGAAATGCTGAAGATCCTCGGTTTCCGCACCAACCAGTCCCGTGGCCGGTCCGATGATGATGCCGGCGGCAAGATAGCCCAGCACCGAGCCGAGGCCGAGCCGCGCGGCGAGCGGTACGGCCAGCACCGCTGCACCGAGATAGATCGTGGCTTGAAAGAGAAATCCCTGCATGATCCAGCTATCGCCGCTGACGCCGCCAAAGGCAACGCGGCGATCGGCGGGGCCGGTTCAACCGAGAGGGGTCAGTCGGGGATCTTCAGGACCATGGTGCGGCCGCGCCGGACATAGTTCAGAACGTCGTCGCCGATCGCCGTGACCTTGCCGCCATCGAGGGCGTCGCCGACGCCGACGCGCAGGTAGCGACCGTTCTCCATGCGGATCAGCGCCCGTCGCGCGCCCGGTTTGCCGTAGACGCCGATGAGATTGATGTCGCGCATGTTGATGGCATTGTCGCGGGTGGCGGCGCGGGCGACGCTGCCGGGCACCGGCCCATCCGGGGCGACGGTCGCGTTGGCGACCTGCTGCGGCGCGCTGGCGGGGGTCGATGCGGCCGCTGCGGGAGCGCGGCTGCGGCTCTGGGCCACCACGCGGTCGAAGTTGCGCGGCCGCGAATCCGGACGGCGCGCGGTCGGAACCGCCTGCGGCGTCGCGTTGGCCAGCGGGTCGGGCGCATCGGCCATCAGCGAGGCCAGCGCGTCGGCGACCGAGGCCCGCGCCGGCGGGGAAGGCGTCTCGCCCACAGCCTCGGCCAAGGCGGCTGCCTGGGCATCGGTGGCCTCGGTGACCTGGCTCTCGGCGTCGGGGGCCAGCCCCTCCGGGCGAAGCGGCGGACGCGGCCCCTCATAGGCCGCGAGCGGCGGCAGCACCGCATCTTCGGGACGCCTGGTAGGGCGCAGCGCGTCGAGCGCGACGCCGCCGGGCGTCACCCCGGCGGCCTCTGCCTCGTCGATTTCCGAAGCGGTAGTGCCGGGCCGGGTCGGCGGCACCACGGGCGGCGCGCCGGGAACCAGCTCCACCCCCTCCGGTCGGGCCTCGGGGGTGGCAGCCGGATCGACGAGCGCGGCGTTGTCGTCCTCGCTCGCTTCGGCTTCGGGCGCTTCGCTCTCGTCGGCAGGGGGCGCAGCGGGCGGGGCGACCGTGCCGGGCCGGGTCGGCGGCAGAACCTCGGGTCGTCCCTCGTAGACCACGAGGCCTTGCGGCGTCACCGTTCCCTCGGCGGTGGCGGCGATGAAGCCGCGCGCGTCGCGCTCGAAGACGCTGCCTGCCGGCGGCGGCACGGCCTGCACCGGCAGCCCGCCATCCGGCGCGACGGCGGCGAGGCGCAGACCGTCCATGCCGAATTCCGCGACCGCTTCGCTCGTCACCGCGACCGGCATGCCGAGCTGCTCCGCGCGCGGCGTCAGAGGCAGGCGGGGCGCGCGCAGCCAGACGCCGGTGGCCGCATAGACGCGTTCGGCCTCGGCCGGGCTCACCGCCGCGGCAGGACCACGATCGGGCTCCGGGTAATCGTCGTAGTCGGGCACCGGTTCCGGCGCGGGCTGCTCTGGCACCGCGGCAGCGGCTTCGGGCTCCGGCGTGTCCGCAGGCGCTTCCTCGGGTTCGTGAGGCGCCAGCGCCGCCGGATCGGCGCTCGTGTCGCGCAACAGACCCGCCTGCGGATCATCTTCGGCGGCGTTCAGCCAGAACCCGAACAGAAGCACCAGAAGCGCGGTGACGATGGCACCCGCGATCAGGGCGAGACGGCCCGGCCGCTTGTCGGGCGTCGCGCGGCGCGCGCCGAACACGGTCATGCGCTCGCGTTCGCTGGCCAGATCGACGCTGCGGCGGCTGCCGGGTTCGGCGCGGGGCGCGGTCGCCGGTTGGGGCGCCTCGGCGGAGGCCTCGGGCGCGACCAGCGACGCACCGGCGGCGAGGGCGGCAGCCTCGGCGTTCTCTTCGTTCTCCCCGTTCTCCTGGCTTTCGCCAGGCGTCGCGGGCGGCATGGCGGGCATGACGGCTGGAGGCGCGCCGGGCCGCGGCATCGCGGGCGGCATGATCCGGCGCGCGGCATCGGCGCTCTCATCGGTGCGTGGCGGGGTGGCCTTGTCGCGGGCAGCGTCACCGCGTGGCGGCAGCGGCGGCGCGGCCGGGGGAGCAGCCGGGCGGGGCGGCTCGCGATGCGCGGGCTCTGCCAGCATGGCCTCGTCGTCATCGATGCCGCTCTGGTCGGGCATCGGCAGGTCCGGCATCACCGGAGCCCCGGCCTGCGGCAACGGCTCCGCCGGTCGGGGTGCGGTGGTGTCCGGGGCAGGGGCCAGCAGCGCCTCGTCCTCATCTTCCGGCTCGGCGGCGGGCGTGACCGGGGCAGGCGAGGTCGGGTCGCGGTCCCGCGATACCCCCTCGTTCGGCGGCTCAAGCTGCGTGTCCAAGGGTTCAGACTGCGGTGCGGTCATCTCGTCACCCGCCCCGATCTCCGGGGCCGGGGTATCGATCGCAGCCATCTCCTGTTCCGACGCATCGGCCTCGGGGCCGATCCCGGCTTCGGCGGCATCGGCCGGGGGCTGCGCGGGCAGGGGTGCCGGGGGGAGGTCGTCCTCGTCGATCGGCGGTTCCGCATCGAAAGACGCGTCCGACACGGCGGAATCCGTGTCAGTGATTTCCAACGGATCGCCTTGGGCTTCGGGCGGCAGCTCGTGCACCGCGACCTCGTCGCGCGTCACCGTCTCATTCAGGCCTTCCACCGGACCGAACAGCACCTCGCCCGGGAAACCATCCGACTCCGGCACGGCGGCGAAGGCCACCGGCTCCAGCGCGTGCTCCCGCGCGAAGCCTTCGGCTTCTTCCAGCGTCTCGCGCGCCACCGCCGCGACATGGGTGCGCCCGTCCTCGACTACGTAATCGATGGCCAGTTCGTCCACGGCATAGGGGGTCGTCCCCTCCAGCGCCTTTGCCACCTCGTCGGCACCGAGCACGCCCTCGAGCACGAGGTAGCGGATCTGGTCGTTGGGAATCAGCAGCTTGGTGCGCAGCCCTTCCGGCGCGCGGGCGAGCGCGGCCGCCCGCAGCCGCGCCAGATCGCCCGCGAGATCCGCGCTGTCGAGCGGCACCTCGCCGATCCGGGTCCAGCCCGCGGGCGCGCGGTGCAGCAGTCTCAGGCCCTCGAGCGAGAGCGACAGGGCGAAATTGGGTGTCATGTGGCAGGCCTTAGCATCACTGGCAGGGTCCGGGAACGGGCGTGCCAGACCGGCGGCATTTTGCAAGCAGCTTTCCGCGCGCGCAACCCGCCCCCCGGAGGTTGTGATCGCACCGCTCTTGCAAGGCGGCGCGCCGGGGCGTTCGATGCCGCCAGATTCAGGAGGATACCATGAAGCAAGCCACGCTTTCCGCCGTCGCGCTCGCCATCGGTCTGGCCACGGCTGCCGTCGCGCAACCGGTCGAGGCCCCGGCGACGCCGCCCCGTTCCGTGACCGTCACCGGCGAGGGCCTTGTCCGCGCCGCGCCGGAGATGGCCCAGGTGCGGCTCGGGGTCAGCGAGACTGCCGAAACCGCCCGCGCCGCGCTCGACGCGATGAACGCAGCCATGGGCCGGGTGCTCGACCGGCTGAGCGCGGCCGGAATCGCGCCCGAGAACGTGCAGACCGGTCAACTCAGCCTTGATCGGGACTATGCGCGGATGCGCGACGGGCAATCGGAGCCCGAGGGTTTCGTCGCCACGACGCTGGTGGAGTTGCGGGTCACGGATCTCGATTCGCTCGGTACCGTGCTCGACGCCGCGGTGGGCGAGGGGGCGAACCGGCTCGAGGGGATCGAGTTCATGCTGGCCGACCGGGCCGCGGCGCATGACGAGGCGCGCCGTGCCGCCGTGGCCGACGCGCAGGCCCGTGCACGGCTCTATGCCGAGGCCGCCGGGGTCGAGCTGGGCGAGGTCCTGTCGCTCTCCGAAACACGGGCCGATTTCGGGCCGCGACCGATGATGGAGATGCGCATGGCCGCCGATGGAGGCGTGCCGATCGCCCAAGGCGAGGTCGAGGTCTCGGCCGGGGTCAGCATGGTCTACGCGATCGAGTGAGCGCATCAGCCGCGACCGGGCAGGTCCGCAACGGCGAAATCGGCCGCGCCGCCATCATCGGGCTTGGGAATCACGCTGAAGGAGCCGTCGCTTTCGAGCACGACGGCGGCGATCTCCTCCGGCGCGGCGCTGCCATTGTTGCGGATCACCGAGAGCAACTCCTCCTTCGTGACCCGCTCGCGGCGCAACGCATCGTGCAGAATCTCGCCCTTGTGCATCACCAGCCGCGGCTCCGAGCGCACCAGCCGGGCGATCCGCCCGGAGCCGACCGAGCTTTTCGCCACGAGATATTGCAGGCCGATCAGCAGCGCGAAGGCGGTGAGCCCTTCGGCCAGGGCCACGCTTTCGGACAGCAGAATCGTCGCCAGCGTCGAGCCGAGCGCCACCGTCACCACGAGGTCGAAGGCGTTGAGCTTCGCCAGGGTCCGCTTGCCGGAAATGCGCAGGAAGGCCACCAGACCGGCATAGGCGAGCGTACCGACGAGGATGGTGCGGATGATCCCGCTCCAATTCTGGAACAACATGTTCTCGATCATCGCGTACCCCCTCGGTTCCAAGTCACCTCATCCAGAAACCGTGGGCGCGCAGGATGGTTCGGATTTCTCTTTCCCGGGGGGGCAGAGCGGCGCGGTCGAACAGCGCCCGCACCTTGGCGCCACGGCGCTGATAGACCATACGCCGAATCGGGTCGTGCCGCTTCAACAGCATCTTGAGCCGGTTCGGCGCCGCGACACGTTCCAGCGCCTCGACCACCGCGTCGCTTTCACGCGCATAGAGCAATGGAAAGCTGCGGTAATGGCAGGTGAGCGCGCTGTCGAGTCCATCGAGTGCCGGTCCCGGACGACCGCCGCCGAGGCCATGGATCACCAAGGGCAGCGCCACCTGGTCGAGCCAGGGATCGAAAGGCTGTGCGGCGATTTCGGTCGGTGGGTCGTCCCGGATCGCAACCGCGTATTCCAGGAACCGGACGCCGAAGGCATTGGCATCCGGGCCGCAGAACCAGCCTGCATTGAAGTAGAGATAGCGGGTCCAGACACCTTCGGGCCATGTCGGGTCGAGCGAGCTTTCGAAATCCAGGCCGAAGCGGTCGTACAGGGAGCGCCAGCTCGCCGTGTAGCCGGGCCATTCGGGGCGCGGCACCGGCCACGTGGCCTCGCGCCGCATCGAGGCCGAGGGCGGCAGCGCATCGATCGGCAGCGATCCGATCTCGCCCAGGATCAGCGTGTCGCTGTCGAGGAACAGGAATGGCGCGGCGGGCAGGGCGGCGAGTGCCTCGATCTTGTTGCCATGCGGATAGGCCGCGCCGAAATGCCGGTTCTCGAAGGGCAGGATTTCGGCGCCGAGGTCCCCAAGCATCGCCCGGCCGTCTTCGGTCATGCGCGGGTTCTCGGGCCAGAGCGGGCCGGGCTGGGGCTCGGCGACGATGAGGCGTCCGGCGAATCCCGGTGCGTGCCGCCGCAGCGAGGCGGCGAGAAGCAGCGCCTCGGCCTCGATCCGGCCCGACTGGCCAATGATCACGATGTCGAACAGTCCCATGCGTGCCCCCGCGCGCGACCGACGGGACGCACACTCTCGACGCGACCCTATGGAGGGCCGCGTGACCGGTCAAACCACCATGTCTCGAAAGGGGGGAAGATGGTGGGCGACCCTGGAATCGAACCAGGCGTGGGTCTCCCCGGCGGAGTTACAGTCCGCTGCCGCACCTTGCAGCTCGTCGCCCGCAGCCGGGCCTCGACCCGGTGCGAGAGCGGGAATAGGCGCTCGGCCGAGAGGCGTCAACCGGAAAATCCGGCTTCCCCGACGGCGCGGCATGGCCGGGGCTTCGGCTGGACTTCGCGGGCCCGAGCGCGCAATCAGGCGCAAGCGGAGCACATCGGAGAGCACCATGAAGAAGCCGAAATGGGTGATCGAGAAGGAACAGTCCAAGCGCGCCTCGGCGGCCGAGACGGTCTGGCTCTTCGGCCTGCACGCGGTACGCGACGCGCTCTTGAACCCGCGCCGCGAGCGGCTGCGGCTGGTCGTGACGCTGAATGCCCAGGGCAAGCTCGCCGACGCCATCGCGGCAAGCGGCATGGAGCCCGAGATCTCGGACCCGCGCAAATTCGCCGCGCCGATCGACGCGGATTCGGTGCATCAGGGCGCGGCGCTCGAGGTGAAGCCGCTCGACTGGGGGTCGCTCGACGACATCGCGCTGGGCGGTGAGCGGGACGGCCCGCCGCGCCTGCTGCTGCTCGATCGGGTCACCGATCCGCATAATGTGGGCGCGATCCTGCGCTCGGCCGAGGTGTTCGGCGCCCGCGCCGTGATCGGCGTGCAGCGCCATTCCGCGCCGGAGACCGGGGCGCTGGCCAAGACCGCCTCGGGCGCGCTGGAGCGTCAGCCCTATCTGCGGGTGCGCAACCTCGCCGACACGATGGGCCGGCTCAAGGAGATGGGCTATCTGGTGCTGGGGCTCGCGGGCGAGGCCGAGCAAAGCATCGAACGGGCGATCGCGGGCAAGCGCGACCGTCCCGTAGCGCTGGTGCTGGGGGCCGAGGGGCCTGGGCTCAGGGAACGCACGCGAGAGACCTGCGACGCCTTGGTGCGGATCGACGCGGCGGGCGGGTTCGGCTCGCTCAACGTCTCGAACGCAGCCGCTGTCGCGCTCTATGCGGCACGTGCACAATCGACGGATTGACCCGCTATGGTTGACGTGGCGTTCACATTTTAGGGAAGGTATCTTCGCATGGAACCATTCGGTGATTAGATGGTTTCATGGGAGCGCGTATCTGGAACATATGCGTTTCATTTCACTGTCCCTCGTTCCACACCTTGAAGCCCGGGCACCGCCCGGGCTTTTTTTCATCTGGAGCGGGAAGCCTTCTCGGCAATGCCCGAGCGGCCCTCGCGCCGCGTCAGCTCGGCCTCGATATCGTCGAGGCTCACATTGCGCGCGGCACACATCACGAGGAGGTGGTAAAGCGCGTCGGCGGCCTCGGAGGTGAGCCTCTCGCGGTCGCCCTTCACCGCTTCGATGATCGCCTCGACCGCCTCCTCGCCGAATTTCTCGGCACATTTCTCCGGGCCCTTGGCCAGAAGCTTCGCGGTCCAGCTGGTTTCGGGGTCGGCGCCGCGCCGTGCGAGAATCGTCGCGGCGAGATCATGCAGGCTCATGACATCCTCATCGGAATGCCGGCCGCGGCCATATGCGCCTTGGCTTCGGCGATGGTGTGGGTACCGAAATGGAAGATCGAGGCCGCGAGCACCGCGCTGGCGCCGCCTTCGGTCACGCCCTCGACCAGATGGTCGAGCGTGCCGACGCCGCCCGAGGCGATCACCGGGATGTCGACCGCATCCGATATGGCGCGGGTGAGAGGTAGGTTGAAGCCCGCCCGGGTGCCGTCGCGATCCATCGAGGTGAGCAGGATCTCCCCCGCGCCGCGCCGTTCCATGTCGGTGGCGAACTCGACCGCGTCGATGCCGGTGGGCTTGCGGCCGCCATGGGTGAAGATCTCCCAGCGGCCCGGTTCCACCGTCTTGGCGTCGATCGCCACCACGATGCATTGCGCGCCGAAGCGCTGCGCGGCCTCGGTCACCACCGTGCGGTCGGCCACGGCGGCCGAGTTGAAGCTCACCTTGTCGGCGCCAGCCAGCAGGAGCGCACGCACGTCATGGTGGCTGCGCACGCCGCCACCTACGGTCAGGGGAATGTAGCAGCTTTCGGCGGTGCGGCGGACGAGATCGAACATCGTGCCGCGATTTTCGTGCGTGGCATGGATGTCGAGAAAGCACAGCTCGTCGGCTCCGGCGGCGTCATAGGCGCGTGCGGCGTCGACCGGGTCGCCGGCATCGCGCAGATCCACGAAGTTGACGCCCTTCACCACGCGGCCATCGGCCACGTCGAGACAGGGAATGATGCGGGTCTTGAGCATATGTGGCCCTCCTGCGGTCGCGGCCCTTCTAGCCTCCAAGCCGCGCCGGGGCCAGTGCCGGAACGGAAACCCGAGCTTCTCGTTGGGCGGCAGCACAATGGGAGCATTTCACATGAAACGCACGATTCTCGCCGGGCTCACCGCCGCCACCCTCGCGGCGCCCGCCACCGCCGAAACCGAGACCATGCAGGCCACCGGCACCGTCGCCGAGGTGATGGACCGCCTTGAGGCCGCCGTCACCGAGGCCGGGGCGACGGTATTCGCGCGCGTCGATCACGGTGCGGGCGCCGAAGAGGCCGGCATGACCTTGGCCGACAGCCAGCTGCTGATCTTCGGCAACCCGCAGCTCGGGACACCGGTGATGCAGGAAGACCCGCTGGCCGGGCTCTACCTGCCGCTCAAGATGCTCGCCTATGACGACGGCTCGGGGCAGGTCTTCGTGGCCTATGAAGAGCCGGAGGAGACCTTCGACGACCTTCAGGTGGATGATGATCTCGAAGCCATCGAGAAGATGGAAGACGCGTTGGAGAAATTCGCCAAGGCCGCGGCCGGTGAATGATCCGCACCGGCGCATCCGGGACAAATGGGGCGCCATGCGTATTTGAGGAACAAAGTCACGAAGGCGCCGCGCGAGAGATCGTGCGGCGCCTCTGCGTATCAGGCGTTCAGAAGCTTCAGCGCCTCCGCGAGGTCGATCGCACCGTCATAGAGCGCGCGGCCCGAGATGGCGCCCGCAATCACGCCGGTCGCCTTCAGCGCCTCCAGGTCGTCGAGGGAGGACACGCCGCCCGAGGCGATCACCGGGATCGATACGGCGCGCGCCAGCGCCTCGGTCGCCGCGACGTTCGGGCCCGCCATCGCGCCGTCGCGGGCGATGTCGGTGTAGATGATCGCGGCCACGCCCGCGTCCTCGAAGCTCTTCGCGAGGTCGGTGACCATCACGTCGGTCTCTTCGGCCCAGCCGCGCGTGGCGACGCGACCTTCCCGGGCGTCGAGCCCGACCGCGACCTTACCCGGAAACGCCTTCGACGCCTCGCGCACGAGATCCGGGTTCTCGACCGCCACCGTGCCGAGGATGACGCGGGCGAGGCCCTTCTCGATCCAGGCCTCGATGGTCTTCATGTCGCGGATGCCGCCGCCGAGCTGCGCCGGGACGCCGGGGCAGGCCGCGAGGATCGCTTCGACCGCGGCGCCGTTCACCGGCTCTCCGGCGAAGGCGCCGTTGAGATCGACAAGGTGCAGCCATTCGGTCCCGGCCTCGACGAAGGCGCGCGCCTGCGCGGCGGGATCGTCGTTGAACACGGTCGCCTTGTCCATCTCGCCGCGCAGCAGGCGCACGGCCTGGCCGTCCTTGAGGTCGATGGCGGGGTAGAGGATCATCGCGCTGTCTCCGGCAGGGTGTTGCGGCCGCCTCGTGGCATGCAAGCGCGCCGGATGCAACGCCACGTCAGCCTTGCCAGCCCGGATGACCTTCGCGTCAGCTTCGCCGCATGATTGAGGAGGAGACGATCATGAAGAGACTGGCATGGGCCGCATGCGCGCTCGTGGCACTGGCAGGGGCGGCTTCGGCCGAGCCACTGCTCGGCACCTGGCGCACCGCGCCTGACGATAACGGCAATAGCGGCCTGGTGCAGGTCGCGCCCTGCGGCGCGCAGCTTTGCGGTCAGCTGGTAAAGGCGTTCGGCCCGGGCGGGTCCGAGATCGCCTCGCCGAACCTCGGGCGCAACATCATCTCCGCCACCAAGCCGGTGGGCGGTGGCGAGTATCGCGGCAAGGTCTTCGCCCCCGACAGCGGCAAGACCTACAACTCCAAGCTGGTGCTCGCGGGCGATCGGCTGTCGGTTTCGGGCTGCGTGCTGGGTTTCTGTCGCGAGGGCGGCGTCTGGCAAAAGCTGCCCTAGGCGCCGGAACAGCGCGGGGGGCGTGCCGGTTTTCTTCCGGAAGCGAACAAGGGAAGGACAGCGCATGCCCCTCGTCACCACCAAGGATCAGACCCAGCTCTACGTGAAGGATTGGGGTGAAGGCCGCCCCGTCGTCCTGATTCATGGCTGGCCGCTCAACTCTGACAGCTGGGAGTACCAGGCGGTGCGGCTGGCCGAGGCCGGGCACCGCGTCGTGTCCTATGATCGCCGCGGTTTCGGTCGGTCCGGCCAGCCCTTCCAGGGCTATGATTACGACACAATGGCCGACGACCTCGACACGGTGATCCGCGAGCTGAGCCTGAAGGATGCGGCGATCATCGGCTTCTCGATGGGCGGCGGCGAGGTCGCGCGCTACATGTCGCGCCACGAGGGACGCAACATTCGCGCCGCCGGGCTGATCGCCTCGATCGCGCCGGGGATGTTGAAATCCGACAAGAACCCCAACGGCGTTACCGCCGAGGTGTTCGAAGGCATCAAGCAGGGGTTGCGCAAGGATCGCCCCGAGTTCCTGCGGGAGTTCTTCAAGACCTTCTATGGCAACAAGGTCAGCGAGGGCGTGCTGCACTGGTCGCTGATGATGGCGATGCAGGCCAGCCCCAAGGCCACGCTCGACTGCGTCGATGCCTTCGGAAAGACCGACTTTACCGATGACATGGCGGCCTTCAGGGTCCCGACTTTGGTGGTACACGGGGCCAAGGACGAGACCGTGCCAATCGACCCGTCGGGCCGCCGCGCGGCCAAGCTCGCGGGCTCCAGCGCCACGCTCAAGGTATATGAGGACGCGCCGCACGGGCTCACCGCGACCCATGCCGACCGGCTCTACGAGGACCTCGCCGCTTTCCTGAAGTGAGGCTGTTGCCGGTGAAACGAGAAGGCCCGCGCATCGCGCGGGCCTCTTGTCGTCAAGGCTTCCAGTTCAGGAAATTGGCGATCAGCCTGAGCCCCGCCGCCTGGCTTTTTTCGGGATGGAACTGCGCGCCGACCACGTTGTCGCGCCCCACCACCGCAGTCACCGGGCCGCCGTAATCGACATGCGCGAGCAGCGTGTCCGGGTCGCTGGGCCGGAACTGCCAGCTATGCACGAAATAGGCATGATCGCCGGTCGAGATCCCTTCGAGCAGCTTGTGGGGGCGGTCGATCACAAGATCGTTCCAGCCCATATGCGGGACCTTCATTTTCGGGTCCGAGGGTTCGATCCGGACGATCTCGCCCGGCACCCAGCCCAGCCCCTCGGTCCGCTCGTATTCATGGCCCACCTCGGCCAGAAGCTGCATGCCGACGCAGATCCCGAGGAACGGCCGCCCCTTGATCTCGACCGCCTCGACCAGCGCCTCGCGCAGCCCGGGCTGTGCCGAAAGCGCGTTGCGACAATGCGGGAACGCCCCGTCGCCCGGCAGCACGATCCGGTCGGCGCGGGCCACGTCCTCGGGGCGCGATGTGACGATCACCTCGCCCGCATCGCCCTCGCGCGCCATGCGCTCGAAGGCCTTCTGGGCCGAGTGCAGGTTGCCGCTTTCGTAATCGATCAGCGCGGTGAGGCTCATAGCGCCCCCTTGGTCGAGGGAATCGCGTCCGAGCGGCGCGGGTCCGGCTCCACCGCCTCGCGCAGCGCGCGGGCGACGGCTTTGAAGGCGGCCTCGGCGACGTGATGCGCGTTGTGGCCGTGGATCCGGTCGATGTGCAGTGTGATGCCACCATGCGTGGCCAGCGCCTGAAAGAATTCCTGTACCAGTTCGGTGTCGAAGGTCCCGATCTTGGAGGACCGGAAATCGAGGTTGCAGATCAGGAAGGGCCGCGCCGACAGGTCGAGCGCGCAGCGCACCTGCGCATCGTCCATCGCGAGGTGGCACGCGCCGTAGCGGCGGATGCCCTTCTTGTCTCCCAACGCCTGCCTGAGCGCCTGGCCCAGCGCGATACCGGTATCCTCGACCGTGTGGTGGTCGTCGATATGCAGGTCACCTTCTGCGCGCACCTTCATGTCGATGAGCGCGTGGCGCGACAGCTGGTCGAGCATGTGATCGAAGAAGCCGACGCCGGTCTTGTTGTCATAGGCGCCGGTGCCGTCGAGATCGATCTCGACCTCGATCGATGTCTCGGCGGTGGCGCGGGTGATCTTGGCGGTCCGCATGGCATCCCTCAACTGGTTTCGCCGACCGTATAGGCGGCGAGGGAAGCGGGGCCAAGAGCGCGTTCGGCGATGTCGGGGAGGATCGAAACTGGAGCGGGTGATGAGATTCGAACTCACGACCCTTACCTTGGCAAGGTAATGCTCTACCCCTGAGCTACACCCGCTTCCGTTTCGTGGGGCGGATGTAGCCGGAGCCGCGGTGGGGTGCAAGAGGGGAGAACGAGAAAATCCGGGCGACTTCGCGGAAGTCCCGCACGGCCGGATACGCGCTTCGAAGGGGCGTGATCGCAAACATGATCGGACTGTTGCCGCCCATGGGTTTCGGGGGTGCGATTGGCACTAGGTGAAGGGCAGTGCAGGCAGGACGGCACGTGCCCAGTACAGGACCCGGTCGCCATGGCGTGCGGCAGCCACGAAGGGCATGCCGGGACCCGTGGACTGCGGGACATGCGAAATGCAGCGCGCCCGCGCGCGTCTATCTGCCGTCTGCTATCAGGGAGGATCGAAACTGGAGCGGGTGATGAGATTCGAACTCACGACCCTTACCTTGGCAAGGTAATGCTCTACCCCTGAGCTACACCCGCTTCCGTTTCGTGGGGCGGATGTAGCCAAGGCAGCGGGGGGGTGCAAGCGGAAAAACGAACGCCCGGCGCGGAATTCTCCGGCGAGGCGTTGCGATCTCGAAACCCGAGCATCGGCATGGGCGACCGAACAGGTGGGTCGGGACGAGGCCCAAGGTGTCCGCCCTAGCCGGCGAGGCTCGGCTCGATCAGGTCCCAGCGGTTGCCCCATGGGTCCCGAAACACTGCCACGATGCCGTAGGGCTCGTGGCGCGGTTCCTCCTCGAAAACGATGCCGCCGGCTTTCATCCGGTTGGCGTCGCGGACGAAATCATCGGTCTCGAGAAACAGCCAGACCCGCTCGCCGCCCTGCGCTCCGATCGTGTCTCGCTGCGCAGGTGTCTCGGCACGGGCGAGGATGATGCCGGTGCCGCCCGAGGACGGCACCACGCGGATCCAACGCTTTCCGGCCCCCATCTCCACATCCTCGGCAAGGGTGAAGGCCATGGGGCCGGTGAAGAAGGCGATCGCCTCGTCGTAATCGGGCACGACGAGGCTAACCGCGCCGAGCCGGGTCATTCGATCTCGACCAGCAGGTCCTTCGCGTCGATCTGCGCGCCCGGGGTCACATGCACCGCCTTGATGGTGCCGTCGCGCTCGGCATGCAGGCCGGTTTCCATCTTCATCGCCTCGATCGTCAGCAGCATGTCGCCCTGCTTGACCTTCTGTCCGGCCTGCGCGGCGACGGTCGAGACCACCCCCGGCATCGGTGCGCCGACATGGGCGGGGTTGCCGATCTCGGCCTTGGGGCGCTTCTGCGCCTTGGCCGCGACCTTGCGATTGGGCACCCGCACCGTACGCGGCTGGCCGTTGAGTTCGAAGAACACCCGCACCTCGCCGTCGTCGCCGGTCTCGCCGACCGCCTGCAGACGGATCTCCAGCGTCTTACCGGGATCTATCTCGGCCGAGATCTCCTCGCCCGGCTCCATGCCATAGAAGAAGGTCCGGGTCGGCAGGGTGCGGACCGGACCGTATTGCTGGTGCCGGCGGGCATAGTCGGTGAAGACCTTGGGGTACATCAGGTAGGCGTTGAGATCCTCGTCGTCGATCTCGGTCTCGCCCGTGGCCTTGATCGCCTCGGCGCGCGCCGCTTCGAAATCCACGGGCTTCAAATGCTTGCCCGCCCGGTCCTTGAGCGGCTTTTCGCCCTTCAGCACCTTGGCCTGTAGCGCGGTGGGCCAGCCGCCCGGCGGTTGGCCGAGATTGCCCTTCATCATGTCGATGACGCTGTCTGGGAAGGACACGTCGACATTCGGGTCCTCGACCTGTTCGCGGGTCAGCCCTTGGCTCACCATCATCAGCGCCATGTCGCCCACCACCTTGGAGGAGGGCGTGACCTTCACGATGTCGCCGAACATCATGTTCACCTCGGCATAGGTTTTGGCGACCTCGTGCCAGCGCTCTTCGAGACCCAGCGAACGCGCCTGCGCCTTGAGGTTGGTGAACTGCCCGCCGGGCATCTCGTGGAGATAGACCTCGGAGGCCGGAGCCTGCAGCCCGCTTTCGAAAGCGGCGTAATGCGCGCGGACCTGCTCGAAATAGTTCGAGATCTCGCGGATCGCCTCGATGTCGAGCCCGGTGTCGCGGTCTGTCTTGTCGAGCGCCTCGACGATCGAGCCCAGCGTCGGCTGCGAGGTGTTGCCCGAGAAGCTGTCCATCGCCGCGTCGATCGCGTCGACGCCCGCCGCCGAGGCCGCCAGAACGGTCGAGATCGCCGCGCCGGAGGTGTCGTGCGTGTGGAAGTGGATCGGCAGGCCGATCTCCTCCTTCAGCGCGGTGAAGAGCTGGGTCGCCGCCGGCGCTTTCAGAAGGCCCGCCATGTCCTTGACGCCGAGCACATGCGCCCCGGCCTTTTCCAGCTCCTTGGCCATCTCGACGTAGTATTTCAGATCGTACTTGGACCGCTTGGGGTCGAGCATGTTGCCGGTGTAGCAGATCGTGCCCTCGCAGACCTTCTCGGCCTCGATCACCGCATCCATCGCGACGCGCATGTTCTCGACCCAGTTCAGGCTGTCGAAGACCCGGAACACGTCGACGCCCGACTTCGCGGCCTGGGCCACGAAGCCCTGCACCACGTTGTCGGGATAGTTGGTATAGCCGACCCCGTTCGACGCGCGCAGCAGCATCTGCGTCATGATGTTGGGCATGGCCTTGCGGATGTCGCGCAGCCGCTGCCAGGGACATTCCTGCAGGAAACGATAGGCCACGTCGAAGGTGGCGCCGCCCCAGCATTCGACCGAGAACAGTTCGGGCAAATTGGCGGCATAGGACGGCGCGACGCGGATCATGTCGATCGAGCGCATCCGCGTGGCCAGGAGCGACTGGTGCCCATCGCGCATCGTGGTGTCGGTGATCAGCAGCTGCTTTTGCGCCTTCATCCACTCGGCCACGGCCTTGGGACCCTGTTCGTCGAGGATCTGCCGCGTACCGGGGCGGATCTCCTCGCCCTTGGGCGCAGGGGCGCGCGGCGTCTTGGCATCGCGCGGGGGCAGGGTGCGACCTTCGGTTTCGGGGTGACCGTTGACGGTGATGTCGGCCACGTAGGTCAGGAGCCGAGTCGCGCGGTCGCGCCGCGTGTCGAACTTGAACAGCTCCGGCGTCGTGTCGATGAACTTGGTGGTGTACTGGTTCGACAGAAAGGTCGGGTGCTTCAGCAGGTTGATGACGAAGTCGATATTGGTGCTGACGCCGCGAATCCGGAATTCGCGCAGGGCCCGGTCCATGCGTGCGATCGCCATCTCGGGCGTGGGCGCGCGCGCCGTCACCTTGGTCAGCAGCGAATCGTAGAAGCGGGTGATGACGGCGCCGGAATAGGCGGTGCCCCCGTCGAGACGGATGCCGGGACCGGTGGCCGAACGGTAGGTCTGGATCCGGCCGTAATCGGGGATGAAGCTGTTATGCGGATCCTCGGTCGTAACCCGGCATTGCAGCGCGTGACCGTCGAGCTTCACGTCGTACTGGCTGGCGCAGCCGGTGGCCTCAACGATCGACTTGCCCTCGGCGATCAGGATCTGCGCACGCACGATGTCGATGCCGGTGACCTCTTCGGTTACCGTGTGCTCGACCTGCACGCGGGGGTTCACCTCGATGAAGTAGAATTCGCCCGAATCCATGTCCATCAGGAACTCGACCGTGCCGGCGCATTCGTAGTTCACATGGGCGCAGATCTGGCGGCCGAGATTGCACAGCTTCTCGCGCTGGGTCTCGGACAGATAGGGGGCGGGGGCCCGCTCGACGACCTTCTGGTTACGGCGCTGCACCGAACAGTCGCGCTCCCACAGGTGGTAGATCTGGCCGTGCTGGTCACCGAGGATCTGCACTTCGACATGGCGGGCGCGGGTGATCATCTTCTCGAGATAGCCCTCGCCGTTGCCGAAGGCGGCCTCGGCCTCGCGGCGGCCCTCGCGCACTTTCTCCTCGAGCTCGCTCTCATCCATGATCGGCCGCATGCCGCGGCCGCCGCCGCCCCAGCTCGCCTTGAGCATCAGCGGGTAGCCGACCTCGGCGGCCTCCTTGCGGATCGCGGCCATGTCGTCGCCGAGCACCTCGGTGGCGGGGATCACCGGCACGCCCGCCTCGATCGCCACGCGCCGCGCCGAGGCCTTGTCACCCAACTCGCGCATGGTCTGGGCCTTGGGGCCGATGAAGGTGATGCCGGCCGCGGTGCAGGCATCGACGAATTCCGGGTTCTCGGAGAGCAGACCATATCCGGGGTGGATCGCGTCGGCGCCCGACATCTTGGCCACGCGGATGATCTCGGGGATCGAGAGATAGGCCTGGACCGGGCCCAGGCCCTCGCCGATACGATAGGCTTCGTCTGCCTTGAAACGGTGCAGGCCGAGCTTGTCCTCTTCGGCATAGACCGCGACGGTCTTCTTGCCCATCTCGTTGGCTGCCCGCATCACGCGAATCGCGATTTCGCCGCGGTTGGCTACGAGGATCTTCTCGAATTCGGCCATGTCCACCCCTTCCGTTTGGTCGCCGGCAGTCTAGGGGTTTCTGCGGTGCAGTATAGCCCCGAGATGCTGTGCCGAGGGGGGCGGTACTCACTACTGATAGCGCTAACGGGGCGGTGGGGTATCCTCGCGTCTTCCGGCATGGCGATGATAGCGGCGTCTCTTTGCCAGCAGGGCCGAGGGCGGTTTTGGGTGAGCGGAGCGATCGCCGGATCGCGATTTCAGCCAGCGCGATCGAGAGCCTCCGCCTGCGGCGGTTTCGCGAACAGGGTGGGGGCATCGTCCTTGGCGGGGTCCGCCTCGCCCGCGATCGCCACCTGGTTCCGGCCGCGCCCCTTGGCGTCGTAGAGCGCATCATCGGCAGCCTTCATCAGTTGTTGTGGCATCGCGCCGTCATCGGGATGCGCGGCCACGCCGATCGAGACGGTGATGCGCGGCAGGGTCTTTTCGCCATAGCGCACGGAGATCCGCTCCACGGTGCCGCGCAGCGCTTCCGCCCGCAACGCCGCCGCCTCCAGCCGCAGATCGGGCAGGAGCAGCATGAATTCCTCTCCGCCGATGCGACAGGCGGTCTCGTCGCCATCGCAGAACTGTTCGAGCGCCGAGCCGACAGCGCGCAGCACCATGTCGCCCGCGTCGTGGCCGTGATTGTCGTTGAATCGCTTGAAGTGATCGACGTCGAGCGACAGCAGCGAAAGCGGCCGATCCTCGCGCTGGGCGCGGTCGAGATGGCGGCGCAGCGTCTCGGTCAGGTGGCGACGATTGTAGAGCCCGGTGAGCGGGTCGCGGATCGAGCGGTCATGCAGCTGGTCACGCATCTGCACATTGGCGATGGCGAGGCTGATCTGTTCGGCGCACATCTGGGCTCGCTTCTGGCTGGCGCGAAAATCGAGAAGGTTGGTTTCGGGCCGCGCCTTGAGGTGCAGCAGGCCGATCGTCTCGCCATGCGCCAGCACCGGAAAGCAGTAGGCCGGGCGCGTATCCTGCGTCTCGGTATGGCCGCAGGGGAAATCGACCTCGGCGGCGCCATAGCTGTAGGTGCGGCCGCGGCGCAGCCCCCAGCAATCCTCGGCCCGGATGTGATCGCAATGATGGCCGCCGTTCCAGCTCGTGGCGCCGACCAGCACGTCGCGCGAGTTGGAGTAGACGTAGATGCTGCCTTCGCAGTGGGGCAGGATGTGGGTCATGAAGCGGCCGACCATCTGGAAGAGTTCGTCGAGCGAGCGCGAGGATTGCAGCCACTCGTTGAGTTCGCCCAGGAGCTGCACCTCGCGGGTCAGCCGCATCTGGTCCTGCATCATCTCGCGCTCGTCCTCGGCGCGCTCGCGCATCGCGGCGACCTGTATGCGCCCGGCGCGGCGGATTACCACGGTGGTCAGCACCAGAAGGATCAGCGAGATGCCGGACAACCCGATGAAGATGTTGCGCAGCCTTATGGTAAAGGTGTGCCCCATGGCGGTCACGTCGGTGTAGAACTCGATCGCACCGACGAAGCGACCGTCGCGCATCACGGGCGTATAGATCTCGGCCACGCAGAGCATGTCGCCGGGCAGGTGGTGGTCGGCAGCCCCGTGCAGGTGGCCGTCGACCTCTCCCATGGGCTTCATCTCGGCCTTGTAGTATTTCTCGCCCTGCGCCACGACGCTCTGAAAATAGGGCTTGTCGTTGATCGTGCCGATGTCGGAGGCCCGCGACGACCAGAACACACGGCCATCGGCCGTGAAGAGCTTGAAGCGGTAGATGTCCGACAGCGTCGTGACCTCTTCGAGCCAGGCGATGTCGACTTCGCTCAGGTGACCACGCTCGAAGGCGAGGCTGCCATTCTCGAGCGTGTGCAGCACTCGAAAGCGCCAGTTCTCGGCCTCGCGGCTGATATCCTCGCGCATCATCCGATTGACCAGCGGCGTCGGCAGATACACCACCGACAGCCAGGCCACGGCGGTGGCCAGCCCGAGAAACAGCATCAGCAGCATGTTGAGCCGGGGGCGTCCGAGAAAGCGGATTCTGGTCATGGGGACCTTCCTGTGATTGCCCATGCAAACTGGCAGGCTCCGGCTACGGGCCGGTTAACAAGTCAGGGGAGCAGCGGCGCGGGCGGGAGAAAGATGCCGCGCTTTCAAGGCAATCGCCCGGCGGTTGCCGCATTGCGAACATATACGGAACGCTGCTTTTCATCGGGGGGCATGGGCGCTAGATTGGCGCCATGAGCAGCTTTTCCGATGACGAGGCCTTCGAGGCCGCTTCCATGCCATTGTCGCGTCGCGCCATGGCGCAGCCGGGCGGCGCCCCCTATCTCGACGGGCTGAACCCGGCGCAGCGGCTCGCGGTCGAGACGATGGACGGCCCTGTGCTGATGCTGGCGGGGGCGGGAACCGGCAAGACCCGGGCTCTCACGGCACGGATCGTCCACCTGATGCGCACGGGACGCGCGCGGCCCAACGAGATCCTCGCCGTGACCTTCACCAACAAAGCCGCGCGCGAAATGAAGGAGCGCATCGGCAGGATGCTGGGCGAGACGGTCGAGGGTCTGCCGTGGCTCGGCACGTTCCACGCGATCTGCGTGAAGCTCCTGCGCCGGCATGCCGAGCTGGTCGGGCTGAAATCGAACTTCACCATCCTCGACACAGACGACCAGATCCGGCTGCTGAAGCAGCTGGTCGCGGCCGAGAACATCGACGACAAGCGGTGGCCCGCGCGGATGCTGGCGGGGATCATCGATGATTGGAAGAACCGGGCGTTGACGCCCGAGAACGTGCCGACCGCCGACGCCTCGGCCTATGACGGCAAGGGGCGCAAGCTCTACGCCGCCTATCAGGCGCGGCTCAAGGATCTGAACGCCGTCGATTTCGGCGACCTGCTGCTGCACATGGTCACCATCTTCCAGAATCGCGACGACGTGCTCGACCAGTATCGTCGCTGGTTCCGCTACATCCTCGTGGACGAGTATCAGGACACCAACGCGGCGCAGTACCTCTGGCTGCGGCTGCTGGCGGGCGGACACAAGAACATCTGCTGCGTCGGTGATGACGACCAGTCGATCTATGGCTGGCGCGGCGCCGAGGTGGGCAACATCCTGCGTTTCGAAAAGGATTTCGAGGGCGCCGAGGTGATCCGGCTGGAGCAGAACTACCGCTCGACGCCGCATATTCTCGGCGCGGCTTCCGGCCTCATCACCGCCAACAAGGGACGGCTGGGCAAGACGCTCTGGACCGAGGAGCAGGAGGGCGAGAAGGTCCGGCTGATCGGCCATTGGGACGGCGACGAGGAAGCACGCTGGGTCGGCGAAGAGATCGAGGCGGCGCAGCGCGGCACCCGGGGGATGGACCCGGTGGGTCTCGATTCCATGGCAATCCTCGTGCGCGCCTCGCACCAGATGCGTGCCTTCGAGGACCGCTTCCTGACCATCGGCCTGCCATACCGGGTGATCGGCGGTCCGCGCTTCTACGAGCGCTTGGAGATCCGCGACGCGATGGCCTAT
The DNA here is from genome assembly GCF_050847355.1 of Limimaricola sp. AA108-03. Classification (NCBI taxonomy): domain Bacteria; kingdom Pseudomonadati; phylum Pseudomonadota; class Alphaproteobacteria; order Rhodobacterales; family Paracoccaceae; genus Limimaricola; species Limimaricola sp. AA108-03. Next base: position 790,915 of record NZ_CP193755.1, read on the forward strand.
TTTCGCCTCGCCGTCTCGCTCGACGACGATCTCGCCTTCGAGCGGATCGTCAATACGCCCAAGCGCGGGCTGGGCAACAAGGCCGTGCAGACGATCCAGCGCGCCGCCCGCTCGAACGGGGTGAGCCTCGTCGAGGGCGCGCGCATCGTGGTGCAGACCAAGCTTCTGGGTGGCAAGGGGCTCAAGGAGTTGTCGATCCTCGTCGACGCGCTCGACCGCTGGCACGGGCAGGTGGTGAACGAGAGCGACACCCATGTCGAACTGGCCGAGATGATCCTCGACGAGAGCGGCTATACCGGCATGTGGCAGAACGACAAGACGCCGGAGGCGCCGGGTCGGCTCGAAAACCTGAAGGAACTCGTGAAGGCGCTGGAAGGCTTCGACAGCCTGCAGGGATTCCTCGAACACGTGGCGCTGATCATGGACAACGAGCAGGCCGAGGAGGGCGAGAAGGTGTCGATCATGACGCTGCACGCCGCCAAGGGTCTCGAATTTCCGATGGTGTTCCTGCCGGGTTGGGAGGACGGGCTGTTCCCGTCGCAGCGCTCGATGGACGAGAGCGGGCTGCGCGGCCTCGAGGAAGAGCGGCGATTGGCCTATGTCGGCATCACCCGCGCCGAGGCCGTCTGCACGATCTCCTTCGCCGCCAATCGGCGGGTCTACGGCCAGTGGCAGAGCCAGCTGCCCTCGCGCTTCATCGACGAGCTGCCGGAGGGTCATGTCGAGGTACTGACGCCGCCGGGCCTCTATGGTGGTGGTTACGGCGCGGCGGGGATGTCGTCCTCGGCGTCGCCGGCGATCAACGCGGCGCAAGGCTCGCGGCTCCACGACAACGCGGCCAAGGCGGACGTCTACAACTCCCCGGGCTGGAAGCGGCTGCAGGCGCGCGGCCAGCAGCGGCAGATGCGCCAGCCGGCCGAGGCCAAGAACATCACCATCGACATGACGGCGGTGTCCTCCTTCACCACCGGGGACCGCGTGTTTCACCAGAAGTTCGGCTATGGCGAGGTGGTGGGGGTCGAGGGCGACAAGCTCGACATCGCCTTCGACAAGGCGGGGCAGAAGAAGGTGGTGGCGCGCTTCGTCGTGACATCGGATCAGGCCGACGACGTGCCTTTCTGATATTGCGAGGGCAGGGGGCCGCGGCTAAGCCGCCCCCATGGATGCCGCCTTGCTCTCCGCCTTCGCCGCCGGGCTCGCGCTCGGGCTGTCGCTGATCCTCGCCATCGGGGCGCAGAACGCCTTCGTGTTGCGCCAGGGGCTCAGGGGCGATCACGTGCTGGCGGTGGTGCTGACCTGCGCGCTGTCGGACACTGTGCTGATCACCGCCGGTGTCTCGGGCTTCGCGGCGCTGGCCGAGGTCGCGCCTTGGATCGCGCCGTTGCTGCGCTGGGGCGGCGCGGCTTTCCTGCTGGTCTATGGCGCCAAGGCGGCCTTGGCCGCGTGGAGGGGTGGAGCCGCGCTTCGGGCCGCGGAGGAGGGCACGGCGGGCCTGCGCCGCGCGGTGCTGACCTGTCTCGCGCTGACCTGGCTCAACCCCCATGTCTATCTGGACACTCTGGTGCTGCTGGGGTCGATCGCCTCACGCTTCGGAGGGCGGGTCTGGGCCTTCGGAAGCGGTGCCGTCACCGCGTCCTTCCTGTTCTTCTTCGCCTTGGGCTATGGCGCGCGGCTGTTGCGCCCCGTCTTCGCGAAGCCCACCGCCTGGCGCCTGCTCGATGCGGGCATCGCGTTGGTGATGTGGAGCATCGCCGCCGGTTTGGTGCTGGGCGGCTGAAGGCTACTTTGTTCCGCAAATACGCATGACCCGGCCCCGCCATGCCCGACGGCCGGGCTTGCATCCCCATACGCTTTGCCATCAGGTGGCGCGAGGAGATTTGCATGACGACAGCATCCATCATGCGCAGCGAGGGCTCGCCCATTGCCGGGATCGGCTGGATGGTGGCCGCCGGGCTGTGCTTCGTCGGCATGACGGTGCTGATCAAATCGGTGGGCACGGCGCTTCCGGCGGCGCAGACGGCGCTGCTGCGCTTCGCGCTGGGCCTGCCCTTCCTGCTGCCGATGCTACCCGCCTTGCGACGGGCCCGGATCACGACGCGGCACTGGCGACTGCTCAGCCTGCGCGCGGTACTGCATAGCTGCGGGGTCGGGTTGTGGTTCTACGCCATCGCCCGCATCCCCTTGGGCGACGTGACGGCGATCAACTACCTCAACCCGATCTGGGTGACGGTCGGCGCGGCGCTCCTGATGGGCGAGGCGCTGCCACCGCGCCGTCTCGCGGCGGTGGGCGCGGCCTTCATCGGGGCCTTCGTGGTGCTGCGCCCCGGCTTGCGCGAGATCGATCCCGGTCATGTGGCGATGATGGGGACGGCGATGCTGATCGCCTCTGGCTATCTGGTGGTCAAACGCCTGTCGGAGGACCTGTCGCCGGAGGTGATCGTGGCGATGCTGTCGCTGATGGTGCCGCTGGGGCTACTGCCATTCGCGCTGCCGGTCTGGGCGGCGCCGGCCGCTGGCGATCTGGTGTTTCTGTTCCTTGCCGCGGGGCTCGGCACCGGCGGGCATTACGCGATGACGCGTGCCTTCGCCTCGGCGCCGCTCACGGTCACGCAGCCGGTGACCTTTCTGCAGCTGGTCTGGGCCGTGCTGCTCGGGGCGCTGCTCTTCGGCGAGCCGGTGGATCCCTTTACCGTTCTGGGTGGCGCGATCATCATGGGATCGGTGCTGTTCATCAGTTGGCGCGAAACCCGGGCGCGGCGGGCGGCGACCGCCGCCACGCCCGAGGCGGTGCTCAGTCGGCGGGCATCTGGCCGAGGCGCTCGAGGATCGAGCCGGGGCTGACCTGACCGATCACCCGGCCATCCTCCGTCACGTCGAGCGGCGCGGGCGTGGCGTGGATCAGCGCCATCACCTCGAGGATCGGCGTGTCTGCCGTGACCCGGCCCTCGGCGGCGAGCTTGGCGTCCGGGTCCATCACGTCGCGGGCGCAGAGCACGCCGAGCGGGTTCATATGCGCAACGAAATCGCGCACGTAGCCGTTCGCGGGCCGCGTGAAGATCTCGCGCGGGGTGCCGGCCTGCACGATACGCCCGCCCTCCATGATGGCGATGCGGTTGCCGAGCTTGAACGCCTCGTCGAGATCGTGGCTGACGAAGATGATAGTGCGCTGCTTGCGCGCCTGCAGGTCCAGAAGCTCGTCCTGCAGCCGCGAGCGGATCAGCGGGTCGAGCGCCGAGAAAGGCTCGTCCATCAGGAGGATCGGCGCGTCGGTGGCAAAGGCGCGGGCAAGACCGACACGCTGCTGCATGCCACCCGAAAGCTCGCCGACCAGCGCGTCGGCCCGATCGGCGAGACCGACCATTTCCAACTCGGTCTCGACCCGGTCGCGGCGCTCGGCGCGGCTCATGCCGCCCAGCTCCAGCCCGAGGCCCACATTGTCGCGCACGCTGCGCCACGGCAGCAGGCCGAATTGCTGGAACACCATGGCGACGTGGTGCAGGCGAATCTCGCGCAGCGTCTTCTTGTTGGCCTGCGTGACCGAGGTCATTTCGCCGTTCATGCGCACGCGGACGTCGCCGCGCACCACGGGATTGAGCCCGTTGACGGCGCGCAGGAGCGTCGACTTGCCGGACCCCGAAAGGCCCATGAGCACGAGGATCTCGGCCTCGGGCACGTCGAGCGTGCAGTCGTGAACGCCAAGAACCTGGTCGGTCCTTTCGGCGATCTCGGGGCGCTCGAGCCCTTCGTCCATCAGCGGCAGCGCCGCCTCGGGACGGTCGCCGAAGACGATGTTGACGGCATCGAACTCCACGGCGTTGCGTTTGCCAGTGCTGCGGGGGGTGTTGTCTGACATGTCTTACTTACCCTCGCTTCACGCGCAGCGCGCGGTCGAGCATGATGGCGACCACGACGATCACGAAGCCGCTCTCGAAGCCGAGCGCGGTGTTGACCGAATTCAGCGCCCGCACCACCGGCACGCCGAGACCGTCGGCGCCGACAAGCGCGGCGATGACGACCATCGACAGCGACAGCATGATGGTCTGGTTCAGCCCGGTCATGATCTGCGGAAACGCCGAGGGCAGCTCGACCTTCCACAACAGCTGGCGCGGCGTCGCGCCAAAGGCCTGCGCCGCCTCGACCAGCGCGGTCGGCGTGTTGGAGATGCCGAGCTGGGTCAGGCGGATCGGCGCGGGCAGCACGAAGATCACCGTGGCGATCAGGCCGGGCACCATGCCGATGCCGAAGAAGACGATCGCCGGGATCAGGTAGACGAAGGTCGGCAGCGTCTGCATCAGGTCGAGCACGGGCGCGACCCAGGCGTAGAGCTTGGGGCGGTGCGCCACGGCGATGCCGATCGGCACGCCGACGCCCATGCAGACGACACAGGCCGAAAGCACCAGCGTCAGGCTCTCGCTCGTCTCCTCCCAGTAGCCCTGGTTCAGCACAAACAGGAAGCCCAGCGCCACCAGAAGCGCCGGCTGCCAGCGCCGCTGCAGGGCGTAGGTAAGGCCGACGAAGACGGCGATGACGAGCAGCTCGGGCGGTGTCTGCAGGAGCCACAGGATGCCCTCGATCATCGCCTCGAGCAGCATCGAGAGCGTGTCGAACACGATGGCGAGGTTGGTTTCGAGCCAATCGAAGCCGTCGGCGGCCCAGTCACCCACGGGAATCTTGGGAATGGTCAGTTCCATGGGACGGCGCCTCGGATCGGTCGGGTCATCGGTGTCTCCGTGTCGGGAAGGCGGCGCTGAGGGCCGCGGATCGGATGGGCGGGGACCGCGCCAGGCGGCCGGAAAACCAGAGCTCGGCCCCGATCGGGGCCGAGGCAGGGGCGCGCGGTGGCGCGCCCTTTCGAGGCGCGGATCAGCCTTCGATCGCGCCTTGCACGGCGGGCAGGGCCTCGGAGCCGTCCAGCGTGGTCACGCCTTCGAGCCAAGGCTCGACGGCCTGCGGGTTGGCGGCGAGCCATTCCTGCGCGGCATCGCGCGGGTCCATTCCGTCATTGAGGATCGAGCCCATGATCTCGTTCTCCATCTCGAGCGTGAATTCGAGATTGGTGAGGAAGGTGCCGAGATTGGGGCACTCCTCGCTGAGACCCTGCCGGGTCACGGTATAGACCTCGGCGCCGCCGAGATTGGGGCCGAACCAGTCGTCGCCGCCCTCGAGATAGGTCATGTCGTAATTGGCGTTCATCGGGTGCGGTTCCCAGCCGAGGAAGATCACCGGCTCGTCGCGCTTGGAGGCGCGGTCGACCTGCGCCAGCATGCCCTGCTCGGAGCTTTCCTTGACTTCGAAATCGCCCAGCCCGAAGGCGTCGGTCTCGATCATCTCGAGGATCAGCTGGTTGCCGTCATTGCCCGGCTCGATGCCGTAGATGGTATTGTCGAGCGCTTCGGCATGCTCGGCGATGTCGGCGTAGTTCGCGATGCCCAGCGCGGCGCCCGCGGCGTTGGTCGCCAGCGTGTACTTCGCGCCGGTGAGGTTCTTGTGCACCGTCTCGATGCTGCCATCCTCGGTATAGGGCGCGATCTCGCTCGACTGGGTCGGCATCCAGTTGCCCAGGAACACGTCGATGTCGCCATCCGACATCGAGGTGAAGGTGACGGGCACCGAGAGCACCTTGATCTCGGGCTCGTAGCCCAGCGCCTCGAGCACGATGGCGGTGGTCGCCGTGGTGGCGGTGATGTCGGTCCAGCCCACATCCGACATCACGATGTCGCGGCACTCGGCTGCGTCTTGGGCGAACGCGCCGGTGGCGGCGGTGGTCAGCGCAACTGCGCTGATCATGGTGCGAAGCTTCATCGAAGTCGTCCTCTCTGCTGTTCCGGGTTCTTGATTGACGCGTCAATAAAAACCCTATTAGGGTCACGGTTGCAACCCGGTCATTGGGCCGGGGCGGATCGGAGACCCTTGATGCCCAAGCTCGGGATGGAACCTATACGGCGCTCTGCATTGATCAAAGCGACGATCGAGGAGATCGGCGCGCAGGGTTCGCTCGACGTCACGGTGGCGCAGATCGCCCGCCGCGCCGGCATGTCCTCGGCGCTGGCGCATCACTATTTCGGCAACAAGGAGCGGATATTCCTGGCCGCGATGCGTCACCTGCTGGCCGAGTATTCCACCGAGGTGCGCGAGGCGCTGATCGCGGCGAAGGGCGATCCGCGTGCCCGCGTCGCGGCGATCCTGCGGGCCAATTTCGGCCCCTCGAACTTCCGCTCAGAGGTGATCGCGGCCTGGCTCAACTTCTACGTCCTGGCGCGGACTTCGGAGCAGGCGGCGCGCCTGCTGCGGATCTATCACCGGCGGCTGCGGGCGAATCTCGCGCATGACCTGCGCCCGCTGCTGGGGGCCGGGGCGATGGACGCGGCGGAGCGTCTCGCGGCGCTGATCGACGGGATGTATCTGAAGCAGGGACTCGCGGGCGGTCCGGCCGATGGCCCCGCCGCCACGAGGCAATTGCTCGCCGCGCTCGAACTGGAGCTGAAATGACACCGACCCGCAACATCCTCATCGTCATGGCCGACCAGCTGAACGGAACGCTGTTCCCCGACGGTCCGGCAGACTGGCTGCACGCGCCGAACCTCAAGAAGCTCGCCGCGCGCTCGACCCGCTTTGCCAATGCCTATACCGGCAGCCCGCTCTGCGCGCCGGGGCGGGCGTCCTTCATGTCGGGCCAGCTGCCGTTCCGCACCGGCGTCTACGACAACGCCGCCGAGTTCCCCTCGGACATCCCGACCTTTGCGCATCACCTGCGCCGCGCCGGCTGGCAGACCTGCCTGTCGGGCAAGATGCATTTCGTCGGCCCCGACCAGCTGCACGGCTTCGAGGAGCGGCTCACCACCGACATCTACCCCGCCGATTTCGGCTGGACCCCGGATTGGCGCAAGCCGGGCGAGCGGATCGACTGGTGGTATCACAACCTCGGATCGGTCACCGGCGCCGGGGTCGCCGAGATCACCAACCAGCTCGAATATGACGACGATGTCGCGCATCAGGCCAAGACCAAGCTCTACGATCTGGCGCGCGGCCATGACGCGCGGCCCTGGTGCCTGACGGTGAGCTTCACCCATCCGCATGATCCCTACGTGGCGCGGCGCAAGTACTGGGACCTCTACAACGATTGCGACCATCTCGAGGCGCCGGGTGAGGCGATCCCCTACGAGCAGATGGATCCGCATTCGAAGCGGCTCTGGGACGCCTGCGACGCGGACAGCTTCGAGATCACGCAAGAGCAGGTCCGCCGGGCCCGGCAGGGCTACTTCGCCAATATCAGCTATGTCGACGACAAGCTGGGCGAGCTTTTGCAGGTGCTCGAGGACACGCGACAGGAGGCGATCGTGGTCTTCGTCTCGGACCATGGCGACATGCTCGGGGACCGCGGGCTGTGGTTCAAGATGAGCTTCTTCGAGGGCTCGGCGCGGGTGCCGTTGATGATCTCGGCCGCCGGCATGGAGCCTGCTCTCGTCACCGACCCGGTCTCGGCCATCGACGTGACCCCGACGCTGTGCGATCTCGCCGGCGTCGACATGTCCGAAGTCACGCCCTGGACCGATGGCGAAAGCCTCGTGCCGCTCGGGCAGGGCGCGAAACGCCAGACGCCTGTGGCGATGGAATACGCCGCCGAAGGTTCGATCGCGCCGATGATCGCCCTGCGCGAGGGGCGCTTCAAATACACCGCCTGTCCGGTCGATCCCGAACAGCTCTTCGATCTCGAGGCCGATCCGGCCGAGCGATCCAACCTCGCCGCCAATCCCGCCCATGCCGAGACGCTCAAGCGGTTTCGGGCCATGGCCGCGGAGCGCTGGAACCTCGATCTCGCCGATGCCCAGGTACGCCAGAGCCAGGCCCGCCGCTGGGTGGTTTACGAGGCGCTGCGCCAGGGTGGCTACTACCCGTGGGACTACCAGCCGCTGCGCGCCGCTTCCGAGCGATACATGCGCAACCACATGGACCTGAACATTCTCGAGGAGAGCCAGCGCTATCCACGCGGCGAGTGAGCGCTCCCTTTCACCTTTCCGAAAGCACGCAGTCATGACCTATCCGACCCAACCCGAGGCCAGCCACTTCATCGACGGCGCCTATGTCGAGGACGACAGCGGCGCGGCCATTCCCGTGATCTACCCGGCCACCGGGGAAATTATCGCCACGCTGCATTCGGCGACGCCCGCTCTCGTCGATCGGGCTCTGGCGGCAGCCAGGCGGGCGCAGCCGGCCTGGGCGGCGATGACCGGAACCGAGCGCGGCCGCATCCTGCGCCGCGCCGCCGACATCATGCGCGCCCGCAACCGCGAACTGTCGGAACTGGAGACGAAGGACACCGGCAAGCCGTTGCAGGAAACGCTGGTGGCCGACGCCACCTCAGGTGCCGACGCGCTGGAATATTTCGGCGGTCTGGCCGCGACGCTGTCGGGCGAGCACATCCAGATGGGCGAGGACTTCGTCTATACCCGCCGCGAGGCGTTGGGCGTGGCGGTGGGGATCGGCGCGTGGAACTATCCCACGCAGATCGCCTGCTGGAAGGCCGCGCCCGCGCTCGCCTGCGGCAACACCATGGTGTTCAAGCCCTCCGAGACCACGCCGCTCTCGGCGCTCAAGGTGGCCGAGATCCTGCTGGAAGCGGGCGCACCGCCGGGCGTGTTCAACGTGGTGCAGGGCTATGGCGAGGTGGGCGCGCAACTCGTGGAGGACGAGCGCGTGGCCAAGGTTTCGCTCACCGGTTCGGTGCCGACGGGGCGCAAGGTCTACTCGGCCGCCGCTTCGGGCATGAAGTCGGTGACGATGGAGCTTGGGGGCAAGTCGCCGCTCGTCATCTTCGACGATGCCAGCCTTGAGGATGCGGTCTCCGCGGCGATCAACGCGAACTTCTACTCCACGGGTCAGGTCTGCTCCAACGGCACCCGCGTCTTCGTGCAGGACGGCATCCGGGAGGCCTTCCTCAAGCGGCTGAGCGAACGGCTGAAGGGGGTTAAAGCGGGGGATCCGCTCGATGAGGAAACCAATTTCGGGCCGATGGTCTCCGAGCGCCAGCGCGAGATCGTCGAGGGGTTCATCGCCAAGGGAAGCGAGGAAGGCGCGCGCCTCGTCGCCGGTGGCGGTCGCCCCGAGGGCGCCGGCTTCTGGATCGAACCCACGGTCTTCGCCGATGTCGAGGACGACATGACCATCGCGCGCGAAGAGATCTTCGGCCCGGTCATGTCGGTGTTCGGTTTCGCGACCGAAGAGGAGGTGCTCGAGCGCGCCAATGCCACGATCTATGGCCTCTCCGCCGGTGTCTTCACCCGCGATCTCGCTCGCGCGCACCGGATGGTAGCGGGGCTTCAAGCGGGGTCGTGCTGGATCAACACCTACAATCTGACGCCGGTCGAGGCGCCCTTCGGCGGCATGAAGATGTCCGGCGTAGGGCGTGAGAACGGACAGGTGGCGATCGAGCACTGGAGCCAGCTCAAGACCGTCTACGTGGCGATGGGTGCGGTCGAAGCGCCCTTCTGAGCGGCCGAGAGCCGGATTATTGCAATAATCCGGACCGGACATTTCCAAATGTCCGGTCCGGCAGGACATGGATGACCAGCATGGAAGCGGATTACGTGATCGTCGGAGCCGGCAGCGCCGGCTGTACCATGGCCTATCGCCTGTCCGAGGCGGGGCGCAGCGTTATCGTCATCGAGCATGGTGGTACCGATGCCGGGCCGTTCATCCAGATGCCCGGCGCGCTGAGCTACCCAATGAACATGTCGCGCTACGATTGGGGCTATCGCTCCGAGCCCGAACCTCATCTGGGTGGCCGGCGCCTGGCGACCCCGCGCGGCAAAGTGATCGGTGGCTCGTCCTCGATCAACGGCATGGTCTATGTGCGCGGCCATGCGCGCGATTTCGATACCTGGTCCGAGTTGGGAGCCAAGGGCTGGGACTACGCCTCCGTGCTTCCCTATTTCAAACGGATGGAAAACTGGCATGACGGGGGCCATGGGGGTGATCCCGCCCGCCGGGGGCATGACGGACCGCTCCATGTCACACGCGGACCGCGCGACAACCCGTTGACCCGCGCCTTCGTCGAGGCCGGCGGGCAGGCGGGCTACCCACTCACCGACGATTACAACGGCGAGAAGCAGGAAGGCTTCGGACCCATGGAGGCGACGATCTGGCAGGGGACCCGCTGGTCCGCCGCCAATGCCTATCTGCGTCCTGCGCTCAAGCGCGACAACTGCACGCTTCTGCGCGGCCTCGCGCATCGCGTGGTGATCGAAGAGGGCCGCGCGAGGGGCGTGGAGATAAGTCGCGGGTCGAAGACCGAGGTGATACGGGCGCGCGCCGAGGTGATCATCGCGGCCTCGTCGATCAACTCGCCCAAGCTGCTGATGCTGTCGGGCATCGGCCCGGCCGCACATCTGTCCGAGCACGGCATCGCAGTCGTCGCCGATCGCCCGGGCGTCGGCCGTAACCTGCAGGACCATCTCGAGATGTATATCCAGATGGCCGCGACGCAGCCGGTCTCGCTGTTCAGCCACTGGAACCTCTGGGGCAAGGGCAAGGTCGGCACGCAGTGGATGCTGACACGCTCGGGTCTCGGCGCCTCGAACCAGTTCGAGAGCGCAGGCTTCATCCGCTCGCGCGCGGGCGTCGAATATCCGGACATCCAGTATCACTTCCTGCCCATGGCTGTGCGCTATGACGGGCAGGCGGCCGCCGAAGGGCATGGATTTCAGGCCCATGTCGGCCCGATGCGTTCGGATTCGCGCGGGCAGGTGACCTTGGCATCCACCGATCCCGCCGAGGCGCCGAAGATCCTGTTCAACTACATGTCGACCGAGAAGGATTGGGAGGACTTCAGGATCTGCATCCGCCTGACCCGCGAGATCTTCGGTCAGCGCGCCTTCGCACCCTATCGCGGTCACGAGATCCTCCCGGGGGATGATGTCCAGACCGACGAGCAGTTGAACGACGCGATCCGCGAACATGTCGAGAGCGCCTACCACCCCTGCGGCACCTGCCGGATGGGCGCGGCGGAGGATACGCACGCGGTGGTCGATCCCGAATGCCGGGTGATCGGGGTCGAGGGCCTGCGCGTGGCCGACAGTTCGATCTTTCCACGCATCACCAATGGCAACCTCAACGCTCCTTCGATCATGGTGGGGGAAAAGGCATCGGACCACATCCTCGGCCGCAGCCTCGCCGCTTTGGATGAAAAACCGTGGATTCACCCCGCATGGCGTGTGGCGCAACGGTGATTTTCGCCTGGAGCACGAAGTTCCTAATTTAAAGTTAACGAAACACTTGCCGGAGGCCTCGAAAGCGCCGAGATCTCCGGCATGGCCTGTTTCGCGATCCTCGCCCTGCTCGGGTTGTGCTCGACCGAGCCTGCGCCCACCGGTCCCGCGGGACGCATCACCGTGATCGATGGCGACACGATCGATGTGGGCGGCGCGCGGGTGCGGCTGCACGGCGTCGATGCACCAGAGAACGCGCAGAGCTGCGGCACCGGATCGGGGGCGCAATGGGACTGCGGTGATTGGGTCACGCAGGAAGCCTCGCTGCGCTTTGCAGGCCGCGAGGCGGTCTGCGACACTGTCGATATAGATCGCTACGAGCGCATCGTCGCGCGCTGCGCGGTGGATGGCACCGATATTGGTGAGGCGCTGGTCTCCGAGGGGCTGGCCTTGGCCTATGTCGAATATTCCGACGCCTATGTACAAAGCGAGGCCGCCGCGCGGCAGGCAGGACGGGGCATCTGGCGCGGTGAGGTCGAAGCTCCATGGGACTGGCGACGTGCCAAGCGCGAGGGCCAGGCAGCCTCCGTGCCCGCGCAGGAACGTGTCGAGGCTGGCGGATGCGCCATCAAGGGCAACGTCTCCAGCCGGGGTCGCATCTATCATATGCCGGGCGATCCGCTTTACGGACGCACCAAGATCGACACCAGCGCGGGCGAGCGCTGGTTCTGTGATGAGAGCGAGGCCCGCCGCGCAGGCTGGCGTCCCGCCGGAAGCTGATAGGCCCCGGCCTCGGAGCGGCGCGCCCCTCGTGACTGGAACCCGATTGGTTCGGAGCAGGAGCGAGAAATGTTCTCCGGGATGATGCAGGGCAGGGACCATCCCGGCATTCTGCCTCTCATCTTGCGCGCTGGGGCCGAGGGAATGCGCCGCACGGGATGGTGCGGCGGCGCGTGGCGGGCTATCAGCCGGTCTGCCGCACCCGACGCGGCGCAGCCCGAGGACTTGACTGACATGGAAAAGCATCGCGGATTTCCCGGCCGGCTGCCCGGCACCGACTTCCAGTTCACCATCCGCCGCGCCGCCAAGGAGGGTCCGACCAAGATCATCCGCCGCGAGCGCTTTCGCGATCGCCGCCCGCCCGATCGCCGCGCCGACGAGGGCTTCATGGCCGCGCTTTGGGCGCATTTCGGCGAGGAGCCTTTCGTGCGTGGCAATCTCGACGCCGGGCGGCTGAGCTGGCTCTTCGGCCGCGAGGTGGTGCCCGCCGAGGACCCCTTCGACCCGCAGGATTACGACGCGCTGCTGCGCATCGACGTGGCGCAGGCGCGGCGCTCCTTTCCGGACGTGTTCGGCGAGAGCGACGACGATGACGAGGTCGAAGACGAGGATTGGTAGAGACCCCGCGAACCGGGTTCGGGAGAAAATCTCCCCCACGGGGTGGCGGGTTGTCGCCCATGCCCCGGTTCCGGCCCCGGACGCGACCCGAGCCGCGCCGGTCTCACTTGCACAGGCCTCTGCGAAGTGGCAGTGACGTCTTCATCTGGGGCACAACCATTCATTTTCGGAGACCAAGAATGGCATCCATGTTCAAACTCTTCGGCGCGCTCGGCGTCGCCGCCACCCTCGCTGCCTGTGGCGCGACCCCCGGCGAGCGTGCCGCCACCGGTGCGTTGGCTGGCGCTGCCGCTGCCGAACTGACCGGCGAAGACGCCGTGACCGGCGCGCTGGTCGGCGGTGCGATCGGCGGCATCGCGCCCTGCGTGACCAACCCGAACGCGGCCGGCTGCTACTAAGCGCACCGCGCCTTCCGGCCTTGGTCGGAGGCGAATGATCTTCAGGGCCGCCGGGGGAAACCTCGGCGGTTCTTTTCGTCTCGGGATCGAGATAATGCCGGGGCGCGTTCCGCTCCGCTGTTATCTATCACGATGCCGACAAGAGGCTCTCCTACCGGTTTCTACGTCCCTAAAAAAGGAAAGCCGAGGCTGCGGCTCGAACATTCCGCTTCGAATCGCGTGTGGTTCGGGTGAACCGCCATTGCCCCGTAAGGGCCCAGGCAACTGGCCGGTCGTGTCGCAAAGGTACTACCGCGTCTCCAATGCCTGAGCACCCGCCCCGCCCACGGGGCGGTTGGCGTCGCGGATCTCCTGCTGGCGCAGCGGCAGCTTGTCGATCGCATGGATCAACTCGCGTCCCGTGAAGGGGGCGGGCTTGCGTTGCGCGATGCGCCCGTCCTTGCCGATCAAGATCACCGCGAAGCCGCGCGGGCGCAGCGCCCGGCGGATCGGGCTGCGCGCCTCGGGGGCGGTGTCGATCAGGACGATCACGTCGCGCGCCGCCAACTCGTCGATCCGCTCCGCCAGAAACCCCATCTGCCGCTCGAACTGCGGATCGCCCGGCCCGTCGGCGAAGACGATGATGGGGCGGGCGCGAAACTCGAAATCCTCCAGCTCCGCTTCGCCCACCGGGTAGGCCGCGCGCGGCTCTTCCTGCCAGCGCTCCAGTAGCTCCGGCGCCTCCTGTGCCGCGGCGAGGGGGGCGGCCCAAAGCAGGGCGAGGAGCGCGAACAGGGAATGAAACTGTGTCATGCCCTCAACATAGGCGCGAATGTCGCTCACGCGAAGGGTGCTGCGACAAACGGTGCGGGGTGGGGCGCAACGTCCCGTTTCGGGATCGGAAAGATCGCCGACCACCGAGATTGCGGTATCGCAGGGGGCGCATGCTCGGCCGAGAAAAAGGTCGCCCGCCTCAGCTTCAGGCATGAACCCCCTGGTACGTGTTCGCCATAGCACCGAACGCTTCCGTGTCGCGAGCAAGGTTGGCCGTGTTGGTGCTGGGCTGGCTTGATCAGGGAGGCGTCCCCTCCCCATGCAGTACCACACCCGTCGGTTCGCATGCCCGATCTGAAGGCAAGACACCCGCCCGCGACCCACAGGGCTCTTGCGGCGCCCGGCGGGACGCGACATCACAGGGTCCGACGTCACCCGCCCTTCGGAGCCCCGCGAGATGATCCGCCCCGCCACGCCAGACGATGCGCCCGCCCTTTCCGCCATTTGGAACCGGGTAATCCGCGAAACCACTTCGATCTTCAACGCGACCGAGCGCGGCGAGGCCGAGATCGCCGAGATTACCCTGTCCGGCGATCCCTTTTTCGTCTGGGACGAGGATGGGGTGAAAGGCATGGCCCGCTGGTTTCCGTTTCGCGGCACGGACGGCTACCGTCATACCGTCGAGCACACGATCCTGCTCGCCCCCGGCCTGCAGGGGCGCGGCGTCGGTCAGGCGATGATGCAGCGGCTTTTCGAGACCGCCCGGGAGGCGGACAAGCACGTCATGGTGGCCTGCGTCACGGCGGAAAACACGGCCGGCATCGCCTTTCACGAACGCATGGGCTTCGTGCGCACCGGCACCATGCCCGAGGTGGGGCGCAAGTTCGGCCGTTGGCTCGACCTCGCGATCCTGCAGAAACGACTCTGACAATGCCGCAACGCGGCGCTAAGGTGGCCCCATGTCGATTTGGACCCGCATAGCCGAGATCATCGCCGCGTTGCGGCAGGGCGAGAGCCTCGCCTCGATCTTCGACCGGCTGCGCACGCCGCCCGAACGCTCGGTGGCCTTTGCCATCGCGGTGATCGCTCTTGGCGCGAAGATGGCCAAGGCCGACGGTCAGGTCACGCGCGGCGAGGTCGCGGCCTTTCGAGAGGTCTTTACGATCCCGCCCGAGGAGGAGGCCAATGCCGCACGGGTGTTCAACATGGCGCGCACCGACGTGGCGGGATTCGAGGATTACGCCCGCAAGATCGCCGCGATGTTCGGGGGCGAGAAGGGGCCGCTTTGCGACCTGATGGAGGGGCTGTTTCACATCGCGCTCGCGGATGGCGACTACCACCCGGCGGAGAACGCCTTTCTCAAACGCGTCGCCGAGATCTTCGAGATCGATGCGCGGGCCTTCGCGCGGCTGCGCGCGCGATTCGTGCCGGATTGCGAGCCCGATCCGTGGGATGTCCTCGGCGTGACCCCCGACGAAGGGCGCGATGCCGCTCGCAGCGCTTGGCGCGCCATCGTGCGCGAAACCCATCCCGACCGGCTCGCCGCGCGGGGCTTGCCGGAGGAGGCGATGAAGCTGGCCGAAAGCCGTCTGATCGCCGCCAACCGCGCCTGGGAACGGATCGAGGCGGGGCAGGGCCATGCCATGGCGCCGGATGGCGAGGAGAACCGCGCCTGATGCGACTGGCGACGTGGAACGTCGCCTGGTTCGACCGGCTGTTCGATGATGCGGGCGTGATGCTGCATGATGAGGGCGACTCGGCCCGTCACGGCATCACCCGGGCGCGGCAGCTCGACGGCATCGCCGTGGTGATGCAGGCGCTCGATGCCGATGGGATCGTAGTGGTCGAGGCTCCCGATACCGGCGGCAAGCGCAGCGGCGTCCGTGCCCTCGAAACATTCGCGGCCAGGGTGGGGCTCCGGGCACGGGAGGCGCTGATCGGCTTTCACAGCCATACACAGCAGGAGATCGCCTTTCTCCACGATCCCGACCGCATTCGGGCCCGCCACGATCCCCGGGAGAGTGCCCGCGCGCCGCGCTTCGATCTCAAGGCAGGCCGTGGCGAGACGCGGATCAGCTGGTCCAAGCCGCCGCTCGAGCTGGCGATCGAGGCCGAGGGCGTCGCGCTGCGCCTCATCGGGGTCCATGCCAAGTCCAAGGCCCCCCACGGCGCGCAGAACCCCGGCGACCTGCGGCGCATCGCGATCGAAAACCGCCGCAAGCAGCTCGCGCAGTGCGGCTGGCTGCGAGCGCGCGTCGAAGATCACCTGGATGCGGGCGACAGCCTCGTGGTGATGGGGGATTTCAACGACGGTCCCGGTCTCGATGCGCAGGAGCGGCTGTTCGGACGCTCCGGGGTGGAGATCGTGCTGGGGGAGGGCGAGCCACCCGAGCGGCGGCTGCACGATCCGCATGCCCGTTTGGCCCTGTCGCAGCCCATCGCGGCGCAGCCCGCCACCGCGCGTTTCGCCGTGCCGCCCGACTGGCGCATCCTCTCGGCGCTTCTCGACTACGCGATGGTGTCACCAGACCTGATGGGCTGGGCGCCGCGCTGGCGCATCTGGCACCCTTTCGACGACCCGGCGATCTATGCCGATGCCGAGCTGCGTGAGGCACTGCTCGCGGCCTCGGACCATTTTCCGGTCACGCTCGACCTCGATCCGACTGGAAACACCTCGGCCGCCGACTAGCTTCAGCGACATGAAACACGCATTCCATGCCGCCCTTGTCGCCGCGCTGCTCGCCGGTCCCGTCTCCGCGCAAGTGGAGGAAGCCCCCGCCGAGGATGAGGGCTTCAGCCTGATGCAGGAAGGCGCGGAGCTGTTCTTTCGCGGGATCATGGGCGAGATGGAGCCCGCCATCGAGGATTTCCGGGCCTTCGCGGAGATGGCCGAGCCGCATCTCAGATCGCTGCTGTCGGAGATGGGCCCGGCACTGATGCAGGTGCTCGACCGGATCGACGACATCGCCAATTACGAGGCACCCGAAATCCTCGAGAACGGCGACATCATCATCCGCCGCAAGCGCGAGGCGCCCGAGTTCACCCCAGATCCCGATGCACCGGAAATTGAGATCTGAGCTCTCGCCTCCGGGTGACATCGCCGCTTAACCTCTCCCGAAGTATCGAGGAGAGGCCCATGAACCAGAAGGAGGGCGGCCCCTGCGCCGTCGTTTTCGATCTCGACGGCACGCTGATCGACAGTGCGCCGGACATGGCGGCCGCCGTGAACCGTGCCTTTGTGGCGCATGGGCTGGAGGCGACCGATCCGGGGGTCGTGGCCGGCCTCATCGGCAATGGTGCGCATCGTCTGGTGGCGGACCTGCTGGCGCGACAGCGAATTCCCGCCGCGCCCTCGGATATCGAGGCTCTCGCCGATGCCTATCTGCGCTGCTACGCCGATGCGCCTGTGGTCTCGACCACGATCTACCCGCATGTGGCACAGGATCTGTCTGCGCTGAAGGCGGCGGGTTGGCGCCTCGGCATCTGCACCAACAAGCCGCAGGCCCTGACGCATGCCGTGCTTACCGGGCTCGGGATCGATCACCTATTCGATGCCATACGAGGCGCCGATGCCGTGCCGGCGCGCAAGCCCGATCCCGGCCATCTGCGCGCGGTGATCAAGGCGCTGGGCGTCGATCGGGCGGTCTATGTCGGTGACACGGAGGTCGACGAAGCGACGGCCCGGGCCGCGGGTGTGCCGTTTCGTGGCGTCGGCTGGGCCGCGCCGGGGCGGCTTTCGGTGCCCGAGGCCGAGCGGCTCGCCCGGCTCTCGGAGCTTCTGGCCTAGTCGCGGATGCGGACCTCGCCGGTGGCGTCGAGCGCCGAGGCAAGCGATTTGAACCGTTGCTCGGCCACTTCGCCGAAGAGAGACTTCGCGCGCGGATCGAGATCGAGCGTCAGCGTCCGGTCCACCGCGTTCCATGCGAGATTGCCCGGCACCGTCTCGGCGCCGAGCCAGAGCATCGCGCCCAGCCGCATGGCACGCCCCAGCACCTCGGCCTCGCGCTGATCCTCATCGGGGACCAGCGTGAACATCTGGCTGTAATGCACGCCCTCGCGCTTATTGGAGTAGCGGTGCATCAGGGCGAGACCCAAGAACACGCGTTCGGAATGCTTGAGCCCGCCGAGATTGGCCCGGGTTGCGTTGTCGAAGCAGACCTGCGGTCGGTAATCCGGATGCGCGCGCCAACTCACGTCATGCAGCAGGCAGGCGGCCTTGATGATCCGCTTGCGCTGCCAGTCGGCATGCGGAAACAGCGGCCGGACGAAGTCGAACAGGATCGGCCCGAAGCCCGGCATCCGCGCATCCTTGGCCTCGGCGAAGCGACAGGCCTCGATCAGGGGATCGCGGTCGCGCAGGGCAGGGGGCATCTGCTCGTAGAGCATGCCTTCGCGGATACCATAGGAAGAGATCGTGATGTCCTTGGGCTGGAACACCTGCACCAGCCGGTCGAGCACTCGGATCGCCAGCGGCACCAAAGCCATCCGGTCGGAGGAGACGCCGGCGCGACCACGTAGGTCGTCGGGGTCTTCCTTCTCGATGTATTTGCGGGTTTCGGCCACGGACTCGGTGCTCATGCGGTATTCGTGCAGCACGGTGAGCGGGTAATCGCGCCGCGTCATGTCGCAGCGCGCGATGGCGCGCCAGGAGCCGCCGACGAGGAACAGCCGCATGCCGGTCTCGCCGTCCATCTCCTCGTGGATCTGCTCGATCGTGCTCTTGATATAGGCTTCGAGGCCCTTCTCGCCGCCCTTGACCTCCTTGAGCTTCAGCGGACCTAGCGCCGAGGTGAGACGCCGTCCGACCTTGCCCTCCGCGATATCGGCAAGTTCCATGGACGAGCCGCCGATGTCGCAGACCATGCCGTAGGATCCGGGCCAGCCCAGAAGCACGCCCTGCGCCGACAGCCGGGCTTCCTCGTCACCCTCGATCACATGGATTTCGATTCCGGTTTCGCGCAGCACCTGCTCGCAGAATTCCGGCCCGTCCTCGGCCTCGCGCACCGCGGCGGTGGCGACGGCGGTCAGCGGCGTGATGTTCATGCCTTCGGCGAGGGTCGCGAAACGCTTGAGCGCGTTCAACGCGCGCTCGCGGCCGCGCGGGCTCAACTTGCCGGTCTCGGAGAGGCCCTCGCCCAGGGCACACATGATCTTCTCGTTGTAGAAATAGGCGGGGCTGCGCGCCGCGCCGTCGAACACCACGAGCCGGACCGAGTTCGACCCCACATCGACCACGCCGACCCGGCTCAGCGCGCGGCTTTCTGGATCATCGAAAAGCGGTCGACCGAAAGGCCCCCAGTCGCCGCGCTGCGCGTCGCTCTGTTCGTTCATGAAGCCCCCATGATCCTGCCGCAGCATGTGGCCCGGCCTTGCGCGGTGTCAACGTTCCGCACCGGGCGCGGTCTTAACCGCATGACCGGCCGGGGCAAAGGAAAAATGCCCGGGCCGTTGAATCCTCTACGAAAGAGAACGCCGCAGGTTTCAATCGTGGGCGTGGGTCAGCTGCGGCACGTCGCCCGCGCCCGCTGTGCCGCGGCCCGACAGGGACGGGTTTTCCATGAAGAAGCGGTGACAGGAAAAGGCGCGTCCATCCTCTGGCCAGTCGGCGCGGGAAAACCGCCCATCGGGCCCCATGACCCAGCTTTGCGCCACGTCCGCGAGGTTGGCGGCCATGATCTGGTCGGTGATCTGCGCCTTCACGGTCGCGTTGGTGATCTCGACCAGGGTCTCGACCCGCCGATTGAGGTTGCGCCCCATCCAATCGGCCGAGGAGATGAACACCCGTGCCTTCTTGGAGGGCAGGCCGCGGCCATTGCCGAAGCAGACGATGCGGCTGTGTTCGAGGAACCGGCCGACGATGGATTTCACCCGGATGTTCTCGGACAGCCCCTCGATGCCCGGGCGCAGGCCGCAGATGCCACGGATGACCAAGGAGATCTTCACGCCCGCCCGGCTCGCCTCGTAAAGCGCGTCGATCACCTCGGCCTCGACGAGCGAGTTCATCTTGGCCCAGATCTCGGCCGGACGCCCGGCGCGGGCATGCTCGGCCTCCGCGGCGATCATCTCCAGAAGACGCGATTTCAGCGTCAGCGGCGAGATGGCGAGGTTTTCGAGGCCCAGCGGCTCGGCCGAACCGCCGATGAAGTTGAACACCTTCGTGGCGTCGCGGCCCAGCGCCGCGTCGCAGGTGAAGAAGGACAGGTCGGTGTAGATCCGCGCCGTGATCGGGTGGTAGTTGCCGGTACCGAAATGCGTGTAGGTGACGAGGCCGTCACCCTCGCGCCGGACCACCGTGCTGATCTTGGCGTGGGTCTTGTACTGGGTGAAGCCGTAGACGACATGGGCGCCCGCCCGTTCCAGCCGACGCGACTGGCGGATGTTGGCGGCCTCGTCGAAGCGGGCCTTCAGCTCGACCAGCGCGGTCACCGATTTGCCTTCCTCAGCCGCCTCGCACAGCGCCTCGACGATCGGTGAGTTGCGCGAGGTGCGGTAGAGCGTCTGCTTGATCGCCACCACGTCCGGGTCGGTCGCCGCCTGCTGCAGGAAGCGGTTGACCATGTCGAAGGTCTCGTAGGGGTGGTGCAGCAGCATGTCCTTCTGGCGGATCGCCGCGAACATGTCGCCGTCGTGATCCTGCACCCGCTCGGGCACGCGCGGGGTGAAGGGGGGCCAGAGCAGGTCGGGGCGGGCGTCGGTGACAAGCTCCTTGAGATTGCCGATGCCGATCAGCCCCTCGACCTCCATCACCTCGGCGTCGCGGATGTGCAGCTCCTCCATGATGGTGGCCTTGAGCGCGGGCGGCGCCCCGGCGGAGAGCTTCATCCGCACCACCTCGCCGCGGCGGCGGCGCTTGAGCGCCACCTCGAACTCGCGCACGAGATCCTCGGCCTCCTCCTCGACCTCGAGATCGCTGTCGCGCAGCACCCGGAAGGTGCAGTGCCCCTTCATCCGGTAGCCCGGGAACAGCTGGTCGAGATTGAGCAGCAGCAGTTCCTCCAGCGGCAGGAAGCGCTGGCCCTCCTCCGAGGGCAATTGCACGAAGCGATCGATCTGGCCCGGCACTGGCAAGAGCGCGCGCAGCGGTTTCTTGTCGGAGGCCCGCTCCAGCGCCAGCGCCAGCGCGAGGCCTTCGTTCGGGATGAAGGGGAACGGATGCGCCGGGTCGATCGCCAGCGGCGAGAGCACCGGGAAGACGCGGTTGAGGAAAGCGTCGGAGAGGTAGGCGAGGTCCTTCTTGGTAACGTCGGCGCGGCCCAGGATCGCGATGCCCTCGCGCGCCATCTCGTCGCAGAGCGTCTTGAAGATCTCCTGCTGGCGCGCCATCAGCGCCCGCGCCTCGCGGTCGATCTGCCGCAGTTGCTCGGCAGGGGTCAGACCGTCCATCGCCGGGGTGGTATTGCCCGCTTGCGCCAGCTCGCGCAGGCCCGCGACCCGCACGGTATAGAACTCGTCGAGATTGGTGGCCGAGATCGACAGGAAGCGCAGCCGCTCGAGCAGCGGCACGCGCGGATTCTCGGCCTCCTCCAGCACCCGGAAGTTGAAGCCCAGCCAGCTCAGCTCGCGATTGACGAAGCGCGCAGGCCCCGCAAGCTCGGCGTCGAGCGCGATCGGTTCGGGGAACGCCGCGGCGAGGAAATCGGCCTGTGTCATGGGTGCTGTCTGGCGCATCTTCGCAACGTTGAGGTGACGATCGCCCCCACTATCGCGCCCGCCCGCCCGGATTGTCCAGCGGCCCGCCTCAGTCCCTGTCGAGGGCCCGGCGCGCTAGCGTCCGGCTCACCGGGCGGGACTCGGCCAGCGCCATCCGGTCCAGCCGCGCCACCACCGCCGCGGCGCTGGCGAAACTGCGCTCGATGCGGGCGGCGAGATAGGGGATCACATCGGCCATGGGCACCAGCTGCCGGTCGGCGAAGTGCTTGGCCAGCACCGCGCGCAGTAGCCGGTCGTCGGGGTCGTGGATCCGGGCGATCGCGGTAGCCTGCAGCCGCGAGGCGAGATCGGGCAGAGCGATGCCAAGCCGCGCCGGCGGGCGATCGGCGGTCAGGAGCAGACGCCCGCCCGAGGCCGCGAGCCGGTTGTGCAGGTGAAACAGCGTGACCTCGGCGGCGCGCGGCAGGCGCTGGATGTCCTCGACCACGATGGCCGCTCCGGGGGCTGGCGGCGGCAGGCTCGGTCCAAGATCCTGCGCCAGAAGGATCATCGCCTCGCTCGAGGCCTGCCAGACCCGCGCGAGGTGGCTCTTGCCCGATCCGGGCGGGCCGATCAGCGCCAGCTTGCCCTCGGGCCAGCCCATCGCGGTGACCATCTCATGCGCGGCGCGGTTCGCTTCGGCCAGGATGAAGTCGTCAGGCCCCAGCGCCACTGCGAGCGGCAGGTCGAGACTCAGTTGCCACGCCATGCGCTCTCCGGCGGGCTCTGCTCGAGACGAGGCGGGGTGCCATGCGGCTCGGGGGGCGCGGCAGGTGGTGGCATCGCGGTGGGGCTGCCGCGATAGAGCGCGCTTTGCTGGTAGCGGGTGATGGCGAAGCGGGCGAAGACGCCGAGGCTTGCCGCGAAGGGGACGGCCACCAGCATGCCGACAAAGCCGAACAGCGCGCCGAACACGGCCAAGGCGAACAGCAGCCAGACCGGGTGCAGCCCGACCGAACCACCGACGAGGCGCGGCGTCAGGATGTTGCCCTCGATCATCTGGCCGGCGACGAAGATCCCCGCCACGGCGCCGATCCAGACCCAGTCGCCCCAGAACTGGAACAGCGCGAGGCCGATGGCCAAGGCCCCGCCCAAGAGCGCGCCGACATAGGGGATGAAGGTGACAAGCCCGGCCAGCGCGCCCACAACGAGCCCGAAATTAAGCCCCACCAGCGCCAGCGCCACCGCGTAATAGGTGCCGAGGATCAGGCACACCAGGCCCTGGCCGCGCACGAAGGAGGCCAGCGTGCGGTCGACCTCGCGGGCCAGCTGGCGGATCGTCGGCGCGTGCTCGCGCGGCAGAAGCTCGTCGATCCGCGCCACCATGCGGTCCCAGTCGACCAGCAGGTAGACCGCGACCACGGGCACCACGACGAACAGAACCAGTAGATTGATGACGCCCATGGCCGAGGACAGCACGCTGTTGAGGATTTCGCCGCCGCGCGCCTGTACCGCCGCGCCGATGGCGTCGAGCTGGGTCCGGATGGTCGAGCTTTCGTCCATCAGGTCGGGAAACCGCGCGGCGAGACCGTCTCGCAGGCCCGAGAACAGCTCGGGCGCGGTCTGCACGAGCTGCGTCGTCTGCCGGATCAGCGTCGGGATCAAAAGCAGCACGGCGGCCACGAAGATCAGCACCACGCCCAGCGCGATCACCGCCACCGACATCGCCCTGCTGAGCCCCAGGCGCTCCAGCCGGTCGGCGACCGGGTCGAGCAGATAGGCCAGCGCGCCGCCCACGAGAAAGGGCAGGATGACGTCACCGAGCAACCAGAGCAGCGCGAAGGTCACGAGCGCGATAACGGCCCAGATGCGCGCCTGCTGCTGGATCGGAAGTGCCACGGTATCGCTCCTTGCGCGGATGTCGCACCTATGTCGCCGCCGGGGCGCGGGCGCGCAAGCCTTTTGGACCGGTCCGATGGGCGCAGGGGCAGGGCGGGACTGCGCTTGTCAGGTGCCCGGCTCTCCCCTACAGGGGGATTCGTCCGCCCCGCCGCCGACCCGGCCCCTGACAATAGGATCTCCCGATGCGCCTGACCCGCTATTTCCTGCCCGTGCTCAAGGAAACGCCCGCCGAGGCACAGATCGTCAGCCATCGCTACATGCTGCGCGCGGGCCTGATCAAGCAGGCCGCCGTCGGCATCTATTCTTGGCTGCCGCTGGGGCTGAAGGTGCTGCGCAACATCGAGCGCATCGTCGACGAGGAGCAGCAGAAGGCCGGGCACATCCCGCTGCTGATGCCGACGCTGCAATCGGCGGATCTGTGGCGTGAATCCGGGCGCTACGAGGCTTACGGCGAGGAAATGCTGCGGATCAAGGACCGGCACGGGCGCGACCTGCTCTATGGTCCCACCAACGAGGAGATGATCACCGACATCTTCCGCAGCTACGTCTCATCCTACCGCGACCTGCCCAAGACGCTGTACCACATCCAGTGGAAGTTCCGCGACGAGATGCGCCCGCGTTTCGGCGTGATGCGCGGCCGCGAGTTCCTGATGAAGGACGGCTACAATTTCGACGTCGATCGCGAGAGTGCTCTGGAGGCTTATGACCGCCACATGGTGAGCTACCTGCGCACCTATGAGCGGATGGGCCTGAAGGCGATCCCGATGCGCGCCGACAGCGGCCCGATCGGCGGCGAGAACACGCATGAGTTCCTGGTGCTGGCCGAGACCGGCGAGAGCGAGGTGTTCTACGACAGCGCGATCCTCGACCTGCAGCTCGCCGACCGCGTGGTGAATTACGAGGACCCGAACCAGCTCAAGGAGATCGTCTCCGAGTGGACGGCCCCCTATGCGCGCACCGACGAGACCCATGATCCGGCGCTGTTCAACGAGGTGCCCGAAGAGCGCCGCCGCTCCTCGCGCGGGATCGAGGTCGGGCAGATCTTCTATTTCGGCACCAAGTATTCCGAGGCGATGGGCGCGACCGTGACCAATGCCGAAGGCCAGCGTGTGCCGGTCGAAATGGGTTCCCACGGCATCGGCGTCAGCCGCCTGGTGGGCGCGATCATCGAGGCGAGCCATGACGAGAAGGGCATCATCTGGCCCGAAGGCGTGACACCGTTCCATGTCGGCATCGTCAACCTGCGTCAGGGCGACGCCGAGACCGACGCGGCCTGCGCCGGCATCTATGCCGGCCTTCAGGCGCTGGGCCTCGATCCGCTCTATGACGACCGCAACGAGCGCGCCGGGGCCAAGTTCGCCACAATGGACCTGATCGGCCTGCCGTGGCGGATCACCGTGGGCCCGAAGGGGCTGAAGAACGGCGTGGTCGAACTGGTTTCGCGCCGTACCGGCGAAAGCGAGGAGCTGCCGCCCGAGCAGGCGGTGGAGAAGATCGCCCGGATCTACGCCTATATCTGAGGTTCAGCCCTCGTCCGGGTCGAGCACCACGGCGCCGCGCTTGCGGCCCGTGGCGACCCGGTCATAGGCCCGCGCGATATCGGACAGGGCATAGCGGCTGTCGATGACGGCGCGCAGGTCGCCCGCTTCGACCAGCCGGGCGATCTCTTCCATGTCGGCGCGGCTTTCCTGCGCGACGCCGCCCTTCACGCGCCGGCCGCCGGCCCGAGGCAGGGGCGCGCGGAGCGCGTCCGACATGCCGCCACTGACCACCAGCAGCCGCCCCTTTGGTGCCAGCGCCCGGATCCGGTCCCGCATCGGCGCCCGGCCGATGGTGTCGAGGATCACGTCGAAGCGGTCCGGAACCGCAAAGGGCCCTTCGTCCTCGTCATGGGCGATCACCTCCCGCGCGCCGAGATCGCGCACGAGATCGGCATTGGCCGCCGAGCACACCGCCGTCACATGCGCGCCCATCGCCCGGCCGATCTGCACCGCCGCCGTGCCCACCGCGCCTGAGGCGCCGACGACGCACAGCCGTTCGCCGGATCGCAGCCGCCCCTTGTCGCGCAGGAACTGCAAGGCGGTGCTGGCGCCGAAGGGCAGGGCGGCCGCCTGCGCGTGGCTCAGCACATGCGGCTTGTGGACCACCGCGCCCGCCTCGGACAGCACCACCGCCTCGGCATGGGCGCCCATCTTCATGCCGGTGGAACCGAACACCTCGTCATGCGGGGCGAAGCGGGTCACGCCTTCGCCCACCGCCTCGACGATGCCGGAAAAGACGGTGCCCAGCACCGGCTGGCGCGGGCCGCTCCAGCCGAAGGCCAGCCGCACCACGAGGCCGTAGCCCGCGGGCACGCTGAGCGAGCGGATGCGCCAGTCACCGGCGCTGACCGAGCCGGCGCAGAGCCTGACGCGGATTTCGCCCGGCCCCGGTTCGGGCAGCGCGCGTTCGACGATCTCAAGGTGTTCCGTGCCGCCATAGGCGCGGCAGATCACGGCGCGCATCGACGCTCCTCCCCAAATGCGGCCATGCTGCGCGGCGTCTGCGTCACGCCCATGACATCCCCCGGGACCAAGCTGACCCGGCGCCGGCTCTCGCGTCAAGCGCCGACACCGTGGCGTGAGGCGGCGGCGTCGCGGCTTGACCCCGATCGCGCTCGCCCCCAAGGTCCGCGCGCATTTGACAGGACCCGCCCATGGCCAACCGCACCGCCCCGTTTTCCGCCTTCGAGTGGATGATCGCCTGGCGTTACATCCGCGCCCGCCGCGCCGAGGGCGGGGTCAGCGTCATGACCTGGATCAGCCTCGTCGGCATCACGCTCGCGGTCTTCGCGCTGATCGCGACGCTGTCGGTGCGGGCGGGCTTCCGCGAGGAGTTCATCGACACGATCCTCGGCGCCAACGCCCATGTCACCGTCTATCAGGACAGCGTCATCGAGGGCACCGACATCACCCGCCGGGTGATCGAGGATTACGAGGACCTGTCGGAGCGGCTGCTGCAGATCGACGGCGTCACCCGCGCCGCCCCGGTGGTGCGCGGGCAGGTGATGGCGAGCTTCGACGCCGGCAATGCGGGCGTCGAGATCTACGGCATCCGGACCGAGGACCTCGCCTCGCTGCCCCGCATCGCCGATCCCGAGACCGGCATCGGCGACATCGCCCGCTTCGAGGAGGGCATCGCGCTGGGCTCGGGCGTGGCGCGCGAGCTTGGCGTGGTGATCGGCGACAAGGTGCGGATCATCTCGCCCAACGGCGCGCAGACCCCGATGGGGCAGAGCCCGCGCGTCTCGGCCTACGAGGTGACCTACATCTTCACCGCCGGGCGCTACGACATCGACCGCACCCGCGCCTACCTGCCGCTTTCGGAGGCGCAGCTCTTCTTCAACCGCGACGGCGTGGCGGGCGAGATCGAGGTGATGGTCGAGGATCCCGACAACGTGCAGGAGCTCCTGCCCGAGATCCTTGAGGTGGCGGGGCCGACCGCGTTCCTGTGGACATGGCGCGACAGCGCGGGCGCGTTCCTGCGCGCGCTCACGGTCGAGGACAACGTGATGTTCGTGATCCTGTCGATCCTCGTGCTGATCGCCTCGATGAACATCATCTCCGGCCTGATCATGCTGGTGAAGAACAAGGGTCGCGACATCGGCATATTGCGCACCATGGGGCTGACCGAGGGCTCGGTGCTTCGGGTGTTCTTCATCTGCGGCGCGGGCATCGGCACCATCGGCACACTGCTGGGCGTGATCCTGGGCTGCGCCTTCGCGATCTGGATCGATCCGATCTTCGCGGCGGTGAACTACTTCTCCGGCGGCGGCGTCTGGGACCCGTCGATCCGCGGCATCTATGCGCTGCCTGCCAAGCTGGAGCTGGGCGACGTGATCTCCGCCGTGGCCCTGTCGCTGACCCTGTCATGGGTCATCACGCTGTTTCCCGCCCGCCGCGCGGCGCGGATGAACCCGGTCGAGGCGCTGCGCTATGAGTGATCCGATTCTGAAGCTCTCGGGCCTCACCAAGACCTACAACAAGGGCAAGCCCTCGGAGGTGCAGGTGCTGCGCGGCGCGGATCTTGAGATCCGGCCGGGCGAGGTCGTGGCGCTGGTCGCGCCCTCGGGCGCGGGCAAGTCGACGCTCTTGCACATCGCGGGGCTTCTCGACACGCCCGATGCGGGCCATGTCGCCATCGGCGGGCAGGAGATGACCAAGCTGTCGGACCGCCGCCGCACGCAGGTACGCCGCGCCGATGTCGGCTTCATCTACCAGTTCCACCACCTGCTGCCCGAGTTCACGGCGCTGGAGAACATCACCCTGCCGCAGCTGGCTGCCGGCACGCCGCGCCGCGAAGCCGAGGCCCGGGCGCGCGAGCTTCTGGAGCAGGTCGGCGTCGGCCCCCGCGCAGATCATCGCCCGGCGGCGCTGTCCGGCGGCGAGCAGCAGCGGGTGGCCTTCTGCCGCGCTCTGGCCAACGCGCCGCGGCTCTTGCTGGCGGACGAGCCGACGGGCAACCTCGACCCCGACACCTCCGACCGGGTGTTCGACGCGCTGATGGCGCTGGTTCGGGGCACGGGCCTCTCGGCGCTAATCGCGACGCATAATCTGGAGCTGGCGGCGCGGATGGACCGGGTGGTCCGGATGGATCACGGGGTGGTGGCGTAAGGTCTCACCCCGTGCCTTGGGTTCAGCTGAGGCTTTCGCAGGCGATGCCGTCGCGATCGCGGTCCAGCCCATGAGGATCGCCCGGACCCGCAGCTTCATAGAACTCCTGCGCTTCTCTATGCGTCGAGAAGTCGGAGCAGTCCCGGTCCCGGCCCGTAGAAGGGACCAGCTGTGGGACAGCGGTCTGCGTGCGATGGCAGTGATAAGGCTGCGACCCGGCGTGGCATCCTTGCGCGTTCAATCTACCGCTATGGGCAAGCAGTTCGCTCGGTAGCAGGACAAGACAAAGCGAACCAACAAACTTGTAAGACAATCCATACCCTCATTCGATAAACGAGAGCGCGCTTGTCGGTTCTGACGCCAGCGAATGCCAGTGTTCGCGCCAAAATAGAAAGCCACTCCCGTTAACAATTTACGGGAGTGGCCTCGGCGGTATCAATCAGGATTGATCCTCATACATCTAGCTCTTCAACGAACCGCGCATTTTCCTGGATGTACTGAAACCGCAGCTCCGGTTTCTTGCCCATCAGCCGCTCCACCAGATCCGCGGTCTCGCCCGGCTCCTCGTCGTTGATCGACACCCGGATCAGCTTGCGCGAGCCGGGGTCCATGGTCGTCTCCTTCAGGTCCTTGGCGTCCATCTCGCCCAGACCCTTGAAGCGCTGCACGTCGATCTTGCCCTTGCCGCCAAGACCCTTCTGCATCATCCGCTCCTTCTCCGCGTCGTCGGCAACGTAGAGGCGCTTGGCGCCTTGGGTCAGCCGGTAGAGCGGCGGGCAGGCCAGATACAGGTGGCCGTGGTCGATCATCGGGCGCATCTGGCTGAAGAAGAAGGTCATCAGCAGCGAAGCGATATGCGCGCCATCGACATCGGCGTCGGTCATGATGATGACCTTCTCGTAGCGCAGATCGTCGACGTTGAACTTGGTGCCGAGACCCACGCCCAGCGCCTGGGTCAGGTCGTTGATCTCTTGGTTCGAGCCGAGCTTCGACGAAGCTGCGCCGAGCACGTTGAGGATTTTGCCCCGAAGCGGCAGCAGCGCCTGCGTCTTGCGGTCGCGCGCCATCTTGGCCGAGCCGCCCGCCGAGTCGCCCTCGACGATGAAGAGCTCGGTCCCCTCGCGCGCATTGGTCGAGCAATCGACCAGCTTGCCCGGCAGCCGCAGCTTCTTGGTCGCGGTCTTGCGGGCCGTTTCCTTCTCCTGCTTGCGCCGGAGCCGCTCCTCGGCGCGCAGCACGAGGAAGTCGAGGATCGCGCCGGCGGACTTGGTGTCCGAGGCGAGCCAGTTGTCGAAATGGTCGCGGACCGAGTTCTCGACGAGGCGCTGCGCCTCGGTGGTGGCGAGGCGGTCCTTGGTCTGGCCCACGAATTCCGGCTCGCGGATGAAGCACGACACCAGCGCGCAGCCGCCCGTGGTCAGGTCCTCGCGGGTGATCTGGCCCGCCTTCTTGTTGTTGACCAACTCGCCATAGGCGCGGATGCCCTTGAGGATGGCGGCCCAGAAGCCGCTCTCATGCGTGCCGCCCTCGGGGGTCGGCACGGTGTTGCAGTAGGACTGGGTGAAGCCGTCGCGCGACGGCGTCCAGTTCACCGCCCATTCAACCTTGCCAGGCACGTTGAACTTTTCCGAGAACTCGACCGTGCCGGCGAAGGGCTTGTCGGCATAGGTCGAGGACTTGCCCAGTGTCTCGGCAAGGTAGTCGGCAAGGCCGCCGGGGAAGTGGAAGCTGGCCTCGCGCGGGGTTTCGCCGTCGTCGATCTCGCTTTTCCAGCGGATCTCGACGCCCGAGAAGAGATAGGCCTTGGAGCGCACCATCTTCAAAAGCCGCGCCGGCTTGAAGCGGTGGTGGCCGAAGATTTCCTCGTCAGCGTGGAAGGTCACGGTGGTGCCGCGCCGGTTCGGGGCGGCGCCGATCTTTTCTACCGGGCCCTGCGGGATGCCGCGCGAGAAGCGCTGCTCGAAAAGCTCGCGGTTGCGCGCGACCTGCACGACCATCGAATCCGACAGCGCGTTCACGACCGAGGCACCGACGCCGTGCAGACCGCCGGAGGTCTGATAGGCTTTTCCTGAAAACTTGCCGCCCGCGTGCAGGGTGCAGAGGATCACCTCGAGCGCCGATTTGCCCGGGAACTTGGGGTGCGGGTCGATCGGGATGCCGCGTCCATTGTCGCGGATCACCACCGAATAATCGGCCAGAAGCTCGACCTCGATCCGGTTGGCATGGCCGGCGACGGCCTCGTCCATGGAGTTGTCGAGCACCTCGGCCACGAGGTGATGCAGCGCCCGTTCGTCGGTGCCGCCGATATACATGCCGGGCCGCTTGCGCACCGGCTCCAGCCCCTCGAGGACTTCGATGGAGGAGGCGTCGTAGGCGGGCTCGGCGCCGGAGAGGAGATCGTCGGGCATGGGCACTGCTCTTGTTCTGGGGTGCCGGCCATATAACCCGGAGGCGGGGCCGGGGGCAACGGTACGGCGCGACCGGCAGGTTCACATTTTGTCCCGTGGCGCGACGAAGTCACGCCTGCAGCGGCTTTGCCCATGGAATGCGCGTTGCCCGCAGGATGGCCGCGCGCCGGGGGCGCGCGGCCGTCGCTCATTCGCCTTGGGCGAGAGTTTCAAAGCGCAGGCCTGTGGCCGTGCGCTCGGGAAAGCCCGCCCAGTAGCTGTCGGCCTCGTTCGGCGTGCCGCCTTCGGCCCGATCCCAGACCGCGTCGGCGCTGTCGGGCACGAGGTCGAGATACCGGGCCTTTTCCGTCTCGCCCTTGAGGTGCAGGTCGAGGAAGGCGGTCACGAAATGCTGGGTGACGTTGTTCATCCGCACCGTGTCCCAGACCGGATCGGCGTAATGGTCGAAGGGGGCGTAGCCGAGGCTTTCCGAAACGGCCCAGCTTTCCTCGGGCGCGGGCATCGGCGCGGCGGCGTTGTGGTTGGCGTTGTCGAAGGTCAGCAGGTGCCGCTCGGTGCCGGTCGTCTCCTCGAAGATCGAACGGATCGCATCATAGCCCGACACGTCATCCACCCCGCCCGCGATGAGCATCAGCGGCGTCTCGATCGCCCCGAGCCCCTCGGCGTTCCAGGCGTCGCGGTTGCGGCCCCAGGGACCGATGGCGACCACGGCCTTGACCCGGTCGTCGGGCAGATCGGCCATGGTGTCGGCGCCCATGGCATTGATTCCCAGAAGCTCTTGGGGCGGTGCATAGCGCGAGTTGCGGAACGCCTCGGTCAGCCCGGCGCCGGAGAAGATCAGCGCGCCGTAGCCCCCCATCGAGTAGCCGATCACGGCGGCGGTGTCGCCGTCGGTGATGGCGCCGATCGGATCGTCGAGTTCGGCCATGCGCGCCAGCACGAAGGCCTGGTCGCGAGGCCGGTTCACCAGCGTCGAGCCGAAGGCCCCCATGTCGTCATAGGTCGAATCCGGATGGTCGATCGAGGCCACGACGTAGCCCTTGGTGGCGATGTTCTCGGCGAGGTGGCTCATGAGAAAGCGGTTGCCGGGATAACCATGCGAAACGAGGACCAGCGGGAAATCGCCCGCCATCGCCGGTTCGGCATCGCGCGCGGCGCGGCCCGTCAGCCGCACCTCGGTCACGCCGTCGCGCAGCAGCGCCGTGTAGCTGCCGCCCGGATCGGTGCCCTCGGCCGCCGGGTACCAGATCTCGACGGTGATTTCCCGGTCATAGGTTTCGACGCCGTCTTCGGTCGCGCGCGCCACGTCAGGCACGCCCTCTCTCGTGAAGCTCATCGTGGTGACGCCGACGACATGATCGCCATGGGCGGCGAGTTCGGGCGCATCGGGCCGCACGAGGTCGATGCGGTTCTGCGCCGTCGCGGGCGCAGCCAGCAGCGCCGCCGAGGCGGTCAGCAGGAACTTGGTCATTCTCTCTCCTCCGGGTTGCGCCGGGATGGGGCCACACTATGACCAGAGGAGCAAGACGCGAGGGAGGACACCATGCGCATCCTGTTCACCGGCGGCGCCGGCAAGGCCGGCCGCCACGCCATTCCCTACCTGCTGGAGCGCGGCCACCGCGTCACCAATCTCGATCTCGTGCCGCTAGATCATCCGGGTGTCGACAACCTGATCTGCGACCTTACCGATGCCGGGCAGGTCTTCAACGCGGCCCATGCCTATGCAGGTTTCGATGAACTCGAGCCGGGCACCGGCGTGCCCCGCTACGACGCGATCGTGCATTTCGCCGCCGTGCCGCGGATCCTGCTCAGGCCCGACAACGAGACCTACCGCGTCAACGTGATGAGCACCTACAACGTGCTGGATGCGGCCGCGAAGCTCGACATCCGCAAGGTGATCTTCGCCTCGTCCGAGACGACCTACGGCGTCTGCTTCCACGATGGGGAGGTGAAGCCCGCCTATCTGCCGGTGGACGAGGAGCATCCGACCGTGCCGCAGGACAGCTACGCCATGTCGAAGGTGGTGAACGAGGCGACGGCAAGGAGCTTTCAGGCCCGCACCGGTTTCGACATCTACGGGCTGCGGATCAACAACGTGATCGAACCGCATGAATATGCCGAGAATTTTCCGGCCTATATGCAGGAGCCCGCACTCCGTCGGCGCAACATCTTCGCCTATATCGACGCCCGCGATCTCGGCCAGATGGTCGAGCGCTGTCTGCGGACCGACGGCCTCGGCTTCGAGGTATTCAACGTCTCGAACGACGATCTTTCGGTGGGCTTGAGCAATGCCGAGGTGCGGGCGCAATTCTACGAGGGCGTGGAGGTTCGGCGCGACATGGGCGAGACCGAAACCTTCTACGTCAACGACAAGGCCAAGCGGATGCTGGGCTTCGCGCCCGCCCATTCGTGGCGCGAGGTGCTCGGGGGTTGAACCCGCCCGAGGCGTCACCGGTACAATCCCGAACTGGACGCGAACGGCGGGGGCGACGTAGGGAACATGCATGACCCAAGCTGACCTCACCGCTTCCACCGACAGGCCCTTCGAAGCGCTCACCCGCGCCCAGCACGGGCGGCGCCTGCTGGTGCTGGCGTTGCCGCTGATCGGCTCGAACCTCGCGCAGATGGCGATGAACGTCACCGACACGGTGATGCTCGGCTGGTACGATGTCACCGCGCTGGCCGCGGCGACGCTGGCGACCTCGCTCTATTTCCTCATCTTCATCGTCGGCGCGGGCTTTGCCTGGGCGGTGATGCCGGTGGTGGCGACCGCCGCGGAGGCCGGTGATCCGGTGCGGGTGCGGCGGGTGACGCGCATGGGGATCTGGGCCGGGATGATCTATTCCGCCGTCTTCGTGCCACCGTTGATGTGGGCCGAGGATCTGTTTCTGGCGCTGGGGCAGGAGCCCGAGGTTGCGGCGGCGGGCGAGGCCTATCTGCGGATCGCCGCCTGGGCGATGGTGCCGGGGCTGGTGGCGATGGTGATGCGCTCCTTCCTTTCGGCGCTCGAGCACACGGCGGTGCTGTTGTGGAGCACGCTGGGAATGGCAGTCTGCAACGCGCTTCTCAACTACGCGCTGATCTTCGGCAATTGGGGCGCGCCCGAGCTGGGCATCCGCGGCGCGGCCATCGCCTCGCTGTCGATGGCGGTGCTGCAGGCGCTGGTGCTCCTGGTCTACGCGCTGCGGCGCCTGCCGGAATACGATCTCGTGCGGCGCCTGTGGCGGCCCGATCTCGACGTGCTGGGGCAGGTGGTGCGGCTGGGCGTGCCGATCGGCCTGACCAGCCTCGCCGAGGGCGGTCTCTTCGTCGCCACCGGCGTGATGGTCGGCTGGATCGGCGAGGTGCCGCTGGCGGCGCATGGCATCGCGCTGCAGATCACCTCGGTCGCCTTCATGATTCAGGTCGGGCTGAGCCAGGCCGCCACTGTGCGGGCCGGCCGGGCGCTGGGGCGGCGAGACGAAGCGGCGCTTCGGATGATCGGCCAGTCGGGCGTGGCGCTGTCGGTGGTCTCTGCCGGTCTCGTCGGTCTGATCTTCGTGACGATGCCTGAGCCCTTCGTCGCGGCCTTCGTCGATCCGGGCGATCCGGCGCGCGACGCGGTCGTGGCGACAGGCATCACGCTCTTGTCGCTGGCGGCGCTGTTCCAGATCGTCGATGCGTTGCAGGTGATGGCGCTGGGCCTGTTGCGCGGGGTGCAGGACACCGGCGTGCCGATGGTATTCGCCGCGATCAGCTACTGGCTCATCGGCATGCCGGCCGGTTATCTGCTGGGCTTTCCGCTCGGTCTTGGCGCGGCCGGGGTCTGGCTCGGTCTGGTCGTGGGTCTGGGTCTGGCGGCATCGACGCTGCTGTGGCGGTTCTGGTCGCGGTCGGTACGCATCGGGTCTGCCTAGGAACCACCCGGCGGGCCCGCTGGTTGGCGGGGCATGTTCGATTTCATTACCAGCTGGATCGCCGCCGGAGGCGCCTTCGCCGTCGCCGCGCTCATGTTCCTCGAAAACGTGTTCCCGCCGATCCCTTCCGAGCTGGTGATGCCGCTCGCGGGTTACAACGCCGCAACCGGTGAGGCGCGGCCGGTGCTCACCCTCATTGCCGGGCTGATCGGCTCGGTGGCCGGCGCATGGGTCTGGTACGAGATCGGCCGCAGACTCGGCCGCGACCGGTTGATGCGCCTCGTCGACCGTTACGGCCGCTGGCTGACCTTGTCCTGCGACGACGTGGAACGGGCGCTGGGCTGGTTCGAGCGTCACGGCGCGGCGGCAATTTTCTTCGGACGGATGATCCCGACGGTCCGGACGCTGATCTCGGTGCCCGCAGGACTCCAGCACATGGGGCTGATCAAATTCCTGGCCTATACCACCGCCGGGTCGCTGATCTGGGTCGGCGGGCTGTTCGGTGCGGGCTATCTGCTCGAGGCGCAATACGAGCGCGTACAGGTGTGGCTGAACCCGGTGACCAATGGCGTCATCGCGGTGATCGTCGCGCTCTATCTGTGGCGGGTGTTCCGGGGCAAAGGCCGCAGGCAGCGCGACTGAGGCTCAACCGGTCTCCGTCGGCCGGGTCCGCGCCGCCTCGACCCGATCAGCCTTCTTGCGCACGAGGATCATGCGCAGATCGTGCATGGCCAGGAGCAGCGGCTCGGTCACCGCCTCCAGCTCGGCCTCGCTGGCCTGGCTCTGGGCCCAATGCGCGGTGAGGTTCAGGTGATCGATGGCGCGACGGATATCGTCGATCTGCCGCGCCGCGAGGACCTCCCGGCGCTGTTCGAGCCAAGCCTCGGCGGCGGCCCGATCTTCCGGTGCAAGCTCACGATTGCCCTGGGCGCGGATCTCGCCGTTGCGTGTGTTGATCGTGGCCAGCTGCTCGAGCTCGACCCGGCGGTGCCGCGTCTCGTCGCCGATGCGGAACATGATGCCGCCCGAGTCCTTGACCCGGAAATAATAGCCGGACAGGTCCGTCATGGCGCCCCCTTCGGGTTATCGCAGCCCCTCGCAGAAGCGGCGGATGCGGGCACAGGCCTCCTCCAGCGCCGCGTCCGAGGTAGCGTAGCTGACCCGGAAATTCGGCGAAAGGCCGAAGGCCGCGCCGAACACGACGGCCACGCCTTCCTCCTCGAGCAGCGCCGTGGCGAAGGCCTCGTCATCGGCGATCACCGTGCCGCCGGCGCTGGTCTTGCCGATACAGCCCGAGATGTCGGGATAGACGTAGAAGGCCCCGTCCGGCACCGGGCAGGTCACGCCGGGCGCGGCGTTTAGCCCAGCCACCACCAGATCGCGCCGCCTCTGGAACACCGCGTTGTTCGGGGCGATGAAGTCCTGCGGCCCGTTGAGTGCCTCCACGGCGGCCCACTGGCTCACCGAGCAGGGGTTCGAAGTGGATTGCGACTGCAGCTTGGCCATGGCGCGGATCAGCGGTTCGGGCCCCGCCGCATAGCCGATGCGCCAGCCGGTCATCGCATAGGCCTTGGAGACGCCGTTGACGGTGAGCGTGCGATCCTTGAGGCCGGGCTCGACCTGCGCGGGCGTCGTGAAGCGGAAATCGCCGAAGGCGAGATGCTCGTACATGTCGTCGGTCATTACCCAGACATGGTCGTGGCGCAGCAACACGTCGGTGAGCGCTTTCAGCTCGTCATGGCTGTAGCCTGCGCCGGTCGGGTTCGAGGGCGAGTTGAACAGCAGCCACTTGGTGTTCGGCGTGATCGCCGCCTCGAGGCTCTCGGAGGTCAGCTTGTAGCCGGTCTCGATCCCGCAGGCCACGGTGACCGGCGTGCCGCCGGCAAGCAGCACCATGTCGGGATAGCTGACCCAGTAGGGGGCGGGGATGATCACCTCGTCGCCCGGGTTCAGCGTCGCCATCAGCGCGTTGTAGAGCACCTGCTTGCCGCCCGTGCCGACGCTGACCTCGCTCGGCGCATAGTCGAGATCGTTGTCGCGCTTGAATTTGGTGCAGATCGCGCGTTTCAGTTCGGGGATGCCGTCGACGGCGGTATAGCGGGTCTTGCCCTCCGCGATGGCGCGGCGCCCGGCCTCGGCGATGTTGGCCGGGGTGTCGAAATCGGGCTCGCCGGCCGAGAGGCCGATGATGTCGCGCCCCTGCGCCTTCAGCTCGGCCGCCTTATTGGTCATGGCGATGGTGGACGAAGGCTTCACCCGCGCGAGGGTGTCGGACAGAAAGGGCATGGCGGCTCCGATGTCGCTGGTCGGGTGTGACAGGTCGCGCCCGTGACTGGAAACCGCGCCCCGCCAGTGTCATATGGCGGGGGCGGGCCGCCATCAAGCGGCCGCTGGGCAGGAGGATGCGCGATGCAGGACGAAGGCTATTACAGCGAGACGGCCGCCACCTTCGGCGACAGGCTGGCAGGCGCGCGCGAGGGGGCCGGGCTCAGTCAGGAAGCGCTGGCGACGCGGCTCGGGGTCGAGGTCGGGACGCTGCAGGCCTGGGAAGACGACATGGACGAGCCGCGCGCCAACCGGCTGCAGATGCTGGCGGGAATGCTCAACGTGTCGCTGAGTTGGCTGCTGACCGGTCGTGGTGACGGACCCGAGGCGCCGGCCTCGACCGAGACGCCGCCCCCGGCGCTTTCGGAGATCCTCTCGGAAATGCGGGTGCTGCGCGCCGAGATGATGCAGGCGGCCGAGCGCATGGCAACGCTGGAGAAGCGTTTGAAGCGTGTCGGCGAGGTTACCTCGTGAGAAGGTTGCCGATCGAACCCGCTGCACCGCTGGACGAGCCGCGCGAGACCCGCGTACGGCGGCTGCGGATGCGCTCGATGCGGCGCGGAATCAAGGAAATGGACCTGATCCTCCAGGATTTCGCCACCCGTCGCCTCTTGGAAATGTCGGATGAGGGGCTCGCGCTCTATGATCGGCTGCTTTCGGAAAACGACCACGACATCTATGGCTGGATCGCCGGTTCCCTGCCGGTGCCCGAATGCTACGCGGCGCTCGTGGCCGAGATCGCAGATGGCGCGCGCGGCGTGACCCGGCCCCGCTGAGGCCGGGCCGCGCAGGTGCAAGGTCGCGCAATTTAACCGTTTCTTTGTCATTCTCCGACATTCCTGCCTTCGGGCGGGCAGAACGGAGAGTTGACGATGAGCGTGCATTCCTCCCTGGAACCGGCGCTGCGCGGGGCGCGCGACACGGCCTTCATGGCGAGCTATCTCGATAGCCTGACATTGGTGGAGCGGCTGCACCGGCTGCTGCTCGACGTCATCAAGGATGAATTCGAACGCATAGGCGTGATCGAGATCAACGCGGTGCAGGCGCTGCTGCTCTTCAATGTGGGCGACAACGAGGTCACGGCGGGCGAGCTGAAATCGCGCGGCTACTACCAAGGCAGCAATGTCAGCTACAATCTCAAGAAGCTGGTCGAGGCGGGTTACATGCATCACCAGCGATGCCAGATCGACCGGCGCTCGGTCCGCGTGCGGCTGACCGAACAGGGGCGGCGCATCCGTGACATCGTCGACAAGCTCTTCGCAAGCCACGCCGCGGGCATGCTGTCTCGCGGCGTGCTCGACCAGTCCGGTATCGACGACATCACCATGTCGCTGCGGCGGATCGAACGCTACTGGACCGAGCAGATCCGCTATATCTACTGACCCCCACGCCAATCCGGCACGAGCGGAACGGGCCTACCAGTGGCCAGTGTTCTCCATGCTCGCCCACGGCTCCTGCGGCGCCAGCGCGTCTCCGGCCTGCAGAAGCTCGATCGAGATGTTATCGGGCGAACGGACGAAGGCCATGTGCCCGTCGCGCGGGGGGCGGTTGATGGTCACCCCGTTCTCCTGCAGGTGGCGGCAGGTTTCGTAGATGTCGTCTACGCGATAAGCGAGGTGCCCGAAATGACGGCTGTCGGAAGGCAGCCCGTCGTCCCCATCCCAGTTCCATGTCAGCTCGACGGGGCATTCCTCCTGTCCGGGGGGCGCCATGAAGACGAGGGTGAAGCGACCGCCCTCGCTCTCCTTGCGGCTGGTCTCCCTGAGGCCGAGAAGCTCGTAGAAGGCCATGCTCTTCTCGAGATCCTTCACCCGGACCATGGTGTGCAGATATTTCAATGCCATCGCGGTGGTCTCCCTCTCATGCGCGGTCTTGCGCGACGCGGCGGAGCCTAGCACGCGTCACGTGCGCTGCCAGTGCGGCAGGCTCAGAAGGTTCAGAAGGCGGAGCGCAGGCCGAGGTTGAGGGTCACGGCCTCTTCGTCGAAGAGATCGACATCCGACCAGCTGCGCCGCGTCTCGATCCCGATCTCGGGGTAGAAGCCATAGCGCTCCTGGCCGGGCAGGGCGATCCGGCCCTCGAGCCGCAGCTCAGCCTCTTGACGGCCGTCCAAGCTGTAGCGGCTTTCGGGATAATCGCGCCATTCGACCTCGATGCCGAAGCCGAGCCGTGCGGGGCCCAGCGGTCTTGCGACGTCGTAATCGATTCCGAGCGTCAGCCCGTCATGCGCCAGATCGGGCGTATCGCCGGTCTGGCGGCGCAGCCGCGCGCTCAGACCGAGGCCGTCGGCATTGTCGAGGCGCTGTGACCAGGCCAGCCTCAGGGTCGGCGTCCACCAATCGGTTCCGGTGTCGAGCCGGTCGCTGTATTGGGCGGCGAGTGCCAGATCGAGGCGCGCGCGTGGCTGGCGCAGCAACGGCCGGGCCAGCCCGAGGCGCAGCGTGTCGACATAGGGGTCACCGCCGTACCAGTGGCGCGCCGCCTCGACCGAAAGATCGATCGGCATCTCTGGGCGCGCGAACCGCTGCGTCAGCCCGAGCCGCAACGTAGCCTGTGCGAAATCCGCGCCGCGTGCTTCCGGGGCCTGTCGGCGTGCGCTGTCGCTAAGCCTGTAGCCGCGCCCTTCCGCCTCTAGGTCGATCCAGGCCGGGCCGGGCAGGGCGGGGGCGGCGATCCCGTGGCGCGCCCCGGCCGACCCGGTCACCGCCGTGCCCGACAGCGCCCGCGCCGCGCCGGACAACTCCAGCTCCACCGGCAGGCCCGGCAGGCTCAGCGTCTCGGAACGGCTGCCGCCATTGACGTTCGAGGAGGGCGCCACGCCGAAGCCGAGCCGCAACGCCAGCGGGTTGCGCGCCGCCACGGCGCGGTAATCCGCGGCCAGCCCGGCGCGGGCGGCGGCGTCGGGGGCATCCGGGCTGGCGTGGCGCAGCCAGATCTGGGCGCGGGTGAAGCGGCCCTGCTGCGTCAGCGCGAAGGCCGCGAGACGCGCCGCGCGGAACCGCGCCGGCCCCTCGACCCGACCATGCGCCGCGGCGGCGAGCCGCGCCGCGTCGGCCCAATCCTCGGCCCGCACCGCCGCCTCCGCCGCGAGGATCAGCGCCGTGGCGTCTTCGGGATCGCGCGTCAGCAGCGCCCGCGTCAGCGCCTGCGCGGCCTCGACCTGACCCGCCGCCAGCGCCTCGGCCGCGAGGCGGCGCATCGCGTCCGGGCCGATCTCCACCGGCGCGGCCATGGCAGAGGCGTTGAGCCAGAGCGCGGCCGCGAGGCAGAGCGACCCGAGGCGCATCAGCGGTAGACGATGAAGCCGCCGGTCTCGCGCGCGGTGACGTCGTCGAAGCGCGGGTCATCCGAGTTGATCACCACGATGCCCACGATCTCCTCGGCCTCGCCGCCGATGATCCCCAGATAGGTGCCGGATTCATAGGTCTCGACGGTGCCGTCCTCGAGCGTCCGCCGGCTCGACAGCGTGCCGCCGATCTCACCATTGGCGCGCAGCGCGCCGGGGCCGACATCGAAGACCAGCGTCGGCGCGACCAGCGCCTCGTCGCCCCCACCCAGCGACAGGAGGTTGCCGTTCGAGTCGAAGACCTGGCGGTTGTCGATCACGCCGCGGACCCCTTCGCCCGAATTGAAATCCTCGAAATCCACGGCGATTTCGATGTCGCCGGTGGTGTATTCGAGGCCGCCGGCGCCGGAGAAGACGCGCATCCCCGCATAATCGCCCGCGAACACCGCCTGGCCATTCTGCGGCAGCTCGACGCCGCCATTGCGCTCGTAGAGAAAGCCGCCGAAGCCGTAGCTGCGATAGCTGCCGGTGCGCACGATGGCAAAGCGCGAGCGCGGCTCCAGCTTGCCATCGACCCGGACCTGGTCGCGGCTGACGCCGTAGATCGCGCGGTAGTCGAACTGATCGACCGTCTCGCCGGTGCGCGGATCGATCACCGGGTCGCGTACGACGAGATCGTCGTCGGGCGTGCCGACGCTGGCATAGAGCGCATAGCCCGCGAGGCTGTCGAAGCCGTCCTGCCGCTGATAGGGCCGGTCGCCGTCGAAGGCGATGTTGTCGACGGTGAAGCTGTCGCTCGCGGCGTTGTAGACCACCTCGGTGACGAAGCCGCCGCCCTCGCCATCCTCGGCCTCGGTGCGGAAGATCGACTCGTCGGGCCCGGCCTTGGGACCTTCGGTGCCCTCGGGCGGCGTGCCGTCGCCGTCGAAGCCGCCGGTCTCCTCCTCTTCCTCGTCCTCCTCCGTCACTTCCTCTTCGGAAAACTCGAAGGGCTGGCCGTCGCCGCAGGCGGCGAGCAGCAGCAATGCGGCAATGGAAAGTGGTCGGATCATCGGGGCTGCCCTTCGGCCTGAGGCTCTTTGATCCCGACCATCCGGGGCCGGGTGGGGGCTGTCAACGCATGGGCCGGGCGCGCGGGCAGGCGGCTCGGCGATTGTTCCAATCCGGCCACGGGGCTATGCAG
This sequence comes from Limimaricola sp. AA108-03, assembly GCF_050847355.1. Classification (NCBI taxonomy): domain Bacteria; kingdom Pseudomonadati; phylum Pseudomonadota; class Alphaproteobacteria; order Rhodobacterales; family Paracoccaceae; genus Limimaricola; species Limimaricola sp. AA108-03. The sequence continues at coordinate 831,949 of NZ_CP193755.1, forward strand.
GCGCAAGCCACGAGTTACAGGAGACGACCATGCCGCTGACGCCCGAGCAGAGCGCCGAGATCGAGGATCTCCGCGCCACCCCCCGACAGACGCTGCGCGCCGTCTCCGAGGGTGCCGAAAAGCATCTCTACAAGGCGCATCCGGTGCTCGACCACGGCTTCGTGCGGATGATCGACTACATGGGCGACGACGCCGCGATCTGCCAAGCGGCGCGCGTGAGCTACGGGCGCGGCACCAAGTCGGTGCAGAACGACGAGGGGCTGATCCGCTACCTGATGCGGCACTGGCACTCGACGCCGTTCGAGATGTGCGAACTGAAGCTGCACGTGAAGCTGCCGGTTTTCGTCGCGCGCCAGTGGATCCGCCACCGCACCGCCAACGTCAACGAATACTCCGCCCGCTACTCGATCCTCGACCGGGAGTTCTACATCCCAAGGCCTGAGGACCTCGCCGCGCAGTCGAGCCAGAACAACCAGGGCCGGGGCGATGTGCTGGGCCCTGAGGAATCGGCCCGCGTGCTCGACTGGCTGCGCGAGGATGCGCACCGCGCCTATGACCACTACGAGCAGATGATCTCCGATGAGGGCCAGCAGGGCCTCGCGCGCGAGCTGGCGCGGATGAACCTGCCCGCCAACATCTACACGCAGTGGTACTGGAAGGTGGATCTGCACAACCTGTTCCACTTCCTGCGCCTGCGCGCCGACCCCCACGCGCAATACGAGATCCGGGTCTATGCGGACGCGATCTGCGAGATGGTCAAGGACTGGGTGCCCGCCGCCTACCGCGCCTTCGAAGAGTATCGCCTCGGGGGGGTGACGCTTTCAGCTTCCGGTGTAGAGTGCCTACGGCGGATGCTCGCTGGGGAGGAAGTGACTCAGGAGACGTCCGGCATGAGTGCAAGGGAGTGGCGAGAGTTTACAAGCCAATTTAGGAACTGAAACGGTAGCTCTTAAAGTGATGTAAAAGTGAATAGCGAGAAAGTGGATAAAGTTGGGAATTGGCTGAAGGGAGAGGCGGTTTTAATTGCAGGTGCAACCACGGCTCTATATATATTCACTTTCTTCTTTCAGAAATCATATCTCGCATACTTTTTAATAGACGAAGTATTCATCTCAATCGGCGCTAAGACCGTTTTGGCCTCTGCCGCATGGCTGCTGGGGACGTTAATGTCCTCATGGTATTTGTTTGGAATTGTCCCTTACTCCTTCCTGAAGTCTGGTCCAAAAATATTTCTCGTTTACCACAATCAGATAATACTTGCTGCCGTTGCGGGGCTAGCATTTTATGCTCTGGGCTTCGTGTGGCTAACGGTTGCGCTGTTCTTAGTGCTTTTCGCATTCGCGCTTTCAGCGGCTTTGACTTTTCTAAGGTTCAGAAAGAAGGGTGGGACTTTTGCAGGGTTTATTGACCTTAACCTTAAGGCAGAGGTGGAATGGAGGAAGGGTTCGGCAAGCCAGACATTGGTGCGCAAGCTAGACTGGCCGTCATTCTACTTTTTGACCGCATTTTTTGTAGCACCGTATGCGGCGGGCAGTATAAGCGGAAGCATGAGCGCTGCTTTGAAGGGTGATTTCCAGTCCATCGAGGTGGATAGCGAGATCATGATTTTTGTTTCGCACGCGGATGTCGGGTCTATTGCTGTGATAGGCGAGCATCTTCCCGATAGTCGTACCTTTACGTTAAAGGGACAGGCAAAGATAATTCCATCTGATGCGTTTCCTCAGGACAGGTTGACCCTCTTGAAGGGAATGAGGATCAAAAAGCCTGAGTCAAAATCTGGTCAGCGCCAATCGGCCAGCAAGTTCTTGGAGAAGGTCCAAGCAGACTTAGTAACTTTATACAGTAAGTTCTGACGGCTAAACCTTCCGCAAATTCCCTGCCATTTCCCTGCCATCCCGCCCCTCGATCAGGTCGAACTCCACCGGCTCGTCATCGGCGAGGCCGGTGAGGCCGGAGCGCTCGACCGCCGAGATGTGGACGAAGATGTCCTTGCCGCCATCCTCCGGCGCGATGAACCCATAACCCTTGGTGGTGTTGAACCATTTCACGGTGCCCTTCGGCATGGCACTTACTCCCGTCACTTGAAGTCCGACCGCACGCCTTGCGGTTGCCAAGGACAGTAGGTCGCGTGCAGGAAAGGCAAATCACAAGTGGAGGGAAAGATGCGGGTTCTCGGGCTGAAGAACTGCGATCGTACGCGCGCCGCGATGAAGGCGCTGAAGGAACAGGGGCATGAGCCGGTTCTGGTCGACGTGCGGGCCGAACCGCTGGCCGCGGAAGAGCGCGCGGCGATCGTCGCGACCTTCGGCGACAAGGCGATCAACCGGGCCTCGACCACATGGCGCGGGCTGTCCGAGGACGAAAAAGCCCGGCCTGTGGCCGGGCTTCTGGAGGATCACCCGGCGCTGTTGAAACGCCCGGTGATCGAAGAGGGCGGCAGCTACCGCCAGGGGCTCTAGCCCCGGCGCAGGTCCGGCGGCGTCGCCTCGTCCTTGAGCCGTGCCAGCACCTCGTCGAGGGCCAGCACCTCGGAGCGGTTCTCGCCGAGGCGGCGCAGGCTGACGGTGCGCTCCTCGACCTCGCGGCCGCCGATGGCGAGGATCACCGGCACCTTGCCGACCGAGTGCTCGCGCACCTTGTAGTTGATCTTCTCGTTGCGGGTGTCGGCCTCGGCGCGGATGCCCGCCTTTTTCAGCGCGGCGACCACCTCGTGCACGTAGTCGTCGGCATCCGAGACGATCGAGGCCACCACGACCTGTCGCGGTGCAAGCCAGAGCGGCAGGCGTCCGGCATGGTTCTCGATCAGGATGCCGAGGAACCGCTCGAAGGAGCCGAGGATCGCGCGGTGCAGCATCACGGGCCGCGCCTTGTCGCCCTTTTCGTTGACGAACTCCGCATCCAGCCGGTCGGGCAGGTTGAAGTCGGCCTGGAAGGTGCCGCACTGCCATTCGCGCCCGATCGCGTCGGTGAGCTTGAAGTCGAGCTTGGGGCCGTAGAAGGCGCCTTCGCCCGGATCGACGGTGTATTCGGCCCCGGCCTTCTGGATCGCCTTTTCCAGCGCGGTCTCGGCCTTGTCCCAGATCTCGTCCGAGCCCACGCGGGTTTCGGGCCGGGTCGAGAGCTTGATGTCGAACTTCTCGAAGCCGAGGTCGTGGTAGACCGAAGCAAGGAGCGCGATGAAGTCCGCGCATTCCTGCTCGAGCTGGTCCTCGGTGCAGAAGATATGCGCGTCGTCCTGCACGAAGCCGCGCACCCGCATCAGCCCGTGCATGGAGCCCGAGGATTCGTAGCGGTGGCAGGAGCCGAACTCCGCCAGCCGCAGCGGCAGGTCGCGGTAGGATTTGAGCCCCTGATTGTACACCTGCACATGGCAGGGGCAGTTCATCGGCTTGAGCGCGTTGGTGCGCTTTTCCTTCGCGCCTTCCTCGTCCACCTCGACGATGAACATGTTCTCGCGATAGGCCTCCCAGTGGCCCGACTTCTCCCACAGCACGCGGTCGACGACCTGCGGGGTGCGGATCTCGCGGTAGCCGGCGGCGTTCTGGCGGCGGCGCATGTAATCCTCGAGCGCGCGGTAGACGGTCCAGCCGTTCGGGTGCCAGAACACCATGCCCGGCGCCTCTTCCTGCAGGTGATAGAGGTCCATCTCGCGGCCCAGCTTGCGGTGGTCGCGCTTGGCGGCCTCCTCCAGCATGGTCAGATGCGCCTTGAGCTCGTCGCGGTTGCGGAAGCCGACGCCCGAAATCCGCTGCAGCTGCGGGCGGCTCACGTCGCCGAACCAGTAGGCGCCCGAGACGCCCATCAGCTTGAAGGCGTCGGCGGGCAGCTGGCCCAGATGCTGCAGATGCGGGCCGCGGCAGAGATCCTGCCAGTCGCCATGCCAATACATGCGGATCGGCGCGTCCTCGGGGATGCGGTCGAGAAGCTCGATCTTGAAGGTCTCGCCGCGCTCCTGGTAGTAGGCGCGCGCCTGCGCCCGATCCCACACCTCGTTGCGGATCGGCTCGGACTTGGCGATGATTTCCTTCATCTTCTTCTCGATCGCGCCGAGATCCTCGGGGGTGAAGGGCTCGGAGCGGTCGAAGTCGTAGAACCAGCCGTTCTCGGTGACCGGGCCGATGGTGACCTTCACGTCGGGCCAGATTTCCTGCACCGCGCGGGCCATGACATGCGCGAAGGCATGGCGGATCAGCTCCAGCGACGGCTCTGTATCCTTGGTCGAGTGGATCGCGATCTTGCTGTCATGCTGGATCGGCCAGCTCAGATCCCAGTGGTCGCCATTCACATTCGCGGAGATGGCCTTCTTGGCGAGGCTGGGCGAGATCGATTGCGCCACCTCGGCGGCGGTCACCCCGGCGGGATATTCGCGGCTGTTGCCATCGGGAAAGGTGAGGGAGATCTGGGCCATATCGGCCTCCTCGTCGGTTTGGCGCCCACGGAACGCCCGGTTGCGGGTTATGTGTGTCGGGGCTTGATGATCGGGCGGGACCGGCGTGTCAAGCGCGGGGCTTGTCATTGCGGCCGCGCGCTTCGATGCTGCGCCCCGACCAAGGACGGAGACGAACATGCCCGACTTTACCAGCCCGCAGGGCCGCCGCATCGCCTATGATCTCACGCCGGGGGCGGGGCCGGGCGTGGTGTTCCTGGGCGGATTCCGCTCCGACAAGGAGGGGACCAAGGCGGTCTTTCTGGAGGACTGGGCGAAGAGGAATGGCCGCGCCTTCCTGCGCTTCGACTATTCCGGCCATGGCAGCAGCGGCGGCAGCTTCGAGGAGGGGGCGATCGGCGACTGGGCCGAAGACGCCGCGGCGGCGCTGTCGCTGACGACGGGGCCCCAGATCCTCGTCGGCTCCTCGATGGGCGGTTGGATCTCGCTGTTGCTGGCGCGCGCCGTGCCAGAGAAGGTCGCGGGCCTCGTCACCATCGCCGCCGCGCCGGATTTCACCGAGGACGGGTTCTGGGCGGACATGACCGGCGACATGCGCAATCGCTTCGAGGCGGACGGCTATCTCGACTACCCGTCGGATTACGGTGATCCGCTGCGGATCACCCGGCGCCTGATCGAGGAGGGGCGTAGCCATCTGGTGCTGCGCACGCCGCTGCCGCTGCCTTTCCCGGTGCGGTTCCTGCAAGGCACGGCGGATGAGGATGTCTCTGTCGCCACCGCCTTGCGGCTCTTGAAGCACGCGGATGGGCCCGACAAGCGGCTGACTCTGGTCGACGGGGCCGACCATCGGTTTTCGACCCCCGATTGCCTCGACCTGATCGCGGCTAGCGTGGCGGAGGTCTCGGCCCGGGCCTAGCGTCGGACGCGGCGGGCGAGGGGCTGCGCAAGGCGGTCGAAGCCCAGCGCGCCGAAGACCACCCCGGCCCAGCCCCAAATCGCCGCGACGGTCAGCAGCCCCATGAAGAGCAGCACGCCGAGGGTGGCGAGAAACGCGTTGGTGAAGTCCGGGGCGGGTTGGCGCATGGCGACCTCCTTGGCCCCTCGCGAGCTAGGGCGCGATGCGGGCCTCTTCCAGCGCCTGTGGTAAAGCTTTCGCGAAGGCATCCAGATCGGCTTCGCGCCCGGCGGTCACCCTGATGCAGCGGTTCAGCGGCGCGACGCCCGGCATCCGGACGAAGACACCTCGCGCCGCCAGCCCCTCCATGACCTGGCGAGCGAAGGCACCATCGCCGCCGCAATCCACGGCGACGAAGTTGGTGGCCGAGGGCAGCGGCATGAGGCCGTTGTCATGCGCGATCGCCGCGATGCGGGCGCGCGCCGCCGCCACTTCCTTCAGCACGTGGTCGAGATGGTCGCGTGCCGAGAGCGCCGCCAACGCTCCTTCCTGCGAGATCCGGCTCAGGCCGAAATGATTGCGCACACGGTCAAAGGCCGCGATCAGCGGCGCCGGGCCGATCGCGTAGCCGACGCGCGCGCCCGCGAGCCCATGCGCCTTGGAAAAGGTGCGTAAGCGGATCACACGGTCGTCGGCGGGATCGATCTCGGGTCGCTCCGCCTCGGGCGCGAACTCGACATAGGCCTCGTCCAGCACAAGCAACGCATCGGCGGGCAGCGCCTCGATCATCTCGCGGACCGTCGCGGCGTCGTGCAGCCCGCCCATCGGATTGTCGGGATTGGCGATGTAGACGAGCTTGGCTCCGGTCCAGCCGGCGCGCTCCACCAAACCCTTGGTATCGACGCGGTCGCCGTCATAGGGCACCTGTTCGATCCGTCCGCCGAAACCGGTGACGTGGAAATCGAAGGTCGGGTAACCGCCTTCCGAGGTGACGACCCAGTCGCCGGGCCCGACGATGAGTCGCACCAGAAGGCCCAGCAGCCCGTCGATGCCCTCTCCGACGCGGATATGCGCCGGATCCACCCCATGATGCGCGGCGATGGCCTGGCGCAGTTCATGCGCCTCCGGATCGCCATACATCCAGACATCCTCGGCGGCCTTTCGCATGGCCGCGACCGCGGCGGGCGCGGGGCCGAAGACGTTTTCGTTCGCGCCAAGCCGGGCGGCGAAGGGGCGGCCCATGCGCCGCTCCTGCGTTTCCGGGCCCACGAAGGGCACGGTATCGGGGAGCGAGGCGGCGAGCGGGGTAAGGCGCGGATCGGTCATGCGCCAGAGGATGCCGCGCGCCAGACGCCGCCACAAGCAGCAAACGCTTGCACGATGCACGTGCGTCACCTAGCGTGCGGTAACAACCTGTAGGTGATAGTGGTTCAAGTGATGCGTGATATTTTAAGGACGCTCATATCTGCTTTTGCAGCCAGCGAAGGCGAAGAGCGGACCGGTTTCGAGTTCGTATGGGTGATTCTGTTGCTGTCGGGCGGCGGCATCGTCCTGACGCTGGCCGTCCGGCTGTTGTTCATCGAAACCATCTGACCACGCGGCGCGCTCGCGCTGCGGGAGAGCCTGGCGACGTCGTCCCGAGCCAAGGGGGCGGCATCAACCGATTCCCGCCCCCCAGTGATTGTCTGCGGCTTGTCCTGTCTCAGGCGATCTCGGCCAGCCGGTCGAGCGCGGCGGCGAGTTGCGCGGCCTCGGCTTCGCGAGCCGCGAGGTTCTGCTGGGTCTCCTCGACCACTTCCTCGGGCGCGCTCTGGGCGAATTTGGGATTGTTCAGTCGCCCCTTCAGCCCGCCGATCTCCTTGGCCAGCTTGCCCATCACCTTTTCCAGCCGCGCTTTTTCAGCACCCACGTCGATGATGTCGGCCAGCGGCAGTGCCAGCGTCGCGCCGGGCAGGGGCACGGTGATCGCCCCCTTGGGCGCGGCCTCGGCCTCGACCAGCGAATCGATCCGCGCCAGCCGCGACACCATCGCGGCGTTGCGGTCCCAGGCGGTGCGCACGGCATCCTCGGCCCCGACCAGCACCACCGGCACCTGAAGGCCTGCGGGCACGTTCATCTGCGCCCGCGCCGAGCGCACGCCCTCGACTATCGCGATGGCGAGCGACATTTCGGCCTCGGCCTCGGGATCGGCCAGCTCGGCTGCGGTGTATTCCGGCCATTCGGCATGGACCAGCATCGTGTCGCGCTGCGCGGTGTTGCCCCACAGCTCCTCGGTGATGAAGGGCATGATCGGGTGGAGCAGGATCATGCATTGGTCGAGCACCCAGGCCATGACCGCCTGCGTCTCGGCCTTGGCCGCATCGTCGTCGCCCTGCAGCAGTGGCTTGGAGAACTCGACATACCAGTCGCAGACCTTGCCCCAGACGAAGGCATAGAGCCCGTTCGCGGCATCGTTGAAACGGTAGGCGCTGAGCGCCGCGTCGGTCTCCTCGCGGATCTTCGCGGTCTCGGCGACGATCCAGCGGTTGACGGTCGCGTTCGCCTTGGGCGGCACCGCGGGGGCGGCGTGGCGCTCGGGCGCCAGCGCGCCGTTCATCTCCGCAAAGCGGCAGGCGTTCCACAGCTTGGTGGTGAAGTTGCGATAGCCCTGGATGCGTTGCGTCGAGAGCTTCAGGTCGCGCCCCATCGCCGCCATCGCGGTCAGGGTGAAGCGCACCGCGTCCGCGCCGAACTCATCAATCAGGTCGAGCGGGTCGAGCACGTTGCCCAGGCTCTTCGACATCTTCTTGCCCTTCTCGTCGCGGACGAGGGCATGGACATAGACGGTGTCGAACGGTTTCTGCCCGACCACGGCGTATTGCATCATCATCATCCGGGCGACCCAGAAGAAGATGATGTCGAAGCCGGTGACGAGGGTGGAGGTGGGGAAGTACTTCTCCAGCTCCGGCGTCTCTTCGGGCCAGCCCAGCGTGCCGATCGGCCAGAGGCCGGAGGAGAACCACGTGTCGAGCACGTCGGGGTCGCGCCAGACCGGAATCGCGGTCGGGGCCTGGGGCGAGCGGATCGCGCCCTCGTCGGTGGTGTTGCCCACGGCCGCCTCGAACAGCGCCATCGCTTCCTGGCGATCCTCGACGATGCGGATCTCGTCATGGCCGTAATAGGCAGCCATCTTCTCGAGCGCCTCCGTGCGGGTGGCGGCGCAGAACGGGGTCCACTCGGCCTCGAGATCGACATGGCCGTCGGTCAGGGTCGGCCCGTACCAGACCGGGATCTGATGGCCCCACCAGAGCTGGCGCGAGATGCACCAGGGCTCGATGTTCTCCAGCCAGTGGAAATAGACCTTGGCGTCGCGCTCGGGCAGGATCCTGGTCTCGCCCGACCGCACCGCGTCGAGCGCCGGGCCGACGATCTTCGAGGTGTCGACGAACCACTGGTCGGTCAGCATCGGCTCGATCACCACCTTGGAGCGGTCGCCGAAGGGCTGCATGATCGGCTTGTGCTCGACCAGCGGCACCAGCCGGGTCTCGGGCGGGGTGCCGCCTTCCTCGGCGGCCTCGCGCTTGGCGGCCTTGGGCCCGAGGCGGGGGTCCCATTCGGGCACCATCACGGCGAGCCCCTGCGCGGTGATGTCGGCGATCACCCGCTCGCGCGCCTCGAAGCGGTCGAGGCCGCGATACTCGTCCGGCACGAGGTTGAGCGCGTCGGCCTCCATGATTGAGATCTCAGCGCCGCGCGCGACCTCCTGCGCCCGGGCGGCGGCCTCGGCATATGGGACGCCGTCGGCGCGCATCGCGCCCTTGGTGTCCATCAGCCGGTACATCGGGATGCCGCCGCGCTTGGCGACCTCGTAGTCGTTGAAGTCGTGCGCCCCTGTAATTTTCACCGCGCCCGAGCCGAAATCCATCTCGGGGTATTCATCGGTGATGATCGGGATCAGGCGCCGATGCTCCTTGGGACCGACCGGGATCTCGCAGAGCTTGCCGACGATGGGAGCGTAGCGCTCGTCATCGGGGTGCACGGCCACCGCGCCATCGCCCAGCATCGTCTCGGGCCGGGTCGTGGCGATGGCGATGTAGTCGCGCTCTTCCTCGAAGACGATTTTCCCGTCCTCGTCGCGCTCGACATAGGTGTAGGTCTCGCCGCCGGCCAGCGGGTACTTGAAGTGCCACATGTTGCCGGGCTGCTCGATGTTCTCGACCTCGAGATCCGAGATCGCGGTCTCGAAATGCGGGTCCCAGTTCACCAGCCGCTTGCCGCGGTAGATCAGGCCCTTCTCGTACATGTCGACGAAGACCTTGATCACCGCGTCGTGGAAGTTGCCCTGCTCGCCCTCGGGCGCGCCCGGCGCGCCGGACATGGTGAAGGCGTTGCGCTCCCAGTCGCAGGACGCGCCGAGACGCTTGAGCTGATCGATGATGGTGCCGCCCGACTGCGCCTTCCACTCCCAGACCTTTTCGAGGAACTTCTCGCGGCCCATTTCGCGGCGGCTCTCATTGCCGGCCTTGGCCATCTCGCGCTCCACGACCATCTGCGTGGCGATGCCCGCGTGGTCCTGACCGGGTTGCCACAGCGTGTCGAAGCCGCGCATCCGGTGCCAGCGCGCGAGGATATCCTGCAGCGTGTTGTTAAACGCATGACCCATGTGCAGCGAGCCGGTGACGTTGGGCGGCGGGATCATCATCGAGAAGGTCTCGGAGCGGCGCGCGCCGGCCCCGGCACGGAACGCGCCCGCCTGTTCCCATGCCGCGTAGAGCCGGGCCTCGGCCTCGGCCGCGTCGAACGTCTTTTCCATCGCCATGTCCCGGGCTCCTCGTGCAGATCGGCCTTGTCTCTAGCGCGGCGGGCGGGGGAGGAAAAGGGATCAGCCCCGGTCGATCCGGGTGGAAAGGTGAATGAGCGCCTCGGTCGCCTTGACGCCATCGAGCGCGCCGATCCGGTCGAGCGCCGCGTCGAGCGCCTCGGTGGTCTGCGCTCGCAGCCGGCAGGCGAGATCGAAGCGGCCCGAGGTGGTGTGGACGGTCTCGACCTCGGCGATCCGCTTGAGCCCGGCCAGCACGGCGGCCTGCCGCGCGGGGGTCATCTGCACCAGCACCGTGGCGCAGATGCCGCCGCGCGCCCGCTCGGCCAGCCGAACCGTATAGCCCGCGATCACGCCCGCGCGCTCCAGCCGGTCGAGCCGTGCCTGGACCGTGGAGCGGGCGAGCCCCAGCCGCTGCGCCAGATGCGCCACGGGGGCGCGGGCATTCTCGGTCAGAAGCGCGATGAGGCGGGCATCGGTCGGATCGGGTTCGGTCATATCGCCGATCCTGCCGACGATATGGCGGCAGGTCGAGACATATCGCGCGGAGTGCCGCTTCGTTCCGGCGGCCACGCGGCGCAGCATGGGGGCAAGGAGGACCCATATGCTGCAAAGCCCCGTTGCCATTCCACTTCCCACCATGCCGCCTCGTGCCGAGACGCCGCGTGACTGGCTGCGTCGCCATGGCGGCGATACGCCGGTGTTGCTGAGCTGCCCCGAAGCCCTCGCCGCCCGTCACGCCAGCTTCCGGCGCGGCTTTCCGGGCGAGGTGACCTATGCCGTGAAAGCCAATCCCGACGCGGCAGTGATCGCGCAGCTGGCGGCGGAGGGGATGCGCGCTTTCGACGTCGCCTCGCCCGCCGAGATGGCTCTGGTGCGCGGGCTCTGCCCCGAGGCTGTGCTGCATTACCACAACCCGGTGCGCTCGCGCGCCGAGATCAGGGCCGGGATCGCCGCGGGGGTAGCGTCCTGGTCGGTCGACGACATGGCCGAGTTCGACAAGCTCATCGCCGAAGGGGTCGGGCGCGAGGCCGAGATCGCGGTGCGGCTGAAGCTGCCGGTGGCAGGCGCGGCCTATGATTTCGGTGCCAAGTTCGGCGCCGTGCCGGAACTGGCGCTGGCGCTGCTGCAGCGCGCGGCAGAGGCGGGTTTCCGGGTCTCGATGACCTTTCATGTCGGCACCCAATGCGCCGATCCGACGGCCTGGACCGCCTATATCGACGCCTGCGCGGATCTGGCCCGGGCGGCGGGGGTGCGGCTGGCGCGGCTCAATGTCGGCGGCGGCTTCGCCTCGGGCCGCGACGGCATCGCCCCCGATCACGAACCGGTCTTCGCGGCGATCTCACGGGGTGTCGCGGCATTTGAGGACGTGCCCGCGCTGGTCTGCGAACCGGGCCGGGGCCTCGTGGCGGATTCCATGGCCTACGCGGTGCCGGTCAAGGCGCGGCGCGGCACCGCGCTCTATCTCGGTGACGGCATCTATGGCGGGCTGTCCGAATGCCCCTCGATCGGCGTGCCCAGCGTCGATCTGGTCCCGCATGACGGTCGCAGCCTCGGCACAGACCAGCCCTTCGTCCTGTTCGGCCCGACCTGTGACAGCCTCGACCGGCTGCCCGGCGAAACCCGCCTGCCGGGCTGCGCGGCCGAGGGCGACTGGCTGCTGTTCTGCTCGGCGGGGGCCTATCTGGTCGGGGTAACGACCTGTTTCAATGGATATGGAACATATGATCGGGCAGAGGTCGCGCGCCTCTGGACAGAGCGGTCTCGTCCCTTAGGGTAAAGGTTAACGGCGGAAGGGAAATCATGCGGGCGACGAGCAGGTCAGTGGCGCAGAGACGAGGCCCCGATGGGCGTCCGTGACTGGCTGCTCGGGCTGATCGGACGCCGGCCGCGGCAGGCCGAGGGTCAGCCCCGCGCCCGTGGCGCCGCCACCCATGTGATCATCCTCGACGGCACCATGTCGACGCTCCGCCGTGGCTTCGAAACCAATGCCGGTCTGACCTACAAGCTGCTGCGCGAGAGCGGCCGCCACGCGAACCTGACGGTGCATTACGAGGCGGGCATCCAGTGGCGCAGCTGGGCCGAGACGCTTGACGTGCTGATGGGACGTGGCATCAACCGGCTGATCCAGCGCGCCTATGGCGTGCTCGCCTCGCGGTTTCGTCCGGGCGACACGATCATTCTCGTGGGGTATTCGCGCGGCGCCTACGCGGTGCGGTCGCTGTCGGGAATGATCAGCCGGATCGGGCTGCTGCGCGCCGATGCCGCCACCGAGCGCAACGTCCGTGACGCCTATCGGCATTACCGTCATCGCGGCTCCGAGCCGAGCGAGGCGGCGCGCGCCTTCGCGCGGCTTCACTGCCACGACCGGGTGGAGATCGAGGCGGTGGCGGTCTGGGACACGGTGGCTTCGCTGGGCCTGCGCCTGCCGCTCCTGTGGCGCTGGTCCGAGCCCAACCACATGTTCCATGACCACCGGCTCGGCAGCCACGTGTTGCACGGGTTCCATGCGCTGGCGCTCGACGAGACACGCCGCGCCTACACGCCCGTGCTCTGGACCACGCCCGAGGGTTTTGGCGGCCATGTGGAGCAGGTCTGGTTCAGGGGCACGCATGGCGATATCGGCGGCCAGATCGGCGGCTCTCTGCAGCACCGGCCCCTGGCCAACATCCCGCTGGTCTGGATGCTGGAGCGGCTGGAGCAACGCGGCATGACCCTGCCCGAAGACTGGCGATCGCGGTTTCCCTGCGATCCGCAGGCGCCCTCGGTCAGCACGTGGCGCGGCTGGAACAAGCTGTTCCTGTCGCGCCGGCGACGCATCGTCGGGCGCGACCCTTCCGAGCGCCTGCACGAGACCGTGGCGGGCGGGCACCCGGCGCGGATGCGTCTCCCTGCGCCGGGCGAGGATCTGCCCACGGTCGGTCATCTCGGCGCGGCGGAGTAGTTCGGCCTCAGCCGAAATGCCTTGCGATCCGATCGATCCGCGTGCCCCGCGTCTCGGCGTCCTCGATCAGGAGTTCGTGGCGGCCGCCCTCGATCATCTCCAGCGCGGCGCCGGGCCAGCGCGCCATCCGCTGTCGGATACGGGTCGAATCGACCACCCATTCCTCGGTGCCCAGAAGCGTCAGGCAGGGCAGGGCGGGCGAAGGCAGGCGCGACAGCGCCCAGGTCTCGCGCAGTGCTTCGTGCAGCCAGTGCAGCGACGGTGCGGCAAGGCCCAGCTCGGGATGCAGGGCCACTTGCCGGCGTACCCAGTCGAAGCTCTCCTGATCGCGGGTCAGCATGTTGGCCTCGGCCGCCTCCGCCGCCTCTTCCAGCGTGGCCGAACGTCCCGGCGACGGAAGATGCGACAACCCGACGAGACGCGAAGCGCTGCTGAGTCCCCAGGCCGCGACGCGCAGGGTGGGGCGCATCAGCACGCCCCACATCGGTGCGGTAAAGCAGGCGCTGTCGAAGCCAACGCCCCGGATCAGTGCTCTGAGGCCGATGCAGCCCCCCATGGAATGGGCGAGCATGTGATAGGGGCGCGGCAGTCCGAGGGACTGGACATGCGTCAGGAAGGCGTCGAGATCGTCCTGATATTCGGAGAAGCGATCGACATGGCCGCGCATCGCGTCGTCATGGCCCCGGTGCGACAGCCCCTGACCGCGCCAGTCCAGCGTCGCGCAGCCATAGCCGCGTGCCACCAGATCGCCGGCGACACGTCCGTATTTCTCTGCGTATTCAGTGCGCCCGCTGAGGATCAGCACCGTGCCGCGCGGCGCGGCCGTGTCCCAATGCACGGTCCTGAGGCGCACGCCGTCCGCGGCGGCGATCCATTGCGCCGCCGCCGGGCCATCGGCCACCTCCGCGAAGAAGGGGGCGGCCGAGGGCTTGGTGCCGTCAGCCAAGAACCGCCGCCAGATTCATGGCAAGCCCCATGTCGCCATCGACCGACAGCTTGCCCTGCATGAAGGCGGCAGTCGGATCGAGATCGCCCTCGAGGATCGCCTGGAAGGTTTCGGCATCGGCGGTGAGCGTCACCTCGGCGGGCTCGTCGCCCGCGCGCGCGCCGCTCTCGTCGATCATGATCGCGCCCTCATCCGCGATCACGAACTTGGCCGGGCCGCCCTCAAGGCCTTGCCCGTCCATCTTGGCGTTGAGCGCCGTCACCGCCTGGCTCACCAGTTCACTCATCATGTCGTCCTTCGGGTTCGCGGAAGCCGGGATGGCCGCCGATCTGGTCCTTGTGATGGGGTGCCTCTGGTCTCGGTCCGGGCGGGCCCCTACACTAGGGACTATGGGTGCAAGCATTCTTCCCTTCAAACCTGTCCTTGCGGCATTGGCGATCAGCGTTGCGGCTGTGCTTCCCGTGCAGGCGCAGGAGGCCGATCGCGTCGCGCGGCTGTTCGAGGACTTGCGGACCGCCGACCCGGAGCAAACCTCCGAGATCGCGTCCGGGATCCGCGAGGCATGGTCGCGCAGCGGCTCGGCCACGGTCGACCTGCTGCTGGAGCGTGGGCGCGAGGCCCTGGGCAACGGCGATGGCCGGGCCGCGATCGAGCATCTGACCGCGGTGATCGACCACGCCCCCGATTTCGCCGAAGCCTATGCGCTCCGGGCCAACGCCTATTACCTCGCCGGCCTGACCGGCCCCGCCATCGAGGACCTGCGCGCGACGCTGGCGCTCGAGCCGCGGCATTTCGGCGCGCTGCAGGGCTTTGCCGTGCTGCTCGAGGAGATGGGCCGCCCCGAGGATGCGCGCGAGATATGGGACCGGGTGCTGGCCTTGATGCCGCATGACCCCCAGGCCAACGAGACCGCGCAGCGCCTCGACATCATGCTTGGCGGCCGCACGCTCTGATCTTTCCCGCCCCGCTCGGCGGGCGACCACAGGACCTCCCATGACCCCCTCCCGCATCGGCGCCGTGCTCGGCCCCACCAATACCGGCAAGACGCATTACGCGATCGAACGGATGCTGGCCTATCGCACCGGCATCATCGGCCTGCCGCTGCGGCTGCTCGCCCGCGAGGTCTATGACCGGATCGTCAAGGCGCGCGGCCCCTCGGTGGTGGCGCTGGTGACGGGCGAGGAGCGGATCGTGCCGCCGCGCGCCGCCTATTGGGTCTGCACCGTCGAGGCGATGCCCGAGATGGATGCCGATTTCCTCGCCGTGGACGAGATCCAGCTCTGCGCCGACCCCGAGCGTGGCCATGTCTTCACCGACCGGCTGCTGCGTGCGCGCGGCCGCTACGAGACGTTGTTCCTCGGCTCAGAAACCATGGCGCCCGCGATCCGCAGCCTCGTACCGGAGGCCGAGACCATGCGCCGCGACCGGCTCTCGACGCTCAGCTATGCGGGTTCGAAGAAGCTCAGCCGGATGCCCGAACGCTCCGCCATCGTCGGTTTCTCGGTCGATAGCGTCTATGCGATCGCCGAGTTGATCCGCCGCCAGAAGGGCGGGGCCGCCGTGGTGATGGGGGCGCTCTCGCCGCGGACCCGCAATGCGCAGGTCGAGATGTATCAGAACGGCGATGTCGACTATCTCGTCGCCACCGACGCGATCGGGATGGGGCTCAATCTCGATATCGGCCATGTCGCCTTTTCGTCGCTGATCAAGTTCGACGGCCACAAGATGCGCCATCTCGCCCCCGACGAGCTGGCGCAGATCGCCGGTCGGGCCGGGCGGCACCGCACCAATGGCAGCTTCGGCGTCACTGGCGAGGCGCCGCCGCTCGAGGACGAGGTGATCGAGGCGATCGAGAACCACCAGTTCCGGCCCGTCACCCGCCTGTTCTGGCGCAATTCCGATCTGCAATTCGGCTCGCTGAAGCGGCTGATCCAGACGCTCGAGCAACGCACCAACAACCCTTGGCTGGGCCGGGTGCGCGAAAGCGACGATCTCGCGGCGCTGAAATCGCTCGCGGCCGATCCGCTGATCCAGAGCCGCGCGCATGACGGGGCCTCGGTGCGGCTGCTGTGGGATGTCTGCCGGCTCCCGGATTTCCGCGGCATCGGCCGGGGCGAGCATGCGGAGATGGTTGGGCAGATTTTTGCGCATCTGCAGGATCGCGGCCGCATTCCTGACGACTGGTTCGCCAAGCGTATCCAGCGCATCGACCGCACCGACGGCGATATCGACGCGCTGTCGAAACGGCTGGCCTATATCCGCACATGGACCTATGTGGCCCAGCGCCGCGGCTGGGTCGGGGATGAAAGCCATTGGCGCGAGATCACGCGCGGAGTAGAAGATCGCCTGTCGGATGCGCTGCATGGCGCGCTGACTCAAAGATTCGTGGATCGGCGGACCAGCGTTCTGGCCCGGCGGCTCAAGCAGAAGGAGGTCATGGTGGCCGAAGTGACAGACAACGGCGACGTGACGGTCGAGGGCGAATTCGTCGGACGGCTGGAAGGATTCCGGTTCCGCGCCGACAAGGCGGGCGGCCCGGACGAGGCGAAGACCCTGCGGCAGGCCGCGGACAAGGCGCTCGCGCCGCAGTTCCACCTGCGCGCGGACCGCTTCTACAACGCGCCCGACACCGAGATCGACGTGACCGAGCAGGGCGGCCTGATGTGGGGCTCTTCCGCCGTCGGCAAGCTGGTCTCCGGCGCCGATCCGTTCAAGCCGCAGGTCGTGGCCTATGTCGATGAGGAAGCCGGTCCCGAGATCACCGAGAAGGTGAAACGCCGGCTGCAGCATTTCATCGACCGCAAGATCGCCGCGACGCAGGAGCCGCTGCTGGCGCTGGGCGGTGACGAGACCCTGACCGGCCAGGCCAAGGGCTTTGCCTACCGCATGGTCGAGAATTTCGGCATCATTCCGCGCGGCGACGTCGCCGAAGAGGTGCGGGCGCTGGATCAGGAGGCGCGCGGCGCGCTCCGCAAGCACGGCATCCGCTTCGGCCAGTTCACCGTGTTCATGCCGGCGCTCCTGAAACCCGCGCCGACCCGCATCCGCCTCGTGCTCTGGGCCCTGTCGAAGAACCTGCAGGAGTTTCCCGAGACGCCGCCGCCGGGCCTTGTCACCGTGCCCGCCACGCGTGGCGCCGTGCCGGGCTACTACGCGATGGCGGGTTACCGCGCCGCCGGCGAGCGGGCGATCCGCATCGACATGCTGGAACGTCTCGCGGACATGCTGCGTGACCGCGACAGCAAGGGCGGCTTCGAGGCGGTGCCCGACATGCTCTCGATCACCGGCTTGTCGCTCGAGCAGTTCGCCGAGCTGATGACCGGGCTGGGTTACAAGGCCGAGAAGGGCGAGCGCCCCAAGGTCAAACCCGTCCGTGCCGCCACCCCCGAAGAGGTGCCGGGCGAAACCCCCGATACCACGCCGCCGGCACCCGAGGGGCCGGATGTTCCGGGCAATACGCCGCCCGAGGCGCCGGATCAGCCCGACGCGCCGGGCATCACCCCGCCCGACGCGCCCGAGCAGCCGGACCTGCCAAACGAGACGCCCGAAGCGCCGGATCGGCCGGACAATGCGCCGGCGAGCCCGACCGACGTGCCGGGGACCGAGCCGGACCTGCCTCCCTCGGAGTTGCCGGGGCAATCGCCCGATCGCGGCCCGGCGCCGGCGCCCGACGAGATGCCCGACAGCGATCCGCCCGCGGGCATCCCGGCCGGCACGCCGACCGAGATCCCGCCCGGCACCATCGCCGTGGGCGAGACCGCACCGCAAGGCGCGGAGGAGGCCGCCGAAGCCGAAGCGGCGGAGATGGAGACCTTCTACACCTTCACCTGGGCCGGTCGCGGACAGCGCCGGGGCGGCGAGGGCGCGAAGGGCCGGCGGCAGGGCGGCAAGCCCGATCACGCCCGCAAGGATGGCGGTGCCCCGCGCGGCGCCAAGGGCAAGCCGAACGGTCGCGGCGAGGGCAAGGGCGACGGCAAGCGCCGCAGCCCCAAGCCGGAGCAGGGCGAGCGTCCGCGCAGCTTCTCCTCGCAGCCGCAGCGCGAGAAGAAGATCGACCCCGACAATCCCTTCGCCGCCGCGCTGGCGGGCTTCAAGCGCGATTGAGCCGGGGCGACACCAACCCGGCCGAGGCGCGGCGCGATACGCTGCGCCTCGACAAGTGGCTCTGGCAGGCCCGGTTCTTCAAGACCCGGAGCCTCGCCGCCACGCTGGTTTCCAAGGGCCGGGTACGGGTCAATGGCCAGCCCGCCGCGCGCCCCTCGCGCGGTGTCGGCGCGGGCGACGTGCTGACCTTTCCGCAGGGCCGCGCGATCCGGGTGATCCGGATTCTCGCGCTCGGCGAACGGCGCGGGCCCGCTCCCGAGGCGCGCATGCTCTACGACGATCTCGACCCGCCCGCCGCGCCGCAACCCGGGGACGACGGCAAGGAGGAAGGGTCGGCGGCGCTTGAATGACCCTGCGGACTGTTCTAGCTAGGCCGCAACAAGCATCGAGGGCCCGCCAATGACCTACGTCGTCAAGGACAACTGCATCGCCTGCAAGTACACGGATTGCGTCGAGGTCTGCCCCGTCGACTGCTTCTACGAGGGCGAGAACATGCTCGTCATCCATCCCGACGAGTGCATCGATTGCGGCGTCTGCGAGCCCGAATGCCCGGCCGACGCGATCCGGCCCGACACCGAGCCGGACGTCGAGAAATGGGTCGAGTTCAACCGCAAATACTCCGAGATCTGGCCGGTGATCGTCACCAAGAAGGATCCCCTGCCCGGGGCCGAGGAAATGGACGGCAAGCCCGGCAAGATGGAGCTCTTCTCGGAGAAGCCCGGCGAGGGCGGCTGAGGCCGCTGCGCGGCGTCGAAACGGGCCCTGCGCGTCCCCGCTTCCGTCGGGGGCGTTTTTGTGGTATGTTGTTTCGGTAATGCTGCTGAAAACCTGATCCCACTTGGCCGTAACTGCCCCTGACGGACCCTTTCGGTTCGCCGGGTTCTTTGCGTGTCGTACTCACAGTGCGGATCTACAGGAAGGACATCATGAGCAAGAAGAAAAACGAATTCCGTCCCGATGATTTCGTGGTCTACCCCGCCCATGGCGTCGGCAAGATCGTCTCGATCGAGGAGCAGGAAGTGGCGGGCATGTCGCTCGAACTCTTCGTGATCTCCTTCGAGAAGGACAAGATGACTCTGCGCGTGCCGACTCACAAGGCCACCGAGGCCGGTCTGCGCTCGCTGTCGTCGCCCGACGTCGTGGCGCATGCGCTCAAGACCCTCAAGGGCAAGGCCAAGGTCAAGAAGGCGATGTGGTCGCGTCGGGCACAGGAATACGAGCAGAAGATCAATTCCGGCGATCTGATTGCCATCGCCGAGGTCGTCCGCGACCTGCACCGCGCCGACGACCAGCGCGAGCAGTCCTATTCCGAGCGTCAGCTCTACGAGGCTGCGCTCGAGCGGCTGATCCGCGAGATCGCGGCCGTTTCGGGCAACGACGAGACCGCCGCCGCCCGCGAGATCGACGGCGTGCTGGTGAACCGCGCCGCCGCCGCCTGATCGGGCTATATCGCGACGAGATAAGGGCCGCACCGAGAGGTGCGGCCCTTTCGTATGATGCCCATCACATCGGGTGTGCTCTGATCAGAAGGCGGAGCCGGCACGGGAGAGATCCACCCGTACCGCCGTGTCCGCCGCTCGAATCCGCTAGGCGGGATTCGCGATCAAAGCTTCTGCGGCAGCGCGCGCCAGCCGATGTCGCGGCGGCAGAACCCATCCGGCCAGTCGATCGCATCGACCATCCGGTAGGCCGCCTCGCGCGCCTGTGCGAGGGTCTCGCCACGCGCCGTGACGTTGAGCACACGCCCGCCATTGGCGGTGATGGCGCCGTTCCGCGCGGCCGTACCGGCGTGGAACACCATTTCCGACGAGTTTTCCTCAAGCGCGTCGAGGCCGTGGATTTCCGAGCCCTTCTCATAGCTGCCCGGATAGCCCTTGGCCGCCATCACCACGGTCAGCGCGTGATCCTCGGCCCATTGCGCCTCGACGCTGTCCAGCCGCCCCTCGGCACAGGCCTGGATCAGGTCGAGCGCCTGACCACCTAGCCGCATCATCAGCACCTGACATTCCGGGTCACCGAAGCGGACGTTGTACTCAACGAGGCGCGGCTCGCCATTGCGGATCATTAGCCCGGCATAGAGAACGCCGGAATAGGGCGTACCGCGCTTGGCCATTTCGCGCATCGTCGGACGGATGATCTCGTCGAGCGCCTTTCTAGCCACCGTTTCGTCGAGGATCGGCGCCGGGGAGTAGGCGCCCATGCCGCCGGTATTGGGTCCGGTATCGCCGTCGCCCACGCGCTTGTGATCCTGCGCCGTGCCGATCGGCAGCACCGTCTCGCCATCCACCAGCACGAAATAGCTGGCTTCCTCGCCCTCCATGAACTCCTCGATCACCACCTCGGAGCCTGCCGCGCCGAACTCGCCGCCGAACATGTGCTCGAGCGCGGAGACCGCCATGTCGCGCTCGGTCGCCACGACGACGCCTTTGCCGGCGGCCAGCCCGTCGGCCTTGATGACGATCGGCATTGGCTGCTTGGCAAGGTAGGCGCGGGCCGATTCGAGGTCCGAGAAATGCGCGTATCGGGCGGTCGGCGCATGGGCGGCGTCGCAGATCGCCTTGGTGAAGCTCTTGGAACTTTCGAGCCGAGCCGCCGCGGCGGAGGGGCCGAACACCTTCAGCCCGGCCGCGCGGCAGGCATCCGCCACGCCCGCGGCCAAGGGCGCCTCGGGGCCGATGATGACGAGATCGACGGCGTTCTCCGTGGCGAAGCCCGCCACCGCGTCGCCGTCGAAGATGTCGATATCGGCGCATTCGGCGATCTGCGCGATCCCGGCATTACCCGGCGCCACGATCAGCCGGTCGCATTTGGGGTTCTGCAGCACCGCCCAGGCGATGGAATGTTCGCGCCCGCCGGACCCGAGGATGAGAATGTTCATGTCGCGTCTCCTGCGCCGCTTGCCATCGGGGCCGCTTCTATGCGCGACCTGCCCCTTGGGCAATCATGTGGCCGATCGGTAACGATACCGGGAGCCCGGTCTATCGAACATGGCCATATAAACAGGCCGCCGCATATAACGAGGAGAGGACAGGGCGGATTTCCTATGCGATTCAGTAATTTCATTGCGGCAGCGGCCGTCGTCGCGGCGCTCGCCGTGCCTGCGGCCTCCGCCGACCATGCCTCCCTCTCCGAGATATTCATGCAGTTTCCGCCGGCCGAGCGTCGCGCGATGCAGGAGGAACTGGCGCGCGCCGGGTTCTACGACGGCAATCTGAACGCGAGCTGGGGCGCCGAATTCGCGGTCGGGCTGTTCGGCGCCGCTGACTTCCTGTTCGCCATGACGCGCGGCCAGGTCAAGCCGGACATGAGCTCGGCCGAGGGGATCGAGAACTTCATGGGGGACCTCGCCGACAGGGCCTATTCCGAGTGGCTCGAAGAGGTGGAAGCGGACAGCCGCGACGAGGCCGAGCCGGGGTTCTAGCCCCGTTGCCCCGCGCGCCGCTCTGGTGCAGACAGAGCCCATGGACCTGTTCGAAGACGACGCTCCCGAGGCGGGCGACAACGCGCATGAGTTCACCGTTTCCGAGATTTCGGGCGCGGTGAAGAAGACCATCGAGGGCGAGTTCGGCCATGTCCGGGTGCGCGGCGAGGTGGGCCGCGTCACCGTGGCGCGCACCGGCCACATGTATTTCGATCTCAAGGATGACCGCTCGGTTCTGGCCGCGGTCAGCTGGAAGGGGCAGGTCGCCAAGCTCAGCCATCGTCCCGAGGAGGGGATGGAGGTCATCGCCACCGGCCGCATGACCACCTTCGGCCCGCAATCGCGTTACCAGCTCAACGTCGAGGAGGTGGTCCCGGCGGGTGCCGGCGCGCTCATGGCAATGCTGGAAAAGCGGCGCCAGGCGCTGGCCGCCGAGGGGCTGTTCGATGCCGCGCGCAAGCGGCCGCTGCCCTATCTGCCCGAGATCATCGGCGTCGTCACCTCGCCGACGGGAGCGGTGATCCGCGACATCCTGCATCGGCTGCGCGACCGGTTTCCGCGCAAGGTGCTGGTCTGGCCCGTGGCGGTGCAGGGGAAATCCTCGGCCGCCGAGGTGGCCGCCGCGATCCGCGGCTTCAATGCCATGTCGCCGGGCGGCGCGCTGCCGCGTCCCGATCTCCTGATCGTGGCGCGTGGCGGCGGCTCGATCGAGGACCTGTGGGGCTTCAACGAGGAGATAGTGGTCCGTGCCGCGGCCGATAGCGCGATCCCGCTGATCTCGGCGGTCGGCCACGAGACCGACACCACGCTGATCGATCACGCCTCCGACCGTCGCGCGCCCACCCCCACGGCGGCAGCCGAGATCGCGGTGCCGGTGCGGGCCGAGTTGCAGGCGGTGCTGGCACAGTTCGGCGCACGGCTGGGGCAATGCACGCATGCGGGCCTCGATCGGCGCGCAGAACGATTGCGCGACCTGTCACGGGCTCTGCCGCGCCCCGAGGCGCTTCTGATGGCACCGGCGCAGCGGCTCGACGCGCTCGAGACCCGGCTGCCCGGAGCACTGCGCGCCGCCATCGCGAAGAAACGGATCGAGCTGTCGGACCACCCGCTGCGCCCCGGCCTCGTCACCCGCGCCGTTGAGCGCGGCCGCGACCGGCTGGAGGCGGCCGCCGGACGGCTGCCGGGCGCGCATCGTGCCGGGCTGGCGCAAAAGCGGCTGCGGCTCGAAGGGCTGCGGCTCAACCCGGCGGCGCTCGACGCGGCGCTCCGCCGCGAGCGGCGGGAGTTCGAGCGTCTCGCGGCGCGTCTGCGGCCCGACCTCGTCACCACGCGCCTTGAGCGCCGGCGCGAGCGTCTTGCAGCGCTCGAGCGGCTGCGCGTCACGCTGGGCTACGAGGCGACGCTGGCGCGTGGCTATGCGGTGGTGCGCGGCGACGGCCATGTCGTCACCGACCTGTCCGGCGCGCAGGCGGCCACGGTGCTGGAGATCGAGTTCCGCGACGGGCGGCTGCAGGTCGGGCAGGGAGCGAAGCCCAAGCGCGGCACAAAGCCAGCGACGCCACCCGAGCAGGGCACTCTGCTCTAGACGCCGACCTCCGGCTGGCACGACAGCGGGGCCTCGCTGTCCTGAGTCTCGTAAAGCTGCGGCATGTCCGGGTCGTTGATGAACTCGGCGCTGAGCCGTCCGTCCCGGTCGTAGAAGCGCCAGCATTCCGGACCGGTGCCGTCCTCGTAGGCGAAGCAGATCGCACCCGCATTGGGGTACCATTCACCGTCGAGGCAGCGCCCGTCGAGAAAGGACCACGTCACCTGCCGGTCGGGCCCATAGCGTTCCATGCCATAGGGAGCGCCGCCGCTCTGGTAGGTCAGGGTCCGGCCCTGCACCCGGGCGGCGAATTCCTCGGGGCTCAGCGGTTCGGCCTCCTGCGCCCGCAAAGGCAGGGCGGCGAGGCTCACCAGGGCGATCAGGCGAAGCGACGTCATGCGTTCAGGCTCGCATCCAGCCGCCCGCGCCGCCAGCCATTTTGCAGAGGCTGCGCGCCATTCCGCCATGTACGGGTCCATTGTTGGCAGGCGCGGCCGGACTGGGGGCAGGGCTGCCGATCGGGCCGCCATGCCTTCCACAACCATGGTACTGCCCCGGATCCATGGGCATGCCTCCCTTTCCAAGATGATCCGCAATGGTTAGGTGGAGAAGGTATTCTCAAGGACAGCAGGACCGGGCCGCGCATGTCGTTTTTCGGAAAACTCAAAGACCGGCTCTTCACCTCATCCTCCAAGCTGGATCGCGGGCTCGAAGAAATCGTCGGGGAGGGCGATGACACCGCCGAGGCGCCGCGGCCCGCCGAGACCGATCGCGCCGCGCCTCCGCCGGAACCTGTGCCCGAAACGGCTCCCGAGACCGCGCCGCGCCCGGAGCCCAGCGCCCCCGCTGGCCCGCGCCCGGCGACCCCGGATGCGGAACCGCCCGTCGCGCCGCCGGTGACACCGGGCATGCCCGCCGCACCGGTGACGCCACCCGCACCGCCCGTGCGCGAGGAACCCGCTCGCGAAGCCGCGCCGCAGCCCGGGCCGGCTCCGGAACCGGCGGCGCAGAAGCCGGGTCTTCTGGGACGTCTCTTCGGCAAGGGAGGGGAGCCCGGCGCGCCGCGCCGCGAACTCGACGACGCGATGCTGGAGCGGCTCGAGGAACTGCTGATCCAATCCGACATGGGTGTCGAGACGGCGCTGCGCGTCACCGCCAACATCGCAGAGGGCCGGATGGGCCGGAAGCTCTCGGTGCCCGAGATCAAGGATCTGCTCGCGGGCGAGATATCCCGCATCATGGAGCCAGTGGCCCGTCCGATGCCGCTCTACCCCAAGAAGCCGCAGGTGGTGCTGGTGGTCGGCGTCAACGGCTCGGGCAAGACCACGACGATCGGCAAGCTGGCCAGCCAGTTCCGCGAGGCCGGGAAATCCGTGGTGATTGCGGCCGGCGATACCTTCCGCGCCGCTGCCGTCGAGCAGCTTCAGATCTGGGGCGATCGCGCCGGCGTGCCGGTGATGACGGCACCGCAGGGGACCGACCCGGCGAGCCTTGCCTTCGATGCGATGACCAAGGCTCAGGCCGATGGTGCCGACCTGCTGTTGATCGATACTGCCGGGCGGCTGCAGAACCGTCAGGACCTGATGGAAGAGCTGTCGAAGATCGTGCGGGTGATCCGCAAGAAGGATCCCGACGCGCCGCACAACACGCTCCTCGTGCTCGACGCGACGACCGGGCAGAACGCGCTGAGCCAGGTCGAGATCTTCCGCAACATCGCGGATGTATCCGGCCTCGTGATGACCAAGCTCGACGGCACGGCGCGCGGCGGCGTGCTGGTGGCGCTGGCGGACCGCTTCGGCCTGCCGATCCATGCCATCGGCGTGGGCGAGCAGATCGATGATCTCGCGCCGTTCGACCCCGAGGAATTCGCGCGCGCGCTCACCGGCGCGGAGGGCGAACTGGCCTAGTCGTGCCAGCCGAGCAACCGCTCCACCTCGCGCAGCAGCATCAGGACGATCACCACCATGATCGAGGCCATTGCGGCGAGCGGGATCTGACCGGCGCCGCAGCCCAGCCCCACCGCCCCCGCGAGCCAGAGCGAGGCACCGGTGGTGATGTTGCGCACTTCGCCCTTGGCGGTGAAGATGATCCCGGCGGCGAGGAAGGCCACGCCGGAGGTCACCGCCTCGATCAGTCGCAGCGGATCGATGCGCTTGTCATCGGTGCCACCGAAATCGAGCTGCGTGACCTCCTGCCCGAGCATCACGAACAGCGCGGCGGCCAGCCCGACCAGGATATGGGTGCGCAGGCCCGCGGGTTTGCCGCGCCATTCGCGCTCGATCCCGATGATCCCGCTCAGGATGATCGCGGCCATCAGGCGCATCGCCGCCACCCAAGGCCCTGTAGCCCTGAACCCGGTGGCGAGATCGGTCTGCAGCGCCTCGAACATGGATCGTAACCTCCTGCCTCATCCTGCAGGTAAACCGGAAATCACCGGCACGTGTTCCCATGCGTCCGCTGCACTGGTCGAACCGCGCATGGATGCGTATGTACGGCACCGCAAGCGGCGCGGGGCATGCGCCGAACAGGGGGAACGAGATGGCGCAACGCAAGATCAGCCCGTGGCTCAAGCAGGTTCTGGAGTTGGGCCCGACCTTGGCTTTCTTCCTCGTCTATCTGCGGATCAAGGATGACAGCTTCCTGATCGCCGGCACCGAGTATTCGGGTTTCATCCTCGCGACGCTGATCTTCATTCCGATCCTGCTGGTCGCGATGGGGGCGCTCTGGGCGCTGACCGGCGCGCTGAGCCGGATGCAGGTCTTTACCGCCTTCATGGTGATCTTCTTCGGCGGGCTCACCGCCTGGTTCAACGATGAGCGGTTTTTCATGATGAAGACCACCATCGTCTACGGGCTTTTCGCGGCGATCCTCGCTACCGGGCTGGCATTGGGCCGCAGCTGGCTCGAATGGGTGATGGGCGAGGCGCTGCCGATGCGGCACGAAGGCTGGATGCTGCTGACGCGGCGGCTCATCGCGATGTTCGCGGCGCTCGCCGTGGCCAACGAGATCGTCTGGCGCACCCAGCCCGAGGAACTCTGGGTCAAGATCGAGACCTTCGCCTTCCCGGCGGCACTGTTCCTTTTCCTGTGGCTGCAGATCGCGTCGCTGCAGCGCTACATGATCGAGCCCGAGAAGTAGCCGCGACCGCGGGTTTTGCGTATTTTTGGAACAAAGTTGCCGCCGGGTGCCGAGAGGACCCGGCGGCATCGCGTTCAGCGGCTGCCGAACATGTGCTTTTGCTGGTCGCGATCGGCGCTGGCCTGACGCTTGTCGAGATGCAGCGCGACGCCACGCGCGGTTGCGGGCCGGGCCTCCAGCGCATCGAGCCAACGTTTCATATGCGGGAAGTTCTCGATGTCCTGGTCCTGGCGCTGCCAAAGTCGCGCCCATGGAAAGATCGCCATGTCGGCGATGGTGAGGTCGGGACCGGCGACATGTTCGTTTAGGGCGAGTTGCCGGTCGAGCACGCCGTAGAGCCGAGCCACTTCGGACCTATAGCGATCCTTGGCGTAGGGGATGTCCTGTGGCGGCGTCATGTCCGGTGCATAGCGCAGGAAATGATGCGCCTGTCCAGCCATCGGGCCCAAGCCCCCCATCTGCCACATCAGCCACTGGTCCACGGCGATGCGCTCGCGCTCGGTCCTGCCGCAGAAGCGCCCGGTCTTTCGCGCGAGATACTGCAGGATCGCGCCGCTTTCGAAGATCGAGATCGGCGCGCCGTCGGGCCCATCGGGGTCGGTGATCGCGGGCATACGGCCATTGGGGGAGAGCGCGAGGAACTCGGGGCGGCGCTGGTCGCCCGCGCCGATGTCGACCAGATGCACCCTGTATGGCAGGTCCATCTCCTCGAGCGCGATGGAGACCTTCCAGCCGTTTGGCGTGGGCCAATAATGCAGATCGATCGGGGCGGGCATGGGCGGTCCTCTGGCTGCGTCGCGCGAAGAGTTGCCGCATGGTGCGGCTTATGCAAGCGGGGCGGTGCGCTTGACCGTAGCGGGGCCGGGGGCTATCGCCACGTCAGACAGCGGCGCCGGGCCGGGCCGCGGCCCCGCGCCGTGCCAGCCCCGCCGCCCGGAACAACTGGGCCCGGAGGCCATGACATGACCCAATATCGCAAGCGCACCCGCGCCGTTCACGCCGGCACCCGCCGCAGCCAGTACGGCGAGGTGAGCGAGGCGATCTACATGACGCAGGGCTTCGTCTACGACAGCGCCGAGGCCGCCGAGCAACGTTTCGTGAAGATCGAGGGCGACGAGTTCATCTACGCCCGATACGGCAACCCCACCGTGGCGATGTTCGAGGAGCGGCTCGCGAGCCTCGAAGGCGCCGAGGCGGGCTTTGCCTGTGCCTCCGGCATGGCGGCGGTGAACGGCGCGCTGACCTCCATGCTGCGTGCCGGCGACCACGTCGTGTCGAGCCGGGCGCTGTTCGGGTCCTGCCTCTATATCCTCGAGGAGATCCTGCCGCGCTACGGCGTCGAGGTGAGCTTCGTCGATGGCAAGAACATCGACGAGTGGAAGTCCGCGATCCGCGCCGACACCAAGGCGGTCTTCTTCGAAAGCGTCTCGAACCCGGCGCTCGAGGTGGTCGATATCGCCGCCGTGGCCGAGCTTGCCCACGCGGTGGGGGCCAAGGTGATCTGCGACAACGTCTTCGCCACCCCGGTCTTCTCCGATGCGATCGCGCAGGGCGCCGATGTGGTCGTCTATTCCGCCACCAAGCATATCGACGGGCAGGGAAGGGCGCTCGGCGGCGTGATCCTCGGCACCGAGGAACACATCCGCGGCGTGGTCGAGCCCTACATGAAGCACACCGGCGGCTCGCTCTCGCCGTTCAGCGCCTGGTTGATGCTCAAGGGGCTTGAGACCATCGAACTCCGTGTCAAGGCTCAGGCCGAGAGCGCGATGCGAATTGCCGAAGCGCTGTCGCAAGAAAGCAAGTTGACCAAGGTTCTCTATCCTGGGTTGCCGGCGCACCCGCAGCACGACCTCGCTATGCGGCAGATGGGTGCCGGGGGCACGGTGGTGGTGTTCGACGCGGGCAGCCGTGACGCAGCGTTCAAGCTCTTGAACGCGCTCGACATCGTGATCATCTCTAATAACTTGGGTGATGCGAAGTCGATCGCCACGCATCCCGCCTCGACGACGCATCAGCGGCTGCCGGAGGCCCAGAAGAGCGCGCTCGGTATCACGCCCGGGTTGATCCGGCTTTCGGTCGGACTCGAAGATGCCGAAGATCTGATCGCCGATTTGCGCCAGGCAATCGGAATGCTTTAATTTTGTTCGAACCATGTCGAAAGAGGGTTGACGGAAAGGCCAAGCAACCCCTCACTAACGGTATAGAAACCTATACTTAAGTGCCGCGTCGCCGGAGGAATTTGTATCGTGACCCAAGCCACACGTGATCTGCATCGCCCGGCGGCGCCCGCCAATCCCGACGCCCCCGGCCGTGACGACGCGGCGGCGGCATTGCGGCTGCTGCGTGCCTGGGCGGCTCAGGCCAGCCCCGAAGAGGTGGCGACGCTCGATCCGCTGGTCGGTCGTCTGCTGCCGGGCCAGGAGCTGTCGAACTACCCGGCGCTGGCCCGTGCCTATCCCGAGGATTTCGTCGTGGACGAAGCCTACCGGGAGATGCTGCCCGACCTGCAGAACGGGCCTGCCAGCCTGATCCGCGGCGCGGCGCGGCCGATCCAGCATGTCGGTATCTCGAATTTCCGCCTGCCGATCAAGTTCCACACCCGTGACGGCGGCGACATCGCGCTCGAGGCGAGCGTGACCGGCACGGTGAGCCTCGAGGCCGAGAAGAAGGGCATCAACATGTCGCGCATCATGCGGTCCTTCTACCGCCATGCCGACAAGACCTTCTCCTTCGAGGTGATCGAGGCGGCTCTGGCCGATTACATCGCCGATCTCAAGAGCTTCGACGCGCGGATCCAGATGCGGGTGCGCTTCCCGATGCTGCGCCCTTCGCTGCGCTCGGGGCTTTCGGGCTACCAGTATTACGACCTGACGCTGGAGCTGATCGAGCAGGCCGGAGTGGCCAAGCGGATCGTGCATCTCGATTACGTCTATTCCTCGACCTGCCCCTGTTCGCTGGAACTGTCGGAGCATGCGCGCCAGTTCCGCGGCCAGCTTGCGACGCCGCATTCGCAGCGCTCGGTCGCGCGGCTTTCGGTAGTGGTGAATCCGGGTCCGGTCCTGTGGTTCGAGGATCTGGTCGAAATGGCCCGCGCCGCGGTGCCGACCGAGACCCAGGTGATGGTCAAGCGCGAGGACGAGCAGGCCTTTGCCGAACTCAACGCCGCCAATCCGATCTTCGTCGAGGACGCAGCCCGGCTCTTCGCCGAGCAGCTCCTGGCCGATGAGCGCGTAGGCGATTTCCGGGTCATGGCGAGCCACCAGGAAAGCCTGCACAGCCATGACGCGGTGAGCCTGCTGACTGAGGGGCCGACCTTCGCGCAGGAGAGCCTCGACCCGCAGCTCTTCGCCAGCCTGCTGCACGCGGGCTGATCCGGGCAGGGCGGGCGCGGCGCTCTTGCCACGCCTGCCGACGGTATTTTCCCTTCGCTTGACAGGGCGAAGGGGCTAAGCCAACGCTCCGACATGATCGACCTGCGCCCCGTCGGATACGTGAACGGCCTTCTTCTGTCGGTGCTTGGCCTGACCATGCTGGGCCCGATGCTGGCCGATATCGCCGCCGGCAATGGTCACTGGCCGGTCTTTCTCGAAAGCGCGGTGCTGACGCTTCTGACAGGCGTGCTGATGGCGCTGTCGTGCCAAAACGGGGTGAAGCCGCGGCTCACGCTGCGGCAGACCTTCCTGATCACCTCCTCGGTGTGGATCACGCTGCCCAGCTTCGGCGCGTTGCCCTTCATCCTCGGCGTCACCGACAGCAGCATCACCGATGCGGTATTCGAGGCGATGTCGGGCATCACCACCACCGGTGGAACCGTGCTGGTCGGGCTCGACGACCTGCCGCGCGGGCTCTTGCTGTGGCGCGGAATCCTGCAATGGCTGGGCGGCATCGGCATCATCGTCGTCGCAATGGTGTTTCTGCCCGAGCTCAAGGTCGGCGGCATGCAGGTGTTCCGCTCCGAGGCTTTCGAGACCATGGGCAAGATCCTGCCCCGTGCCGCCGAGATCGCGAGCGGTATCTCGGTGATCTATGTCGGCATGACCTTGGCTTGCATGCTGGCCTATATCACCACCGGGATGGACCCCTTCGACGCGGCGGTGCACGCGATGACCACCATCGCCACCGGCGGTTTCGCCAATTCCGACGCCTCCTTCGCCGCCTACGGGGCCGGGGTGCAGTATGTCGGTGCGGCCTTCATGTTCCTCGCGGCCCTGCCCTTCGTTCGCTACGTCCAGCTCGCCGCGGGGCAGGCGCGGCCCCTGCTGCGCGACGCCCAGGTACGCGATTTCTTCTTGGTGATCCTCGTCTGCGTGCTGCTGATCTCGCTGTCGCTCGCGGATTACAGCCAAGGCTTCACCGAGCAGGCCTTCCGCGAGGCGTTGTTCAACGTGATCTCGATCATGTCCGGCACCGGCTATGCCAGCGCCGACTACATGACCTGGGGTCCGTTCCCGGTGGCGATGTTCTTCTTCATCGGGCTGATCGGCGGCTGCGCCGGATCGACCGCCTGCTCCGTCAAGATCTTCCGCTACCAGATCCTCTTCGCTTCGATCTCGGCCCAGATCCGCAAGATCCACCAGCCGCACGGGATCTTCACTCCGCGCTATGACGGTCGGCCGGTCCCGCCCGATGCGCTGTCCTCGGTGATGTCGTTCTTCGTGGTGTTCATCGTCTCGATCGGCATCACCTCGGTGCTGCTGTCGCTGACCGGGCTCGATTTCATCACCAGCGTGTCGGGGGCGGCGACGTCGATTGCCAATGTCGGT
Organism: Limimaricola sp. AA108-03; assembly: GCF_050847355.1. Classification (NCBI taxonomy): domain Bacteria; kingdom Pseudomonadati; phylum Pseudomonadota; class Alphaproteobacteria; order Rhodobacterales; family Paracoccaceae; genus Limimaricola; species Limimaricola sp. AA108-03. The sequence continues at coordinate 862,930 of NZ_CP193755.1, forward strand.
CCCGGCCTCGGGCCGATCATCGGACCCGCCGGCAATTTCGAGCCGCTGCCCGACGCGGCGAAATGGATCCTCACCATCGCCATGTTCATCGGCAGGCTGGAGCTTCTGGTGGTGTTGGTCGTGGTCACGAGGGAGTTCTGGCGCTCATGAACAGGTCCGGTGCAGAAGGTCGCCCGCTGGGGGTGGAGATCGCGGCGGCGCTGGCAGATCGCGGCGTCGAGGTGGTGTTCGGCATCCCCGGCGTCCACAATCAGGAGATCTATCGCGGCCTCGACAGCGCCGGGCTGCGCCACGTTCTGGCCCGGCACGAGCAGGGCGCGGGCTTCATGGCCGACGGCTATGCCCGCGCCACCGGCCGCCCCGGCGTGGCCTGCGTGATCTCCGGGCCCGGCCTGTGCAACCTGATGACGCCCTTGGGCCAGAGCTGGTCCGACAGCGTCGCGGTCCTCGCGATTTCCTCCTGCCTGCCGAATGGCGGTCCGCCCGACCACCGGCTGCACGAGATGCGCGACCAGCGTGGTGCCGCGGCGGCGGTGACGGCCTGGTCCGAGGAGGCGCGCGACGCCGAGCACGCCTATGCGCTGCTCGATCGCGCCTTCGCCGGCTTTGCCGAGCGGCGCCCGCGTCCGGTCCACCTGCAACTGCCGATTCCGCTGCTCGAAGCCGGGGCGCCGCCGGCACCGCCGCCGGTCCAGCCGACGCCGCCCCGCGCCCCCGATCCCGGATTGGTGAGGCGGGCCGCGCGGATCCTTGGCGAGGCGCGGCGACCGCTGCTGATCCTCGGCGGCGGTGCCGCCGGCGCCGCCACCGAGGCGCGGGCCCTGGTTGCGCGGCTCGGCGCCGCGAGCTTCGTCAGCATTGCCGGGCGCGGCGTCATCGCGCCGGGCGACCCGTTGCATTACGGCAGTTTTCTCGCGCGCCCCGGCAGCGCCCGCGAGATCGGCCGGGCCGATGCGGTGCTGATCGTCGGCTGTGCCCTGTCGGAAACCGACCTGTGGCGCGAAGCGCCGGGCTTCGATCCGGCGGCGCGGGTGATCCGCCTCGACCTCGACCCCGCGATTCTGGCCGCCGATCGGCGCTCCGAATTGCGGCTGGCGGGTGACGCGACCGCGGGATTGGCGGCGCTGCACGAGGCGCTGGGGCCGGGTGCCCCGATTGCGGAATGGCAGCCCGACCGGGTCGATGCCGCGCGGCGCCGCTGGTTCGCCGAGATCGATGCCGAGCGCCCCGGCCTGTTGCCGGTGATCGACGCGCTGCGCGCGGCGTTGCCCTGCGAGGCTATGGTGTTCTCGGACATGACCCAGCTGGCCTACGCGGCGGTCGAGGCCTGGCCCGCGCCTGTGCCGGGGCTGTGGCACCACCCCTCGGGCTTCGGCACTCTGGGCTACGCGCTGCCCGCCGCGATCGGCGCAGCGGTGGGCCGTCCCGATCTGCCGGTCGTGGCGCTGGCCGGGGATTACGGGCTGCAATACACGATCCCCGAGCTTGGAACGGCGGTCGAGCTTGGGCTGCCTTTGCCGATCGTGGTCTGGGACAATGGCCAGCTGGGCGAGATCGAGGCCAGCATGCGGGCCGCGCAGATCGCGCCGAATGCGGTGCATCAACGCAACCCGGATTTCTGCGCCCTGGCCCGCGCCTGGGGGGCGCTGTCAGAAGCGCCGGAAAGCCTCGATGAAATCGGCCCGGCGCTTGAGCGCGCGTTCCGGGCCGATGGGCCGACCCTGATCCGGCTCACGCCGGATCTGGTCTGAGGCTCACTCCCAGCAGCTCACCAGAGCCGTCATTTCCCCCGCGCGCCGGGCCACCGCCTGAACCGTGTCCTCGACCCGCGCCTCGCTGCGCTTGGCCTCGATCCCGGCGGCATCGAGCGCGGCGAGCAGCGTCTCGCTCTCCAGCACCAGCGCCACGCCGTCGGGCAGCACCCGGTCCTCCTGCCGATCGCCCGGCAGCAAGAGCCCCAGCACCGCGCCGCCCATGTCGAGCACCGGCCCGCCTACATCGCCGGGCTGGGTTTTCAACTCTAGCCGCTTGAGGTCCTCTTCGCCGCCCGGCCCCCTGATATCGGCCAGCCGTCCGAAGGTGGCCGTCGCGAGGGACAGCGCCCCACCATAGGGAAAGCCCGCCACGGCCACCTTGTCGCCGATCCGTGGCACGCCGGTCTGGAAGGTGGCGATGCCGCGCGGCGCCAGCGGCGCGGCAGGACGCAGGAGCGCCAGCCCGGAGGCCGCATCCGCCATCTCGACCGAGGCGCCGCGCAGCCCGTCGATCGCCACGTCGCCGCAGCCCGCCACCGCTTCGGCCGCGGTCGCGACGGTGCCGGCCTCGTCGACGAAGATGCCGGCCCGCTCGCGCAGCGGCCGGCGCAGCTCCAGCCCGGCCACGAGATCGATCGACTGCGCCTCGTCGGCGGGCACCGCAGCCGGCTCCAACACGCCGGAGCGCGCCGCGAAGCTGGCCTGCATCCGCGACAGCAGCCGCTGGCGACGGTCTTCGTCACCGGCGGGCCAGATCAGCGCGAAGCCCTTGATCGCGCCGTCGATCACGGCGGCTTCGACATGGGTGACGCGGTTTGCGTCCGCGCCCTCGATCACGAAGCTTCGCGCGTCGAGGCCGCGCGGGCCCTCCGGGGGCACGATTTCCAGCGTCTGCATGATTTCGTAGAGCCCGGCGAGCCGTTTGGCGCCGCCGGGTTGCGAGATCAGCAATACCTGCGCGTCCAGATCGCCGGTCGCGTCGTAATGCACGAAGGGGGGCCGCACCTCGCCGCGTGCGACCAGCGCGGTCGGCATCTCCACTGCAACCCCGGCCTGATCGTCGCTCACCAGTTCCAGCCCGAGCCCGTCGAGCACGGCCTCGTAGGCGTCGATCAGCGCCGCACGCTGGGTCGAGCTGAGCACACCGGTCGCCTCGAAGCCGTTCTGCCGCTGCCATTCGGCCATCGCGGCGCGCGTGCCCGCCCCGAAGGCACCGTCGATGGCCGCGTCATAGACGCCGGCCCAGCGCAGGGCGACCTGCAACCGCTCGCGCGCGGTGCGGTCGAGCCGTGCTTCCGAGGCCCGGGCTTCGGCCAGGGTCTCGCGCGGCGCGGCGGGGGCGGGGAGTTCGGAAGGTGCGGGGGCGGCGGTCGCCTCGGTTTCGGGCGCAGCCGCGCTGTCCGGTGCGGTCGCGGCAGATGCGCGACCGGGCGCATCGCCGCGCGCGCCTACCGGCCAGAAGCGCGAGCGATATTGCGTGCCATCGGCCACGAAGGCATCGCCCGGGATCGCGCCCGCGGCCTTCAGCTCGCCCAGGAGCCGGCGCGCCTCGGCCGGATCGTAAGGGCCCAGCGCGATGCCGTACCAGCCCGAGCCCAGCGCGTAGCCCGACACCGCGTCGAACCGCCCGGCATAGGCGCGGGCGCGGGCCTCGGCCTGGCTCAGCGTCGGTCGCGCCTCGACCTGCAGCCAGACGCCGCCATCCTGGGCCCAGCCGGGGCCGGAGAAGAAGCCGGTGGCGAGTAGGGCTGCAAGCAGTCGTTTCATGTGAATCGCGCGTCCCGTTTTGCTGGATCTGGCCGAAGAGCATAGCACCGCCCTCGGGGTGGGCCATGCCAAAGCGCCGCAGTGGCCCCGCCTGTTGCGCCGCGGCGCCATGATTGACCCTCTGAGCGGCGCGCCGTAAGCAGGCCCGCGATCCGTGACCCGGCGAGAGGCCCCCAGATGACCGATGCTCCCCGTTCCTTCCAGGAGATCATCCTGCGGCTCCAGTCCTACTGGGCGACCAAGGGCTGCGCCGTGCTGCAGCCCTATGACATGGAGGTGGGGGCGGGCACCTTCCACCCGGCGACGACACTGCGCGCGCTGGGCGCGAACCCCTGGGCCGCGGCCTATGTGCAACCCTCGCGCCGCCCGACCGACGGGCGCTATGGCGAGAACCCGAACCGGCTGCAGCACTACTACCAGTATCAGGTCATCATCAAACCCTCGCCCAAGGATCTGCAGGATCTCTATCTCGGGTCGCTGCGCGCGATCGGCATCGACACTTCGCTGCACGACATCCGCTTCGTCGAGGACGATTGGGAAAGCCCGACGCTGGGCGCATGGGGCTTGGGCTGGGAAGTCTGGTGCGACGGCATGGAAGTGTCGCAGTTCACCTATTTCCAGCAGGTGGGCGGCCATGACTGTCGTCCGGTCTCTGGCGAGCTGACCTACGGGCTGGAGCGCCTGGCGATGTATGTGCTCGGCGTCGACCACGTCATGGAGATGCCGTTCAACGACCCCGACGCGCCGATCGCGCTGAGCTATGGCGACGTGTTCCGCCAGACCGAGGAAGAGTATTCCCGCCACAACTTCGACACCGCGACCACCGAGATGCTGCTGCGCCATTTCGAGGATGCCGAGGCCGAATGCGCGAAGATCCTGAGCCAGCCGGCCGAGGATCCGCGCACCGGCAAGCGCATCGTCATGGCGCACCCCGCCTATGACCAGGCGATCAAGGCCAGCCACCTGTTCAACCTGCTCGACGCGCGCGGCGTGATCTCGGTGACCGAACGGCAGGCCTATATCGGGCGCGTGCGGGCGCTGGCCAAGGCCTGCGCCGACGCCTTCGTCACCACCGAGGCGGGCGGCGCCACCGCATGATCACCCGCATCGTCATCTCGGCGCTCTTGGCCTTCGCGCTCCTGTCGGGCGTGTTGATGTGGTACCTGCAGGTTTATGCCTATTACGAGGAGCTGACGCCCGCGCAGGTGGGCGAGGTCGTGGTGCTCGACGACCGGGCCGCACCGGTGCGCGTCGCGGTCTCCGACCTGCGCGCGATCGACAGCGATAGCTCGCCGATCCGCTTCCGCGCCTGCATGCGGATCGAGGATGCCGCGCCTTTCGAGCACGCCATCGAGCATGAGAACGCCGAGCCCTTGGTCGCGCCCGGCTGGTTCGACTGCTTCGACGCGCGCGAGGTGGGCGAGGCGCTCGAGAGCGGGCAGGCCCGCGCCTATGCATGGAAGCTTAACGAGCCCTACGGCATCGACCGAATCCTCGTCGTGATGCCGGACGGGCGCGGCCTCGCCTGGAACCAGATCAACCTTTGCGGCGAAACCGTCTTCGACGGCGACCCGGCTCCCGCCGGCTGCCCGACCCCACCCGAAGGGACCTATTGATGCCCGACCTGCTGATCGAACTGTTTTCCGAGGAAATCCCGGCCCGCATGCAGGCGCGTGCCGCCGAGGATCTGAAGCGCATGGTGACGGATGGCCTCGTCGAGGCGGGCCTCACCTACGCCTCCGCCGGGGCCTTCCACACGCCGCGCCGTCTCGCGCTCTCGGTCGAGGGGCTCTCGGAGGCGAGCCGCGACACCGTCGAGGAGCGCAAGGGCCCGCGCACCGACGCGCCGGAAAAGGCGCTGGAGGGGTTCCTGCGCTCCACCGGGTTGACCAAGGAGCAGCTCGAGATCCGCGACGAGAAGAAGGGTCAGGCCTATTTCGCGAAGATCACCCACAAGGGGCGGTCAGCCGAGGAGATCGTGGCCGAGGTGCTGGAGGGCGCGATCCGCAACTTCCCCTGGCCGAAATCGATGCGCTGGGGCGCGGGCGACCTGCGCTGGGTCCGGCCGCTGCACTCGATCCTGTGCCTGCTGTCGGACGAGCAGGGCGCGCGGGTGGTGCCGATGCAGATCGACGGGATCGCGACCGGTGACCTCACGCGCGGCCACCGTTTCATGGGGGCGGACGAATTCACGGTCAGCTCCTTCGAGGATTACGAGGCCAAGCTGAAGCGCGGCTGCGTGCTGCTGCGCGCCGAGGAACGGGCCGAGACGATCTGGTCCGAGGCTTCCAGCCAGGCCTTTGCGCAGGGGCTCGAACTGGTCGAGGATCGCGGGCTTCTGGACGAGGTCGCGGGTCTCGTGGAATGGCCCGTGGTGCTGATGGGCGAGATCGGCGACGAGTTCCTCGATTTGCCGCCGGAAGTGCTGCAGACCTCGATGAAGGAGCACCAGAAGTTCTTTTCGGTGCGCGATCCGAAATCGGGCAGGATCACCCGCTTCGTCACCGTCGCCAATATCGAGACGCGCGATCACGGCGCCACCATCCTCGCCGGCAACGGCAAGGTGCTCGCCGCGCGTCTTTCGGATGCCAAGTTCTTCTGGGAGAACGATCTGCGCGTGGTGAAGGAGGGCGGCCTCGAGGCGATGGGCGAGGGGCTGTCCAACGTGACCTTCCACAACCGCCTCGGCTCGCAATCCGACCGGGTTGCCCGTATCGCGGCGCTGGCGCGCGAGATCGCGCCGCAGGTCTCGGCCGAGGCCGACGAGGCCGAGCGGGCGGCGAAGGTGGCCAAGGCCGATCTGCGCTCCGAGATGGTGGGCGAGTTCCCCGAGCTTCAGGGTCTGATGGGGCGCTACTACGCCGAGGCGCAGGGGCTTTCACCGGCGATCGCCGCCGCCACGCAGGAGCACTACCAGCCGCTCGGCCCCTCCGACGCCGTGCCTTCCGCGCCGGTCTCGGTCGCCGTGGCATTGGCTGACAAGCTCGACACGCTGGCGGGCTTCTGGGCGATCGACGAGAAGCCCACCGGCTCCAAGGACCCCTTCGCGCTGCGCCGCGCCGCGCTGGGCGTGATCCGTCTGGTGCTGTCGAACGGGCTGCGGCTGCAACTGCGGGAGTTGATCGCCAAGGCCGATGGCCGTGCCGCGGTCGAGGACCTGCTCTCCTTCTTCCATGACCGCCTCAAGGTGCATCTGCGCGCCGAGGGCATCCCGCATGATGTCATCGACGCCTGCATCGCCATGCCCGGCAATGACGACCTGACGCTGCTGGTCGCGCGGGCCGAGGCGCTGGCGGGGTTCCTCAAGACCGAGGATGGCGAGAACCTGACCCAAGGCTTCAAGCGCGCCAACAACATCCTGACCCAGGCCGAGGAGAAGGACGGGGTCGAGTATTCCTTTGGCGCAGACGCGAAATTCGCCGAAGCCTCCGAGGAAAAGGCGCTCTTTGCCGCGCTCGACGGGGCGCAGCCGAAGATCGATGCCGCGATGGCCTCCGAGGACTTCGCCACCGCCATGGCCGCGATGGCGAGCCTGCGGGCGCCGATCGACGCCTTCTTCGAAGCGGTGCAGGTGAACACCGAGAATCAGGTGCTGCGACGCAACCGGCTGAACCTGCTGTCGCGGATTCGCACGACCTGCGGATCGGTGGCGGATCTGTCGAAGATCGAGGGCTGATCGTCTGATACGAAGGCCGTGCTTGGCGGAAGGCCTTGCACGGCCTATCTTGCGGCTATCAAGGAGTGCCGCAGTGCAGCAATTTCCGCGCGACCCGAAGATCCTGCTGATCACCCCCGAGGCCGACATGTCGGCCGCGCGCCATGGCGGCCGCGCGAAATGCCTGCAAAGGCTGGTGCGGATGGACCTGCCGCTGCCGACCACGGTGGCGCTGTCCTTCTCCTGCGTGCACGCCATCGCCAATGGCCGGATGCCGGACATGGACGAGATCATGCGCCATTTCGGCGAGGCGCCGCTCCTGTCGGTGCGGCCGTCGAGCCAGGATCCCGACTGGGGCGGACCGGGCGCGATCCTCAATATCGGCATGAACGACAGCCGCCATGCCCGGATGTGCGACGAGTTGGGGGAAGAGGCGGCGACCTCGCTCTACCTGCGCTTCATCCAGAGCTGGGCCGTTCATGTCGCGCGGCTCGATCCCGACAGCTTCGACATTCCCGACCATCCCGGCCCGGATGCGCTGCAGGCGATGCTCGCCGCCTACGAGGTCGAGGCCGATGAGCCGTTCCCCCAGGATCCGAGCGTACAGCTTTGCGAAGTCCTGCGCTCCATGGCCCGCGCCTGGGAGGGAACCACGGCGCGGCTGCTGCGTCAGGCCAAGGGTGCGCCCGCAGATGCCGGGCTCGGCCTCGTGGTGCAGCAGATGGCGCTTGGCGTGGGGCAGGGGGAATGCGGCTCGGGCGTGATCCAGTTCGTCGACAGTCTCACCGGCCTGCCGCAGGTCACCGGGCGCTACCTGAGCCAGAGCCAGGGGCGCGACGCGCTCAAGGCCGGGGCGGGGGCGATCTACCTCACCCGCGACGATCGCGGCCCCTCCTTCGAGGAGCTGTGCCCCGACGCCTTCGCGCGGCTCCTGCGCATGGGCGATCTGTGCCGCGAGCGGCTGCGCGAGGAAATGCAGATCGAGTTCACGCTGCAGGAAGGAAAGCTGCATGTGCTCGACGCCGTGCGGGTGCAGCGTTCCTCGCGTGCGAGCGTGCGGATCGCCGTGGCCTTGGCAGAGGACGGGATGATCCCGCGTGAGGAGGCGGTGCTGCGGGTCGAGCCGCAGGCGCTTTCCGAGTTGCTGCACCGCCACGTCGACCCTTCGGCGCCGCGCGACCTGATCGTCTCGGGCATCGCGGCCTCGCCGGGTGCGGCCACCGGACGGATCGTCTTCTCGGCCAGCGCGGCGCAGGCCTCGGCGGCGCGCGGCGAGCCGTGCATCCTTGTGCGGCGCGAAACCACGCCCGAGGACATTCGCGGCATGCACGCGGCCGAAGGCGTGCTGACGATCCGCGGCGGCATCACCAGCCACGCGGCGGTGATCGGTCGCGGCCTTGGGCTGCCTTGCGTGGTCGGCGCTTCGGATCTCACCATCGACCGCAAGAAGCGGCAGGTGATCGCGCCGGGCGGGCGCCGGCTGTCGGAGGGTGAGATTATCACCCTCGACGGCACCTCGGGCGAGGTGCTGGCGGGCGAGCCCGCCATGTTCGAGGCGGTGCTGGACGGCGCTTTCCGCAGGCTCCTCGACTGGGCCGATGATTTCCGCGACATCGGCGTGCGCGCCAATGCCGACACCCCGGCCGACGCCCAGACCGCCCGCAATTTCCAGGCGCAGGGCATCGGGCTGTGCCGCACCGAGCACATGTTCTTCGAGGAAGGGCGCATCGGCATGATGCGCGAGATGATCTTTGCCAAGGACGAGGCGGCGCGCCGGACCGTGCTGGAGCGACTCCTGCCGATGCAGCGCGCCGATTTCGCGCGGCTGTTCGAGATCATGCAGGGCCAGCCGGTCTGCATCCGCCTGTTCGACCCGCCTTTGCACGAGTTCCTGCCCTCGGATCGGGCCGGGCTACGCGATCTGGCGGACGGGCTCGCGGTGTCGCTGTCGGACGTCGAGGCGCGGGTCTCGGCGCTCACCGAGTACAATCCGATGCTCGGCATGCGGGGCGTGCGCCTCGGCATCACCGTGCCCGAGATCTACGAGATGCAGGCCCGCGCCATTTTCGAGGCCACCGTGCAGGCCAGCCGCGATGGCGATCCGGTCGTGCCTGAGGTGATGATCCCGCTGGTATCGGCAATGCGCGAGGTCGAGCTGGTCAAGGCGCGGATTGATGCGGTCGCGGCGCAGGTGCGCACTCAGTCCGGCATCGAGTTCGATTACCGGCTCGGGGTGATGGTCGAGACGCCGCGCGCCGCGCTGCGCGCCGCCGACATTGCCCAGCACGCGGCCTTCCTCTCCTTCGGCACCAACGATCTCACGCAGATGACCTACGGGCTGTCGCGCGACGACGCGGGACGCTTCATGTCGATCTACGTCAAGAACGGGGTCTACGAGGAGGACCCGTTCCACAGCCTCGATCTCGAAGGGGTGGGGGAGCTGCTCAAGATCGGCGCCGAACGCGGTCGCGCCGGGCGGCCCGACGTGACCTTGTCGATCTGCGGGGAGCATGGCGGATCGCGCAGTGCCATCGAGTTCTGTCGCAAACAGGGCTTTGATTACGTGTCCTGTTCGCCATTCCGAGTGCCGGTGGCGCGCCTCAGCGCGGCACAGTTGGCACTGCGTGAACGGCTCGATATCGACGAAAAAGTCACGGTCGGACGTTTTTTCTGAAAAAATGGCGACTTTTCGCTTGCCATTTTGGCAGAGATTCGCCGGTTCCATTGGGGTTCCTGACCTTAAGGTAGACACCCCGTCCTCGATCCCATAGGTCCCCCCCTGCCAGCGCGGGGCAGACCGCGAGGAACCGGGGACATCATCATGAAGCAACTGAACTTTTTGCGCCTGCCCATGTTTGGCGCGATGGCTTGTCTTGCGACGGTTGTAGCCGCAGCACCAGCCAGCGCGGGCGAGGATGGCCTCGTCGCGGCGCAGAAAGCGGAAATCCGAGTCGCTGCCGCGCCTGCGGCCGACACCCGTCTTTCCCTGCTTCTGGGCGATCAACGCGGCGCGGGCCAAATTGTTCCCGCCGTGGCTGGTGGTGATGCGCTTCCTGCCGCTGCCGATCGGGGGCTGAAGACCGACATCAGCAACGGCAAGCAGGATTACGACGTTCTGCTGGCTTCGCAGCCCTCTGCGAAGGGCGATGCCCAATGGGAATGCCTCACCGAGGCGCTTTATTTCGAAGCACGTGGCGAATCCGTGAAAGGGCAGTTCGCGGTTGCCGAAGTGATCCTGAACCGGGTGGATAGCCCGGACTATCCCGACACCATCTGCAAGGTGGTGAACCAGGGAACCGGCCGCAAATATGCCTGCCAGTTCTCCTATACCTGCGACGGCATCCCGGACACGGTCAATGACCAGCGCTCTTGGAACAAGCTGGGCCGGATCGCCGAGATCATGATCGAGGACGGTCCGCGCGAGCTGACCGCCGGCGCCACCCATTACCACACCACCGCCGTGAACCCGTCCTGGGCCGGGCGCATTCCCCGCACGGCCGCGATCGGCGCTCATCTGTTCTACCGCGAGGCCACCCGCACCGCTTCGAACTGAGGCGCGAGCCGGGCGTCAACGGCTTGCCGGGCGGGCAGGGGGAGGTTAGATGCCCCATGCCCGCAAGCCCGGAGTGGCCAGATGACCGATGAAACCCGCCAGGCCTTCGCGCACCCTCGGGCGCGCGCCGCGGCGACCGCCGACACGCTTCGGGATCGTATCCTGCTTGATGACCATGTGGTCGAGGTGGAAATCGGCGCCTTCCGCGCCGAACGCGGCGCCACGCAGCGCCTCGCCTTCGACATCGTGGCCGAGCTGCGCCCGGCCCCGCCGGCGGGCGACGATGTGGATCGCATTCTTTCCTATGATCGGCTGACCGAGGCGGTGTCCGACGCGCTGGCCACGGAGCGCCTCGATCTGCTCGAGACCTTGGCCGAGCGCATCGCCGACCGCATTCTCGCCGAGCCGCAGGCCGAGCGGGTCTTCGTGCGCATCCGCAAGCTGGACCGCGGCCCCGGTGCGTTGGGGGTGGAGATCGTCCGCTCCGGTCCGAGCAGCGTGTCGCCCAGCGCCGCGCCGCGCCCCGTCGTGGCGCTGATCTCCGCCGAGGCCGCCGCGCGGCCCGGGGACTGGCGCAAGGCGCTGCTGGCCGAAACCGGCCCGCTGGTCTTGTGCGTCGAAGCGGCGCGCGTTGCGCCCGACGTGACGGACGCCGCCGCGCGGGGCCGGATCGAACTTCTGGAGCTCGACCAGGCCGCGTGGCGATTGTCGGCGCTGCTGCCCGAGATCGAGGTGCGCGATAATCGCACCGAGCTGGACTGGGCGCAGCGCAAGGGGGCACCCAGCATGTGGGCGCCGACGCGCATGGCCGTCTCGGCGGTCGCCGGGCCGAAGAGCACCACGGGCGCGGATCTCGCGGCCTGGCTGGCCGAGACCCTCGATGCGCGGGAAATCCTCCTCGTGGGGGCTGCGGCTCCCTCGACGGATCGACCGCTTCGGTCTCTCGGTTCGGCATGAGGCCGGTGGTGCCGTTGCCCCTCTGGCCGCTGGGGCCTGAGGGCGGCCTGCCCCTGGCCGGCATGGCGGGGCTGCGCTTTGCGCATGCGCTCGATCATGAGGGACGAGAGATCACGGCTCAAAAGCTCGACGCAACGATGATCGAGCGATTGAGCGCGCCGCGCCCGAAGCTGTGCGGGCTTTCGCTCGACCGCCCGCGACTGATGGGCATTCTCAACGTCACCCCCGACAGCTTTTCCGATGGCGGCGACCATGCGGGCCATGCCGAGGCGGTGGCGCGTGCGCGGGCCATGGTCGAAGAGGGGGCCGAAATTCTCGATATCGGCGGCGAATCGACCCGGCCCGGCGCGCAGGCGGTGGCGGTGGACGAGGAGATGGCCCGCGTGGTCCCGGTGGTGGCCGCGTTGCGCGCCGCCGGCCTGACCGTGCCGATCTCCATCGACACTCGCAATGCCGCCACGGCACGCGCGGCGCTTGCCGAGGGTGCCGACATGATCAACGACGTCTCGGCCCTGACCCATGACCCGGGAATGGCCGGTGTCGTGGCCGAGGCGGGCGTGCCGATCTGCCTGATGCATGCCAAGGGCACGCCTCAGGAGATGCAGCGGGCGCCGCGTTACGATGATGTGCTCGCCGAGGTGATGGATGCGCTTGGCGACCGGATCGAGGCGGCGGTGGCGGCGGGAATCCCGCATGACAGGATACTGGTCGATCCGGGGATCGGCTTCGGCAAGGATCTCGGCCACAATCTCGCGCTTCTGCAATCCCTCACCGCCTTTCACGGTTTCGGCCTGCCGCTATTGATCGGCGTCTCCCGCAAGCGTTTCATCGGTACGATCGGCGGTGCCGAGGCGCCGAAGGATCGGATGCCCGGTTCGATCGCGGTGGCGCTCTGGGCGGTGCGGCAGGGCGCGCAGGTGATCCGGGTGCATGACATAAAAGAAACGCGGCAGGCGCTCGACCTGCAGCACGCATTGATGAGGGAAGAGCCATGACACGCAAGCTGTTCGGCACCGATGGGGTGCGCGGTACCGCCAATACCTGGCCGATGACGGCCGAGGTCGCGCTCAGGATCGGCGCCGCCGCCGGGCGCTATTTCCGCAATGACGGCTCGAACGGCCACCGCGTCGTGATCGGCAAGGACACGCGGCTGTCCGGCTATATGTTCGAGAACGCGCTGACCGCCGGTCTCACCTCCACGGGCATGAACGCGCTTCTGCTCGGGCCGGTGCCGACCCCAGCGGTGGGCCTGCTGACCCATTCCATGCGCGCCGATGTGGGCATCATGATCTCGGCATCTCACAACCCGCATCATGACAATGGCATCAAGTTCTTCGGGCCCGATGGTTTCAAGCTCTCGGACGAGGCCGAGGCCGAGATCGAGGCTTTGGTGGCAGGTCAGGTGGAGCCCGCCAAGGCTGCCAATATCGGCCGCGCCAAGCGCGTCGATGACGGCCGTTTCCGCTATGCCGAGCGGCTCAAATCGACCTTTCCGCAGGGCAAGCGGCTCGACGGTCTCAAGGTGGTGATCGACTGCGCCAACGGCGCGGCCTACAAGGTCGCCCCCGAGGTGCTTTGGGAGCTGGGCGCGACGGTGATCCCGGTGGGGGTGGATCCCGACGGCACCAACATCAACCAGAATTGCGGCTCCACCGCGCCGCGCCACGCGGCGGCACGGGTGCTGGAGGAAGGGGCGGATCTGGGCATCTGCCTCGATGGCGATGCCGACCGGGTGATGATCATCGACGAAACCGGCCAGATCGCCGATGGCGACCAGCTGATGGCGCTGATGGCCGGGCGCTGGGCGGCGGAGGACCGGCTGCGCGGCGGCACGCTCGTCGCCACGGTGATGAGCAATCTCGGGCTGGAGCGGTTCATGACCGCGCGCGGGCTGAAGCTCGAGCGCACCAAGGTCGGCGACCGCTACGTGGTCGAGGCGATGCGGCGCGGAGGCTGGAATCTGGGCGGCGAACAGTCGGGGCACATCGTGATGACCGACTACGCCACCACCGGTGACGGGATGCTGGCGGGCCTGCAATTCCTCGCGGCGATGATCGAGAGCGGCCGCCCCGCTTCGGCACTGGTGCGCCAGTTCGAACGCGTGCCGCAACTGTTGAAGAACGTGCGCTACGCGCCCGGTCACGATCCGCTCGATGCGGCGGCGGTCAAGAAGGCGATCGCCGAGGCCGAAGGGCTGCTGGATGGCAAGGGACGGCTGCTGATCCGCAAATCCGGCACCGAGCCGCTGATCCGCGTGATGGCGGAATGCGAGGATGACGCCCTGCTCGTCCAAGTGGTCGAGGGCATCGTTGCCGAAGTGCAGTCGGTCGCCTGAACTCAGCCGGCCGGGGCCGCGCGGGCGAACAGCGCGCGCAGGTTCCGGCCCTGGCTGAGGCCGAGCCCGGCGAGGATCAGCGCCAGCGCGACGAAGAAGCGCCAAGGCAGCGCCTCGTCCAAGGCCAGCGCGCCGATCGCCATCGACCAGACCGGCACCTGGTAATTCACCAGCGTCATGAAGACCGATCCGGCGGAGCGGATCACCGTGACCCGGATCAGCGCTGCCAGAGCGGTGGGCAGCAGTCCGAGAAACAGAAGCGCCGCGCCGGGGACCGCGCCGGTCCAGCCCGGAACGCCCTCCGTGAGCAGCATCACCGGCATCAGGATCACCGCGCCCACCGCGAGGCTGAGTGCGGTCAGCACCACGCCATCCAGAGGCGGACAGCGCCGGGTGAGGATCGAGGCCACCGCGTAGGAGAACGCCGCGGCGAGGCAGGCGATCTGCCCCCAGGCCGACAGTCCGGCCCCCGGCACCAGCACCCCGGGGCCGATCAGGATCAGCGCGCCCAAGAATCCGACACTGACGCCCGCGGCCGAACGCCAGTTCAGCAACTCGTCCGAGAACAGCGCGGCCAGCAGCAACACGAAGAGCGGCAGCGCTGCCATGGAGATGCCGGCGAAGGCCGAGGGGACGTATTGCTGCCCCCATGCCAGCAGCAGGAAAGGCAGCGCGGTGGACAGCGCGCCGATCGCCACGAGATAGCCCATGAGGCGTCCCGGGAGCCGCGGGACCCGCCGTCCCATGGCCCACATCAGCGCCAGCATGGCGACGGCGCCGAGCGTAGTGCGGGCGCAGGCCACGGTGACCGGCCCGTAACCGTCGAGCGCCACGCGCACCACGGCGAAGGTGCCGCCCCAGATGAGTCCGAGAAGGAGGATGGAGAGCCAGTCGGCGGTGCTTGGTTTCGCGGTCATGATGCCGGTTCAGCACGCGCGTCCGGTATTGTCTATGACCTATGATCAGCACCGATCGGTGTAGGAATCTGCAAGCGGCGCAGACCGGATGCCGTAAATCTATGCAGGCCCTTGTAACGTGGGCTCACATCCTCCGGATGTGCATCGTTAGAAATTTCGTGTGCCTCACGTGAGTATCACGGAGCCGTTACCAAGCGAGGCACGGGGACATATCGTCATGGTTGAAGTCTGTGCGCCTCGGGCCTTTGGGAAGGTGCGACTCAGCTCCCGGGGGGGCCCTCCTGCACATCACCCCATGCAAGGGGGAAATGGGCTCACGAGGCCGGATCGTCCTTGTGATGTTACAGCACTCGCGCCGTGAATGGGCAAGGCGCAGCCTGTGGATACGGGTCGCAGAACCCGAATCTATTCAGGGAAGGTCCACCACCATGTACGGGAAACTCCTAGCGGCGGCATTGCTCGCCACGACGGTCACCGGCGCAGAGGCGATGATCGGTGACAATGCCTTCACCTCGCTCGAGCGGATCAGGGCGCAAAGTTCGCTGATCGATGTCGGGCGGGTCAGGTCCGAAGGCATGGGGATGGTCGAAATCTACAGCATGAATTCGGATGGCACGCAGACGCTTCTCGGCAGCCAGCCGGTCCATGCCGGTGCCAACAACAACGTGCGGGTCCATATCGGCCACCCGGTGCAGCGTGACATCGTTGCCGTGCTCAGGGTCGACGGCCAGGTCGTCGCCACGCGTGAGTTCGACGTGATCAGGCGTTGAACCGGCGATACGAAGCGCTTCGACGGGGCCGGCTTCACAGCCGGCCCCGATCGTGTCAGGCGCGCAGTTCGGCGGTCGCGCGGGCCGGAGCGGTCGACTCGTTGGCAGCGGCGTAGCGGGTCGCGGCCTCCTGAGACGAGGGCTTTGCCTCGACCTTGCTGATCTCGGGGACGGAGGTGGGCGTCTGGCCGATCGACTCGACCACCGCACTCTGGCGATCCCGGTTCTGGGCGGCGATCGCCTCCGCGCGGGAACGCGCGATGTCGTCGATCGCCTCGTCCTCGGCTTCGAGTTCGGCGCTGCGGGCCGTCGTTGCCGCCGGTTCCGCGCGGTTGGCGCTGGCGGCGGCGCCGCTCGATTTCTCGGAGGATTCGACCGCTTGTCCGCCAGCTACCGAAAGGCTGGACTGGGTGTTCGAGTTGGTGGCGACGGCCACCGCGTTCTCGGGGTCGTTCGCCGCCGCGGTTTCAATGTCGTCGTCGTCGATTTCCACCTCTTCGGCGTCTTCGATCTCCTCTTGGGACGAAGTTGCCGTGCTGCTCTGAGATTCTTGCAAGAGCGAGGAAGTGACGGAATTGATCGTTGAAGAAAGCGAGCCGATCATCATGGTTACTCCTACTGGTAATGCAGGAAGCAATTCGCCGGGAATTGTGGCCAGAATGCACCGAGACGATGTCGGACGCCGAGGCCTATACCAACGCGCCAAACCTATACGAAATATCGGAAATTTCGAGCGACACAAAAAAATAGGGGCGCCGCGTGGCGCCCCTTGACCTGTTCGTGTCGATCGGAGGCGATCAGTTGCGCGCCTTGTCGACCATCTTGCCCTTGGAGATCCAGGGCATCATCGCGCGGAGCTTCTCGCCGACCTGCTCGATCTGGTGCTCGTCGTTGAGACGGCGGGTCGCCTTGAACATCGGCTGACCGACCGCGTTTTCCTGCATGAAGTCGCGGACGAACTTGCCGTTCTGGATGTCCGTCAGCACGTCTTTCATGCGCTTCTTGGTCTCCTCATAGGGGAGGACGCGCGGACCCGAGACGTATTCGCCGTATTCGGCGGTGTTCGAGATCGAGTAGTTCATGTTGGCGATGCCGCCTTCATAGATCAGGTCGACGATCAGCTTCACCTCGTGGAGGCACTCGAAATAGGCCATCTCGGGCTCGTAGCCTGCCTCGACCAGCGTTTCGAAGCCCATGCGGATCAGTTCGACGAGGCCGCCGCAGAGCACGGCCTGCTCGCCGAACAGGTCGGTTTCGCATTCCTGGCGGAAGTTGGTCTCGATGATGCCCGAGCGACCGCCGCCGATGGCGGAGCAGTAGGAGAGACCGATCTCCATCGCCTTGCCGGTCGCATCCTGATGCACCGCGACGAGGCAGGGCACGCCGCCGCCCTTGACGTATTCGCCGCGCACGGTGTGGCCCGGTCCCTTGGGCGCCATCATGATGACGTCGACGCCGGGCTTGGGCTCGATCAGGCCGAAGTGCACGTTCAGACCGTGTGCGAAGGCGATGGCAGAGCCTTCCTTCAGGTGGTCATGCACATGCTTGCGGTAGGTTTCGGCCTGCAGTTCGTCGGGCATGGTGAACATGATCACGTCGCACCAGGCGGCGGCTTCCTCGATGTCCATGACCTGCAGGCCCTCGCCCTCGGCCTTGGCACGCGACGGCGAGCCTTCGCGCAGCGCCACGACGAGGTTCTTGGCGCCGGAATCGCGCAGGTTCAGCGCATGGGCGTGGCCCTGCGAGCCATAGCCGAGAATGGCGACCTTCTTGTCCTTGATCAGGTTCACGTCGCAGTCGCGGTCGTAATAAACGCGCATGATGTCGTCCTCTCGTTCTCTCATTCGCCGGGGCGGGGATATCTGGAGGCAACATGACCGAGCTGCGATGCGGTTACGAGGAGGGGATAGCATGAAAATCATGCCAATATCGAACCTATCATTCGTCAAGTTGGCCTGCTACGTGATTTCCATGCATGACGATACCGACAGACGGCTTCTTCGCCTTTTGCAGGAGGCGCCCGATCTCTCCACCGCCGAGCTCGCGGAACGCGCCGGGCTCACGGCGATGCGCTGCGCCCGCAGGCTGGCGCGGCTGCAGGATGCGGGCGTGCTGCGTGGCAGCCGCGCGGTGATCAACTGGAAGGCGCTGGGCTTCGAGGTGGCGGTGAGCCTGCGCGTGACGCTCGACAAGACCCAGCCGCGCGCCTTCGACGAATTCCTCGCGCGGGCCCGCGAGGTGGCTGAGGTGATCGAGATCCAGACCTTTCTGGGCCGTGTCGACGTGCGACTTCAGCTGGTGGCGCGGGACCTCGATCATTACCGGGTCGTGTACCGCGAACGCATCCTCGCGCTGCCGCATATCGCGGATATCGAAAGCCTGATGACGGTAAGCGTGGTGAAATCCGACGAGAAGTTGCCTCTATGACCGATCTCGACGCCATGGACCGGGCCCTGCTGCGCGCGCTTGCCGAGGATGCCGCGCGGCCCGCCGCGGATCTGGGCCGCGAGCTAGGCCTGTCGCAGCCCGCGACCTGGCGGCGCATCAAGCGGCTTCGCGACATCGGCGCGCTCAAGGGCCGTCGCCTCGATCTCGATGCCGCGGCGCTGGGCTTCGGCGTTACCGTGTTCCTTGGGGTCAAGCTCGCGAGCCGCGGTCGCGCCAGCCTCGAGGATTTCGAACGCGCGGTCTGCGCGATCCGCGAGGTGCAGACCGTCGAGCACGTGCTGGGCCTCTACGACTACCGGCTGCGCGTGGTGGCGCGCGATCTCGAGGATTTCGAGCGGGTGCTGCGTCGGCGTATCATGACCCTACCGGGCATCGGCCCGGTCGAGGCCAACGTTCTGCTCTCGGAGGAACGGCTGCCGGGCCCGCTCTAGCGTCCGGCCCCCAGTCCGAGCCGCATGAGCCTGCGTCTGAGCGGCGCGATGTCATGCATCAGGCCCAGCCCGAACCCACGCAGCCCCTGCGCCCACGGCCCGCCCGCTATGGCGATCCGGTTCAACGCGTCGATCCCGTGCTCGCGCAGCGCAATGTCGCCGGCCCGCCTGCGGGCATAGACATCGAGCATGGCCGCGTCGCCCAGACCCTCGGGGCGCGCCGCCGCGAGATCCACAAGACAGGCGACATCGGCAAGAGATGTGTTCAGCCCCTGCGCGCCGATGGGCGGCATCACATGCGCCGCCTCGGCCACCAGGGCCACGCGCCTCGCAGTAAGTGCGCGCGCGGTCTGCATGATGATCGGCCAGCTCTGCCTCCCGGTGACGAGATGCAGCCGCCCCAGAGCCCGCTCGGAGCGCGCCGTCGCCTCGATGTCGAAATCCGAGATGGGCAGTGCCGCGAGCCGTTCGACTTCGCGCCCCGGCTCCATCCAGATCCCCGCCGATGAGGGCTTTCCCTCGTGATCGGGCAGCGGCACCAGCGTGAACGGCCCGCCAGAGCGGTGGATTTCGATCGAAACGTTGTCATGAGGGCGTTCATGCGTGACCGCGAAGGCCAGTGCCTTCTGCCCGTAGCGCCGGGTGCGCACTTCGATGCCACAGGCCTCGCGCACCGCGCTGTTCCGCCCGTCGGCGGCGACGACCAGCTTCGCGGCCACCCGGCTGCCGTCGGTGAGGCGCACCAGCGCCCGGTCCTCGCGCGCGGTCAGCCCGGCAAAGCCCGTGCCGGCGCGGAATTCCACGTGGTCCATGTCGGCGATCCGCGCCGCCATCTCCCGGCGCAGCAGCCAGTTCGGAAGGTTCCAGCCGAAGGGCAGGGGGCCGAGATCTGCAGCATCGAAATCGCGACTGACCGGCGCGCCGCGCCCAGCCTCGACGATCCGCATCACTTGCAGGGACGTGGCATGAGGCGCCAGCCGATCCCAGAGCCCGGCCGCATCGAGCAGGTCGCGGGCGGGCTGCAGGAAGGCGGTGGACCGCAGGTCGGCGCCGCTGTCCTCCATCGTTCGAACGGGTGGCGCCGGATCGACGCAGAGCACCGAAAAGCCGCGCGCTCCGAAGGCGGCCGCGGCCGCAAGCCCGGCAATGCCGCCGCCGGAAACGAGAATGTCGATGGTCCGTGTCATGAGGCTGAGATAGGCCGGGGTGGCCCCGTGGGAAAGCCTAAGGGGCCAGCTGCGACACAAAGCCCGCCAGATCGTCGGTGTGATGGTGGATATGGTCGGCGCGGAGTGTCTCGGGCGGGCCGACCAGCACCGTGCGCATGCCCAAGGCATGCGGCACCGCGAGGTTGCGCGGGTCGTCCTCGAACATCGCGCCCTGATCGGGCGCCAGACCGTCGAGCGCAAAGACCGCCTCGAAGGCGGCGCGCTCGGGTTTTGGCACCAGCCCGGCATGTTCGACCCCATAGACCGCGTCGAAGACCCCGGTAAGCCCGCGCGCAGCGAGCACGCGCTGCGCATAGGGGCGGGTGCCGTTTGTATAGACTATGCGCCGTCCCGGTAGCGCGGCGATCGCGGCGGCGAGGCCCGGATCGGCCTCGAGACCGTCCATGTCTATATCGTGTACGTCGAGCAGGAAGTCATCGGCGGGCAGCCCGTGCTCGGCCATGAGCCCGGCCAGCGTCGTGCCGTAGCGGGCCCAGTAATCGGCGCGCAGCCGGTCGGCCTCGGTCGCCTCGACGCGCAGTTCGCGCATCATCCAGGCCCGCATCCGCGCCTCGATCTGGTCGAAGAGCCGCACCCGGGGCGGGTAGAGTGTGTTGTCGAGGTCGAAGACCCAAGCCCGGACATGGGAGAACTCGGCGGCGATGTCGGTGAGAAGGGCTGTCATGGCCGCGACCCTAGGCGCACGGGCGCAGAGCAGCAAGGCGGGCGCGGCTTGAACCTCGGACCGCGGCGGGGGTATCGTCGCTCGACCCATGGGAAGGCCGCGGATGCAGGATACCAGACCCTCGCAGAAGGACGCCTACGGGCTGATCCTCGAATCGATCGACAGCGGCATCTACCGCCCTGGCGACCGGCTGGTCGAAAGCGAGCTGGCGGATCGGTTCGGCGTGTCGCGCACCCCGGTGCGCGAGGCGCTGCAGCGGCTCGAGACCCAAGGCATGCTGACCCGCGACGGCCGTTCGCTGATCGTCGCCTCTCTCGATCACACGCAGCTCGCGGAGCTTTACGTCGTGCGAGGCGAGTTGGAGGGGCTGGCGGCGCGACTCGCCGCGCGGCATGCCGCGCCAGAAGAGGTGCGGGTGCTGCGCGACATGCTCGAAGCCGACCAGG
Organism: Limimaricola sp. AA108-03; assembly: GCF_050847355.1. NCBI lineage: Bacteria > Pseudomonadati > Pseudomonadota > Alphaproteobacteria > Rhodobacterales > Paracoccaceae > Limimaricola > Limimaricola sp. AA108-03. The sequence continues at coordinate 883,856 of NZ_CP193755.1, forward strand.
CGCTGGTGAACGACCCCGCCGCGCTGGCCCGCGCCAATCGCCGCTTCCACAAGCAGATCCATCTCGCCAGCCATAACCGCTTCCTGGTGCGGCAACTCGATCTCGTGCATCGTTCGATGGCGCTTCTGGCCTCGACGTCGCTCGCGGCGGAAGGTCGGGGGCGTGGCGCGCTCGAGGAGCATGCGGCGATCGTCGCGGCGATCGAGGCGGGAGACGGCGACGCCGCGGACCGGGCGCTGCGCGATCATATCAGCCACGCCTTCGTCACCCGGCTGAAGCTCGACGCGGCGAAGGTGGAGGCGGCAAAGTAAGCGGCGTGGTGGGGCCGAAGACGCCATGCCGCGTCTTTTCCCACAGGAATGGACGCCGCAGCACCTGCCACAGCGCGCGCCAGACCGCGATCGTCGCCAGTGGAAAGTAGACCTGCAGCATCGGCGCCCAGAGCGCCAGCCGCGGCTGTCCGGCCCGCCGCGCCGCCAGCGCCGCGATCGCCCAGCTCACGCATTCGGACAGCGCGAAGACGAGGGCAAGCCCCCAGAGGGTTTCGGACCGCAGCCATGGCGACATCGGATGCGGCATTCCGAGGATCACAAGCCAGAACGACCAGAGTACAGGGGCCAGTGCGAACTGCGCCAGCGTTCCAAGAAACAACATCTGGACCCCGAGAAAGCGCCAGGCGCCCAGCTCTCGCCAGAGCCGCTCGGGATCGTGCATGGCGACGCCCCAACTCATGGCATAGCCCTTGAGCCAGCGTGACCGCTGCTTGACCCAGGGCCAGGGTCGAGCATTGGCCTCTTCAAGCGTGACGCTGTCGATCAGCTCGGTCCGAAAGCCGTGGCGCGCCAGCCGCACGCCGAGATCGGCGTCCTCGGTGACGTTGTGCGCGTCCCAGCCGCCGACCGCCTCGATCGCATGGCGGCGCAGGAACAGCGTGGTGCCACCGAGCGGCACGACGAGGCCGAGACGCTCCAGACCCGGCAGTATCACGCGAAACCAGCTTGCGTATTCGAGGGTGAAACAGCGTGCGATCCAGTTCGAGCGCGCGTTGTAATAGTCGAGAACGCCCTGCAGGCATCCGGTTCGGCGATCACTCGTCGCGAAACGCGTCACCACCTGCCGCAGCTGGTCGGCGGCGGGCGCGTCCTCGGCGTCGTAGATGCCGATGATGCTGCCGCGCGCGAAGGGCAGGGCGTAGTTGAGCGCGCGCGGCTTGGTGCGCAGGCGGCCCGTCGGCACGACCACGATCTGTGCCCAGCCCGGCAACGGCATGGATGACAGGGCTGCACGGGTCTCGGTATCGCAGGCCTCGACGATCAGGCACAGGTCGAGCCGGTCGCGCGGGTAGTCGAGCCCGTCCAGCCGTTCCAGCAGCGGCACCAGCATCGCCCCTTCGCGGTAAAGGGGCACCAAGAGCGATATCACCGGCATGACATCGTCCGCGGGAAGCGCAAGAAGATGGTGGCGGGATGCAGATCTGAAGCTGGCCAGCGCAGCCGCGAGTTTCAACGCGGTATTGACGACAAGCGTCAGGGCGCAGAGCGCACAGAGCAGCGCGAAAGCGGCCCAAGGGGCCAGCGCCACCGACAGGGCAGTGACGCTCAGAGTGACGACGAGCAGCAGGCAAAGCGGTTTGCGACCGACGATCCGGCAGCTTTGGTGCAGCGGCACCCGGGTTTCGGCGCGCAGCAGCAGTACAGGTTCCGCAAGTGGCAGCAGCGCCCGACGCAGCACCTCTGGGGCGCAGACCGCGCAGCGTGGGCGTCCGAAACCCGCGCGCTCCATTGCCGCGATGGTTTCGGGCTCGGGCGGCGTCGCGCAGAGGACGACCACGCGCCCGCCGATCCGGCGCCATGGCAACACCCCTAGCCGCAACGACCGCAACACGCCGAACCGGCGCAACAGGCGCGGATCGGGGGGCAGCGCGACCGGGTCGATGCGATCGGGCAAGGGCGGCGCGGAAGAGCCATGACCGGGCGCGCTTTGCGCCCGACCAAGCGGCGCGGGGGCGATCATCGGGCTCGCTTTCGCTGCGGAAGGCCGCCCGATGCTCGCCGCTCGCGATTAAGAAGCGGTTAACCCGCCTGGCGCGCCGCCATCGCCTCGGCGAAACGCTCGAACAGGTAGTAGCTGTCCTGCGGGCCGGGGCTGGCCTCTGGGTGGTACTGCACCGAAAAGACCGGCCGGTTGGTCATGCGGATGCCGCAGTTCGAGCCGTCGAAGAGCGACACGTGGGTCTCGATCACGCCGTCGGGCAGCGACTGGCTGTCCACGGTAAAACCGTGGTTCATCGAGGTGATCTCGACCTTGCCGGTTTCCTGGTCCTTCACGGGGTGGTTGGCGCCGTGATGACCGTGGTTCATCTTCACGGTCTGGGCACCCAGCGCGCGCGCCAGCATCTGGTGGCCAAGGCAGATCCCGAAGACCGGAATGTCGGACTGCTCGAGCACCGACTTGATCGCCGGGACCGCGTATTTGCCGGTCGCCGCCGGGTCGCCAGGGCCGTTCGACAGGAACAGCCCATCGGGGTTCAGCGCGAGGATCTCCTCGGCGGTGGCGGTGGCGGGCAGGACGGTGACCTCGCAGCCCGAGGAGGCGAGGCTGCGCAGGATGTTGCGCTTGGCGCCGTAATCGATGGCGACGACCTTGTGGCGCGGGCTCTCCTGCTTCTTGAAGCCGTCGGGCCAGGCCCAGCGCATCTCGTCCCAGCGATAGGACTGGACGCAGCTGACCTCCTTGGCGAGGTCGAGGCCGACGAGTCCCTTGAAGTCACGCGCCTGCGCGACGAGCGCCTCGAGGTCGAACACGCCGTCGGGGTTGTGCTCGATCGCGACATGCGGCGCGCCCTGCTGGCGGATCGCCCGGGTCAGGCGCCGCGTATCGACGCCGCCCATGCCGATGCGGCCGCGCTTGGCGAGCCAGTTCGAGAGAGTGTCGGTGGCGCGCCAGTTCGACGGCTCGGTCGGGTTCCACTTGACGATCATCGCGGCGGCCACCGGATCGGCGGCCTCCTCGTCTTCCTCAGTGGTGCCGGTATTGCCGACATGCGGGAAGGTGAAGGTCACGGCCTGGCCCGCATAGGAGGGGTCGGTCATGATTTCCTGATAGCCGGTCATCGCGGTGTTGAAGCAAAGCTCGGCCACGGTGCGGCCCGGAGCGCCGAAGCCCTGCCCGTAGAACACGGTCCCGTCTGCGAGCGCGAGGCAGGCGGTCGGCTTGCCGGAAACATTATGCGGCATGGCGTCATTGCTCCTGTAGTGAAACCCGCCGCTACCTAGGGGCAGGGCTCGAAAGAATCAAGACGCGGCGGCACCCGGCGGCGCTTGTTGTCAGGCGGGCGCGAAACGGGTAGCTTACGCGCTTGTGTCTGAAACAATCCGGAACGGACCAGATGACCCTGCGCGACAAGATCAACGCCTCCCTCAAGGATGCGATGAAGGCCAAGGAGGCCGACCGGCTGTCCACGCTGCGCCTCATCAACGCCGCCATCAAGGATCGCGACATTGCCGCAAGGGGCGAGGGCGAGGAGGGGCTGGTCCCCGACGAGGTGGTGCTGGCGATCCTCGGCAAGATGGTCAAGCAGCGCCAGGAGAGCGCGCGCGCCTATGACGAGGCGGGACGCATCGAGCTTGCCGAGAAGGAGCGCGCCGAGATCGCGGTGATCGAGGAGTTTCTGCCGCGCCAGCTGACCGAAGCCGAGACCGAGGCCGCGGTGAGTCAGGCGATCGCCGAAACCGAAGCGACCTCGATCCGCGACATGGGCCGGGTCATGGCAGCGCTCAAGGCGCGCTATACGGGGCGCATGGATTTCGGCCGGGTCGGCCCTGTGGTGCGCGACCGGCTCGGCTGAGCTCGCGGGAACGCAGTGCTGTGGCTTCGCGTTTGACGGTCGTCCAATCCATGGAGGACCGACATGCCTGCACAGTCCAAGTCACAGCAGAAGGCAGCCGGTGCGGGGCTTTCGGCGAAGCGGGGCGACACGAAGGTCAAGGATCTCAAGGGTGCCTCGAAGGAAATGTACGACGACATGAGCGAATCCCAGTTGGAGGATTTCGCGCAGACCAAGCGCAAGGGTCTGCCCGAGAAGAAGGGCTGAGACCACGCCGGATAGGTAATACGGCAAATGAAAAGGGCGGCTCCCGCATGGGAGCCGCCCTTTCGGCATCGAATGAGACCCGACTTAGCGTCGGCGCGGCTCGGATGTGCGAATCGGGATCGGGCGATATTCCGGCCGGGGCTGCGGCAGCAGTGCCCCGATCACTCCATCGAGAATGGCCCGGCCGGCTTCGGCCAGCTTGCGGATCGTTTCCTTCGGGGCGGTGTGCTTGGGCATATCGAATCCTCCGTTGTCATGAAAATGCCTATCTTCGGGTCGGAGTTCCATCGCGACGTAACGACGCGGCGTGCCGCGGGCGGATCAGCGCCGGGCGATCCGCGCCAGAAGGCGCTGGAGGTCCTCCGCCAATGCCCGCCTTTCGTCTTCCGGAAGAAACGCCCCCAGTTCGACCTCTCGTCCCGCGCCGCGCAGGGTGAGATAGCCGGGGACCGGTCTTTCGCCCTCATGCAACTGGAGTTCAACCCAGTAGGGATCGGCCTCCCAGACCCGGTCCGGGCGGCCGCGATCGCTGCGGGTCAGGCGAATGCGTCGTTGGCTGATCTCCAATCGCTCCAGCACTTCGCCGTCGCGGTAGCTGCGCGCCAGTGCCCACCAGACCGCGCCGACCGCCGCCATGAGGAACGGCAGCAGTGCCCACATCACCGGGGTGCCCAGCACCATCAGCAACGGGAGCGCGATCAGGGCCGCCGTGCCGCCGATGAAGGCGGCGAAGCCGCACTTGGGCAGCGAGCGGTAGGGCCAGAGCTGCAACTCGGCTTCGACCGGGCCGGCTTCGGTCGGGCGTCTTGTCCACTCATGTGGCATCGCTTGCCTCTGGGTCGGGAAGAAAAAGGGCCCGGCGTTTCCGCCGGGCCCTGATCAACTGTCGCGGGCCGTGCCTCAGTGGGCGTGGCTGCGGTCCCAGTCGCTCTGCTTGGGGAGCGTCTCGAAGGTGTGCTCCGGCGGCGGCGAGGGCAGGGTCCACTCGAGCGTATCGGCGTACTCGTTCCACGGGTTGGCGAGGCCATGCACCTTGCCACGGGCGAGGGTGTAGAACAGCACCACGATGAAGAAGATGAAGGACGCGAAGGCGATGAAGGCGCCGATCGAAGAGACCATGTTCCAGGTGGCGAAGGCCTCCGGATAGTCGATGTAGCGGCGCGGCATGCCCTGGCGGCCGAGGAAGTGCTGCGGGAAGAAGGTGATGTTCGCACCGATGAACATCGCCCAGAAGTGCAGCTTGCCGGCCCATTCGGGAAGCATCTTGCCGGTCATCTTCGGGAAGTAGAAGTAGATCCCCGCGAAGATGCCGAACACGGCGCCCAGAGACATCACGTAGTGGAAGTGCGCCACGACGTAGTAGGTGTCGTGATAGGCGCGGTCGATGCCGGCCTGCGACAGCACGATGCCGGTGACGCCGCCCACGGTGAACAGGAACAGGAAGCCGAAGGCCCAGAGCATCGGCGTCTTGAACTCGACCGAGCCGCCCCACATCGTCGCGATCCACGAGAAAATCTTCACGCCGGTCGGCACTGCGATGACCATGGTGGCCATCATGAAGTAGGACTGCTGCGTCAGCGACATGCCGACGGTGTACATGTGGTGCGCCCAGACCACGAAGCCGAGCACGCCGATCGCCACCATCGCGTAGACCATCGGCAGGTAGCCGAAGATCGGCTTCTTGGAGAAGGTCGCGATCACGTGGCTGATGATGCCGAAGGCAGGGATGATGATGATGTACACTTCCGGGTGGCCGAAGAACCACAGAATGTGCTGGTAGAGCACCGGGTCACCACCGCCCGCGGGCTGGAAGAACGAGGTGCCGAAGTTGCGGTCGGTCAGCAGCATGGTGATCGCGCCGGCCAGAACGGGCAGAGCCAGAAGGATCAGCCAGGCGGTGACGAAGATCGACCAGGCGAAGAGCGGCACCTTGTGCAGGGTCATGCCCGGCGCGCGCATGTTGAGGAAGGTGGTGATGATGTTGATCGCGCCGAGGATCGACGAGGCACCCGAGACGTGCACGGCGAAGATCGCGAGATCCATCGACATGCCGGGCTCGGAGGTCGAGAGCGGCGGGTAGAGCACCCAGCCGACGCCCGAGCCGTGCTGGCCGTTACCACCCGGCGAGAACAGCGAGGCGACGCCCAGCGCGACGCCGGCGATGAACATCCAGAAGGAGAGGTTGTTCATGCGCGGGAAGGCCATGTCCGGCGCACCGATCTGCAGCGGCATGAAGTAGTTGCCGAAGCCACCGAACAGCGCGGGGATGACGACGAAGAACATCATCAGCACGCCGTGATAGGTGATCGCGACGTTCCACAGATGGCCGTTCGGAGTACAGGCCTCGGTTGCGGTCGGCACCCAGGACCGCAGGGCGGTCGCGATCGGGTTGCCGCTAACGTTCTCGGTGCACATGAACTGCACGCCCGGCTGCATCAGTTCGAGCCGCATGTGGATGGTCAGCATCACCGACAGCAGGCCCACAGCGCCCGCCGCGAAGAGATAGAGGATCCCGATGTCCTTGTGGTTGGTGGACATGAACCAGCGGGTGAAAAAGCCCCGCTTGTCGTCATGCCCGTGGCCGTGGATGGCGGCGTCTGCCATGTGGCTCTCCCGAGTTTGGTTGCCTGACGGGCCCGCACGCAGACTCGCGCAGGCAATTGGCGTCCTTCTAGAAGGAGATGCTAGGCAGGGCAACGGTCACGGTGCCGCAGCCTGATCGCCTGAGAGCGCGCTCAAGGCTCGCGGTAGGGGGCAAGCGCGCGATTCTCCGAGCGGATCCGTACCCAGAGCATCGCCGCGTTGAGCAGCGTGAAGACAAGGGCCATCCCTTCTAACCCGAGCGCCATGGGGGCGACGGCAATCTCGGCAGCCACGAGGACGTAGTTCGGATGTGAGATCAGCCTGAACGGACCTCGCGCCACCAGCGGCTCGCCCGTGACGATGACCCGCGTCGTCCATCGTCGCCCCAGCGTCGCGAGAATCCAGACCCGGAACACTTGCAGGACAGCGTATAATGCGAGCCAGCCCAGGCGCAGTTCCTGGTCATGGCCGAACCAGACAAGCGCCAGGACCCAGGAGGCATGCAGCGCCACCATGAAGGGATAATGGGCGGCGCCATGTTCGACCGCACCCTTGGCGAGCAGTCGTGCCGTGTTTCGCCGTGCGAGCCAGAGCTCGAAAAGTCGCTGCGATATGACGAAGCCGAGGAAAAATGCCGCGGCCACGGTCATTCGGCTCTCTCCAGCACTGCAAAAGAGGCCGTGAAGCCGGGTCCCAGCGCGCAGGCCAGCATTCGCCCCGTCTGGCCGGCGGCCAGCACGCGCTCGAGCACGAACAGAACGGTGGGTGCGCTCATGTTGCCGCAATCATGGAGCACCGCCCGCTCGGCATCGAGACTGTCTGGTGGAAGATCGAGCGCGGTCTCGATTGCCTGCACGACCTTGGCCCCGCCGGGATGGCAGACGAAGCGGTCGATATCGGCCCGTCCCAGCCCTGCCGCCGCGAGCGCGCCGTCGACCGCTGGCGCGAAGTGCTCGGCCGCAAAACCCGGAATTGAGCGGTCGAAGATCACGCCGAGCCCGTCATCGTTCACGTCCCAGCCCATGATCCCCAGTGTGTCGGGCCACATGTGCTGATGCGCGGCTTTCAGGGAAAGGCGAGGCCCTGCATCGCGGCGAACGGCATCGGTCGAAAGACAGGCGGCAGCCGCGCCATCGCCGAACAGCACCGTCGCAATGATATCGGCTTTCTGGAGCCTGTCGGAGCGGAAAGAGGGGGTGCAGGCCTCGATCACCACCGAAAGCACCTTCGCGCCCGGTTGCGCTTGCGCGAGACGGGCGGCTATCGCGAGCCCCGATATGCCGCCCGCGCAGCCGAGGCCGAACACCGGCACCCGCATCACGTCGCTGCGAAAGCCCATGCAGCCCGCAAGCTGAGCTTCCAGGGTCGGCGTGGCGATTCCGGTCGAGGAAACGGTGATGACGACGTCGACCTCGTCGGCGCGCCAGCCCGCCTTCTCGAGCGCCGCCGTCGCTGCATCACGGAACATCTTCCGCGTACCTTCGAGGTAGACGTGGTTACGGTCGGCCCAGCCATGTGGCCGTTCGAACCATTCCAGAGGCGCAACCGACCAACGCCGGCCTATTCCGGCCTGTTCGAAACTCGGGATCAGCCGCTCGAAGTTCTCGAATTTCGGGCCCAGGACCCGCTGGGCGGCTTGGCGCACGAGGTTCTGCGGCAGTTCATGATCGGGGAGGGCCGTTGCCAATCCTTGGATCGTGACGTCCATCGAGATTCTCCCCCGCCATCTGCGCTCCGGAGTGCCGCCCCGCAAGACTGCCGTTTCGTGGATGGAGCATCAGGAAAGGACGGATCTCGCTTTCTTCATAATGACATGGCGCGCTGCAGCGTTCCATCGAAATGATCTCCGAAACTGCGCTCCAGCGCCGTGTCGAGATCGGCCATGGTCACCGGAAGTCCGAGATCGACGAGGCTCGTGACCCCATGCTCGGCGATCCCACAGGGCACGATGCCGGTGAAATGCGTCAGGTCCGGCTCCACGTTGATCGCCAGCCCGTGATAGCTGACCCATTTGTGCAGACGGATGCCCAGCGCCGCGATCTTGTCCTCTGCCACGGCCCCGGTAACGGTCAGCGGCTTGTCGGGGCGCTGCACCCAGACACCGACGCGGCCCTCGCGCAACTCGCCGGTGACGTTGAACTCGGCCAGCGTGCCGATGATCCAGCCCTCCAGCGCCTTGACGAAGGCCCGGACGTCGCGGCCCCGCGCGCCCACGTCGAGCATCACGTAGACCACGCGCTGGCCGGGCCCGTGATAGGTGTACTGGCCGCCGCGCTTGGTCTCATGCACCGGAAATCGGTCGGGATCGGTGAGATCGGCGGGCCGGGCCGAGGTGCCGGCGGTATAGAGCGGCGGGTGTTCGAGCAGCCAGATCGCCTCGCGGGCCTCGCCCGCCGCGATGGCCTTGGCGCGGGCCTCCATGGCAGCCACCGCATCCTGATAGGGCGTCAGCCCGTCGCTCACGATCCAGTCCACCATTGCCCGCGCTCCCGCTTCGATCCTGTCCCAGATGGGGTGGCGCGGCGCGGCCAAAAAGTCAAAGCGCTCAGGCTTTGCGATTTTCTGGGGGTTGACGCCGGGTCTGGCGATTTTCGCTCTTGCGCTCCCCCGAAGCCCAAGGCTATGAGGCCGCCATCCTACCTGATCACGTGCGGTCGTGGCGGAATTGGTAGACGCGCAGCGTTGAGGTCGCTGTGGGGTAACACCCGTGGAAGTTCGAGTCTTCTCGACCGCACCATTCAGGCAGGCTCGCCGGCAAGGCGGGCCGCCGGATCCTCCGAGACAGAATGAAGATCGACCTGCAGGGCCGCGGAAACGCAGGCCCTTTCTCGCGTCCGTCGGGTTCGTGGACAGCCTTCTGATATGTCCCTCCCGAGGCCGTTCGGGTCGGTGCGCGACTGTCGCTTCGAGGCATCGCCATGTCGCCATGAGGCATGTCGAACTCCTTTTGTGAGAAAACTTTTCTACAAATACATCTATGAGTTGCACTATCTTTTGCGATTTGTTCCTGCGGCATCTCACCGCATTGAGACCTTCTAAACGCCTTTCATGAAAGGGCTTCATGCCGCGTCGCAGCGCAAATGACTTAGCGTCATATCTCCGGATCGGCTATTCGGTTGCAATGCGGGGGGCAGCTTGTTTTAGTCTTGCTCGACAAGCGCGGAAACAAATCCGCCGGCACAACAACGGGGAGCGAGGCTTGGCCCAAGGCTCGAGTACGGAAGCGTTCGTGGAGTTCGAACGCGTGCAGAAAAGCTATGACGGCGAGAAACTCGTCGTTAAGGATCTCAATCTTTCGCTGCCGAAAGGCGAGTTTCTGACGATGCTGGGGCCATCGGGCTCCGGCAAGACCACCTGCCTGATGATGCTCGCGGGCTTCGAGACCGCCACGCATGGCGAGATCCGTCTCGACGGCAAGTCGATCAACAACATCCCGCCGCACAAGCGCGGCATCGGCATGGTGTTCCAGAACTACGCGCTGTTCCCACACATGACGGTGGGGGAGAACCTTTCCTTCCCGCTCGAGGTGCGCAAGCTGGGCAAGTCCGAGCGCGAACAGAAGATCACCCGCGCCCTCGACATGGTGCAGATGGGCGAGTTCAAGAACCGCCGGCCGACACAGCTCTCGGGCGGCCAGCAACAGCGTATCGCACTGGCCCGCGCGCTGGTGTTCGAGCCCGAGCTGGTGCTGATGGACGAGCCTCTGGGCGCGCTCGACAAGCAGCTGCGCGAGACGCTGCAGTTCGAGATCACCGAGCTGGCGCACCGGCTCGGGATCACCGTGGTCTACGTCACCCACGACCAGACCGAGGCGTTGACCATGTCGGATCGCGTCGCGGTGTTCGACGACGGCCGGATCCAGCAGCTGGCGCCGCCCGACGAGCTCTACGAGAAGCCGCAGAACAGCTTCGTCGCCCAGTTCATCGGCGAGAACAACACGCTTGAAGGTGTGGTCGAGAAGATCGACGCGACTTCCTGCCTGGTGCGGCTCGACGATGGCGAGGTGATCGACGCTCTGCCGGTCAACGTGTCGAAGGTGGGGGAGCGGACCCGTGTTTCGATCCGCCCCGAGCGGGTCGAATCCAATCTCGAGCGCCTGCATCCCGACGCGCACACGCTTCCGGCCACGGTGCAGGAGTTCATCTACATGGGTGACACCTTCCGCACGCGGCTCAAGGTCGCCGGGCGCGACGACTTCATCATGAAGACGCGTAACGCCCCCGACCAGCCGCGGCTGAAGCCGGGCGAGCAGATCCGCATCGGCTGGCTCGCCGAGGATTGCCGCGCGCTCGACGCCTGAAGTCGACCGCGCCACCGCGCCCCCGACGGGGCGCGGCAAATGCGGGGCGTCGTCGCCCGGACCGCGTCCCCCGTGAAACCAAGAGCCGGGTAATCAACGGGAGTTCTACATGAACATCACACGTCTTCTCACCGCGACCACCGCGCTGGTGGCGACCGCCACCATCGCCGGGGCCGAAAGCCATGTCGAAATGGCCAACGAGATGACCATCGTCAGCTGGGGCGGCGCCTATCAGGAAAGCCAGCGCAAGGCTTATGTCGAGCCCTATCTCGAGGCCAATCCCGAGGTCACCGTGACCTGGGACGAGAGCTCGGCCGAGGCGGTCGCCAAGCTGCGCGCCCAGAACGAGGCGGGCAACGTCACCTGGGATCTCGTCGACGCCGTGGCCTCCGACGCCATGCGCCTGTGCGACGAGGGCCTCGCCATGGAGGTCGACCACGACGAGATGCTCGCCGAGGCGCCCGACGGCACCGCGGCCTCGGACGATTTCGGCGACCTGATCGTCTCCGACTGCTTCATCCCGCAGATCGTCTACTCGACCACTGTTGGCTACCGCACCGACAACGCCGAGTGGGAAGGCCGCACGCCCGAGGACATCTGCGCGATCTTCGATCTCGAGCAGTTCCCCGGCCAGCGCAGCCTCGAGAAGCGTCCGATCGGCAACATGGAATGGGCGCTGCTCTGCGACGGTGTCGCCAAGGACGAGATCTACGACGTGCTCGAGACCGAGGAAGGCCAGGACCGCGCCTTCGCCAAGCTCGACACCATCAAGGACAGCGTCATCTGGTGGTCGGCCGGCGCCGATACGCCGCAGCTTCTCGCCGATGGCGAGGTGGTGATGGGCTCGACCTATAACGGCCGCCTGTTCAGCCTGATCGCCGAGCAGGGCCAGCCGGTCGAGATGCTCTGGGACGCGCAGGTCTTCGATCTGGACGGCTGGGTCATCCCCGAAGGGCTCGACGAGCCGACGCTGAACCGGGTGAAGGACTTCCTTCACTTCGCCACCGACACCCAGCGTCTCGCCGACCAGTCGAAATACATCGCCTACGGTCCGGCGCGCCAGTCCTCGGCACCGATGGTCGACAAGCACGCCGAGCTCGGGATCGAGATGGCGCCGCACATGCCGACCGACCCGGCCAACTCCGAGAACACCTTCCTCTACAACTACGAGTGGTGGGCGGACTACCGCGACGACCTGGATGCCAAGTTCCAGGCCTGGCTCGCCCAGTAACGCCTCCGGCGTGACCGCATGACGGGGCGGGGCCGCCACGGCCCCGTCCCACCCCCTGATCCGGAGGCATGATGACCCACAGCGCGACGACACCCCCAGAGCAGCCGATGGCGGCCTTGCCGGGCGGCGAGGTGACCGAAGGCCCGATGCTGGCGGCCGATGGCACGCCGCTCAAGGCTTCCCTGAAGCGCGCCCTCAGGCGCGAGAAGCTGCGCGCTCTTCTGCTGATCTCGCCGCTGCTGATCTTCATCCTCGTGGCCTTCGTCGGCCCGATCGCCGATATGCTGTTCCGTTCGGTCGAGAACCAGATCGTCTCGGAGACGCTGCCGCGCACCGTCGCGGCGCTGCGCGCCGAGGACACCCCCGAGGGTGAGGTGCCCGACGAGGAGGTCTTCGCGCAGCTCTACACCGACCTCGTGATCGCCGAGGAATACAAGATCCACACCCGGCTCGGCAGCCGGTTGAACTACGAGATGACCGGCGTGTCGTCGCTGTTCCGCAGCACCGGCCGCGATGTCGGCCGCTTCGACACCGATATCTACACCGACCAGTTCGTCGAGGCTGCCCCGGCGCTCGAGGACCCGGCCAACTGGGTCGCCTGGATGGAGGAGGAGGCGGTCCGCGAGGCGCTGCCGCTGACCGCCGATGCCTGGGACGAATGGGTCACCCTCACAGTCGAGGAGAACGAGGACGACCCGCTGGAGGAGGATGTCCCCGACTTCGTCTTCACCACACTCTACCGCGATCTCGCGGCGGGGGCGACGCCGCCCGATGCCGTCCCCGATGTCGACGTCTCGGGCTTCGAGACGGTCTCGATCAAGGCGCTGTTCGAGGACTCGGACGAGGACTGGATGGACCCGCAGCTGTGGCAGCTGATCGAGACCTACAGCCCGGAATACACCGACGGCTACTTCCTCAATGCCGTCGACATGATGAACGGCCCCGACGGCGAGGCGCAGTTCCGCCCCGACGACCAGCGCATCTATCTCAAGCTGTTCTGGCGCACGATGTGGATGTCGATGGTGATCACCTTCTCCTGCATCCTGCTGGGCTACCCGATCGCCTACCTTCTCTCGACGCTGCCGCTGCGCTCGGCCAACGTGCTGATGATCCTCGTGCTGCTGCCGTTCTGGACCTCGTTGCTGGTGCGGACATCGGCCTGGAAGGTGCTGCTGCAGCAGCAGGGCGTGATCAACGACACGCTCGTGTGGCTCGGTCTCGTCGACAACTTCAACCGGCTGCAGCTGATCAACAACATCACCGGCACGGTGATCGCGATGACCCATATCCTGCTGCCCTTCATGATCCTGCCACTCTACTCGGTGATGAAGACCATCCCGCCCTCCTATGTGCGGGCCGCCAAGTCGATGGGTGCGAACGACTGGACCGCATTCTGGCGGGTGTGGTTCCCGCTCTCGGTGCCGGGCATCGGCGCAGGCTCGATCCTCGTCTTCATCCTGTCGATCGGCTACTACATCACGCCGGAGATCGTCGGCGGCACCGAAGGCGTGTTCATCTCGAACCGGATCGCCTACCACATCTCGTCGTCGCTGAACTGGGGTCTCGCGGCCGCCTTGGGCTCGATCCTTCTGGCGCTCGTGCTGGTGCTCTACTGGCTCTACGACCGCATCGTCGGCATCGACAACGTCAAGCTGGGAGGCTGAGAGAATGGCTGCACTTCCCCCATACGCCTCGACCGGCCAGAAGATCTGGCACTATGCCTACCGGATCATCTGCGGGCTGATCTTCTTCTTCCTGATCGCGCCGATCATCATCATCATCCCGCTGTCCTTCAACGCCGAGAACTTCTTCACCTTCACCCCGAAGATGCTGGCGTTGGACCCGGAGGGCTATTCGCTCAAGCATTACCGGGACTTCTTCACCAATCCCGACTGGCAGGTGCCGCTTTGGAACTCGCTGAAGATCGCGCCGGTCGCGACCTTCATCTCGGTCGCACTCGGTACGCTCGCGGCGATCGGCCTCAGCCAGCCGCACGTGCCGTTCCGCCGCGCCATCATGGCGACGCTGATCTCGCCGATGATCGTGCCGCTAATCATCTCGGCCGCGGGCATGTATTTCTTCTACAGCCGGATCGGTCTGCAGGGGACCTACTGGGGCGTGGTGCTGGCCCACGCCGCGCTGGGCATCCCCTTCGTGATCATCACGGTGACCGCGACCTTGGTGGGCTTCGACCGTTCTCTGACGCGTGCCGCGGCCAATCTCGGGGCGGGGCCGGTGCGTACCTTCTTCAAGGTGCAGATGCCGCTGATCCTGCCGGGCGTGGTCTCGGGTGGCCTGTTCGCCTTCATCACCTCCTTCGACGAGGTGGTGGTGGTGCTCTTCGTGGGCTCCGCCGGTCAGAAGACGCTGCCCTGGCAGATGTTCACCGGTCTGCGCGAGCAGATTTCGCCTACTATTCTCGCGGCCGCGACGGTACTGATCTCGATTTCGGTGGTGCTGCTGGTGACGCTCGAAGTGCTGCGGCGCCGTTCCGAGCGGCTGCGCGGCATGTCACCGGGCTGAGGCCCGCCGCCACCGCCGACCGCGACGCCCCGCCCAGAGAGCGGGGCGTTGTCGTTCCGGGACCAAGATCCTTCGAAGGATCTTGTCCGAACCCTTTAAAGGGTTCGGCGTCAGGGCAGCAGCGCCAGCCAGATGGTCGCCGACAGCACCGAGGCCACCGTGCCGATCAGGACCGCTGAAGCGGCGACGCGCTTGGCGTGGCCATAGATGCTGGCGAAGAGATAGGCGTTCACCCCCGGCGCCATCGCCGCGGTGATGATCGCCGAGCGGAAGGCGGGAACCTTCAGCCCGACCAGCGAGCCCAGCCCCCAGACCACCGCCGGATGCAGCACGAGCGACACAGCGACCACGTAGAGGATCACGCGCATGTCGCCCTCGGGCCGGTATCGGTGGAGGATACCGCCCAGCCCGAACAACGCCGCCGGCAAAGCCGCTCGCGCCATCAGTTCCAAAGCCTCGACCAGCACCTCTGGCAGCGGCAGCCCCGACAGGTTGACCGCGGCGCCCATGAGGATGCCGAGGATTAGAGCGTTGCGTCCCATGCCGCGCAGAACTTGGGCAGGTAGTTCCCTGAGCGAGCCGCCCTTCGCGCGGGCGAACTCCATCGCCGTGATGCCCACCGCGTAGCAGAACGGTGAATGCAGGGCGATGATCGCGAAGTTGGCCTGCAGCGCATCGGGGCCATAGGCGCGCTCGGTGATCGGCAGGCCCAGAAGCAGCGAGTTCGAGAACAGCCCCACGAATCCGATCGCCACCGCGTCCTCCCAGGACCGGCCGAAGATCAGCCGCGCGCCAAAGAGGCCGGCGGCGAAGCCCGCCAGCGCCCCGGCATAAAAGCTGCCCAGAAGCGCCATGTCGAACTCCTGCGCGAGATCGAGCCGCGCGATGGCGAGAAACAGCAGACAGGGGATGGCGAAGCCTTGGGCGAATTTCATGAGCCCGTCGATCGCGGGTTCGGTGATCCAGCCGCGCCACGAAGCCAGATAACCAAAGCCCAGCACGAGGAAGACCGGCAAGGTGACGGTGAGCAGCAGGATCATCCGAAGGCCTCCGCGCGGGCGGGTGCCGCGGATATGCGTCAGGTCGAATTGGCGAAGGGGTGGGACCCCTTCGCCCTACAGGTCGAAGGCGAGCGTCATCCCGTCGAAGGCCGGGGAGACGTGCTCCGGGGTTTCGGCTTCGAGCGTGGCGTAGTCGAGGTCGAAATGCATGTTGGTCAGCACCGCCCGTACCGGTGCGGCTCGTGCGATCCACTCGAGGGTGAGGTCGAGATGTGCGTGGCTGGGGTGCGGCTTGCGGCGCAGCGCGTCGACGATCATGCAGCCGAGCCCGTCGAGGTGACGCCAAGCGGCGTCTGGGATTTCGCTGACATCCGGCAGGTAGGCGAGCCTGCCGCAGCGCAGACCCAGCGCCGTGATATCTCCATGCACGAGATCGAAGGGTGTCAAGCGGATCTCACCGCCAGCGCCGTCGACCCCGATCTCTCCCTCGATCCGATGCAGATCGCAGATCGGAGGGTAGGACGAGCCCGGCGGCGTCTCGAACGCATAGCCGAAGCGTTGTGTCAGCGCCGCATGGGTCGGTGCGTCGGCCCAGCACTGCAGCCGGCTGCGCATGTTGAAGGCGATCATCCGCAGATCGTCGATGCCATGCACATGGTCGGCATGGGCATGGGTCCAGACCACGCCGTCCAGCTCGCCGACCTCGGCCGCGAGCAGCTGCGCGCGCAGGTCGGGGGAGGTGTCGATCAGCACCCGGGTGACGCCCCTCGGCCCATGTCGGGTCAGCAGCAGCGAGCAGCGGCTGCGCGCATTGCGCGGCTCGGCGGGATCGCAATCGCCCCAGAGGTTGCCCAGTCGCGGCACGCCACCCGAAGAGCCGCAGCCGAGGATGCGCGCCTCCAGACGGTCGCTCATGCGGGGCTCCGTTCCGGGTTCCAGGCGGCGGCCTTGGCGAAAAGGCGGTCGAAATTGGCCGAGGTCCGCGCCGCGAAATCGGGCAGGGACAGGCCGAACAGCTCGGCCCCCACCTTGGCCGTATGCGCGGTATAGGCGGGTTCGTTGCGGCGGCCCCGATGCGGCGGCGGGGCGAGGTAGGGGCTGTCGGTTTCCACGAGGATGCGGTCGAGGGGCGCGCTCGCGAAGATCTCGCGCAGTTCCCCCGAGCGCGGGAACGCGGCGATGCCGGACATCGACAGGTAGAAGCCGAGATCGAGCGCCGCGCGGCCCAGCGCGGCGGACGAGGAGAAGCAGTGCATCATGCACTGGTAGGCGCCGGCCGCGTGCTCCTCGGCAAGGATACGTGCCATGTCGTCATCGGCGTCGCGCGCATGGATGATCAGCGGCAATCCGGTACGGCGCGCCGCCTCGATATGGATACGCAGGGACTCCTGCTGCACGCCCTTGCTCTCGGCGGTATAGTGATAGTCGAGCCCGGTTTCGCCGATGCCGACCATCTTGGGATGCCGGGCCAGGGTCTCCAGATCCTCGACCGAGGCGAGGGGTTCGTCGGCGGCGCTCATCGGGTGGGTGCCCACCGCCCAGAAGACCGGGTCATGCGTCTCGGAAATCGCGCGCACGCTGTCGGCGTTCTTCAATTTCGTGCAGATCGTGACCATGCGGGTGACGCCGGCGTCGAGCGCTCGCGCGATGACGGCCTCCCGTTCCTCGGCGAAGTCGGGGAAGTCGAGGTGGCAATGCGCGTCGACGAGCTGAAAGTCTTGAGAAGTCATCTGGCCTCAGGCTGCGGCGGATCCGGCCGCGGTGGCTTCGATCCTCAGCAGCATATCTAGAAGCAGCGCCGAAGGGTCAAGGTTGACCGCCCGCCCGTGCCGCGCCCGGGCCGAAAGCTCCTGACCCAGCTCGGCGATGCGACGCGCCGCCCGCGCGTCGGGCGCCAGTGTCATCAGCAGCCGGGCTTCGCCGGGCGCGCCCTGCAGGTCAGGCTCGCCCATCAGCCCGGCGCGCGCGGCGCGGGTCAGCAGCAGGTCAATCAGGTCCAGCATCAGCGGAAACCGCAACTCGGCGCCCTTGCCGCCGCAGGCTTCGGCCATGGCGATGGCGCGGGGGCGGTCGATATGCGGCAGTCCCGACAGGAGCCCCACGAGATCGGCATAGAGCGCGCGCCCGTCGGACTGGGCGATCCGCGCGGCGCCGCCGACCGATCCCGCGGCCAGCACGGCGAGCGCCTCGGGGGCTTCGCTGGAAACCCCGGCCTGCGCTAGTGCCTCGGCCAGGGGGGCGGGCTCCAGCGGTCGCAGCCTCAGCACGCGGCAGCGCGAACGGATGGTCGGGAGCAGGGCGGAGGGCTGGTGCGAGATCAGCAGCAGCGTGGTGTTGGCCGGGGGCTCCTCCAGTTCCTTCAGGAGCGCATTGGCGGCTGAGACGTTCATCTCGTCGGCGGCGTCGACGATCACCGCGCGGTGCCCGCCATCGGCCGAGCTGAGATGGAAGAAGCTTTTCAGCTTGCGCATCTCCTCGACCCGGATTTGCGCCGAAAGCCTGTCGCCCTTGTCGTTGGGCCCACGCTTGAGCACGAAGAGCCGCGGGTGGGATCCGGCACGGATGCGGCGCAGGTCGGGATCGTCGTCTTGCAGATCGAGCCCGTCCGCGGCCTGGCGGCCGGCCAGCAAATGCGCCGCGATGCGGTAGGCCAGCGTCGCCTTGCCAACCCCCATCGGCCCCGTCAGAAGCCAACCCGAATGCAGCCGCCCGCCGGCCTGTGCCGCGAGAAACTCGGCCTCGGCGGCATTCTGTCCGAGCAGTCGGGCGGTTTCGCGCGGATGCGGCAGGCCGGGCAGGCCGGTCGGATCGGGAAGATCCTCGCTCATGGCAGGAGCCCCAGGCGGGGCAGGGCGATGCCGGCGATCTCCGCCGCCACGGATTCGGGCGTCCGGTTGCCGTCGATCACCTGAAATCGCCGGGGCGCATCTTTTGCGAGACCGAGAAAGCCCGCGCGCAGTGTGTTCTGGAAGTCGAGGCCCATATCCTCGAACCGGTCCTCGCCGGAACCCCGCGCAAGGCCACGGGCCAGGGCCGTGGCCGGGTCCATGTCGATCAGGAAGGTGAGGTCGGGCTCCGCGCCGATCATCAGATCGTGCAGGCGGTCGACCGTCGCGCGCAGATCGCCGCGCGTCGCGCCCTGGTAGACGCGGGTGCTGTCAGCGAAGCGATCGGTGATCACGGTCTGGCCATGGGCAAGGGCCGGGCGGATGGTCCGCTCCAGATGATCGCGCCGCGCCGCGGTGAACAGCAGCAGCTCGGTCTCGGCCGACCAGCGGGCCGTATCCCCGGTGAGGAGCAGCTGCCGGATCTCCTCGGCGCCGGGGCTGCCGCCGGGCTCGCGCGTCAGCACCGCCTCGTGGCCGAGACCGCGTAGCCGATCGGCCAGCAGCCGCGCCTGGGTCGACTTGCCGGAGCCGTCGATGCCCTCGAAGCTGATGAAGAGCCCTGTTGTCACGGGCTCAGGTTTCGTCGGCTTCGGTTTCGGCCGGCGCCTCGGGCTCTGCGGCTGGCTCGGGCGCCGGCTCCTCGGCCAGCGGATCCAGCCCCGGCAGGGTGACCCCCTCCGGGCCGAACCGGTCGAACAGCACCGTGGCCGCGACCTTGACCCGCGGCATGAAGCCGCCCCGCGCCACGGCCGTCTCGGCGACCAGCGGCACCCGGGTCTCGGACATCCCCTCCCGCGCGATAACCAGCTCGGCCAGTTCCTGGCCCTGTTCGATCGGCGCCTCGATCGGGCCCTGATAGACCACCTCGGCCGCGAGATCGTCATTCGACATCACCGGCAGCAGCACCGACACGTCATCGGCCAGGGTCAGGCCGACGCGGTTGCGCTCGCCCATCCAGACCTCGGCCTCGGCGATCCGGGTGCCGGCCTCGCCGATGTCGCGCTGCGCGAACTGGCGGAACGACCAGTTGACGATGCGCTCGGCCTCGACCCGGCGGGACTCGGTGCTTTCGAGACCGGTGATCACGAAGATCACCCGCCGGTCGTCCTGCGCGGCCGATCCGACGAGGCCATAGCCGGCCTCGGAAGTGTGGCCGGTCTTGAGCCCGTCGGCGCCGATGCCGAGGCCCAGGATCGGGTTGCGGTTCTGGCTGTTGGAGGGCACGCGACCGTCGAACTCGAACTCCTGCTCAGCGAACATCGGGTAGAAGGTCGGGAAATCGCGGATCAGGTGGCTCGCGAGGATGCCCAGGTCGCGCATCGACATGCGCTGGTTCGGGGCGGGCCAGCCATTCGAATTGGCGAAGGTGGAGTTCTCCATGCCCATGTCGCGGGCCCGCTCGGTCATCAGCCGCGCGAAGCCGGCCTCGGTGCCGTCAGGCGACAGGGCCTCGGCGAGCACGGCGGAGGCATCGTTGCCCGACAGCACGATGACGCCACGCAGAAGATCCTCGACCCGCACCCGGTCGGTGGTGTCGAGGAACATCGAGGAGCCGCCATAGGAGGCGGCGTGCTCGGACACGGGGAGCCGCTGGTCGATCGACAGCCGCCCCGAGGCGATGGCCTCGAAGGCCATGTAGAGCGTCATCAGCTTGGACATCGAGGCGGGCGGCAGCGGCTCGTCGGCATTCTTGGCGAGAAGCTCGGTCCCGGTGGTGTGGTCGAGCACATAGGCCGCTCGGGCGGGGGTGTCGAAGCTCTGGGCGCGCGCGAGCGGCGCGAGGGCCACGAGCGTCGCGGCGGCGAGGAAGACGGCACGGATCATCTGGGGTCGCTCCGGTCGGTTGGCGGCCGCTCGTCACGGCCGGCGAAAGGGTCTGGCCCGGGCCTCAGGCGGCCCGGCTCCTTGTCAGTTTCGCACGAAATAGGCGTCTGTGAAGCCCAGCGCCTTGACACGGGTCAGGGCGGCGTCGCGCGCAGCCTCGCTCTCGGCCGGGCCAACGATGACGCGCCAGTAATCGGCGCCCTGGATCTGCGAGGCCACGACGCGCGCGTCCAGCCCCTCGACTTCCATCGCCGTCGCGGTGTCGCGGGCATTGGCTTCGACCGAGAAGATGCCGATCTGGATGAAGGGCCGTTCAAGGGTGCTCTCGGCAGGGGCGTCGGGCGCCGGCGCAGAGGCGACCCCGGTCGGCTCTGCCGCCCCGGCTTCGCCGGAAGCGGGGGGCAGCGGCACGGCGGCGATCGGTGTGGGATCGTCGAAATCCGTGGTCGCCCCCGGTGCCTCCGGTGCGGCGGTTTCGTCGCGGCGCAGCGCCGTGACGTTGAGCGTCGCAGGCGCCCCGGCGAGCATACCGAGCGCTTCGGCGGCCTCCGAACTGACCTGCAGCGCCGGGCCCGGCGTCTCGCGCTCGCGGCGGAACAGCGCGCCGATCACAAAGCGGCCATTGGCCTGGTTGCGAATCACCACCTGGCCGATCTGCTCCACATCGACCTCGGGATAGGCGACCCAGACGCCGCCCAGCGACGGCCGCCCGTCCCACAGGCCGGGCTCGGTGACCTGGAAGATGCCGGGCGCCTCGACGTCGCGCGACACGATCTCGGTACGGCTGGGATCGCCGGGGGAGGCGGTGCCGCCGGTTTCGCCGCAGGCGCCCAGCGTCAGCAGCGCGCCCAGCAGCATGGCGACCGGCCGCACGGAATTGGTGGCTGTCATGTGACGTCCCTCGATTGCCCCGCTCGGACCGTTGCCCGGCCCGCTCTTGTTTCGGCGCGGCGGCCCGGCAGGCCGGGGCGGCGCGACGCGAACATATCGGGGGGACGGCCGCAATGAAAGCGGCTAGCGCCGCCCGGGGCGGAAAATCGCGTGATCGGAAGCCCTTCCCGAATCGCCGCGCAGTGCTTAGGCGAGGCGCGCCGGAGGAGTGGCAGAGTGGTCGATTGCAGCGGTCTTGAAAACCGCCGTGCGTGATAGCGTACCGTGGGTTCGAATCCCACCTCCTCCGCCATTGAACTGATTTTTGCCTGTAGCCGGCGGCTTCGCGTCCTAGTTCGTTCCAGCGTTCTCAATCCATCCTCTCCTTGTTCGGCATCGAGTTCGACTGGAGCCAGGTCCCAATATGTCGAGGCGGGAGCTGGGAGAAGGTGTTGGCCACCAAGTTGAGGTGGCACACGTCCGCGGTCGCTGTTTGGAGTTGGGCTACGTGGCGGGACTTCCGCGCATTCGCTGGCGCAAGCTTAATAGAGGCCAGCGAGGAAGGCTGTCACAGGGTGGGGCGAAAGGCTGCTCCTGCAGATTCCACCGGTTGGCGAGGGTGGTCCGCTACTTCCACATTCGCATACAAGCGCAGGCCCAACAGGGCGACGATACCGATGCCCGTGTCACGAAAAAGAGGGTGGAAAGAAAACGCAATGCGTAGTCGGTCGTCACGATAAGCACACTCACTCGGTAATTCGCCCCCTCATTGCCGTTCGGCAGTGGCCGGAATGTGGCGAGCAACGGGCGGAGTGGAGCGAAGATCTGGCTGCGAAACTCGATCGCATCCGCGCAAGCGGATGGTCCCCTCGGCCGTTGCGTTTCTCAACGGCACTGGTTGCTGCACCTTGTAGCTTGTCGGGGTCTTGGTGGCGGTACCCAGGCTCAGACGGCTGCCTCATTCCACGAGGGAGTCCTCGGCGCGGCGGCGCTATGAGGCGAGCATGTCGGCGTCGGTCTTTCAGGCAGAACGATGAGGTTTCGATGCTCTTTTCGTACCTTGCCGAAGGCGGGAGCGTGGCCGCCCTATACCTCCGCAGAGCCTCGCCCTCCCATTGCTCAGCTGCGAAGGGCGTCGAACTGGACTATTGTTAAGGTATGAAAACGGTATCCCCAGACCTGTTTGGCATTTCCCCTTGGGCTTGGCTCCTCGTGCCGGTCCTGTGCTTTCTGCTGGTCCATTACGCGGAGCAAACCGGATCGTGGCGCGATGCGGTGATGCGCATTGCAAGCAGCACACTGATAGCCGCGGGCTGTCTGGTGCTGCTGGTTCTGGCCGTCGTTACGACGACCTAGGAGCGGCGTCCGGTCGCCGCAGGCGCGTTCTCAGCCCTTCACGAGCCGACGGTATCTGTCGCGACAAGGCCCTGATGTTGTCGGCATGGTGCCATGACCGCAGGCCAAGTTCCTCCAATGGGTCGGCATGTCTGCCGAAGCCATAGCAAGAAAGAGGATGGACATGGCACTATACGATCTCGTTCGCTGCAAGATGGCTCTGCCGGCCGAAATCACCGCTGTCACCGAATGGCGGACCAGAAGTTTCGGACGTGGCTTTCAGACCTTCGAAATCGATGGCGACGGTGCCCTGCGTCTGTTTCGCCTCGAGCGTCATCTGCACGAGGATCACCCGCCTCGGCCAGCTTTGCTGGATCCCGGTTATACCGATTGGCTTCGGACCTGGACAAGGCTCGAGACCGGCCTCTCGGCCATGCAGGACTTCAACGGTGTGCTGACGCTCGAAGGACGCAACACCGACGGAGAGGAGTGGATGATCGAGACCAAGGTTGTCTCCGGTCAATGCGAACCTTTCCGGATCACCCGCGGCCGGGCGGATCTGCCCGCAGTGGCTGCCTGAGGGTCGGGCCAGCGTTCGAATAACGCAAGCTCCGGGCTGCACCGGTTGTCGACGCACTCATGCGCCCATCTCTCGTGCCGCTGATTGCCGGACACGGATCAAGTGTGTCGGCGGGGCAATGGTGAGGCCAAGCCCCTAGGGGCCTGTCTGGCCCCCAGGCCTCCGCGAGGTGGACAAGTCCTCGGGTATCTGTCCAGTCTGGCGGGCGGGGCACCGGGGCGGATGAGGGCGATGCATGGCCAAGACGAGCAGGAGCGGTAGGCCGAGCGCGCTCGACCTGCTGCGGGTCGAAGTGCTTGCGGCGCGGATCGAAGCCTTCGGTCGGGCCGATCCCGATGCCGGCAATCTATGGCGCTCGGAGCTGGCGGTGGCCGAGGCGGTAGCCTCGGTGGCACTTGAAGGGCGCCGGCTGTCCGAGACCGAGCTGTTGCCGCGGATCGCGGGCGGTGGTTCCGGCCATGGCGACCCGGTCGCCGGCGAGCTGGCGCTGGGGTTGATCCGTGCCCTCAAGATGCCCGGCGACCCGATCGCGCAGCCCGACAAGACGATCGCCCGGCTCGAACGTCTGGCAGGAGGGCTTGCGGAAGACGAACGGGCGGCGAATTCGGAGGGGGCCTCCACCGACCCGGCGGCGCTTGCCGCCAGCCTTTCGGCATTACATCCCGACGATCCACCGATCCTCGCAGCGCTGAGGGTCAGCGCGGCCTATGGCATCGCGACGGAGCGGGCCCACCCGATGGTCGAGCGGGCCTTGTTCATGGCGGTCGAGAGCGCTCGGCGGCGCCTCACGCCGGGGCCCGGCGGCGTCATAGCCTTCGAGGAGGACCCGATGCGCGGCTTGTCGGGGCGGGTCGATGCCGATTGGGTCGCGACGCCTGCGCTGGCGCTCTCTGTCGGGCGCTACCGGCCCTGGTCCCCGGGCAGCGTCGCTGGGATGACCGAGCTGCTCGATGGGCTGGGCGCGGTACTGGGCATGGAAATCGGGCGGATCGGCCGGGCGCGTGACTGGTTGCGCCGGGCCCGCGCCTGCGGCGAGGGGCGGCACGGCCGGTCGCGGCTGGGCGATGCGGCACAGGCTTTCGCCTCGGCGCCCTGCCTGACCTCGAACCTTTTGGCGGAGCGCATCGGCGTGACGCCGCGTGGCGCAACCAACCTCATCGACGAGCTGGTGAGCCTCGGGCTGCTGCGCGAGATCACCCGTAGACGGACGGCGCGGATCTGGTCGGTGCCGGGCTTGGCCGAGCGCTTGGCGGCGCGGCCACGACGGGCGGGGCCGGCGCCTGCGCCCGCCC
Organism: Limimaricola sp. AA108-03; assembly: GCF_050847355.1. Lineage (NCBI taxonomy): Bacteria > Pseudomonadati > Pseudomonadota > Alphaproteobacteria > Rhodobacterales > Paracoccaceae > Limimaricola > Limimaricola sp. AA108-03. The sequence continues at coordinate 908,376 of NZ_CP193755.1, forward strand.
CGCAACCGGACCCCGAGGCGATGACACGCGCCTTCGCCGAGCTCGACGCGGCGCTGGGCCGGGCCGATGCGCTGCTGGGGCGGCGCCGCAAAGTCTGAGCAACTGCGCCGCGCCGCCGGGCCAGTTCCCGCCAAGTGAAGTCCTACAAGCCTTTCCTTCCCTGTCGCGGCACCATATCCGTATGTCGCCGTGACCAGTTAGGACCGATGATGACCGTTGCGCCGACCACCGAAGTGAGCCGCCTCCTGCGGGAAGAATTCGACAGCGTTCTCGACGCTTGGTTCGCCACCCAGAAGCGCGAGGGCGTGCGACGCCCCGACCTGTTCTCCGACCGCGAGAGCCGTCGCCAGCTATCCGATCTGCTGCGGGCCTTCTCCGATGCGCTGTCGCGCATCGACATCACCGAGGCCGTCGACATCGATGCCGATAACTGGTCCGAACTTCGCATGGCGCTGTCGGAGATCACGCTGGTGCGGACCGAGCGTGGTGTCGCGCCTTGGGAGATGACGGCCTTCATGCTGGCGCTGAAGCAGCCTGTCTTCGAGATGCTGAGCAAGAACCTCGCGGATCGGACCGATCGTCTGCTCGCCGAGGCCGCAGATTTCGGCCGCGTGGTCGATGCGCTCGCGATGCATATCAACGAATACTTCATCGCCGAGCGTGACGAGATCATAGAACGCCAGCGGGCCGAGATGATGGAACTCTCGACCCCGGTGGTGCAGCTGTGGGAGCGGGTGCTGACCATCCCCCTGATCGGCACGCTCGATTCGATGCGGGCGCAGGAGGTGATGGAGAACCTGTTGAATTCCATCGTCGAGCACAGCGCCGAGGTGGTGATCGTCGATATCACCGGCGTGCGCGTGGTCGACACGCAGGTCGCGCAGCACCTGTTGCGGACCGCCGCGGCGGTCCGGCTGATGGGGGCCGAGGCGATCATCTCGGGCATCTCGCCCAAGATCGCCCAGACCATGGTCGAGCTTGGCGTCGACGTGGGCGAGGTGACGACGCGCCCCTCTATCCGGGCCGCCCTCGCCGAGGCGTTCCGCCGGGTCGGCTTCCAGATCAGTCGCATCGAGGACACCCGTGTCTGAGGCGGCCTCGATCTACACGGTCGACAAGGTCCTGCTCGTCGCGATCCGCGACAACATCACCGACACCGACATCATCAACCTGCAGGAGGATCTCTCCGAGCGGATCGTGAACGAGGCGGCGCGCGGCGTGGTGATCGACATCGCCGCGCTCGAAATCGTCGATACCTTCGTCGGCCGCATTCTCGCGCAGCTTTCCTCGATCTCGCGACTGCTGGCGGCCGAGACCTACATCGTGGGCATGCGCCCGGCGGTGGCGATGACGCTGGTCGAACTGGGCATGGACCTGCCGGGCTCGAAGACGGCGCTGTCTCTGAGCCATGCGCTGCGCGCGCTCAAGGCCAAGGGTCTGGCGTGAGCGGCCCGCCGGCGCAGCCGGCGGGGCGGGTGGAACTGCGGCAGGAGCGCGATGTCGCGGCGGCCCGTATCGCGGTGTCGAAGGCGATGGACGCGCTGGGCGCGCGGGCGCTGCGCAAGACCCGCTTCGTCACCGCCGTGAGCGAGATCGCCCGCAACGCGCTCGACCATGGGGGCGGCGGCGTGCTCGAGATCTATCGCCTTGATCGCCCGCGCCGGATCATGATCCGCTGCATCGATCAGGGGCCCGGCATCGCCGATATCGATCAGGCGATGACGGACGGCTTCTCGACCGCGCGCAGCATGGGCAAGGGGCTCGGTGGTGCGCGGCGGCTGGTCGATGCCTTTCGCATCGAAAGCCGTGTCGGGGCGGGCACCACGATCGAGATGGAGGCCAATCCATGAGACATGTCGTCGATATATCCGATCCCAGCGCCGTGGCCGAAGCGCGGCGGCTGGCGCGCGGTCTGGCCGATGAGAGCAGGCTTTCGGTCGAGCGCACCGAGGCGATGGCGATCGTGGTCACGGAAATGGCCACCAACCTCTTGCGTCATGCCCGCGGCGGGCAACTCCTGCTGCAGCGCCAACCCGGCATCGGTTCCCGCGTCTGCATCGCCGCGATCGATACAGGTCCCGGAATCGCGGATATCGGCCTCGCGCTGTCCGACGGTTTTTCTACCGGTTCGAGCGCCGGTGGCGGGCTCGGTGCGATGCGCCGCCTGGCCGATCGCTTCGAGATACGCTCGACGCCGGGGCAGGGCACCGTGACCGTCTGCGGCTTTGGCCCGGCGCCGGTGCTGGCGGGGGTCGAGATCGGCGCCTTCCTGATGAACTATCCCGGCGACCGCGCCTGTGGCGACGCGGTTTTCGCGCGCGATGTCGCCGGCCGTGTCGACCTGCTCGCCGTCGACGGGCTGGGTCACGGCCCGCGCGCCGAAGTGGCGGCGGCCGAAGCGGTGGCGGGCATCGAACCCCTGCGCGGCGAGGACCCGGCGCGGCTGTTGTCCGAGCTGTCCGCCCGGCTCGCCGGCAGCCGCGGGTCCGTTGCGGCACTGGCACAGATCGAGGCGGCGGATGGGCGGCTGCGACTGGCCGGAATAGGCAACATCGCGGCGCTTCTGGTGAAGGCCGATGGGCAGGTGCGACGTCTGATCAGCCGTGAGGGGCGACTGGGCGGCGCGGTGCGCCTGCCGCCGGTCGAGAGCGCGGAGATGGGCCGGGGCGACGTGCTGATCCTGCACAGCGACGGCCTTTCGACGCTGCGCAGCCACGCGGAGCTGCCCTCTCTGGCCGGAATGAGCTGCGCGATGATCGCGGCACATCTGATGCGCGACCGCAACAAGGGGCGCGATGACTGTTGCGTGCTGGTGGCGCGGCTCGCCTCGGAGGACGCCGAATGAGACTGACCACGCTGAAGATCGAGGCCGACGAGGATATCGTGCGGCTGCGCATGGTCGGTCAGGAGGTGGCGCGGCATTGCGGCTTCGCCAAGTTCGCCGAAACCCGGATCGTCACCGCGCTCCTCGAGCTGGGGCGCAACATCATCCAGCATGGCGGCGGCGGGCGGATGACCCTGTCGCTGGAGCCGCTGGCGGGCAACCTCGAGCTTGCCGTGGAGGCGATCGATCAGGGGCCGGGCATCCCCGATCTGGAAACCCGCCTTGCCGGGGGTGACCCGCTGCCCGGCGTCGGACGGCAGCCGGGGCTCGGCCTCGGGCTGCGCGGCGTGCAGCGCATCGCCGACCGGATGGAGGTCGATAGCGGTCCCGAGGGGACCCGGATCAAGGCCGGCTTCGATACCCGTCTTGCCGCGAGCGAGGCGGCCAGCATCGGCGCCGCGATCGGCGAGGCGCTGGCGGCGCTGCGCCGCGCCGATCCAGCCGCGATGCTGGCGCAGCAGAACCGCGACCTGCTCGACGCGATCGAGGAGCGGGACCTGCTCATGGCCGAGGTGCATCACCGCACCAAGAACAACCTCGCCCTCGTCACCGGGTTGATGCGGCTCAGCCGCAACGCGGCCCAAAGCGAGGAAACCAAGCAGGTGCTGCGCGATCTGGAGCTTCGGGTGCGGGCGATCACCACGATCCACGACCAGCTGCAACGCGCCGCCGCCGCCGACCACGCGCCGCTGCTGCCGCTCTTGCGCGACGTGGCCGAGCACACGCGTCAGGCGTTCTCGACGCCCGATCAGGAGGTCACGGTGGTCGTCACCGGCGAGGCGCTGAGCCTGTCGGGCAATGCCGCGACCGATCTTGCCCTCGCGGCGGGCGAGCTGATGACCAATGCCTGCAAGCATGCCTTCGCGGATCGCGAGCGCGGCCGCCTGCATGTCTCGCTCACGCGGGAGGAGGGGATGCTGAAGCTGGTGGTCTCCGACGATGGTTGCGGTCTCGCGCCGGGCATGGAGCGGCCGGAGCGCTCGGATTCGCTTGGCTGGCGGATGATCCGTACCATGGTGCAAAAGCATGGCGGCTTCGTGCGCACCTCCGGCGGCAGCGAGGGGCTGACGGTGGAGCTTGGCTTCGACGAGGCGCAGCTCGGCCTGCATCAGGCCTGACCGCAAAAGAAAGGCGGCGGTTCCCGGGAGGAAGGAAGCCGCCGCCGTATTTTCGAGACTTGCCGGGGAGGATCGGCGCCGTCTCGACTGGTTAACACCAAGGCGCTGGAAAAGGTCCGCGCCTTGGCCAAAAGGTCAGGCGCGCCGCGCCGCCTGGGTCGCGATGTCCTCGATCATGGCGCGGTGAATGCCCAGATCGGCCAGCTCGCGCTCGCTGAGCGCCGAAAGCTCGCGGCGGGTGATGCGATAGGCCTGCGATTGGGCGCGGCGCTCGGCGATGCCGGCGAAGAGGCGGGCGAGCAGGGAGGCGGGGCGGGCGGTCTGGTTGGTGCTGAGGGTCGTCATGTCTCTTGATCCTTGGGCGTCGAAGGCAGCCTTTTGGCCGCGATATGAGGTAGGCGTCGTCATCGGCGCCGATGGGCCCCATCTGGACCCTCGGACCCGCCGCCACCACATCCAAGCACGCCGCAGCGCCCTGCAGGCACTGCATGGCCCGTCACCTCTTCGTTGCCCATCGGAGCGAGAATTTCCGAACCGTTTCGGGGTGCTACCTGTTCGGCGGCGCGATCGATCCCGCTTCGACGATCTCGAACCCGCCCAACTGCTGCAACTCGGCCAGCGGCTTGCCCTCGATTGCGCCGATCAGGCCCTGCGCCAGCGGCTTCCAGCTCAGCGCCAGCGCCGAGCGCGTGCCGGAACTGGCCGGCAGGGACATCAGGTCCTCGCCCGGCAGCATGTCGTCATGCACCACCACCGACACGTCGCCCGGCACCTTCAATCCGAGCATCGACAGCGCGTTGTAGATGCCCTTGGCGATCAGCATGTTGCCTGCGATCAGGCCGGTCGGCGCTGCCTCGCCATTCATCATCCGCAACGTGGCAAGGGCTCCGACGCTTTCGGTCATCTGCCCGTGTTCGTGCAGATCGGGGTCGATCTCTAGGCCGGCCTCGCGCAGCGCCATTTCCCAGCCGGTCCGGCGATGCGCCGCGTAGCAGGTGGCGGCGATGCCGTTGACGAAGCCGATCCGCCGATGCCCGGCGCGCAGGAGCATCGCCGTCAATTCGCGCCCGACGGCGATGTTGTCGATGTCGTAGAACGGGTAATCGGGCTTCGCTGCGCCGCGCCCATGCATCACCATCGGCACGCCGCGGCGGCGCAGATAGGCGACCCGCGGGTCGTTCTCCTCGGGCTCGATCAGCACGAAGCCGTCGAGCGAGCCACCGTCGATCAGCCGACGATGCACCGCGACCACGTCCTCGCCCTCTTCGGCGGCATGCAGCACGAACAGCCGGCCGCGTCGCGAGAACGCGCCCGACAGCCCGCGCACCATCTGCACGAACATGCTGTCGCGCGGGGTCCGGTCCTGCGGCGGCAGCACCAGCCCGACGATGCCGGAGCGCCCGGAGGCAAGCTTGCGGGCCGAAAGGTTCGGCCGGTAATTCAAGGCGTTGGCCGCTTCGCGCACGCGGATCTTGGTCTCGGCGCTGACATCGTCATGATCGTTGAGCGCGCGGCTTACCTGCGTGACCGACAGCCCGGTGCTGGCTGCGATGTCCTTGAGCGTTGCCGACATGTCTTCCCCTCGATGCACGGTTGCAACTTGCCAATCCGAAACGCTTCGGGCAAGCCTGTTCGAAAGCCCCCGGCTCCCAAGGGACGAAAGGATTCGAGATGAGCAAGGCGAATTGGTGGAAGGGCGCGGTGATCTACCAGATCTACCCGCGCTCCTATCAGGACGGCAATGACGACGGCATCGGCGATCTCAAGGGGATCACCGCGCGGCTGCCGCATATCGCCGATCTCGGCGCCGACGCGATCTGGCTGTCGCCGATCTTCACCTCTCCGATGGCCGATATGGGCTACGACGTGTCGAACTATACCGACATCGACCCCACCTTCGGCACGCTGGCGGATTTCGACGCCATGGTCGCGCGGGCACACGAGCTCGGGCTCAAGGTGATGATCGATCAGGTATTGTCGCACAGCTCGAACCAGCACCCATTCTTCGAGGAGAGCCGCCAAAGCCGCGACAACCCCAAGGCCGACTGGTACGTCTGGGCCGACCCTAAGCATGATGGCTCGGCGCCCAACAACTGGCAGGCCATCTTCGGCGGCATCGCCTGGGAATGGGAGCCGCGCCGTCGGCAGTATTACTTCCACAACTTCCTGAAAGAGCAGCCGGACTTCAACTTCCACAATCCGGAAGTGCAGGACTGGCTCCTTGGCACCATGCGGTTCTGGCTCGATCGTGGCGTCGACGGCTTCCGCCTCGACACGGTGAACTTCTACTTCCACGACAAGCATCTGCGCGACGATCCGGCCGATTTCCGCCTCGACGGGACCCCGGCGATCAAGCCCTATGACATGCAGTACCACATCTTCTCGAAGAACCAGCCTGACAACATCGCCTTCCTCGAGAAGATGCGGAAGTTGATGGACGAGTACGAGGATCGCACGCTGGTCGGCGAGGTCGGCGAGAGTCACCATCCGATCGAGATCATGGGCGAGTACACCTCGGCCAACCGGCTGCACATGGCCTACAGCTTCGAGATGCTGGGCCCGAAATTCACCGCCGAGCATTTCCGCCACCAGATCGACCAGTTCTTCAAGCTGGCGCCGAAGGGCTGGCCCTGCTGGGCGATGTCGAACCATGACGTGCCACGCCACGTGACGCGCTGGGCCGAGCATGGCGATCAGGACGCGGTGGCCAAGCTCGCCGCGGCGATGCTGCTGACGATGGAGGGTTCGATCTGTCTCTATCAGGGCGAGGAGCTGGGCCAGACCGAGACCGAAATGGAGTTTCACGAGCTGACCGACCCGCAGGGCATCAACTTCTGGCCCGCCGACAAGGGGCGCGACGGCTGCCGTACGCCGATGGTCTGGGAAAAGGACGCTCCTCATGCGGGGTTTGGCCGTGTCGAGCCCTGGTTGCCCGTGAAGGCGCCGCAGGCGGCGCGTGCGGTCGACACGCAAAAGGGTGTCGAGGGCTCCGTGCTCGAAACCTACCGGGCGCTGCTGAAGCTGCGCCGCGAGACGCCCGACTTGCGCGAGGGCCGCACCATGTTCGCCGAGACCGAGGAGCCGGTGCTGGCCTTCCATCGCGGCGAGAAGACGGTCTGCGCCTTCAACCTGTCGAACCAGCCGCAGGAGATCGAGATCGATGGCATCGATGAGACGCTCTTCGTGCTCGATGCCCGGACCGACAACGGCAAGGTCTGGCTTGGCGCCAACGGCGCGCTGATCGCCCGGCTGAAGTGACGCCCTTGCGGCGCGGCCCGACCGGGGCCGCGCCGTGCCTCCTCCAAGCCGTCTTTTGACCCTCCGGCAAAGCTGCTAGGAGGGCACAACCGGCTAAAGGATCGGACCGATGACCCCCAAGACCCATGCCCGGACCGGCGTTCCGGGGCTCGATGACGTTCTCTCCGGGGGACTCACGCGCAACCATGTCTTTCTTGTCGAAGGGGCGCCCGGCACGGGCAAGACCACCACGGCGATGCGGTTCCTTCTCGAAGGGGCGGAGCGGGGCGAAACCTGCCTCTATGTGACGCTCTCCGAGACCGAGGAAGAGCTGCATGACAGCGCCGCCTCGCATGGCTGGACGCTGGACGACCGGATCTCGATCTTCGAGGTGGTGCCTGCCGAAAGCCTGCTCGACGCCGATCAGCAGCAGAGCCTGCTCTATTCCTCCGATCTCGAGCTGGGCGAGGCGACGCGGCAGATCTTCGCTGCCTTCGAGCGAGTCCGGCCGCAGCGCGTGGTGATCGACAGCCTTTCGGAGATCCGGCTGCTGGCGCAGGGCTCCTTGCGCTACCGCCGCCAGATCCTTGCCATGAAGCATTACTTCGCCCGTCAGGACGCCACGGTGCTGATGCTGGACGACCTGACGGCCGAGGCGCATGACCGGACCGTGCACAGCATCGTGCATGGCGTGATCCAGCTCGAGGAGCTTGCGCCCGATTACGGCGCGGAACGACGGCGGCTGCGGGTCACCAAGTATCGCGGCCAGCGCTATCGGGGCGGCTATCACGACTTCGCCATCAAGACCGGGGGGATCGAGGTGTTTCCCCGCCTGGTGGCGCTCGAACACCGCACCGAATTCGACCGCAGTTCCCGCAGCAGCGGTATTCCCGCGCTTGACCAGCTGCTTGGCGGCGGCGTCGAGCAGGGCTCGAGCACGCTGGTTCTGGGGCCGACCGGCACCGGCAAGAGCCTGTTCTCACTGCAATTCGCGCTGGCTGCTATCGAACGCGGCGAGCGCGCGGCGCTCTTCGTCTTCGACGAGGAACTGGGTCTGATGGAGGCCCGTCTGGCCAAGCTCGGCATCGACATCCCCGCGCTGCGCGCCAGCGGCGCGCTGCAGGTCGAACAGGTGGATGCGGCCGAAATGTCGCCCGGCGAGTTCGCGCAGAAGGTCCGCGACAGCGTGGTGGAACGCGGGGTGCGCTGCGTCGTGATCGACAGCATGACCGGCTATCAGGCGGCAATGCCGCAGGAGAACGCGCTGGTGCTGCATATCCACGAGTTGCTGCAATTCCTGAACCGTCAGGGCGCCTCGTCATTCCTCACCGTGGCGCAGCACGGTCTGGTGGGCGACATGAAGTCGCCGATCGACGTCACCTACCTGGCCGATACCGTGATCCTGTTGCGCTACTTCGAGGCGCTGGGAAAGGTGCGCCGCGCGGTCTCGATCATCAAGAAGCGCACGGGGGCGCATGAGGACACCATCCGCGAATACCGGATCAGCGCCGACGGGCTCGAGCTCGGTGCGCCGCTGCAGGGATTCCAGGGGGTGTTGCGTGGTGTGCCGGATTTCATGGGCTCCGCCGATCCGCTGATGAAGGTAGGCGCCGATGACGCGGGACTTTGATCTCGCCCGGGCGCTGATCCTCGCGCCGGAAGGGCGGGACGCGCAGCTCGCGGCGGCGTTGCTGTCCGAGATCGGTCAAAAATCGGTCATTTGCGACGATATCCCGAGCTTTGCGGCCCGGCTGGACGAGAACACCGCCTTTGGCCTTCTCACCGAAGAGACGGTGCGTCATGCCGATCTCAACCTGCTGGCCGCGGCCATCGAGGCGCAGCCGAGTTGGTCGGCGCTCCCATTCATCGTGCTGACCCGGCATGGCGGCGGCCCGGAGCGCAATCCCGAGGCGGCGCGGCTGTCCGAAATCCTCGGCAACGTCACTTTCCTCGAACGTCCGTTTCACGCCACCACATTCGTCAGCGTCGCGCGCGGCGCCCGGCGCGGCCGGGATCGCCAGTTCGAGGCCCGTGCGGCGGTCGAGCGGCTGCATCGCAGCGAAGAGACGCTGCGCACCGCGCTCAAGGCCGGCCGCCTCGGCGCTTGGGAATTCCACCCCGCGACGCAGGAGCTGGTGTCCTCGCCGACGCTGCGCGCCATCTTCGGGCGCTCCGAGGCGGCGCCCTTCGGTTTCGAGGACTTCCTCGACAGCCTGCATCCCGGCGACAAGGCCCATGTGATCGAAACCATCGAGGGGGCCACGCGCGAGGGCACCGATTACGAGGTCGAGTTTCGCGTGATCTGGCCCGATGGCAGCCTGCGCTGGGCCGCGGCGCTGGCGCGGATCGAGCGCGGTTCGGAAGGCGAGGTCCGGCTGGTCGGGGTGACCACGGATATCACCGCTCGCAAGCAGGTCGAGGCAATGCACCGCGAGCAGACCGAGGAGCTTGAGCGGCGCGTGGCGCAGCGGACGGCCGAGCTGGAAACTGCGCATGCCCGGATGCTGGAGGAGATCCGGCAACGCGAGCGCACCGAGAGCCAGCTTCTGCAGAGCCAGAAAATGGAGGCGATCGGCCAGCTCACCGGCGGCGTCGCGCATGATTTCAACAACCTGCTGATGGCGGTGCTGGGCAATCTGGACCTGCTGTCGCGCCATGTCGCCGAGGATGCGCGCGCGACCCGCCTGATCGACGGTGCGATCCAGGGCGCGCAGCGCGGCGCGGCCCTGACCCAGCGCCTGCTGGCCTTTGCCCGGCGACAGGAGCTCAGCGTCGAGCCGCGCGATCTGGCCGGTCTGGTCCGCGGCTCCGAGGAACTGCTTCGCCGGTCCGTCGGCGATCTGGTGGAGCTGCGCTTCGACCTGCCGCAGGGGCTGCCCCGGGCGCAGGTGGATGGCAACCAGTTCGACCTCGCGCTCCTCAACCTCGCGGTCAATGCCCGGGACGCGATGACCGGCGGCGGCAGCCTCGAGGTGGCGCTGGCGCAGTGCGACGTCACCGAGGCTTCGGATCTTGCCCCGGGCAGCTATCTGCGGCTTTCGGTCACCGATACCGGGAGCGGCATGGACGCCGCCACGCTGGAACAGGCGACGCATCCCTTCTTCTCGACCAAGGAGCTGGGCAAGGGCACCGGGCTGGGCCTGTCGATGATCCACGGCCTCGCACAGCAGCTCGGCGGCGCGCTGCGGCTGTCGAGTTCGCCGGGGCAGGGCACCCGCGCCGAACTCTGGCTGCCCGCTGCAACGGTCGGGACCGGAACCGAAGCCGCCCGCGCCGACGAGGCCGCCCCGGCATCGGGTGAACGGCGCGGCGCCCTGCGCATCCTCTTCGTCGATGACGATGCTCTCATCGCGATGAGCACCGTCGATCTGCTGGAGGATTTGGGCCATCAGGTGATCGAGGCCTCATCGGGTCCGGAGGCGCTGAAGGTGATCGAAAGTGCCGAACCGATCGACCTGCTGATCACCGATTTCTCGATGCCGCGAATGAATGGTGGCGAATTGGCGCGCGCCGCACGCAAGCTGCGCCCGGGGCTGCCCATCCTTCTGGCGACTGGCTACGCGGAGCTTCCGGAGGGCGAGGCGCTCGAGCTTCCGCGTCTTGCCAAGCCCTACATGCAGCGCCAGCTCGCGGAGGGGATCGCGCGCCTCGGTCTTTGAGCCGGAGCTGTCCGCGACCCATGGCTTGCGTTCGCTCTTTGTGCTAGAGATCGGAAAAACCAGACAGAACAGGCCGGGGCGGAGAGCAGCCGCGATCGGCGGATGGGGGCACATGCGAGTCATCGGTATCGATCCGGGTCTGCGGAATCTCGGCTGGGGCGTGATCGAGGTCACCGGCGCACGTCTGCGCCACGTCGCCAACGGTACCTGCCACTCCGAGGGGGACGACCTGGCCGAGCGGCTGCTGTCGCTCGCCCACCAGCTGCGCGCGGTGATCGCCGAGCACGGCCCCGAGGCGGCAGCGGTCGAGCATGTCTTCGTCAACTCCGACGGCGCCGGTACGCTCAAGCTGGGGCAGGCGCGTGGTATCGCGTTGATGATCCCGGCCGAGGCGGGCCTTGCGGTGGGCGAGTACATGCCTTCGACCATCAAGAAGGCGGTGGTCGGCAACGGCGCCGCGGCCAAGGCGCAGGTGCAGCACATGGTGAAGCTCCAGCTCCCGGGCGTGAGGCTCGACGGACCCGACGCGGCCGACGCGCTCGCGGTCGCGATCTGCCATGCGCATCACCTGCAATCGGCGGGGCATCTGGCGGCCGCCGTGGCCCGGGCCGAGGCGGCGAGGGCGCGCGCATGATCGGCCGCATCGCCGGGCGGCTTGAATACCGCGCTGCAGATCACGTCCTGATTGACGTGCGCGGCGTCGGCTACGTGGTCTATGTCTCCGACCGGGTTCTGGCGCAGCTCCCCGGGCCGGGTGAGGCGGTGGCGCTATATACCGAGCTTCTGGTGCGCGAGGACATCCTGCAGCTCTTCGGCTTTCCGACGCTGGTGGAAAAGGAATGGCACCGGCTGCTGCTGACGGTGCAGGGCATCGGCGCCAAGGCGTCGCTGGCGATCCTCGGCGCGCTGGGCGCGGACGGGCTGTCGCGCGCCATCGCCCTGGCCGACTGGTCGGCCGTGGCGCGCGCCAAGGGGGTGGGTCCCAAGACCGCGCAGCGCGTGGTCAACGAGCTCAAGGACAAGGCCCCCTCGATCATGGCGATGGGCGCGCAGCCTGCCGCGATGCGCGAAGACGACGCGGCCGCGGTGATCGAGGATGCGCCCGTCGAAGTAGCCGCCCCAAAGCGCCCGGCACCCCGGAAAAAGGATGAGGGCAACGCCGCGGCGCAGGCCGAGGCGCTCTCGGCGCTGGGCAATCTTGGCTACGGTCTATCGGAGGCGGCGGGCGCGGTGGCCGAGGCCGCGCATGAAACGCCGGAGGCGGACACGGCGGGTCTGATCCGCGCGGCGCTGCGCAAGCTCGCGCCCAAGGACCGGTGAGATGACGCGCGCCGAAGCAGCGGCAGGATGCCGCGACGCCTTACAATGCCGCCTTGCGATGCTTAGGACTGGACGATGACCGACGCCCCCGATCCCGCGCTGCGCCCCGAACGGCTTCCCGAGGACCACGATCGTGCCTTGCGGCCGCAGGGGCTGAACGAGTTCATCGGCCAGGCCGAGGCCCGCGCCAACCTGCGTATCTTCATCGAGAGCGCGCGAATCCGTGGCGAGGCGATGGACCACACGCTGTTCCACGGGCCCCCGGGCCTGGGCAAGACGACGCTGGCGCAGATCATCTCGCGCGAGCTTGGCGTGGGCTTTCGCATGACATCCGGGCCGGTGCTGGCCAAGGCGGGCGATCTCGCCGCGATCCTTACCAATCTCGAACCGCGCGACGTGCTGTTCATCGACGAGATCCACCGGTTGAACCCGGCGGTCGAGGAGGTGCTGTACCCCGCGCTTGAGGATTACGCGCTTGATCTGGTGATCGGCGAGGGGCCGGCCGCGCGCACCGTGCGGATCGAGCTGCAGCCCTTCACGCTGGTTGGGGCGACAACCCGGCTCGGCCTGCTGACCACGCCGCTGCGCGACCGCTTCGGCATCCCGACGCGGCTCCAGTTCTACAGCGTCGACGAGTTGCACGAAATCGTCACCCGCAACGCGCGGCTTCTCGGGACCCCCGCCGATGACGACGGCGCGCGTGAGATCGCGCGGCGCGCGCGGGGCACCCCGCGCATCGCGGGGAGGCTGTTGCGCCGCGTCGTCGATTTTGCGGTGGTCGAAGGCGATGGGCGCGTCACCCGCGAGATCGCCGACAGCGCCCTGACACGGCTCGGCGTCGATGACCTCGGGCTCGACGGGGCCGATCGGCGCTACCTGCGGCTCATCGCCGAGGCCTATGGCGGTGGCCCGGTCGGAATCGAGACGCTGTCGGCCGCCCTGTCGGAAAGCCGCGACGCGCTGGAGGAGGTGATCGAGCCGTTCCTGCTGCAACAGGGGCTGATCCAGCGCACGCCGCGCGGCCGGATGCTGGCCCATGCGGCTTGGCGGCATCTGGGGCTGGCGGTGCCGCGCGGGCCGGAATCGGGGCAGGGCGTGCTGTTCGACTGATGCCCCGGCGCTTGCCCGCCGGGGTCATGGCGCGTATCCCGGCCCCGGAAACAGGAGGACCGGTCATGCTGGATGCGAAAGCCGTCGAGGCGATGTTCACCCGGGGCGATGGCAGCTACATGTGCGCTCGCTGGGGCCGGCCGATCGCGCCGGTGGTGTTCGGCGTCGAGGATGAGACGCTTTCGGTGATGAAATCGGCGCTGCAGGCGCTGTGCCAGCTTGCCGATCACGACATGGCCGAGACCGACCCCGAGCTCGGGGTGAACCTGCTGGTCTTCTTCTGCCGCGAATGGGACGAGCTCACCGCCGTACCCGATCTCGACAAGCTGGTGCCGGGCCTGCCCGATCTCTTGTCCAAGCTAGAGGCGGGCGATGCCAGCCAGTACCGCGCCTTTCGTTTCGAGCCCGACGGCGCGATCCGCGCAGGCATCGTGTTCCTGCGCATGAAGGGCGAGGCGGCCGAGACGCCTGCCGACGTGCTGGCGCTGAGCCAGGCGGTGCTCTCGATGCTCACATGGTCCGAGAGCGCCTTCGACGACACCTCGCCACTGGCTTCGGCGCCGGACGGCACGGTGGTGCTCAAGCCCGAGATCGCGGCGCTGATCAAGGCGGCCTACGACCCGGTGCTGCCCGCCGCTTCCGACGATCCGGCCACGGCGCTGCGGCTTGCCGCGCGGATGGGACATTGAGCCACAAGCTGCAGATCCGCGTCTATTACGAGGATACCGACCTCGCGGGGATCGTCTATTACGCGAACTACCTGAAGTTCATCGAGCGCGCGCGCACCGAATGGGTGCGAGGGCTCGGGATCGACCAGTCCCGGCTCAAATCCGAGACCGGCATCGTCTTTGCTGTCCGCCGCATCGAGGCCGATTACCTGACGCCGGCGCGATTCGACGATCTGCTGGAGGTCGAGACGACGCCGGCCCGGATCGGCGGCGCGAGGATCGAGCTGGAGCAGCGCGTGAGTCGTGGCGACGATACCTGTTTCGCGGCGCGCGTGACGCTGGCAGCGCTGTCCGCGAGCGGCGCACCGGCGCGGCTCCCCGTCGATCTGCGGGAACGGCTCGCCTCCGCCGGCCTTGGTTCCTGATCGCACAAACCCGGAACCATCCCCTTGCCATGCCGTTGCCCGCGGGCAGCGCCACCGACAGCAAGGAGTTTCACGATGCGATACAAGGGGAAAACGGTTCTGGTCACGGGCGCGGCCTCGGGGATCGGCGCGGCCACGGCACGGCGATTCTCGCGCGAAGGCGCGAACGTGGTGCTGTCCGACACCGACTCGGACAAGCTGGCCCAGGTCGTGCGCGACCTTCCGGCGGCGCATACGCGAACCATCACCGGCGATATCGCAAAGCCCGCCGATTGCGAGGCGATGGTCACCACGGCAGTAGAGAATTTCGGCGGACTCGACATCCTCGTGGCCAATGCAGGATTTGCGGTGATGGGGCCGATGGAGGAGGTCTCCGACGAGAACTTCGCCGGGGTGATCGAGAACAACCTCACCGGGACCTACCGCACCATCAAGGCGGCTTGGGAGCCGCTCAAGAAATCCAATGGCACGATCATCGCGACCTCGTCGGTTTCGGGCATGCGCGGCGATTTCGGGGCCTTCGCCTACGCGACTTCCAAGGCCGGGATCTCGAACCTGGTGCGTTCGCTCGCGCTTGATTTCCAGCGCCATGGCATTCGCGTCAACGCGGTGGCGCCGGGCTTCACCGAGACCGGACTGACCGCCGATATGATGAACAACACGAAGTTCCTCGAGCGGATGCACAGCCGTATCCCGATGGGCCGCGACGGCCAGCCCGAGGAGATCGCCGGCGTGGTGGCGTTCCTGGCCAGCGAGGATGCCAGCTTCGTCAACGGGGTGATCCTGCCGGTGGATGGCGGGCTGACCGCCTCGAACGGCCAGCCGCCCTTGGCCTGAGCGCAGGGCAGGGTGAGCGAGGGGCGCGGGATCGGACGATCCGCGCCCCTTTCGCTTGCGCGGAGTTCCGCCGATCGGGGTTGGGGCGACCGGCGGAGGGCTGTTGCCTGTCACGCCGCCGTGCAAAGCGCGAAGTGGATTTCGCGCCACGGATCGGTTATGCGCGCCACTAGCGGCCCGCGAGAGGCCACGCGCGTCACTAAAGAGCAGGCAGATGGATCAGGTTGTAGACTTCTCGATGTGGGGGCTCTTTGCCCGCGCGACGATCACCGTCAAATTCGTCATGATCGCGCTGATCCTGGCCTCGATCTGGTGCTGGGCCGTGATCGTCGACAAGGTGATCCAGTACCGCGCCGCCCGAGCCGAGGCCGCGCGCTTCGACCGCGCCTTCTGGTCCGGCGAGCCGCTCGACCAGCTGTTCGACGAGATCGGCGCCGACCCGAGGGGCGCTTCGCAGCGCATCTTCGCCGCCGGCATGACCGAGTGGCGCCGCTCGCACCGCCAGGATGGCGGGCTGATCGCAGGCGCGCAGGCGCGCATCGACCGCGGCATGGACGTGGCCATCGCCAAGGAGGCCTCGCGCCTGCAGCGCGGTCTGCCGGTACTCGCCACCACCGGTTCGACCGCGCCCTTCGTCGGGCTGTTCGGCACGGTCTTCGGCATCATGAACGCCTTCATCGAGATCGCCGAGGCGCAGAACACCAACCTCGCCGTGGTGGCGCCGGGCATCGCCGAGGCGCTGCTCGCCACCGGCCTCGGCCTGATGGCCGCGATTCCGGCGGTGATCTTCTACAACAAGCTTTCGGCCGATTCCGACCGGCTGCTGGGCGGCTACGAGGCCTTCGCGGACGAGTTCTCGACCATCCTGTCGCGCCAGCTGGACAGCTGAGATGGGCGCGGGTGTCATGAAGTCGGGCGGCGGCGGCAATCGCCGGGGACGCCGCAGGGGCCGGGCCCAGCCGATGGCCGAGATCAACATCACACCCTTCGTGGACGTGATGCTGGTGCTGCTGATCATCTTCATGGTCGCGGCGCCGCTGATGACCGTGGGCATCCCGGTGGAACTGCCGCAGACCGCCGCCTCGGCGCTGCCTTCCGACGAGGAAGAGCCGCTGACGGTGACCGTCACCGCAGAGGGCGGGCTGCTGATTCAGACCACCGAGGTGCTGCAGGGCGAGCTGATCACGCGGTTGCAGGCGATCGCCGCCGAGCGGTCCAGCAACCGCATCTTCCTGCGCGCCGACGGCGCCAATGCCTGGGATCGGGTCGCCGAGGTGATGGGCGCGCTCAATGCCGGCGGCTTCTCGAATATCGGTCTTGTCACGGATGTCGGCGGTTCGGATTTCGGGGCGGGCGCGCCGACCGCGCTGCCTTCGGGCGGCTGAGGCATTCGCGATGAGCACGGGGGGCTACATCTCGGGCATCGGCCATGCCGGCCTGCTCATCTGGCTCGTCATGGGCTGGGGGTTCGACAGCGAGCCTCTGGACTTCGAGGTCGCGCCCGTCTCCGTGGTCTCCGGCGAGGAATACGCGGCGCTCGTCGCCGCCACCTCGCCGCAACCGCAGACCGAGCTGCCGCCCGCCCCCGAGACCCCGGTGGTCGAGGAAACCCCGCCCGCGCCCGAGACACCGGTCGAGACCCCGGCCGAGGCGCCACCGCCGCCGCCCGCGCCCGAGGCACCGGCCGAGGAAACCCCGCCGCCGCCCGCGCCGGAGCCGCTGCCCGAGCCGCCGGCCGAGATGGCCGAGGAAATCGCGCCACCGCCGCCGCCGCCCGCCGCCGCGCCCGCACCGACAGAGGTACCCGAGATCGCCGAGCGCCCGGTACCGCGCCCGGCGCCGCGCGTGGCGCCCGAGGCCGTCGCGCCGCCGCCGCCGGATGCACAGGTGGCCGATGTCGTGCGCGAGGCGGCGACGCCCGAAGCCGAGAGCGCCGAGGTGGCCGAGATCGAGGAAGAGGCCACCGCGCCGGAGGAAGCCACGACCGAGATCGTGACCGAGGCCGAGGAACCTGCCTCGGCACCCGAAACCCCGCCCGCGCCGCAGGTGGCGGCTCTGGCGCCGCCCTCGGCGCCGCGCCCGCCGTCGCGCCCCGCGCGTGCCGCCCCCCAACCCGAACCGGCGCCCGAAACCCCGGCGCAGACCCAAACGGCCGCCTCCGAGAACGTCACGCCCGAGCCCGAACCGGCGCCGAGCACCGACACGAGCGACGCCGTGGCGGACGCTCTGGCGGCGGCCCTAGCCTCGACGCCGGCGCCATCGGCCCCGGCCGCCGCCGCCAATCCCGGCCCGCCGATGACCGGTGCCGAGCAGGATGCGTTCCGCGTCGCGGTGCAGCAGTGCTGGAACGTCGATGTCGGCTCCGAAGCGGCGCGGGTGACGCTGACCGTGGCCTTCGATCTCGATCCGCAGGGGCGGGTGCAGGGCGACGTGCGGCGCATTTCCGGCGCGGGCGGCAGCGACGGTGCGATCGAGGCGGCCTTCCAGGCCGCCCGACGCGCGATCCTGCGGTGCCAGCGCGACGGTTACGTGCTGCCCGCCGACAAGTACGAGCAGTGGAAGGAGGTCGAGATGACCTTTGATCCTTCCGGCATGAGAATGCGCTGATGTTTCGGCCCGCTCACGAAACCGTTGAACCCGCGCGCCCGAAGGGGCGTTGCCCAAACACACGCCGCTGCGCACAAAGGGGCGCCAGACCCCCGCGGCCTGACGGAACGAGGACCAAGATGCTGACCAGAACCATCGCGCTTCTGCTGGCGCCGCTCGTCGCGGCGACCGTGCTTCCCGCCCCCGTGACCGCCCAGAGCGGCCCGTTGCAGATCACCATCTCCGAAGGCGTGATCGAGCCGCTACCCTTCGCCGTGCCGGGCTTTCAGGCCGAGACCGCTGGCGCCGAACAGATCGCCGCCGACATCACCCGCGTCGTGGCGCAGGATCTGAGCGGCACCGGGCTGTTCCGCGAGATCCCGGCCTCGTCCTTCATCTCCACGCCGGCGAGCTTCGCCAGCCCGGTGGCCTATCCCGACTGGCGCGCGATCAACGTGCAGGCGCTGATCACCGGGGCGGTCGCCGTCAATGGCGACCAACTCACCGTGAAGTTCCGCCTCTACGACGTCTTCACCGGCGCCGAGCTGGGCGAGGGGCTGCAATTCGCGGGCACCACGGGCGGCTGGCGCCGCATGGGTCACAAGGTGGCCGACGCGGTCTATTCGCGCATCACCGGCGAGAGCGGCTATTTCGATAGCCGCGTCGTCTTCGTCTCCGAGAGCGGCCCCAAGGACAACCGCGCCCGGCGCCTTGGCATCATGGATTACGATGGCGAGAACCGGCAGTTCCTGACCGACAGCAACTCGCTCGTGCTGGCGCCGCGCTTCTCGCCCAATGGCGACCGGGTTCTCTACACCAGCTACGAGAGCGGCTTCCCGCGGATCAACCTTCTGGACGTGGCCAGCGTCGGCCGCCGGCAGATCACCACGGTCGAGGGCGAAATGGCCTTCAGCCCGCGCTTCTCCAAGGATGGCGGCGCGGTGATCTACTCGGTTTCGACGGGGGGCAACACCGACATCTATCGCACCGAACTCGGCTCCGGCGCGCATAGCCGCCTCACCTCGGCGCCCTCGATCGAGACCTCGCCCTCGCTGTCCCCCGACGGCAGCCAGATCGTGTTCGAGAGCGACCGTTCCGGCACCCAGCAACTCTACGTCATGCCCGCCTCGGGCGGCGAGCCGCGGCGTATCTCCTTCGGCGAGGGGCGCTACGGCTCCCCGGTCTGGTCTCCGCGCGGCGATCTGATCGCCTTCACCAAGCAGAATGCGGGCCGGTTCCATATCGGCGTGATGCGCACCGACGGCTCAGAGGAGCGGCTGCTCACCTCCTCCTTCCTCGACGAGAGCCCGACCTGGGCGCCGAACGGGCGGGTGCTGATGTTCACGCGCGAGACGCAGGGCGCCTCGGGCGGGCCGCAGATCTATTCGGTCGATATCTCGGGCCGCAATCTCAAGCAGGTGCCGACGGGCGGCTTCGCTTCCGATCCGTCCTGGGGACCGTTGCAGCAATAATGACGCGGCGTTTGCACGAGGGCGACCCCGTGCTACGCATGCCGGTAATCACTCCTCGAGGGGCAGGACCAAACACATGAACAAGTATCTCACCGCTTCCATCCTCGTCGGCGCGCTGGCGCTTTCGGCCTGCACGCGGCCCGACCGCTTCGGCGGCGGCGCAGGTGCGGGCGCCGACGGCATGGGCGCGGGCGCCGGCATGGGTGCCGGTTTCGATCAGTCGGCGATCGGGCAGGGCGGCCTCGGCGCCGGCAACCCCAACAGCCCCGAGTACTTCGCCCAGAGCATCGGCGACCGGGTGCTGTTCGCGGTCGACCAGTCGACGCTGAGCTCCGAGGCCATGGCGACGCTGGATGGCCAAGCGCAATGGCTGATGACCAACACCGACTACCTCGCGGTGATCGAGGGCCATGCCGACGAGCAGGGCACGCGCGAATACAACGTGGCGCTGGGCGCGCGGCGTGCCAACGCGGCACGCGAATACCTGATCTCGCGCGGCGTGCCGGCTTCGCGCCTGCGGACGATCTCCTACGGCAAGGAGCGCCCGGTCGCGACCTGTTCCGATCCGAGCTGCTACGCGCAGAACCGTCGCGCGGTCACCGTCATCGCGGCCGGGGCGCTGAGCTGATGATGGCCCCCCTGCGCAGCCTCGCGCTCCTGTGCGCCCTCGCGGCTCCGGCCGCGGGGCTTGCGCAGGGGCAGGACAAGACGCTCGCCGACATCCGTCAGGAACTGTCGGTTCTCTACGGCGACATCCAGTCGCTCAGGGGCGAGCTCAGCACCACCGGTGCCGCGCCGCAGGCGGTGGGCGGTAATTCCGCGCTCGAACGGCTCAACGCCATCGAGGCACAGCTTCAGGGGCTGACCTCGAAGACCGAGGAGCTGGAGTTCCGCATCAATCGGATCACCACCGACGGCACCAACCGCGTCGGCGATCTCGAATTCCGGATCTGCGAACTCGACGAGAACTGCGACATCAGCCAGCTCGGCGATACGCCATCGCTTGGTGGTGTCGACAGCGCCTCGAACGTGCCCACCCCTGCGGCGCCGGCCACGACCGGTTCCGGACCCGCGCTGGCGATCGGCGAGAAGGCGGATTTCGAGCGGGCGTCGGAGGCGCTCGCCCAAGGTGACTTTCGCGGCGCCGCTGACCAGTTTGCGGCCTATCTCCAGACCTACCCGGGCGGTGCGCTGAGCGCCGAGGCGCTTTACAAACGTGGCGAGGCGCTTTCCGGGCTGGGCGACAACGCCGGCGCGGCGCGAGCCTATCTCGACAGCTTCTCGGGCGATCCCGACGGCAAGGTCGCGGCGCAGGCGCTGCTGGAACTCGGCCAGTCGCTGGCGGCGCTGGGGCAGGTGCCCGATGCCTGCGTGACGCTGGGCGAGGTCGGCACCCGTTTCCCGGGCAACCCGGCCGCGACCGAGGCGCAGGCCGCGATGCAAAGCCTGTCCTGCCAGTGACCGCCGGGCCGGACGATCTCGTCCGCCGCGCGACCCGATGCCTCGAGACCGGGCCCCGCAACGGGCTCGGTCTCGCCGTTTCGGGGGGCAGCGACTCCATGGCCCTGCTGCACATGGTCGGCCCCGCGGCTCGCGCGCGCGGCCTGACCTGCCGCGTGGCGACCGTCGATCACGGCCTGCGCCCCGAAGCACGGGCCGAGGCGGAGCGCGTCGCCGCGGCTTGCGTGCGCCTCGACCTGCCGCACGAGATCCTCGATTGGACGGGCTGGGACGGGCGCGGCAACCTGCAGGATGCGGCTCGTCGCGCGCGGCAGGCATTGCTGGGGGATTGGGCCCGGCGCCATAGCCTCGACGCGGTGGCGCTCGGCCACACGCGCGACGATCAGGCCGAAACCGTCCTGATGCGCCTCGCGCGCGGCTCCGGCGTCGACGGGTTGTCGGGCATGGCGTCAGCGCGCGCGACCGCCGGGCTGCTCTGGTTGCGCCCGTTGCTGGATCTCGGTCGCGCCGAACTGAGGGACTGGCTGGAGAGCCGGGGCATCGGCTGGGACGAAGACCCCTCCAACGCCGATATCCGGTTCCAGAGGGTACGAGCGCGCCGCGCCATGACGGCGCTCGAGCCGGTCGGAGTGACGCCGGACGGCCTCGTGGCTACCGCCGAGCGGATGGCCTTGGCCCGGATAGCGCTGGAGCATCTCGCGGATGCGCTGTCGGCCCGGGCCGTGCGGCTCGCGGCGGGGGCGGTGTCGATCGACCCGGAGGCTCTGGCACAGGCTCCGGAGGAAACGCGGCTGCGACTGGTTTCCGCCGCGCTGCGCTGGATTGCGGGTAGCGACTACCGCCCCCGGATCGACGCGCTGCGGGCGGCCCTCGCCGGAGCGAGCGCCGGGCGGCGTACGCTGGGCGGCGTCGTGCTGGAGACTTGGCGCGGCGCGATGTGGTTGAGCCGGGAGGTCGCGGCAACGGCACCCGATGCCACGCCCGATGCCTTGTGGGACGGGCGCTGGCAGTTGTCGGGGCCCGCGCTTTCGGGGGTGCGTGTCGCGGCGCTCGGGGAGACCGGCCTGCCGCTTTGTCCACAGTGGCGCGAATTGGGGCTGCCACGCGCGGCGCTGCTGGCCAGCCCGGCGATCTGGCACGGCGACACGCTGGTGGCGGCCCCCTGCGCTGGCGAGCCCGGTGAATGGTCCGCGCGGATTGTCGCGGATTTCCCTTATCGGGTGCTTCCGCATTGAAGATACCGCGCCAATCTCTATCTTGATTCCGTGGCCCGCGTGCCATTAAGCGCGGCCAAACCAATTTCGGAGGAAATCCTTTGGGCAACGCGCGCAACATCGCCTTCTGGGTCGTGCTTTTCTTGCTGATCCTGGCGCTGTTCAACCTGTTCAGCGGCGGGCAGTCCACGCTCCAGTCGAATTCCCGCAACTATTCCGACTTCGTCGAGGCGGTGGAGACCGGCAACGTGTCGCAGGTCACGCTCGATGGCGAGGAAGTGCGCTATCGCGGTACCGACGGGCGCGACTACGTCACCATCAAGCCCGAGGATGCCGAGGTCACGCAGCTTTTGATCGAGCGTGACATCCCGGTGAACGCGCGCAGCCAGGAGCAGTCGGGCTTCACGACCTTCCTGCTGTCGCTGCTGCCCTTCCTGCTGCTGATCGGTGTCTGGATCTACTTCATGAACCGGATGCAGGGCGGTGGCCGTGGCGGTGCCATGGGCTTCGGCAAGAGCCGCGCCAAGCTGCTGACCGAGAAGCATGGCCGCGTCACCTTCGACGACGTGGCGGGCATCGACGAGGCCAAGGACGAGCTCGAGGAGATCGTCGAATTCTTGCGCAACCCGCAGAAGTTCTCGCGCCTTGGCGGCAAGATCCCCAAGGGCGCGCTGCTGGTGGGCCCTCCGGGCACCGGTAAGACGCTTCTCGCACGCGCCATCGCAGGCGAGGCGGGCGTGCCCTTCTTCACCATCTCGGGCTCCGACTTCGTCGAGATGTTCGTGGGCGTCGGCGCCAGCCGCGTGCGCGATATGTTCGAGCAGGCCAAGAAGAACGCGCCCTGCATCGTGTTCATCGACGAGATCGACGCCGTGGGCCGGTCGCGTGGCGTGGGCTATGGCGGTGGCAATGACGAGCGCGAGCAGACGTTGAACCAGCTTCTGGTCGAGATGGATGGCTTCGAGGCGAACGAAGGCATCATCATCGTCGCGGCGACCAACCGTCCCGACGTGCTTGACCCCGCCCTGCTGCGTCCCGGCCGCTTCGACCGGCAGGTTCAGGTGCCGAACCCCGACATCAAGGGCCGCGAGAAGATCCTCGGCGTGCATGCCCGCAAGGTGCCGCTCGGCCCTGATGTCGATCTGCGCATCATCGCCCGCGGCACGCCCGGCTTCTCGGGCGCCGATCTCGCCAACCTCGTCAACGAGGCGGCGCTGATGGCCGCGCGCGTCGGCCGCCGGTTCGTGACGATGATCGATTTCGAGAACGCCAAGGACAAGGTGATGATGGGGAGCGAGCGCCGCTCCATGGTCATGACCGAGGACGAGAAGAAGCTGACCGCCTACCACGAGGCCGGTCACGCCATCGTCGGCCTCAACGTCCCGCAGCACGACCCGATCCACAAGGCGACGATCATCCCGCGTGGCCGTGCCCTCGGTCTGGTGCTCAGCCTGCCCGAGCGCGACCAGCTCTCGGTCACCTACACCAAGTACAAGTCCAAGATCGCCATGGCGATGGGTGGCAAGGTCGCCGAGGAGCTGATCTTCGGCAAGGAGAACGTCACTTCGGGCGCGACCTCGGACATCCAGCAGGTGACCAAGATCGCCCGCGCGATGGTCACGCAGTTCGGCTTCTCGGACAAGATCGGCCATATCGACTATGCCAACGAGCAGCAGAGCTATCTCGGCTCCTACTCGGGCGGGGCCAGCCATTCGGCCGAGACCCAGAAGGTCATCGACGAAGAGGTTCGCCGGATCATCGACGAGGGCTACGAGACCGCCAAGCGTATCCTGACCGAGCGCCGCGAGGATCTGGAGCGTCTGGCGCAGGGTCTTCTCGAATACGAGACGCTGACCGGCAACGAGATCACCCGCGTGATCGCGGGCGAACCGCTGAACCGGGGCGATGACGACGACAGCCAGAAGCCCGAGCAGGGCGGCGGCGCGTCGATCACCGCGATCCCGAAGACGCGCAAGCCCAAGCCGACGGATGGCGGGCTGCCCGAGCCCAGCGCCTGATCAGACGTTCCACGTGAATCGAGACGAGCCCCGGCCCCGCAAGGCGCCGGGGCTTTTCATGCGCGCTTGAGCAATACCGGGCGGACTGGCATGAGGGGCGCAACCATCGCAGGAGTTGCCATGCCCGCCCTTGCCCCTACCGGTTATACCGGCCGCATCACTTGGCTGGGCCGGGTGCCGCATCGCGACGCCGCGCCGATCGAGACCGAGGCGCTGAGCGAGATGTCCCTCGGCTTCGGCGGCATGGAGGGAGAGGTCCATGCCGGCCTGACCCGGCCCTCCTGTTCGCGCGTCACCGCGCAACATCCCAAGGGCACCGAGATCCGCAACACCCGTCAGCTCTCTTTGCTTGGGGCCGAGGAGCTGGACGAGATCGCGACGAGGCTGGGGTTGGACGCGCTTGATCCCGCCTGGCTCGGTGCGTCCTTGGTGGTGGCGGGCCTGCCGGATTTCAGCCACCTGCCGCCCTCGGCGCGGCTACAGGGGCCCGATGGCTGCACGCTGGTCGTCGATATGCAGAACCGGCCCTGCCAGTTCCCTGCGATGACCATCGAAGCGGCCCGTCCCGGACATGGCAAGGCGTTCAAGCAGGCCTCCAAGGGGCTACGGGGGGTCACGGCCTGGGTCGAGCGTCCGGGCACGCTTCGGCCCGGCGATGCGCTGCGACTGCACCTGCCCGACCAGAGGGCGTGGCGTCCCGAGGCCCGAAACGACGCTTAAGCGCGCAGAAGGGTCGCGCCGGCGCGGCACGATACGGCCCGTGATCGCGAGGCTGGACGGCAGGGAGAGGGGAGAGCGGACATGGTGCAGAAATCGGACATCGAAATCGCCCGCGCGGCGGACAAGCTGCCGATCCGGGAGATCGGCGCACGGCTGGGCATCGGCGAGGCCGACCTGCTGCCCTACGGGCATGACAAGGCCAAGATATCGCAACGCTTCATCGACAGCCTCGATGGCCGACCCGACGGCAAGCTGATCCTTGTGACGGCGATCAACCCGACCCCCGCCGGCGAGGGCAAGACCACCACCACCGTGGGCTTGGGCGATGCGATCAACCGGATCGGCCGCCGCGCCGCGATCTGCATCCGCGAGGCCTCGCTCGGGCCGAATTTCGGCATGAAGGGCGGGGCGGCGGGCGGCGGCTACGCGCAGATCGTGCCGATGGAGGAGATGAACCTCCACTTCACTGGCGATTTCCACGCGATCACCAGCGCCCACAACCTGCTCGCGGCGATGATCGACAACCACATCTACTGGGGCAACGAGCTCGAGATCGACACCCGCCGCATTACCTGGCGGCGGGTCATGGACATGAACGACCGGGCTTTGCGGCAGATCACGGCATCCTTGGGCGGCGTGATGAACGGCTTTCCGCGCGAGGCGGGCTTCGACATCACCGTCGCCTCCGAGGTCATGGCGATCTTGTGCCTCGCCACCGATCTGCGGGATCTGCAGAGGCGGCTCGGTGACATGATCGTGGCCTACCGCCGCGACAAGACGCCAGTCTTCGCGCGCGACCTCAAGGCCGATGGCGCGATGACGGTGCTGCTGCGCGACGCGATGCAGCCCAACCTCGTGCAGACGCTCGAGAACAATCCCGCCTTCGTGCATGGCGGCCCCTTCGCCAATATCGCGCATGGCTGCAACTCTGTCATCGCCACCCGAACGGCGCTCAAGCTTGCCGATTTCGTGGTGACCGAGGCCGGCTTCGGCGCCGATCTAGGCGCGGAAAAGTTCTTCGACATCAAGTGCCGCAAGGCCGGGCTGCATCCCGACGCGGCGGTACTGGTGGCGACGATCCGGGCGCTGAAGATGAATGGCGGCACCCCCAAGGAGGATCTCGGCACGCCGGATGCCGAGGCCGTCGCGCGCGGCTGCGCCAATCTCGGGCGGCACCTCGCCAATCTCAAGGGCTTCGGCGTGCCGGTGATCGTGGCGATCAACCACTTCGCGGGCGACAGCGAGGCGGAGATCGCCACCGTCATGGACTATGTTCACCAGCATGGCTCCGAGGCGGTGCTGTGCCGCCACTGGGCCAAGGGCGGGCGCGGTGCCGAGGCCCTGGCCGAACGGGTGGTGAAGCTGGCCGAGAGCGGTGCCTCCGCCTTCGCGCCGCTCTACGAGGACGGGATGGGACTGTTCGACAAGATCGACACCATCGCGCGCCGCATCTACCACGCCGATCAGGCGATCGCGGATGCCAGGATCCGCGACCAGCTCCACGCATGGGAAGCGCAGGGCTACGGCCATCTGCCGGTCTGCATGGCCAAGACGCAGTATTCCTTCACCACCGATCCGACCCGGCGCGGCGCGCCCACCGGGCACGACGTGCCGGTGCGCGAGGTAAGGCTGTCGGCGGGGGCGGGCTTCGTCGTCGCGGTCTGCGGCGAGATCATGACCATGCCTGGCCTGCCGAGCCGTCCCGCCGCCGAGAAGATCCGCCTGTGCGAAGCCGGTCATGTCGAGGGTCTGTTCTAGGCCGCCGCACTGTGGGAAAAGGCCCCCGAACGAGCTTTCGGAGGGTTTCGAATGACGGCAGCGGCCGAAATCGGCGACATGGCGGCGCTCAGGCGCGAGATCGACGCGATCGATGCGGAGCTGGTGCGCCTGCTGGCGCGCCGCGCGACGATGATCGAACGCGCGATCGAGCTGAAACCGGGCGAGGGGCTGCCCGCGCGGATCGAGAGCCGGGTGCAGGACGTGCTCGACAAGGTGATCGCCCGTGCCCATGCCGAGGGGCTCGATACCGGTCTCGCGGAGCGGCTGTGGCGCGAGATGATGGAGCATTTCATCGCGCGCGAGGAAGAGGTTCTGGGCAAGGGAGACGCCGAATGAGCGCCACCATCATCGATGGCAAGGCCTTTGCCGCCGACATCCGGGGCCGGGTGGCCGAACAGGTCGCGGCGCTGAAAGCCGATCACGGCATCACCCCCGGTCTCGCCGTGGTGCTGGTCGGCTCCGACGCGGCCTCAGAGGTCTATGTGCGGTCGAAGGGCCGGATGACGGTCGAAGTCGGCATGGAGAGCTTCGAGCATCGCCTGCCCGAGGAAACCTCCGAGGCCGATCTGCTATCGCTGGTCGCGCAACTGAACGCCGACCCGGCGGTGCATGGCATCCTCGTACAGCTGCCGCTGCCCGGGCACATGAATTCCGACGCGGTGATCAACGCCATCGATCCGGCCAAGGACGTGGACGGGTTTCATATCTCCAATGTCGGCCTGTTGGGCACCGGACAGAAGGCGATGGTGCCTTGCACGCCGCTGGGTTGCCTGATGATGCTGCGCGAGCATCTGGGTGACATGTCGGGCAAGGAGGCCGTCGTCATCGGTCGCTCCAACATCGTCGGCAAGCCGATGGCGCATCTGCTGCTGGGCGAAAGCTGCACGGTGAGCATCGCGCACAGCCGTACCAAGGACATCGCCGACGTGGTGCGCCGCGCCGACATCGTCGTGGCGGCGGTGGGCCGACCCAAGATGGTCAAGGGCCACTGGATCAAGCCCGGCGCCACGGTGATCGATGTGGGCATCAACCGGGTCGAGGCCGAGGGCGGCAAGACACGGCTCGTGGGCGATGTCGATTTCGACGCGGCCCGGGAGGTCGCGGGCGCGATCACCCCGGTGCCCGGCGGCGTCGGACCGATGACCATCGCCTGCCTGCTCGCCAACACGCTGACCGCCGCCTGTCGGGCGAACGGCCTGCCAGAGCCCGAGGGGCTGACGGTCTGATCCCGGGCTAGAAGCGCCGGCGTCCCCGCCCCGTGCCCTTGCGTCCGGGGTAGGGGACGAGCAGAGGCTTGGTACCCGTGAGCACCGCGAAAGCCGGGCTGCCGATCAGCGCCGCGAACTCCGGCGCGGTGGCGGGCATGCCGCCGGTATAGGCGCCATAGGCGGGCAGGATCATCCGGTCCGCGTCGAACAGGAAGCATGGCCTCGTTCCGCCGCAACCGGGCAGGCCGAGCTTGGGGTGGTAATGCCCCGACAACTCGCCCCGCGCGCCCACTTCGGCGATATGGCGGAAAACGAGCGGACCGATGACCAACTCGACGTGATGCTCGCCCGGCAGTCCCGCCGGTCCGGGATCGTGATTGCCCTCGACCCAATGCCAGACGCGCCCTTCGATCAGCGAGACGAGATGTGCGCGGTCCTCGTCGTCCAGCCCGTTCGCGGCATCCAGATCGTCGAAGCTGTCGCCCAAGCAGAGCACGCCGCCCGCGCCCGTTTCTAGCAGATCCGCCTCCAGCCGCTCCAGCGTCGCGCGGGTCTCATATGGCGGCAGCATGGTGCCGCGACGGCGCGCGATGCGCTCGGACTTGCCGAAATGCAGGTCCGAGACGATCAGCAGGTCCCGTGCGGCCCAGTGGAGCGCGCCGGAGCCCAGCGCACAGAGCGTCTCGCCCTGGAAGGGGATCTCTATTCCGTTCATGGAACGGTCCCATGCCCGCACGGGGCGTCGCGTGCAAGCGGGACCTCCCTCACACCCCCGCGACCGTGGGGGCGCCGAAGGCCGCGAGACCCGATTCCTTCAACAAACGCGCCGCCTCCTCCTCGGCCAGCCGCTCGCGGCCGGCACCCGCGACGGGCACCCGGTCGCGTTCCAGCAGCATCGCGGCGGCAAGCGGCGTGGGGCGGGCGGCGCGAACGAGATCGACCCGGCCCTTGGTGCGCTCCAGCATTTCCTCGACCCGGGCGAAGTCGACGAGACCGCGCATCGCCTCTTCGCGGGTGACCCGCAGGATCAGGTGCTCTGGGTCGTATTTCGCCAGCGTGTCATAGAGGATGTCGGAGCTGAACGTTGCCTGCCGACCGGTCTTGCGGACCTGCGGCAGGTTCTTCTCGATCAGTCCGGCAATGCTCGCCACGCCCCGGAAGGTGCGCTTCATCACCGCGTTCGAGGTCAGCCAGCCCTCCAGCCCCTCGCGCAGCTCGTGCGCTTCGAACAGCGGCGCCGGATCGCTGAGCTCGTCGAGCCCCCAGATCAACGTCGCGTAATCGGTGCCGACGAAGCCCAAGGGGTGCAGGCCCAGTGTCTCCATCCGCCGTGTCAGAAGCAGACCCAGCGTCTGCTGTGCGTGGCGGCCCGCGAAGGTGTGGAAGCAGGCATGGTGACGCCCGTCATGCTCGAAGGTTTCCACGAGGATGCGACCCCGCTCGGGCATCTTCGACACCTCGCGCTGGAGGTGCAGCCAATCGCGCGTATGGGGCGGCAGTTCGGGCCAGTCGGGGCGTTGCAGATCGTCGAGGATGCGATGCGCGAGCTGCGCCGAGGTCGGCATCTTGGCCCCGGCGTAGGTGGCGATGCGCGGTTCGCGATCGGCGCGGCGGGTGACCTCCACCGTCATTTCGCGCAGCGTCTCGTAGCGCACGATCTGCCCGCCGATGAGAAACGTGTCGCCCGGGGTGAGCGATGAGGCGAAACCCTCCTCGACCTCGCCCAAGGGCTTGCCTCCGCCGCCGCGCATCCGCACCTTCAGCA
The DNA here is from genome assembly GCF_050847355.1 of Limimaricola sp. AA108-03. Lineage (NCBI taxonomy): Bacteria > Pseudomonadati > Pseudomonadota > Alphaproteobacteria > Rhodobacterales > Paracoccaceae > Limimaricola > Limimaricola sp. AA108-03. Next base: position 937,857 of record NZ_CP193755.1, read on the forward strand.
TGTCGGCATCCTGGATCGTGCCGATATTCATGCGGATGCGCAGGGCGCTTCGAGGGTCGCGCAGCTGCCACAGCCCGTCGGGGCGCCGCAGCAGCCGCTTCCACTTGTCATAGGCGCGCAGCGCATAGCCGCCGGTGGCCACGAAATCGAGGCAGTCGTCGAATTGTGCCCGGCTGATCCCGGCATAGGGGCCAACGCTCTTCACCTCGGCGAAGAGCGCGTCCTCGTCGAAGGGTCCCGCGCAGGCGGTGATCATTATGTGCTGGCACAGCACGTCGAGCGGGCCGGGGCCGCGCGGGCTGCCGTCGAGCTCGTGGTCGCGCACCGCCTCGAGCGCCGCCATGCATTCGACCACCTCGAAGCGGTTGGCGGGCACCAGCAGCGCCTTGGACGGTGCGTTGTAGCGGTGGTTGGCCCGGCCGATGCGCTGCACCAGCCGCTTGATGTTCTTGGGCGCGCCGATCTGGATCACCAGATCCACGTCGCCCCAATCGATCCCGAGATCGAGGCTGCCAGTGCAGACGATGGCGCGCAGATCGCCCGCAACCATCGCGGCCTCAACATTCTCGCGCACCTGCCGCGACAGGCTGCCATGATGGATTCCGATCGGCAGGTCGTCTTCATTGGCGAGCCAGAGCTTGTGAAAGAAGATCTCGGCCTGGGCGCGGGTGTTATGGAAGATCAGCGTGGTCTTGTGCCGTTTCACCTGCACCAGCACCTCGCGCACGGCATAGCCGCCGCCCGCGCCGGCCCATGGCGGCGGCGCTTCGGTGCGCAGCATCGAGATGTCTGGATCGGGGCCGGGATCGGCCTCGATGATCTCGCAGGACTCGGGATGCCGCGCGAGCTGCGCGGCCAGCGCCTCGGGGTCGTCCACCGTGGCCGAAAGCCCGACCCGGCGCAGCCCGGGGGCAAGGCTTTCGAGCCGCCCCAGCGACAGCATCAGCTGGTCGCCGCGCTTGCCCTCCATCAGCGCATGGATCTCGTCGACCACGACCCGTTGCAGCCCGGCGAAGATGCGCGGCGCGTCCTCGTAGGAGATCATCAGCGCGAGGCTTTCAGGCGTGGTCAGCAGGATATGCGGCGGATCGGCGCGCTGACGTTTCTTGGCGGTCTGCTTGGTGTCACCGGTCCGGTCCTCGATCCGGATCGGCAGTCCCATTTCCTCGACCGGGATGGTCAAGTTACGCCTGATGTCGGTGGCCAGCGCCTTCAGCGGCGAGACGTAGAGTGTGTGGAGCCCCTTGTGATCGCCCTCCGCCAGCTCGGCGAGCGTCGGCAGGAAACCCGCGAGCGTCTTGCCGCCACCGGTGGGTGCGATGAGCATGAGCGCGGTCGCGTCGGACCGGTCGAGCATCTCCTGCTGGTGCGGATGAACGCTCCAGCCACGTTTGGAAAACCAGTCCTCGAAGATGGGGGGCAGGGCGCTCATCACCCCCATCTAGGGCGCGTGGCCCCCGCTTTCAAAGCGCGGCGAGCTTCTGCGCCAGATCGTCGCGCAGCCGACCGATCCGGTTCTCCAGATCCGCCTCGTCGGCGGTGGCGCCGGTTTCGGACCAGTGCGAGAACCGCTCCAGCAGCGGCAACAGCGTTTCGCGCTCCTCCACCGTCCAGTCGGAGAGAAACCCGCCCAGAAGCAGGAACTTGTAGCGCCGCACCGCCTCGACGATGGCCTGCCCCGAGGGGGTGAGGGCGACGATGGTTCGCCGCGCATCGGCTTGGCTCGCGGCGCGTTCGGCAAAGCCGCGCGCGATCAGGTCCGAAACGATCCGGCTGGCGCGCGACGGGTCGATGTTGAGCCGCTGCGCCACGGTCGACACCATGGTCTCCTCGGCGGGGTCGTCGCCGAACTCGTTGACGGGCGCATGGATCGCGATCATCACATCGAGCTGCGCGAGATCGAGCGGCAGACCCAGTTCGGAGAGCGCCCGGTGCCCCAGTTCTCGCGTGCGCACCCGTCGGCGCCAGCGTTGCAGCACCGCGTCGAAGGCGAGTGCCGCCCGCGTCACCTCCGGATCGATCCCGGCCCGCGCCATGTCCCCGATCAGTTCCTCGTCGCGTTCGGCCATTCCCCGCCTTTCCAAATTGCATGCCATTGACATGAATCTGCCAGTATCACATATCTGGCGTCACCGCCCCGTCTCCGCAAGCCTCTTCGCCCTTCGGCGGAGCGTGCGGGCTTGTACCCTGATAGCCCGGAGTTTCGCATGACCGCCACACCCCAAGCCATGGAGACGCCGGGCCATCATCGGCGACTGGCGATCTGGGCGGTGGCGGTGACTCTTTTCGTGGCCTCGACCGGCCAGACCATCGTGTCCACGGCGCTGCCGGTGATCACCGCCGATCTCGGCGGGCTGAACCGGATGAGCTGGGTGGTCACGGCTTATCTTCTGGCCTCGACCGTCGGCGCGCCGATCTTCGGCAAGCTGGGCGACTTGTTCGGTCGCAAGGCGGTGATGCAGGCCGGGCTGGGGGTGTTCACCTTGGGCGCGTTGATTTGCGGCGTCGCGCCGTCGATGGAGGTGCTGATCGCGGGGCGCGCGGTGCAGGGGCTGGGCGGCGGGGGCCTGATCGTGGTGGCGATGGCGGTGGTGGCCGACCTGCTGCCTCCGCGCGAGCGTAGCCGGGTGCAGGGCGCGCTAGGCGGGGTGTTCGGCCTTTCCACGGTGGTCGGGCCGCTGGTCGGGGGCTTTCTGGTGCAAAGTCTAGGCTGGCACTGGATCTTCTTCGCCAACCTGCCGGTGGTCGCCATCGCTTGGGTCGTGCTGCAATCGGCGTTGCGCGGACGCGCGCCGGGCGCCCGGCCCCACATCGACGTGGCAGGGGCGGCGCTCTTGACCGCGACGCTGTCGGGGCTGGTGCTGGTAACGAGCATGGGCGGCACCGCGCTGGGCTGGAGCGAACCGGCGATGCTGGCGCTGATCGGCGCGACGCTGGCGTCGCTCACGGGGTTCCTTTTCGTCGAGGGCCGTGCCGCGGAGCCGATCCTGCCGCTGTCGCTGTTCCGGCTCAACGCGGTGGCGGTGGTCAACGCGGCGGGGCTACTGGTCGGCATGGCGATGTTCGGCACGATCACCTTCCTGCCGCTCTATCTGCAGGTTGTGCAGGGGGTCTCGCCGGTATTGTCGGGAATGTTCCTGCTGCCGATGATGGGGGGACTGATCGCCGCCTCGATGGTCTCGGGGCGGGTGATGGGCCGCACGGGCCGCTACAAGGCGCTACCGGTGGCCTCCACCGCGCTGCTGGCCGTGGCGATGCTGGGTCTGTCGCGGCTTGGTCCCGACACGCCGCTCTGGCAGGTCGTGGCTTTGATGACGGCCACCGGGCTCGGCATCGGGCCGATGATGAGCGTCGGCGTCGCGGCGATCCAGAACGCGGTGCCGCGCGCGATGCTGGGGGTGGGCACCGCCAGCGCCAACATGTTCCGCCTGATCGGCGGCTCGCTCGGCACCTCGATCTTCGGGGCGGTGTTCGGCGCCGAACTGGCGCAGAACCTCGCGGGCCGCGTCGAGGGGGCAGGGCTCGGCACGATCAGCCGCGACAGCGTGATGGCGCTCGAACCGCATCTGCGCGAGAGCGTGCTGGCAGGCTTTGCCGCGGCGCTCGATCCGATCTTCCTGCTGGCGGCAGGGATCGCCACGCTGGCCTTCGCCGTCACGCTGCTCTTGCGCGAGGTGCCCTTGGCCGAAGCGTGAGGGGGTTCAGCGCACCACCGCGCCCTCGCGTACGAACATGTTGTCCCAGGCCCGATCGATCAGTTCGGGCGTCATCTGGTAAGGGATTCCCTCGAACTCGCAGATCGAGATGATCTGGTCGATCAGGAATACCGGTTGGTAGTTGGCATAGACATTGCCGATGGTCGGGTACTTGGCCTTGAGCAGATGGATCAGCGCGGCCTGGCTCAGCGGCATCTTCTTCTTGCGCGCCACCAGCGCGAAGATCTTGAGGAAATCCTCCTGGCTGGGCCCGTCCACGCGGATCTTGAAGAAGATCCGCCGCAGTGCCGCCTGGTCGAAGATCTCGTTGGGATGGAAGTTGGTGGAGAAGATCACCAGCGTGTCGAAGGGCACCTCGAACTTTTCGCCGGATTGCAGCGCGAGGATATCGCGGTTCTCTTCGAGCGGCACGATCCAGCGGTTCACCAGCTTCTGGGGCGGTTCGGCCTGTCGGCCCAGATCGTCGACGATGAACACACCTCCCGTGGCCTTGAGCTGCAACGGCGCCTGATAGGTGCGCGCCACCGGGTTGTAGACCAGATCGAGCATGTCGAGCGACAACTCGCCCCCGGTGACGACCGTGGGCCTCTCGCAGCGCACGTAGCGGGTGTCGAAGCGCGTGGTCGAACGGCGCAGCGCGTTCGGGTCCTCCGGGGCATCCTCGATGCTGGCATGGATGATCGGGTCGTAGACGGTGATGACCTGCCCGCCATATTCGAGCGCGCGCGGCACATAGACAAGATCGCCGAGCGCGGCGCGAATGCCGTTCGAGATCGAGGATTTGCCGTTGCCGGGCGGGCCGTACATGAGGATCGAGCGTCCGGCCCCGATGGCGGGTCCGAGCTGGCCGATCAGCCCGGGCGGCAGCACCAGATGCCCCATCGCCGCCTGCAGCCGGTCGCGGGTCATGGTCAGGTTGCGTACCGACTGCCTGGCCACCTGCTCGCGGTAGTCGGCGAGAGGCACCGGCATGGCACCGAAATATTCCGATTGCGCCAGCGCGTCGAGCGCCCGGGCCCGGCCCGCCTCGGTAAGCTGGTAGGGCATTTCGGCACTGGCACCGGGACCGGTGAGCGTGCCCATCGCCTCGATCAGCTTCTGACCGCGCAACAGATCGACGAGTTCCTGCGCGACGTTGACGGGCAGGCAGGTGGCACGGGCGACCTCGCTGACCAGTCGGGCATTCATGCGGAAGATCGTCTTGAGGGCGATGTCGCGCATCATCACCATCGGCAGTCCGGCCGCCTCGAGGCTGCGCGGTACCTGCGGCGCCATCGCGCCGATCTGCATGTTCATCGAGATCTCCCGTCACTGCCGCCGCCATTCGGCCCTGCCGCCCGATCCTCGTAGGCGATTGTGGCAGCAGCGGGGAAGCAGCCCGGCGCTAGTTGGTCGCGCCGCCTTCAAGGGCGTTCAGCGCCCGCGCGGCCTCTTCGAAATGCTGCGGATGCGTCTCGACCGCGTCGCGCAGCAGCCCCTTGCCGATCGTTACGTCGTTCTGCTTGATCGCGGCGAGCGCCAGCGTGTAGAGCAGCTGCGCCCGCTCGGTCTGGGTCATCGGCACCACCGGCAGCTGGTAGTTGCGCTGGGCACCCCGCGCGAGAATGAGGTTGTTCTTGGCGGTGAAGAGCCCCGGCTCCTGCCGCAGCGCGTCGGTGAAGAGCCGCTCGGCGCCGTTGTAGTCGCCGCGGGTGAGCTTGGAATAACCCCAGTTGTTGAGCACGCCCGCGGGCGTCGTGGTCAGCCCCGCCGCGGTTTCGTAGAAGCTGTCGGCGCGGCTCCATTCCTCGTTGCTGTCGGCGACCATCGCCTCGAGCCGGTAGCGCTGGAAGGTTTCGAAGGTCGGCGGAATGCCGTCGAGCACGGCCTCGGCCTCGTTCCAGGCATTGGTGCGGATCAGCGCGTCGGCCAGCTCGACGCTGTCGGCCGGACCGGATTCCGGATGCGCGACCACCTTGCGCCACGCGGCCACGCCCTCGGCGCTGCGCTTGGCGCGGACCAGCGAGGTGGCCAGACCCCGCTGCAGCGCGATGGCGGCGGGTTCCGCCGTGACGAGGCGCTGAAAATAGGCGACGCTTTCGGATGGCTCGGCCACCGTCAGCATGATCTCGTTGAGGTCGGCGTCGCGGGCCTCGCGCAGATCCCCGACCGCGCGCGACACCTGGCCCTCGGAATCGCCGCATCCCGCGAGAATGAGCGCCGACAACAGGGCGCAACAGCTGAGGGGAAGGCGCATGGGCGCGTCCTTTGTGCTCGACATCCTCACAGCGCGGTCAGGATCGCGTATTGCCCCGATCCGCGCCGCACCAGCTGGAACTCTTCCGTTTCCTGCGGGCCAGCATAGAGCGCGCCGTCACGCTTGGCGAGGGCCCGGCGCAGGTTGTCGCGCACCATGTCATCGCCGCCATCCACCAGCGCGAAGGCGCGGCGAAAGCTCTCGGCGGCCTCCGCGGCGCGGTCGGTCTCCATCAGCACCACGCCGAGGTTGTTCCAAGCCGGCGCGAAGTCCGGATCCTCGGCCACGGCACGGCGCAGCAGCCGCTCCGCCTGGCCCAGACGGCCCAGCCGCAGATTGGCCGAGCCCATCGCCGAGAGCGTGTCGACATCGAGACCCTGCTGGCCGGCGGCGCGGCCATAGGCGTTCAAGGCCAGTTCCGGCTCGTTCGCCGCCATCAGCCGGTGCCCGACGATCAGCCCATCCACATCGGGCTCACCTGAGGGGCCGGGGGCATAGACGCCGCCTGCGGATGCGGAGAGGCCGCCTGCATCCGAGCAGGCGGCCAGCAAGGCGAGGGCGGCAAGAATGGCGATCGATCGCATATGTGAGAGAGTCAGTTCCCGGCAGCCCCGCCGCCAAGGGTCATGTAGATGTCGAAGATCGACGGCCCGATCAGGATGATCAGCAGCGGCGGCACCGTCAACATCATCGTCGCCAAAGTCATCTTGGTGGGCAGGGTGTTGGCCTTTTCCTCGGCCCGCATCACGCGCTTGTCGCGCATCTCGGCGGAGAAGATCCGCAGCGCTTCGGCGATGGAGGTGCCGAATTGCTGGCTTTGCACCAGAACCGTGACGAAGCTCGAAATATCGACCACGCCGCAACGTTCCGACAGGTCGCGCAGCACCAGCGCCTTGTCCTTGCCTGCCTTCATCTCGTGCGCCACCTGGCTGTATTCGAAGGCGAGGTCCGGATATCCCGCACGCAGCTCGTGGCTGACGCGGATGATCGCCTGATCGAGCGACTGGCCCGCCTCGACGCAGACCAGCATCATGTCGAGGCTGTCGGGGAAGCCGTCGGTGATCTGCTGCTTGCGCGCCTCGCGGCGCCGGGTAACCCAGTATTTGGGCCCCATGTAGCCGATCGCGGCCGGGATCAGCGTCGCGGTGATCAGGTCCTGCGTCGTGGCCTCGCCCCGGCTCAGCGCCCAGATCAATCCGGCCAGAAGCGCGCTGATGCCCAAGGCGAACTGGCTGAAATGGTAGATCCGCACCGCGTTGCGCGCGCGGTAGCCCGCCTGCATCAGCCGCAGCCGCACGGCCGAGAGCTCCTCGGCGTTCTGCGGCTCGAGAAACGTGGCGTAGCGATCGAGCTTGTCGGCCGCCGATGGCGCCCGCAGCCGGTCGACCGGACTCGCCTGAGCCTCGCCTCCCTCGCGCGCGTTCTGGGCCCTGAGCTTGTCGAGCGGGTCCTCGCGGCGGCGCAGTAGGGCCGGCAACGTCAGGAGGATCATCGCGAGACCGAGCAGGCCCACCACGATGAGTGGTCCGGCCGGGCCGAGATGTTCGACGAGGATCGCCTGGATCTGCTGGAACACGGGCATGGTTCAGACCTTGATGTTGACGAGGGCACGCATGACGATGACGTTCACGGTCAGGAAGGCGCCGACCACGAAGCAGGCCGGGATGAACACCGCCGTCTCCCGCACCTCGTCGTAATAGTTGGGGTCCATCAGGTTGATCCCCACCAGCGCCGCCAGCGGGAAGCCGGAAAGGAACATGCCCGACCATTTGGCCTCGGCGGTGATGGCCTTGACCCTGCGGAACAGCCGGAACCGGGCGCGCACCACCTTGGCGAGGCCGTCGAGGATCTCGGCGAGATTGCCGCCTGCCTGTCGCTGGATCGTCACCGCCACGGCGAGAAAGCGCAGATCCTGCATGTCGAGCCGCTCGGCCATGGCCTTCAGGCTTTCGCTCATGTCGCGCCCATAGGCGGCCTCGTCGGCGATCACGCCCATCTCCGAGCCCAGCGGATCGGGCACCTCGCGCGCGACGATGCCGATGGCCGATGAGAAGGGGTGGCCCACGCGCAGCGATCGCACCATGAGTTCGATCGCCTCCGGCAACTGCGACTCGATCAGCCCGAGGCGCTTCTTGGCCTTGTTGTTGACCCAGACATAGACGCCACCCACCCCCATCGCCGCGCCAACTACGATCCGAATGGGCAGGCTCGCCGCCGTGCCCACCGAGAGGCCGGCGAAGGCCAGAAGCCCCAGCCCCGCCATCAGCAGCACCAACTGGGTCGGGGTGAAGGCGATATTGGCCTTCTGCGCCTTGTGGGCGAGGATCGAGTAGAGCGGCACGCGGCGCGACTTCAGGTGCTGCGTCATCTCCTTGCGCAGCTGTTCGAGCACCTCTTCGCGCCGGCCGCCTTTTTCCAGCAGCGTCAGGCGGCGATTGACCCGGTTGTTGAGGCTGATCGAGCGTCCGAAGATGGTGAGGTAGAGCCCCTCGACCAGCACCAGGACGGCGACGAAGACGAGGCCGTAGATGATCGGTTCCGCGCTGAGGTTCATGTTCCTACTCCGCCGCCATCGGTTCGAAGATCGTCGCCGGCAGGTCGTAGCCCCAGAGGCGGAACCGCTCCGAGAAGTGGCTGCGCACGCCGGTGGCCGTGAAATGGCCGATGATCTTGTTGTCGGGGGTGAGGCCGACGCGGCGGTAGCGGAACACCTCCTGCATCGAGATCACGTCGCCTTCCATGCCGGTGATCTCGGTGATCGAGGTCATCCGGCGCGAGCCGTCCTGCAGGCGGCTTGCCTGCACGATCAGGTTCACCGCGCTGGCGATCTGGCTGCGAACCGCCTTGATCGGCATCTCGATCCCGGCCATCGCGATCATGTTCTCGAGGCGCGAGATACCGTCCCTGGCCGAGTTGGCGTGGATCGTGGTCATCGAGCCGTCATGGCCGGTATTCATCGCCTGCAGCATGTCGATCACCTCCTCGCCGCGCGTTTCGCCGACGATGATCCGGTCGGGCCGCATCCTGAGCGCGTTCTTGAGACAGTCGCGCTGGCTCACCGCGCCACGCCCCTCGACGTTGGCGGGACGGCTTTCCATCCGGCCGACATGGGTCTGCTGGAGCTGAAGCTCGGCGGTGTCCTCGATCGTCAGGATGCGCTCGTTGTTGTCGATGAAGGATGAGAGGGCGTTCAGGGTCGTGGTCTTGCCCGAACCGGTGCCACCCGAGACGATGATGTTGAGCCGCGTCGCCACCGCCGCCTCGAGATAGGCGGCCATCTCCTCGGTCATCGCGCCGAAGCGGATCAGGTCGTCGATGCCGAGCTTGTCCTTCTTGAACTTGCGGATCGAGACGAGGCTGCCATCCACCGCGATCGGCCCGACCATGGCGTTGAAGCGCGATCCATCGGCGAGGCGCGCGTCGACATAGGGGTTCGATTCGTCGACCCGGCGGCCGACGGCAGAGACGATCTTGTCGATGATCCGCAGCAGGTGCCGTTCGTCCTTGAAGGTGATGTCGGTCAATTGCAGCTTGCCGCCCCGCTCCACGAAGATCTGGTGCGGGCCGTTGACGAGGATGTCGTTGACGCTGTCATCCTTGAGCAGCGTCTCGAGCGGGCCGAGCCCGGTGACCTCGAAAAAGAGATCCTGGTTGAGACTCTGGCGCTCTTCGCGGTTCAGAACGACGCCCATGGTGTCGAGCGTTTCGGTCGCGATCGAATTGATCTCGTTGCGCAGATCCTGCTCGCTCGCCTTGTCGAGCGCGGCGAGGTTGAGCGTGTCGAGCAGCGCCTTGTGCACCTCAAGCTTGATCTCGGCCAGCCGCTCCTTGCGGCGACGCTCCTTGTCTGCGGGCGCGGCCTCGGCGGCGCGGCGCACGGCTTCGGTTGCAGGAGCCGACCGGCGCATCGAGGCGCTGGCAGGGCCGGGCAGGGCCGGTGCCGGTGTCGAGGGGCCCGCCGCCTGCGGCGCGGGCGTCGCGGGCTTGGCTGCAGGAGTGCGGGCAGCGGCTGCGCCGGCGTTCCGGCTCGGATCGGGCTTCCTGTATTTCGAGAACATGGCGCTCTCCTGGCTGCGGCGCCGGCCCTCAGGCCTTGGCCTCGGCGACGTTGACCTTGTGAACGGAGCGGGCAAGCTTGGCGATCTCGCGCCGCAGCGGGTTCTTGGCCGCGCCCTCGGCCAGCGGCGTGCCGTGATCGGCGCTCTGGGTCACCGCGCGGCCACCATCGGGCAACTGCACCTCGATCGAGATGCCCAGCGAGTCGGCCAGCCTCTTGGCCCGGCTCTTGCCCGACAGATCGGTGAAGCCCGGCGCGCGGTTGAGCACGAAACGCAGCTTCTCGAAGGGCAGCTCCTCGGATTGCAGCGCCCGCTTGAGCCGCATCGTGTTCTGGGCCGATCGCATGTCGAGTTCGAGCGTGGCGAAATAGACATGCGCCGCCTGCAGCACCGTCTCGGACCAGTCGACCACGCTCGAGGGCATGTCGATCACGACATAGTCGAAATTGACCCGCGCCATCTCGATCAGCCGCGCCACGTCGGCCGGACCCATGAGATCGAGCGGCACCAGCTCGGCCGGAGAGGTCAGCACGTGCAGCCGCTCCTGATGCACGATCATGGCGGCGAGCAGGCTCTCGCTGTCGGCGCCCGCGGTATCGCTCAGGATCTCCAGCACCGCCTCGCGGCGCGGCAGGTCGAGATAGGTGGCGGTGGTGCCGAATTGCAGGTCGAGATCGATCAGGCAGACCCGCGGGGGTGCCTTGCGGTCGATATTGGCCAGCTCCCAGGCGAGGTTCACCGCGAGCGTCGTGGCACCGCTGCCGCCTGCGAGGCCCTGTACAGGGATCACCACGCCGGAGCGGTCATCGGTGGCACGGGGCTCGGTCGGCTCGGCTTCGGGCAGAAGTGGCCCGGCGCCCGAGCGCAGCCGCTCGATCGCCTGGGCCAGTTCGCCCTCGGGCAGGGGATAGGGGACGAATTCGTCGCCGCCCTCGCGCAGCAGCTGGTGCAGCGCGGCCGGGCTCACGTCGTCGGCGATCAGCACCACCTTGATGCCGCGCCGCTTCGCGTGGGCGATGATGTCCGCGATCAGCGGCAGCTGGCGCTCGTCCTCCTTGCTCAGGGCGACCGCCACGAATTCGAGTTCCGCGGCCTCGGGCTGCTCGAGGAAGGCGAGGGCGTCCGCGAAACCGAGATCGCCCCAGTTCTCGCCCATCGCGGCCTCCATGTCCTCGATCAGCAGGTCGAACTGCTGCACGTCACGACTGATCGTGCAGGCCGCGATCGGCTGGGGTTCGGGTTGCAGGGGGGCCGTGCTGCTCATTCCTTCGTATCCTCTGTCAAGGCGGGAGGGCCCGCCGAAGCGGGTCGGGCGGCCCGGAAGACGGTGCAGAGACCATCCCCTCCACCGGTTCAGTCTTGCAGATCAATGATGGCTGCAATGGGGCTGAAAAACTGTAATTGTTGGGGCGCTGGCAACGATCGCGACGTACGGTTCGAATTTGTCACACCGGGCTCAAGGGGCCGCGGCTTCGACACCATCGCTGCCAGACCCGCCCTCGCCGAGCGTGCTTTGGGGGACCGCGCTCTCCACGTAGCCCTCGAAGATCACCGCGGCGTATTTGCCGTTGAGAAGGTTGGGGTGACCGCGCACGAAGCCCGAAACCTCGGTGACGGTCCGGCGGTTGGCCCGCTCGGGATCGGTCGTGGCGATCAGGGGCCGGGTTTCGCCGAAGGAGGCCACCGCCTCGAGGCGGCTCGCATCGAGGCCCTGCGACACGAGATAGGCCACCGCCGCGCGGGCCCGGCGCAGGCCCAGCGCCTGATTGTAGCTGGCCGGGCCGACGAGGTCGGTATGGCCATAGACTCGGAATCGCAGCTCCGGATAGCGCCGGATCCATGCCGCTTGGCGCTGCAGCACGGTGCGCGCCTTGGCATCGAGCTGGGCGGAATCGAAGGCGAAGGTGATCGTGGTGTCGACCTCGGCGGCGAACTGACGCGCCAAGTTCACGCGCAGGCCCTCGGAGGCGCTGCTATGGGCGATGACATTGTCGCGCGTCGCCGTGCCGAAGGCTGGCCCGGCGCGGCCCGCCTCATCGTCGAAGCCCGGCGGCGCTGCACAGGCGGCGAGCGAAAGGGCGCAGCCCAAGGCGGTCAGGACGCGGCGCATCGCGGATCTCCCTTCAGTCGAGCACATAGCCGTATGAGCCCGAGAAATCCTGTCGCGCGATTTCGCCGGCGGTGCCGCTCTGGGGCGCGCGGTCGGCCGAGACGCGCCCGAACAGGAACAGCTCGCGCTCGGAAGGCGGGCGAACACGGTCGGTCGGCATGGCCAGCGTCTCGCCGCGGGTCGGGGTCACCAGATGCGGCGTGATGATGATCACCAGCTCGGATTGCTGGCGGGTGTATTCGGCGGAGCGGAACAGCGCGCCCAGCACGGGAATGTCTCCGAGCCAAGGCACCTGACCGTTGAGGTCCTGAAAATCGTCCGAGAGGAGGCCGGCGATGGCAAAGCTTTCGCCGTCGCGCATTTCCACGGTCGTCGCGGTCTCGCGTCGGCGGAACGCGTCGATGGTAAAGCCGTCCGCGGTGAAGCCGTTGCTCGGGTCGATCGAACTGACCGACGCCTTGAGTTCGAGATTGATCAGGTCGCCTTCCACCACGCGAGGCACGAAGGTCAGCTCGACCCCGAACGGCTTGTATTCGATCGTGGCGGTGCCGTTCTCCTGGCTCACCGGGACCGGATATTCACCGCCTGCGAGAAAGCTCGCCTCCTGGCCCGAGAGGGCGGTGAGGTTGGGTTCGGCCAGTGTGCGCACGACGCCGCGGCTTTCCAGCGCCTCGAGCAGCAGTCCAACCTCGACGCCACCGGCGTTGAAGCCGAACAGGGTGGAGGCATTGGCCGAGCTGGAGCTGGGAAGGGAGCCGCCGAGCGCGGAGCCCAGAGCCGCGGAGTTTCCAAGCGTGTTGGTCCCCACCGCGAGGCCAAGATTGTCTCCGAAGGCAGTCCCGCGTGCCCCCAGGGAGGCCGAGAGCGACTTGCTCACCGAACGCTGCATTTCCGAGAAGCGGACCTTGAGCATCACCTGCTGCGTGCCGCCGACGCTCATCAGGTTCGACACCCGGTCGGGGGCATAGCGCTGCGCCAGCTCCAGCGCCCGGTCGAGCTTGCCGATCGAGCTGACCACGCCGGACATGACGATGCCGTCATTGGCGGTGCGGACCTCGATCGGCTCGCCGGGCAGGATCTGCTCCAGCCGTTCCTTGAATTCGGCGATGTCGGGGGTGACATGCACCTCGACATTGGTGATCAGCCGCCCGTTCTCGCCCAGCACGGTGAGGGTGGTGCGGCCGGGCGCCTTGCCCAGCACATAGATCGTGCGATCGGTCAGCGAAGAGATGTCGGCGATGCCGGGATTGGCGATCGACAATTCGGTGAAGGGCACGTCGCTTTCGACCACCACGGCGCGATTCATCGGGACCTGCAAGGCCCGCGACGGCGCGCCGGCCCGAACCTGGAGCGCCTCGGCCTGCGCCTCGCCCATCGGAGCCAGCCCTGCAAGGCTCAGCGCGAGGCCGGCGAGGCCGGCTCTCATGGTGTGTCGGATGCTCATTCGGCCGCCTCGCTGCAGGTCGTGCGTCGGGGTCTTGGGATCGCCCCGTCCGCGCCGAGCCTGCCCGAGGGGGCGAGGCATTGCAACGCGCGCCGCCTTGTTGCGCGGGGTTGTGGACGTCCGGCCACAGGCCGAACGCCCCGGGGCAGGCTCAGTTGGTGCAGGGGATCGCGATCTCGACCACCTCGGCGCCGCGCCGGGTGCGCACGGTGCAGACTTCGGGCGCGGGCGCCGGTGCTGCGATGATCTGCGGCTCTTCTTTCTCTTCCTCGACGATGCCGAGCAGGCTGCGCTGGTCGACCTCGACGGCACCGGCGACGCTGTCATCGCGCAGCCCGACCAGCGACAGCGCCAGGGTGCCGGTGGATTGCGCCTGTGCCAGCTTGGCGACCTGCTGCGGCGAGGCCTGTACGGTCACGGTGCGCGCCACCATGGCCTCGGCGCGGGTCTGGTCGGCGGTCTGGTCGACACCGATCAGTTCGAGGCCGGTTTCGATCAGCTTGGTGACCTCGCGCGAGTTGCCACCCACCGAGACCGAGCCGGTCCAGTAGACGTCGACCCGGTCGCCCGGCCGCAGGAAGCCGGAGACGCCGCTGGTCGCGTTGACGCTGATCGCGAAGGCGCGCATGCCGGTGCCGAGCCGCGTGCTGATCCCGGCATCGCCGCCCGGCGCGGTGATCTTGGCGGCGAGGATCGGCTCGTTCGGCTCCATCGGTCGAAGCACGAGACGCGGCACATCCTCGCCCTCCGGGAACAGCGCCTCGAGGTCGGGGAAGGTGCCCTCCGGCAAGAATGCCTCGGTGTACTGGATCGGCTTCAGATCCTCGCGGGTGATCACGGTACCGTAGGGCAGGGGGTTCTTCACGCCCACCACTTCGACGGTCGGCAAGCGGTTGGCGGCGGCCGCGCGCTCGGCCGCCAGCACGGCCTCCTGCTGATCGAAATAGCCCTTCACCATGTAGACCGCATAGCCCGCCAGACCGAGGCCGAGGGCGAAGACCAGACCGAACACCATTCTCATTTCGTTTCTCCTAGCACCTGATCGACACGCGGCTTATGGGCTAACACTGGCAGCCTTCGGCAGTACCGCCTGAACGGAACTGCGCAGGTTGTCGGCCGAGCTGGTGCCTATCTTTGTGAAGGCCACGCCGACCAACAGGGCAAGTGCAATGCTGCTTCCTGCGATGGCGACCCATTCGGTCACTGACCCGGTATCACAGTCCCATAGTGCTCGAATGCGCCGCCTCATATGTCCGATCCTCGTCGGGCCCGAAGCCCATTGGCTTAAGTATCAGCTAACCGTGACTGCGGATTGTGGCGAGGCGATGAATGCCCGGCGTCAAGAACAGGACACCTGTTCGTCGGGTCGCGGAAAATCCGCTTTGCCCGATTTCTGATATCGCCGAGCGTTTGAAATAGGACCGGGGGCCACAGCATGCTGTGGCCCCCGGTAGCTTGCGATGAAAGGCGGATTAGTAAGTTGCGGTCGATGCAGAAACCGTTCCGTCTGCGAGAGAGTTATTGATGTCAGTGGCCATATTCTTAGCACCTGCGCCGACCTGCGTCATGATCGCGACGCCGAGGCCGACGATGGCGGCGGTGAGAACGACCCAATCGACGGTGACGGCGCCGGCTTCGTCCTGGGAGAATTTCTTGAAGAAGTTGAGCATGTGAGGTCCCTCCTGGGGGGTGATGATTTCGTTCCCTACCCGTGCGGACTGTCTCGTGTCTGTCAGGCTCTGACCCGATCACCGCAGTGGATGTACCCATATAGCTGTCGGATTGGGGCGGGAGTTTGTCGGTCTTGGCGCGTTTTCACAGCACATGAAGCTCGCGCCTATCCGGTTGTAAGGCCCGTCCCTATACCAAAGGCCGTGTCGAATTTTCATCAACGGCGAAATCCCCGCGTCCGGGGGGCATCGTTGCCGGATGCGCAACGCTAGGCTGAAGCCGGAATCACGGTACCACGAGGCGGGCGGATGCGGATCGGCAGGAGATTACCCGGAATCGCCTTGGCGGTGGCGCTGGGATTCGCGCTGGCGGACGAGGTCGCAGCCGAGCGAATCGGAACCGACTTCACCTTCCGGCGCATCGCCGTGCCGCAGCCCGGTGCCCGGCGCATCACCGTGCAGATCTCTCCCGTCGCCCCGGTCGCGCCCGCCGCCCCCTCGGCCCCCGCTGCTGCGGGATCTGCCTCCGGCGCCGGCAGGAAAAGCGGCGACACGACGGCTGCCTGGTTCTGGAGTGCGGTGTCGCCACGGCTGGCCGATGGTGGGCCGGGACGGCTGGAGCTGGCCCTGGCGGCGCTGCGCGACGCGCCGCCCGGCGCGGCAGCGGGGCCACGGCTGCAGCATCTGCAGGAGATCGCCGGGCGGTACGGAGCCGACATCATGCGGGCGACGATCGGCACCCGCGTGTCGCCGGCGCTGGTGTTGGCGGTGATCTCGGTCGAGAGCGCCGGCCGGGCCGATGCGGTCAGTTCCGCGGGCGCGCAGGGGCTGATGCAGCTGATGCCGGCCACGGCAGCCCGATTCGGAGTGAAGGACCGTGCGATCGCACCGGAGAACATCCGCGGCGGGATCGCCTATCTCGACTGGTTGATGGAGCATTTCGGCCGCGACCCGATCCTCGCTCTCGCGGGGTACAATGCGGGCGAAGGATCGGTGCGCGACAATGCCGGCGTGCCGCCCTATGCCGAGACCCGTGCCTATGTGCCCAAGGTGCTCGCGGCGTGGACGGTGGCGCGCGGGCTGTGCCTGACGCCACCGGTGCTGATGAGCGACGGGTGCGTCTTCTCGGTCAACAGCCTCTGATCAGGCGAATTGCGCTGCCGCCTCGGGATGCCTGCGCGCCCAGAGCGCGACATAGGAGCAGGCGGGGACGATGCGGAAGCCCTCGGCCTTCGCGTCCTCGACCATCGCCGCGACGAGAGCGGCGGCGTGGCCCCGCCCCTCATGCTCGCGCGGCACGCCGGTATGCGTGGCGATGCGGGTATCGCCCCGCGCCACCCAGGTCAGCTCGGCCTCGGCGCCGCCGCCGAGGTCGAGCGCGTAGCGGCCCCTGTCGGGGCCGCCTTCGCGGCGGATCTCTCGATCAGACAATGGTCGCCTCGGTGGCGTCGCGGATATCCTGCTCGGTCACGCCGGGCGCCGTTTCCACGATCTTCAGCCCGCCCTCGACCACGTCGAGCACACCGAGATTGGTGATCACCCGATCGACCACGCCCTTGCCGGTGAGCGGCAGCGTGCATTCCTTCAGCAACTTGCTGTCGCCATGCTTGGAGGTGTGGTCCATCACCACCACGACGCGGCCGACGCCGGCGACCAGATCCATCGCGCCGCCCATGCCTTTCACCAGCTTGCCGGGAATCATCCAGTTCGCCAGATCGCCGTTCTCGGCCACTTCCATCGCGCCGAGGATCGCCATGGCGATCTTGCCTCCGCGGATCATCCCGAAGCTGGTGGCGCTGTCGAAATAGGCGGTATGCGGCAGCTCGGTGATGGTCTGCTTGCCCGCGTTGATGAGATCCGGGTCGATCTCGTCCTCGGTCGGGAAGGGGCCCATGCCGAGCATCCCGTTCTCGGATTGCAGCGTCACGTGCACCCCCTCGGGGATGTAGTTCGGCACCAGGGTCGGAATGCCGATCCCGAGGTTCACATAGGTGCCGTCCTCGAGTTCCTGCGCGGCGCGCGCCGCCATCTGCTTGCGATCCCAGCCCATGATCAAGCCTCCCTGATGGTGCGCTGTTCGATGCGCTTTTCATGCTCGCCCTGGATCAGGCGGTGCACGTAGATGCCGGGCAGGTGGATATGGTCGGGGTCGAGCGATCCGGCGGGCACGATTTCCTCGACCTCGGCCACGCAGACGCGCCCGGCCATCGCGGCGGGCGGGTTGAAGTTGCGGGCGGTCTTGCGGAAGACGAGGTTGCCGGTCTCGTCGGCCTTCCACGCCTTGACGATCGACAAATCGGCGACGATGCCGCGCTCGAGGATGTAGGTCTCGCCATCGAAGACCTTCTCTTCCTTGCCCTCGGCCACCTTCGTGCCAACGCCGGTCTTGGTGTAGAAGCCGGGGATGCCGGAGCCGCCGGCGCGCATCCGCTCGGCGAGCGTGCCCTGCGGCGTGAACTCCAGTTCCAGCTCGCCCGAGAGATACTGGCGCATGAACTCGGCGTTCTCGCCCACATAGGAGGAGATCATCTTCTTCACCTGCCGGGTCTGCAACAGGAGCCCTAGGCCGAAATCGTCGACGCCCGCGTTGTTCGAGGCGAAGGTCAGATCCTTCGTGCCCGCGTCGCGGATGGCGGCGATCAGAAGCTCTGGAATGCCGCAGAGGCCAAAGCCCCCGGCGGCGATCAGCATCCCGTCGGACAGGAGCCCGTCGAGCGCGGCGGCCGCGTCCGGATAGATCTTGTTCATGCGTCTCCCCCTGTTGTCACGGGGGCGAGACTTGCGCCGGCGGCGCGCGAAGTCAATGCGGATGCCGCGCCGCAGCGGGCGGCGCGGCTTTCACCCTGCTGAAGGACCTATTCGGCCGCCTCGTCGGGGGCCTCGGCCTTCTTCGCGGGCGCTTTCTTGGCGGGAGCCTTCTTGGCCGCCGTTGATTTGGCCGTGGTCTTCTTGGCCGCGGTGGTCTTGCCGGCCGCGGTCTTCTTGGCGGCGGGTTTCTTCGCCGCCGCCTTCTTGGCCGGTGCCTTCTTCTTGCCGCCCTTGGCGGCCTTCTCATCGACCAGGGCGATCGCCTGCTCCAGCGTCACCGCCTCGGGTTCCAGGTCCTTGGGCAGGGTCGCGTTGACCTTTTCCCACTTCACATAGGGGCCGTAACGTCCGGGCATCACCGAGATCGCGCCCCCCGAGGGGTGCTCGCCCAGCTCCTTGAGCGCCTTGGCGGCGGCGCCCCGGCCACCGCGCCCGGCGGCCTTCTGCGCCAGCAGTTCGACCGCGCGGTTCATGCCGATCTCGAAGACCTCGTCGACCTCCTTGAGGTTGGCATAGAGCTTGCCATGCTTGACGAAGGGGCCGAAGCGTCCCAGCCCGGCCTCGATCGGTTCGCCATCCTCGGGGTGATGGCCGACGAGGCGCGGCAGCGACAGGAGCGTCAGTGCCTTGTCGAGGTCCATCGCGTCGGCCTGCCAGCCCTTGGGCAACGAGGCGCGCGGCGGCTTGGGTTGATCCTCGGTCGGCTCGCCACGCTGGACATAGGGGCCGAAGCGCCCGGTCTTGAGCCAGATCTCGTCGCCGCCATCCTCGCCCAGCACCCGGTCGGCGCCGGTGTCGGCACCATCGCCACCGATGGGACGGGTATAGCGGCACTCGGGATAATTGCCGCAGCCGACGAAGCCGCCGGTGCGCGAGGTCTTCAGATGCAGCTTGCCGGTGCCGCATTGCGGGCAGATGCGCGGGTCGGAGCCGTCCTCGCGCGGCGGGTAGAGCTGCGGCGCCAGCGCCTCGTCGAGCACGTCGAGCACCTCGGTGATCCGAAGCTCCGAGGTTTCGGCGATGGCGGCGGAGAAGTCGCGCCAGAACCGCGCCAGCAGCTCCTTGTAGTCGGCCTTACCAGCCGAGACGTCGTCGAGCTGCTCCTCGAGCTCGGCCGTGAAGTCGTACTCCACGTAGCGCTTGAAGAAGTTCAGAAGAAAGATCGTGACGATCCGGCCCTTGTCCTGCGGGATCAGCCGGTTCTTGTCCTTGGTGACGTAATCGCGGTCCTGGATCGTGCCGATGACACTGGCATAGGTCGAGGGGCGGCCGATGCCGAGCTCTTCCATCCGCTTCACCAGCGTCGCCTCGGTGTAGCGCGGCGGCGGCTGGGTGTGGTGCTGCAGCGCCAGTACGGCGTCGGGGCCGCCGAGAACGGCCGCGTCCTTGTTCTCCTCGGTCGCCTTGGCGAAGGCAGCCTTAAGCGTGCCGGAGGCGAACTTGGCAGCCTCGCCCTGATGGATCTGCGGCAGGCGGCGGTCGTCGTCGCTCTCGACGTCGTCGCGGCCCTCTTCATAGACCTTGAGGAAGCCGTCGAAGAGCACGACCTGGCCGGTGGCGCGCAGCATCACCTGCTCGTCGCGGCTCGCGATGTCGACGGTTGTGCGTTCCAGCCGCGCCGCCTCCATCTGGCAGGCCAGCGTCCGCTTCCAGATCAGGTCGTAGAGCTTGCGCTGGTCGGCTTCGAGACGCGCGAGCTTCGAGGCGTCGCGCGACATGTCGGTCGGGCGGATGCACTCGTGCGCCTCCTGCGCGTTCTTGGCCTTGTTCTTGTACATGCGCGGGCTCTTGGGCACGTAGGCCTCGCCGTAGCGCGACTTGATCTCGTCGCGCGCGGCCATCACCGCTTCGGGCGCCATGTCGATGCCGTCGGTCCGCATGTAGGTGATGTAGCCCGCCTCGTAGAGGCGCTGCGCCGCCGACATGGTGGCGCGCGCGCCCATGCCGAACTTGCGGCTGGCCTCCTGCTGCAGGGTCGAGGTCATGAAGGGGGCCGAAGGGTTGCGGGAGGCAGGCTTCGCCTCGACCGAGGACACGGTGAGATCGCGCGAGGCCACCGCCTGCACGGCCATTTCCGCCTGCGTCCGGTCGGCGATGTCGAAGCGGTCGAGCTTCTTGCCCGCCAGCACGGTGAGCCGCGCCTCGTATTCCTGGCCTCTTGGCGTGACGAGCTGCGCCTTCACGCTCCAGTATTCGCGCGGCTTGAACGCCTCGATCTCCATCTCGCGCTCGACGATGAGGCGCAGGCAGACCGACTGCACACGTCCTGCCGATTTCGCGCCGGGCAGCTTGCGCCACAGCACCGGCGAGAGGTTGAAGCCCACGAGATAGTCGAGCGCGCGGCGCGCCAGATAGGCGTGCACCAGCGGCGCATCGACCTCGCGCGGGTTCTTCATCGCCTCGGTCACGGCGGCCTTTGTGATCGCGTTGAACACGACGCGGCTGACCGGCGTATCCTTCTTGAGCACCTTGCGCGCGGTCAGCGCCTCCTGCAGGTGCCACGAGATCGCCTCCCCCTCGCGATCGGGGTCGGTGGCGAGGATCAGGTTCGGGTCGGATTTGAGCGCGTCGGCGATCGCCTTCACGTGCTTGCGCGAATCCGCACCGACCTCCCAGCGCATGTCGAAATCATTGTCGGTATCGACCGAACCATCCTTGGGCGGCAGGTCGCGGACATGCCCGTAGGAGGCGAGGACGGTATAGTCCGACCCGAGATAAGTGTTGATCGTCTTGGCCTTGGCCGGAGATTCGACGACGACGACGGGCATGGGGAATCCTCGGGACAGGGGAGGGGCGCTTTGGGCGGGCAACATGTGGCGGGGGCCGCCGCAATGTCAATGCGCCCTCTGTCCGGTGGCGTCCGGGCTTACCCCGCGCCATTCGCGGGGCCGTGCCGCGCCAGCAGACCGCCCGGCTGTCGGGCGACATGGCCCGACAGTTCAAGATCGACGAGCGCCTGGCTGACCTGAGCGGCGGGCAGGCCGAGATCGCGCAGCAGTTGATCTTCGGCAAGCGGCGCGGCGCCGAGCCGGTCGAGAATGCGCGCCGACACCGCCTCGCTCGGGCCCTTGCGCGGTTCCGGCGGCGCATCGGGGGACTTTAGCAGTGTCGATGTCGATGGCGCGATGCGGCCGATGATGTCGAGCACGTCCCGGGCGCCCCGGACCAATGTCGCCCCATCGCGGATCAGCAGGTTGCAGCCGCCGGCGCGGGCATCGAAGGGGTGTCCCGGCACCGCCATCACCTCACGCCCCGCATCGAGCCCGGCGCGCGCGGTGATCAAACTGCCCGAGCGCGCCGCCGCCTCGACCACCAGCACCGCCCGCGACAGCCCGGCGACGATGCGGTTGCGCGCCGGGAAATGTCGCCCCTGCGGCACCAGCCCGGGCGGCTGTTCGGACAGGATCAGCCCGTCGCGGGCGATGCGCGCCGTCAGATCCGCGTTCTCCGGCGGGTAGACGACATCGACGCCCCCCGCGGCGACGGCGATGGTGCCGCCGGTCAACGCGGCCTCGTGTGCGTACGCATCGATGCCGCGTGCCAGGCCCGACACCACGATCCAGCCTGCCTCCGACAACTCGGCCGCCAGCCGGCGCGCCATGCGCAGCCCCAGCGACGAGGCGTTTCGGGCACCCACCAGGGCCAGCATCGGGCGGCGCAGCAGGGCCGCGCGGCCGCGCAGCCACAGGAGCGGCGGGGCGTCGGGCAGGGCGGCGAGATCGGCAGGGTAGAGCGGATCGCCATGCGCCAGCAGATGCGCGCCTGCGGATCGGGCCGCCGCCATTTCGGCATGAGCGGCCTCGGCCGGGCAAGGGGCATAGTCTTCGATGCCGGCAGCGCGGGCGACGTCGGGCAGCGCATCCAGTGCGGCCCGGGCCGAACCATGCTCTGCCATCAGGCGCCAGTAAGTGGCGATGCCCACGCGGCGGGAGCGCAACAGGCGGAGGCGGGACAGCGTGTCTTCTTCCGAGGTGGGTGGGAGTGGGGGGTGAGCGGAAGAAGTCGGTTCCTGGGACATCCGCGCCTCGCCTGTTGCCCGCTCAGGTTTAAGGCGACTCGGTTAATGAGGCGTAAACCGCAGCGGGCATGGCGGTGGGATCTGCGGGGCTCAGCTTCCCGACCCGCCCACCGTCAGCCCGCCGATCGCCAGCGAGGGCTGCCCCACCCCCACCGGCACCCATTGCCCGGCCTTGCCGCAATTGCCGATCCCGGGGTCGAGCGCGAGATCGTTGCCGATGGCGCGGATCTTCTGCAGCGCCGTGGCGCCGTCGCCTATCAGCGTCGCGCCCTTGACCGGCGCGCCGATCTTGCCGTTCTTCACCCGGTAGGCCTCGGTGCAGGAAAAGACGAACTTGCCGCTCGTGATGTCGACCTGTCCGCCGCCGAACCCCACGGCCCAGATGCCGTCCTTCAGATCCGCCACCATCCCGGCCGGGTCGTCCTTGCCCGCCAGCATGTAGGTGTTGGTCATGCGCGGCATCGGCGTGTGGGCAAAGCTCTCGCGACGGCCATTGCCGGTGGGGGCCACGCCCATCAGCCGGGCGTTCTGCCGGTCTTGCATGTAACCCACCAGCTTGCCGTCCTCGATCAGCGTGGTGCGGTTCGAAGGCGTGCCTTCGTCGTCGAAGGTGAGAGAGCCGCGCCGGTCGGGGATGGTGCCGTCATCGAGCACGGTGACGCCCTTGGCGGCGACCTGGCTGCCCATCAGCCCGGCAAAGGCCGAGGAACCCTTGCGATTGAAGTCGCCCTCGAGCCCGTGCCCTACCGCCTCGTGCAGCAGGATCCCGGGCCAGCCCGGCCCCAGCACCACGTCCATGACGCCTGCGGGTGCCGCCTCGGCGTCGAGATTGACCAGGGCGATACGCAGCGCCTCGCGCACCACCGGCTCCCAGTGATCGCGGGCCATCAACCCGTCGAGGCCGAAACGGCCGCCGCCGCCCATATGGCCGCTCTCGCGGCGTCCGTCCTTCTCGACGATGACACCGATCGATATCCGCGCCATCGGGCGGATGTCGGTATAAAGAGCGTCCTCGGGCCGCAGGATCGCCACCTCCTGATGCGAGGCGGCGAGGCTCGCGGTGACCTGCACCACCTTCGGGTCGAGCGCACGGGCAAAGGCGTCGATCTCGCGCAGGAGGTCGACCTTCACCCCGAAGGCGGCGCCGGCGATCGGGTCGGCATCGGTATAGAGGTGCCTGTTGGTACGGGCAGGGGCCTCCGCGAGGCTGCCGCCGCCATCGCCCACCGCGAGCCGCGCGGTCGCCACCGCACGCTTCAGCGCCGCCTCGTCGATACTGGTCGAATGCGCATAGCCCGAGGTTTCGCCGCGCACCGCGCGCAGGCCGAAGCCCTCGGCCGCGTCGAAATTGGCGTGCTTCAGACGGCCATCGTCGAAGCCCAGCACCTCGGAGCGGCGACGCTCGAGGAACAACTCGCCGTCATCGGCGCCGGCCACCGCCTCGCGCAGCAGCCGCAATGCCGCGGCGCGGTCGAGATGGGTGGCGAAAGGATCGAAGGCGGGCTCGGCCTGTCGTGCGGTCATCTGGCGTCCTCGTCGGGGCTCTGGGCGGGGAATGAAGGCGACGGGCAGGTAGGGCGAGCGTCCGTTTGCCGCAACCCGACAGCTTGTTCTGCGCGACAGTTTATGGGAATAGACCCGCGGACGACAGGGGATTCCGCCGCGGCGGGGGCCTCGGGGCGCCGACTTACGCCACACACGCAAGGTAGAGACATGCACCTCACAAAGCCCCTCGCCGTGCTCGGGACCGCCGCCGCCACACTGACGGCGGGCATGGTCTCGGCACAGGAGACGATCGCCGAACTGCCGATCATCGGCCGTCCGGTCGATGGGGCCGTGGGCTGGCAGCCCGCCGCGACCAAGCTGGCGCGCGACATCCACTGGCTCGACGGGATGCTGCTCGTCATCATCACCGCGATCACGCTCTTCGTCACCGGCCTGCTGGCCTTCGTGATCCTGCGCTACAACCGCAAGTCCAATCCCAACCCGGCGACCTTCACCCACAACTCGCCGCTCGAGATCGCCTGGACCGTGGTGCCGATCGTCATCCTGATCTTCATCGGCGCCTTCTCCCTGCCGGTGCTGTTCGACCAGCAGGAGATCCCCGAGGGCGACGTGCACATCAAGGTGACCGGCTTCCAGTGGTACTGGGGCTACGAGTATCCCGACGAGGAGGTCGCCTTCGAGAGCTTCATGATCGGCGCGGGCATGGGCAACCTCAACGAAGAGATCCTGGCCGAGCTGAACGAGGCCGGCTATGGCGCCGACGAATTCAAGCTGGCGACCGATACCGCCGTGGTGGTCCCCGTGGGCGCGACCGTGGTGATGGACGTGACCGCCGCCGACGTGATCCACTCTTGGACCATTCCCGCCTTCGGCGTGAAGCAGGACGCGGTGCCGGGCCGGATCGCCCAGCTGTGGTTCGAGGCCGAGCAGGAAGGCGTCTATTTCGGCCAGTGCTCCGAGCTTTGCGGCAAGGACCACGCCTACATGCCGATCACCGTCAAGGTGGTGAGCCCGGAGGCCTATGAGCAGTGGCTCGCGGGCGCCAAGGAAGAGTTCCCGGCCTGAGCCGGTTCGTGAACCGAGGGGCAGGGCGCGCAGGCGCCCGCCCGACGGGGCGGCGCCGCCGCCATTCGACATGACGACCGGCCGGGACCGCCCGGCCGCGCAGCCGGGGTCGAGGCACCCCGCGACCGCGCCAGCAGCGACGGCGGATGATGACCGCCGGACGGGAGCCCGCATGACCGATGCCAGCATGACCGATCTGAGCTATCCCGGGGCCCCCGAGGCCGGGCTCAAGGACTACTTCGCGCTGCTCAAGCCGCGGGTGATGTCGCTCGTGGTCTTCACCGCGCTGGTGGGCCTGCTGGTGGCCCCCGTCGCGGTGAACCCGTTCCTGGGCTTCGTGGCGATCCTGTGCATCGCGGTGGGCGGCGGCGCCTCCGGCGCGCTCAACATGTGGTGGGATGCCGACATCGACGCGATCATGCGCCGCACCAAGAGCCGCCCGATCCCGGCTGGCAAGACCACGCCGGGCGACGCGCTGGCGCTGGGCCTCGCGCTGTCGGGCTTCTCGGTGCTGGTGCTGTTCCTCGCCGCCGGCCCTCTCGCCGCGGGGCTGCTGGCCTTCACCATCTTCTTCTACGCCGTGATCTACACGATGTGGCTCAAGCGTTCGACGCCGCAGAACATCGTCATCGGCGGCGCCGCGGGGGCCTTTCCTCCGATGATCGGCTGGGCCGCCGCCACCGGCGACATCGCCATCGAAAGCGTGCTGATGTTCGCGCTGACCTTCATGTGGACGCCACCGCATTTCTGGGCGCTGGCGCTGTTCGTGAAGTCGGATTACGGCGATGCGGGCGTGCCGATGCTGACCGAGACGCATGGCCGCCGCTCGACCCGCCGCCATATCCTCGCATACACCATGCTTCTGGTGCCGGTGGCGCTGGGCCTAGGATTCACGTCGATCGGCGGGCCGATCTACCTCGCCATCGCTTTGGTGCTGAACCTGCAGTTCCTGGGCGGTGCGTGGCAGCTGTTCCGTCGCAGCGAGGAGCAGGCCGAGGCCGATGGCTACGCCGCCGAGAAGAAGGTCTTCAAGATCTCGCTCGGCTATCTCTTCCTGCATTTCGGCGCGCTTCTGATCGAGGCGGCGCTACGTCCCTGGGGCGGTTCCTGGCAAATCCTGTCGGGGCTGATCGGGGCATAAGGAGACATGTCCATGCGTGTCGAACATGAACTGCATCACCGCCGGCGGGGCCGCAACTGGGGCGTCGGGCTGCTGCTCGTGGGCTTCGTCGCCCTGATCTTCGGCCTGACCGTGGTCAAGACGCTGTCGCTCGGCTCGATCGTCGAGCTGGAGCGCTTCGATCACGTGGCGCGCCCGCAGCTCGTGCCGCAGGAGGGGGCCGCGCAATGACCGATCGCGACCGCAAGCTGCGCCGTACCGCGCTGCAGATGGTCGGCGTGGTCGTCGTGATGGGCGCCCTGGCCTGGGCGGCCGTGCCATTCTACTCGTGGTTCTGCCGCGTCACCGGCTTCGGCGGCGCCACATCGGTGGCCGAGGCGGGATCGGACACGGTGCTCGACCAGACCATCACCGTGCGCTTCGACGCCTCGCTCGACCGCGGCATGCCGTGGGAGTTCAAGCCGGTCGAACGCGAGATGGAGATCAGGATCGGCGAGACGGGCCTCGCCTTCTACGAGGCGCACAACCCGACCGAGCGGGCCGTCGCCGGTCAGGCGAGCTACAACGTCGCGCCCTATTCGGCCGGCGGCTATTTCGAGAAGATCGAATGCTTCTGCTTCACCGAGCAGGTGCTGCAGCCCGGCGAGACGGTGCTGATGCCGGTCAGCTTCTTCGTGGACCCAGAGATCGTCGAGGATCGCGAGGCCAAGTATGTCCACGAGATCACGCTGAGCTACACCTTCTACGAGATCGACCTGCCCGAGGACACGGAGACGGCGGCACTGGCGCCGGGCAACGAGTCTTTGACACGCACCGCCGCTCAGGCGATAGACACGAACTGAACGAAAGGCCCGAGGGACCGAACGAATGGCGCATGAAAAGAACCACGATTATCACATCCTGGCCCCGTCCATCTGGCCGTTCCTGTCGGCCACCGGCGCCTTCGCCATGCTGTTCGGCGCGGTCGTCTGGATGCACGGCTCCGGCCCCTGGCTGTTCCTGATCGGCCTCGCGGCGGTGCTCTACACCATGTATGGCTGGTGGGCCGACGTGATCGGCGAAAGCCGTCAGGGCGACCACACCCCGGTGGTCCGGATCGGCCTGCGCTACGGCTTCATCATGTTCATCATGTCCGAGGTCATGTTCTTCGCGGCATGGTTCTGGGCCTTCTTCAAGAACGCGCTCTACCCGATGGGCCCCGAGAGCCCGATGGTCGACGGCACCTGGCCGCCCGAGGGCATCACCACCTTCGATCCTTGGCACCTGCCGCTGATCAACACGCTGATCCTGCTCTGCTCCGGCGCGGCGGCGACCTGGGCGCACCACGCGCTGGTGCACGAGAACAACCGCAAGGACATGCGCAACGGTCTGCTGATCGCCATCGGTCTCGGCGTGATCTTCACCGCGTTCCAGGCCCTGGAATACTGGGAAGCGCCGTTCAGCTTCGGCGGCAACGTCTATGGCGGCGTGTTCTTCATGGCGACCGGCTTTCACGGCGCGCATGTGATCATCGGCACGATCTTCCTCGCGGTCTGCCTGTACCGCCTGCAGCGCGGCGATTTCACCCCGGAGAAGCATGTCGGCTTCGAGGCGGCGGCCTGGTACTGGCACTTCGTCGATGTGGTGTGGCTGTTCCTGTTCTTCTCGATCTACGTCTGGGGCAGCTGATACGGCAGGGCCTCGCGCCCGCCACGACAGCCCACCCAACACGGACGCGCGGGCCCTCTCGCGCGTCCTTCTCGTTTCCGGAGACAAGATGCGACGCATTGTTCTACCGCTGCTGATGGGCGTCCTGGGCTGCGCGATCCTGATCGGCCTCGGGGTCTGGCAGGTCCAGCGCCTGAGTTGGAAGACCGCGATCCTCGCCGATCTCGACGCGCGCATCCTCGCCGCCCCCGTGCCGCTCTCGGGCGTCGGCACCGCCGATCCGCAGGCGCAGCGCTTCTTGCCGGTGGTGGCGGAGGGACGGCTCACCGGCGAGGAGATCCACGTGCTCAGCGCCGCCGACGGGCCGGGTTACCGGGTGATCGGCGTGCTCGAGACCGGCGGGCGCCGTGTCATGGCCGATCTGGGCTTCGTGCCGCTCGGGGCCAAGGATCTGAGCCGCGCCACGCCGAAAGCGATGATCACCGGAAACCTGCATTGGCCGCAGGAGGTCGACGATTGGACCCCGGCCCCCGACACGGCCGCCAATATCTGGTATGCCCGCGACGTCGGGCCGATGGCCGCGGCGCTCGGCACCGCGCCGCTTCTGGTGGTGGCGCGTCGCATCACGCCGGCGATCGGAACCGCGCCCATGCCGCTTGACAGCGGCGCCGTGCCGAACGACCACCTCGGTTACGCCATCACCTGGTTCTCGCTGGCCGCCGTCTGGGCCGTGATGACCGGATTCTTCCTGTGGCGCGGCCGCCGCGCCGCGTCCTGACTTCGAAGGACAGACCCATGCGCTATGTCTCGACCCGCGGCCAGGCCCCGAGCCTTTCCTTCGAGGAGGCGATGCTGACCGGCCTCGCCCGCGATGGCGGTCTCTATGTCCCCGAAACCGTGCCGATGTTCGATCGCGCTCAGATCGCGGCCATGGCGGGTCAGCCCTACGAGGAGGTGGCCTTTCGGGTGATGCGCCCATTCATCGGCGACGCCTTCTCCGATGACGAGTTCCGCCGCCTGATCGCCAGGGCCTATGCGAGCTTCGCGCATCCGGCACGGGCACCGCTCAGCCAGCTCAGTCCGAACCATCACCTGCTGGAGC
This sequence comes from Limimaricola sp. AA108-03, assembly GCF_050847355.1. Lineage (NCBI taxonomy): Bacteria > Pseudomonadati > Pseudomonadota > Alphaproteobacteria > Rhodobacterales > Paracoccaceae > Limimaricola > Limimaricola sp. AA108-03. Next base: position 966,357 of record NZ_CP193755.1, read on the forward strand.
TGTTCCACGGGCCGACCCTGGCCTTCAAGGACTTTGCCATGCAGCTGATCGGTCAGCTGTTTCAGGCATCGCTTGAGCGCTCCGGTGAGCGTATCACCATCGTTGGCGCCACCTCGGGCGATACCGGCTCGGCGGCGATCGAGGCGTTTCGCGGGCTTGCCAATGTCGACGTGGTGATCCTCTACCCGCATGAGCGGATCTCCGAGGTACAGCGCCGGCAGATGACCACGCCGCGCGAAAAGAACGTCCATACCCTCGCGGTCACGGGGGATTTCGACGATTGCCAGGCCGCGCTCAAGGACATGTTCAACGATTTCGCTTTCCGCGACGAGGTGCGACTTGCAGGCGTGAACTCGATCAACTGGGGCCGGGTATTGGCGCAGGTGGTCTATTACTTTACCGCCGCCACCAGCCTTGGGGCGCCGCATCGCGAAATCGACTTCACGGTACCCACCGGCAATTTCGGCGACATCTATGCGGGTGACATCGCCCGGCGGATGGGCCTAACGATCGGTCGGCTGGTCATCGCCACCAATCGCAACGACATCCTGCACCGCACCATCGAGAACGGCGAGCATCGCAAGTCGGGCGTGACGCCGACCATCAGCCCCTCGATGGACATCCAGGTCTCCTCGAATTTCGAGCGGGCGCTGTGGGATGCCTATGGCCGCGACGGTGCCGCCGTGGCGCAGCTGATGGACGAGCTGAAGGCGAATGGCGGTTTCGCGGTGAGCCAAGGCGCGATCGGCCGGCTGCGCGACAGCTTCGCCTCGGGCCGCGCCACCGAGGAGGACACCCGCGAGACGATCCGTCGCATCCACGAGCAGACCGGTGAACTGCTCTGCCCGCATTCGGCGGTGGGTGTTCACGTGGCCGAGGCACATCTCGGCGCGAACCCGATGGTTACCCTCGCCACCGCGCATCCGGCCAAGTTCCCGGACGCTGTCGAGGCCGCCACCACGATCCGGCCGCCCCTTCCAACCCGGATGGCGGGGCTGTATGACCGCGCGGAGCGGGTGACGCGGGTCGAGAACGATCTCGCGGCTCTGCAATCCGTCATTCGGGAGAAGATCGCGCGGTGAGTGTCCAGCTTCACACCCTGTCCAATGGTTTCCGCATCGCCACGGAGCGGATGCCGGGGCTGCAATCGGCCTCGATCGGCATCTGGGTGCTGGCTGGCGGACGCCACGAGACGGCGGATCAGAACGGCATCGCGCATTTCCTCGAGCACATGGCCTTCAAGGGCACCAAGACGCGCTCGGCGCTCGCCATCGCCGAGGCGATCGAGGATGTGGGCGGCTACATCAACGCCTATACCTCGCGGGAGATGACCGCCTATTATGCTCGCGTGCTGGGGCAGGATGTAGGGCTCGCGCTCGATGTGATCTCGGATATCCTGCTGAACCCGGTGTTCTCGGAAGAGGAGATCGAGGTCGAGCGCGGCGTGATCCTGCAGGAGATCGGCCAGGCGCTGGACACGCCCGACGACATCATCTTCGACTGGCTTCAGGAAGAGGCCTATCCGGACCAGCCGCTGGGTCGCACCATTCTCGGGCCGGCCGAGCGCGTTGCGCAATTCAGCCGCGCCGATCTGCAGGATTTCACCCGGTCGCATTACGGGCCGGGCCAGCTGATCCTTTCCGCCGCGGGGGACGTGGATCACGACGAGATCGTGCGCGCGGCCGAGCGTCTGTTCGGCGGGCTGGCGCCGCGCGTCACCGCGCCGATCCAACCGCCCGCGCGCTTCATGGGCGGCGAGAAGCGGGTCATCAAGCCGCTCGAGCAGGTGCATTTCGCGATGGCGCTGGAAGGTCCGCATTACCGCGACCCGGCGATCTACACCGCGCAGATCTATGCCACCGCGCTCGGCGGCGGCATGTCCTCGCGGCTGTTCCAGAAGATCCGCGAGGACCGGGGGCTGTGCTACACCATCTTCGCGCAGGCCGGGGCCTACGAGGATACCGGCATGACCACGATCTATGCCGGAACCTCGGCCGAGGAGATCGGCGATCTGGCACGGATCACCATGGACGAGATGAAGCGCGCGGCGGGCGACATGAGCGAGGCCGAGGTGGCCCGCGCCCGGGCGCAGATGAAGGCCGGGATGCTGATGGGGCTGGAGAGCCCCTCGAACCGGGCCGAGCGTCTGGCGCGGATGCTCGCGATCTGGGGGCGCGTGCCGGCGGTCGAGGAGGCGGTCGAGAAGATCGATGCCGTCACCGTCGAGGCGGTGCGCGAATTCGCCGCCCATGCCGCGGGCGGGGCGGGCAGCGCGCTGGCGCTCTATGGACCGGCCGAGACCGCGCCGCGTCTGGAGGAGCTGAAGGAAAGGCTCGCCGCCTGATGCTCGGCCAGCGCCGGCGGGTCCAGATCGAGACCGAGCGGCTCGTTTTGCGCCCGCCCGTGCATGGCGACTTTCGGGCCTGGGCGGCGCTGCGTCGCGATTCGGCGGCCTTCCTGACCCGCTGGGAGCCGACCTGGGCCGCCGATCACCTGACGCGTCGCGCCTTCACGAACCGGGTCTACTGGGCACAGCGCTCGATCAGCCAGAACACGGCGCTGCCGCTGTTCCTGATCCGCCGCGCCGACCAGATGCTTCTCGGCGCGATCACCCTCGACAACATCCGGCGCGGCCCGGCGCAGGCGGGTACCACGGGCTACTGGATCGGCGAGCCCTTCGCGCGCATGGGGTACATGCGCGAGGCGGTGCAGGCGGTGGTGCACCATGCCTTCACCGTCATGGATCTGAGCCGGATCGAAGCGGGCTGCCTGCCCGAAAATACGCCGTCGCGGCGGCTCCTTGAAAGCTGCGGCTACAAGTATGAAGGCGTGGCGCAAAGCTACCTGCAGATCGACGGGCGCTGGCGCAATCACGTGCTCTACGCCAATCTGAGGGCCGATCGGCGCGGTCGTACCGCAACGGGCTGAGGAGAAGACCGCCATGCTGAACGCCGCCACTCCGGAGTTCCTCGACACTCTGCGGGACAGGCTTCCCGAGCCCGCCTTCCGTCAGGCCGGACCCGAGCACCTCGAGGAGCCGCGCGGCCGCTACAGGGGGCAGGGCGTGCTGCTCGCCCCCGCTTCAACCGAAGAGGTGGCGACGATCCTGCGCGCCTGTCACGAAGCGCGGGTGGGCGTGGTGCCGCATGGCGGCGGCACCGGGCTCGTTGGCGGGCAGGTGATGCAGGACGGCGTGGTGCCGGTGATCCTGTCGCTGGCACGGATGGACCGGATCCGCGACGTCTATCCATCCGAGAACGTACTCGTGGCCGAGGCCGGCGCGATCCTTGCCGAGGTGCAGGGCGCCGCGCGCGAGGCGGGGCGGATGTTCCCGCTCTCGCTCGCCTCCGAAGGGTCGGCACGGATCGGCGGACTTCTGGCGACCAATGCGGGCGGCCTGAACGTGCTGCGCTATGGCAATGCCCGGGCACAATGCCTCGGGCTCGAAGTGGTGACGGCGCAGGGTGAGGTCTGGGCCGGGCTCACTCGGCTCTACAAGGACAATACGGGCTACGACCTGCGCGACCTGATGATCGGGGCGGAAGGCACCCTCGGAGTCATCACCGCCGCCGCGCTCAAGCTGGCGCCTGTTCCCGCCGCCTCGGGCACCGCGCTGTTCCAGGTGGCCTCGCCGCGCGCCGCGCTCGATCTCCTCGCGCTGGCGCGCGACCGGGTCGGCGACAACGTCACCGCCTTCGAACTGATGCACCGGCAGGGCCCCGAATTCCTGGTCGAAGCCGGGCTCGACGCGCGGGTGCCTCTCGATCCCATGCCCGAATGGATGGTGCTGGTCGAACTGGGGCTTCCCGAGGGGCTACGCCCCGAAGACAGCCTCGCCGCGATTTTCGAGGCGGCGGTGGCGGCCGGGTTGTCCGAGGACGGCGTCATCGCCTCGTCGGAGGCGCAGGCCGCGGCGCTTTGGTCAGTGCGCGAGACGATCCCCGAGGCCAATCGCCGGATCGGCTCGATCTCCTCGCACGATATCTCGGTGCCGCTCTCCTCAGTGCCGGGCTTCATCGCGCAGGGCGGCCCGGCACTGCGCGCGCTTGGCGATGTGCGGATCAACTGCTTCGGCCATCTGGGCGATGGCAACCTGCATTACAACGTGTTCCCGCCCAAGGGCCGAGACCGCAAGGATTACGAGGACATCCGGCCGCGCGTGAAGGAGATCGTCCATGATCTCGCCCATGCCTTTGGCGGCTCGGTCAGCGCCGAGCACGGGATCGGGCGGCTCAAGGTCGGCGATCTGGAGCGCTACGGCGACCCGGCGAAGCTCGCCATGATGCGGGCGATCAAGTCGGCGCTCGATCCGCACGGCATCCTCAACCCCGGCGCCGTGCTGCGCAGCTGAGGTCGGAATTGCGTAATCGGAAAAAGATGAACCGGGGAGAGGCGCACTCCCCGGCTCGTTCTTCCTCGAATACGCAAGCCCCCTGACGAGCTTCAGTCGCCCGCATAGGCGCAGAGCGCCTCGACCCGGTGCCCGAGCCCCTCGAGAAGCTTGCGGCCGCCGAGATCCTTGAGGTCGATGATGAAGGCACAGGCCACCACCTCGGCGCCCAGTCGTTCGATCAGCTTGATGCCCGCCTCGGCGGTGCCGCCGGTGGCCAGCAGGTCGTCGACCAGCAGTACCTTCTGCCCCCGGTGCAGCGCGTCGTCATGCAGCTCGACCTCGGCCTCGCCGTATTCGAGCTTGTAGCTCTGGCCGATGGTGCGGCCCGGCAGCTTGCCCTTCTTGCGGATCGGCACGAAGCCGGTGCCCAGCCGGTCGGCCAGCGCGCCGCCCAGGATGAAGCCGCGCGCCTCCAGCCCGGCCACCGTGTCGATCTCCAGCCCTTCGCAGGCTTCGACCAGCCCCTCGATGGCGAGGCGCAGCCCGTCGCGGTCGGCAAACAGCGTCGTCACGTCCCGGAACAGGATTCCCTCGTGCGGGAAATCGGGAATGGTGCGGATGTAATCGGTCACATGGGCCATGACGGCTCCTGTCCTGGGGGGCGGGGCGGGGCCCGCATCGGGTCTCGTACCCCGGAGTGGGGGCGGCGCGTTCATAAGGCGTGCGATGGCCATTGCGAAGCCCGATTCGGGGAAACGGCGCGTTTGCGGGTTCCGTCGACGGGCCGGCTGGGCTATTCCGCCACCGCAGCCCGAAGACCCACCAAACGAAAGTGAGCCGATGAGCCGATCTCCCCTGGCCGTGGTGGCCAACGCCGTTTCCTCGGAAAACGCCCCGGCCCTGCCGCGCAACGCGGCCGATTACAAGACCGAGATCCTCTCCGGCCTGACCGTGGCGCTGGCCCTTGTTCCCGAGGCGGTGGCCTTCGCCTTCGTCGCGGGTGTGAACCCGCTGGTCGGCCTCTACGCCGCCTTCCTCGTCGGCCTGATCACCGCGCTGATCGGCGGCCGGCCCGGCATGATCTCGGGGGCCACGGGTGCGCTGGCCGTCGTCATGGTCAGCCTGGTGGCGGAACACGGGGTCGAATATCTCTTCGCCACGGTGGTGCTGATGGGCATCCTGCAGGTGCTCGCGGGGATCTTCCGGCTGGGCAAGTTCATGCGCCTCGTGCCGCATCCGGTGATGCTCGGCTTCGTCAACGGGCTCGCCATCGTCATCGGCCTGTCGCAGCTCGAACAGTTTCACGATCCGGCCACGGGCGGCTTCCTGTCGGGCTTTCCGCTGGTGTTGATGCTGGCGCTGGTAGCGCTCACCATGTTCATCATCTGGATCATGCCACGCCTGACCCGTGCCATTCCCGCGCCGCTGGCCGCGATCGGCATCGTCGCGGCGATCGTCATCGGCCTCGGCCTGCCGGTGCCGCGCGTCGGCGATCTGGCGCAGATTTCGGGCGGGCTGCCCGAGTTCTCGATCCCGCTGGTGCCGCTGAACCTCGAAACCTTGGGCATCATCCTGCCCTATGCGCTGATCCTCGCCGCGATCGGTCTGATCGAGAGCCTGTTGACGCTCAACCTCGTCTCCGAGATCACCGGCAAGCGCGGCGGCGCGAGCCAGGAATGCGTGGCCCAAGGCATCGCCAACGTCGTCACCGGATTCTTCGGCGGCATGGGCGGCTGCGCGATGATCGGCCAATCGATGATCAACGTCTCCTCCGGCGGGCGCACCCGGCTCGCCGCCGCCTCGGCGGCGATCTTCCTTTTGTGCTTCATCCTCTTCGCCGCGCCGGTGATCGAGCAGATCCCGCTGGCAGCCCTCGTGGGCGTGATGTTCATGGTCGTGATCGGCACCTTCGCCTGGAACACCTTCCGGGTGATGCGCCGGGTGCCGCGCGTCGATGCCATCGTCATCGTGCTGGTGACCGTCATCACCGTCCTGACCGACCTCGCCACCGCCGTGGTGGCGGGGGTCATCGTCTCGGCGCTGGCCTATGCCTGGCAGAACGCCACGCGGATCGGCGCGCGCACATTCCGCACCGATGACGGCGCCAAGGTCTATCAGATCCAGGGCCCGCTGTTCTTCGGCTCGGCCGACGGCTTCTCCGAACTGTTCCAGATCGATAAGGACCCCGACCACGTGATCGTCGATTTCGAGCACAGCCGGGTCGCCGACCAGTCGGCACTGGCCGCGATCGAGACCATGGCCGACCGCTATACCGCCGCGGGCAAGCGGCTGGTGCTGCGGCACCTGTCGCCCGACTGCCATGCGCTGCTGCGCCGCGCCGGCCAACTCGTGGTCGAGAGCGATGACGATCCGAACTACGGCGTGGCGGTGGATTACGACATTCGGCCCGGCGCGTTGGGTGGCGGCCACTGAGGACTGAAACGCAGGCCCGGCCTCGATGGCCGGGCCTGCGTATGTCAGGTGCAAGGAAACGCGAAGGGCGGCCCGGATGGGCCGCCCTTCGCGCCTGTCGGACCGGCTACTGGCCCGGACGAGTCAGGCTGAACAGCTCGGTCACGCGGGCATAATCGCGGTAACCGAGCCGCGCGAGCGGCTGGAAGGCGGTTACGTCGAACCGGCCCTCGCGGATGCAGTCGTCGCGCATGTGCACGCCCGTGACCTCGCCGATGGCCATGAAGTTATGCGCACCTTCCAGTTCCACGATCTGCACCAGCCGGCATTCGAGCGACGCAGGCGCGTTCGCCACCCGCGAACAGGCGATCGTTTCGCAGGTGGCGCGTTCGATGCCGGCCTTTGCGAATTCGTCCTCGTCCTTGGGCCAGGGCCCCGAGGTGGCGTTCATCGCGTCGCGCGCGGCGTATTCGACGATGTTGACGCAGAACTGGCCGGTCTCGCGGATGTTGAACATCGTGTCCTTCGAGAAGGGACGGTCGTCCTTGGCCGAGGTCGAGGCGAACATCACCTGCGGCGGCACATAGGCCACGGCGTTGAAGAAGGAATAGGGCGCGAGGTTCTCGGTCCCGTCCGACCCCCGGGTCGAGACCCAGGCGATGGGACGCGGCGCGACGATGGCGTTGAACGGGTTATGCGGCAGGCCGTGGCCATCCTCGGGGCGGTAGAACATGCGTTTCCTCCTTGGTCGCGCCAAGAGGTAGCGACTGGGTCGGGGCGGGTCCAGCGGCGCGAGCGGTTTGCACCGTCCCCATGGCATGCTAGGGCGCGCGCGCGGCGCGCTTCGCCGCCAAGGGGCGGGAGTGATGCATGGCCGAGATCGCGCAGGAGCAGCCCGGAGACCATCACGAGGTCGAGGCGCTCTACGACCTGTGCTTCGCGCCGGGCCGCGAGGCGCTCTCCTCCTACCGGTTGCGCGACGGCGTGCCCCCCGAGGCGGAGCTTTGCCTCGTGGCACGGGGCCGCGCCGGCGAGGCGGCGGGCGCGATCCGGACCTGGCCGGTGCGGGTGGGCGATCATGCCGCGCTGCTGCTGGGGCCGGTCGCGGTACATCCCACGCGTCAGGGCGAAGGCTTGGGCGGATTGCTGATCTTCGAGGTGATCGAACGGGCGCGCATGGCCGGGCATCCGCGGATGATGCTGGTGGGCGACGCGCCTTATTATTCCCGTTTCGGCTTCTCGCGCCTCGACGGCGTGCTCATGCCTCCGCCGACCAATCCCGAGCGTGTGCTCGGTTTGGCGCTCCAGGATGGCGCTTGGGACGGCATCGGCGGCGAAGTCACGCGTACCGCCGATTCGACCGATTGAAAACCCGGTCGCGCAGACCAATTATCGGCGCATGAGCACACCCATGCGCGAGATCAATCCCGAAGTGCCGCCGCGGCCCCTCGACGACGGCGTCAAGGCCGAGATCGCGGCACTGGCCGAGCGACAGGCGCGCGCGGGCCGCGGCCTGATGCGGATCATCAACCTCGCCGGAGACCGGGTCGAAGGTGGCATGCGGATGTTGCCGAAGCCCGCCCGGGCCCGGATCGAGGCGGCGGCGCGCGCGGCGCTGTCGCGCAGCTACGACGTCGCCGCGCGCACGCGGCGTCCGGGCAATGGCGCAGGCGCGCTCGAGGCGGCCTTCGGCACGGATGGGGCGGCGCGGGTCATGGCCACGATTTCGGGCGCGGTGGGCGGCTTGGGCGGCCTTACCACCGCCCTGGCCGAACTTCCGGTGGCGACGACGATGATCTTCCGTGCCGTACAGCGCGTCGCCGAGGCGAATGGCGAAGACCCGGCCAGCGACGAGACCCGGGCCGAATGCCTGCGGGTCTTCGGCGCCGGTGGTCCGGGCGGGGAGGATGAGGGGATCGACACCGCCTTTCTCGGGGCCCGGCTCGGGCTCTCGGGCGTCGCGGTGAACCGGCTGATCTCGCGTATCGCGCCGCGCTTTGCCACGGTGCTCGGACAGAAGCTGGCGGGGCAGGCGGTGCCGATCCTCGGCGCCGCGGCGGGGGCGGGGACGAACTATGCCTTCGTCGATTACTACGTCGAGGTGGCGCATGTGCATTTCGGGCTGCGGCGGCTGGCGCGGATCCATGGCGAAGAACAGGTACTCGACGCCTTCCACGCGGCGTTGGAGCGTCGCCGCATGCCGACAAAGCGTTAGGTCCGGCCGGTATTGACCCGCCGCGACAGCGCCTCGGCGCTTTCGACGCGCTCGGAATAGCGATCGGTGAGGTGGGGACGGCCCCGGGTCATCAGCGTGAACTTCACCAGCTCCTCCATCACGTCGACGATGCGGTTGTAATAGGGCGAGGGCTTCATCCGGCCCGCTTCGTCGAACTCGTCCCAGGCCTTGGCCACCGAGGATTGGTTGGGAATCGTCACCATCCGCATCCAGCGCCCCAGCACGCGCATCTGGTTGAGCGCGTTGAAGCTTTGCGAACCGCCGCAGACCTGTGCCAGCGCCAGCGTCTTGCCCTGAGTGGGGCGGACGCTGCCGAGCGACAGTGGAATCCAGTCGATCTGCGCCTTGAGGATGCCGGTCATCGCGCCATGCCGCTCCGGGCTCGACCAGACCATGCCCTCGGACCATGCCACCAACTCGCGCAGTTCCGCCACCTTGGGATGATCGACGGGCGCGCCGTCGGGCAGGGGCAGACCGGTGGGATCGAATAGCCGGACCTCGGCGCCCAGATGTTCCAGAAGCCGCGCCGCCTCTTCGGCCACGAAGCGCGAAAACGAACGCTCGCGCAGGCTGCCATACAGGATCAGGATGCGCGGCGCATGACCCGGATCGCCGGGCGCGACATAGAGCGCGGGATCGACCGGCGGCAGGAGGTCGAGATCGAGATTGGGCAGGTCGGGCATGACCGTCTCCTCATTTCCAATATTCAAGATATATGGAAATGACATCTCCGGATCAAGTCGTCACATGAGCCAGCCTTGCGAGGTCAGCCATTTCGTCACGGCGGGGCGGACCGAGGCCACGCCGCTGTCGCGGGCTTCGTGGATCACGCCCCTGAGTGCCTTGAGATTGCAGTGACGGATCAGGTGCTTGACGGGCCCGACCGAGGCGGGGCGCATCGACAGCATCGGAAAGCCCAATGCCGCGAGGCACAGGGCTTCCATCGGCCGGCCCGCATCCTCGCCACAAAACGAGATCGGCGTGCCGGCGGAGGTTGCCCGGGCGAGGATGTGATCGAGAAGCCCCAGGAAGCTCACGTCCAGCGTGTCGTAGCGCCTGCGCACCCGCTCGTTCTCGCGATCGGCGGCGAAGAAGAACTGCTTGAGATCGTTGCCGCCAACCGAGAGAAAATCGACCTCCCGGAAGAACTGGTCCGGCGCCCAGGCGAGACTGGGGGTTTCGAGCATGGCGCCGACCTCGACGGTCTCGGGCAGCGGGTGGCCGAGGATCCGCTCGCGCTCCATCGCCTTCTCGAACTCCTCGCGCGCGGCATAGAATTCGGCAGGCAGCGCGATGAAGGGGAACATCACCGAAAGCGGACGGCCATTGGACGCACGGATCAGCGCCTGCAGTTGCATCCTGAGTACGCCGGGCTTGTCGAGCCCCACCCGCACCGCGCGCCAGCCCATCGCCGGATTCGGCTCGTCATTGGGCTTCATGTAGCTCAGCACCTTGTCCGAGCCGATGTCGAGGGTGCGAAAGGCGACACGCTTGCCGTCGGCGGCGTCCATCACCCGGGCGTAGAGCGCGGACAGCTCGGCCCGCTTGGGCATCTTGTTGCGGATCAGGAACTGCAACTCGGTGCGGAACAGGCCGACACCCTCGGCACCCGATCCTTCGAGCGAGGGCAGGTCGGCCATCAGCCCGGCATTCATGTGCAGCGAGATCGTGGTGCCGCACAGCGCCGTGGCCTTCATGTCGCGGATCGAGGCGTAGCGCTCCAGCGCCCGAGCCTGCATCGCGATCTTGTCGCGGAAGGCGGTCTTCACCGTTTCCTCCGGGCGCAGATGCGCGACGCCCTGGTCGCCATCGACAAGGATCACGTCGCCGTTGAGCGCCTCGGAGGTGATGTTCTTGGCGTGGATCACCAGCGGGATCGCCCAAGCCCGGGCCACGATCGCGGCGTGCGAGCCGACCGAGCCCTCCTCGAGCACGATGCCCCTGAGCTTCTTGCCATATTCCAGGAGTTCGCCGGGGCCGATGTTGCGGGCCACCAGAACCGGATCGTCCGGCAGTTCGGCGCCGGTATCGCGGCCCTGACCGGTCAGGATGCGCAGAAGCCGGTTCGACAGATCGTCGAGATCCGAGAGCCGCTCGCGCATGTAGTGATCGCCGGAGCGGTTCATGCGCGAGCGCGCCAGCGACTGCTCCTTCTCGACCGCGGCCTCGGCCGAAAGACCGCTCTCGATGTCCTCCTCCATCCGTCGCATCCAGCTGCGCGAATTGGCGAACATGCGGTAGGTTTCGAGAACCTGCACCTGGTCAGGATGGGCGCTGGTCGCCCCCGAGAGCAGCTCGTCGACGGTCACCCGCAGCTTGTCCACCGCGTGGCGCAGCCGCTCCAGCTCGATCGCCGGGTCATCGGCGATCGGGTTGGTGACGACGACGCGCGGCTCGTGCAGCCAGACATGGCCCTCGGCAGCACCCTCCTGGCCGGAGGTGCCCTTGAACATGACGGCTTGCTGATGCCGTGCCGAGAGCGCCGCGCCGGTATCGACGAAGGCGCCCAGCTCGGTCATCTCGGCCAGCACCATGGCCACGACCTCGAGCGCGTAGACCTCGTCGGTGGTGAACTCGCGGGCATTCTTGGACTGGACCACCAGCACACCCAATGGTTCGCCCAGCCGCTGGATCGGCACGCCGCAGAAGCTCGAATAGCGCTCCTCGCCGGTCTCAGGCATGTAACGGAAACCGGGCTCGCCGGGGGCATTGGCGGTGTTGACGACCTGGCGCGTGCGGGCGGTGCGGCCGACGAGACCCTCACCCAGCCGCATCCGCGTCTGGTGCACGGATTCGGCCTTGAGACCTTCGGTCGCGCAAAGCTCGAGCGTCTCGGCATCGCGGAACAGGTAGATCGAGCAGACTTCGGTCTTCATCGACGAGGCGATCAGCCCGACGATGCGGTCGAGCCGCGCCTGACCGGCACCGCCCTCCGCCATGACCGCCGAAAGGCGGCCCAGAAGCTTGCGGCTTTCGGATTCTACAAGTCGATCGACCATCGCCGCCCTCTCGCCACCATGTCCGGGGGGAGTGGTCCCGGTCAGGCGGCCTTGTCCAGCCCGAAGGCATCATGGAGGGCCTGCACCGCGAGTTCCATGTATTTCCGGTCGATCAGCACGGAAATCTTGATCTCCGAGGTGGTGATGACCTTGATGTTGATGCCTTCGGCGGCAAGCGCCTTGAACATGTCGGCGGCGACACCGGTATGGCTGCGCATGCCGATGCCGACCACCGAGACCTTGGCCACGCCGGTATCGGTGACGAGATCGTTGAAGCGGATGTCGCCGCGATCACGGGCCGCCTCGACCGCCTTCTCGGCGCGCATCACCTGATCGTTGGGGCAGGAGAAGGTCATGTCGGTGCGACCCTCTTCCGAGATGTTCTGGACGATCATGTCCACGTTCACGCCCGCATCCGCCAGCGCCCCGAAGATCGCCGAGGCAATGCCGGGCCGGTCGGCCACGGAGATGAGCGTCATCTTGGCCTCGTCGCGGGAATAGGCGACACCGGCGACCACGTTGCTTTCCATGATTTCCTCCTCGTCGCAGACGAGCGTTCCCGCGTCGTCGGACTGTTCCTCGAAGCTCGACAGCACGCGCAGCTTCACCTTGTAACGCATCGCCAGCTCGACCGAGCGGGTCTGCAACACCTTGGCCCCGAGAGAGGCCAGCTCGAGCATCTCCTCGAAGGCGATCCGGTCGAGCTTGCGGGCCTTTTCGCAGATCCGCGGGTCGGTCGTGTAGATCCCGTCCACGTCGGTATAGATGTCGCAGCGCTCGGCCTCGAAGGCGGCTGCGAAGGCCACTGCGGTGGTGTCGGAGCCGCCGCGCCCCAGCGTGGTGATCCGGCCCTCGGGGCTCACGCCCTGAAAGCCCGCGACGACGGCGACCTTCATGCCCTCGGCGAACTTGGCGCGGATGTTGGCGGGCGGAATGTCGAGGATCCGCGCCGCGCCATGCGCGCTCGTGGTCTGGACCGGCACCTGCCAGCCCTGCCAGCTGCGCGCCGGGATATCCATTTCCTGCAACCGGAGCGCCATGAGACCGGCGGTCACGTTCTCGCCCGAAGAGGTGACGGCGTCGTATTCACGCGCGTCATACATGGGCGAGGTCTCGTTCACCCAGCCGACCAGCTCGTTGGTCTTGCCGGCCATGGCCGACACGATCACGATCACTTCGTGCCCCTTGGCCACCTCGACGGCCACGCGTTTCGCGGCCCGGTGGATCCGGTCGAGCGTGGCGACCGAGGTGCCGCCGAATTTCATCACCAGGACCGACATGGCTCTCCTCGCGCAGATTCCGGCGCCTCCATAGCGGCCGGGCGACGCGAGGGCAATGCGCGACCGCGCCTCAGTTGGTCCGACGCTTCGGCGCAAAGGGCAGGGGGGCCACGGGGATGCCGTCCTCGATCAGCCGGCGCGCCTCGTCGAGCCGCGCTTCGCCGTGGATCGCGCGCTCCGGCATCTTGCCTTCATGCATGGCACGGGCCTCGCGCGCGAAGGCGTCGCCGACGTAATCCGAACTGCTTTCGACCTTGCGCCTGAGTTCGGCCATCGCCCGCTCCAGCGGGTTGCCGGGCTCGGAGAGACGACGCGCGGGCGCCTTCGCGTTCTCGCTCACCGACGGCGCCATCAGCGCCTTGGAGACCCGCGCATCGCCGCAGACCGCGCAGGACAGCTGTCCGGCGCGCTCGAGGGCGTCATAGGCGCTCGCGGAGGCGAACCAGCTGTCGAAGGCGTGGCCGTTCTTGCAGGTGAGGTCGTAGCGGATCATCGGCACAGGTCCCGGTGGAGGATATGCTTCAGATAGGCGCTGTCGGAGCCGGGTGCAAAGCGCGGCCGATCACGAGCCTGCAAAGGGTGGCTGCGGCGCCGCAATCGGGCGCAGCGGCGCCGGGTCGAACAGCAGCACCATCTGCCGCAGCTCGGGGGCGTCGAGCTTGGCCGCCGCGCGCTCGCGGCTAAACCATTTGCGCCGCCTCTGGCCGCGCTCGGGCCAATCGCCGAGCACCTGCGTGACATGCACCGGGAACACCATCGCGAAATGCGGAGAGCCGGTCTTGGCGCCGCCCTTCACGTAGGACCAGACGCCGAGGCAGCGATCCTCGGGCAGGCCGATGAGGCCGGCCTCCTCGCGCGCCTCCCGCGCCGCGGCCTCTGCGGGGGTGGCACGGTCCATCGGCCAGCCCTTGGGCAGGATCCAGCGGCCACGCCCCCGGCTGGTGATCAGGCAGATCTCCAACGAGTCGTTCACCATGCGCCAGGGCAAGGCGGCGAACTGGGTGCGCCCGAGGCGCTGGTGGCGCCTTGCGACGCGGAGCGGAAGCTGAATCATGGGGCCTCTGGGATCGCGCCTGTCGGGCGAGGTTCCACGACCGCGCCGGGGCTGGCAAGACTGCAATCGGTGCTATCTGCCACGCGGGCGGCGGCGACTTCGCGTCGGGTCCCGCAGAGGTTGCAGCGAAAGGGCCGCATGACCGCCACGGCACGTTTCATCGGATCCGAGATCTATCGCGGCTCGAGCTACGGGGCGTGGCACCCGCTCCGGGTGCCGCGCGTCTCGACGGTCATGGATCTGGCCCGGGCGCTGGGCTGGCTGCCGCCCGATGTCTATCTGCGGAGCCCGCGCGCCCGGCCGGCGGCACTGCACGGATTTCATACGCCCGAATACGTCGCGGCGTTGATCGCGGCCGAGGCGACGCAACAGGTCGGGCCCGAGATCCGCGCCAAGCATCATCTCGGCACCCCAGCGAACCCTGTCTTTGCGGAGATGTTCCGCCGCCCCGCCACGGGAGCCGGGGGGGCACTGCTGGCGGGCGAGTTGCTGCGGCATGGCGGCCGGTTGCACCTGCCGGGCGGCGGCACCCATCATGGCCTCCCCGACCGGGCCAACGGGTTTTGCTACCTCAACGACCCGGTTCTTGCGATCGGCTCGCTCAGGGCGCATGGCGCCCGGCGCATCGCCTATGTCGATATCGACGCGCATCATTGCGACGGGGTCGAGGCGGGCTTCGCGCATGACCCCGATACGCTGATCGTCTCGACCCATGAAGAGAACCGCTGGCCCCGTACCGGCGCGGTCGAGGACGAAGGGGCGGGCCAGGTCTTCAACCTGCCGCTCCCCAGCGGCGCGGGCGACGATGTCATGGCAGCGGGGCGCGATCGCGTGATCCTGCCCGCCGTCGCGATGTTTCGCCCCGATGCCATCGTGCTGCAATGCGGTGCCGATGCGTTGCTCGAGGATCCGCAATCGCGGCTCGCCATGTCGGGGCACGCGCATCTCGGAGTGCTGCGGGCCTTGCTGCCGCTCGCGCCGCGGTTTCTTCTGCTGGGGGGCGGCGGCTACAACCCCTGGAGCGTCGGGCGTCTCTGGACCGCCGCGTGGGCGGTGCTGGCTGGCCGCGAGATTCCCGATCACCTGCCGGTGCCCGCGCAGGCGGTGCTGCGGGGGCTGGAGTGGCACAAGCAAGAGCGGGCGGTCTCGCCGCCCGAAAGCTGGCTCACGACGCTGCTCGATCCGCCGCGCCCGGGCGAGATCCCGGACGGGTTTCGGGACCGTGTCGCGACGCTCGAGGCACGGCTCCTGGCCTGGGTGTGAGGCGTGCTCTTGCGGGGCGGGGCCACGGGATGCGAGAGGGAGGTCGAGACACGAGGTGGATGATGCTGTTGAAACCCCTGATCGCGGCGCTGTTGCTGGCGCTGCCCGGTGCCGCGCGGGCCGACCTGCTGGTTTTCGCGGCGGCGAGCCTCGGAGGCCCGCTGGACCGGGTGGTCGCGGCTTGGGAAGAGCAGGGCGGTTCGGAGGTGACGGTCTCCTATGCAGGGAGTTCGGCCCTCGCAAGGCAGATCGCGGCGGGTGCGCCGGCGGATATCTTCATCTCGGCCAGCGCGGAGTGGATGGACGATCTCGAAGGCGCCGCCCTGATCGAGCCGGGCAGCCGCCGCGACCTTCTGGGCAACGACCTCGTCCTGATCGCTGCCGATCCGCAGGCTGTCCCGGTCGATATCGACCCCGGTCTCGACCTCGTCACGATGCTGGGCTCTGGCCGCCTCGCCATGGCTCTGGTCGATGCCGTGCCCGCTGGCCAGTATGGCCGCGCCGCGCTGGAAAGCCTTGGTCTCTGGGCGGAGGTGGAAGCCCGGGTCGCGCAATCCGAGAACGTGCGCGCGGCGCTGGCTCTCGTGGCCAGCGGTGCCGCGCCGCTCGGCATCGTCTATGGCACCGATGCCATCGAGGAGCCGCGCGTGACGGTCTTGGGCCGGTTTCCCGCGGATAGCCATCCGCCGATCCGTTACCCCGCGGCGCTCGTCGCGGATGCCGATCCCGCTGCGGCGGCATTTCTCGATTTCCTCTCCGGCGCGGAGGCGGCCGCGATCTTCGAGACGGCGGGGTTCTCCATACCCCGGACGTCTCAACCTGACGAGAAGGTTTTTCAATGACCGACTGGCTCGGGCCAGAGGAATGGCAGGCGGTGCGGCTCTCGCTCAAGGTTTCAGCCAGCGCCGTCGCCGCGAGCCTGCCGCTGGGGCTGATCTGCGCGCTGGCGCTGGCCAAGGGCCGGTTTCCGGGGCGGCAATTGCTCAATGGTCTGGTGCACCTGCCGCTGATCCTGCCGCCTGTGGTGACGGGCTACCTGCTGCTGATCGCCTTCTCGCGGCAGGGCCCGCTGGGGTCGCTGCTCGAACCGTTTGGAATATCCTTCGCCTTCAGCTGGACCGGCGCGGCGCTGGCCGCCGCGATCATGGCGTTCCCCCTCATGGTGCGGCCGATGCGGCTTGCCTTCGAGGCGGTCGATCCGGGGCTCGAAGCGGCGGCGGCGACGCTCGGAGCCTCGCGGCTCAGGGTCTTTGCCACGGTGACGCTGCCGCTGGCGCTACCGGGCGTGGTGGCGGGTGCGATCCTCGCCTTTGCCAAGGCGATGGGCGAATTCGGCGCGACGATCACCTTCGTTTCAAACATTCCCGGCGAGACCCGGACCATTCCGACCGCGATCTATGCCTTCCTGCAGATGCCGGGCGGCGAGGGCGCGGCGCTGCGGCTGGTCGCGGTGTCGGTGGCGCTGGCCATGGGTGCGTTGCTGGCATCCGAATGGCTGTCGCGGCGGATCGCGCGACGGGTCGCGGCATGATCGCGATTCACGTGAAAAAGCGCCTCGGTGCCTTCGATCTCGACGCAGGCTTCGAGGCACCGCCCGGCGTCATCGCGCTGTTCGGAAAATCAGGCTCGGGCAAGACCAGCCTGATCAACGCCGTGGCGGGGCTCCTGCGTCCCGAGGCGGGGCGGATCGAGGTGGACGGGGCAGTGCTCTTTGACGGGGCCGCGCGCATCGACATCCCCGTGCACCGTCGGCGCGTCGGTTATGTCTTTCAGGATGCGCGGCTGTTTCCGCATATGAGCGTGGCGAAGAACCTCGCCTATGGCGGCCGCCACGACCGCGACAGGGTGATCGACCTGCTGGGGCTGGACACGCTGCTCGATCGCCGCCCCGCCGCGCTGTCGGGAGGCGAGCGGCAGCGCGTGGCGATCGGCCGGGCGCTGATGTCGGATCCGCGCCTGTTGCTGATGGACGAGCCGCTTTCGGCGCTCGATGCCGAGCGCAAGGCGGAGATCCTGCCGTGGCTGGAGCGGTTGCGCGACGAGGCCGGGCTGCCGATCCTCTATGTCAGCCACGCCGCCTCCGAGGTCGCGCGGCTCGCCACCACGGTGGTGGTGATGGAGGCAGGTGGCGTGCGCCGGGTCGGCGCGGTGGCCGAGGTTCTTTCCGATCCGGCCGCCGTGGGCATGATCGGTGCGCAGGAGGCGGGTGCGGTGGTGCGCGCGCGCATCGCGGGGCTGGACCGGATCGACGGCCTGACCGAACTGGCGCTGTCGGGCGGACGGATCGTGCTGCCGGGGCGGCTGGGGCGGCTCGGCACGCATCTTCGTCTCAGGATCTCGGCACAGGACGTGATCCTCGCGCGCGAAAAGCCGCAGGGGCTGAGCGCGTTGAACATCCTGCCCGCCGAGGTGACGGCCGTCGACGAGGGGCCGGAGGGCGCGGCGGTGGGGCTGCTATGCGGTGCGGACAGGCTGCTTGCCCGGGTCACCCGCCGCTCGGCTCGCGCACTCAGGCTGGAGCCCGGTCAACGGGTCTGGGCCATCGTCAAGGCAAGCGCGGTGGCGCCGGACGATGTGGGCGGCGCGGTCTGACAGACACGCCGCCGCGTCGCTTGATCCTTCTTCGAATTCGCGGACACGCCACCAGAAATCAGCGCAGCTGGCTGTCCTTGGAGCCGCGCCGGTTGATGCCGCCCCGCGCCTCCGGGCGGCTGTCGCGTCCCTGCTGGCAATCGACGCAAAGCTTGACCCCCGGAATCGCCGCGCGCCGCCTTTCGGGGATCTCCTCCTCGCATTCGGCGCAATGGGTGCGGCTTTCGCCGGAGGGGCCACGCCGCGCCTGCATGCGCTTCAGCTCGTCATTGATCGAGGCTTCGATCTGCTCTTCCACCGCACCGTCGCGGGCCCAGCCTCCGGCCATGTGATGTCCTTTCGCATGAGGTCTGTTTCCGACATAGGCAGAACCCATCGCGATCCAACCCGTGAGACGCGAAACGCCCCGCCGGTGAGGGCGGGGCGTTCCGTCGCATGACTTGCGGCTCGGAGCCTTGGATCAGACCGGCATGGCCTCCTTGGCCGGGCCGGGATCGCCGAGGTGGTCATGCTCCGACAGGTCCATGATGTCTTCGTTATCGCGTGCCCAGTTGGCGCGGTCCTTTTCGGACGCCTTCGGCGAGAAGAACCCGGTGACGGCGTAGAAGATGCCGATTACCGGCGCGGTCCAGCAGGCGAAGGCCAGCGGGATGTAGAGCAGATTCTCCATGTTGCCGTCCATGATGCCGAGGCCCAGCGCGGTGATCACGAAGGCGCCGCCGGCGTTCCACGGAATCAGCGGGCTCATCAGCGTGCCGCCTTCCTCGGTGGCGCGGCTCAGGTTGAGCGTGGAGTAGCCCATGCCGCGATAAAGCGGGGCATACATCCGGCCCGGCAGGGCGATCGAGATGTAGGGGTCGCCCGCGACGACGTTGGTGGCGAAGGAGGTGACGATGGCCGAGGACTGCACCGCGGCGAAGCTCTTCACCCGGTTGACGATGGCGAGGATGATCGCCTCGAGGCAGCCGGTCCGCTCCAGCGCGCCGCCGAAGCCCAGCGCGATCAGCATCAGCGAGATGGTCCACATCATCGACTGGATGCCGCCCTTGTTCAGCAGCGCGTCGATGTCGGCGATGCCGGTCTCGATCGAGTAGCCCGATTGCGCGTAGGTGAACACGTCATGCAGGCCGACGCCCTGCTGGAACATGGCGATGATACCGCCCAGCAGCACGCCCGCGAAAAGCGAGGGCAACGGCGGCTGGCGGAACAGCGCGAGGCCGATGACCAGCAATGCCGGGGTCAGCGGGATCAGCCCGAGGGCGAAATCCTGCTCGAGCCGCGCGGTGATCTGGGTGATCGCCTCGAGCGAGGTGTCGGCCGGTTCGATCAGCCCGTAGCCCGCCACGATGTAGACGCCCAGCGCGATCAGCATCGCGGGTACGGTGGTCGGCAGCATGTTCTGGATGTGGTCGAAGATGTTCACGCCGGTGACGGCGGGAGCGAGGTTGGTGGTGTCCGACAGCGGCGAAATCTTGTCGCCGAAGAAGGCGCCCGAAACGATCGCGCCCGCGGTCCAGTACATCGGGATGCCGAAGCCCGCGCCGATGCCCATCAGCGCGACGCCGATGGTGCCGACGGTGCCCCAGGACGTGCCCAGCGACAGCGAGACGACCGCACAGAGGATCATCGCGGCGGCAAGGAAGATCGAGGGGTTCAGAAGGGTCAGGCCGTAATAGATCAGCGTCGGTACGGTGCCCGAGGCGATCCAGACGCCGATGATCATGCCGACCACGATCAGAACGGAAAGCGAGGGAAGGGAGACGTGGATGACGTGGAACACGCCTTCGCGGATATCGGTCCATTTCTGGCCGCGCATCACGCCCAGAAGGCCGGTGATGGCGAGGCCGATCACCAGCGGGATATGCGGCGTGAAGTCGCCGAAATAGAAGAGCTGCAGGGCCAGCAGGCCCAGCGTCAGCACGACCGGCAGCAGCGCCAGTCCGAGGGAAGGCAGGTTTCTATCGGTCACGTGGGAGCGTTCTCCTAGCTGTTTCGAAAGGCGCCTTATGACGGAACTAGCGGAGAATTGCCACCGGGGTAGGGGAAATTCGGCTGGATTGTCCCATTCTGACGGGAAACCGGGACAGTGAAGGGCCATGATTGCAGGCTGATCGGCGTGTCGTGCGATAGGGCGCACCAACTTGTGCGCGGCACTCCCCTCGACAGATCCGGGCTGGGGCCGCATTTCAGTCATCAATCCGGACAAACCGACAGGACGCCCGATGAAGGATCTCAACGACTATACCCCGCCCAAGGTCTGGACCTGGGACGCGGAGAATGGCGGCCAGTTCGCCAAGACCAATCGCCCCGTCGCCGGGGCGACCCATGATGCCGAGCTGCCGCGCGGCGAGCATCCGTTCCAGCTCTACTCCATGGCCACGCCCAATGGGGTCAAGGTCACGGTGCTGTTCGAGGAACTTCTCGAGGCCGGCCATTCCGGCGCCGAATACGATGCTTGGCTGATCCGGATCGGTGACGGGGACCAGTTCGGCTCGGGATTCGTGGAAATCAACCCGAATTCCAAGATCCCGGCCTTGCTCGACCTGAGCGGCGACAAACCGCAGCGGGTGTTCGAATCCGGGGCGATCCTGCTGCATCTGGCCGAGAAGTTCGGTGCCTTCCTGCCGAAAGATCCCGGTCAGCGCACCGAGGCGCTGAGCTGGCTTTTCTGGCAGATGGGCAGCGCGCCCTATCTGGGCGGCGGCTTCGGCCATTTCTATGCCTATGCGCCCGAGAAGTTCGAATACCCGATCAACCGCTTTGCCATGGAGACCAAGCGCCAGCTCGACGTGCTCGACCGGCACTTGGCCGAGGCCGAGTACATGGCTGGCGAATACTCGATCGCCGACATGGCGATCTGGTCGTGGTACGGGCAGCTGGTTCTGGGACGTCTCTATGACGCGGCCGAGTTCCTCGACGTGGAGAGCTACACGCATGTGATGCGCTGGGCCAAGGCGATCGACGCTCGCCCGGCGGTGCAACGGGGCCGCATGGTCAACCGTGCATTCGGCGATCCGGCGTTGCAGCTGCACGAGCGGCATTCGGCCGAGGATTTCGAGACCAGAACGCAGGACAAGATCGGCGGCTGAGCCGGTTCAGCCCGTAGATGCGAAGGCTGGCGCAACCGGGCGCCAGCCTTTTTTCATTGCCCGATCAGCGGCGGTCAGCCAGTCCAGGATCGTGCCGTGCTTTCGGGGTCGAGCAGATCGGTTTCGGCCAACTCTTCCTCCACGATCTCGGAGAAGTCCGGCGCCTCGAACGGCACGAGGCTGCGCCCGTCGCCGCGGAGCCGGTCGATGGTCCGCACCAGCGACCCTGTTTCTCGGAGTGTCGCCTCGATCTCCGAATTGGCGCGGTTCAGATGCTCGGCCACGAGGTCGTTTCGCAGGCCGAGGATCCGCTTGCCCAGTTCCGGCGCGCTCTTGTCCTCGACCTCGATCGAGAGGTCGCACTCGGTGTCGAAGCCCATGGACCGGTTGTTCATGTTCGATGAGCCGACGCGCAGAAGCCGGTCGTCCATGATCACCACCTTGGCATGCACATAGATATGCGTGCCGGCTTCGGCCACCGGGGTGTAGAGGCGGAACCGATCGTGCAGGTCGGCATCGCGCACCAGTCGCAGCAGCCGCGCCCGTGCCGTGCCCATGGCTTTTTCCTCAAGCCAGCCCTGCGCCGTGTGCGGGTTCACCACAACGATCTCGGGACCGTCGGGCTCGCGCAGCCGCGCGGCCATGGCTTCCGCGATGCGGCGCGATGCGAAATACTGACTTTCGATGTAGAGCGTCTTTTCGGCGCGGCCGATCACCTCGAGATAGAGCGCCTCGATCTCGCGCACCTCCTCGCGATCCTTGTAGGCGGGCAGGGTACGCGAGATGGCGGCGGGCTGGCCGGCGGCCAAGGGGGCGAGGCCCGAAGGCCAGATCGGCGCCTGGGGGCCGGGCGGTTCCAACTGCTCACCCGTGGCGGCGTGCCAGCGTTCGCGCGCCAAATCGCCCAGCGCCGCCGCTGCGTCGCCCGAGACGGCGGTGGTGATATCGTGCCACGGCCCGTAATGGCGCTTCGAGGTGGGTCGCCTGCGGCGCGGGTCCTCGTCGGGATGCGACCGGGTGTCCCAGCGCTTGGCGGTGATGTCGATGCCGCCGCAGAAGGCCAGAACGTCATCGATCACCACGATCTTCTGGTGATGCGCGGCCCCGGAAGGGTGGGCATGGTCGAGCTTCATGTGGATGCGTTCATTGGTCATCCAATCGGCCAGAACCAGCGGTGTCGAGCCGCGCGACAGCGTCTCGATGATGCCCAGATCCCACTTCAGCAGGTGCACCTGCAGGTCGGGCGTCTTCTCCACCACCCATTCGAGATAGGCGCCCAGCGTGTTGGGCACACCATCCTCCTCGGCATCGGGTTCGAGCTCGATCCGCGTGTCGAAATCCCAGCCGATGAACAGCACGCTGCGCTTGGCATGGCGCACCACCTCGCGGATCGTTGCGAAGTAATCGGCGGCATCGACGATTACGGCCAGCCGGTCTGCCCGCGCGATACGCCAGCAGGTCTCGCCCTCGCGCAGGATGGGTCGCGTCGGATCGGGGGAACTCATTGCCGGTCTCCTGCTCTTGCCGTCACGAGACAAACGGGTGCTGCCCGCCCGCGTTCCGCCATTTGACTGATCCGAAGCGTTCAGCCGTTCAGCGCGCCACGCATTCCGGCATCGGGAAAGCAGGTCGCGGCGCGGCCCTGCGCTTCCTGCCAGCGACCGATCGAGCGCCGGGTCTTGAAGCCTGCGAGCCCGTCGGCGCCGCCCACGTCGTGCCCTTTTGCCTCGAGCGCGCGCTGCATTGCGGCGACGTCCGAGCGCATCAGCCCGCCCACGCGGCCCCAGCCGCCCGCGAAATCACCCACCCCATAGGCGATGCGGTCACCGACATGGCCCACGAAAAGCGCGTAGAGATCGCTCATGTTGTAGCTCTTGAGCACGTAGAAGTTGGGTGTCACCACGAAGGCGGGGCCATGCCGCCCGGCCGGCATCAGCAGGAAGCCCTCGCGCGCGGCCTCGTGCTTCGGAAAGGGTTTGCCGGACACACGGGTGATGCCCATGGCCGCCCAGTCTCGGATGAGCCGCCCCTGATCGGGCCCTTCCAGCGTGCAGGAGACCGCTTCCGGCACCCGGACCTCGAACCCCCAGTCGCGGCCGGCGACCCAGCCATGCCGCGCCAGATAGGTGGCGATCGAGGCAAGGGTGTCGGCCTCCGAGCGCCAGATGTCGGCGCGCCCGTCGCCATCGCCATCGGCTGCGTATTTGAGGAAGCTCGTCGGCATGAATTGCGGCTGGCCGAGCGCGCCGGCCCAGCTCGATTTCATCGCGGCGCCCGGTGCGTGACCCGCCTGGGCGATGCGCAGCGCCGCGATCAGCTCCTCGGTGAAATACTCGGCGCGACGCCCGATGAAGCCCTTGGTACCCAGTACCCGAAAGACGTTGTGCGGGATCGCGGCGCGGCCATAGCCGCTTTCGCGGCCCCAGATGGCAAGAACGACGTGCCCGGGCACACCGGTCGCGCGCTCGATACGGGTCAGCGTGGCGGCATGGCGCGCCGCCATCTGCCGTCCCACCGAGGCCGCGCCCTGCACCGCGCCCGCGCTGAAATAGGCGCCGGGGCTGCCGAACTCGGCCTGTCGCTGCCGTTGCGGCTGCGCCGGTGCGCCAGGGGGGACGAGATCGGGCAGGTCCCAATCGAGCGTGACCCCCGAAAAGGCCGCTTCGAATGTAGAGCGGGACACGCCCGCGCCTTGCGCGCGCGGCCAGACGGTCTGCTCCAGCCAGCCCCGAAACTGCCGTTCGAGCGCGGCGCGGTCCTGCGCGGCAAGGGAGGCGGGGAGAAGGGCGAGAAGCAAGGCGAGAATGCGCAGCATGGGGGCGTTCGTTCCGGTCGGTTCGGGAATACGCCACCAGCCTAGGCGGCGCCGGCGGCGCTGTCACGGCGGGGTAGGGCCGCCTTGCCGCCTGCGGGCGCGATCCCGCCTGCCGCTGCGCGACCTCCCCTTGCCTCGGGGCGCGGGCGGCGCAGTTTGTCGCACTCGAAAGGGTGATCGAGGAGGGGCCAGTGGAGGGCGAGCCGTTTTTCGGGCTGAATCGGTATCACATCGCATTGGCGGTGCTGGGCCTCGTGATCATCCTCGCACGCTGGCTGCCGCGGCTGATCTCGCGCCGCGAACCGGCGGCGGCACCATTGATGATCCTGTTCGGCGCGGGAATCGCGGTCTGGCTGCCAGATCTCGCGACGTTGCCCGACCCCCGCGAGACGCCGCTGCCATGGGAGTTGGCGAGCGAACTCACGGTGATCGTCGCGCTGTTCGGCTCGGGAATGCGGCTCGACGAGCTTCGGCCCTGGTCGCGTTGGAGGCCGACCTTCCGAATGCTTGGCATCGCGATGCCGCTGACCATCTTCGCGGTGGCCTTCCTGGGGGTCGGCCTCACCGGCATGACCGTGGCCGGGGCGGTGCTGTTGGGCGCGGTTCTCGCCCCGACCGACCCGGTGCTTGCGGCCGATGTGCAGGTCGGACCGCCACAGGAGGGGGCCGAGCATCCCGTCCGTTTCACCCTGACCACCGAAGCGGCGTTGAACGACGGCCTCGCCTTTCCCTTCGTCTATCTCGGGCTGATCCTCGCGGCTGAGGGGCTCAACCCCGGTGCCTGGGCGCTCGACTGGCTGTTGCGCGACGTGATCTACCGGATCGCACTCGGCACCGCGATGGGCTGGCTCGGCGGCAAGGCGCTGGGTTACGTGCTGTTCCGCTTCCCTGCCGATGCAGCCTTGGCCCAGACCGGCTCGGGGGTGGTCGCGCTGGCGGGAATCCTGCTGTGCTACGGCTCGACGGAGCTGATCGAAGGCTACGGCTTCATCTCGGTGGCCGTTCTCGGCCTGACCTTGCGGCGGATCGAGAAGGACCACCATTTCCACAAGCGACTGCACGATTTCTCCGAATCGATCGAACATGCCCTCACGGCGGCGCTGCTGGTGGCGCTCGGCACGGTGCTGCCGTTGCTGTTTCGCGACCTCACCTGGTCCCAGATCGCCGTCGCGGCGGTGCTTCTCCTGGTGATCCGCCCGGCTGCCGGCTGGTTGTCGCTGGGGCGAAGCGGGCTCGGGTGGCGCGACCGCAGCATCGTCGCGGTCTACGGCGTGCGCGGGATCGGGTCGATCTACTACCTGTGCTATGCAGGGAGCCACATGGAGTTCGTCGACGAGGATTCATTGTGGTCCCTCGTGGCGCTGGTCATCCTCGCCTCGACCTTCCTGCACGGCTTCAGCGTCGGCTGGGCCATGGATCAATCATCCGAAACGCAGGGGACCCGGACCCTCGGCTCCGCGGAGCGCTAAAAGGAAGGAGTTGGCGCTTCGTCTTTCGAGCGGGCTTTTGGCGCGCGGAGGCTGGGCCGGATGCAAGATCGGTTGGCTGCCAGGAATATCCCCTCACCATGGCTGCGAGGTCCGGCGGCGCGGTTCAAAGCCCGTCAGCCTAGGTCGTGAATGGATGTGTAGGGATATGGAGGCGGGTACCGGACCCGCTACCATTTTTCTAAGCCATTGGAAGGCTTGAATAATCGAGTGCGAGGTTGAGTTGTGTGTCGCACTTCGTGTCACACTTATGCTGTCTGGGTTGTGTTTCTGTCAACCGCTTGGTGTTCCCTCAGGTGTCCTTCTATCCCCCTATGAGTGGCCCGAATGCCGCGTTGGCTGGCCATTCGTCCAATAGTGAGGGCGGGTCCCGTGGCGGCGTTTCTCTCCCTCTATTGGTGGTGGTGCGGATGCTGACCCACGGTTCTCATACTGTCCTATGGTGAGGCCGAGTTGCGAGGCGGGGCGTGTCCCTGTCCGGGCGGGTGGGGTATGGGGGAAGTCGGCGCGGCTCAGTATATGGATAGGGCCACGAAAAAATGTGTCGAGATTTTACGATGACGAATGAAGCCAAGCACCCCTTCGCTTTGAAAGCACAAGCATTGGCTGCAAAGTTGCCTAACCAACTTGGGGAAAACTCATGGGCATTTGAGCCGTATCTGGTTTTATCAAATCCCGACGCACGAAACCTCATTGACTTGTTAATGGATGACGTATGCGCAGCGTGGACTTCGACTTTTCCTAAGCGCAAACCAAGCACGGATACGCAACAGAAGTTTTGGGGCTGTGGCAGCGCAATCCTTGCGAACCTGATGCGGGCCAAGTGCAACAAATGGCCAACGACAATAGGCATGTATCGCAGCAAGGGGGCATTGGACCGGGAAAGGCGATACCGGCCTGAGTATATGACCGCTGATCGGTTCAGAACCGTGCAAGACTGGCTTATCAAATGTGGCCATGTCGAAATGGTCAAAAGTGGCTTCAATCTTCCGGGCTACAGTCAGACAAGCCGGTTCGCCTTGACCGACCTAGGCGCAATGGAACTGGAAGCCGAAGACTGGACCTTTGACGATTTCAAGGTGGACCGGGGTAGAGAAACCGTTCGATTGAAAGACCATAATGACCGTCTGCGCGGATATGACGACACATCCGAGACTGTGGCCATGCGGGCAAGGTTGGACGAGATCAACGCGAAGTTGGACGCGACCGACATAGCAACGATGCGCCCACTTACTATCCATGACCGAAAACCCGAATACCAAGGCCGCAAGGTGCGCCTGCATCGCGTGTTCAACCGGGGCGACTTCGACCACGGCGGCAGGTTTTATGGCGGGTGGTGGCAGAACGTCAAAAGTCATGTACGCCCCGCGATTACGATAGACGGACAGCACACCATTGAAGCAGACTTTAGCGGCTTCAACCCGGCGGTGCTCTTGGCCGAGACGGGCGAACCTATACCGGAAGACCCGTATTCCTTAATAGCGGGCACGGGTGCGCCCGAGGAGTTGCGGGACCATGCCAAGGCCACTCTTGCCGCCTTGCTTAACGCCAAGTCAGGCACGACAGAGGAACCCCGCGACTTCGACAGCGCCCGGTGGGGCATGACGGCAGAGGAGTTCCGCGCCAAGGTGCTGGACGCCTTCCCGATGGTTCTCGCCATGCTGGGCACCGACAAGGGCCTGACCCTGCAACGGCTGGAAAGCGATCTGGCAGAGGCGATCATGCTGTACTTTGTCAGGCAGGGCCATGCGATCCTGCCCATCCATGACGCCTTCATCGTCCAAGCCCACCTTGAACGGGAACTGGTGGAGGTGATGAAGGACACCTTCAAGGCAAGGCTAGGGCAGGTTCCTCCTGTCAAAGTCACCCGGTCCTACGCCCTGCGCTGACCACCACCATAAAACCCAATGATCCCATTACCGGGGCAAATAAGGGACCGCTGGATTTTCCCTGTTCCGTCAGGCACAAGGGCGAAAAGACCGACACAGGGGCGACCATCCATGCAGAACCTTCTCGATGACCTGACCGCGCTTCTCCAAGCCGAACAGGCGTTCATCTCGGATGGGGCGATCCTCAAGAACGCGGTGATCGAAGCCGCGCTGAACATGGATGCGCGGCTGCTGGAACTGTTGATGCAGTCCGACGCGATCATGGCGCATTTCTTTACCGAGGTGGCGGGGGCGCTTGTCTTCGACAAGGTGAAGTTTCAGGACTTTGTGTCCAACAAAGCCTTCCTGCCCGACAGCTATACCGCCTTCAAGAACCGCATCGGGCTGACCGATGGAAAGGGCGATTACCTGAGCCAGTCGCGCGATGTGGTTCTGGCGTGGCCCTACAAGGATTGCGTGCTGGAAGGCGGCATGACGAAAGAGGACCGGGGCCGGAACGAGGTGTTCTGGAACATGACGCTGGCCCCGGACGACATCACGCGGCTGTTTGAACCCAAGGTGCTGACCGGCTGGGAACGCTGGGACGCGGAGGCCGTGGCAGACGGCAAGGCCAAGCTTGTGGGGGAGGTGTCAGAGGATGACAACCTGCTTATCAAGGGCAACAACCTGCTGGCGCTGCATTCGCTGAAAGCACGGTACGCGGGGAAGGTGAAGCTAATCTATATCGACCCGCCCTATAACACAGGTAATGACGGGTTTCGGTATAATGACCGCTTCAATCATTCGGCTTGGATGACCTTCATGCGGAACCGGCTTGAGGTAGCCAAGGAGTTGTTGAGCCGGGATGGAACTGTTTTCGTCAACTTGGACGATGGCGAAGCGCACTATTGCAAGGTGTTAATGGATGAGGTGTTCGGACGGGATAATTTCATTGGAAACATCGTTTGGGAGAAGAAGTTTTCACCGCAAAATGATGCCCAATATATTTCTGATAACCACGACCACATACTTTTATTTGCAAGGGATAGGGCTAGTTGGTCGCCTAACCCATTGCCGCTGAGCGATAGCCAGAAGTCGAACTACAAAAACGAGGATGATGATCCGCGTGGGGCGTGGACATCTGCCGATTATACTTGCTCCCAATCTAAAAGTGCGAGACCTAATCTCTACTATCCAATCATCAATCCCAATACGGGAAAAGAGATATGGCCCAGCGAAACGCGCGTCTGGGGATACGATCCAGAGGCGCACAAGCGCCATGTTGAAGAGGGCGTGATCTGGTGGGGCAAGAATGGGAATAATTCAAAGCCACGTCTAAAAAAGTTTTTGACTTCCGAGGATGCCACAGTTGTCCCAAAGACCATTTTTGCTCATAGCGAAGTGGGAAGCACTCAAGAAAGCAGGCGAGAACTGAATGCCTTGGGTTTGCTTGGGCAGTTTGAGACATCTAAACCAGAGCGTTTGCTTCAACGGATTGTATATATTGCGTCTAAGCCCGGCGACTTAGTGCTTGATTTCTTTTCTGGTTCAGGAACAACACCTTCCGTCGCCATGAAAATGGATCGGAGGTGGCTTGCAGTCGAGCAGATGGACTACGTGCTTGATCTTCCTGTATCCCGCCTCAAGAAAGTCATCGAAGGCGAACAGGGCGGCATTTCCAAAGCCGTCGAGTGGCAGGGCGGCGGATCGTTTGTCTATGCCGAACTCGCGGCTTCTAACTCCGCCTTTGCCTGCCGGATCGAAGCGGCCCCGGATATGGCCGTGCTGCAAATCATCCATGCCGACATGCAGGCCACCGGCTATCTACGCTATGACGTGGACCTGAGCGCCTTCAATACCGATGACTTCCCCGCGCTTCCGCTGGACGACGCCAAGCGCGTGTTGATAGACTGCCTTGATGCAAACCACCTCTATGTCAATCTTGGTTCCCTTGGCGATGCGGACTTTGACATCTCGGACGAAGACACCCGCGCGACCCGCTCTTTCTATGGGCTGGACCAATGAGCCAGACGCTAACCCAAGAGTTTGATGCGCTGGCCAAGTACGGGGCGCTAAAGTCAGACATTCCCGACGACATCACCGGCAACCTCGCGCCCAAGATCGAGTTGCGTCCCTACCAACGCACGGCGCTGGAACGCTGGCTGTTCTACATCGACAAGTACGATGCACGCCCCAAGGCTCCGCACTTGCTGTTCCATATGGCCACGGGCAGCGGCAAGACTGTGCTGATGGCGGCGCTGATCCTGGACCTGTATCGGCGCGGCTATCGCAACTTCCTGTTCTTTGTGAACTCCGCTCAGATCATCGAGAAGACCAAGGACAACTTCCTCAACCCCGCATCGGCCAAGCATCTGTTCGCGCCCACGATCCGCATTGACGACAAGCCGGTGGACATCCGCGCGGTGGACACGTTCGACGCGGTATCAGGCGGTGCAATCAACATCCATTTCACCACCATTCAAGGGCTGCACACCCGGATGCAGGCCCCGAAAGAGAACGCCGTCACCATCGAGGATTTCCACGACTACAAGGTGGTGATGATCTCAGACGAGGCGCACCACCTGAACGCCGAGACCAAGAGCAAGGACAAGCTGACCAAGGACGAAGCGAAGGAAAAAGCCAGTTGGGAAGGCACGGTATCCGAGATTTTCCGCCAGCATCCCGAGAACATGCTGTTGGAGTTTACCGCGACCGTTGACCTGACTAACGACGCGATCCGGGCGAAGTATGCCGACAAGATACTGTACGACTATTCGCTGCGGCAGTTTCGGGAAGACGGCTATTCCAAGGACATCGAGTTGCGACAGGCCGACTTGCCGCCCGAGGCCCGGATGATGCAGGCGATGGTTCTGAGCCAATACCGCCGCAAGGTGGCCGAGGCGCACGGGCTGCAATGCAAGCCGGTGATCCTGATGAAGTCCAAGACGATCAAGGAAAGCGCCGACAACGAAGCCGCGTTCACGGCGATGGTGGCCGGGCTGACGGGCGAGGCGCTGGACGCGCTCAGAGCGGCCTCTGAGGGCGATGGGACCCTTTCGCGGGCCTTCGCCTTCATTATGGACGAACGGGCCATGAGCGGCGCTGATTTCGCTCGTGAGCTACAGGGGGATTTTGCGCCCGAGAAGGTGGTGAACGTCAACAATCCCAAGGATTTGGAAAACAGACAGATAGAACTCAATGCCTTGGAGGACCGCGACAACGAGATACGGGTGATCTTCGCCGTCGATAAGCTGAACGAAGGCTGGGACGTGCTGAACCTGTTCGACATTGTGCGCCTGTATGACACGCGGGACGGCAAGGCCAACAAGGTGGGCAAGACCACGATGGCCGAAGCGCAGTTGATCGGACGCGGGGCGCGGTACTTTCCGTTCATAGCCCCGGACCAGCCCGACGCTGCACGGGAAAAGCGCAAGTATGACAGCGCCGTGGACCATCCTTTGCGGGTGCTGGAAGGGCTGCACTATCACTGCTCACACAATCCCAAGTATATCCAAGACATCCGAAACGCCTTGCGTGAAACCGGGATGCTGGACGAAACAGCCCGGACAGTGCGATTGCGGCTCAAGGACAGCTTCAAGCAGACCTCCCTATATGTGAGGGAATATGTCTGGACGAATGACCGGGTGAAGAACCCGCGTGACGGTGTGGCGGGGCTGGACGCCTACAAGATCGAAGGCTCGTTCACCTATCCCAACCTGATGACAGGCCGGGTGACAGAAGCCTCTGCCTTTGGCGGTGGACAGTTGACGTTGAAGCCGTCCAGCAAGGAACCCGTGTCCCGCGACTTCAAGCTGGCCGACTTTGGTAGGGCCATTCTAGGCTTTGCGATGGACGCCAACGACTTCTTTCACTTTGCCGACTTGCAGACCTATTTCCCGCAACTCGCCAGTGTATCGCAGTTTGTCACCTCTGACACCTATCTCGGCGGCGTGACAGTGAGCGTGCGCGGTTTGCCCGATGACTTGGACAACTTGACCTCGCGGCAAAAGCTGGACATCGCACAATACGTCCTGCACCAGATCGAAAATGGCGTGAAACGCGAAAGTGTCGAGTATATCGGCACCAAGGACTTCAAGCCCTATCCCATCAAGGACCGCTTCACGGACAAGGTGCTGAAACTGCGGATCGAAGGCGAGACCGGCAAGAGTTGGGTCAAGGGTGAAACAGAGTTGCCGGGGCTGGATCAGATCGACCTGAGCGGCAAGGAATGGCACGTTTATGATGACAGCTACGGCACCGATCAAGAAAAGCACTTCATCAAGTACATGCATGATCAGGAAGCCCGGTTGCGCGGCATCTATGACGACTTCTACCTGCTGAGGAACGAGAAGGCGGTGAAGCTGTACGACTTCGACACCGGACGCGCCTTTGAACCCGACTTCGTTCTGTTTCTGAGGAAAAGGGGCGAGGAAGCCAGTACGATGTTGCAGCTATTCATCGAACCCAAGGGCGACCAGTTGCGCCCGCAAGACGACTGGAAACAGGACTTCCTTAAGCAAGTGAAAGCCAAGGCTCGACTTGAAACGGTTTTTCAAGGCCGGGGCTATACCGTTCTTGGCCTACCATTCTTCAATGAGACGGGGCAGACTAATACCGATTTCAAAGCTTCCTTTGAGGATGAGGCATTAGGGGCGTGAAGATGTTCGACTTGTCTATATGTGAGTAGCTTACGGGCCTAATAATGGTTTTCTCCCCATTACTGGGGCAAATAAGCCGGGGCTGAAAAGCGGTCAGTCTGACATCTTTGCCAGCTTGCCCACGATCTCCGCCGGGTCGAAGCCTAGCACCTCGCCCAGCTTGACCAGTTCCACCACGTCCACGCGGCGTTGACCACTTTCCAGCCGCGCGATGAAGGACTGATAGACCTTCATCCGCTGTGCAAGTTCCACCTGCTTCAAGCCTGCCTCGCCCCGCTTCTCGACGAGATAGCGAACAAGAGCATCATGCCTATGATCTCCAAGAGTTTTAGGCATGAACGCCCCATGCTGTTGCACTGGGCTCGTTGACTATATCTCAAAACCAGGTATCTAAAAATCAGATACTAATAGTCCCTCTAACTGGATGCCGCGCTGGGTATGGAAGCGTGCCAAGTACATCGTCGGAGTGCACCATGAGCCTTAACGACAAGTCACCTGACCACCACATCGCCTACGGTGCTGCGACCGAAGGCGTGGCCGCCGCAAGTTCCAGCCTTGGTGTGATCGGGCGTTATTGGTGGAACCTGCAAATGCAACTTTTGGTGGCCACCGGCGCTATGCGGTTCTTCAGGGCGTACTGGTGGCTGTTTATTGTTGCCGGTTTCTTGCTTTTAGCTTTCGTCATGCCCTTGGGGTTGGCCTTTGTGGTGAGCGCCTTTTGCGCAGGTGCAATGAACCCGAAAGCAGCGGAAAACTTTATTGTACCACTGAGGCATCAAAACGAAGCGCCGATTAGTGAGCCTGCCGAAACTGAACCCAATGAAGCTATTTTAGCGTCCCAGTTTGATAACTTGGAAGACGTGCGCCTTGCGGCGGGCATTCATCATGTCGGCTATTTGACAGCGATCAAGCGCGACCTTGAAGACAAAGAGATTGCCGCCGCTGCGCTCGGCGCATTCGATGGAACGGTGCAGGCAATCGGTCTGAAACTGTCCGATCTGGACATGCATACGAACGGCGCGGCATTCATCGTTGCGCAACTGACTGCACTTGAGCGCATGGACGAAGTGGACCCGGATTGGATTGCAGAAGTCACCGAAGAAGCGATGACCTCCAGAGCACTCGAAGCGATCCGCGACGAAGCTGGTCGCTTTGCTTACACGATGGAAGGGGCCATGCATGATGGCCCCGACCCGCGTATCGGTTAGCTTGTCTTGCTCACTACTAAGCGGTCAATATTCTCTTTCAACTGGGTCAACGTGTAGCCTTCCCGATTATAGACTTCTTGCGTGACGCCGGAACGCGCATGACCGACTATGCATTGCACAATGGGTTCGGGCACGTCTGCTTGGCTCAGTCGCGTCACCACGGTGTGCCGCAGGCTATGAAAGACAAGACCCGGCTGCTTGATCCCCAGCTTGGGCAAGAAACTTTCATTGCACCATCGGCCCAAGTTTCGGCCATAGCCGCCGTTGGCGCTGTAGCTGTAATCAGGGAATAGGCGTGTGCCGTTTCTGCGGCTGTCCACGAAGTCGAGAAAGCCAAGGCGGATCAACTCGGAATGCAGCGGCACCTTGCGCCGTCCTGCCTTCGACTTGATGCTTTTGTTATCATCGCCTTCGTCCGTGATGTTCAGGAACCATATGTCGCCGTCCTGCTGCACATCGGCAATGTCGAGTTGGCAAATCTCATTCAGGCGCGCCCCAGTGAACATGCCCAAAAGCATCCCCCACTTGTGGCTGTCTTTGCGAACCAGCCCAGACGGGTTTTCCGTCAACTCGGTGTAGATCAGGCGCGCTTGGTCCTGTGTGAAGGGCTTGCGCTCACTCTCGCTGGCCTTGTCCTTTTTCACTTTCATGCCTTCAAAGAGCGTGTGCGGTGAGTGGCCATGCCGTTCTGCCCAGTCGAAGAACATTTTGAACATCTGGATATGGCTGTTGATCGTTTTGGCCGCGATCTTCTTGTGCCCGGGTTCCTTGATGACCTGCATCAGCGGCATGGCCTTCAACTTCGGCTTGGTGTTCCGGCTTGCCGGTAGCGCCTGCAACACCTTCTTGACTTCGCTCGCATCCTGCTTGGTGATCGTGGCAAGTAGCCGATCTGGGCCGAAGTATTCGACAAGGATATTCAGGTAAGCCCGGTTCTGGCCAATGGTCTTGCCAGCCCATTGGCGCGAATGCTCGGCGATGAAATCGTCCACCGCCGCACCCAAGGGCGATGACGCTGGTAGAACAGGCGCAGGAGGGGCAGGAGCGACAGCCGGGGCATCGTCATAGGAATAATGCTCAAGGCGCTCAGCGGCTTCCAGAACGGCCCTGAGCAAGTCCCGGCGACCTTTGCGGAGTTCGCGTTGCATCATGGGCTGGCTGGATTGCCAGTCCCGCACTGTCAGGCCCGATTTTCGCAGGAACGGTTTGACGGGCAGGTACTGGTCGCTCTCCATCTCCATGTCGAGATAGCTTTCATGGTCCAGCATCTCGCACCGAACGTCTTCCAAGGCGTTCTTCGACAAGCCGCGTCGGTCCAGCCAGTAAAGGTACTGGTCCAGTTGCGCCTTGAAGTAGGCTTGCACCTTCTCGCGTATCTCGGCTTGTCTCAATCCCGCCAATGCACTGTTCTCGCGTAGCAAACGTCCGCAGGATGCAAGATGCCGGGCCAAATCTCCAGCCCGATCCGGGCAGCGTGTCCGTAGTGAGATGCGAACAGTCTTCCGCTTCCCCTCGTCGTATGAAGGGATAGGCCAACGGAAGTAGTAAACCCCGTGCCGTGAGGGGCTTATATAGGATGACAGCATCATAGGGCGTGTGTCCCATTTTGTGTCACACCCGACCGCTAAGCCACTAACCCTATGATTTAGAATAAAATGGAGGCGGGTACCGGAATCGAACCGGTCTACACGGATTTGCAATCCGCTGCGTAACCTCTCCGCCAACCCGCCTCGGTGTCGGCTTCACTATGGTTTGTCGTGGCAGGCGTCAAGCAATTATCGATGTCTTTCCGAACCGGCTGATGGGTCTGAATGCACTGACCTGTCGAAGGGTGGTTTCGAATGGCTCATGTCGTGAGACGTGCAGAAACATGATGGTATGGCTGCCCGCATCGCGACTCCATCAAGCGGTCAAAAGTCTGCATACAATCACTTTACCGCTCTTCGAACATCGTCTTGCAGGCTGCCGACCGCAGTTCGTGGCCAGCGGGGTACGGCGTCGCCGCCTCCGTGAACAATCTGCATGTGTGGCCGCAAGGCACGACCAAAGCGGTGCGGCGGCTTGGCAAAGGCGCTGAGCAGTTGCCGCTTGCCGGAGGTTGTGGCATCACGGCCATGGAGAAATTGAACGAAAGAGTCCGGTCCGTGGTTGATTATGCGACCCGCCGCGTCTTCATGGTCGATACGCAGGTGCGGCCTTCTGACGTGACGAAATTTCCGATCATCGACGCGATGCTCGATGTGCCGCGCGAGGCCTACGTGCCCGCGGCGCTGCGCGAGGCGGCCTATGTGGGCGAAAACCTGTCGCTGGGCGGGGACCGCGTGGTGCTGGAGCCGCGGACGCTGGCCAAGATGCTCGACGGGCTCGAGATCGATCCGCAGGACGCGGTGCTCGATCTGGGTTGCGGCCTGGGCTATTCGACCGCGCTCTTGGCGCGGCTCGCGGGCTTCGTTGCGGCGGTCGAGGATGACGAGGCGCGCGCCGCCGAGGCGCAGTCGATCCTCTCCGAGCATGGCGTCGATAACGCGGCGGTGATCTGCGCCCCGCTGGCCGAGGGGGCGCCCAAGAGCGGTCCCTATGACGTCATCATCATCGAGGGCGCGATCGAACGTTTCCCCGATGCGCTTGACGCGCAGCTGCGCGAAGGCGGCCGGGTCGCGGCGATCTTCGCCGAAGGCGCGCTGGGCGTGGTCCGGATCGGTTACAAGATCGACGGGCGGATCTCGTGGCGCTTCGCGTTCAACGCGGGAGCGCCGCTTCTGAAGGGTTTCGAGGCGGAACAGGACTTCGTGCTGTAAGGGCACGAGTGAAAAACAAGAGGGCAGGGTGGTATGCGGCGAATTGTAGGTAGCTTGATTTTGGGTGCCGGCCTTGCCGCCGCCGTCGTGGCGCCCGCGCGGGCTGACACGCTCGCGCAAGCCTTGGCCTATGGCTATGAGAACAGCGGGCTGCTCGATCAGAACCGGGCGCTGCTGCGCGCGGCCGACGAGGACGTGGCGCAGGCGATCGGTGCGCTGAGGCCGATCATCAGCTGGTCGGCTCAGACCGCTCTTTCCACCAGCAGCGCGCTGCGCGACGCCGCTCCCGGCACGGCCGGTGTCGACAGTTTCGACGTCTCCAGCTCTGCTACCCTTTCCGCGTCGCTGCTGCTCTATGATGGCGGTCAGAGCCGCTACGGCATCGACGCGCAAAAGGCGCTGGTGCTTTCCACGCGGGAAGGGCTCCGCGGCGTGGAGCAGCAGGTGTTGCAGCGGATCGTCCAAGCCTACATGGAAGTTCAGCGCGCCAGCGCCTTCGTCGAACTGCGCCGCAACAACTTGCGTCTGATCACTCAGGAACTGCGCGCCGCGCAGGACCGATTCGAGGTTGGTGAGGTCACGAGGACCGACGTGTCGCTGGCCGAGGCCGCCCTGGCGTCCGCGCGCAGCCTTCTTGCCTCCGAAGAGGGCGGATTGACCCAAGCCATCGCCGAATTCCGTGCGGCGGTCGGGCGCAATCCGGATGGCCTCGCCCAAGCGCCCGATGCGCGAGTTCCGGGAAGCCTTGCCGAGGCGCAGGCCATCGCGCGGCGCGAGCATCCGTCGATCAAGGGCGCGCAGTATGCCGTCACTGTCGCCGAACTCAACATCGCCCGGGCCGAGGCGACGACTCGCCCGGAACTGTCGCTCACCGGCAGCATCTCGGTCGACGACAATTTCGACGACGAAGAGCAGATCGGCATCAGGATGCAGCAGTCGATCTATTCGGGCGGCCAGCTGGCCAGCCAGATTCGGCAAGCCAAGGCCAATCGCGACGCGGCGCGGGGCGATCTGCTCAACACCAGCCGCACGGTCGAGCAGACCGTGGCCAACGCCTATTCGCTGCTCTCCGTCGCGCGCGCCAGCATCGAGGCCTCGACCCGCGAAGTTAGGGCGGCGCAAGTGGCCTTCGACGGCCTGCGCGAGGAGGCCCGGCTCGGGGCGCGGACCACGCTCGACGTGCTCAATGCCGAGCAGGACCTGCTCGACGCGCGTGCCACGCTGGTTTCGGCGCAGATCGACGAGACGCTGGCGGGTTACGTCGTGCTGGCAGCGATCGGCCGGTTGACCGCCGAGCAGTTGGGGCTGCCGGTACAGGTCTACGACCCGGTGGCCTACTACAACCTCGTGCGCAACGCGCCCGCCGCCACATCGGCGCAGGGCAAGGCGCTGGACCGTGTGCTCGAGGCGATCGGCCGCTGAACCACTGCTGGCGGGGTTGTTGCCGGGCGACCGGGGCTTCGCTAGACTTCATTCGAGGCAAGCAGGGTAGATCATGTCCGATCCGGTCAAGAGCGTCGAAATCGAGGATGTGCTCTCCTCCATCCGCAGGCTGCTTGCGGATGGCGAGGGGCAGGGCGGGGGCCGTCCCGCGCCGCAGCAATCGGCCGATGCAACCGGCAGATCGCCGGTGGCACCATCGCGGGTGCGCGCCGAAAGACGCGGCGATGCGCCGCTGGTCCTGACGCCGGCGCTGCGGGTGTCCGGCCGAGAGGGTGCGGCCGAGCGGCCATCGCGCTTTCCGGCGCCCGTCGCGGCAAACACGGGAACGCCCGGCGCGGCATCGGTCGATGATGATTTCGAGCCTGCCGACCTGACCGCCGCATCTTCTGACAAGGGCGGCTCGTTGCGCTCGCGTCTCG
Source organism: Limimaricola sp. AA108-03 (assembly GCF_050847355.1). Taxonomy (NCBI): domain Bacteria; kingdom Pseudomonadati; phylum Pseudomonadota; class Alphaproteobacteria; order Rhodobacterales; family Paracoccaceae; genus Limimaricola; species Limimaricola sp. AA108-03. The sequence continues at coordinate 1,004,311 of NZ_CP193755.1, forward strand.
AGGAGACGATTGCCGAACTCGAATCGGCGATCACCCATCGTGCCGACGAGTGGGAGCCCGACGGCAGCGAACCGGCGCCGGTGATGGATTGGTCCTCGGCGCGGGCCGAGGACACCCCCTTCCTGAGCCGCCGCCATGTCGGCCCCGTGTCCACCGGACGCGCCGCGCCGAGCGTTCCGCGCGAGATGCAGAGCGCCCCGCAACCGCAGGCGTCTGGTCCCGATGTCGAAGATCAGCAACCCCTGAGCAGGCCGGAGACGGCCGCCGAGATGCAGGAGCAGTCGGCGGCGACAGCGCCCGCTCGGCCGCAGGTCGCGGAGCCAGCGGCCAAGTCGGGCGAGGCGGCCGCTCCAACGCCGTCCCCCGACGCTCTTGTCGACGAGGACATGCTGCGTCGTCTGATCACCGAGGTGCTGCGCGAGGAGCTGCGCGGTCCCTTGGGCGACCGGATCACCGGCAACCTGCGCAAGCTGGTGCGTCGCGAGATATTCCGGGCGCTGGCAAGCGGCGAATTCGAGTGATCCTTCAGACCGCCGCCGCGAGAGCGAGCAGCCGTTCAATATCGAGATGCCGCTCGAGATGCGCGGCGAGCGCGTCGAGCGTCGTCTCCACCGCATCCTGGTAGCCGGGGCGCGAGACGACGCCCAGTTCGGCTAGAAAGGCGGCGCGGAAAGCGTCCTCCGAGAACAGCCCGTGCAGATAGCAGCCGCGCACCAGCCCGTCGGCGCTTGCCGCGCCCTCGGGGCGGCCCTCGATGTCGAGCCACGCCCGCGCGGCGTGATCCGGTCCGGTGGTTCGGCCGATATGGATCTCGTAGCCCCGGAGCGGCGTACCATCCGCACGAAACTGCGCCGCTACCAAGCCTAACCGCTTTTCGGGCCGCATCACCGTCTGGACATCGAGCAGGCCCAGCCCCTCGACCTGGCCCGGCGGCCCTTCGATGCCCTCGGGGTCGGCGATCGAGCGGCCCAGCATCTGGTAGCCGCCGCAGATGCCCATGACGCGGCCGCCGCGGCGCAGATGCGCGCGCAGGTCGATGTCCCAGCCCTCCGCCCGAAAGGCTGCGAGATCCGCGATGGTGGATTTGGAGCCGGGGATCAGCACGAGATCGGCATCGCCGGGCAGGGGGCGTCCCGGTTCGATCATCGTTACGCTGACACCGGGCTCGGCGGAGAGCGGATCGAGATCGTCGAAATTGGCGATCCGGTTCAGCCGCGGCACCACGATCTTCAGCGCACCGCCGGGCCGCGATACGATCTCGGCCGCGTCCTCCGCGGGCAGCCGCCAGGCTTCGGCGAAATGCGGCACGATCCCCAGCGGCGCCCAGCCGGTGCGGCCTGCGATGAAACGCATGCCCTCGGCAAAGAGGCTGACGTCGCCGCGGAACTTGTTGACGGCAAAGCCCCGGATCAGGGCCGCGTCGTCGGCATCCAGAACCGCATGGCTGCCGACCAGTTGCGCGATCACGCCGCCCCTGTCGATATCCCCCAAAAGCACTACCGGTACACCGGCCGCCTGGGCGAAGCCCATATTCGCGATGTCGCCCGCCCGCAGATTGACCTCGGCCGGGCTGCCCGCGCCTTCGACGATGACGAGATCATGCGCGGCGGCGAGCCTGCGAAAGCTTTGCAGCACGCGCGGCAAGAGTTGCGGCTTCAGGGCCGCGTAATCCCGGGCCCGCGCCGTGGTAAGACGCTGGCCTTGCACCACCACCTGCGCGCCGGTCTCGCTTTCGGGCTTGAGCAGAACCGGGTTCATGTCGGTATGCGGCGGGACCCCGGCGGCGCGCGCCTGCAGCGCCTGCGCCCGGCCGATCTCGCCGCCATCCTCGGTCACGGCAGCGTTGTTCGACATGTTCTGGGGCTTGAAGGGAGCGACAGAGAGGCCGCGCTGCCGTGCCGCGCGTGCCAGCCCGGCGACGATCATCGACTTGCCGACATTGGAGCCCGCCCCCTGGATCATGATCGCTCGTGCCATGCCTGCCGCCGCTTTCCGTCGCCTGTCGCCTAAGATAGCTGTCTAGGGACGGCACGGCCCAAGGGAAAGCCCATGAACACCCCCGCGCATCTGATCTTCGGGGCGGCAGCCTTCGGGCGGCCAGGAAGGCCCGCTGTGACTTCGGCGGCGCTGCTTGGGGGGCTGGCGCCGGACCTGTCGCTCTACCTCATGGTGGCTTGGGCACGGTCCGTCGGCGATGTGCCGGCCCGCACGATTTTTGGCGAATACTATTTCTCGGATGCGTGGATGTCCGTCTTCGCCGTCGACAACTCGTTCCCGATCTGGGGCGCGCTGCTGGCCCTCGCGATCTGGCGGCGCTGGCCCGTTCTCATTGCCTTCGCCGGGGCGGGGCTGCTGCACCTCGCGCTCGACCTGCCGCTGCATGGGGCGGATGCCCGGCCGATGTTCTGGCCGCTGAGCGACTGGCGGTTCGTTTCGCCGCTGAGCTACTGGGACCGCAGCCACCATGCCGGGATCATCGGGCCCCTGGAGGCGGGCCTGTCCGTGGTGCTGACGAGCTTCATGCTCTGGCGGTTCAGAAGCCTCGTTCTGCGGGCGGGGCTGGTACTGCTGCTTGTGGCCGAACTGGGGTCTTCGGGGATCTGGCGTTTCGTCTTCTGAAACTGCTACCGGGCAAGAAAAAACGCGGCTCCGAATGGAAGCCGCGTTTTTTCAGCAGGTCGGGAAGCGTCGATCAGGCCGCGCGGGATTCCAGCTCGGCCGCATGACGACGCTCGCTCTCTTCGCGCGACAGCGCGACCGAGGTGCGCACACCCTTGCCCACGAATTCCATCAGGCCCGCCACGACGCGCTCGTTGGGATCGATGCCGGCGCAGGACAGCACCTCGCGCCCGTCGCGCGACCGCGCCCAGCGGGCGATCTGCTCGGGGCCGTTGCCATATTTCTTGTCGTCGGCGATGGCGTCATCCAGAGCGGCAAGCACGACGGCCGCAAAGAGCTTGCGGGCGCGGTTGCCCTGCTCGTTGTTGTAGGCGGTGCCGTCAACGAAATCCTTCATCATGCTTCCTTACGTTCTTTTTGCTCTTGTCGCCAATGCGTCAGAGTGACTAGCCCGAAACCACGGTGATTCGGGTCACCGTTTTCGGAATGTCAGCCATGTGTTCAGTGCATGGCTCCGCGTGTGACGACCTTGCGGGGCTGGGGCGAGTCGGCTCAGCTTGCCTTGGGGCGACCCGCGAGATATAGGCGGGGGCCAATCTCGATCAACCCATCGCCACAATTCCGTCACATGGACCGACATGCCCAAGATCAACGGTAACGAAATCCGCCCCGGCAACATTCTCGAGCACAATGGCGGCCTGTGGGCTGCCGTGAAGGTCGATCACGTGAAACCCGGCAAGGGCGGCGCCTTCGCGCAGGTCGAGATGAAGAACCTGCGCAACGGCTCCAAGCTCAACGAGCGCTTCCGCTCCGCCGACAAGGTCGAGCGCGTGCGCCTCGAGCAGAAGGACCAGCAGTTCCTGTTCGAAGCCGACGGCATGCTGACCTTCATGGACAGCGAGACCTACGACCAGATCGCGCTGCCGGCCGAGCTTCTGGGCGATCGCCGCCCGTTCCTGCAGGACGGCATGACCGTGCATATCGAGTATTACGGTGACGAGGCGCTGAACGTGTCGCTGCCGCAGAAGGTCACCTGCAAGATCGTCGAGACCGAGCCGGCGGTGAAGGGCCAGACCGCGGCCAACAGCTTCAAGCCGGCGCTGCTCGACAATGGCGTGCGGGTGATGGTGCCGCCCTTCATCGGCCAGGACGAGGACATCGTCGTCAACACCGAGACCATGGAATACGCCGAGCGCGCCTGAGTCTCTCCGGCCTTGCGGCCGGACCGGGGATCGGCAGACTGCGCCCTATCGGGGGCGGCTCCACCGGGGCCGCCCCTTTTTCTTGGCGGGAGGTGGCGATGATCGGCAATGGCGAACTGGCGGAGATCCTGAAGGCCGCGGCGCGGGCCGAGATCCTGCCCCGGTTCCGGCGGCTCGGGGAAGGCGACATCGCCACCAAGAGCGGTCCCGACGACCTCGTCACCGAAGCCGACACCAGGGCCGAGGCCCGCATCGCGGCGGCGCTGCGCGACCTGCTGCCCGGCGCGTTGATCGTGGGGGAGGAGTCAGTCTCCGAGGATGCCACGCTCCTCGACGGGCTGGGCACGGCCGAACTTTCGGCGATCATCGACCCGGTCGACGGGACCTGGAACTTTGCGCGCGGCCTGGCGCTCTTCGGCATGATCCTGGCACTCGGGAAGCGAGGTCGTGTGACGCATGGCCTCCTCTACGACCCGTTGCTCGATGACCGCATCGAGGCACATGAGGAGGGTCCTTGCGAACTGGTGACCTCGGACGGCGGGCGCCGGGTCCTGTCGACCTCGAAGATCAGCGATCCCGATCGCATGAACCTCTACGTGTCGCTGGCGCTCCTGCCGGCTGAACGGCAGCATGCCGTCGCCGCCGCATTTCCCGGCTTCGGCCGGGTGACGAGCCTGCGCTGCTCCTGCCATGAATACCGGCTGATCGCCCAGGGCCATGCGGAGGCGGCGCTGGCCGCGGTGCTGAATCCGTGGGACCACGCTGCGGGCGCCTTGGCGGTGACGCGCGCGGGCGGCGTGGCGCGGATGCTTGACGGTCGCGGCTACCATCTCGGCCTGCCGCGCGACGCGGGCTATCTGCTCACCGCGTCGAGCGAGGCGGCCTGGGAGGCCGTGGCGGCACGTCTCGGCCCGGCGCTGCTCTAGTCGAGCCGCGTCACCCTCGCCGCGCCGGCCTGCATCTCTTCCGATGCCCTGTCGAAGCGCAGCCAGGCGATGGCGCGGTCGCCCGCGCGGCTGTGCAGCGTACCCACGACCTTCTCACTGCTCGTGATCTCGGTGCCGGGCTCCGCCGGGCCTTCGACCGCGACGCGGACGAAGCCTTTGCGCAGTTCGGTCTTGTGCTTCATCCGTGCTGTGACCTCCTGCCCGACATAGCAGCCCTTGCGGAAATCGACGCCGTTCATGCGTTCGAACCCGGCTTCGAGGATGTAGCTCTCGGGCCCCAACTCGTGACCCCATTCGGGGATCAGGTGCTCGACCCGCAGCGCCGTCCAGTCGCTGCCATCATCGCCCGCCTGCGCGCCGTAGAGCCGCCAGCCAAGCGCCGTGTGGCGTGGATCGGGCAGGGCGCCGTCGGGCGCGGGACCGGTCCCGCGCGAGACCTTGAGATCGGCCTCGGCCAATGCCACGTCGGCGCGGAGCTTGTACATCGACAGCCGCTGGAACAGCTGCGGCGCCACCTCGGCGGCGACATCGATCAGGAAACGGTCGCTCTCTCCCTTCAGGAAGAAATCGGCGATGAGCTTGCCCTGCGGGGTCAGCAGCGCCGCATAGGCGAGGCCATCCTTCGCCCGGGCGATATCGTTGGTGACGAGCCCCTGAAGGAACTCCTCGCGGTCGGCGCCGGTGACGGCGATGATGCTACGGTCCTGTGTCATGCCGCCCTACATAGGGGGCCATGCGACCGACGTCAGCCCGTCTCGGGGTCGCGGAACTGCAGCGCATGCAGATCGGCATAAAGACCGCCCCGCGCCAGCAACTCGGCATGACTGCCCTGATCGACCACCTGACCGTGGTCCATCACCACGATGCTGTCGGCGCCCTGCACGGTGGACAGGCGGTGCGCGATCACCAGCGTCGTGCGCCCCTCCGAAAGCCGCTCCAGCGCCTGCTGCACCACCGCCTCGGATTTCGTGTCGAGCGCGCTGGTCGCCTCGTCGAGCAACAGCACCGGCGTGTCGCGCAGAAGCGCGCGGGCGATGGCCACGCGCTGGCGCTGCCCGCCCGAAAGCGCCGAACCGCGCGGCCCGGCCGGGCTGTCGAGGCCCTTGGCCAGTCGCGGCAGGAAATCGGAGACATGCGCCGCGTCGAGCACCTCGCGCAGACGCTTCTCGGAGACGTCGGTCCGGCCGAGCAGGATGTTGTCGCGGATCGATTCGTCGAACAGCAGCGCGTCCTGCGTCACCACCGAGATCAACCCGCGCAGATCCTCGAGCGCGAGCGCGCGGGTCGGCACGCCGCCAATGGTGATCTCTCCCGATTGCGGATCGACGAGCCGGGCCAGCAGGTTGAATACCGTGCTCTTGCCCGCTCCCGATGCGCCGACCAGAGCGGTGGTGCGGCCCGCCTTGGCGGTGAAACTCGCGCCGCGTAGCACCGGCAGATCGCCATAGGCGAGGCGTACGTCCTCCAGCCGGATCTCCGGAGCTCCTTGGGGGGCAGGGCGCGGCGTCGCGGGCGAAACGAGAGAGGGCTTCGCGTCGAAGATGGCACGCATCCGCTCGAGGCTGGCGGCGGCGGTCTGCCATTGGCCCGAGATGTTGCCGAGCCGGCGCAGCGGTTCGAAGGCAAGGCTCATGGCGGTAAAGAACGCCATGAACTGGCCGACCGACTTGTCACCGGCGATGATCTCGGCGCCGCCGTAGAACAGCACGCCGAGGAAGCCGAGACCGGTCATGATGTCGATCATCGATGGAATGGCAGCCTGGCCCGAAGAGGCATGAATCTCGGCGCGCACACGGGCGCCGATCAGGCGGTCATAGCGCTCGGATTGGTAGCGCTCGAGCCCGTTGAGCTTGATCGGCGCGATGCCGTGGAACACCTCGTCGAGCCGGGTCGACATGCGCGCCGCGATCTCGCGCGAGCTGCGCGACCGACGGCGCACGTATTTCTGCGCGAGCAGCGAGGGCAGCACGAGGATCGGGATGCCGATCAGCGCCACCAGCGTCCAGCGCCAATCGACCGAGAGCGCCACCGCGAACAGCGCGACCACCGAGGTCACGTCGCGCCCGGCCCCGGTGATGAGCGCGGCCCAGACCTGGTTGATCGAGTTGACGTCGCCCTGCACCCGCTCGATCAGGTAGCCCGGCGGATGCGCCTGATGCCAGCCGCCGTCGAGCCGCATCAGATGCGCCAGCAGGTCGGCCCGCAGCCGGGCGGCGCTGCGCTCGCGGATCGTGGTCATCAGCACGCGCTGGCCCAGCGAGGTCACGGCGCGCACGATGAAGATGCCCATTACCACGACGCCAACGATCCACAGCGCCTCGGTCCGCCCGGCGACGAAAACCTCGTCGAACATCGGCTTCATCATCGAGGCGAACAGCCCCAGCGAGCCGCCCTCGATCGCCATCAGGACCATCGCGACCACCAACCAGCGCCAGTGCCGCGAGAGGTAGCTGCGCCACAGCCAAAGAAACAGCCCGCGGCGGTCAGGGCGCGGCGCAGCCGGATCGGCGTCGGCGGGAGGGCGCAGCGCGGTGGTCATCGCCTGGCCCGTCCGGCCTCGAAGCTGCTCTGCGCGGCCTCGGCATCGTATTCGGTGGCGATCCAGTCCTCGATCCCGATCGGGCCGCGCTCCTGCCGCGTGGCATAGAGGTCGAGGATGTGGTCGAGGATCCCGGTGCGGGAGCGGCGAAAATGCAGGAAGCGCGGATGCAGTTGGCGGCGCGCCTCCTCGATCGGCCGGCCCTCGGCCAGAAGATGCAGGGCCGAGGCGAAACCGGCGCGGTCGGCACCCGATTTGCAATGCATCACCACGGGGCGCTCGGCCTCGCGCAGCAACTCGAATAGCCGCAGGATCTGGCCGCGCGGTGCGGCGCGACGCGCCGAAAGCTGGGTCGAGACAAGCCGCAGCCCCAGCGCCCGGCAGCTCTCGGCCTCGAACAGGTAACGCGGATGCCCGCCCTCGCCGCGCAAGTTGATGACCGTGCGAATGCCGATCTTGGCCATCTTCTCGAACCGGCCATGCGTCGGCTGGTTCGAACGGAACACGCCCGGGGTCACGAGATGGAAATTGGTCCACCAGTAGCGCAGGATCGCGTGGTCGAGTATCAGGTAGCTCGCCAGCGCGCGGCGGCGGGCGCCGGCATCGTCGAGGTGATGATGCCGCCCGGTGCGGGCGCGCCGCTCCCAGGCCTTCAGATCCTCGAGAAGCTTCATCATCGGTCCTATCCCACGCATCCGGCATTCCATAAGCATCCCGAGCCCCTCTCGCAAGGCAGGCGGGTTTGACGGGGCCGCAGGCGCGGCCTAGGGCAGGGCGGAGCGATGAAAGAGGCGGGCATGGATCACGAAGGCATCGAGCTGATCGACAAGGTAAGGCTGTGGCCCAGCCACGCCATGATCGCCGGGCGACCGCGCCGGGTGAAATGGGGCGCCTGGGCCGTGTACCTGCCCGGCCCGCAGATCAAGCTGATGCATGCGGTGGCGGGGCGGCAGCATTGCATCTACCACAAGGCGCCCCGGCGCGAGGAGGTGCTGGGCGGCTTCGACCGGCGCCGCGATGCCGAGGATTGGGCGCGGGCCTTCTCGACGCCGGTGTTGCGCCGGGTGGCCGAGAACTGGGTGATGTTCCAAAGGCTGCACGCGGCGGGGCTCGGCCCCGAGCCGATGGGGCTGGTGGCGGTGCGCGACTATCGCAGCTTCTTTTCGCGCGGACGCGGGATCACCGCCGGGCTGAGGCTTGCCGATCTGACCAGGTATCCGGAAAAGACGCCGGCAACCGAGGCGGAGCTGCGCGCGGCGGGCATCGTTCCGGACCGTAGCCGCGCTTCGCTGCGCGAGCAAATCCGCGGCTATGTAAGCGACCTCAACAACCTGCATGGCGCGATGCCCGAAGAGGGCGAGGCCGAGGTGGCGGCGGTCGAGGCGGCGCTGGCGCGGGCGCTGGGGCACTGAGAGGGCGTTGACGGCGGCGTCGGGCGGGGCGAGGCTGCGCGCCGATCAACCCTCGCGAGGCCCCCGCATGTCGCTTTCCCACGGTCGCCCCTATCTCGCCATTCCCGGCCCCTCGGTCATGCCCGACCGGGTGCTCGCGGCGATGCAGCGCCCGGCGCCCAACATCTACACCGGCGCGCTGCACGAGATGACTGCGACGCTGTTTCCCGACCTGAAGCGGGTCGCCGGCACCGACCATCACGCCGCGATCTACATCTCGAACGGCCACGGCATGTGGGAGGCGGCGCTTCTGAACGTGCTGGCGCGGGGCGACCGGATCCTTGCACTTGTGGCAGGGCATTTCGGCCATGGCTGGGTCGCCACGGCAAGGGCGCTGGGTGCCGAGGTCGAGGTGATCGAGAGCAACGGGGCCGGGCCGGTCGATCCGGGCCGGCTCGCCGATCGGCTTCGCGCCGATCGGAGCCACGAGATCCGCGCCGTCATTTCCTGCCATGTCGATACCGCGACCGGGGTCCGGGCCGACATGGCGGGCTACCGCGCCGCGCTCGACGCGGCGGGGCACCCGGCGCTCCTGATGGCAGATTGCATCGCCTCCATGGGCTGTGACCGCTTCGAGATGGACGCGATGGGCGTCGATGTCGCGATCACCGCGAGCCAGAAGGGGCTGATGACGCCGCCGGGGCTGGGCTTTGCCTTCTTCAACAAGCGCGCGGCCGAAGCCCGGCGTCGGGCGGACATGGTCACGCCCTACTGGGACTGGCGGCCGCGCGCGGCGCCCGACCTGTATTACCAGTATTTCGCGGGCACCGCGCCGACCCATCACCTCTACGCGCTGCGCGCTGCGCTGGACCTGATCGTCGAGGAGGGGATCGAGGCGGTTTGGCGCCGGCATGCCCGCCTCGCAAGCGCGATCTGGGCGACTGTGGAGGCATGGGGCCGCGAAGGAGAGATGCGGCTCGGCGTGCGCTCGGCGGAGGATCGCAGCCACGCCGTGACGTCGATCCATCTGGGCGCACCTGACGCGGACCGGCTGCGCGACTGGTGCGAGACGGAAATGGGGGTGACGCTCGGGATTGGGCTGGGACGGACACCGCCCGAGGGCTGGTTCCGTATCGGCCATATGGGCCACGTGAATGCACATATGGTGCTGGGCGCGCTCGGGACCATCGAGGCGGGGCTCTCGGCCCTGTCGATCCCGCATGGCGCGGGCGGGGTGACGGCGGCGGCCAAGGCGCTGGCCGCCGCCTGATCGCTCAGTCGTTGGCGGCGCGGGTCGGCTTGCCGGGCTGCGCGGCGTCGGATTGCGTCTCAGCGGGCTTGGCGGTCCCGCCCTTCGGCGCATCCGACTTCGACGGTTCGGCCTTCGATGCATCGGCCTGCTGCAGGGCCGCCTCGGGTTTGGCCGGCTCCTGCTTCGGTGCGTTGCTGTTCGAACTCACCAGTGTCGGCTTCGATACGGCCGGCTCGAGGGCGGCAGGCTCGCTCGTCGGCTGCGTCGCCACGACCGGTCCGGCTGTCTTAGCCACGGGCTTCGCTTCATGCGCCCCGGCTTCGGCCCCCTTGGCGATGTCCTTCGCGACCTTCGCCTCGGGCTTGGCGGCCTTGGGTTTGCTCGTCCCGGACGGCTTCGCCTTTGCGGCGGCGGGCTTGGCCGACCGGGCGGGCTTCGACGGCTGGGTCGGCCTGGGAGATCCGACCTTGGTCGTGTGCTTGGCCGGCGCATCGGAATTGGCGTCGATGAATTGCAGCACCAGCGGCCGGATGTTGTTGCGCCAACTCGACCCGGCGAAGATCCCGTAATGCCCGGCGCCGGGCTCCAGATGCGCCGCTTTGCGATCATCGGGCAGACCGGTCAGCAGGTCGAGCGCGGCGAGGCACTGGCCCGGGGCCGAGATGTCGTCCTTTTCGCCCTCGACGATCTTCACCGCCACCGAGGTGATCTTGCCCAAGTCGAGCTGGCGGCCATCCACGGTGAAGGCGTTGCGCGCGATGTCGCGTGACTTGAATACGCGCTCGACGGTCGAGAGGTAGAACTCGGCCGTCATGTCCATCACGGCGAGATACTCGTCGTAGAACTGGTTGTGCTTGTCGTGCTCGGACGCCTTGCCATGGGCGGCACGGAAGATCTGGTCGGTGAAGGCCTGCGCATGGGTGGCGGCGTTCATCGCGATGAAGGAGGCGAGCTGCAGCAGCCCGGGATAGACCTCGCGGCCCACGCCCTTGTACTTGAAACCGACCCGCTGGATCATCGAATGCTCCAGCTGGCCCATCGTGACGCGGCTGCCGAAATCGGTAACGTCGGTGGCGGCGGCGTCGGGATCCACCGGCCCGCCAATCAGCGTCAGCGAGCGCGGCTGCGCCTCGGGGTCGTCCTCGGCCAGCATCGCCGTGGCCGCGAGGGTGAGCGGCACCGGCTGGCACACCGCGATCACGTGCAGGTCCGGGCCGAGATGGCGCATGAACTCGGCCACGTATTTGGTGTAGTCCTCGACGTCGAACTTGCCCTTGCTCACCGGGATGTCGCGGGCGTTGTGCCAATCCGTGATATGCACGTCGCAATCGGGCAGCAGGCTGATCACCGTCTTGCGCAGGAGGGTGGCGTAGTGGCCGGACATCGGCGCAACCAGCAACACGCGCCTCTTCGGCGATTTTCTGCCGGGGGTGGTAAAGCGGATCAGGTCGCCGAAGGGGCGTTCCACCAGCGTCTCGACGCGGACGATGTGGTCCTTGCCGTCGGGGCCGGTGATCGAGGGGATGCCCCAGTCAGGCTTGGCCACCATGCGTGCGAAGCTGCGCTCGGTCACGTCGCCCCATGCCTTGAGCAACTGCATCGCCGGGTTGGCGGTCATCGCCATCGCCGGGTAGTCGCCCATGGCGCGCGCGGTCGCACCCAACCACTGGTTGGTATTGCGCACGCTTTCCATCAGGTCGTAGGTCGGCATATACTTCATAAGACTGCTCCAGGCAGGGGTCGTAGGTCCGTCGGGCCAGCCCCGCCTCGGCGGCACGCGGGGCGCACAGGCCCGCCCCGGCAGGCCGCATGCTGCGCCTGCAAACTAGGGCGCGGGAGGGTGTATGACAACTGACGATCACGGCAAGGGCGCGGATCAGGGCGGGACCGGTGACGGTTTGGCCACGGGCGCCAAGGCACGGCTGGAAGCCAATCTGACCCGGATCGAGGAGCTGACGCAGCGGCTCGTCGGCGCGATGGGGCAGGGGCGACAGGTGCCGCCCAGCCTGCAGGGGCCGAGCCACGACCTCTACATGAAGGCCGCCGGGACCTATTGGGCCGAGATGATGCGAGACCCGGCCCGGATGATGGAGCACCAGCTCGGCTACTGGGGCAAGACGCTCAGGCATTACGTCGAGGCGCAGCAGCAACTGGTGCCCGGCGCGGCCCCCGTGGCAAGCGACAAGAAGGGCGACCGCCGGTTTTCCAACCCGCTATGGGACACCCACCCCTGGTTCAACTTCATCAAGCAGCAATATCTGACCAATGCCGAGGCGGTGCGGATGGCGATCGACTCGATCGAGGGTCTGGAGCCGCGCGAGAAGAAGCGGCTCGACTACTTCGCGACCCAGATCGTCGACATGTTCAGCCCGACCAACTTTCTCGCCACCAATCCCGACGCGTTGCAAAAGGCGCTCGAGACGGAAGGCCAGAGCCTGATCGACGGGCTCGAGAACCTGGTCCGCGATCTCGAGGCCAACAAGGGCGACCTCGTCGTGACGCTGGCCGACGGCAATGCCTTCCGGGTGGGCGAGAACCTCGCCACCACGCCGGGCGAGGTGGTGTTTCGCAACCATCTGTTCGAACTGATCCAGTACGCGCCGCAGACCGAGGACGTGCATGAGACGCCGGTGGTGCTGTTCCCGCCATGGATCAACAAGTACTACATCCTCGATCTGAAGCCGCAGAACAGCCTGATCCGCCACGTCGTCGAGCAGGGCTACACGCTCTTCGTGGTGAGCTGGATCAACCCCGATCCGAGCTATGCCGAGATCGGCATGACCGACTATGTGGAAGATGGCTATCTTCAGGCGATCGAGACGGTGAAGGAGATCTGCGGCGTCAAGAAGGTCAACGCGGTGGGCTACTGCATCGCCGGGACCACGCTGAGCCTGACGCTGTCGGTGCTCAAGGCGCGCAAGGACAACTCGGTCAACTCGGCCACCTTCTTCACCACCCTTACCGATTTTTCGGATCAGGGCGAGGTGGGCGTGTTCCTCGACGACGACTTCGTCGACGGCATCGAAGCGGAGGCGCGCGAGGCGGGTGTGCTCGACAAGTTCTACATGTCGCGCACCTTCTCCTTCCTGCGCGCGCGCGACCTGATCTACCAGCCCGCGATCCGCAGCTACATGATGGGCGAGGCGCCCCCCGCCTTCGACCTGCTCTACTGGAACGGCGACGGCACCAACCTGCCGGCGCGCATGGCTGTCGAATATCTGCGCGGCCTGTGCCAGCAGGACCTGTTCGCGACCGAGGGCTTCACCGTGGCCGGGCATCTGGCCAAGATCTCGGAAGTGACGGTGCCGGTCTTCGCGGTCGGATGCGAAAGCGACCACATCGCGGCGTGGGATTCGAGCTGGCGCGGCATTCAGAAGATGGGCTCGAAGGACAAGACCTTCGTGCTGTCGGGTTCGGGCCATATCGCGGGCATCGTGAACCCGCCTGCCAAGAAGAAATACGGCTACTGGACCAATGACAAACCGGCCAAGACGCCCGAGGAATGGCGCGCGGCCGCGACCAAGCACGAAGGGTCATGGTGGCCGGTCTGGATCGAATGGCTGAAGCCGCGATCGGGCGAACTGGTGCCAGCGCGTCAGCCCGGTTCCAAGGCGTATCCGGCGCTGGGCCCGGCTCCGGGGCGCTACGTAACGGGGGGCCGCCTCGCAGCCGAATAAGGCGCTTCCTGCCCTTGGGGAAGTTTTTTGCTGCACCGCAGAAAAACATCTTGAAATGCTGCGGCGCAGCATTCATATTCAGCTCATGAGTTCGACAGAGCGGGGCCATGGTGCTGCCGCAGCGACCAGAAAGGGACTTCTGATGGCCAACACGCAAGACTTCACCGCGATCTTCAAAGACATGATGGGCTCCTTCCCCGTCGACACCAAGAACATGGAAGAGATGTTCAAGAACCAATCCGCGCTCGCCGAGAAGCTCTCCGCCGCCAATCTCGAAGCGGCGCAGAAATCGACCGAGCTTTCGGCCAAGTGGGCCCAGGACACGCTCGCCAAGTTCGGCGAAGTGACCCGCGCCAAGTCGGAGCCCGCCGATTACGCCAAGGCGATGAGCGACTTCGCCTCCTCCTCCGCCGAAGCCGCCTCCGAGCACATGGCCGCCTTCGCGGAAATCGCGAAGAAACTGCAGACCGAGACCCTCGAACTGATGCTCTCGGCTGGCAAGGACATGAGCGACGACATGACCGCTGCCGCCAAGAAGGCCGGCGCCGATGCTCAGGCCGCGACTCGCAAGGCCTCTTCGCAGACCGCTCAGGCGGCCTCGAAGTAAGCCGCACTGCGGCGCTCCTCCCACGCCGCGGCGGGCGGGCTGTCATCGACAGCCCGCCCTTTCTTTTTGCGAAACACCGTCCTAGGCTTTGCTGCAGCGCATCATGCCGGGGGGAAAGAGATGGCCGAAACCACGAAACCGCTTCTGATCAAGCGATATGCCAGCCGGCGGCTCTACAACACCGAAACCAGCGACTACGTCACGCTCGAGGATATCGCCGGCTTCATCCGCGCGGGCCGCGAGGTGCAGATCGTCGATCTCAAATCCGGCGACGACCTGACCCGCCAATACCTGCTGCAGATCATCGCAGAACACGAAAGCCGGGGCGAAAGCGTGCTGCCCGTCGATGTGCTGACGGATCTGGTGCGCAGCTATACCAGCCAGGCCAGCTCCGTGGTGCCGCAGTTCCTCGCCGCCTCGTTCGAGATGCTGCGCGACGGGCAGTCGAAGCTCATGGAGAACATGACCAAGGTTTCGCCAATGGGGCAGATGCCCGGCTTCGAGGCGATGCGCGCGCAGCAGCAGGCCTTCTTCAAGGCGATGACGGGGGGCATGATGGGCTCCACCGGGCCCAAGCCGGAAAAGGAAGACGACAACCTCGACGACATCAAGAAGCAGCTTGCCGAGCTGCAGTCCAAGCTTTCGAAGATGGGTAAGTAGCGTAGCGGTCGGGGTAAGGCGAGGATCACCCCGAGCAATGCACTCGCATCCTCCCGGCGGCGCGCCCTTGGCCGCGCGACGGGGCAGGTGACCCACTTGCATGGCGTACCGCGATGCAGCGCCACGCGCCCGATCATGATAGGATAGGGCGAGGGAGATCGTGGAGGGGTGCGCCATGGACGGGATTGTCGCGCGGGCCGAAGCCGAGGCCTACGAGTTGTTCATGGGGCGCTGGAGTCGCCCCGTCGCTGATCGGTTCCTGGATTGGCTCAAGGCGCCCACCGGAGGCGACTGGATTGATATCGGTGCCGGAACCGGCGTCCTGACCGCCGCGATCCTCGAACGCTCGGCGCCGCGGCACCTGCTTGCGGTCGAGGAGTCGGAGAGCTTCGTCGCGCATCTGCAACATCGCTTCTCCGACGCCCGCCTCAGCATCGAGCATGGCGACGCGCTCCAACTGCCATTGCCGGAGGAGAGCCGCGACGTCGCCGTGGCCGGGCTCTTCGTCAATTTCGCAACTTCGATGGAAGCGGCGCTGGCCGAGATGCGCCGCGTGCTGCGCCCCGGCGGCCTGCTGGGGTTCTATGTTTGGGACTATCCCTCTGGCGGCATGGGCATGCTGGATGAGTTCTGGCAGGCGGCCAGGTCCATCGACCCGGAGGCGGTGCGGTCCTCCGAACGGCACCGCTTTGCCGATTGCGACTTTGCCGGTCTTGAGCGGGCCTGTCGCGCCGTGGGGTTGGAGCCGGCGATAGGGCAGATCGACACGATGAGCGAGCACGAGGATTTCGAGGCCTATTGGCGTCCCTTCACCCAGGCCCCCAGCACGGCGAAGCGGTACCTCGACGGTCTCGACCCCGATGCCCGGGCGCGGCTGCGCGGCGCGTTGGCGCAGCGGCTCGACCATGGCGGACCGATCCGCCTGCCGGCGCGGGCCTGGTGCGTGAAGGCGCAGCTGCCGGACAAATAGCCCCACATGGAAAAAGGGCCGGCGTTGCCGCCGACCCCTGGACCAATGTCGTCTGTCACGAAGCTTATTCGCGATTGCCGAAAAGCTGCAGCAGGAACATGAACATGTTGATGAAGTCGAGGTAGAGCTGCAGCGCGCCCATGATGGCGGCCTTGCCCAGCCACTCGCTGTCACCGTGGGCCGCATGGCTCACGTAGATGTTCTTGATGTTCTGCGTGTCATAGGCGGTCAGTCCGGCGAAGATCAGCACGCCCAGCACCGAGATCGCGAAGGCCACCGCCGAGGAGGCGAGGAAGATGTTCACGATCGAGGCCACGATCAGGCCGATCACGCCCATGATCAGGAAGGTGCCGAAACCTGACAGGTCCTTCTTCGTGGTATAGCCGTAAAGCGACAGCCCCGCGAAGGCGATGGCGGTGATCAGAAACACCTGAATGATTGAGACGCCGGTGAAGATGAGGAAGATCGAGCTGAGCGACAGGCCCATCACCGCGGCGAAGGCGTAGAAGACGACCTGCGCGGTGGCGGCCGACATGCGGTTCATGCCGGCGGAGAAGCCGAAGACGAACAGCAGCGGCGCGAACATGATCAGCCATTTCAGCGGCGAAGCATAGATCGCGGCGCCGAAGCTGGTCAGATACTTGCCAGTGCCGATCTGCGCGGCCGCGAGCGCCGGGTCGGTCGTGGTCGCCAGGCCCGAAATAGCCCATGCCGCCGCGGCGGTGATCAGCATGCCCACGGACATCGTGCCGTAGACCTTGTTCATGTGGGCGCGAAGCCCTTCGTCGATCCGAGCGGAGCGGGCCCCGGCCGTCGCGCGGATCGTATTGAATTCAGCCATTGAGACCTCCGGTCAGAAGAAAAACTGCTCGGTTCCGATATTGGGGATTGGGCGGCGCTTTTCAAGCCTGACGCCGTTGGCGCCGCCGGGTGGTAGCAAGGCTCGAAGGCCAGGGATCGCGGCGCCGATGAGCGTCCGGAAGTGCGGGAACGAGCCTCGTAGCAGACTGCTTTCCGGGTCCGTTTGGCAGCCCCTGATCGTCAGCGCCCGGTTCAAGACAGGTTCATGGACCGATCCCGCGCTGTTCAGCCACGATTCGCCAAAGGAAACACGGGTTTGCTCTGCGGTCCTGACCTTCCGGACAGTTTCACTGTCCATTTGACCCGGGTCATGACCAAAAAGCCATGATGACCTTTGCAACCGATGCGTGTCTAAATGGATATATACTGATGGGCATGCGTGCCCGAAAAACATTTGCAACGCGCAGCGTCCGGTCGAGTACCGCATTTGGGCGCAGAAGGTTAAGAAGGACAGCCGATGAAGCATCCCGTTGACGTCCATGTTGGCAAGCGCATCCGTCATCGCCGTTGGATGAATGGCACGACCCAGCAGCAGCTGGCCGAAAAGGTCGGCATCAAGTTCCAGCAGATCCAGAAATACGAAACCGGCATGAACCGCGTCAGCGCCTCGCGTCTGTGGGACATCGCCCACGCGCTCGGCGTGCCGGTGTCCTTTTTCTTCGAGGGCATGGACGCGGCGGAGCCCGAGGCCCGGCCCGGCGACATGCCCGGCGACGTGATGGCCGACCGCGAGGCGCTGGAACTGCTGCGGTCCTATTACGCGATCCCCGAACAGCAGCGCCGCCGCCTGTTCGACCTGGCCCGCGTGCTGAGCGACGCCGCCTGAAAGCACCCGTCGGAGGACGGTCCCCGGTCTTGACCGGGGCGCCGTCCGCGCGCTACCGCCGCCATCGGGCGGCCGATCCGTCCGAGCAGGATGGGCGCTACATGACCGGCACATACTCCCCCGATCTCATCCGCGACATCGTGGCCACGGCCCATGCCTTGGCCGATGCCGCGCGGCCCGAGACGCTGCGCCACTTCCGGCAGGGCATCGGCGTCGATGACAAGACCGGCGACGGGGTCGGTTTCGACCCGGTCACCGAGGCCGACCGCGCGGCCGAACGCACGATGCGGGCGATATTGGCGCAGCGACGTCCCGAGGACGCGATCCTCGGCGAGGAATACGGCGCAGAACCCGGAACCAGCGGGCTGACCTGGGTGCTCGACCCGATCGACGGCACCCGCGCCTATATTGCCGGGACCCCCACATGGGGCGTTCTGATCTCGGTTCGCGACGAGAACGGGCCGATCTTCGGAGTGATCGACCAGCCCTATATTGGCGAACGTTTCGAGGGGGGCTTGGGCATCGCGCGTCTTGACGGGCCGCTGGGGGAAAGTCGTCTTGCGACGGGTGCGTCCCGCGCGCTTTCCGAAGCGATCGTGATGACCACCTTTCCCGAAGTCGGCAGTCCGGCCGAACAGGCGGGCTTCGAAGCCGTGAGCCGGAAGGCCCGGCTGACGCGCTATGGCATGGATTGCTACGCCTATGCGCTGGTGGCACTGGGGCAGGTCGACCTCGTGATCGAGGCGGGGCTCAACAGCTATGACATCTGCGCCCCCATCGCCGTGATCGAGGCCGCCGGTGGCGTAGTCACCAACTGGCAGGGCGGCCCGGCGCATGAGGGCGGGCGCGTCATTGCCGCCGCCAATGCGGGCATTCACGCCGAGGCGCTGGAACTGCTGCGCCAAATCTGCTGAGCGGCGCGCGGCTGGCAATGGCAGGATTTGCGTATTTCAGGAACAAAGTCATCAGGCCGCTGCGCACCGTGGCAAAGCTGATCTCGCCTCGACGCGCAGCTTTCCGAAACGGGGACTAGCCCTTCATGCGCTGGCCCGCCACATAGGTGGCCGCGATCGCACGGTCGTCCCCCATCATGATCGTCGGGAACAGGGCCTCCCAGATGTCCGAGGCCAGCGCCGAGCGCTGGGCGATTCCGGGGGTCGAGGCGAGATCCAGCACGATCATGTCGGCAGCCGCGCCGGGTGCGAGGCGGCCGATTTCGCCTGCGGCATGCAGCACCTTGGCCGAGCCTTCGGTGGCGAGCCACAGGAGCTGCGCGGGGTGGATCGGGTTGCGCCTGAGCTGGCCCAGCTCATAGGCGGCACTCATTACCCGCAGCATCGAGAAGGACGAGCCGCCACCCGTATCCGAGGCCAGCCCGATCCGCTGCCCCTCGGCCACCCGCGCGGCCATGTCGAAGATGCCCGAGCCGATGAAGGTGTTCGATGTCGGGCAGTGCACGAGCCCGGCCCCGACCTCGCGCAGGCGGTCCGCCTCGCGCGGCTCCAGATGGATGGCGTGGCCGTAGAGACCGCGTTCGCCCAAGAGGCCATGCGCCTCGTAGGTGTCGAGATAGTCGCGCGCCTCCGGGTACAGGCCCTTCACCCATTCGATCTCGTCCACCTGCTCGGATAGGTGCGTCTGCATCAGGCAGGACGGATGTTCGGCCCAGAGCGCGCCCAGCGCGTCGAGCTGCTCCGGCGTCGAGGTGGGCGAAAAGCGCGGCGTGATGACATAGCGGGCGCGGCCCTTGTCGTGCCAGCGCGCGATCAGCGCC
Source organism: Limimaricola sp. AA108-03 (assembly GCF_050847355.1). NCBI lineage: Bacteria > Pseudomonadati > Pseudomonadota > Alphaproteobacteria > Rhodobacterales > Paracoccaceae > Limimaricola > Limimaricola sp. AA108-03. The sequence continues at coordinate 1,023,636 of NZ_CP193755.1, forward strand.
TTGCTGTCGTCATGTGCGCTCTGCGCCGTGTCTCGCAAGAAATCGGGCGCGTTGCGGTCCATGCAGGTCTTGCCCGCGAAGGCCGCCATGCCGCGCGCCTCGGCCGCCTCGAAGAAGGCATCGACGCTGCCGGGATGGATCGTGCAGAAGCTCGTGAGCGTCGTGGTGCCGTTGGCGATGGCGAGGTCGAGCGTACGGCCCGCGACCTCGTCGGCATAGGCGCGGTCGGCGAACTTGCCTTCCTCGGGAAAGGTGTAGCTGTTGAGCCAGTCGATCAACCGCTTGCCCCAGCTCGCGATCATCGCGGTCTGGGGGTAATGCATATGCGCATCGACGAAGCCCGGCAGGATCAGCCCCTCGCCGTGATCGATCACCTCCACGCCGCCATGTCGCGCCCGCAGCGCGTCGGCCTCGCCGGTGGCGACGACCCGGCCACCCTCGACCAGCACCGCGCCGCGGCTTGAATGGGTGGCGGCGGCGGGGCCTTCGATGAAGGGATCGCCGGTGAAGTTCAGGGTCTGGCCCAGGTGCAATGTCTGTGTCATGGGCGAAGGATAGGAGCGGCGCGCGCGCAGGTAAATCGGCCGGTGCCCTGCGCTCCGGTTGCCGTTGCGCGAACATCCATTATGGTCCGCGCCAACACCGGGAGATGTCATGGACGACCAGATCGAAAGCCACGAGCCGGACAGCGACGAGGACGATTTCGGCCTTCCGGCGCGGCTCTTCGACGAGGTGCTCGACGCGGTCGAGGCCGGCGATGCGGCGCGGCTCGACACGATCTTCGCGCCGCTCCACCCCGCCGATATCGCTGACCTGCTTGAGCAGATCGACGCGCGAGATCGCCGCGCGCTGCTGGCCCTTTGGAAGGGCGGGATGGATGGCGAGATCCTCTCGGAACTCGACGACAACCTTCGCGAGGAGATCATCCAGTCGCTCGCGCCGACGGAGCTGGCCGAGGCGGTTCGCGAACTCGAATCCGATGACGTGGTCGACCTCGTCGAGTATCTCGACGAGGATCAGCAGGCCGCCGTGCTCGACGCGCTGGCCGCCACCGACCGGATCGCGGTCGAAAAGGCGCTGGCCTATCCGGAGGAATCCGCCGGCCGCCTGATGCAGGTCGAGGTGGTGCGCGCGCCCGAACATTGGACCGTGGGCGAGGCGATCGATTTCCTGCGCCGCTCGGATACGCTGCCGGATCAGTTCTACCACGTCATGCTAGTCGATCCGCGCATGAAGCCCGTGGGCTACGTGCAGATCGGGCGGCTCCTGTCCAAGCCCCGCTCGACGCCACTGCGCGACATCACCGAAGAGAGCTTTCGCACCTTTCATATCGAGGATGACGAGGGTGCGGTGGCTTACGCCTTCAACCAGTATCACCTGATCTCGGCACCGGTCGTCGATGACGACGACCGGCTGGTCGGCGTGATCACCATCGACGACGCGATGAACGTGCTCGACGAGGAGCACGAGGAGGACATCCTTCGCCTCGCCGGCGTCGGCGGCGAGAGCGAACTGTCGGATTCGGTGCGCGAAACCACCAAGCAGCGGCTGCCATGGCTCGCGGTGAATCTCGGCACGGCGATCATCGCCTCGCTGGTCATCTCGTTGTTCGAGGAGACCATCGCCGGTCTCGTGGCCCTTGCCGTGCTGATGCCGATCGTCGCCTCGATGGGCGGCAATGCGGGGACCCAGTCGCTCACCGTCGCGGTGCGCGCCATCGCCACGCGCGACCTGACCACCTCGAACGTCTGGCGGGTGATCCGGCGCGAGGTGGCGGTGGGGCTGATCAACGGGCTGGCCTTCGCCGTGGTGATGGGGATCGTCGGCCTCGTCTGGTTCGGCTCGCCGATGCTCGGCGCGGTGATCGCCGTGGCCATGGTGATCAACCTCGTGGTGGCGGGGCTGTCGGGTGTGGTCGTGCCGGTCGTGCTCGACCGCTTCGGCATCGACCCGGCACTGGCCTCGGGCACCTTCGTGACCACGGTCACGGACGTGGTGGGCTTCTTCGCCTTTCTCGGCCTCGCCTCGGTGATCCTGCTATGAGCGGCATCACCGGCCTTGCCGCTCGCAAGAAGGCCGCGCGCGAGGCGGCGTTTCTGCGCCGCGAACTGGCGCACCGTTCCGCCAGCACCCAGGCCGAACACTTGACCCGCTGGCTGCTGGAACTCCCGGCGCGACCGATCGCGGGCTACATGCCAATGCGCAGCGAGATCGACCCGCTGCCCGCCATGGAGGCCGCATCCTCCCATGCACGCATCGGCGTGCCGGTGATCGAGGGGGCGGGGCGGCCGCTGCGGTTTCGCGAATGGACCCCGGGCTGCGCGCTCGAAGAGGGGCATTTCGGCGCGCATGTCCCGGTGGCGGGCGAGTGGATCACGCCCGAGATCGTCATCGTGCCGCTGGTGGCCTTCGACCGGCATGGGCACAGGCTCGGCTATGGCGGCGGTTTCTACGACCGGACACTTGAACGGTTGCGGGCCTCGGGTCCGGTCACGGCGGTGGGTTTCGCCTTCGCCGCGCAGGAGGCGGAGGAGATTCCGGTCGAACCCACGGACCAACCGCTGGACCTGATCGTGACCGAAACCGGAATCGTCGTACCGGGCTGAGCCGGGCTGGCGGAACGGGCGGTTCGTTACGGCCCCTGCCGGCGGATCGGGCGGTTCGCGCGGCATCGCAACGTGACATCGCATGGTGGCGACGCTTCGCTTGCCCTTTGCAAATGGCCGCCCTAACACCGACGGAATGAAAATATTGTTCCTTGGCGACGTGATGGGTCGCGGTGGCCGGCAGGCCGTGGCGGAGCGGCTCCCGGGCCTGCGCCGCGACTGGCGGCTCGATTTCGTGGTGGTCAACGGCGAGAACGCCACCGGCGGGCGCGGTCTCTCGACCGAGCATGCCAAGGGCCTTCTCGAAGCGGGCGCCGATGTCATCACGCTGGGCGATCATGCCTTCGACCAGAAGGACATGCTGCGGTTCTGCGAGGCCGAGCCGCGTATCATCCGGCCGCTGAACTACTCCAAATCCGCCCCCGGCACCGGCGCGCGGGTGTTCGAGGCGACGCGGGGCCGCAAGGTTCTGGTGGCGCAGGTTCTGGGGCAGGTCTTCATGAGCCGTCCCTATGACGATCCCTTCTCGGCGTTGGAGCCGGTACTCAAGGCGCACCCGCCGGGGGGCGCGGTCGCGGCGAGCCTGATCGACATCCATTGCGAGGCGACGAGCGAGAAGATGGGCGTGGGGCATTTCTGCGACGGTCGCGCCTCGATCGTGGTGGGGACTCACACCCATGTGCCCACGGCCGACACGACGATCCTGCCGCGCGGCACCGCCTTCCAGTCGGATGCCGGCATGTGCGGCGATTACGACAGCGTCATCGGCATGCAGAAGGACGAGCCGCTCAGGCGCTTCGTCACCGGCATGCCGGGCGGGCGCTTCACCCCGGCGATGGAGGAGGTCACCCTGTGCGGCCTCTATGTCGAGACCGACGACCGCACCGGCCTCGCCTCGCGGGTGGAGATGGTGCGACAGGGCGGCCGGTTGTCGCAGACAGGCCCCGCGTGAGATTTCGGCCATCGGCCATAGTAGAGTTCCGGCCGTGACACTCGGCCGCCCCGGAAGGTTTTGACGATGTTCGGCATTTCCCTGTCGTCCGAGGCCGAAGCGATCGCCGCGATGCTGATCGTGCTGGCCATGTTCCTGGCGTTCCTGCGCGAGATCTATCCCGTCGAGGTGGTGGCGATCACCGGCGCCATCACCATGCTGGTTCTGGGCATCCTGCCCGAGGCCGCAGCCATCGGCATTTTCGCCAACCCGGCCCCGTGGACCATCGCCGCGCTTTTCGTGGTGGTGGGTGCCCTCGTGCGGACCGGTGCGCTCGACTGGATCTCGGCCCAGGCCGCCCGTCATGTCGAAAAGCGTCCCAGAACGACGCTGATCACGCTCACCTTCACCGTGCTCGCCATGTCGGCCTTCATCAACAACACGCCGATCGTGGTGGTGATGATCCCGATCTTCGTGCGTCTTTCGGCGCAGATGGGGCATCAGCCTTCGAAGCTGCTGATCCCGCTGAGCTACTTTGCCATCTTCGGCGGCATGCTGACGCTGATCGGCACCTCGACCAACCTGCTGGTCGACGGCGTGGTGCAGGCCGCCGGCATGGAGCCTTTCGGCATCTTCGAGATCACCGGCGCCGGGCTGCTCATGGCCGGTGTAGCGGTGGCCTATCTGGGGCTGATCGGCCGCAAGCTGCTGCCGGACCGGGATTCCATGGCGGGCCTGCTTTCGGGCAAGTCGAAGATGCGCTTCTTCACCGAGGCGGTGATTCCGCCCGACAGCAACCTGATCGGCCGCGAGGTCACCGACGTGCAACTGTTCAAGCGCGAGGGCGTGCGGCTGATCGACGTGGTGCGCGGCGACGCCTCGCTCCGGCGCAACCTCACCGGCGTCACGCTCGAGGTCGGCGACCGGGTGGTGCTGCGAACCGCGATGACCGAACTTCTGTCCCTTCAGGCCAACAAGAGCCTGCGCCGCGTCGATCAGGTGTCGGCGGTGGAAACCACCACGGTCGAGGTGCTGATCACGCCCGACTGCCGCATGGTGGGCCGCAAGCTCGGCGATCTGCGCCTGCGCCGCCGCTACGGCGTCTATACCCTTGCGGTCCATCGCCGCGACAAGAACATCGGGCGCCAGATCGACGATCTGGTGGTGCGGGTCGGTGACACGCTGCTGCTCGAAGGTGCGATGGCCGACATCCAGCGACTCGCGACTGACATGAACCTCGTCAATGTCGCCCAGCCGACCGAGCGTGCCTATCGCCGCAGCCATGCGCCGATCGTGCTCGCCGTGCTCTTTGCCATCGTCGGCCTCTCGGCGATCGGTGTCGCCAACATCGCGGTAATGAGCTTCATCGGCGTGGCGGTGGTGCTGCTGACCCGCTGCATCGACGCCGACGAGGCGTTCGGCTTCATCGACGGGCGCTTGCTGGCGCTGATCTTCGGGATGCTGGCGGTGGGGGCGGGGCTCGACCACTCCGGCGCGGTATCGCTGCTGGTCGAGTGGCTGACACCCGGTCTCATGCACCTGCCGAGCTGGGCGCTGGTGCTGGTTGTCTATCTGCTGGCCTCCGTGTTGACCGAGATCGTATCGAACAACGCCGTGGCGGTGATCCTGACGCCAGTGGCGATCGGACTGGCGCAGGCTCTGGGTGTCGATCCGCGGCCGTTGATCGTGGCGGTGATGTTCGGCGCCTCGGCCGCCTTCGCGACGCCGATCGGCTATCAGACCAACACGCTGGTCTACGGGCCGGGGGGCTACAAGTTCTCCGACTTCCTGAAGATCGGCGTGCCGCTCAACGTGCTGACCGCGCTGACCGCCTCGCTGGTGATTCCACTGTTCTTCCCGCTTTGATGGACCGCTTGCCCCCTTCGCGGGGGGTGGCATATAGAGACCCGGACTTTCGCATATCACGACAGGAGCCCCGCCATGGCCGGCCATTCCAAATGGGCCAACATCCAGCACCGCAAGGGGCGGCAGGACGCCGCGCGCTCCAAGCTGTTCTCGAAGCTCTCCAAGGAGATCACCGTCGCCGCCAAGATGGGCGACCCCGATCCCGACAAGAACCCGCGCCTGCGCATGGCCGTGAAGGAGGCCAAGTCGGTCTCCGTCCCCAAGGACGTGATCGACCGCGCCATCAAGAAGTCTCAGGGCGGTGACGCGGAGAGCTATGACGAGATCCGCTACGAGGGCTACGGTCCCGGCGGCGTCGCCGTCATCGTCGAGGCGATGACCGACAACCGCAACCGGACCGCCTCGAACGTGCGCTCGACCTTCGGCAAGAGCGGCGGCAATCTCGGCGAGACCGGCTCGGTGTCCTTCATGTTCGATCGCAAGGGCGAAATCCACTACAAGGCCGAGGTCGGCGATGCCGACACGGTGATGATGGCCGCGATCGAGGCCGGCGCCGAGGATGTCGAGAGCGACGAGGACGGCCACTGGATCTACTGCGCCGACACCGATCTCAACGAGGTGGCGACGGCGCTCGAGGCTTCGCTCGGCGAGAGCGAGACCACCAAGCTGATCTGGAAGCCGCAGAACCGCACGCCGCTCGACGCCGAGGAGTTCGCCAAGCTGATGAAGCTGGTGGAAACGCTCGAGGATGACGACGACGTGCAGACCGTCACCACCAATGTCGAGGCCTCCGACGAGGTGATGCAGGCCTATGCCGAGGGCTGAGGTCTAGCCGACTGCGCGGCAAGGCGATCCGAACGCCGGGGACCTTGACGGGTCTTCGGCGTTTCGCGTTACAGCGCCGCGAGGATCGGCCACAGCGTGGCGACGAGCAGCGCCGCCATGACGATGTTGAAGATGCGCAGCCGCAGCGGGTCCGACAGCAGCCGGCGCAACCCCTGTCCCAGCACGGTCCAGAGCCCGGCCGAAACCGTGCCCATCGCCGCGAAGACCGCGACCACGAGCGCGACGCCGAACAGCCCGGCATCCCCCACATAGGCGCTGGTCGCGGTCACCGACATCGCCCATGCCTTGGGGTTGACCCATTGGAAGGCCGCGGCCTGCAGGAAGGTCAGCGGCCGCCCTTCGGTCTCGGGTGCGTCCGCCGATTTCGGGGCGGCCGTGGCGATCTTCCAGGCCAGCCAGAGCAGGAATCCGATCGAGATGACCCGGAGCACGGTGGTCAGCACCGGCCAGATCTCGAACACCCGCGCCAGCCCTAGCCCGACGAGCCCCGCCATCGCGGCGAAGCCAAGCGCCACCCCCGCCATGTGCGGCACCGAGCGGCGCAGGCCGAAATTGGCGCCGGATGCCATGAGCATCAGGTTGTTCGGCCCCGGGGTGAACAGGGTGACGAGGGCGAAGCCCATCAAGGCAGGGAGGAGCGAGTGCGCGGTCATGCGCGCCAATCTGCACCGCGGGGCGAAAATGGAAAGGCCCAAAACGAGAAACGGCGACGCCCAGGGAGGAGGAGGGGCGCCGCCGTCTGTACCGGTCGGCGGATCCTCAGGGAGGAGGAGGAGAACCCGCTGCCGTCTCGGTCGACCGGCACGAACCAGGGAGGAGGAGGGCCCGGCCGGTCTATGCAACGAATGCCGTTTTGGGAGGAGGGGCATCCGTATCCTGTGCGACCGGCGGGGTCAGGGAGGAGGAGGACCCCGCCGGTCTGATGCGCGCCGTTCCAGGGAGGAGGAGGGAACGGCCCGTATTCGAATTTCGCGAGCGACGGGACAGGGAGGAGGAGGTCCCGTCGCTCTGATCCGCGTGCGCTCCAAGGGAGGAGGAGAAGCGCCCGTGGTGTGCGACCGGCTGGGTCAGGGAGGAGGAGGACCCTGCCGGTCTGATCTACGTGCACGCCCCAGGGAGGAGGAGGGGGCGGCCCGTAACTCTGTCGTTCTTCAAGGCGACGGCATCAGGGAGGAGGAAGATGCCGTCGCCTCGTTGCGGGCCACCCAGGGAGGAGGAGGGGCGGGACCGCGGCTCGCGACCGGTTCAGGGAGGAGGAGGAACCGGTCGGGAACTGGGAAACTTTTACTTGGCCTCGGCGGCCTCGATCGCGATCCGCTTGATCATCGAGCGGCTGATGCCGAGATCGGCGAGGTCGCGATCGGTCAGCGCCTGCAGCTCGTTATAAGTCGAGCGATAGATCTTGTTCTTCGCCACGCGGTCGGCCAGAGTGGCGCGGAAGGCGGCGATGCGCTGGCCAAGGCCGGCGCTGCGGGTTTCGGTCGTGTATGCCATGTCGCATACCTCTTTCATTCGGGGCCCAATCGGCGGGCCGGTCTGCTCGGTTCTGGTCGATCCCAGATCTCGGGACCGGTCGTCGAAGGCGCCGTATTGCGTCTTCGAGGATCAAAATAGCCACGTGCTGCGGATGCACAATCCCTCGGAACGGCAATGCTGCTATGCAGCGAGCGCATGGTAAAAATTTCATGAAAACATGGACTTCCTTAGCGTAACGTCAGGGTTTTCATGGCTGCTTGCGCATTGGGCGGCAAAGCACGAGTCTTGCGCGGCAATCGGGCAGCGCCCTGATGGAACATAGGAAACGGAACCGAGATGACAGTGACGCGTGACCAAATCCTCGACGAATTGCGCCGCATCGGGCTGCCCGGTGGCGGCGATCTGGTGACGCGCGACATGGTCCGCGCCATTGGAATCGATGGCGGCCATGTGCGGTTCGTCATCGAGGCTCCCGATTCCGACGCCGCGCGCGGCATGGAGCCGGTCCGCCGGGCGGCCGAGGCCGCTGTGGCGGCGCTTTCCGGCGTCGACCATGTCAGCGTTCTGCTGACGGCGCATGGTCCGGCGAGCCCCGCCGCGAGGCAGGCGCCGCAGGGCGAGGCGCCCTCGCTCAAGATCGGTCGTCATCCGACGCCGCAGGCCCCCGGTCAGACCGGGCCGCAACGGGTCGCCGGAGTCGACCGCATCCTCGCGGTCGGATCCGGCAAGGGCGGGGTGGGCAAATCGACCGTCGCCTCGAATCTCGCCGTGGCGCTGGCGCGCCAGGGGCGGCGCGTGGGGTTGCTCGACGCCGACATCTATGGCCCCTCGCAGCCCCGCATGATGGGGGTGAACAAGCGCCCCGGCTCGCCGGACGGCAAGACCATCGAGCCGCTGCATGCGCATGGCGTCACCATGATGTCGATCGGGCTCATGGTGGATCCCGACAAGGCGGTGGTCTGGCGCGGACCGATGCTGATGGGGGCGCTGCAGCAGTTGATCGGCCAGGTGGCCTGGGGCGAGCTCGACGTGCTGATCGTCGACCTGCCGCCCGGCACCGGCGACGTGCAGCTTACATTGTGCCAGCGCACGCATCTGACCGGCGCGCTCGTGGTGTCGACGCCGCAGGACGTGGCGCTGCTCGACGCGCGCAAGGCGATCGACATGTTCAAGACGCTCAAGACCCCGGTGCTGGGCCTGATCGAGAACATGTCTCTATATATATGCCCGCAATGCGGCCACGAGGCACATATCTTCGGTCATGGTGGAGTGGGGCTCGAGGCCGAGCGGCTGGGCGTGCCTCTGTTGGGCAGCTTGCCCATCGATCTCGACACCCGTCTCGCGGGCGACGCGGGGACACCCGTGGCGGCCGGTGAAGGGGCCATGTCCGAGGCCTATGCCAAGATCGCGCGCGGGCTGATCGCAGGCGGCATGGCCTGATCGCGCCCCGGTCCGGGATCTCATGGGATCTCGGGCCGGGAACTCATGGAACCTCTGGGCCGTTATCCGAATCGAGCCTGTCGATTCGGGCAGGTTGGTAAGGTTATCCCCGGTCTTATCCACAACTTAGGCGACTCTGTTGAGAATGTGGGGCTTTTTGCCGATCCCTGCGCGGGATCCTGCTAAGCGAACCGCGCCGCTCTTTTGGAAAGGCGAGGATTTTAGGTCACAATCTTAGATCGCAATATCTTGTATTCAGTTCGACATGATCTCTAGATCGTGTGGTTTTCCGGCGAAATCAGCGTAATTCGCGGGAGGCGAGCGGCAAACACTGTCCCTCGAACCGGCATTTTAGACCTGAAATTTGTTGCCTCCCATGAATTCCCATGGCATCCCTGTGGCCAAGGAAACGGTGGACAAACGGACTAGGGGCACCAAGACCCCATCGGCAAAAAATTAGCAGGTTCATACAGGCAACCCGCTGTTTTCTAACAAGAGATCCGGCGCGCGAGCGAGCAGACATCCCCCCAGGTGGCGCGCGCGATCGGACATCCCGGAAACGGGACGATGCGGCGGATCGAGCAGTGGCAGCAGCTCGGTCCGCCGTTTTCGTATCACGAGGTCTCTGACCTGGGCGGGCATGGGCAAGGGTCTCGATACGCGTGCTGGGTTTCACCGGAGAGTATCCGCAGAAGATCGACGGGAAAGGGCGCATGTCCATCCCGGCCGACTTCCGCCGCGTGCTCGAAGCCGGTGATCCGGATTGGACCGAGGGACTTTCTCCCAAGCTTTACCTGCAGTTCGGTGACCATCTTAAGGACAACCTGCGGGTCTACTCGGTCGAGGAGTTCGACCGTATCGCGGCCCAGATCCGGGCCATGCCTGCCGGCTCCAAGCAAAAGCAGATGGTCAGCCGACTCTATCTGGGCCAGTCGATGAAGCTCGAGGTCGACCGCGACGGCCGGATCGTCATGCCGATCCGCCAGCGTCGCAAGCTCGGGTTGGAGCAGGGCGAGGTTCTGTTCATGGGCGTCGGCGACTATTTCGAAATCTGGAAGGCCGACACCTTCGAGCAGACCGTGGGCCAGGAGGTCACCGACTGGCTCGAGGAACAGCCCGAGGGCTTCGACCCGCTCAGCCTCGTGGAAGGGCTCTGAACCATGACCGATGCGCCTCATGTGCCGGTATTGCTGCGGCCGCTGATCGCGGCGCTGCAACCGATCCAGGGGGTCTGGCTCGACGGCACCTTCGGTGCGGGCGGCTATACGCGGGCGCTGCTCGATGCCGGCGCCGACAAGGTATTCGCGGTGGATCGCGATCCCTCGACCTTCGAGATGGCCAGGGCCTGGGCCGGGCAGCATGGCGACCGGCTGCAGTTGCGCGAGGGGCGATTCTCTCAACTCGATCAGCTTGCGGGCGAGCCGCTCGACGGCGTGGTGCTCGATCTCGGCGTCTCCTCGATGCAGATCGACCAGCCCGAGCGGGGCTTCTCCTTCCAGAAGGACGGCCCCCTCGACATGCGCATGGGCACGACCGGCCCCTCGGCCGCCGATATCGTCAACGAGGCGGACGAGGCGCATCTCGCGCGGATCCTGTTTCTCTATGGCGAGGAGCGGCAGAGCCGCCGCATCGCCCGCGCCATCGTCGCCGCGCGCCCCGTCACCACGACGCTGCAGCTGGCCGAAATCATCGCGCGCTGCCTGCCGCGCCAGAAGCCGGGCCAGTCCAATCCGGCGACCCGTAGCTTCCAGGCGCTGCGCATCGCGGTGAACGAGGAATATGACGAGCTCTACGAGGGGCTCGCCGCGGCCGAGCGGGCGCTGAAGCCCGGCGGGCTGCTGGGCGTCGTGACCTTCCATTCGGTCGAGGACCGCATGGTCAAGCGCTTCATGCAGCTGCGCGCCGGTGCCACCGGCAACGCCAACCGCTTCGCCCCCGAGGTCGAGGGGCCGCCGCCGGCCTTCGAACTGGTCGGGCGCAAGGCCGCCGGGCCCGACGACGAGGAACTGGCCGCCAACCCGCGCGCGCGCTCGGCGCGGCTTAGGGTGGCGCGGCGCACCACAGCCCCGGCGGGGCGGGCCGATCCGGCCGCGCTGGGCATGCCTATTCTGGACAAAGGGGAGAAACGTCGATGAGGGGCGTGATCTACGTGCTGTCGGCGCTGGCCGTCGTCGCCTTGGGCTTCTGGGCCTATCAGGAGAATTACAGCACGCAGCAGAGCCTGCGCGAAGTGCGCCAGCTCTATGCGCGGATCGGCGCGGCACATGCCCGTCTGGGCATGCTCAACGCCGAATGGGCCTATCTCAACCGTCCCGACCGGCTACGCGACCTCGCCGACCTGAACTTCGACCGGCTGGGTCTGCTGCCGCTGCGCCCCGAGGCCTTTGGCCAGATCGAACAGGTGGGCTTTCCGCCCGAAATGCTGCCGCCGATCATGAACCCGGTCGAGGTGTCCTCGGCCTTCATGAACACCGATGAGGAACCGCTGTGATCAGACGGCCATTGCGCCCGCTGGCGCGAATCCTCAAGGCGCGCGAGCGCGGCGAGAATCCCGACGCGATCGAGCGCGAGAACCTGCGACTGCGTCACGAGGAAAACCGCGACCGCGCCCGTTCGCGCGCCGAGGGCCGGCTCTTGGTGCTGGGCGGCTTCTTCTTCCTCGCCTTCGGGGCCATCGGCCTGAAGATGGGTGGTATGGCAGGCGCGCCCGCCGAGGAGCCCCGCGCGTCCGCGTCCGGCAACCCGATCATTGCCCAGCGCGCCGACATCACTGATCGCAAGGGTCGGATCCTCGCCACCAATCTCGATACCTACGCGCTCTATGCGCAGCCGCCGCAGATGGTCGACCCGGTTCGCTCGGCGGCCGAACTGGTGCGGATCTTCCCCGAACTCGACGAGCAGGAACTGCTCGAGGATTTCACCGGCCCGCGCAAGTTCATGTGGATCCGCAAGCAGATCAGCCCCGAGCAGCGTCAGGCGGTGCATGACATCGGCGATCCCGGCCTGCTGTTCGGTCCGCGTGAAATGCGGATCTATCCGAACGGACCGATCGCCGCGCATATCCTCGGCGGGGCCAGCTATGGCCGCGAAGGGGTCTCATCGGCCGAGGTGATCGGCGTCGCGGGTGTGGAGCGCCGATTCGATGCCTATCTGCGCGATCCCGCCAATGAAGGGGCTCCGCTCCGGCTGTCTCTCGACCTTACCGTGCAATCTGCGGTCGAGGAGGTCCTGCTGGGCGGCATGAATCTGCTCAACGCGCGCGGCGCGGCGGCGGTGCTGATGGAGGCCAAGACAGGCGAGATCGTCGCCATGGCGAGCCTGCCGGATTTCGACCCGAACAACCGGCCCCGGCCACTGACCAAGGGCTCCCCCGCCGACAGCCCGCTCTTCAACCGCATGGTGCAGGGCGTCTATGAACTGGGCTCGGTGTTCAAGATCTTCGCCGTGGCGCAGGGGCTCGAGATGGGCCTGATCCAGCCCTCGACCATGATCGACACCAAGGGTCCGATGACCTGGGGCCGGTTCCGAATCCGCGACTTCCACGATTACGGCCCGCAGCTCTCGGCCACCGACGTGATCGTCGAAAGCTCCAACATCGGCACCTCGCGCATCGCGCTGATGTTCGGCGCGGAGAAGCAGCGGGAATTCCTGGGAGAGCTCGGCATGCTCGAACCCACCGCGGTGGAGATGATCGAGGCACCCACCGGCAAGCCGTTGCTGCCGGCGCAGTGGTCCGAGATCTCGACCATGACCATCTCCTATGGCCACGGCCTCTCGGTCACGCCGCTGCATCTCGCCGCCGGTTACGCGACGCTGGCCAATGGCGGCCTCAAGGTCACGCCGACGCTGCTGCACAAGGCCAACCGTGCGCCCGGGGAGCGGGTGGTCAGCGAGCAGACCGCCGCCGCGACCCGCGCCATGCTCCGCGCCGTTGTCAGCCGCGGTACGGCGAGCCTGGGTGATGTCGAGGGCTACGAGGTCGGTGGCAAGACCGGCACCGCCGACAAGCCCAAGGAAAACGGCGGCGGCTATTACAAGGACAAGGTGATCTCGACCTTCGCCGGCATGTTCCCGGCCACCGATCCGAAATACGTCTTCGTGGTGACCTTCGACGAGCCCGTGGAAACCACGGGTTCGATCCCGCGCCGTACCGCTGGCTGGACCGCCGTACCGGTGGCCGCCGAGATGATCCGGCGCACGGCACCGCTGCTGGGGCTCCGGCCGCAGGTTGAAGGTGCGCCCTATGAGGGTATATCGCTGGCCGCGAACTAGGGCGGCGAGGGGCTAACATGGACGGCAAACAGGCCACGCTGGCCGAATTGGGGCTGACGGCGCAAGGCGGCCGCGAGGCACGCCTGACCGGGCTTTCGGTGGATAGCCGCGAGGTGCGGCCGGGTCATCTCTTCGCGGCGCTGCCGGGCAGCGTCGCGCATGGGGCAGGCTTCGTCGAACTGGCGCTCGAAAAGGGCGCTGTCGCGATTCTCACCGATACCGAAGGCGCCCGCATCGCCGCGCCCGCGCTGTCGGGCAGCGAGGTGGCGCTGATCGTCGCCGAGGAGCCGCGACAGGCGCTGGCGCGTGCCGCCGCGCTGTGGTTCGGCCCGGCGCCGGAAACCATCGTCGCCGTCACTGGCACCAACGGCAAGACCTCCGTCTCGACCTTCGCGCGCCAGATCTGGGTCGCGATGGGTCGCCGCGCCGTCAATCTCGGCACCACCGGTGTCGAGGGGGCATGGACCCACCCGCTCAAGCACACGACGCCCGAGCCGATCACGCTGCATCGGGCGCTGGCCCAGGCCGCGCGCGAGGGCGTGACCCATGTGGCGATGGAAGCCTCCAGCCACGGGCTCGATCAGCACCGGCTCGACGGGGTGATCCCGGCCGCCGCGGGCTTCACCAATTTCAGCCAGGACCATCTCGACTATCACCACAGCTTCGAGGCCTATTTCGAGGCCAAGCTGGCTCTGTTCGACCGGGTGCTGCCCGATGAGGGCGTGGTCGCGGTCAATCTCGACGATCCCAAGGGTGCCGAGATCGCCCGGCGCTGCGCCGCGCGCGGCCAAGAGGTGATCGGGGTCGGTCGTGCCGAGGGGGCGCGGCTCAGGCTTCTGGCGCAACGCTTCGACGCCACTGGGCAGGAGCTGCGTTTCGCCTGGCAGGGCACGGCCCGGATGTGCCGGCTCGATCTCGTCGGCGGTTTCCAGGCCGAGAACGTGCTTCTGGCCGCCGCTCTCGTCATCGGCGCGGGGGAAGACCCCGACGAGGTATTCCGGGCGCTGCCGGAACTGACCACGGTGCGCGGGCGGATGCAGCTCGCCGCCCAGCGCGGCAATGGCGGCACCGTCTTCGTGGATTACGCCCATACGCCCGACGCGGTGGAGACGGCGCTCAAGGCGCTGCGCCCGCACGTCATGGGACGGATCATCGCCATCGTCGGCGCGGGCGGTGACCGAGATCGCAGCAAGCGACCGCTGATGGGCGCGGCCGCCGCTCACAACGCCGAAGCGGTGATCGTCACCGACGACAACCCCCGGAGCGAGGATCCCGCAGCGATTCGCGCCGCCGTGATGGCGGGCGCGCGCGGCGTGGTGGGCGGCGCCGAGAGCATTACCGAGACGGGCGACCGCGCCGAGGCGATCCTGCGCGGTGTCGATGCGCTGGGGCCGGGCGATGCGCTGCTGATCTGCGGCAAGGGTCACGAGACCGGTCAGATCGTCGGCGACGACATCCTGCCCTTCGACGATGCCGAGCAGGCTTCGGTCGCCGTGGCCGCGCTGGAGGGTCACGCATGACGCTCTGGACCGCAGCCGACGCCGCCGCCGCGACCGGTGGGCGCGCCACCACGGAATGGAGTGCCACAGGCGTCTCGATCGACACGCGCACCCTGAAGCCCGGCGATCTCTTCGTGGCGCTGGAGGCGGCGCGAGACGGGCATGATTTCGTGGCGCAGGCGCTCGAGAAAGGCGCCGCGGCCGCGATGGTGAGCCGCGTTCCGGAGGGCGTGGCCGAAGACGCGCCGCTCCTGCTCGTCGATTACGTGCTGCCGGCGCTGGAACGGCTCGGCATCGCGGGCCGTGCCCGGACCCGGGCCCGCGTCGCCGCGATCACCGGTTCGGTCGGCAAGACCTCGACCAAGGAGATGCTGCGCGCGGCGCTCGAGGGGCAGGGGCGCGTCCATGCCGCCGAGGCGAGCTACAACAACCATTGGGGCGTGCCGTTGACGCTGGCGCGGATGCCCGCCGATACCGACTTCGCGGTCATCGAGATCGGCATGAACCACCCCGGCGAGATCGCGCCGCTGGCACGCATGGCGCGTCCGCATGTGGCGATGATCACGACCGTCGCCGCCGTCCATCTCGAGGCCTTCGAGAATGTCGAGGGAATCGCGCGCGAAAAGGCCGCGATCTTCGAGGGGCTGGAGCCGGGCGGCTGCGCCGTGGTCAATGGCGACCTGCCGACCAGTCCGATCCTGCGCGCCGCGGCCCGGGCCGCAGGGGCGCGGATCATCGGTTTCGGCAACGGCGTCAGCAACCACCACCGGCTCAAGGAAGCGCATGTGCGCGACGGAGTCACGGTGGGGCGGGCCCGGCTGTGGCGCACCGAGGTGTCGCTCAAGGTCGCGACCGAGGGGCGGCATTTCATGGTCAATGCGCTGGGCGTCATCGCCGTGGCGCAGGCACTGGGCGCCGACCGTGCGCGTGCGATCTGCAACCTTTCGGCCTGGGCGCCGCCCGCCGGCCGCGGGACCCGTGAGACGGTGGTGATCGATCCCGCCCGCGACGGCGAGACGCTGGAACTGATCGACGACGCCTTCAACGCCAACCCGACCTCGCTTTCGGCCGCGCTCGCGGTGCTGGCTGCGGCGCAGACCCGCGACGGCGTGGGCCGGGTGCATCGCGGCCGCCGCATCGCGATTCTCGGCGACATGCTGGAGCTAGGCCCGCGCGAGCGCGCGATGCATGCAGAGATGGCCGCAGATCCGTCGATGGCGGCGCTCAGGACCGTGCATTGCGTGGGACCGAGAATGCGCGCGTTGCACGAGGCGCTGCCCGATGCGCGGCGCGGCCGCTGGGTCGAGAAGGTCGAGGAGTTGATCCCCGAAACCGCGCGGCTGGTCGATTCCGGCGATGTCGTGCTGGTCAAGGGCTCCAAGGGCAGCCATGTCAGCCGTCTTGTTGACGCGATCCGCAAACTGGGGCAACGGACCCTCTCCGGCGACAAGGAGGCCTGAGGCCCATGCTCTATCTGCTGACGCTGCTGTCCGACGGCGGCGACTTCTTCAACTTGTTTCGCTACATCACCTTCCGTGCCGGCGGAGCCTTCCTCACGTCGCTGCTGTTCGGGTTCCTGTTCGGGCCGCCGCTGATCAACGTGCTGCGCCGCACCCAGGGCAAGGGCCAGCCGATCCGCACCGACGGGCCGGAGGGGCATTTCGTCAAGGCGGGTACGCCGACCATGGGCGGGCTCCTGATCGTCGGGGCGGTGATGACCTCGACGCTGCTCTGGGCGCGGCTCGACAACCCCTACGTGCTGATGGTGCTCTTCGTGACGCTGGGCTTCGCGATGATCGGTTTCGCCGATGATTACGCGAAGGTCCGCAAGCAGAACACGGACGGCGTCTCGGGCAAGCTGCGGCTGCTGATCGGCTTCGCCATCGCCGGTCTCGCGGGCTGGTGGGCGGCGATGTACCATCCCGACAACCTTACCAACCAGCTCGCCTTTCCGGTCTATAACGAGATGCTGCTCAATCTCGGCATCCTGTTCGTACCCTTCGCCATGGTGGTGATCGTCGGCGCCGCCAACGCGGTGAACCTGACGGACGGTCTCGACGGTCTCGCGATCATGCCGGTGATGATCGCCGCCGGGGCCTTCGGCGTCATCGCCTATGCCGTGGGCCGGACCGACTTCACCGAGTATCTGGGCGTCCACTACGTTCCCGACACTGGCGAGATCCTGATCTTCACCATGGGGCTAATCGGCGGCGGGCTGGGCTTCCTGTGGTACAACGCGCCGCCCGCGGCGGTCTTCATGGGTGACACCGGCAGCCTCGCGCTGGGCGGTGGCCTCGGCGCAATCGCGGTGGCGACCAAGCACGAGATCGTGCTGTCGGTCGTCGGCGGCCTCTTCGTGGTCGAGGCGCTCTCGGTGATCATCCAGGTGCTTTACTTCAAGCGCACCGGCCGCCGGGTCTTCCTGATGGCGCCGATCCACCATCACTACGAAAAGAAGGGCTGGTCCGAGCCGCAGATCGTCATCCGCTTCTGGATCATCTCGCTGATCCTCGCGATGATCGGGCTGGCCACGCTCAAGCTGCGCTGAGGCGCATTCCACGGAGAGAGCTATGATCCCGGTTCGCGGACATGAGGGCCAGACCGTCGCTGTGCTGGGGCTGGGTCGGTCCGGCCGGGCCACCGCGGCGGCGCTGAAGGCGGGCGGCGCGCAAGTCGTCGCCTGGGACGACGGCCCCTCGGGGCGCGAGGCGGCCGAGGCCGAGGGGATCGCGCTGCGCGACCTGACCCGCGCGAGCGCCTATGAGGGCGTGTCGCTGCTCGTCACCTCGCCGGGCATCCCGCATCTCTACCCGGCACCGCACGCCGCCATCGCCGCCGCGTGGGAGGCGGGGGTGCCGGTCGACAACGACATCGGCCTGTTCTTTCGCAGCTTCGCCGCCGAGGGTTTCGACCAGTTCGACACCATGCCGCGCATCGTCGCTGTCACCGGCTCGAACGGCAAATCGACCACTTCGGCGCTGATCCACCATATCCTCACCGAGAACGGCCGCCCCGCGCAGCTCGCCGGCAATATCGGCCGCGGCGTGCTCGATCTCGACCCGCCGCATGATGGCGAGGTCGTGGTGCTGGAGCTGTCGAGCTACCAGACCGAGTTGGCGCGCGCGCTGACCCCCGACATCGCGGTGCTGACCAACCTCTCGCCCGATCACCTCGACCGGCATGCCGGGCCAGGCGGCTACTTCGCCGCCAAGCGGCGGCTGTTCTCCGAAGGCGGGCCGGACCGCGCCGTGATCGGCGTCGACGAGAACGAGGGGCGCTACCTCGCCAATCAGCTCGCCACGGGAATGGCCGATGACCGCGTCATCACCATCTCATCGGGCCGCAAGCTGACCGGTCCGGGCTGGAACGTCTTCGCGCGCAAGGGCTTTCTCGCCGAATACCGCAAGGGGCGGCAGGTGGCCTCGGTCGATCTGCGCGACATCCCCGGCCTGCCGGGCGCGCATAACCACCAGAACGCCTGCGCCGCCTGGGCCGTGGCGCGCAGCCTTGGCCTCGGCCCGCGCGGCATCGAGGCGGCGCTGCGCTCCTATCCCGGCCTGCCGCACCGCTCGCAGCGCGTGGCCGAGAAGGACGGCGTGGCCTTCGTCAATGACAGCAAGGCCACCAATGTCGACGCGGCCGCCAAGGCCCTCGCGGCCTTTCCGCGCATCCGCTGGATCTGTGGCGGGCTGGAGAAGGAGGGCGGCCTGTCGGGGCTGGGCGAGGGGCTGTCGCATGTCGCCAAGGCCTATGTGATCGGCCGCGAGGCCGAGGCCTTCGCGGTGAAGCTCTCGGGCGTCGAGGCGGAGGTCTGCGGCACGATGGCGGTCGCGGTGAAGCGCGCCATGGAAGAGGCCGAGCCGGGCGAGGTGGTTCTGCTGGCCCCTGCGGCCGCGAGCTTCGACCAGTACGACAACTTCGAGAAGCGCGGCGATGATTTCGTCGCCTGCGTCCGCGAACTTCTCTAAGGGTCGCGGGGCGCTCAGCCGCCCTGCGCGATCGCCGTCCCCGCGGCAAAGCCCGAGGCCCAGGCCCATTGAAAGTTGTAGCCGCCGAGCCAGCCGGTGACGTCGACGCATTCGCCGATGAAATGCAGCCCCGGCACCGATTTGGCCTCCATCGTCTTCGATGACAGGGCATCGGTCGAGACGCCGCCCAAGGTGACCTCCGCCGTGCGGTAGCCCTCGGTGCCGGTGGGAGTGAGCCGCCAATCCCGCAGGCTTTCACAGAGCGCGTCGATGGCGCGGTCGGATTGATCCGCCATGTTGCCCCGCATCGGATACTCCTCGGCCCAAGCTTCGACCAATCGCGCGGGCAGATGCTGCGCCAGCACCGTCTTCAGGGCCTTCTTCCCGTCGCTGCGCCGCGCCGCGCGGAGGCTTTCGGCGAGCGTACCGTCCGGGGCGAGATCGAGGCGGATCTCGCCGCCTTCGCGCCAATAGGAGGAGGCCTGCAGGATCGCGGGGCCCGATAGGCCACGATGGGTGAAGAGCAACGCCTCGTCGAAGGCGGGGCCATCGGCCTGCGCGCGCACCGGCAGCGCCACGCCGGACAGCCCGGCGAAACGGTCGGGAAAGGTCAGCGGCACGAGGCCCGGCCGCGTCTCGACCAGCGGCAGTCCGAACTGCTCGGCGATCCTGTAGGCCAGACCCGTCGCGCCCATCTTGGGAATCGACTTGCCGCCCGTCGCCACGACGACGCGGGCCGCGCGGATCGTCTCGCGTTTGCCCGCGCGTTCCATCACCGCCCGGAACCCGCTCTCGTCGCGGGACAGTTCGACCAACGAGGTCTCCAGCGACAGTTCGGCCCCGGCTTCGCGCATCTCGGTCAGCAGCATGGAGACGATCTGGGTGGCCTTGCCGTCGCAGAACAGCTGGCCCAGCGTCTTTTCATGCCAGGCGATGCCGTGCTTCTGCACGAGGTCGAGGAAATCCCAGGCTGTGTAGCGCGCCAGAGCCGATTTGTGGAAATGGGGATTCGCGCCAAGGAAACATTCAGGCGCGGTCCGCAGATTGGTGAAGTTGCAGCGGCCGCCGCCCGAAATGCGAATCTTCTCGCCGGGGTTGCGGGCGTGATCGATCACCAGCGTATCGCCCCCCGCATGGATGGCCGCGAAAAGACCGGCGGCGCCGGCCCCGAGGATCAGGGTATTGATCTGCCGAATATTGTTCATGACTGGGCACCTGCCGCTTTTCTGCCACGGGCTCAAGCCTCGTGGCGGCAAAGACTGGACGTTATTTTCATGGTCAATCCGGCATGAGCGCGCTAGTCTCTCCCGCAGACCCGCACAAGCGGGCAGGGCAGAGGCAATCAGGCAGCAGGTTCATGACCGAAATGGTGCATGGGGCGGTCCCGGTCAGGACCGTCGATCCGATACTCCCGCGCTGGTGGCGCACCATCGATGTCTGGACCATGTCCTGCATTCTGTTGCTGTTTGCGATCGGCATCCTGCTGGGCCTCGCGGCCTCGCCGCCGCTGGCCTCGCGCAACGGTCTCGACCCCTTCTATTACGTCAGCCGCCAGGCCTTCTTCGGCATCGTCTCGCTCGCGGTGATGATGGGCATCTCGATGATGACCCCGCAGATGGTGCGCCGTCTCGCGGTGCTGGGATTCGCGGGCGCCTTCCTTGCGCTGATGCTGCTGCCGTTCTTCGGCACCGATTTTGGCAAGGGCGCCGTGCGCTGGTTCTCCTTCGGCTTTGCCTCCGTGCAGCCCTCCGAGTTCCTCAAGCCCGGCTTCGTGGTGGTGGCGGCCTGGTTCATGGCCGCGGGGATGGAGCCTTCCGGCCCTCCGGGGCGGATATGGTCCTTCGCGCTTGCCTTCACCATCGTGATGTTTCTCGCGCTGCAGCCCGATTTCGGTCAGGCGGCACTGGTGCTGTTCTCCTGGGGCGTGATGTATTTCGTGGGCGGCGCGCCGATGGTGCTGCTTCTCGGCCTCGCTGGCGCCGTCGTCGCCGGCGGCACGCTGGCCTATAACAACTCCGAGCACTTCGCGCGCCGCATCGACGGCTTCCTTGCCGCCGAGGTCGATCCCAATACCCAGTTGGGCTACGCCACCAACGCGATCCGCGAGGGCGGCTTCTTCGGTGTCGGCGTCGGCGAGGGGCAGGTGAAGTGGTCGCTGCCCGACGCGCATACCGACTTCATCATCGCGGTGGCGGCCGAGGAATACGGCCTGATCTGCGTGCTGGTGATCATCGCGCTCTATGCCACGGTGGTGGTGCGCTCGCTGCTGCGGCTGATGAAGGAGCGCGACACCTTCATCCGGCTCGCCGGCACCGGCCTTGCCTGCGCCTTCGGCGTGCAGGCGATGATCAACATGGGCGTGGCGGTGCGGCTGCTGCCCGCCAAGGGCATGACGCTGCCCTTCGTGAGCTATGGCGGCTCCTCGGTGATCGCGTCGGGCATCGCGCTGGGCATGCTTCTGGCCTTTACCCGCACCCGCCCACAGGGCGGCATCGGCGACATCCTGCTGCGGCGGGGCCGCTGATGTCGGCGCCGCTCCTCGTCATCGCCGCCGGCGGCACCGGCGGACACATGTTCCCCGCCCAGGCGCTGGCCGAACTGATGCTCACCCGTGGCTGGCGAGTGAAGCTTTCCACCGATGCGCGCGGCGCGCGTTACACGCAGGGTTTTCCGCGCGAGGTCGAGATCGAGCAGGTCGGCGCCGCCACCTTCGCGCGGGGCGGTCTTTCGGCCAAGGCGATCGCGCCCTTTCGCATCACGGCCGGCGTCGCCGCGGCGGTGAGCCGGATGATGCGCGACCGGCCGGCCGCCGTGGTGGGTTTCGGCGGCTACCCGTCGATCCCGGCGCTGGCGGCGGCGACGCTACTCAAGCTGCCGCGGATGATCCACGAGCAGAACGGCGTGCTGGGACGGGTGAACGCGCTCTTCGCCCGGCGTGTCCATGCGGTCGCCTGCGGGACGTGGCCCACCGAGCTGCCCCCGGGCGTCGAGGCGGTCCACACCGGCAACCCGGTACGGCGCGCCGTGCTCGACCGCGTCGGCGCGGCCTATATCCCGCCGGGTGATTACCCGATGTCGGTGCTGGTGATCGGCGGCAGCCAGGGCGCGCGGATCCTGTCCGACGTGGTGCCGCCGGCGATCGCCAACCTGCCGGCAGAGCTGCGCCGCCGGGTCCGCGTCAGCCATCAGGCCCGCGAAGAGGACGTGCAGCGCGTCTCGACCTACTATTCCGACGAGGGCATCGACGCCGACGTTCAGACCTTTTTCGCGGACGTACCGACCCGGATGAGCGAGGCGCAGCTAGTGATCTGCCGCTCGGGCGCGTCGACGATGGCGGATCTGAGCGTAATCGGCCGACCGGCGATCCTCGTCCCCTTCGCCGCCGCCGCCGCCGACCACCAGACCGCGAACGCGCGGGGCCTTGTCGAAGCCGGCGCGGCGATCATGTTCCCCGAGAAGAAATTCCACGTCGAGGCGCTGAGCGAGAAGATCGCCCTGGTGCTCGGCGACAGCGACGGCGCGATGCGCATGGCCCATGCGGCGCGCGACGCAGGCGTACCGGACGCGGCGGAGCGCCTTGCGGGGGTTGTGGAGCGCCTCGTGGACGCAGAGAAGGGGAAAGATTCTTGATGGACGGGACGCAACCGATGAATGCCGCCACGAAACTGCCGCTCGATGTCGGTCCGATCCACTTCGTGGGCATCGGCGGGATCGGCATGTCCGGCATCGCCGAGGTGCTGCTGAACCAAGGCTACACGATCCAGGGCTCGGACCTGAAGGGCTCGAAGATCACCGAGCGTCTCGAAGGGCTGGGCGCCCGCATCTTCATCGGTCAGTCGGGCGAGAACCTCGACGGTGCCGAGGTGGTGGTGATCTCCTCCGCCATCAAGCCGGGCAATCCCGAGCTCGACGAGGCGCGCCGGCGCGGCCTGCCGGTGGTGCGCCGCGCCGAGATGCTGGCCGAGCTGATGCGGCTGCGCTCGAACGTGGCCGTAGGCGGCACCCATGGCAAGACCACCACCACCACCATGGTGGCGACGCTGCTCGACGCCGGGCATTTCGACCCCACGGTCATCAATGGCGGCATCATCCATGCCTATGGCTCGAACGCCCGGATGGGGCAGGGCGAATGGATGGTGGTCGAGGCCGACGAGAGCGACGGCACCTTCAACCGGCTGCCCGCGACCATCGCCATCGTCACCAATATCGACCCCGAGCACATGGATCACTGGGGTTCGATCGAGGGGCTCAGGAAGGGCTTCCTCGACTTCGTCTCGAACATCCCCTTCTACGGGCTCGCGGTGTGCTGCACCGACCACCCCGAAGTGCAGGCGCTGGTCGGCAAGATCACCGATCGCCGGGTCGTCACCTTCGGCTTCAACGCGCAGGCCGATGTGCGCGCCGCGAACCTGACCTACAAGGCCGGCGTGGCGCATTTCGACATCGTGCTGCGGGCCGAGGACGCAGTGATCGAAGGCTGCAGCCTGCCGATGCCGGGGGACCACAACGTCTCGAACGCGCTGGCCGCCGTCGCGGTGGCGCGGCATCTGGGCATGAAGCGCGACGAGATCCGCGCGGCGCTCGCGGCTTTCGGGGGCGTCAACCGCCGCTTCACCAAGGTCGGCGAATGGAACGGCGTGGCGATCATTGACGATTACGGCCATCACCCGGTCGAGATCGCCGCGGTACTGCGGGCCGCGCGCCAGGCCAGCGAGGGTAGGGTGATCGCGGTGCACCAGCCGCATCGCTTCACCCGCCTGTCCTCGCTTTTCGATGATTTCTGCACCTGCTTCAACGATGCCGACGTGGTCGGCATCTCCGACATCTATGCCGCCGGTGAAGAGCCGATCGAGGGGGCGGGGCGCGACGATCTCGTTGCCGGGCTGATCCGCCACGGCCATCGCCATGCCCGGGCCGTCACCTCCGAGGAAGACCTCGCGCGACTTGTGCGCGAGCAGGCGCGGCCGGGCGACATCGTGGTCTGTCTCGGCGCCGGCACGATCAGCGCCTGGGCCGGCGCGCTGCCGGCAAGGCTGGGACAGGACGGATGAGCGCAGTGCAGGCCCTGCCGCTGGCGGCTGCCTGCCTCTGGCTGATTGCGGCCAATATGGCGTCCATGCTGCCGCGCGACAGTCACCGCAAATGTGCCAGCGTGCTGGTGGTGGTCGGCGTGCCGCTTCTGGGTTGGGTCACCTTTGCGCTGGGCCCGGTCGTGGGCGTGATGCTGATGGCTGGCGGCGCCTCGGTGCTGCGTTGGCCCCTGAGGGCCGCCGGGCGGCGGCTCCGCTGACTGGGAGGAGCATGATGACCGATCTTTCCGATCCTCTGCCGCAGGTGCGCGGCAGGCTGACGCCGAACCGCCCGCTCTCCGATCTCACATGGCTGCGGGTCGGCGGTCCGGCCGACTGGCTGTTCCAGCCCGCCGATCGCGAGGATCTCGCCGATTTCCTGCGTGATCTCGATCCCTCGGTGCCGGTCTTCCCGATGGGGGTCGGCTCGAACCTGATCGTGCGCGATGGCGGGGTGCGGGGCGTGGTGATCCGGCTCGGCCGCGGCTTCAACGGCATCGAGATCGGTGATGACGGCAGCGTCACGACCGGCGCGGCCGCGCTCGATTCGCATGTCGCGCGCAAGGCGGCGCAGGCGGGGCGTGACCTGACCTTCCTGCGCACCATCCCGGGCGCCATCGGCGGCGCGGTGCGGATGAATGCGGGCTGCTACGGCGCCTATGTTGCCGATGTACTGCGCGAGGTGAGCGTGATCCATCGCGACGGCCGGACCGAAGTGCTGCCTGCGAAAGCGCTCGAGCTGGGCTATCGCTCCAGTTCCTTGCCGGAGGGGGCGGTGATCGTCGAGGCCGTGTTCGACGCAGGCCCCGGCGAGGCGGCTGCGCTCGAGGCGCGGATGGACGAGCAGATCGCGAAGCGCGACGCCAGCCAGCCCACCAAGGACCGGACCGCGGGCTCGACCTTCCGCAACCCGGCCGGGTTTTCCTCGACGGGCCGCGCCGATGACAGCCACGAGCTGAAGGCCTGGAAGGTGATCGACGAGGCCGGGCTGCGCGGGGCACGGCTCGGCGGCGCGGTGATGAACGAAAAGCACCCGAACTTCCTCACCAATGCCGGCGAGGCCACGGCGGCCGAGCTCGAAGCTCTGGGCGAGAAGGTCCGGAAAAGGGTTTACGAGCATTCCGGCCTGACGCTAGAGTGGGAAATCATGCGGGTCGGGCAGCCGTCCGCGTGACAAGCGAATAATTCGGTCCCCGCAAAGCGGGGAAGGCCCGGAATGGGTTATAACAATGACGCGTCGTTCAGCGGCGCGCGAATGGGGCAGTCTGGGAATGTCGAGCGGGACACATCCCAAGGTCGTCGTGTTGATGGGCGGACCCTCGGCCGAGCGCGAGGTCTCCTTGTCATCCGGGCGCGAATGCGCGGCGGCCTTGCGGCAGGCGGGATACGAGGTCGTCGAGGTCGATGCCGGCCCCGACCTGCCGTCGCAACTCCAATCCCATGCGCCCGACGTCGTCTTCAACGCGCTGCATGGCCGCCGTGGCGAGGATGGCTGCGTCCAGGGCCTGCTGGAATGGCTGCGCATCCCCTATACCCATTCCGGGGTGCTGGCCTCGGCGCTCGCCATGGACAAGGAGGCATCCAAGGCCGCCTTCCGCGCCGCCGGCCTGCCCGTGGCCGAAAGCCGTCTGGCCTCGAAGGCCGAGGCGATGGCGGCGCATCTGCTGCCGTTGCCCTATGTGATCAAGCCCAACAACGAAGGCTCCAGCGTCGGCGTCTACATCGTGCCCGAAGGTGCGAATGCGCCGCCGCAGCTTTCCGATGACATGCCCGAGACGGTGATGGTCGAGAGCTACCTGCCGGGGCGGGAGCTGACGACGACGGTGATGGGGGACCGGGCGCTCACGGTGACGGACATCGTCACGAGCGGCTGGTACGACTACGACGCCAAGTACAAGACCGGCGGCTCGCACCATGTCGTGCCCGCCGACATCCCGGCCGAGATCTTCGAGGCCTGCCTCGACTACGCGCTTCGGGCGCATCGGGCGCTGGGTTGCCGTGGCCTGTCGCGCACCGATTTCCGTTGGGACGAGGCGCGAGGGCGCGATGGTCTGGTGCTGCTCGAGACCAATACCCAGCCCGGCATGACGCCCACCTCGCTCGCGCCCGAGCAGGCGGCGAAGACCGGGATCTCCTTTCCGGAGCTGTGCCGCTGGCTGGTGGAGGATGCCTCGTGCGATCGCTGAAGTCGCTGTTCCGGCGCGAGCCGCAATACGGCATCCGCCGGGATCCGGCGCCGACGCGCTGGGGCTACCGCTACCAGCGGCTGATGCTGACGCCGACCTTCCGGATCGGGGTGCGTTTCGGCCTTCCGGTCCTGTTCGTCGCTCTGGTCGGTGGCATCTGGTTCGGCCAGGATGACAACCGGGCCGCCTTTGCAAAACAGATCGACCGGCTCAAGGCGACGATCCAGCAGCGTCCCGAATTCATGGTCGGCGCGGTCGAGATCGAGGGGGCCGAGCCGGCGCTCGCCGCTGCGATCCGGGCCTTTCTGCCAGAGACGATGCCGGTGTCCTCCTTCGATCTCGACCTGCCTGAGATCCGCACCCGGATCCGCGAGCTGACGGCGGTGGCCGATGCCACGGTGCGGGTCCGTCCCGGCGGCACGTTGGAGATCGCGGTGACCCAGCGGGTGCCGGTCGCGGTGTGGCGCTATGTCGACGGGCTGCGGCTGGTCGATGCCGAAGGCGTGATGACCGGCATGATCGCGCAGCGCTCCGACCGGGCCGATCTGCCGCTGATCGCGGGCGACGGCGCGCGCGAGAAGATCGACGAGGCACTGGCGCTCTTCGCCGCCGCCGCGCCGGTCGCGCCGCGCATCCGCGGGCTGGTGCGGATGGGCGAGCGGCGCTGGGACCTGGTGCTCGATCGCGACCAGCGGATCCTGCTGCCGGCGGAGAACCCGGTGCAGGCGCTGGAGCGGGTGATGGCGCTCGACGGGGCCGAGGAGATGCTGGCGCGCGACATCGCGGCGGTGGATGTGCGGAATGAGGATCGGCCGACCATAAGGCTGACCGAGCAGGCTCTGGTGCGGCTCCGCCGCGTCAGCGACAACAACTAGAAAACGGAGCGGGGACGAACAGATGGGGCAGCTCTACCAGACCCAGCGGGCTATGCGCCACATGCGCAAGGCGGCGATGCAGCGTGGCGTGATCGCCATTCTCGACGTCGGCACCTCCAAGATTGCCTGCCTGGTGCTGCGATTCGACGGCGATGCCCCCACGCTCGAGGGCGTGGGCTCGATGGCCGGGCAGTCCAATTTCCGCATCATCGGCGCCGCCACCACCCGCTCGCGTGGGGTCTCCTTCGGCGAGGTCGCGGCGATGGCCGAGACCGAGCGCGCGATCCGCACCGCGGTGCAGGCGGCGCAGAAGATGGCCGGGGTCCGGGTCGATCACGTCATCGCCACGCTGTCCGGCGCGCGGCCGCGCAGCTACGGGCTCGATGGCGAGGTCGAGGTGGAGGCCGGGCAGGTCACCGACGGCGATATCGGCCGCGTGCTGGCGGCCTGCGAACTGCCCGATTACGGCGATGGCCGCGAGGTGCTGCACGCGCAGCCGGTCAACTTCGCGCTCGACCACCGCTCGGGTCTGGCCGATCCGCGCGGCCAGATCGGCCAGCGACTGACCACTGACATGCACCTGCTCACCGTCGACGCCACCGCGATCGAGAACCTGCTCTACTGCATCAAGCGCTGCGATCTCGAAGTCGCGGGGCTGGCCTCATCGGCCTATGTCTCGGGGGTCTCCTCGCTGGTCGAGGACGAGCAGGAGCTGGGCGCGGCCTGCATCGACATGGGCGGCGGCTCGACCGGGATCTCGGTTTTCATCCGCAAGCATATGATCTACGCGGATTCGGTGCGCATGGGCGGCGATCACGTCACATCGGACATCTCGATGGGCCTGCAGGTGCCGATGGCCACCGCCGAGCGGATCAAGACCTTCTATGGCGGCGTCGTCGCCACCGGCATGGATGACCGCGAGATGATCGAGATCGGCGGCGATACCGGCGATTGGGAGCATGACCGCCGCACCGTCAGCCGGGCCGAACTGATCGGCATCATGCGGCCGCGGGTCGAGGAGATCCTCGAAGAGGTGCGCCAGCGGCTCGACGCGGCCGGTTTCGAGCATCTGCCCAGCCAGCAGATCGTGCTCACCGGCGGCGGCAGCCAGATCCCCGGCCTCGACGGGCTGGCGACTCGTATCCTCGGCCAGCAGGTCCGGCTCGGCCGTCCGCTCAGGGTGCAGGGGCTGCCGCAGGCCGCCACCGGGCCGGCCTTCGCGGGATCGGTCGGTCTGTGCCTCTTCGCCGCGCACCCGCAGGACGAATGGTGGGATTTCGACGTGCCCGCCGAAAAGCACCCGGCGCGGTCGCTGAAGCGGGCCTTCAAGTGGTTCAAGGACAACTGGTAATACGCAAGATGTCGCCGACCACCGAGAATCGACGCTGCGGAAACGGCAGAAAATAAGTAGGAATGCCCGAGTTTCCCCGTGACGATGCGGACGCGCGCGGATAGTTTGGCCAGATAATGGCAGATACGCCCGGCGGGACGGGCCAGATTCAGGACAGGCAGACAGCGATGGCACTCAACCTCTCTCTGCCGGGGCAGGAAGATCTCAAGCCCCGGATCACCGTCTTCGGCGTGGGCGGCGCTGGTGGCAACGCGGTCAACAACATGATCGAGAAGGAGCTCGACGGCGTCGAGTTCGTCGTGGCCAACACCGACGCGCAGGCGCTGCAGCAGTCGCGCGCCCAAGCCAAGATCCAGATGGGCGTGAAGGTCACCGAGGGGCTGGGCGCGGGCGCCCGCGCCACCGTCGGTGCCGCCGCGGCCGAGGAATCGATCGAGGAGATCGTCGACCACCTCGCCGGGGCCCACATGTGCTTCATCACCGCCGGCATGGGCGGCGGCACCGGTACCGGTGCCGCGCCGATCATCGCCCAGGCCGCGCGCGAGCTCGGCGTGCTGACCGTCGGCGTCGTCACCAAGCCGTTCCAGTTCGAGGGCGGCAAGCGCATGAAGCAGGCCGAGGCCGGCGTCGAGGCGCTGCAGAAGGTGGTCGACACGCTGATCATCATTCCTAACCAGAACCTGTTCCGGCTCGCCAACGAGAACACCACCTTCACCGAGGCCTTCGCGCTCGCCGACGACGTGCTCTACCAAGGCGTCAAGGGCGTGACCGACCTGATGGTGCGTCCGGGCCTGATCAACCTCGACTTCGCCGACGTGCGCGCGGTGATGGACGAGATGGGCAAGGCGATGATGGGCACCGGCGAGGCCGATGGCGAGGATCGCGCCGTGCAGGCCGCCGAGAAGGCGATAGCGAACCCGCTCCTGGACGAGATCAGCCTCGAAGGCGCGCGCGGCGTGCTCATCAACATCACCGGCGGCTACGATCTCACCTTGTTCGAACTGGACGAGGCAGCGAACAAGATTCGCGAAAAGGTCGATCCCGAGGCCAACATCATCGTTGGCTCGACGCTCGACACCGGCATGGAAGGCCGGATGCGGGTTTCGGTCGTCGCCACCGGCATCGATGCGCTGGCCAAGCCCGAGGAAGTCCCGGTGCCGCGCCGCAAGATGAGCGAGCCGCTGCGCGAGCGCGTTTCGGCCGAGGAAGAGGCGCCCGCCGCCCCGGTGCCGCCGCGCCGCGAGGCGCCGCAGCAGCCCGCACCGCGCGCTCAGGCCCCCGCGCCGCGCCGCGAGGCACAGCCGCAGTCCCGCCGCGAGCCCGAGCCGAGCTTCGAGGAGGAGGATTACGCCGAGGGCTTCGACACGCGCCGTCCGGCACCGCGCGAGGAAGCGCGCTACCAGCCGCAGCGTGACGACGACCTGCCGCCGCCCGCCTATGAGCCGCGCCGCGAGGCGCCGCAGGCCGAGGCCGCGCCGGAGAGCTTCGTGGCGCCCGCGCCGCGTTCGGGCGGTAGCTCGGCCGGTGACATGGCCCGGCTGCGCGCCGCGGCTCAGAACCAGCCGCGCCCGCAGCAGTCCGAGCGGCAGGAGATGCCGCGCGCCGAGCCGCGCAGCCCCGCCGCCCCGGCACGTGGCGCCGAGGCCGACCGCCAGCAGCCGCGTTTCGGGATCAACTCGCTGATCAACCGGATGACCGGCCATGGTGAGCAGCCGTCCGGTCAGCCCGCGAGCCAGCCGCGCCAGCAGCCGCAGGCGCAGCGCCCGGCGCCGCAGCAGCCCACCGGCCCGCGTCAGGCGCCGAACTGGTCGGATGATGGCGAGACCGATCCCGAGCAGGAACGCATCGAGATTCCCGCCTTCCTGCGTCGTCAGGCCAACTGACCGCTCCGCGCACAACCGCTGTGCGAAAAGGGCCGCCCTCCGGGCGGCCCTTTGTTTTCCTGTGCCGAATTTCTGCCGATGCGTGTCCCCGGTCACATGTTTCACGCTGTCGCAAAGAGTGAATTGTGACTGATGCATGAAGCTCTTAGGTCACGTGGGTAACGAAATCCGAAACGGATCCGGGCAGAGAGACGTGCAGACTACGCTGATCACACAGGTCGGGTTTACCGGCATCGGGCTCCATTCGGGGCGACCGGTCCGGCTGTGCCTGCGCCCCGCGCCTGCCGGACACGGCATCGTCTTTCGCCGGATGGACGTGGTCGGCATCGACGCGCGGGTCCCGGCCCGCTGGGACCTCGTCGAGATCTCGCCGCTCAACACACGCATCGTCAACGAGGCCGGTGTCTCCGTCTCCACCATCGAACATTTGATGGCGGCTCTGGCGGGCTGCGGCGTGCACAACGTGCTCGTCGAGATCGACGGGCCCGAAGTGCCGATCCTCGACGGCAGCGCTGCCGGTTTCGCGCGCGCCATCCTCGGCGCCGGCCTGACGCGGCTTGATGCGCCGCTCCACGCCATCGAGATCCTCGCGCCGGTCGAAGCGGTGCATGGTGCCGCCGTGGCACGGCTGCGGCCGCAGATGCCCGATGAGCCGCGCGGGTTGCGCATCGATTTCGAGATCGACTTTCCGGATGCGGCGATCGGCCGTCAGAACCGGGTGCTCGACATGGCCAATGGCGCCTTCCTGCGCGAACTCTGCGACAGCCGGACCTTCTGCCGGCTCTCCGATGTCGAGGCGATGCAGGCGCAGGGGCTGGCCTTGGGTGGCACCTTCGACAACGCCGTCGTGGTCGATGGCGCCGAGGTGCTGAGCCCGGGTGGGCTGCGCCACGCCGACGAGGCGGTGCGCCACAAGATGCTCGACGCGCTGGGTGACCTGACGACGGCCGGGCTGCCGATCCTGGGCGTCTATGAAGGGCGGCGCGCCGGCCATGCGATGACCAACCGGCTGCTGCGGGCGCTCTTCGCGCGGCCCGATGCCTGGCGTCTCGTCACCTGCGATGCGGCGCTTGCCGACCAGCTGCCGGGCAGCCGTATCAAGTCGGCGGATCTCGCCGCCGTTGCCTGACGAAGGCGGTCGCCAAGCGGTCGAGGGAAAAGCCATTTTGCCCCCGATTTTTTCATGCTAGACCCAAGGCCGAGCGGCCCCGAAACGGGGCGTGAACGGGGCGCCGACCCCGGGATGGGCAGATGACCGACAGGATGCAGGACGCGCGGATGGCAGGCAGCGGAACACGGGCCAGCTTGGGCCTGATTTTGGCCTTGGGGCTACTTTCGGCTTGCGGCAACACCACCAACCGTCTGGCCCCCGGCGAGCTCGAAGAGATGAGCGCGGTCGAGATCTACCAGAAGGGCGAGGGCAGCCTCGAAGGCGGACAGTCCGAGGACGCCGCCTTCTATTTCGGCGAGATCGAGCGCCTCTACCCCTATTCGGAATGGGCCAAGCGCGGCCTGATCATGCAGGCCTTCGCGCATCACAAGGACCGCGCCTACGACGAGAGCCGGGCCAGCGCGCAGCGCTATCTCGATTTCTACCCGACCAGCGAGGACGCGGCTTATGCGCAGTACCTGCTGGCGCTGAGCTACTACGACCAGATCGACGATATCGGTCGCGATCAGGGTCTGACCTTTCAGGCGCTGCAGGCGCTGCGCGCGGTGATCGAGCAATATCCTGACAGCAGCTATGCCGCCGAGGCCAAGCTCAAGTTCGATCTCGCCTTCGACCACCTCGCGGCCAAGGAAATGGAAATCGGGCGCTACTATCTCAAGCGCAACCATTACGCCGCCGCCGCCCGTCGCTTCCGGGTGGTGGTCGAGGACTTCCAGACCACGACGCATACCGCCGAGGCGCTGCACCGGCTGGTCGAATCCTATCTCTCGCTGGGCCTTCTCGAGGAGGCGCAGACCGCCGGCGCAATTCTGGGCTACAACTACCGTGGCACCGACTGGTATCGGGACAGCTACGCGCTGCTTACCGGGCGCGGCCTCAGGCCGGAAGCGGCGGGCGACAACTGGCTGGCCGCGATCTACCGCCAGCTGGTGCGCGGCGAGTGGATCTGAATTGCGCGTGCTGACGTTCCGCTCGGGGGGTTAGGACCATGCTGCGCGCGCTCGACATTCGGGACATGCTGATCATCGACCGGCTGGAACTTGAGTTTCAGCCCGGTCTCAACGTGCTGACCGGCGAGACCGGGGCGGGCAAATCGATCCTTCTGGATTCGCTGGGCTTCGTCCTGGGCTGGCGCGGTCGTGCCGAGCTGGTGCGCGCCGGGGCGGCGCAGGGCGAGGTGACGGCGGTGTTCGAACTGGCGTCGGACCATCCGGCGCGCCGGGTCTTGGCCGAGGCGGGGATCGAGGCGGAGGGCGAGCTGATCCTGCGGCGGGTCAATACCGAAGGCGGCCGCAAGACCGCCTGGGTCAACGATCGCCGCGTCTCGGGCGAGGTGTTGCGCGCGCTCTCGGACGAACTCCTGGAACTGCATGGCCAGCATGACGATCGCGGTCTGCTCGATCCGCGCGGTCACAGGCTGATGCTGGATGAGTTCGCACAGGCGGGCCCGGCCATCGCCGAAACCCGAGCCGCCTGGACCGCGCGCCGCACCGCACGCAGGACGCTGGCCGCCGCGCAGGAGCAGATCGCCGCGCTCAAGGCCGAGGAGGAGTATCTCCGCCACGCGGTGGCTGAGCTCGACGCGCTCGACCCCCAGCCCGGCGAGGAGGCCGAGCTCGACTCGACCCGTCGCCGGATGCAGGGCGCCGAGCGGGTGCGCGGCGACATCGCCAGGGCGCATCAGGTGATCTCGGGCGAGGGCGCCGAGGGGCTGGTCGCCGACGCGATGCGCTGGCTCGACGGTGCAGTCGAGGCCGCCGAGGGCCGTCTGGATCCGGTGATGGAGGCGCTCGCGCGCGCGCTCGACGCGCTCGGAGAAGCTGAAACCGGGGTGCGCGACGCGCTCGACGCGATGGAGGTCGATCCCCGCGCGCTTGAGGCGGCGGAGGAAAGGCTCTTCGCGCTGCGTGGTCTCGCGCGCAAGCACGACGTGATGGTGGACGAGTTGGCCGAGTTCGCCGACGGGCTGCGCGGCCGGCTGCGGGCGCTAGATGCTTCCGAGGGCGACATGGCCGAGCTGGAAATGGCCGTTCGGGCGGCCGATGCGGCCTATGACGCGGCGGCGCAGGCCCTGACTTCGCTCCGTTCGGAGGCCGGGACGCGGCTGTCGAGCGCGATGGCGGCGGAACTGGCGCCGCTCAAGCTCGACCGGGCCGTGTTCGAAGTCGACATTGCCCCGGCCGAGCCGGGCCCCGAGGGGCGTGATGATGTGAGCTTCCGTGTCGCCACCAATCCCGGGGCGCCCGCGGGGCCGCTGTCGCGCATCGCATCGGGCGGCGAGCTGTCCCGCTTTCTGCTGGCGCTGAAGGTGTGCCTGACCGGGGACAATGCTGGCAAGACGTTGATCTTCGACGAAATCGACCGGGGTCTTGGCGGCGCTACCGCAAACGCGGTGGGCAGGCGACTCGCGCGTCTGGCCGATGGCGCGCAGGTGCTGGTGGTGACCCATTCGCCGCAGGTGGCGGCGCTGGGGGCGCATCACTGGCGGGTCGAAAAGTCGGTGAGCGCCGGACCCACGGGCGAGATCACCACCTCGCGCGTCGTGCCCTTGGGCGAAACCGACCGCATCGACGAGATCGCGCGGATGCTGGCAGGCGATACCGTCACCGAAGCCGCGCGCGGCGCGGCACGCGTTCTGCTCGAGGATGCGGACGCGGCCTGAGGTCTCATGACAAGAGACAGGAATGCTGCCGCTCTTGGTACTCGGGCTTGGTAGGCATTCGGAAAGAAAAAGGCGGCATGTTGGACGGGGTTGGTTCCCCGAACATCACACCGCCAAAGTTCGGCATTGCCCGGCCGGTCGGGTTCTAAATTGATCTTGCCTCAAGCGGCCACTCACCTCCGCCATCGGCCCAAGCTACGTACCGCGATCGTGAAATGCGGTGAATATCTCTGGTCAATGTCCAATTGGTACCGCGTGGGACTACCAAGCGTCATACCCTATTTGGGGTATGGTGGTCCGGAAAGCCATGTTCATGCGTATAGGTTCAGAAGATCTAGCGCATCCGGCCACTTGGAGAGGAACAGAAGCTGGCCCGCATCGTCGTATGCGCGAAATTCGATCCAAGGGTGATCGCGCTGAAATTGTGCCAGGATTTCTGGCGGCACCTGGGGATCTTGCAATCCGGACAGGAAATGCACCGGCAGATCCCGCAGCGAGGCCAGGGAAGGCCGCCAGTCCATGGCGGATCGGCGCGTCATCTCCTGGGCCAGCGCCACGGTCGATCCTCCGCGTGGCGCGAGCAGCAGCGCCGCGATCTCGGGATCTTCGACGAGCGCGAGATCGGCCGAGCTTTCGGCATAGACCTCGCGCAGGATCTGCCGTCCTTCGCCGCGCCGCAGCCGCACCGCGGCCGCCTCGAGCAGCACCGGTAACAGGTGCGGCGTGTAGCGCGCAGCCCCCAGCATGGCCCGGTGCCATTTGTGCATGGGGGTGAATTGTTCCGGCGAGGATAGCGGCAGCGTGCCGCCGCAGGCGATCAGCGCGCCGCTGCGACGCGGATGCGCCCGGTGCAGCGCCATGGCGATCAGGCTTTCATCGCCCATGGTGAGAACCGGCACCGGCTCGCGGACGAGATGTTCGAGCAAGGCCGCGACGTCGTGGACGAACTGACGCACCGGGTCGGCATAAGGCGGCGGCGGGTCGGTCTCTCCCTGTCCGGCCCGAAGCGGTACGATCACGCAAAGCCCCTGCCGCGCCGCCGTGCTTTCCGCAGCGGCGGGCCAGCGTGTCGGGCCGAGCAGCGGGGCAAGGAACAGGCAGGGACGCCCGCCCGGTTCGCCCAGGATCAGGTAATCGAGACGCCGCCCGTCCGAGAGCCGCATTCGCCGGGGCTGGACAGCCTGATCCGTCTCCGCGAAGCGCAGCGGGGTCGAGTTCGGCTTGACCGGTACCATTTGCAGCATCGACAGCGTCAGCCGCACCAGTTCGGCCTGGCTGCGGATCTCGGTCTTGCCCATGATCGATTTGAGCTGTGCGCGCACGGTCTCGACGCTGCGGCCCCGCGCGTTGGCGATGTCGGGCAGTGTCGCGCCCCGGCTCAGTTCGCGCAGCACGTCCGTCTCCGCCGGGGTCAGGCCGAAGGCTTCGCGAAGCATGTCCGGCAGATCGGCGGGCCAGTCGAGCTCCGAGGTGATGACGAGGACGCGTGGCTCGGAACTGCCCGGCAGGAGCCGCAGTGCCAGCAGAATCCCCCGCTCGCCCTCGGGCCCCTGGCCGCGCAGGATCGCCGTCGTGTCTTCGGTTCCGGCGAAGATGGCATGGATGCGTGTCCTCAGCCGATCGCGCTCCGCCGGTTCGAGTTTCAGGCGCTCCAGACCTTCGCCGACGACGGCACCAAGCACGCGCGCCGCGGCGGCATTGGCCGTCGTCAGGACCATGTCCGGCCCGATCACGAAGGCGGCGGCGCGCTCGATACCGGCCAGCGCCGGGGAGGTGGCCGAGCCGGAATGCTGGTCGATCAACCGCCGCAGCCGGACGGCGTGCCGATCGAAAGGCTGCAGCCCCCGAAGATCGCCATCATGGATGGCCTGCCGCAGCGGAGCCATCACCGGTTCCCAGTTGTCGATCAGGGTGCCGAGCCGGTCGGGATCGATCGCGGCATCGTAAATGAGGTCGATCAGCGTCTCGGCCTCGTCCGGTGTCGGCAAGACCGCGAGATGCCGTCGCGCCTGTTCCGGCATGCTTGCCTCCCTCATCCGTAGCTCAGACCGAGTGTACCCTCTGGTGCCCGATATGGCGAGGCAGGGGGCGAGCATCGCCCGCGCAGCTTCAATCGGACGAGGATTCACTCTAGAAGCAGAGGCGCATGTGGATGGCTGGCAGCAGGATGCGATGAGCGGCGTCGAGCAGCGAGAAGACGAGCCGGGGGTGCTGGGACGACTGGCGCGGGCCTGGAGCGACGGTTGGGCGCTGATCCGCAGCCACGGGCCGAGCCAGGTGCAGTTCTGGTTCATCGCTCTGGCGCTTGGCAGCGCCGCCGGGATCGCCGCGATCGGCTTCCGTGCCGGGATCGAGTGGTTGCAGGCCACGCTCTACGGCACCGACGACGTGGCGATGCTGCACAGCTTCGCGGCCTCGCTGCCCTGGTATTGGCTGCTATGCCTGCCGGTGGCGGGCGGCCTGGTCGTCGGGCTGCTGCTTGACCGTTTCACCGAGGATGCGCGGGTGCGTTCCGTGGCCGAGGTGATCGAGGGCGCGGCGCTGCGCGAGGGGCGGGTGGAACGCAAGCGTGGGCTGATCTCGGCGCTGGCCTCGATGATCACGCTGTCCACCGGCGGCTCGACGGGGCGCGAGGGGCCGGTGGTGCACCTCGCTTCGGTTCTGGCCACCTATGTTTCGAGTTGGATCCGCGCCGACGGGATCACCGGTCGCGATCTTCTGGGCTGCGCCGTCGCGGCCGCCGTCTCGGCCAGCTTCAACGCTCCGATCGCGGGTGCGCTCTTCGCGCTGGAAGTGGTGCTGCGGCATTTTG
The DNA here is from genome assembly GCF_050847355.1 of Limimaricola sp. AA108-03. Classification (NCBI taxonomy): domain Bacteria; kingdom Pseudomonadati; phylum Pseudomonadota; class Alphaproteobacteria; order Rhodobacterales; family Paracoccaceae; genus Limimaricola; species Limimaricola sp. AA108-03. The sequence continues at coordinate 1,060,549 of NZ_CP193755.1, forward strand.
CGGTCCACGCCTTCGCGCCCATCGCCATCGCCAGCGTCGCCGGCACGGTTCTGGGGCGCCTGGTGTGGGGCGACGTGACCGAGTTCACGCTGCCGGACAAGAATGCGCTGGCCTTCTACGTGGAACTGCCCGCCTTCCTGCTGCTGGGGCTTCTATGCGGTCTCGTCGCAGTGGTGCTGATGCGGTCCATCTTCTGGGCCGACGACGTGGCGAACCGCGTGCAGGCACGCATCGCCCTGCCGCGCTGGCTGCGGCCCGCGGCCACGGGGCTGATCCTCGGCGTCATCGCGATCTTCTTCCCGCACATCATCGGCGTGGGCTACGAGACCACCTCGGCGGCGCTGCAGGGCAACATCGCCTTCGACCTCGCGGTGATCTTCGTGGTGGTCAAGGTGGCCGCGGTGGCGCTCACCATGGCCGGGCGCATGGGCGGCGGCATCTTCTCGCCCTCGCTGATGATCGGCGCGCTCACCGGGCTCGCCTTCGGCACCGTCGCCACCGCCATCGCGCCGGACTTCTCGGGCGAGGGCACGCTCTATGCGCTGGCAGGGATGGGGGCGGTGGCGGCCGCGGTGCTGGGCGCGCCGATCTCGACCACGCTGATCGTGTTCGAGCTGACGGGGGATTGGCAGACCGGACTCGCGGTGATGGTCGCGGTGTCGCTGTCATCTGCGCTGGCCTCGCGACTGGTGCAGCGCTCGTTCTTCCTGACGCAGCTGGCGCGGCGGGGCGTGCATCTGGCCGCCGGGCCACAGGCCTGGCTCCTCGGCACGATCCGGGTCGAGACGGTGATGCGGGCCACCGGTGCGCCGCGCGCCGCCCCCGAGGAGGCCTGCCGGGAAATGATCGCGGAAGGGGTCTTCGTGCAATCGGGGGCGACGCTGGAACAGGCGATGCCGCTGTTCGAGACGGTGCAGCGGCCCTTCGTGCCGGTGGTCCGCTTCGGCCCCGGCGACGAGACGCCGGAACTCTGGGGCGCGCTGTTTCAGGTGGACGGGCTGCGCGCGGTCAACCGCGCGCTGACGCGGCTGGCGGCCGAGGAGCATTCCTGACCGCCGCGCTGGTCGGGATCAGACCTGCTCGACCGCGACCTTGTTCTTGTAGAAGGCAAGGCAGTCCTTGATCTGCTCCATGCCCGCCTTGGGATCCTCGTAGGACCAGACCGCATCCTCGATCGCGCCGCTCTTGGCGATGATGTTGTAATAATGCGCATCGCCCTTCCAGGGGCAGTGCGAGCGGGTCTTCGACGGTTCGAGAAAGGCCATCGCGATATCCTCGCGCGGGAAATAGATCACCGGCGGGTAGTCGCCCTCGACCAGTTCCAGCGCCCGGCTGCTCTCGCCGAGCACGGCGCCACCGGCGCGCACCACCCAGGTGCCCTCGGCGGGGCGAATCGTGATGTGATCGCTCATGTTATCTTGCTCCCTGTGAACGTCCCGCCGGTCAGAGCGGCGCGCAGGCGGCTTCGAGCCAGTCCCGCGCCGCGCCGTCGAGGCGCGGGGCTATCGCGTCGAATGTAGCCGCGTGGTAGGCGTCGATCCAGTCCCGCTCGGTGGGAGAAAGCATGCCCGCGACGATCAGCCGCCGCTCCAGCGGCACGAAGGTTAGCGTCTCGAAATCATACATCTCGCGGTCGTCGGCGCCGGGCAGGGCCGGGGCCTCGCGGGTGACGATCAGGTTCTCGATGCGGATGCCGAAGGCGCCTTCGCGGTAATAGCCGGGCTCGTTCGACAGGATCATCCCCGGCTCCAGCGGGGTCTCGGAGCCCTTGGAGATCCGCTGCGGCCCCTCATGCACCGACAGGAAGGCGCCGACGCCGTGCCCTGTGCCGTGATCGTAGTCGAGACCGGCGGTCCAGAGCGGAAAGCGCGCCAGCGCATCGAGATCGCGCCCGACAAGACCCTTGGGGAACCGTGCCCGGCTCAGCGCGATCATGCCTTGCAGCACGCGGGTATAGCATTCGGCGGCATCCGTGGGCGGGGTGCCGATGGCGATGGTGCGGGTGATGTCGGTGGTGCCGTCGAGATACTGGCCGCCCGAATCCACCAAGAGCAGCTCGCCCGGGCGCACCTCGCGGTCGGTGTCTTCGGTGACGCGGTAATGGGTGATCGCGCCATGCTCGCCCGCACCGGCGATGGTCTCGAAGCTGATGCCGCGCAATTCGTTCGTCTCGCGGCGGAAACCCTCGAGCGCGGTGACGACGCCGATCTCGGTCAGCTTGTGGTCTGGATCCTGCGCCAGACGCGCCGCCTCGGTGTCGAGCCAGTGCAGGAAACGGCAGACTGCGGCGCCGTCGCGCAGATGCGCCTGCCGCGCGCCCTCGATCTCGGCCGCGTTCTTGCGGGCCTTGGGCAGTATGCAGGGGTCCTCGGCTTCGGCGATCTCGGTCCCCCAGCCCTTGAGTGTGGTCTCGATGATCGCAGGCGCGGATTTCGCATCGAGGCGCACGGGGCCCGAAAGCTGGCCCAGCGCGCCGAGGAAGGCATCGATATCGAGCACGTCGACATCCGCGCCTAGATGGTCGCGCAGGTTGTCGGCCTTGCCCTGCGGGCAGAACAGCTCGCACCGACCGGTATCGTCGATGATCGCGAAGCCGAGCGGCACCGGCGTGCAGGGCACGTCGTCGCCGCGGATGTTCAGAAGCCATGCGATCGAGTCGGGCAGGGTGAGCACGGCGCAGCGTTGACCAGCCTCGCGCAGGGCTGCGGCGATCTCGGCGCGCTTCTCGGCATGGCTCTTGCCGGCAAACTCCTCGGGCCAGGCGATGAAGGGCGCGGGCGGTGGGGCCGGGCGGTCTTCCCAGATCGCGTCAATGAGGTTGTCGCAAGGCTTGAGGCCGATGCCCTTCGGGTGCAGCTTGCCGTGCAGCTCGCGGATTTCCTCGGGCGTGTGCAGCCATGCGTCGTAACCCACGGTGCCGCCCTCGGGCAGCTCGGCGATCAGCCAGTCGGCGAGCTTGGTGGCGGGCCAGTCGACGGGCGTGAACTCGGGTGCGACCTGGCTCTTGATCTGGATCTTGTAGCGGCCGTCGATGAACACCCCCGCCTTGTGGTCGAGGATCGCCGCGAAGCCCGCCGAGCCGGTAAAGCCGGTGAGCCAGGCGAGCCGCTCGTCGCGGGCGCGCACGTTCTCGCCGCGCCACGTGTCGCCGCGCGGTACGATCCAGCCATCGAGCGCCTCGGCCTTCATACGCTCACGCAGCGCGGCGAGACGCGGCGGCCCCTGTTCGGGGCGGGCGGTGGTGACGAAGTTCTGGTACATCAGGCGACCCTGTTCATTCCGAGGACGCGGGCCCGCTTGCGCGGGTCGGCGTCGAAGAGCGAGGCGAGCTGTTCGGTCATCGCCCCCGCGAGCTGATCCACGTCGGTGATCGTCACCGCGCGGTCGTAATAGCGCGTCACGTCGTGGCCGATGCCGATGGCGGTGAGCTCCACCGCCTTGCGCTTTTCGACCATGGCGATCACGTCGCGCAGGTGCTTTTCGAGATAGTTGGCGGGGTTCACCGACAGCGTGCTGTCATCGACCGGCGCGCCGTCGGAGATCACCATCAGCACCTTGCGCGCCTCGCGCCGCGCCAGCAGCCGGCGATGTGCCCATTCGAGCGCTTCGCCGTCGATGTTCTCCTTCAGGAGCCCCTCCTTCATCATCAGCCCGAGATTGTCACGGGTGCGCCGCCATGGCGCATCGGCACGCTTGTAGATGATGTGGCGCAGGTCGTTGAGCCGGCCGGGCAGGGGCGGACGCCCGGCGGCGAGCCAGTCCTCGCGGCTCTGCCCCCCCTTCCAAGCGCGGGTGGTGAAGCCGAGGATCTCGACCTTGACCGAGCAACGTTCCAGCGTGCGAGCCAGCACGTCGGCGCAGATCGCGGCGATCGAAATCGGCCGCCCGCGCATCGAGCCGGAATTGTCGATCAGGAGCGTCACCACGGTATCGCGGAACTCGGTGTCCTTCTCCACCTTGAACGAGAGCGGCGTGGTCGGGTTGGCGACGACCCGGGCCAGCCTGCCGGCGTCGAGGATGCCCTCTTCGCGGTCGAACTCCCAAGAGCGGTTCTGCTGCGCCTGAAGCCGGCGCTGCAGCTTGTTGGCGAGCCGCGACACGGCACCCTTCAGCGGGTCGAGCTGCTGGTCGAGATAGGCGCGCAGCCGCTCCAGCTCGGCCGCCTCGGCCAGCTCCTCGGCGCCGATCTCCTCGTCGTGCTTGGTCTCGAACACGGTGTAATTCGGATCGGCATCGGAATGGGCGGGGGGCGCCGGGTCCTGCGGCGCCTCGCCCTCGGGCATCTCCTGTTCCTCGGCCTCTTCGGCCTCGGCCTGGTCCTCCATCGAGACCTGCGCCTGGGACTGGTCCTGCTGCTGGTCTTGGGACTGCTCGGGAGAGGTCTCGTCCTCCTCGTTTTGATCTTCGTCCTCGCCGGTCGAATCCGGCTGCTGGTCGTCCTCGTCCTCGGAGGCCTCGTCCTCCTGATCGGGGTCTTCCATGTCCGGATCGTCGCCGAGCTGGTCGCCATAGCCGAGATCGCGGATCAGATCGCGCGCGAAGCGGGCAAAGCTCTTCTGATCGTGCAGCGCCTGCGCCAGCCCCTCCAGCCGGTCGCCGCCCATCTCCTCGATGAAGCCGCGCCACAGATCCATGACGTTGTCGGCGCCCTGTGGCAGGTCGCGGCCCGTGGCGAGGTGACGGATCAGGTAGCCGGCGGCGACGGCCAGCGGCGCATCGGCCTTGTCGCGGATCTGGTCGTAGCCCTTGCGCCGCGCCTCGGCGCCGATCTTGGCGTCGATGTTGCCCGCCGTGCCGGGCATGTTCTTCGCGCCCACGGCTTCGACGCGCGCGCCCTCCATCGCGTCATAGAGATCGCGGGCGATCCCCGATTGCGGCTGGTAGCGCGCGTTGACGCCCGCATCGTGATAACGGTGGCGCAGCGCCAGCGCGTCGGCGGTTCCGCGCGCGAGCAGCACCTCGTCCTTGGTCATCCGGCGGCTGACCTGCGGCAGCCGCACGCTGTCATGTGTCAGGCCGGGCGGATCGACCGAGAAGCTGATGGTGAGCTCGCGGTCGTCGGCCATGACCTTGGTGGCCTCGGTCAGGGCCTTCTTGAACGGATCGGCGGGGTTGTCTGACGTCGGGCTCATGGGCAGAGGTATTTCACCTGAGTTGCGGGGCGGCAAGGGCCGGGGTCCGGCCCCCGTGGGAGAGAATAGCGCGGCGCGCGCCGCGGGTCAGGGGGCCTGGAGGTCGAGCGGGTCCGCGCCACTGGCCAGATCAGCCAGCCGCGCCACGTGGACGTCGAGCGCGTCGATCACCGGGTAGCCGGGGTCCTGACCGTCGAACACGAGGTTCAGATCGGTGCCGGCCAGCACGATCGCCTCGGCTCCCAGATCCTCGACCATCCGGCGCCCCGCTTCGATCAGCGCGGTACGGGTCGAGGCGTCGCAGCGCCCCGCCACCGCCAGATCCTGATAGAGCTGGCCCAGAACCTCGATCTCGTCGTCGAGCGCCACCGCCTCGGTGCGCGCCAGCTGGTCGTAGAGGCGGCTGCGCATCACCACGCGCGTGCCCAGAAGCCCAACCCGCGACAGGCCTTTCGCGGCGAAATGGGCGTCGAGCGGCTCGACACCAGAGACCAGCGGCAGCGACGCTCGCGCGAGCGTCTCGGCATAGCAGAAATGGCCGCCGAGCGAGGTGATCGCGGCGCAATCGGCGCCGGCAGCTTTCAGCCTGTCGATCAGCCCGGCATAGATTTCGGCCTGCGCCTCACGCCGGTCTGCGAGATTGTTCTCGATCAACGTGTGGATGTCGGCCTGCACCACCGTCAGCTCCAGCGGCGCGCCGCGCGCGCGCATCGCGTCGCAAAGCCGCTGGTAATAGACGATGGTCGCCGCCGGGCCGATGCCTCCGATCAGGCCGATATGCAGCCCGGTCGCCATGTCAGCGTCCGGCGGTGCTCACCGCGCTCTCGGGCAGCTCCTCGTCGAAGCAGCGCTGGTAGAACTCGGCCACGGTCTGGCGCTCCAGCTCGTCGCACTTGTTGAGGAACGAGAGCCGGAAGGCATAGCCCACGTCGCGGAAGATCTCGGCGTTCTGGGCCCAATTGATCACGGTGCGCGGGCTCATCACGGTCGAGAGATCACCGTTCATGAAGGCGGTGCGGGTGAGATCGGCCACGGTGACCATCTGCGAGATGGTCTGCCGCCCCTCGGCGGTGTTGTAATGCGGCGCCTTGGACAGCACAATCGCCGCCTCGGCGTCGTGGCTGAGATAGTTCAGCGTCGCGACGAGCGACCAGCGGTCCATCTGCGCCTGGTTGATCTGCTGGGTGCCGTGATAAAGGCCGGTGGTGTCACCGAGACCCACCGTGTTGGCAGTGGCAAAGAGGCGGAAATACGGGTTCGGCGTCAGCACCTGGTTCTGGTCCATCAGCGTCAGCTTGCCGTCGGTCTCCAGCACCCGCTGGATCACGAACATCACGTCGGCGCGGCCCGCGTCGTATTCGTCGAAGACGATGGCGCAGGGGTGGCGCAGCGCCCAGGGCAGGATGCCTTCGGCGAACTCGGTCACCTGCTTGCCGTCCTTGAGCTTGATCGCGTCCTTGCCGATCAGGTCGATGCGAGAGATGTGACTGTCGAGGTTGACGCGCACGCAGGGCCAGTTCAGCCGCGCTGCGACCTGCTCGATATGGGTCGATTTACCGGTGCCGTGATAGCCCTGCACCATGACCCGGCGGTTGGCGCCGAAGCCCGCGAGAATGGCGCGGGTGGTGTCGGGGTCGAACTTGTAGGTCGGGTCAATGTCGGGCACCCGGTCCGAGCGCTCGGCGAAGCCCTTGACCTTCATGGCGCTGTCGAAGCCGAAGGTCTCGCGGATGTCGATCTCCTCGGTCGGGCGGGCATTGGGGTCGGTCTGGGCGTCGGCCATGATGATCCTTTCGCGTGCGGGCAAGGGCCCTTTTCGGCGGTCGCGCAAGTGATGGAGCATCGCGCAGCGGGGTTCAAGGGCCGCGGGATGCGACCATGAGCCGGGCCCCGCTTGCCTTTTCGGGGCGGGGCGTCATTGTCTGCAACCAGAGTGACGGGGGAACTTCAGCATCATGTCGCGCCAGACCGAGATCGAGGCGATGATCGGCCGCGTCGCGCTGGGCGATCGCGTGGCCTTCGGCGCGCTTTATGACGCGACCTCCGCGAAACTCTTTGGGATCTGCCTGCGTGTGTTGAACGACAGGGCCGAGGCCGAGGACGCGCTCCAGGAGATTTTCGTGAAGCTGTGGCATAATGCGGGGCGCTACCAGGTGAACGGGCTGAGCCCGATGACTTGGCTGATCACCATCGCCCGCAACCATGCCATCGACCGGCTGCGGGCACGGCGCAAGGCCGAGAGCCGGGGGGGCGGCGACATGGATGCCGTTGCCGATCTGGCCGATGCCAGCCCGGGACCAGAGGCCCTGGCCGTCGCGGCTTCGGAAAACCAGAAGATCGACCGCTGCATGTCAGAGCTTGAGCCCGATCGTGCCGCGGCGGTGCGGGGGGCCTATCTGACCGGCGAGAGCTATGCCGAGCTCGCCGAGCGGCACGGCGTGCCGTTGAACACGATGCGCACATGGCTGCGGCGCAGCCTGATGCGTCTGAAGGAGTGCCTGACGCGATGACCGGTCCCGGCGATCACCACGAGGACGATGCCGTTCTGGCCGCCGAGCACGTGCTGGGATTGCTCGGGGGCGAGGAGCTCGACCGCGCCGAACGACGGCTCGAGACGGATCCGGATTACCGCGCGCTCCATGCGGCCTGGGCCGAGGATTTCGTCTCGTTGACGCAGGACATGACGCCGGTGACCCCGCCCGCTCGGGTGCGTAACGCGATCGACCGGCGGCTGTTCGGGGCGCGGCGCGAAGGGTTGCTGCGGCGGCTGGGGCTGTGGCCCGCGCTTTCGGCGGCGGCACTGGCGGCGGGGACGTACCTCGTCGTCACCAATCTCGACCTGCTGCGCCCGGGGCCGGAAGCTCCCCCGTTCGGCGCCGAGATCGCGGCCGAGGATCGCAGCCTCGTGGTGCGTGTGGCCTTCGATCCCGATGCGCCTGAGATGCTGCGCGTATTGCGCCCCAGTGGCGCGGCGGCACCGGGCCGGGCGCTGGAGCTGTGGCTGATTGCGGGTGATGCGGCGCCGGTGTCGCTTGGCGTGCTGCCGGAAGATCGCGAGGGGCGCGTGGCGGTGCCCGAGGATCTGCAGCCGCTGCTGTCGCAGGCGGTACTCGCGATCTCCGACGAACCGGCGGGCGGATCGCCCACGGGGGCGCCCACCGGCGCGGTGCTCGGCGCGGGGCCGGTCACGCGCCTCTGAGCCACGGCCCGCAGGGCCCGAACCGGTTCATTCACGAAGAGAGACGGACGCTCCCGCGCCGCGCAATGCGGCGTGAGGCGGCCCTCTTGATCAATCCTTGTCGCGAAAGGACTTGCTGTCCTTGATCTGGTCCCACGCCCAGACCACCTCGGAGAGCTGCTCCTCCTGGCTGCGATCGCCGCCATTCATGTCGGGATGCAGCACCTTGATCAGCGCCTTGTAGGATTTTCGGATCTCGGCCTTGGACCAGCTGTCCTTGGCGTCGAGCACCTCGAGCGCGCGGCGCTCGGTGGCAGGCAGGCGGCGGGTATGGCCCTGCTGGGCCGCGTTCTTGCCAGGGTTGCGGGTGGCGTTTTCACCCAGCACCTGGTGCGGGTCGTCGACACCCAGACGCGCCCAGGCGCGCTGTTCCTCGCTGCGCTTGCCGAAGGGCTTGGTCGACCGGCCCCAGACCCGGTCGTTCTCGACCTGCTCGCTGAACTCGGCCTCGGTGCTGCCGTCGAAGAAGTTCCACTTCAGGTTGTACTCGCGCACGTGCTCTTTGCAGAACCAGAAGTAGTCATCGAGGATATCGGGTGATTTCGGGGCGCGGTACTTGCCGGCCTCCTCGCAGCCCGGGTGGTCGCAGACCCGCGTCGAGGTCTCGAAGGCGCCGGACATCCCGCGTCTGCCGCGCGGGTTTTTCTTCTTCGATGCCGATACCGACATATCGAAACCGAAGGGGTCGTTCTTTGCCATGCTCTGCCTCATCCTTTCGAGTCGGACGCGGCAGTTTAGTCCAAAGAGCCGGAGATTGAAGGGGCGGAGGGCATTTTCCGCCCCTTCGGCGTCGGCCCGCCGGGATCAGTCGCCGCGGTTCGCGGTGACCTGCGGCGCCGGACGGTCGGGGATTTCCTGCGCCTCCCGGGCGCCGGGCACCGGCCGCGCGGCGGCGGGGGTCTCGGCGCGGCTGGCGCTCAGCCCCTGCTGCGCGGCCATCGGCTCGGCCGCCACGGGCGTGGCGGCGGGCTGAGCCCCGGTGGCGCGGCGGAACACCAGCACCGAATGGTAGACGGTGCTGCGACCGCGCAGGCCCTGGCGCTCCTCGCAGGGCAGGGTCTCGGCGCGCAGATATTCCCAGCCCTTCGCGCCCAGCTCGTTGATCGTGCCCTGCAACGCATGGGCATAGCGATCCTCGCCGGTCTTCAGGCCGCGCTCCTTGACCCCGCGCTTGGGCGCGGGAACGACGCGATACTCGTAGGCGGTCATGGCGCTCTCCTCCGGCACGGGCTCAGAGCCCGAGCTTCTGCGTGACGATCTGGTTGACGGCGGCGGGGTTGGCCTTGCCGCCGGTGGATTTCATCACCTGGCCCACGAACCAGCCCGCGAGCTTGGGGTTCTGCTTGGCCTTCTCGACCTGCGCCGGGTTGGCGGCGATGATCTCGTCGACCGCCGTCTCGATGGCACCGGTATCCGTGACCTGCTTCATGCCACGCTCCTCGACGATCTTCGCCGGGTCGCCGCCCTCGGTATAGACGATCTCGAACAGCTCCTTGGCGATCTTGCCCGAGATGTCGCCCTTGGCGATCAGCGCGACGATGTCGCCCAGCTGCGCCGGGCTGACCGGGCTCTGTTCGATACCCAGATCGTCCTTCTTGAGCCGGCCGAACAGCTCGTTGATGACCCAGTTCGCGGCGAGCTTGCCATCCTTGGCGCTGTCGAGGTGGTTCACCACTGCCTCGAAGTAGATGGCGTTGGCGAGCTCCGCCGTCAGCACGCCCGCATCGTAATCCGACAGGCCCATATCGCCCATGAAGCGCGCCTTCTTGGCGTCGGGCAGTTCCGGCAGATGCGCCGCGATGTCGTCGACCCAGGCCCGCTCGATCTCGAGCGGCAGCAGGTCGGGGTCGGGGAAGTAGCGGTAGTCATGCGCCTCTTCCTTGGAACGCATCGACCGGGTCTCGTTCTTGTCCGGATCGTAGAGGCGGGTTTCCTGCACGACGCTGCCGCCATCCTCGAGGATCGCGATCTGGCGCCGCGCCTCGAAATCGATCGCGGCCTGGATGAAGCGCATCGAGTTCATGTTCTTGATCTCGCAGCGGGTGCCGAGATGCGAGAAGTCCTGCGTCTCCTGATAACGCTCGTAATCGCCGGGACGGCAGACCGAGACGTTGACGTCGGCGCGCAGGTTGCCGTTCTGCATGTTGCCGTCGCAGGTGCCCAGGTAGCGCAGGATCTGGCGCAGCTTGCCGACATAGGCGGCGGCTTCCTCGGGGCCACGGATGTCGGGCCGCGAAACGATCTCCATCAACGCCACACCGGTGCGGTTGAGATCGACGAAGGACATGTTCGGGTCCATGTCGTGGATCGACTTGCCCGCGTCCTGCTCGAGGTGGATGCGCTCGATGCGCACGCGGCGGGCAACGCCCGCGCCCATCTCGACGATCACTTCGCCCTCGCCGACGATCGGGTGGTAGAGCTGGCTGATCTGGTAGCCCTGCGGCAGGTCCGGGTAGAAATAGTTCTTGCGATCAAAGGCCGAGCGCAGGTTGATCTCCGCCTTGAGCCCGAGCCCGGTGCGCACCGCCTGCGCCACGCAGCCCTCGTTGATCACCGGCAGCATGCCCGGCATGCCCGCGTCGATGAAGGACACATTGGAATTGGGCTCGGCGCCGAACTCGGTCGAGGCGCCGGAGAACAGCTTGGCACGGGTGGCGACTTGCGCATGCACCTCGAGGCCGATCACCAGCTCCCAATCCCCGGTCGCGCCCGCGATCACCTTGGGGGCGGGGGCCTCGAATGTCAGGTCCAGCATGGGAGCCTCTCCTTGCACGGTTGTCGCGGGCCTGATTAGGCGCGAATGACCGTTTCTTCAAGGGTCGGGAGAGCGCGCGCGGCTCGGCGGAGCCGCGCAGCCGCTGGGCGGTATCCCGCCGAAAATCCAAGCGGATGGAGCACGGACTCGACAGCCGCACGTGCTGCGGGAGAGATCGACGCCAGTTGCTGCCACAACGGACCAATACGAATAATGTTCCCGACACGTGTATCCGCGCGTTTGCGCCGCCTCATGCCGATCGCGCTGCTCTCGCTAGGTGCTGCCTGTGCCCAGATTCCCGAGCCCGAGGTGGAGGCCGCCGCTCCTGCCGCGCTACCGGTGATGGCCTGGGACCACCGCCCCGAAAGCGCCCGATGGACCGATGCGACGCTGGCCGCGCTCAAGGCGCATGGCGCGCCGCTGCTGAGCCAGGTGCCCGGCGACATCGCGAACTGGTGCCCCGGCTATGCCGAAGCCTCCGAGGACGAGCGCGCCGCCTTCTGGGCCGGGATGCTCTCGGCGCTGGCCAAGCATGAAAGCACATGGAACCCCGAGGCCGTCGGCGGCGGGGGCAAGTGGTTCGGGCTGGTGCAGATCGCGCCCGCCACCGCGCGCAGCTATGGCTGCGCCGCCGGCAGCGGTTCGGCGCTCAAGGACGGCGTCGCGAACCTGTCCTGCGCCGTGCGCATCGCCGCGCGTACCGTGCGCCGCGACGGTGTCGTTTCGGCGGGCATGCGGGGTCTCGCGGCCGACTGGGGCCCGTTCCACTCTTCGAGGAAACGCAACGAGATGGCGAACTGGACCCGCAGCCAGAGCTACTGTCAGCCACGTCAGACCGCGCAGGCCGCCGCCAAATCGAAACGGGCCGGCTGAGGCGGATGCCTGTCGCCGCCGCGACACAGGCGCCACGTCAAGAGGGGCAACCTCGCGGCATTGCGCCATTTTCGCGTTGCATCGTGTCTTGGCGCCGGTGCAGTTATCCCCCCATGCTCGTGGCACTGATGATCCTGGGGGGATCGATGGCCGTGATGCCGGGTTCGATGGTCCACGCCGAGCCGTCGGACCCGGCGCAAATCCTCGCGGCTTCCATCGAGATGCGAGACGATGCGGACGAGCCGCCACGAGACACACCTGTACCGCCGCGGACAGGTCCCGAGCCGCCTCGCCGCGCGTTTTCGACCGTGATCGCGCCCGAGCTTCAGGCCGATCCGCAACCGGACATCGTGCTGCGCCCGATGTCTCGCCCCGCGACGCTGGCGGCCAAGGCCCCCGATGGCGAAGCGGGACTGCGCCCGCGTGCCCGCGATCCGTTCCTGCCGGAGGCGCGCTGGGACGGAAAGCCGGGCACCGGGATCTGGACCCGTGGCCTGATGTCGGCGTTGCGCGGCCCGGCCTCGGATCTGGCCGAGGTGGTCCCGGCCGACATCGCGACCTGGTGCCCGGCCTATGCCGAGAACCCGCCGCGGCTGCGCCGCGCCTTCTGGGTCGGCGTGATGTCGGCTCTGGCGCGGTTCGAGAGCCGGCACCGCGCCGATGCGGTGGGAGGGGGCGGGCTCTATCACGGGCTATTGCAGATCCTGCCCGGCACGGCGCGGGGCTATGGCTGCGTCGCACGCGACGGCGCGATGCTGCGCGATCCGGTCCGCAACCTCAGCTGCGCCGCCCGGATCATGGCCCGGACCGTCAAGCGCGACGGCGCGGTGGCGATGAAGGACGGCCGACGTGCGGGCATCGCCGCCGATTGGGGCCCGATGACCAAGCCCGCGATGCGCGCCGAGATGGCGGCCTGGACCCGGGAACAGAGCTATTGCCAAAGCGGCACGCTGCTCACGGTGCCGCGCCCGCAAGCGCGCCCTCAGCAGAGCCTCGAACGATCGGGCGTAGCGTCCTGACGCTTCAGGCCCGCCCGCGCAGCACCGAGCGGGTCGAGCGCACGAGGCTCACCGTCGGTGCGTCGCGTCCGCCCAGCGCCAGCGTCGCGCGGCGCAGCATCTCGATGCCATCCTCGGATTTCGATGGCAGCGCGGCGGGTGAGATCTCTTCGCCCACGGTGATGACATAGGGCTGACGATCCTTGTTCAGCATCTCGTGGAACAGGGTGATGTCGCGCAGCGTCGGGTGGATCAGGTCGAAGAGGTAGAACAGCGCCGAGTTGCGGGCGCGGATGTTCACCGGGATCACCGGCAGGTCGAACTTGCGCGCCAGCATCGCCGCCGACGGCATCCAGGGCCGCTCGTGCAGTCGGAGCCCACGCCGTTTCGCGAGCCGACCCGACGGGAAGATCACGCCCAGCCGGCCTTCCTTCACCGCCTGCTTGGTCAGGTCCATCGTCACCTTGGTCTTGGCGTGGCTGCGCTTCTCCTTGCGCCACTCCACCGGCACGATCAAATCCTCCATCTGAGGCAGCACCCGCAGGATGTCGCCATTGGCGTAGATGAAGAGATCGGGACGGATCGTCTTGAGCGCGTGATAGAGCATGATCCCGTCGGCGATGCCGGTGGGATGGTTGGCGACGATGAGAGCGGGCCCATGACGCGGCACATTGTCGAGCCCCACCACGGTGAGATGCCGCGCCAGCAGGTCACCCATGTCACCCATGATGCGGGAGGTGGGCTCGTCGCGCAGTTCGGTGCCGATCGCGACCGTGCGGTCATAGGACAGGGCGAGGTGCAAAAGACCGCGCAACGGCCTCACGAGAGGTGATTGCCGGAACATCCAGGGCGCGCGCTCGGCAATCAGCGGGTCAATGCGGTCTTTCATGGAGCTTTAATAACCATTCCCACGCGGCAGTTCCGTGACAATTGCTGGATCGCTGTGCATTTGGCAATGGCAGTGGCCCTTGGACGGGCGGAACGGCGGCTGCGCGCCACAATCTGGAATGGATGCGGCAGCACGCCACCGCACCCATTTCGCGTGGATCACGCGGCTTGGCGGGGGTGTCTGCCCTCGCGGATTTCCTCGATGATCTTGGCCACGAAGGCGTCGAGATCACCGGGATTGCGGCTGGTCACGATGCCCTGATCGGTCGCGACCTGCTTGTCCACGACATTGGCCCCGGCGTTCTTCAAATCGGTGCGGATCGAGGGGTAGGAGGTCATCTCGCGCCCGCGTACCACATCGGCCTCGATCAGCAGCCAGGGCCCGTGGCAGATCGCCGCGACGATCTTGCCGGCGGCGGTGAAGTCCTTCACGAGCCGCACCGCTTCGGGCTTGGTGCGCAGCACGTCGGGGTTGATCTGGCCCCCCGGCAGCACGATGGCGTGATAATCATCCACCTTCGCATCCGAGATCTTCAGGTCGACATCGGCCTTCGGGCCCCAATCCGTCTCGTCCCAGCTCTTGATGGCGTCACCGTCGGGGCTCGCGACATGCACTGTGGCGCCGGCCTCGCGCAGCTTGTCGCGCGGCACCTCCAGCTCGACCTTCTCGAAGCCGTCGGTGGCGATGATGAGGATCTTCGCGTCCTTGATATCGGTCATGTCCGTCTCCTTGCGGTTCGGGTCTTCGCTGCCCGAACCGCAAGGAGGGAGGGGGCGTTCCATGCCGCCCCCTCACGGACGCGTCAGCCGGCCAGCATGCGCCCGACCATCTCGGAGGTATCGCGGCTGAGCCCCTCGGTCCCGGCAATCCGCTCCAGCTCGGCCCGGATCAACGCCTGCCGCTCGGGGGCGTAGCGCTTCCAGGTCGAGAAGGCCTGAGTCATCCGCGCCGTGGTCTGAGGGTTAAGCGGGTCGAGCTTCAACAGCCAATCGGCCAGCAGCCGGTAGCCCGCGCCGGAGGGGTGATGAAATCCCGCCGCGTTGCCGGCGAGCGCACCGAACACGGCGCGGAAGCGGTTCGGGTTCTTCCAGTCGAAGGCCGGGTGCCGGGTCAGTGCCTCGGCGGTGTCTGCCGCCGCCTCGGGCTTGGCGGCGGCGACCTGCAGACCGAACCATTTGTTCATCACCAGCCGCTCATGGCGCCACTGCTCCTCGAAGGCCGTCAGCTCGGCCTCGCCCTCTCCGATCGTCAGCAGCGTGCCCAGCGCCGCGATCTGCTGGGTCATGTTGTCGGCGGCGCGGAACTGCGCCCGCGCCCGGTCGCCGCCTTCGGTGAGCGACAGCAGCGACAGCGCGGCATTGGTGAGCGCGCGGCGGCCGGCATCCTCGGCTTCAGGACTGTAGGGACCGCTGACCTGATGCGCCTCGTAGAGGCGGGTCAGCACGTCATCCAGCCGTGCCGAGATGGCGCGGCGCAGCGCCTCACGCGCCTCGTGGATCGCCGTTGGATCGGGTGCCTGACCGGTTTCGAAGATCGCCTGCGCCAGCTCATCCTCGCCCGGCAGGGCCAGAAGCTGGGCGCGGAAGGCCGGGTCGAGGCTCTCGTCGGCGATGCCGCGCCCCAAGGCGTCGATATAGCCCGCATGCGGGCCGTCGCCGTCGAGGATCATCGCCATGAGGCCGGTACGGGCGAGGACGCGCCCCGCCTCCCACTTGTTGAACGGATCGGTGTCATGCGCGAGCAGGAAGGCGCGGGTCTCGTCGGACTGTTCCTGCTTGAGGATCACGGGGGCGGAGAAGCCGCGCAGGATCGACGGCACGGGCCGGGCCGAGAGACCGTCGAAGGCGAAGCTCTGCTCGGCCTCGGTCAACTCCAGCACCTGCGTCGGCACCACCTCGTCGCCATTGGGGTTCAACAGCCCCACCGCCACCGGGATCACGACCGGCTGCTTCTCGGTCTGGCCCGGGCTCGGCGGCGTTTCCTGCCGGAGCGTGAGCGTGTAGCGACCGTCGGACCAGTCCTCGGCCACGTGAACGCGGGGCGTGCCCGCCTGGCTGTACCAGCGCGCGAATTGCGTCAGGTCCCGGCCGGTCGCGTCCCCGAAGGCTTTGAGCCAGTCCTCGATCGTCACGGCCTGGCCGTCATGGCGCTCGAAATAGAGGTCGAGCGCCTTCCTGTAGCCCTCTTCCCCCACCAGCCTGCGAAGCATGCCGACCAGTTCGGCACCCTTCTCATAGACGGTGACGGTGTAGAAATTGTTGATCTCGACGAAGCTCTCGGGCCGAACCGGGTGGGCGAGGGGGCCGTTATCCTCGCGGAACTGGGCCGAGCGCAGCAGCATCGCGTCGCCGATCCGCTTCACCGCGTGGGAGCGCATGTCGCCGGTGAACTGCTGGTCGCGGAACACCGTGAGACCTTCCTTGAGGCAGAGCTGGAACCAGTCGCGGCAAGTGACGCGGTTGCCGGTCCAGTTGTGGAAATATTCATGCGCGATGATCGCCTCGATCCGCTCGAAATCGGCATCGGTGGCAGTGGCGGGCGAGGCGAGCACGGCGGAGGAGTTGAAGATGTTCAGCCCCTTGTTCTCCATCGCACCCATGTTGAAGTCGTCGACCGCGACGATGTTGAACACGTCTAGATCGTATTCGCGGCCATAGACCTCCTCGTCCCATTTCATCGACTTCTTCAGCGCCTCCATGCCGAAGGCGCATTTGTCGATATCGGCCTCGCGAACCCAAAGGTTCAGCGCGACCTCGCGGCCGGACATGGTGGTGAAGCTGTCGGAATGGGCAACGAGATCGCCCGCGACCAGCGCGAAGAGGTAGGCGGGCTTGGGCCAGGGGTCGTGCCATTCGGCGAAACCCTCGCCCGAGGTGCCGGGGTTGCCGTTCGACAGCAGCACCGGCTGGTCGCTCTCGATCCGCACGTGGAACGGCGCCATCACGTCGGGGCGGTCGGGATAGAAGGTGATCGCGCGAAAGCCTTCGGCCTCGCACTGGGTGCAGTACATGCCGTTCGAACGGTAGAGCCCTTCGAGCGCGGTGTTGTTCTCCGGGTCGATCTCGACCTCGGCCGCGAAGGTGAAGGGGGCGTCGGGGGCGTCGAGCCTGAGACCGCCCTCGACCAATTCCGGCGTGACCGGGGCGCCGTCGACATGCGCCGAGATCAGCTTCAGCTGCTCGCCATGCAGGAAGAACTCCCGTCCGGTGGCGTCCGGGTTGGGCCGGAAGCGGATTTCGGACAGCACCCGCGTCGCATGCGGCGCAAGCCGGAAGGTCAGGCGCATCTCCTCCACCAGATAGGCGGGCGGGGTGTAGTCCCTGAGATAGACGGTGCGGGGATCGTGCTGTGTCATGTCAGGGAACCTTTCGCTGAACCTTCGGGCCTGCCGGACGTTAGGGCCGCAACAGGGGGCCTTCAAGCGCGCCCCCGACCGCGACCGCCCCTGCCGGCGCGGCAACCCGTGAGGAGAAGTGACATGTCCGCCCCGCATACAGACGTCGAGAAACAGGAAAAACGCCACAAGGGCCCCCTGACCGGCATGGCCATCGTCGCCGTCTTCGGCGTGCTGCTGATACTCTTCCTCGTCTTCATCGGCTTCGGCCAGGGCAACGAGCCCGAAGCCGAGAGCACCGTCGAAGCCGTGGGCAGCGGAGAGGTCGAGCAGGCCGATGACGCCGAGATCGTCGGCGCGCCCGAGCAGATCAACGATACCGTCGGTACCGCCGAGCAGCAGTGAGCCATAGGCGACCGACCGGGAAGGGCGCGGGTCCTCCGATCCGCGCCCTTCGCGCGTCACGGCGAGATCGAGTTGCCGCACCTGCCGGGATCGATTAGCCATTTGCACGAAGAACACGAGGAGGAGACGGCAGATGGCCGAGAGGATCGACAAGCACGGGCTGATGGTGGCGCCCGAGCTGGTGCAATTCATCAAGGAAGAGGCGCTTCCGGGGACGGGGATCGACGCCGACGACTTCTGGAAAGGCTTTGCCGCGCTGGCGCAGGAATTCGGGCCGCGCATCCGTGACGCGCTGTCGGTGCGCGCGAAGATGCAGGCCGAGATCGACGCCTGGCATCTGAGCCGCAAGGGGCAGCAGATCGACCCGGCCGAATACCGGCAGATGCTGGAGGGCATCGGCTACCTGACGACCGAGGGCGATGATTTCGAGATCGGCACCGAGAACACCGATCCCGAGATCGCCACCACGCCCGGGCCGCAGCTGGTGGTGCCGATCACCAATGCCCGCTTCGCGCTCAACGCCGCGAATGCGCGCTGGGGCAGCCTCTATGACGCGCTCTACGGCACCGATGCGCTGGGCAGCCTGCCGCAGGGCAAGGGCTATGACGAGGAGCGCGGCGCCGAGGTGATCGCCTGGGGCCGCAAGCATCTCGACGAGGTCGCCCCGCTCGACGGCGCCTCCTGGGCCGAGATCGACCGGCTGGAGATCAAGGGCGGCACGCTGATCGGCTGCAAGGGCGATGCCGAGCACGGTCTCAAGGAGCCCGAGCAGTTCGCGGGCTCGAAGACCGACGGCAAGGCCGAGTTGCAGGTGCTGCTGGAAAAGAACGGCCTGCTGATCGAGATCGTGGTCGATCCGTCGAGCCGGATCGGCGGCTCGGACCGCGCCGGCATCTCCGACATCCGGCTCGAGAGCGCGATCTCGACCATCATGGATTGCGAGGATTCGGTCGCGGCGGTCGATGCCGAGGACAAGGTGCTGGCCTATCGCAACTGGCTCGGCCTGATGCAGGGCACGCTTTCGGCCACCTTCCAGAAGGGCGGCGAGGAAATGACCCGCCGCATGGAGGGCGACCAGCACTTCACCGCGCCCGACGGCTCGGCCCGGACCGTCAAGGGCCGCTCACTGATGCTGGTGCGCAATGTCGGCCACCTGATGACCAACCCGGCGATCATCGGCAAGGATGACGAGCGCGAGATCTCCGAGGGTCTGATGGACGCGGTGATCACCGTGCTCATCGCCATGCACGACCTGAAGAAGACCGAAGGTCCGCGCAACTCGGTGCATGGCTCGGTCTACATCGTGAAGCCGAAGATGCACGGCCCCGACGAGGTGAAGCTTTCGGACGAGATGTTCTCCGCCGTCGAGAAGATGCTCGGCCTGCCGCAATACACGGTCAAGCTCGGCATCATGGACGAGGAGCGCCGCACTTCGGCCAACCTCAAGGAATGCATCCGTGCCGCGAAGAACCGGGTGGCCTTCATCAACACCGGCTTCCTCGACCGTACCGGCGACGAGATCCATACCTCGATGGAAGCCGGGCCGATGATCCCCAAGGGCGAGATGAAATCCTCGGCCTGGATCCAGTCCTACGAGGATCGCAACGTCGATATCGGCCTCGCTTGCGGGCTGCGCGGCAAGGCGCAGATCGGCAAGGGGATGTGGGCGATGCCCGACCGGATGGCCGATATGCTCGAGCAGAAGATCGGCCACCCGAAGGCCGGTGCGACCTGCGCCTGGGTGCCGTCTCCCACCGCCGCGACGCTGCACGCGACGCACTACCACCATGTCGACGTGCTGGCGCGGCAGGAGGAGATCGCCCAGGGCGGTGCCCGTGGCACGCTCGAGGACCTGCTGACGATCCCGCTCGCCACCGGTCGCAATTTCGACGATGCCGAAGTCACCCGCGAGATCGAGAACAACGCGCAGGGCATCCTCGGCTACGTGGTGCGCTGGATCGACCAGGGGGTCGGTTGCTCCAAGGTGCCCGACATCAACGATATCGGCCTGATGGAGGATCGCGCAACCTGCCGGATCTCGTCGCAGGCGCTGGCCAACTGGCTGCATCACGGCATCGTCTCCAAGGAGCAGGTGATGGCCGCCATGAAAAAGATGGCCGAGGTGGTGGACCGCCAGAACGAGGGTGATCCGCTTTACAAGCCGATGGCCCCGCATTTCGACAGCCTCGCCTTCCAGGCGGCCTGCGACCTCGTCTTCGAGGGCCGCAAGCAGCCCTCGGGCTATACCGAGCCGGTGCTGCATCGCCGTCGCCTCGAACTCAAGAATCTGGAGAACGTCTGATGAGCAAGCTCAACATCGACGCCGCGCGCACCATCATCCGTGAAACCCTCGCCAAGGCGCATGAGATGGGCCTGAAGCCCATGTCGGTGATCGTGCTCGACGCGGGTGGCCACCCGCTCGCCTTCGAGCGCGAGGACGGCGCATCGCCCGGCCGCTATGCCATCGCCGAGGGCAAGGCCTACGGCGCGGTGATGCTGGGCATGCCCGGCTCGGCGCAGATGGCGCGCGCCGAGGCGCAGCACTACTTCATGACCGCCGCCAACGGCGCCTTCGGCGGCAAGGTCGTGCCGGTCCCCGGCGGGGTGATCGTGCGCGGCGCCGATGGCGAAGTGCTGGGTGCGGTCGGGGTCACCGGCGACACCTCCGACAACGACGCCGAGGCGGCTCTGGCGGGGATCGCGGCGGCCGGGCTCACCGGCGCTGCCTGATCCTCGTTCCGGATAAGGGCGACTTTCGGGGCTGGTAATGTGCCTCGATTGACGGCGAATGTGCGCGCGGTCCGGGTCTCCCGGGCCGCGCGATGCTTTTCAGAAAGACCGTGGCTGTATATCTGTAAGGAGCAGCAACCGGAGCGATCATGACCCGTCCCGTCATCGGAATCATCGGCAACAACCA
The DNA here is from genome assembly GCF_050847355.1 of Limimaricola sp. AA108-03. Classification (NCBI taxonomy): domain Bacteria; kingdom Pseudomonadati; phylum Pseudomonadota; class Alphaproteobacteria; order Rhodobacterales; family Paracoccaceae; genus Limimaricola; species Limimaricola sp. AA108-03. Next base: position 1,081,090 of record NZ_CP193755.1, read on the forward strand.
CGTCATCGACGGCCATTACGTCACCCATGGCGGGGGTGCGATGAACTCCTCCGCGGTGTCGCAGGTGGCAGGCGGCCTGCCACTGGTGATCCCGGCGGACCCCAAGCTCGTCTCGGTCGAGGAACTGCTGGAGGCCTGCGACGGCTTCCTGCTCACCGGCGGGCGGCCCAACGTGCACCCGGACGAATACGGCGAGGCGGAGACGCCGGCGCATGGGGCGTTCGATCGCTCGCGCGACGCCATCACCCTGCCGCTGGTGCGCGCCTGCGTCGAGCGCGGCCAGCCCTTTCTGGGCATCTGCCGCGGGTTTCAGGAGGTGAACGTGGCGATGGGCGGCTCGCTCTATCCCGAAATTCGCGACCTGCCGGGCCGTTCCAATCACCGAATGCCCCCCGACGGCACGCTTGAGGAGAAATTCGCGCTGCGCCATGTGGTGACGCTGAGCGAGGGGGGGCCGTTCCATCGGCTGTTCGGCGCACGCGAGGTGCTGACCAACACCCTGCACGGGCAGGGGGTCAAGCGGCCCGGCCGCCGTATCGTGATCGATGGCCACGCGCCGGACGGCACGCCAGAGGCGCTTTATGTCGAGGGTGCGCCGGGCTTTACCATGTCCGTGCAGTGGCACCCGGAGTGGAATGCCGGCGCCGACCCGGTCTCGCGGCCGCTGTTCGAGGCCTTCGGCGCGGCGGCGCGGGACTGGGCAGCCTGCAAGGGTGCCCCCGCCCAAGCGCGGCGCAGCGCCTGAGACGCTGCCGCTCGGTATCGGCCGGCACTTTGCGTATTTGAAGAAAGATGAATGGGAGGGCGTCCCCTTGGTTCATCTTTCCGTAAATACGAATGGCGCAACATCTCAGTGAAAATCCCGGCTTTTCGGCAGGATGCGCGCATTGCGGGGATGCCCGTTCGTGGGCGCGTCGCTGCCGCGCGCCGAGCCCTGCACCGGGTTCTTCACCGCGTCGGCATGGCTCAACGGCGGGACGAGGCCGCCGGGCGCGAGCCGAGTGAGCGCGTCGGAGCGGTCCTCCAGCCGCTGCGCCACGAAATGCACGATCTCCACGTCGCGCTGCACGTAGCCTTCGACCACCAGAAGCCGTGCCTGCATCACCACGCGGCGGAACTGCGCCATCACCTTGGGCCAGACCACGATGTTGGCCACGCCCGTCTCGTCCTCGAGCGTGATGAAGCACACCCCCTTGGCGCTGCCCGGTTTCTGCCGGATCAGCACCAGCCCGGCGAGCTTCAGCCGCCGGCCCTGATCTGCGCGGTTCAACTCGGCGGCGCTGGCATAGCCTTGCGTGGCCAGGCTGCGGCGCAGGAAAGCCATGGGATGCGCCTTCAGCGACAGCCGCAGCGTCTGGTAGTCGGCCACCACCTGCTCGCAGACCGGCATGGCCGGCAGCGGCACCGGCACCTCCGCGCCTTCGTCGCGTGCCTCCCGAAACAGCGGCAGGTCGGGCGCATCGCGCAGACCCCGCGTTTCCCATAGCGCCTGTCGGCGGTCGAGAAACATCGAACGCATCGCATCCGCCTGGGCCAGCCTGCGCACCGTCTCCGCGCCGATCCCGGTGCGGCTCTTCAGCGCCTCGGGGGTCTCGAAGGGCGCATCACGCGCCGCCACGATCCGCGCCGCCGTCTCGGCCGCGAGCCCGCCCACCATGCGCAGCCCCAGCCGCACCGCGAAGCCGCCCGTCGAAATCGGCTCGAGCGTGCAGTCCCAGTCCGACATGTTCACGTCCACCGGTCTGACCTCGACCCCATGCTCGCGCATGTCGCGCACGATCTGCGCGGGGGCGTAGAAGCCCATCGGCTGGCTGTTCAGCAGCGCCGCGCCGAAGGCGCCGGGAAAATGGCATTTCAGCCATGACGAGACATAGACCAGATGCGCGAAGCTTGCCGCGTGGCTCTCGGGAAAGCCGTATTCGCCAAACCCTTTGATCTGCTCGAAGCAGCGCGTCGCGAACGCCTCGTCATAGCCGCGTGCCACCATCCGCCCGACCATCTTCTCCTGCAAAAGCGCGATCGTGCCACGAGATCGGAAGGTCGCCATGGCCTTGCGCAACTCGTTCGCCTCGGCGGGCGAAAACCGGGCCGCGTCGATGGCGATCTTCATCGCCTGTTCCTGAAAGATCGGCACGCCCAGCGTCCGGCCAAGGATCGACTTCAACTCCTCGGGGTCGTGCGGCGCGCCGGGCGAGGGGTATTCGACCGCCTCCTCGCCGGCGCGGCGGCGCAGGTAGGGATGCACCATGTCGCCCTGGATCGGGCCGGGGCGGACGATGGCGACCTGAATGACGAGGTCGTAGAAGGAGCGCGGGCGCAACCGCGGCAGCATGTTCATCTGCGCCCGGCTCTCGACCTGGAACACGCCAAGACTGTCGGCGCGGCACAGCATGTCGAAGACGCGCGGGTCCTCGCGCGGGATCGAGGCGAGGTCCTCGCGCCGCCCCCAATGCGCCGCTACCAGGTCAAGGCTCTTGCGGATGCAGGTCAGCATGCCGAGCGCGAGGATATCCACCTTGAGGATGCCCAGCGCGTCGATGTCGTCCTTGTCCCACTCGATGAAGCTGCGATCGGGCATGGCGCCGTTGCCGATCGGCACGGTCTCGGTCAGGGGCCGTTCTGTCAGGATGAAGCCGCCGACATGCTGGGAGAGGTGGCGCGGCATTCCCACCAACTGCCCGGCGATCAGCAGCGCCTTGCGCAGCAGCGGATCGGTAGGATCGAGCCCGGCCTCGCGCACGTTCTCCTCGGCGATGCCGCTGCCCCAGTGGCCCCAGACGGTCTTGGCCAGCGCGCCGGTCACGTCCTCGGACAGCCCCATCACCTTGCCCACCTCGCGGATCGCGGATCGGGGGCGGTAATGGATCACCGTGGCGCAGAGCCCCGCGCGCGCGCGGCCGTACTTGGCATAGATGTGCTGGATCACCTCCTCGCGCCGCTCATGCTCGAAATCGACGTCGATATCGGGCGGCTCCTTTCGCTCGTCGGAAATGAAGCGCTCGAACAGCAACTGGTGCTGCGCCGGGTCGACAGCGGTGATGCCCAGCACGAAGCACACGGCCGAGTTCGCCGCCGATCCGCGTCCCTGGCACAGGATCGGCGGCTGTGCCTTTTCCCGCGCGAAGCGGATGATGTCGTGAATGGTGAGGAAATAGCGTGCGATGTCGAGCCGGCCGATCATCGCCAGTTCCTTGCGCAGCACAGTATGGGTGGCGGGGGGAATGCCCTCGGGCCAGCGTGCCGCCGCCCCTGCCCATGTCAGTTTTTCGAGATAGTCCTGCGGGCTGCGGCCTTCGGGCACCACCTCGCGTGGATACTCGTATGCCAGTTCCTCCAAGTCGAACCGGCAAGCATCGGCGATCTCGCGCGTGGCGCGGATCGCATGCGGCCACTCCGCGAAAAGCCGCATCATCGTTTCCGGCGATTTCAGGTGCCGCTCGGCATTGGGCAGCAGCCGGTCGCCGGCCTCCGCCAGAACCATCCCCTCGCGGATGCAGGTCATCACATCCTGCAGCGGCCGCCGTTCGGGCGCATGATACAGCACGTCATTGGTCGCCATCAGCGACAGCCCGGCGTCGCGGGTCATGCGGTCAAGCGCGTTGATCCGGGCCCGGTCGCAGCCCCGGTAGAGATAGGAGGCCGCGACATGGCCGAGGCCGGGCAAGCGTCGCACAAGCCGGGGCAGGGCGCTCCCGAGCCCTGCAAGGTCGTCCGGCGGCAACAGGATGAGCTTCAGCCCCTCGGCATGCTCGGCCAAATCGCCAAGGGTGATCTCGCAGATCCCCTTCTTCTGCCAGCGTCCCTCCGGATCGCGCATCTTGCCCTTGGACAGCAGCACCGAGAGCCGGCCATAGGCGGCGCGGTCGGTAGGATAGGCGAGGAACGTCTCGCCGGTGGTCAAGACGAGCCGCGCGCCGATTACCGGCCGCAGGTTTACCTTCTTCGCTGCGATATGCATCCGGACCACGCCTGCCAGCGTGTTCAGATCGGCGATGCCCAGCGCGTCATAATTCTGGTGCCAGCCCTGTACCGCGAGTTCGACAGCGTCGGAGGCACCGCGCAGGAAGGAAAAGCAGGTGGCGAGGCCCAACTCGACATATGGCGCGGCCGGGTTCGGCGGGAAGTTTTCCTCCGAGGATACCTCGCGACGCGGCGGCTTCTCGATCTCCGGCATCAGCGTGGTCCCGGTCTTTTGCAAAAGACCGTGCCGGAGTTTTGGAAAACTCCGGTTCTGTCGTATCGGCTCATGCAAAAACCCCGTGCACGAACCAGCGGGGCTCGGCACCGCGCCCATCGCCAAGAAGCCCCTCGCGGTAGAGCCAGAAGCGCCGGCCGGTGTGGTCCTCGATGCGGAAATAGTCGCGCAGGCGCGTACCCGGCCGATCGCGCCACCATTCCGGTGCGATCCGCTCGGGTCCCGCGAAGCGCGCCACGCGCAGCCGCTGGCGGCGCCAGAGGAGCTGCGCGGGCGGGCCTTCCGGAACGGCGTAGAGCACGCGCACCTCCTCGGGAGGTTCGAACAGCCGCAGCGGGCGATGCGCGCGCGGTGGAAAGGCGCGCCGTGGCAAATGCAGCGCCGGGCACCACAGCATCTGCCGCTCGGGGAGGTGGCTCGGCATTGGCAGGGGCCGGGTCAGGGTGCTCATGCCGAAGCGTGCCGAGAGGCGGTCGATCAGCCGCGCGAGATCCTCGGCATCATCGGCCGTCCCGTCGAGCCGGCGCTGGCGCTCGGGCAGCGCTTCGGCCACCAGCGCGGCCAGCGTGATCAGGTCGAAGCCGAAGCCGGGATCGAGGCCGTCGAGCCGCCCTTCGAACAGTCGCACCATGTGAGCGGGATCGAGCGAGGGCTGCGAGGTCGCGGCCTGCGCCTGTGCCACCTCGCCATCGGTGCGGTAAAGCGCCAGTCCGAGCCGCCGGGCGCCGAAGCCCGCCGCGACGAGCCCGGCGCAGAGCTCTTCGGCCAGCGCGGGCAGATGCGGCACCGGATCGATCACCGGCTCCGCGAGCCGGGTCTGCACGGCGAAGCGCGGCGGGTCGTCTGGGCTGTCGACCGGTTCGGGCGTGCGGCCGGAAAGCTGATCGAGGCGCAGGAGCGGGTCCGCCCCGGGCGCGCCTGCGCGAAACCGGCGCGCGAGCGAGAGGCGCGGCACGGCGCGCAGCGCGCCGATGGTCGAGAGGCCAAGCCGGTCGAGCAGTTGCACGGTGGCGGCGTCGAGCCGCAGCGCCGCCACGGGCAGCGGATCGGTGCGCGCGAACAGCGCGTCAGGATCGCAGATCGCCGGGGCGAAGCGGGCCAGCGCCCAAGCCGCGCCGCGCGTGGGGGCAATGGCGGTCCGGGCGGTGAGACCGAGGCCCGCCAGGCGGTTCTCGATCTCGGCCCGCATCGCCGCCTCGCCGCCCCAGAGATGTTCCGAGCCGGTGATGTCCATGATCAGCGCGTCGGTTCCGTCCATCGCGGTCCAGGGACACCAGCGCCGGGCCCAGAGCATGAGCCGTTCCAGCGCCGCCGTGTCGGCGCGGGGCTCGGCAAAGGCGGTGCGCAGCTCGGGGCAGAGCGCGCGCATGTCGACGACGCGCGCGCCCGGGCCGATCCCCAGCGCCTCGGCGGCCGCGTTCACCGCGTGGATCACCGGTCCGTGCGGCCCCTCGATTGCCAGCGCCAGCGGCACGTCATCGGGCAGGGCCCGGCCGTGCCGCGCCGCATGGGCCTGCCAGCGCTCGATGGCAAAGCGCGGCAGGTGCAGCGACAGGATACGCCGCGCCATGATGCCTCGGGCAGCCTCGGCCTCGCCGGGCGTCGTCGATCCGCCCGACATGCAGCCGGTCCCCTGGGGCCGCCCGCCAGCCGCATCCGGCCCGGCGCGCCAGCGCGGGCGGGGCATCCCCACCGGTGTGAAAACCTCCTGCTCCTGCTTCTGTTTCGACGCTGCCGGCTCGGCCGGTGTCGCGCCTTCGGCCCCCGATGTGGCCTCGGTCGCCGCGCGCAGTGCCTCGGCCGCCCGCGCAAGGCGGCGGGGGTCGGCGGCGCGGGGCCGGGCTTCGGTCGTTCGAGGCGCGGAAAAGGCGAGGACGGGCAGCTTGTCCTCGCCACTCATCGTCGGCGTCCGCTCTGTGCGATGCGCGAATGCGCTCGGACTGCCTCGGGCGGCGCGGGCCATGGCAATGCGCGGCGCGGCGTCCCCCAGAACACCGCCCCTGTCATCGCCTCGCCCTCGAGGCCGTCGCGAAAGCGCGCGTCACGGCCGGTCTCTCGCACTCGGAATGCCTGTGGGCCGGATGCCGGCCCAGCCCGGCAGGGCTCAGGCCATGGCGCGCCGCGCTTCCGCCGCATCCATGTCGATCGCATGGTCGAACGCCAGATCTCCGCTCTGCGGGTCATGACCGGCCACCCAGCGTCCCGGCGCGCGGAACCGCGTGCGAAACAGCTCGGCGCTCCACAACGCCGCGCCAGGCGCGCGCGCGTCGTCCGGCTCGGGCCGGGCGGGCAAGGCGGCGACGCGCCATCGCTCTCGCGCCGCGCTCAGTTCCGGCGCGGTGCCGCGCCGGATCAGCCACGCCGGGATGCCATGCGCCTCCGAACGCAGCGCCAGCCGCTTGGTCGCGGTGAAGTCCACCGCCGGGGCGATGCCCCAGATCTCGCCGATCACCGCGCCCAGCGCCGGGCAGCCGAGTCCCTGCTCCATCGCCCAGAGCACGTCCTGCGCCCGCGATACCTGCAGGTGCAGGATCTCGTAGCCCCCGAGACCTGGTGGAAACGGCCGCCCGCTCTCGCGCAACGACAGCCGATCCTGTATCCACAGTACCGGCCCGCCTCCGGGATCGAGATGCGCCAGCGCGAAGGCCGGAGCGGCAGCATCCACCGCCGTTTCGGGAAATATCTCCGACAGGGTGGGCTGGCGCAACGCCGCGGGCCTGCGCGGCAGCGCGTTCGAAGGGGCGGGGCATGAAGCGGGGGGCGACCACGTCACGGGTTCTCTCTGCAAATCAATGTTCTGTATTTGTTCTAGTCCGCCCGCAGCGTTGCGTCAAATGTTGTCTGCGTCATTGCACCGCGTGAAGCGCTGCGGCACCTTCCGTCGAAGGGGGAGTGACATGACAGCGAAGACGACGATAACGCTGGCCTTTCTCGGCTGGGCCGGGACGGGGCTGGCGCAGGATCTGCCCGCGCCGCTCGATGACGCGGCCTGGCCCGACGTCGATCCGCGCGAGGCGGCGCTGGGGCAATTGCTGTTCTACGACCCGCTTCTCTCGGGCAATCGCGAGGTCGCCTGCGCCACCTGCCACCACCCCGAATTCGGCACCTCCGACGGGCTGTCGCTGTCTTTGGGCGATGGCGGACAGGGGCTCGGACCGCTCCGCACCGTCGATCCCGAGAACCCGCCCGAACAGCGGGTGCCGCGCAACAGCCAGGCGCTGTGGAATGTCGGCGCGCTGGAATACGTGTCCATGTTCCATGACGGGCGGGTCGAGATGGATCCGGGCGCACCCAGCGGCATGCGCACGCCGCTCGATGCCGACATGGTCGCGGGCTTCGCCTCGATGCTCTCGGCTCAGACCATGTTTCCGGTGCTCAGCCCCGACGAGATGGCGGGTCACTACAGCGAGAACGAGGTGGCGCAAGCGGTGCGGCTTGGAATGCTGACCGGGCCGGGCGGCGCATGGGATCTCATCGCGCGGCGCGTGGCGGCAATTCCGGATTACGCGGTGCGCTTCGAGGATACCTATGGGCTTGCCCCGGAGGAGATCGGCTTTACCGACATCTCGGACGCCATCGCGGCCTTCATCACCTTCGAGTTCCGCTCCGATACCAGTCCCTTCGATGCGCGGCTGCGCGAGGGGGCGCCGCTCGATCCGCAGGCCGAGGCGGGGTTGGCATTGTTCTATGGCGCGGCGGGCTGCGCCGATTGCCATTCGGGCCCGTTCCAGACCGATCACGGCTTTCACGCCATGGGCGCGCCGCAACTCGGCCCGGGCAAGGCCGCGCGGTTCGAAAGCCACGCGCGCGACGAGGGGCGGTTCCGGGTCACCGGCCGGGCCGAGGATCTCCATGCGTTCCGCACGCCTTCCCTGCGCAACGTGGCGCTCACCGCGCCCTATGGCCATGCCGGCAGCCATGCGAGCCTGCGCGGTTTCGTGGCCGATCATCTCGACCCGGCGGCGGCGCTGCCCGGCTATGACCGGGGGCAGGCGGTGCTGCCCCGGATGGAGGTGTCGGATTGGCGCATCCTCGACGACCCCGCCGAAAGCGAGGCCATCGCCTCGGCGGTGACGCTGCCGCCGGTTAAGCTCGCAGCTGACGAGATCGACGCGCTGGTGGCGTTTCTGGAGATCTTGACCGACCCGGTGGCACGGGTCGGACGGCTCGGCATTCCCGAAACGGTGCCCAGCGGCTTGCCGGTGCCGATGCCCTGAGGGACGGTTTCAGGTCACGGCGGCGCGGGCGTGGAATTCGGGGCGGTCCCAGGACCCCTCGCGCAGGATCCTCGCCAGCACATCGACGGCGCGGTCGATATCGGCCTCGTCGAGATAGAGCGGCGTGATCCCGAAACGCAGGATGTCGGGCGCGCGGAAATCGCCGATCACCCCTTGGGCGATCAACGCCTGCATCACCGCATAGCCCTGGGGATGGCGGAACGAGACCTGGCTGCCGCGCTGCGCATGCGCGCGAGGGGTCGCCAGTTCGAGCCCGGGGCAGGCGGCCTCGACACCCGCGATGAAGCGGTCCGAAAGCGCCAGCGAAGCGGCGCGCAGATCGTCGATCTCGACCCGGTCCCAGATGTCGAGCGCGGCATCGAGCGCCGCCATGGCAAGCACGGGGGGCGTGCCCACCCGCATCCGCGCGATGGCGGCACCGGGGCGATAGCCCGGCTCGAAGGCGAAGGGCTCGGCATGGCCGAGCCAGCCTGACAGCGCCGGCTGCACCTCGTCGATCAGCCGGGGCGCCACGTGGATGAAGGCGGGCGCGCCGGGGCCGCCATTGAGGAACTTGTAGGTGCAGCCCACCGCGAAATCGGTATCGGCCGCGGCCACGTCGACATCCACCGCCCCCGCCGAATGCGCGAGATCCCAGATCGCCAGCGCGCCGACCTCATGGGCCTTGGCGATGAGCGCGGGCATGTCGTGGCGGCGCCCGGTGCGGTAGTCGACCTCGGTGATCATCATCACCGCGACGTCGTCGTCGATCGCCGCCTCGACCTCCTCGGGCGCCACGACGCGCAGCTCGTGGCCGCGTCCGAGCTGCTCGATCAGCCCCTGCGCCATGTAGAGATCCGAGGGAAAATTGCCGCTGTCGCTGAGGATCACGCGACGCTCGGGTCGCAGCGCCAGCGCCGCGGCCAGCGCCTGATGCACCTTGATCGACAGCGTGTCGCCCAACACGGTGGTGCCTTCGGGCGCGCCGATCAGCCGGCCGATCCGGTCGCCGAGTTTCGCGGGCTGATCCATCCAGCCGGCCCTGTTCCAGCCGGTGATCAGCATCTCGCCCCATTCGCCGGACATCGCACGGGCCATGCGCTCCGGGGCCGCCTTGGGCAGCGGGCCGAGCGAGTTGCCATCGAGATAGGTCACGCCCTCGGGCAGGGCGAACAGCGCCTTGGTGGCTTGGAAATCGGTCATCTCGGCGCTCCTCCTCGCATTGGCCCGCGAAGTTGTGGCAGCACGGCTGCCCTTGCGCAACAGCGCGTGACAGCGCCCCGACGGCAGGGCAGAAAAGGTGGATGTACTGGATCGACTTCCCGCCCGCCTGGACCTTCTACGGATTGCTCGCCGCATGGGGCCTTTCTCGTGTCGAGCCCGCCTGGCTCGGCTTCGGGCCGTATCACATGGCGCTGGGCGTGATCGTCTTCCTCGTCGGGCTCGGCCTGATGCTCTGGGCCAGCGCCACGATGCTGCGTCATCGCACGCAGGTCATGCCCCGGCAGGAGGCGGCGGCGCTGGTGACCGATGGGCCGTTCCGGTTCTCGCGCAACCCGATCTATCTCGGCGACCTGTTGCTGCTCGCGGGCGGCGCGCTGGTATTCGACGCGCCCTTGGCTCTGCTTCTGGTACCCGTGCTGGCCGCGATCCTGCAGCGACGCTTCATCCGGCCCGAAGAGGCGATGCTGCGTCGCGGTTTCGGCGCAGCATTCGAGGACTGGGCCGCCCGCACGCGCCGCTGGCTGTAGCACGGCCATGACGCGGCGGCAGCAAAGTCAGCTGCCGCTCTTGTGCAACATTCTTTCCCCGGCTACTCCTCTCGCAACCGCAGAATGACCGGAGGGGACGTGGCGTGAGGATCGGGGCACCGAGGGAGTTGCATGACGGCGAGGCGCGGGTATCGATGACGCCTGCGTCGGCGCGGGACTTGGCGAAGCTGGGGCATGCGTGCCTGATCGAGGCGGGGGCGGGTCTGGCGGCGGGGTTCACCGACGCGGCCTATGAGGCGGCGGGGGTCAGGGTGGTGCCGGACGCCGCGACGCTCTGGGCCGAGGCGGAGATCGTCACCAAGGTGCGGCCGCCGCTGGACGAGGAGCTCGGGCGGCTGCGCGCGGGCCAGACGCTGATCTCGTTCTTCTACCCGGGCCAGAACGCCGAAGCGCTGGGCCGCGCCAGGGACGCCGGCGCCACGGTGATCGCGATGGACATGGTGCCGCGGATCTCCCGGGCGCAGAAGATGGACGCGCTCAGTTCGATGGCCAACATCGCGGGCTACCGCGCGGTGATCGAGGCGGGCAGCAACTTCGGCCGCTTCTTCACCGGCCAGGTGACGGCGGCCGGCAAGGTGCCGCCGGCGCGGGTGCTGGTGATCGGCGCCGGCGTCGCGGGGCTCGCGGCGATCGGCACCGCGACCTCGCTCGGCGCGGTGACGCTGGCCTTCGACGTGCGCCCCGAGGTGGCCGAGCAGATCGAGAGCATGGGCGCCGAGTTCGTCTATCTCGACTTCGAGGACAGCCAGGACAGTTCGGCCACGGGGGGCTACGCCGCGCCTTCCAGCCCCGAGTTCCGCGAGAAGCAGCTCGCCAAGTTCCGCGAGCTGGCGCCCGAGATCGACATCGTCATCTCCACCGCGCTGATCCCGGGCCGCGACGCGCCGGTGCTGTGGACCGCCGACATGGTCGAGGCGATGAAGCCCGGCTCGGTGATCGTCGATCTCGCCGCCGAGCGCGGCGGCAATTGCGAGCTGACCGTGCCGGAGGAGAAGTTCGTCACCGAGAACGGCGTGACGATCATCGGCTACACCGACTTCCCCTCGCGCATGGCGCAGCAGGCCTCGACGCTCTACGCCACCAATATCCGCCACATGATGGCCGATCTGACGCCGAACAAGGACGGCGTCGTCGAGCACGACATGGAGGACGACGTGATCCGCGGCGCCACCGCGACGCATCGCGGCGAGATCACCTACCCGCCACCGAAGCCGAAGACGGCGGCCATCGCCGCGGCGCCGAAGAAGGAGAAGCCGCGCGAGCTGACGGTCGAGGAAAGGCGCGGCCAGGAGATCGCGGCCTTCCGCAAGCAGACCAAGGACCAGATCGGCCTCCTGGCCGCCGGCGCGCTGGTGATGCTCTTGATCGGCGCGGTCGCGCCCGAGAGCTTCATGAGCCACTTCATCGTCTTCGCGCTGGCCTGCTTCGTCGGCTTCCAGGTGATCTGGGGCGTCAGCCACTCGCTGCACACGCCCCTGATGGCGGTGACCAACGCGATCTCGGGCATCGTGATCCTCGGCGCGCTGCTGCAGATCGGCTCGGGCAACTGGCTGGTGGTGTTTCTCTCGTTCATCTCGGTGCTGATCGCCTCGATCAACATCGTCGGCGGTTTCCTGGTCACGCGCCGGATGCTCGCCATGTTCCGCAAGTCGTAAGGGGGCCGGATCATGAGCATCGGCATCGTCTCGGCCGCCTATATCGTCGCGGCCATCCTGTTCATCCTGTCGCTCGGGGGGCTGTCGAACCAGGAGAGCGCCAAGCGCGCGGTCTGGTACGGCATCGCGGGCATGGCTGTGGCGGTCTTCGTCACCGTGTTCGGCCCCGGCGTGCACAACCTCGTTCTCATCCTGATCGCGATCGCGGCGGGCGGCTTCGCCGGCTGGATCGTCGCCGGCCGGGTGCAGATGACCGAGATGCCGCAGCTGGTCGCGGCGCTGCACAGCTTCGTCGGTCTGGCGGCGGTGTTCATCGGGCTCAACGCCGACATCATGCTGTCGGACATCAACGCGCTGCTGGCGACCCACGGGCTCGACCGCGCGGCGCTGGCGCTGCTGGATCCGGACGAGCTCGCGGCGGCGGGCGGCGGCTTCTTCGGCGAGCTCACCGGCTTCGGCAAGAAGCTGGCGCTGAAGGACGCGACCGAGATCGGCATCCTGAAGACCGAGGTGTTCCTCGGCATCTTCATCGGCGCGGTGACCTTCACCGGCTCGGTGGTGGCCTTCGGCAAGCTCGCGGGCAAGGTCGACGGCAAGCCGAAGAAGCTGCCCGGCGGCCACATGCTCAACGCCGCCGCCCTGGCGCTGTGCCTGGCGCTGGGGCTCTTGTACCTCACCGGCGCCGGCATCTGGACCATGGTGCTGGTGACACTCATCGCGGGCTTCATCGGCTGGCACCTGATCATGGGCATCGGCGGCGCCGACATGCCGGTGGTGGTGTCGATGCTGAACTCCTATTCGGGCTGGGCCGCGGCGGCGATCGGCTTCACGCTGGGCAACGACCTGCTGATCGTCACCGGCGCGCTGGTGGGCTCCTCGGGCGCGATCCTGAGCTACATCATGTGCAAGGCGATGAACCGCAAGTTCGTCAGCGTCATCCTCGGCGGCTTCGGCGGCAGCGCGGGGCCGGCGATGGAGGTCGAGGGCGAGCAGATCGCGATCGACGCCGAGGGCGTGGCGCAGGCGCTCGAGGAGGCCGACAGCGTGGTGATCGTGCCGGGCTACGGCATGGCGGTGGCGCAGGCGCAGCAGTCGGTCTCCGAGCTGACCCGCCGGCTCCGGGCGCAGGGCAAGACCGTGCGCTTCGCGATCCACCCGGTGGCGGGGCGGCTGCCCGGGCACATGAACGTGCTGCTGGCCGAGGCCCGCGTGCCCTACGACATCGTCATGGAGATGGACGAGATCAACGACGACTTCCCCGAGACGGACGTCGCCATCGTCATCGGCTCGAACGACATCGTGAACCCCGCCGCGCAGGACGACCCGAACTCGCCGATCGCCGGCATGCCGGTGCTCGAGGTCTGGAAGGCCAAGCAGGTCTTCGTCTCCAAGCGCGGCCAGGGCACCGGCTATTCCGGCATCGAAAACCCGCTCTTCTTCAAGGACAACACACGCATGTTCTACGGCGACGCCAAGAAATCGCTCGATGAACTGCTCGGCAAGATTGCCTGATCCTTTCGAGCCGACAGGAAAGGCCCCGCCCCGGCGGGGCCTTTTGTCGTTGCGGGGTATCGCCCTATGGGTGAGTGTCCGGCCATGGCGGCGCACTCTCCCTTGAACGGCATCGGCCTGCGCCTGCTGGCCGCGTTTCTCATTACCGCGATGTCGGCGATGGTGGCGATGGCCACGCGCGAGGTCGGGCTGGGGCAGATCGTGTTCTGGCGCTCCGCCGTCGCGCTGATCCCGATCTGCGCCTACATGGCCTGGTGCCGCGAGTTTCCCTCGGCCATCGTCACGCGCCGCCCCGGCCTGCACCTGACGCGCAGCCTGTTCGGGGCGCTGTCGATGGCGCTGTCCTTCCTGTCGCTGGCCTGGCTGCCGGTCGCCAATGCGCAGGCGCTGGGATATCTCGCTCCCGTCCTGACGCTGCCGCTCGCGGCGTGGATACTGGGCGAGAGGATCGGACCGCTGGCCCGGGGAGCGGCGGCTCTGGGCTTCGGCGGCGTGCTCATGATGCTCGGCGCGGCGCTGGAGGCACCGGGGCAGGGCGCGCTGATCGGCGTGGCGGCGGGGCTGGGCTACGCGGTGACCATGGCATTCGTCCGGGTGCATATCAAGGCGATGACGGCGGTCGAGCGCCCCGCGACCATCGCCTTCTGGTTCGCCGTGGTCTCGGCTCTGGCCGGGCTGGCGACATGGCCTTTCGGCTGGGCGATGCCGTCGCCGCAGATGATGCTCTGGCTCTTGGGCGCGGGGCTCCTGGGTGGGCTCGCGCATGTGGCGGCGACCGAGGCGGCGGCACGGGCACCGGTCGCGGTGCTGGCGCCGTTCGATTTCACCGGGCTGGTCTGGGCGCTCATGTTCGATGCGGCGCTGTTCGGGGTCATGCCGGATGGGCTGGGGCTCATGGGCGTCGCGGCGATCACCGGCGCGGCGCTGATGGTGAGCTTCGCCGCCTGGGCGCCGGGAGGGCGCCCGCGCGAAGATCCGGCGCGCCAGGACCGGGGCCGTGCTAGGCTGGCCGCGACGGGCAATGGGAGGCGAGGGCAATGGAGAAGGTGACCGGCATCGGCGGAGTGTTCTTACGGGCGCGCGATCCCGAGGCTCTTGCCAAGTGGTATCTCGACCATCTGGGCATCGAGGGGCCGGGGCCCTCGATCTGGCGGCAGGAGGCCGGGCCGACTGTGCTGATGCCGTTTCCGCGCGACACGAATTATTTCGGCCGGCCCGAGCAGCAATGGATGATCAATTTCCGCGTCGCCGATCTCGACGCGATGGTGGCGCAGCTCGAGGCGGCCGGCATCGCGGTGGAGCGACGCGACGAATGGGACAGCGAAATCGGCCGTTTCGCGCGGATCCACGATCCCGAGGGCAACCCGATCGAGCTATGGCAACCGAGCGACTGATCCCCTTCATCTTTCTCCAAATACGCAAATCCTGCCGCTTCCGGGAGGCGGCTCAGACCCCGATCTCGCGCCATTCCCCCGGCGCCAGCCCGTCCAGTGTCCAGTCGCCGATGCGCCAGCGCACCAGCCTGAGCGTGGGGAAACCGGCCGCGGCGGTCATGCGGCGGACCTGCCGATTGCGCCCCTCGCGGATCGCGACCTCGATCCAGGCGTCCGGTACGGATTTGCGGAACCGCACCGGGGGATCGCGCTCCCACAACGCGGGCGCATCGATCAGCCGGGCCCGGGCGGGGCGGGTCGGACCGTCCTTGAGCGTCAGGCCGCGCCTGAGCGGCTCTAGATCGGCCTCGGTGGGGCTGCCCTCGACCTGCACGAGATAGGTCTTCTCGATCTTGTGCTTCGGATCGCTGATGCGCGCCTGCAGCCGCCCGTCATCGGTGAGCAGCATCAGCCCCTCGCTGTCGCGATCCAGCCGCCCCGCCGGGTAGACCCCCGGCCGGTCGATGAAATCCGACAGGGTGGCGCGCGGGCTGGGGCTCTTGGCGTCGGTGAACTGCGACAGCACGTTCATCGGCTTGTTGAACAGGACGAGACGCGGCATGGGCCCTCCGGAAGACGGTGAACCCCTATAGAACAAGGGGGATCGGCATGCAAAACGATGGCCGCCAAAAAATTGGGCTTTGTCCGAGATTTCCCCTTGATCCGACTCGGGCTTTGCCCCAAATGCCCCCTCAAGACGCCAACGCACGCGCCTCTGGCCACGCCTGGACGCAAGCCCCTCCTCGGGGGCCTACGCACAGACCCAGCACGCGTTTATGCAGCGACGGTAACGTCTCCCTTGGAACCGCCGGCCTCACGGGGCCCCCGTCTGTCTATCGGAGATGCACATGACTGCATATTACGCGGGCGCCAGCGCCCCCTCTTTCGCCGTCGCCAACCGCCTGGAGGCCTTTGCCGCCAGTGCCGAGTTCGACCGGCCGACGCTGGTGATCGACGTGGACCGCGTGGAGACCCAGTACGACGCGCTGAAGGCGGGCCTCGGCCGGGCCGACATCCATTATGCCGTGAAGGCCAACCCGCATCCCGCGATCATCGAGCGCCTCGCGCAACTCGGCTCGCATTTCGACGCGGCCTCGCGCGGCGAGATCGAGCTGTGCCTGTCCCAGGGCGCGCGCCCCGAGCACGTCTCCTTCGGCAACACCATCAAGCGCGTCTCCGACATCGCCTTCGCCTACGGCGCCGGCATTCGCATGTTCGCGGTCGATGCCGAGGAAGAGCTCGAGAAGATCGCCGAGCACGCGCCGGGCGCGCAGGTCTATGTCCGCCTGATCGTCGAGACCTCCTCGGCCGATTGGCCGCTGACCCGCAAGTTCGGCTGCGACCGCGACACCGCGCTCAAGCTGCTCGACCGGGCGACCGAGCTGGGCCTCGAGCCGCTGGGCTTCTCGTTCCATGTCGGCTCCCAGACCCGGCATGCCGAGATGTGGGTGCCGGTGCTCGACGAGCTGTCGCGCATCTGGACCGCCGCCCAGGAGGCTGGTCACAAGCTGCAGCTTCTGAACATCGGCGGCGGTTTCCCGGCCTTCTACGGCGAGGAGATCCAGGCCCCCACCGATTACGCCGCCGCCGTGATGGAGCTGGTCGAGGCCCGTTTCCCGGGCGCCGAGCGGGTGATGGCCGAGCCGGGCCGCGGCATGGTCGCCGAGGCCGGTGTCATCGCCTGCGAGGTGATGCTCACCTCGCGCAAGTCGGATCGCGACATGCATCGCTGGGTCTATCTTTCGATCGGCCGTTTCTCGGGTCTGGCCGAGACCGAGGGCGAGGCGATCCGCTACCAGTTCGTGACCCCGCATGACGGCGAGGCCACCGGTCCCTGCATCCTCGCGGGCCCGTCCTGCGACAGCGCCGACGTGCTCTACGAAAAGCGGCCGATGAACCTGCCGCTGAACCTCAAATCCGGCGACCGGGTGCTGATCCGCAACACCGGCGCCTACACCTCGACCTACTCCTCGGTCTGCTTCAACGGCTTCCCGCCGCTGGACGTGGTGGTTCTGTAAGAGATACCGGGCGGCGTTGCCGCCCGGGTGACGACGACCCAAGGGGCTGCATTCCCGGTCAGGTCTGCGCCCGCCATGATCCTCAGGTCATGGCGGGCGTTTTCATGTCGGACAGCACCTCGGCGCCGATCTCGAGGCTGCGTTTGCGTGCGTCGACATCGAACATCATGCCGGTGAGCATCAACTCGTCGGGCCGGTAGCGATCGATGATCTCGCGCAGCTGGCGGCGCACCGTGTCGGGGCCGCCGGTGGCCGAAACCGAGAGCGCCGCCTCGGCGCCCGCGATGGCGCTGGCCGGAACGTGGTCGGCGAGGTTCTCGACCGGGCGCGACAGGCGGCCCGGTGTCCCGGTCCTGAGCCGTGCAAACGAGAGGATCTGCGAGGAGCGGTGATAGCGCGCTTCCTCGTCCGTATCGGCCGCGTGCAACCCGGCGGCCATCATGAAATAGGGCTTGTCGAGCCGCTCCGAGGGGCGGAATCCCTCGCGGTAAGCCTGAATCGCGGGCTCCAGCATCTGCGGCGCGAAATGCGAGGCGAAGGCGTAGGGCAGGCCGAGATAGGCGGCCAGCTGCGCCCCGAAGGTCGAGGAGCCCAAGATCCAGACCGGCAGATGCGAGCCCATGCCCGGCACCGCCCTCACGGGTGCCTTGCCCTCGTCATCGTCGAGATAGGAGATCAGTTCGACCACGTCCTGCGGGAAGGCATCGGCCGATTGGTGGTAGCGCCGGAGCGCCTGCGTCGTCGCGCCATCGGTGCCGGGCGCCCGGCCCAGCCCGAGATCGATCCGGCCCGGGTGGAGCGCGTCGAGCGTGCCGAACTGCTCGGCCACGACCAGCGGCGCGTGATTGGGCAGCATGATGCCGCCCGCACCGACGCGGATCGTCGATGTCGCCTGCGCCACGTGGCCGATGACCACGGCGGTGGCGGCCGAGGCGATGCCGGGCATGTTGTGATGCTCGGCCAGCCAGTAGCGGTGATAGCCCAAGCGCTCGGCATGGCGCGCGAGATCGGCGGCGTTGGCCAAGGCCTGCGCCGGGGTCTCGGCTTCGGTCACCGGGGCGAGATCGAGTAGGGAAAACGTCTGCATGTCATGGCTCCTGCGGTCGGACCCGATATGGGTGCCTTCCGGCTTGGCGAAAACCACCCTCGCTGCACAACCCGGACGCGGTATGCGAACGCATGCGCCTAGCGGCTGTTCATGCGACCTTTTCCCCTGTTTACACCGGCGGGCCGCGCGGCCATCTTCCCCCGACGTCAATCGCCGGAGCCGCCATGACCCTCGCCGATCATCCGCTACGCCAGGAACTGGCCAACGAACTGCATGCGCGGCCCTTTCCGAGCCTCAATGCGCCGGGGCAGGCATCCTTTCTGGCGATCGGCCCGGCCGATGGCGCGCCGCGCGACATCGAGGCCGAGCGGGCGCATCTGCTGGCGCTGCTCGATTGGTTCGGGGCGCCGCACCCTCAGCCTGGCGCCACGCATTGGTCCGGCCAGATCGGGCGACACCGGCTGAAATGGGAAAGCCATACCGAGTTCGTCACCTACATGATCCTGAGCGACGGCCCTTCCGAGCCACCGTTTCGTGACGGGCTGGCGGGGTTTCCCGCGGAATGGCTTGCGGCGATCCCGGGCCGGCGGCTCACCTCGGCCCTGATCCGGGTCGAACTCGCCACCGGCGAGGAAGAGATCGCGCGGCGGGCGGAATCGTGGTTCGTGGCCGAGAGCATGGCGATGAGCCGGGTGCTCGACGACCAGCTGATCGTCGCAGGGGATTTCCGCATTGATCCGGCGGGCCACATGCGCTTTGCCGTCTTCGCGCGCCCCGGCACGGGCGAGCGGCGGATCGGCCGCGTGGTGCAGCGGCTGTGTGAGATCGAGACCTACAAAACCATGGCGATGCTGGGCTTGGCGCAGGCCCGCGCCATGGGACCGCGCATCGGTGCGCTGGAGACCCGCCTGTCGGATCTCGTGGCCGAAATGGCGGCGGGCCCCGGCGATCCCGCCGCCACGCTCGCCGTGCTGCTCGAGGTTTCGGCCGAGCTGGAGAAGCTGCGCGCGCAGTCGGGGTTCCGCTCGGGCGCCACGCGGGCCTACGAGACGCTGGTCAACCAGCGCATCGGCGTGCTGCGCGAGGGGCGTTTCGGCGGACGGCAGACCTTCGCGGAGTTCATGATGCGCCGCTTCGACCCGGCGATGCGCACCGTCGAATCGACCGACCGCCGGCTCGCCGCCATGTCCGAACGGGCGGCCCGGGCGGGCGACCTGCTGCGCACCCGGGTCGATGTCGAACGCTCGGCCCAGAACCAGGAACTGCTGGCCTCGATGGACCGCCGCGCCGACGCGCAGCTCAGGCTGCAACACACGGTCGAGGGGCTCAGCGTCGTGGCGATCAGCTATTACGCCGTCAGCCTCGCCACCTATTTGTTCGGGCCGCTGGCCTATCCCATGGGCATCGACAAGACGGCGCTGACGGCGGCGCTGGTGCTGCCTGTGGTGGCGCTGGTCTGGCTGATGCTGCAGCGGATCAGGAAGCGGCTCCACTAGGGTCGCGCTCGCCCGCCTCGATCGCGGCCTCCAGCCGGTTTTCCGGCGGCGCCAGCGGGCAGACCCAGTCCGGGCTCCAGGCGCAGGAGGGCGAGTAGGCGAAGTTGAAGTCGAGGATCAGCCGGCCCGAGGCGGCGAGGCCCAGATCCGACGACTTGATCGCATCGATCGCGTAGCGCCCGCCGCCATAGCTGCCCGCACCGCAGGTCGCGTCGCGGAACGGCAGGAACAGCCCGCCGCCATAGCCCTCGATCCACCACAGGCTCAGCTCGGCGCCGAGCCTGTCGCCGAGCCCCTCGGTGCGGGCCACCGGGCGGGCCCGCATGCGGCCATCCGGACCCAGCTCGAAATCGATGGCCGGGCCGTCCTGAGGTGACAGCCCCACCTCGAAGCGCAGGCCTGGATCATAGGGCCAGAGCGCGATGCCTTCGAACCGGGCCTTCTGCTCGGCCGACAGCGGCGAGGCGGGGTGATCGCGAAACAGCCGCGATCGGGTTTCGTGCCAAAGCCGCCAACCCGCCTGCGGGTCGGGCTCGGCGCGGATCGCGGCATAGAGATCGGCGATGCGGCGGCGCCAGTCGGCGGTGGCATAGGGGGCGGGGATCGGGGGCAGGGCGTCCATTCGGGGCGATCTAGGCCGCGCCCCGCCGCCGCCCAGCGCCCGGCTGGCCGTTTCGCGCCCGCCGCGCTAGTTAGGCGCGAGGACGAGAAAGGGCGCACGCGATGATCAAGCAGGTGATCTGCATCAACTGGGGCACCAAGTACGGCGCGCCCTTCATCAACCGCCTCTACGGCATGGTGGCGCGAAACATCACGCCGCCCTTCAGCTTCACCTGCTTCACCGACAACCGCGAGGGCATCCGCCCGGAAGTGCGGTGCGAGGACCTGCCGCCGCTGGATGTCGAGATGCCGGAGAACTCCAAGGGCATCTGGCCCAAGGCCCGGCTCTGGGGGCCGCGCCTCGGCGATCTGACCGGCCCGGTACTGTTCATGGATCTCGACCTCGTCGTCACCGGCTCGCTCGACGATTTCTTCACGCATGGCGACCCCGACGAGGTGATCCTGTCGCGCAACCCGAACACGCCGCTCGAAAAGCTGGGCCAGACCTCGGTGTTCCGTTTCCCGGTGGGCAAGCTGGTGCCGCTGCAGGAGCGATTCCGCGCCGACCCGCAGGGCATCGCCGACGAGTACCGCTTCGAGCAGCGCTTCGTGACCCGCAACGCGCCGGGCGGAGCCAAGCTGTTTCCCAAGGCCTGGGTCCGGCATTTCCGCATGCATTGCCGCAGGCCGTTCCCGCTCAACTACCTGGTCGCGCCCAAGCTGCCCACCGACGCACGCATCGTGATCTTTCCCGGAGGGCTGCATCCGAGCCACGCGATCGACGGGCATTACCCGCCCTATGCCCCCGACAGCGCGGGCGAGCATCTCCGAGGCCTGTTCTCGGACGTGCGGCAGGACGGGCCGCTGCGTTACCTGCGCCATTACATCCGGCCCGCACCATGGGTGGGCGAGCACTGGCGCCCCTGAGGCGTCGCTGACGGCGCGGCAGCCCTGGCACCGGCTTGCACCGGGCCGCGCTTGGGCGCAGTCTCGCGCCGCACCCGAAATTCCGTCGTTGAGGACGCATCATGCCGATCAAGAACCGCTTCGCCGAGCTTCTGCCCGAGATCACCGCCTGGCGGCGCGACCTGCACGAGAACCCCGAGATCCTCTACGAGACGCACCGCACCTCCGGCATCGTGGCCGAAAGGCTGCGCGCCTTCGGTTGCGACGACGTGGTCGAGGGGCTGGGCCGCACCGGCGTGGTCGGCGTGATCCGGGGCAAGAGCACGGGCTCGGGCAAGGTGATCGGCCTGCGCGCCGACATGGACGCGCTGCCGATCCACGAGCAGACGGGCCGCGACTATGCCTCCAAGACGCCGGGTGCGATGCATGCCTGCGGCCATGACGGGCACACGGCGATGCTGCTGGGCGCGGCGAAATACCTTGCCGAAACGCGCAATTTCGACGGTACGGTGGTGGTCATCTTCCAGCCCGCCGAAGAGGGTGGCGGCGGTGGCCGCGAGATGTGCGCCGACGGGCTGATGGAGCGCTTCGGCATCCAGGAGGTCTATGGCATGCACAACTGGCCCGGCCTGCCGCTGGGCAGCTTCGCGATCCGCCCGGGCGCCTTCTTCGCCTCGACCGACCAGTTCGAGATCACCATCGAGGGCAAGGGCGGCCACGCCGCCAAGCCGCACGAGACGGTCGATTCGACGCTGGTGGCCAGCCATGTGGTCCTTGCCCTGCAATCGATCGCCAGCCGCAACGCCGACCCGACCGAGCAGATCGTGGTCTCGGTCACCTCCTTCGAGACCTCGTCCAAGGCATTCAACGTGATCGCCCAGCGGGTGCACATGAAGGGCACGGTCCGCACCATGTCGCCCGAGCTGCGCAAGCTGGGGCAGGACCGGCTCACCGCCATCGCCGAGACCACGGCGCGCGCCTACGGCGCCGAAGCGAAGGTCAACTACATCAAGGGCTACCCGGTGATGATCAACCACGGGGCCGAGACCGAGTTCGCGGCCGAAGTGGCGCGCGAGGTTTCCGGCGACTGCGCCGAGGCGCCGTTGATCATGGGCGGCGAGGATTTCGCCTACATGCTCGAGGAGCGCCCCGGCGCCTACATCCTCGTGGGCAATGGCGACACGGCCTCGGTGCATCACCCCGAATACGATTTTTCGGACGAGGCGATCCCGGCGGGCTGCTCGTGGTGGGCGGGCGTCGTCGAGCGCCGGATGCCCGCGGCCTGAGCTCAGGCCAGAATCTCAGGCCAGCGAAAAGCGCGGGTCGGCGGCGATGAGCGCCGCCACCCGGTCGCGCTCGGCGGCGAAATCATGCGGCACGTCCGCCGCGCCACGACCGCCCGAGAGCGATTTCGACGCGAAGAAATCGAAGCCGTGAAGCCGCGCCGAGGCCAGATCCGATCGCGCGAGAAGATCGATGGCGAGCATGCCCGTGGTGGGGCGCGCGCCCAACTCGTCGCGCAGCGCCGCCGCACGGATCGCGGGCAACAGCGCAAAGCCCGGCGCCTGGACTACGCGCCATGGCAGCCGCTTGCGCTTGGGCGTCATCCACAAAAGCAATTCGGGTGCCCGCGCCGCGATCGCTTCCTGTGGCACCGGGATCGACATGGCGAGCCAGTCGGTGCGGGTCCCATGCGAGGCGGGGTCTGGCATCGGCGCGGTGTTGAGGCGGATCACGATGTCGGCGGCGTCGATTTCCGCGCCTTGCGCCTTTTCGGCCAGCGACCGCGCGTTGCCGACCAGCGCCACGCGGCGCCCCGCGAGCCGCGACAGCAGCGCCGCTTCGGACAGCCCGAGCCGCGACAGTCGCATCTCGTCACCGCGCCGCTTGGCGATCTCGAAGACGATCCTGTTCATGAGGCTCCTCCGGCCAGCGCCGCAATGTCCGCATAGAGCGTGTCGGCCCGGCGCCGGGCCATCTCGCGAAAGGCACGGATCGCCGACAGTTCGCTCTGCGTGAACGCGGCGGTTTCGGGGGGTGGCGACAGCGCGTCCGCCTGCAGCAGCCGCTCTGGCCCGAGATCCGCATCCGCGAGCAGGCGCTCGATCTTCGAGGCGTTGGAGCCGAGCGCCAGGAAAGGTGTTTCCGTCAGCATCGACAGGCAGACGGCGTGAAACCGCCCGGTGATGTGCAGTTCGGCACGGGCGATGCGATCGAGATAGGCGGTCTCATTGGCCGGCATCTCCATGGGCGGAAGGCCGAGCCCCCCGTACCATGCCGCCGCCAGCGCCGCGCGGGCCGGCGCAAACCGCCAGAGACCCCCGGAGAGCGTCTTGGTCGGCACCAGCGTCGCATTGGAGAGGTGGGAAGCCGCGCGACCCAGCACCCGGCGGGGGCCGGGCTTCACGCTGTCGCCGACGATCACGCCGTGACGGGGTGCGGCAACGGTGCGGGCGGGGGCGGAGAGCGACAGATCGGGCAGCCATCGCACCTCCTGTCCAGAAGCCTCCGACATGCTGCGGGCGCTGGCGCTGTCGCGCGCGGCGATAAGGTCGAAGCGGGATAGCGGCGCGGACCAGCTTTCCGGATTGTCCTGCCAGAGCGCATTGACGAGCACGAGCGGCCTGTCGCCCCGCGCCGGGTGCCCGCCCAGATCGAGCAGGCGGGCACCGGCCGGACGACCGTGATGCAGCGTGCCCTCGCCATTGACGACGATCACATGCGCGGCGCGCATCGCGTCGAGGAAACCCGCATCCGAGGCCCAGTCGTGCCTTGCCGGGCTGCGGGCGGTGACGGTCAGGCCATGGCGCTCCAGCCCTTCCACGAGAAGCCGCATCACTCGCGCGCAGCCATGGTGATAGCGGGTCGAGGTGTCGTTGAGGATCACGGCGCGCAGGGTCATGGCATCGCCTTAGAGGAAGGACCGTCCGGCGCAACCCGCTCGGACATGAGCTGCCGCAGCGCCGCCAGCGTCCTTGGCCGCGCCTGACCGCGATCCGACATGATCCGACGTGCCGCAGCGCGCATGGCGTCCAGCTCGGGCGTGCCGATCAACTCCGCCACCGCCTCGCCGAGCGCCTGCGCCTCGGCCACCTCGCGGGCCGCACCACCCGCGTCGAGCGCGGCATGGGCCTGCCGGGCATTGCCGACGCGTGGCCCGTGCAGCAACGCGGCCCCCAGCGCCGCCGCCTCCCAAGGGTTGTGCCCGCCCTGCGGCCCGAAGGAGCCGCCGAGAAACACCAGCGGCGCGAGGCGGTAGATCAGCCCGGTCTCTCCCAGCCGGTCCACCAGCCAGACCTCGGCCCGGCCCGGGGTCTCGCCCCGCGACACACCGAGCCCGGCCTGTTCCAGCGCCCGCGCCACGGCCTCGCCCCGTTCGGGATGACGCGGCGCGAGGATCAGCCGCAGGCCCGGATGCCGCTCGCGCGCCCCCAGATGCGCGGTGATCACCGCGGGCTCGTCCTCGGCATGTGTGGAAACGGCGGCCCAGAGCGGGGCGCCGTCGAACTCCGCGCGCAGCGTGGCGAGCCGTGCCGGATCGGCGGGCAGGGGGGCGGCGGCGGATTTCAGATCGCCGGGCGCGAGCACCGCGCTTTCGGGCAGGCCGAGCGAAACGATCTCCTCGCGCACCGCCTCGCTTTGCGCGGTGACAAGGTCGAACCGCGCCAGCATCGCGGCGCTGAGCTTCGGCGCCCGGACCCGCGACCGCGAGGGACGGGCATTCAACAGGGCCAGCGGCACCCGTCGCGCCGAGGTCTCGGCCAGCAGGCGTGGCCAGAGGTCTCCCTCCACGAAGCAGGCGAGATCGGGGCGCCAGTGATCGAGGAATCGCCGGGTCGCGCGGGCGCTATCGAGCGGTTGGTATTGGTGCAGCACACCTTCGATGGCACGCGCCCTCACTCCGCCCGTCGTGGTCGTCGTGGTAACGAGGACGTGGTTTCCCTCGTCCATGAGATCACGGGCGAGCCCGGCCACCGAGGCGACTTCGCCGACCGAGGCGGCATTGATCCAGACGAGGCGACCTTGCGGACGGGGAAGACCGGCTCGACCCAACCGCTCGCCCAAGCGGGCAGGGGCGGAGTTCTGGCCGCGATGCACGCGGCGCGCCAGGGCGAACTCGGCCATGCGCGGCAGCGCCAGCGTTCCCCCGAGCCAGAGCCGCAGCGGCCAGGGCTCAGCGCTCATCCGCCGGTATGGCTCATGTGACGGCTGACCCGGCCAGATACCTCCTGCCGGTCATAGTCGAAATCATGCCCCTTGGGCTTGAGCGCGATGGCGGCGCGGATCGCCTGCTCGAGCCCGGCATCTCCTTCGCTCGCGCGCAGCGGGCCACGCAGGTCGGAATGGCCCTCCTGCCCGAGACAGGTATAGATCTCGCCGGTGCAGGTGACACGCACCCGGTTGCAACTTTCGCAGAAATTATGGCTCATCGGGGTGATGAAGCCCACACGCTGGCGCGTCTCTCCGAGCATGACATAGCGCGCCGGACCGCCGGTGCGGTCGGGCAGGTCGTGCAGCGAGTAACGCTCGCCCAGAGTCTCGCGCAGTTCGCGCAGGTTCCAGTACTGGCCGATCCGGTCCTCGTTGCCGATATCGCCCATCGGCATGACCTCGATGAAGGTCAGGTCCATGTCACGTGCGGCGCAGAACTCGGTCAGCGCGAACAGCTCGTCCTCGTTGAAGCCCTTGAGCGCAACGGTGTTGATCTTGACCTTGAGCCCGGCGGCCAGCGCCGCGTCGATGCCATCCAGCACCTGAGGCAGGCGGCCCCAGCGGGTGACGCGGGCGAATTTCGCCTCGTCGAGCGTGTCGAGCGAGACGTTCACCCGCCGCACGCCGGCCGCATAGAGCTCGGTCGCGTATTTGCCGAGCTGGCTGCCATTGGTGGTCAGCGTCAGTTCCTTGAGCGCGCCCGATTCGAGGTGGCGGGTCATGGAGCGGAAGAACTCCATGATGTTGCGCCGCACCAAGGGCTCGCCGCCGGTGATGCGCAGCTTTTCGACCCCGAGCCGCACGAAGGCCGAGCAAAGCCGGTCCAGCTCTTCGAGCGTCAGCAACTCGGCCTTGGGCAGGAACTGCATCTTCTCGGACATGCAGTAGACGCAGCGAAAGTCGCAGCGATCGGTGACCGAAACCCGCAGGTAGCGGATCGCCCGGGCGTAGGGATCGATCAACGGGGCTGCCGGGGGCGGAACGGGTGCGATTGTCATGGCGCGAAGGTAGGGTCGGGGGGAGGCGATGGCAAGCAAACTGCCGGTGAACTCCGGGCCGTACAGGCACTTGTCCGGGCAGGGCGCGCCGCTATCCTCCAGCGCATGACACGCCTCATGATCCCCACCGCCCTCGCCGCGCTCGGTCTCCTGTCCGCCTGCGCAGAGATGCAACAGGCCAGCGCCCCCTCTGCGGCCCCGGCATCGGAGGCCACCGCCGCCGCGCCGCAACCGGCGGTACAAAGCGCGCCACCGCCGCCGCCCGAGGCCGCAAGCGCGGCCGCGCTCGACACCACGACGCCGGTACAGCGCGCGGCGGCCACGGCGGCGCCGGAACCCGCGGGCGAGCAGAGGCTCGGCACGACCATCGCCTCGCTGGGATCGCCCGCCGATCCGGGGCTCTGGATCGAGACGCCCCTGGTGAGCAGCGTCACGCAAGGCCGGGTCGAGGCGGCGAATGGCAAATCGGTGAAGCTCGAACTGCGCCCCTCGGGCGGGGCTGCCGGATCGGGCAGCGAGATCAGCCTGCCGGCGATGCGTCTTTTGGAGTTGTCGCTGACGTCTCTGCCGGAACTGACGGTCTATAGCGGCTGAGCGGCAACCGGCCGGGTTTCCGGGCGATGCTTGGTGACGAGATGCAAAAAGGGGGGGGCATATCTTGCCCCCCCTGTCTGTTGCGAATGGAGTAGAATGGCGGTGCGGAAGGGAGCCCGTCCCCCCCCAGGGTCGAGAGCCCGTGTGGGAGCAAGGGTCCCTTCCGCGTCGCGATCAACCTGAACAGTTGCTTGGGACGGCTGACTCCGATCCCGCATGACATGGACAGGAGCTTTTACCATGCCACAGACCGTCATCGGCTGCGACCTTGCCCGCGGCTGGATCGATACGCACGCCCTGCCGACCAAGGTGGTGGTGAGGATCGATAACAATCCGAACAGCATTACCCGCTGGACCGCGTCCTTGCCTGCAAACTCTCTAGTCGTCTTCGAGGCCACCAGCGGCTGCGACACTCTTTTGATCAAGGCACTCTGCGACCGGGGCCTTCGCTTCGCACGGGTCAATCCGCGCCAAGCCCGAGAGTTCGCCCGCGCGACGGGCGTGTTGGCCAAAACGGATCGGGTCGATGCGCGCATACTGGCTGATATGGGGCGCCTCTTGCCTCTCGAGGTTACCGCGCCGCCTCATCCGGATCGGGCCCGACTTTCTGATTTCCTTCGTCGCCGCAGGCAGTTGGTCGAAATGCGGAAAGCCGAAAAGGTGCGTCGCCACAGCGCCGGCCAGCCAGCAATCCTGCGCGAGATCGAGACGATGATCGCGCTGCTCGACCGCCGCATTGTCATCATGGATCGCAAGATTGCGGCTCTGATCGGAGACAGCCCCGAACTTACCGAGCATGCGGAGTTGCTTCGCGCCGTGCCTGGGATTGGACCGACGGTGCTGGCAACGCTTCTCGGCGAACTGCCCGAACTCGGCACGCTCTGTCGGCGTCGGATCGCCTCTCTCGCCGGGCTCGCTCCACATGCCCGCGAGAGCGGCACATGGCGCGGCACACGACGTATATGGGGAGGACGACGCAAAGTCCGCGAGGCTCTCTACATCGCGGCCTTGAGCGCGTCCCGCCGCGTGCCGCTCTTGATTGCCATGCGAGATCGAATGAAGGCTGCCGGCAAAGCCCCCAAAACAGTTCTCATTGCCGTTGCCCGTCAGCTCCTCGTCATCCTCAACGCCATGATCCGAAACAAACAGCCCATTCGCCTCTAAGAAACGACACAGTTGCCCCTTTTTTGT
Organism: Limimaricola sp. AA108-03; assembly: GCF_050847355.1. Classification (NCBI taxonomy): domain Bacteria; kingdom Pseudomonadati; phylum Pseudomonadota; class Alphaproteobacteria; order Rhodobacterales; family Paracoccaceae; genus Limimaricola; species Limimaricola sp. AA108-03. The sequence goes on from NZ_CP193755.1 coordinate 1,108,937, forward strand.
CGTTTCACTCGACGGTGACGGATTTGGCGAGGTTTCGGGGCTGGTCGACGTCGGTGCCCTTGGCCACGGCGGTGTGGTAGGCGAGGAGCTGCGCCGGCAGGGCGTAGAGGATCGGCGCCCAGAGCGGGTCGATCTCGGGCAGGGTGATCACCTCCCAAGCGCCCTCGCCGGCGATCCGCGCGCCGGTGGCGTCGGTGATCAGCAGTACCTTGCCGCCGCGCGCCATCACCTCCTGCATGTTCGACACGGTCTTGTCGAACAGCTCGTCATGCGGCGCCATGACGATCACCGGCACGTGCTCGTCCACTAGCGCGATGGGCCCGTGCTTGAGCTCGCCCGACGCGTAAGCTTCGGCGTGGATGTAGCTGATTTCCTTCAGCTTCAGCGCGCCTTCCAGCGCCAGAGGATACATTCGGCCCCGACCGAGGAACAGGATGTCGCGGGCCTCGGAAAGCCCGCGCGCGACGCGCTGGCATTCGGCCTCGATGGTCAATCCCTGATGGATCAGTCCCGGCAGTTCGCGCAGGCCGCGCAGATGCCCGGCGAGTTCGGCCGCGTCGAGCGTGCCGCGCTGCCGCGCCGCCTCGAGCGCCAGGATCCCCAGCACCAGGAGCTGGCAGGTGAAGGCCTTGGTCGAGGCGACGCCGATCTCGGCACCGGCGAGGATCGGCAGCGCGAGGTCGCTGTCGCGCGCGATCGAGCTCTCGGTGACGTTGACCACCGACAGGATGCTGGAGGCCTTGTCCTTGGCATAGCGCAGCGCCGCCAGCGTGTCGGCGGTCTCGCCCGACTGGCTGACGAAGAGCGCGGCCGAGCGGGCCGGCACCGGGGGCTCGCGGTAGCGGTATTCCGAGGCGACGTCGATCTCGACCGGCAGCCGCGCCACCTGCTCGAACCAGTATTTCGCGACGTTGCAGGCGTAGAAGGCGGTGCCGCAGGCGACCAGCGTCAGCCGGTCGATGGCGGTGAAGTCGATGCCGGGCTCGGGCAGGGCGATCTGGCCCTCGGGCGTCAGGTAGTGCCCCAGCGCCTCGGCCAGCACGCGGGGCTGCTCGGCGATTTCCTTGGCCATGAAGTGCTTGTGCCCGGCCTTGTCGACCTGCGCCGCCGCCCGGGCGATGCGCTTCTCGGGGCGCGAGACCTCGCGGCCCTGCGCGTCGAAGATCACCGCGCCCGCGCGGGTCACCTCGGCCCGGTCGCCTTCCTCGAGATAGGTGATCCGGTCGGTCAGGTTGCCGAGCGCGATCGCGTCCGAGCCCACGAACATCTCGCCCTCGCCATGGCCGATGGCCAGCGGGCTGCCCTTGCGCGCGGCGATCAGGAGGTCGGGCTCGCCCTCGAACAGGAAGCACAGCGCATAGGCGCCCTCGAGCTTGGCGATGGTGGCCGCCGCCGCGTCGCGCGGCGCCAGCCCGCGGTCGAGATGCAGCTGGCAGATCAGCGCCACGGTCTCGGTGTCGGTGTCGGTCGCGGTGCCGATGCCCGCCTCGGACAGTTCGGCGCGCAGCGCCCGGTAGTTCTCGATGATGCCGTTATGAACCACGGCCACGCGGGCCCCGGCATGGGGATGCGCATTGGCCTCGGTCGGCGCGCCATGGGTGGCCCAGCGGGTGTGGCCGATGCCCGCGAGACCGCGCAGCGGCTCATGCACAAGCTTGTCGGACAGGTTCACCAGCTTGCCCACCGCGCGGCGGCGGTCGAGACGGCCCTCGTTCAGCGTCGCGATGCCGGCGCTGTCATAGCCGCGATATTCGAGCCGGCCGAGCGCCTCGACCAGCAGCGGCGCGGCCTCGTGATTGCCCAGAACGCCTACGATCCCACACATCTCATTCGCCTTTCGATTTGGCGGCCTTCGCGGCGCGCAGCTTCTCGAAGAACCGGGTCGCGAAGCCCGGCTTGTTGTCCTGACGCGCCCGGCCCACGGCCATGTCGCCCGCCGGCACGTTGTGGGTCACCACCGTGCCGGTCGCGGTCATCGCGCCGTCGCCCAGCGTCACCGGCGCCACCAGCATGGTGTTCGAGCCGATGAAGGCGTCGCGGCCCACCGTGGTCCGGTGCTTGAACACGCCGTCATAGTTGCAGGTGATCGTGCCCGCGCCGACATTGGTGCCGGCGCCGATATCGGCATCGCCCAGATAGGTCAGGTGGTTGATCTTGGCGCCGGTGCCGATCTGCGCGTTCTTGATCTCGACGAAGTTGCCGACATGCACCTCCTCGGCCAGCTCGGCGCCGGGGCGCAGCCGGGCGAAGGGGCCGACGGTCGCGCCGCGCGAGATGTGGCAGCCCTCGAGATGCGAAAAGGCGCGGATCCGCGCGCCGCTCTCCACCGTCACGCCGGGGCCGAACACCACGTTGGGCTCGATTACCGTGTCGCGGCCAACCACCGTGTCGCGCGCGAAGCTCACCGTCTCCGGCGCCACCAGCGTCACCCCGTCCTCCATCGCCCCGGCCCGGGCGCGGGACTGGAACGCGGCCTCGGCGGCGGCCAGCTCGGCGCGGGTGTTGATGCCCAGCGTCTCGGCCTCGTCGCAGCGCACCACCTCGGCCCCGAGCCCGGCCTCGCGCGCGAGGCCCACGATGTCGGTCAGATAGTACTCGCCCGCGGCGTTGTCGTTGGTCACCCGGTCGAGCAGCTCGAACAGCGTCTCGCAATCCGCGGCGATCACGCCGGAATTGCACAGGGTGATGGCGCGGGTGGCCGCGTCGGCATCCTTGAACTCGACGATCCGCTCGAGGCTGTCGCCCGACGTCACCAGCCGCCCGTAGCGGCCCGGATCGGCGGTCTCGAAGCCCAGCACCACGACGTCGGCGCGGGTCCGGGCCCGGCGCATCGCCTCCAGCGTCTCGGGCCGGATGAAGGGCGTGTCGCCGTAGAGCACGATCACGTCGCCCGAAAAGCCCTCGAGCGCGGCGCGGGCCTGGCGCACCGCGTGGCCGGTGCCGTCCTGGCTTTCCTGGCGCACCGTGACGACGCCCGCGTCGAAGCCGGTCGCGGCGCGCTCCACGGCCTCGGCGCCATGCCCCGCCACGATGATCATCCGCGACGGCTCCAGCGCCATGCCGGCGGCCATCGCGTGATGCAGCAGCGGCGCACCCCCGATCTCGTGCAGGACCTTCGGCAGGTCCGAATTCATCCGCGTGCCCCGACCCGCGGCCAGAACGATCAGTGCCGTGCCCATTGCTGCCCCTCTTGTTGCTTGATCCGTCTTCTACTAGCCGCATCTAGGGGCACAAGCCCGGTGGCCCACCGGCGGGATCAATTACCGCTACGCATCATTACAGGGGAGGTGCCCATGCGCGCCGTGATCTTCGACCTCGACGGCACGCTCGCCGAAACCAGCGGCGACCTGATCGCGGCCGCCAATCGCTGTTTCGAGGATCTCGGCCTCGGGCCGCTGCTCGACCCGCGCGAGGATGCCGCCACCGCCATGCATGGCGCGCGTGCCATGCTGCGGCTGGGACTGAGCCGGGTCGGCGAGGTCGAGGAGGCCGAGGTCGATCGGCAGTATCCCCGGCTGCTCGCCTATTACGAGGAGGAGATCGACCGGCATTCGACGCTGTTCCCCGGCGCGATCGAGGCGATCGCGGAGTTAAAGCGGCTTGGCCATCCGGTGGCGATCTGCACCAACAAGCCCGAGGCGCTGGCCGAGAAGCTGATGACCCGGCTCGGCGTGCGCGAACATTTCGTCTGTCTCGTCGGGGCGGACACGCTGACGATGCGCAAGCCCGATCCCGAATGCCTGCGTGAAACCGTGCGACGCGCGGGCGGCGATCCGGCGCATTGCGTGCTGGTGGGGGATACCGAGACCGACCGTATCACGGCCCGCGCCGCCGGCGTGCCCTCGATCCTCGTGAAGTTCGGCCCCAATGGCCATCGCACGGCGGATCTGCATCCCGAGGCGCTGATCGGTCATTACGACGAGTTGGTGGCGGCGGTGCAGGCGCTGGGCTGAGGCCACCTCCTGGTAAGGGGCAGCGTCTTCGTGGTGCCCGTGGAGACGCCGCAATAGGGTTCGGTGCCCGCGCGACCATAAGCCGTGAGCACCCTGTCCGCTGAGCGCAGCGCTTCTACTGCGCGGCTTCGGTGTCGTAGAGAGGAATCGTCGAAAGCGACATCTTGGCCGAGCCTTGGGTCAGTTCGCTGCCATGGGCGAGATAGATCAGCACCTGGTTCGTCTCGTCGTAGATGCGGGTGATCCTGAGCGATTTCAGGATGATCGAACGGCTTTCGCGAAACACCGCCTCGCCGCCGCGCGAACGGTCGATGTCGCCCAACGTGATCGGCCCGGTCTGGCGGCAGTCGATCGAGGCGTTGGACGGGTCCTCGAACCAGTTGCCCTGGCTGAGACGGTCGATCTCGGAGCGCTCGAAATAGGCGATGTGGCAGGTCACCCCCTCGACGTCCGGGTCGGGAATCGCTTCGACGATGACGTCGTTGCCGACCCAGTCAACGCCGACCTTGCCGACGACCTCGGCATGGGCGGTGGCAGGGATGAGGGCGAGGGCGAGCGCGGCAAGTCGGAACATGCATGTCATGCGCGGCCAACGCGGTGCGGCGGGACGGGTTCCGCCGGCTTGACCGAAGCCCAGGCCGGGCCAGTTGCGGGGCAATAGGAAAGGGAGGCCGGTCATGGGGTCGATCTGGGAATTCGGATCCGAAGGCGGCGTGCTGCACCACCATCTCGGCTGGCTGGTGAGCGCGCTCGAATGGGTCGCGGCCATCATCGATCTCTTCGCCATCGCGCTGCTGCTGGTGGGCGCGGTGCGCTTCATCATCGGCGTGAGCTGGGCCGAGATCCGGCGCGAGGACGCGGCGCGGGTGCGCGGCGTCAACCGCGAGCGGATCGAACTGGGCCGCTACATCCTCGCCGGGCTGGAGCTCTTCATCGTCTCTGACATCATCCATACCGCGCTCAGCCTCGAACTCGCCGACCTGGTGTTCCTCGGGCTTCTGGTGATCATCCGGTCGCTGATCTCCTTCTTTCTCGATCGCGAGCTGGAGCAGGTGAAGCACGAGCTGAGCCAGAATCCCGAGGATGACTGACACTTGGCGACGCCGCCGCGCGCATCGGACGCATCTCCGGGGTGCCGGGCTCGGTTGACCCTTCCCGGACCGGGGTTTATGGATCGCCCAATCGATCGACAGCTCCCGCGCGAAAGGACCCGACGTGGAACTGCTTCTTGCGGAATACCTTCCCATCCTGATCTTCCTCGGCCTTGCCATCGGCTTGGGTGCGATCCTGATCCTCGCCGCCGTCGTGCTCGCCGTGCGCCGGCCCGACCCGGAGAAGGTCTCGGCCTACGAATGCGGCTTCAACGCCTTCGACGACGCGCGGATGAAGTTCGACGTGCGGTTCTATCTCGTCTCGATCCTGTTCATCATCTTCGACCTCGAAGTGGCCTTCCTGTTCCCGTGGGCGGTGGCCTTCGGCGAGGTGTCGATGCTGGCGTTCTGGTCGATGATGGTGTTCCTCGCCGTGCTGACCATCGGCTTCGCCTACGAATGGAAGAAGGGGGCTCTCGAATGGGAGTGATGACCGGCGCCAATACGGCGGGGGCCGACCGCGAGGTCGCCACGCAGAACCTCAACCGCGAGCTGACCGACAAGGGCTTCCTCGTCACCTCGACCGCGGACATGATCAACTGGGCGCGCACCGGCTCGCTGCACTGGATGACCTTCGGTCTGGCCTGCTGCGCCGTCGAGATGATGCACACCTCGATGCCGCGCTACGATCTCGAGCGCTTCGGCACCGCGCCGCGCGCCTCGCCGCGCCAGTCCGACCTGATGATCGTCGCCGGCACGCTGACCAACAAGATGGCCCCGGCGCTGCGCAAGGTCTACGACCAGATGCCCGAGCCGCGCTACGTGATCTCGATGGGCAGCTGCGCCAATGGCGGCGGCTACTACCATTACAGCTACTCGGTGGTGCGCGGCTGCGACCGGATCGTGCCCGTGGACGTCTACGTTCCCGGCTGCCCGCCGACCGCCGAGGCGCTGCTCTACGGAATCCTGCAGCTGCAGCGCAAGATCCGCCGCACCGGCACGATCGTCCGCTGAGGCCCCGCCGGCGCGACCACGCGCCGGCCAAGACCATTTTTTCGGGGGAATCGCCATGAGCGAGGCACTGAACGACCTGGGCGCGCATCTCGAAGCCAAGCGACCCGACTGCGTGACCGGTTGGGAGATCGCCTTCGGCGAGCTCAACGTCACCGTGACGCCAGAGGCGATCCCCGGTTTCGTCGAGCTGCTGAAGACCGACCCGACCTGCCGCTTCTCGACGCTCGTCGACATCACCGCCGTGGACTACCCCGGCCGCGAGAAGCGCTTCGACGTGGTCTACCACTTCCTGTCGATGTACCAGAACCAGCGCATCCGCGTGCGCACGCAGGTGCGCGAGGACGAGATGGTGCCCTCGATCATCGAGATCCACCCCTCGGCCAACTGGTTCGAGCGCGAGGTGTTCGACATGTTCGGCATCCTGTTCTCGGGCCATCCGGACCTGCGCCGGATCCTCACCGATTACGGCTTCCGCGGCTTCCCGCTGCGCAAGGACTTCCCGACCACGGGCTATACCGAGGTGCGCTTCGACGAGGTGCAGAAGCGGGTGGTCTACGAGCCGGTGAAGCTGGTGCAGGAATACCGCCAGTTCGATTTCATGAGCCCGTGGGAAGGCGCGCAATACGTGCTTCCGGGGGATGACAAGGCTGCCGAAACCGGCGCGAAGGGGTAAGTCATGGACGGCTCGACCATCAACGCCAAGGGCTTCGAAGACACGAAGACCGGCGAGCAGAAGATCCGCAACTTCAACATCAACTTCGGGCCCCAGCACCCGGCGGCGCACGGCGTGCTGCGCCTCGTGCTCGAGCTCGACGGCGAGATCGTCGAGCGCTGCGATCCGCATATCGGCCTGCTGCATCGCGGCACCGAGAAGCTGATGGAAAGCCGCACCTACCTGCAGAACCTGCCCTATTTCGACCGGCTCGACTATGTGGCGCCGATGAACCAGGAGCATGCCTGGTGTCTGGCGATCGAGCGGCTGACCGGCACCGAGGTGCCGCGTCGCGCCTCGCTGATCCGCGTCCTCTATTCCGAGATCGGCCGGGTTCTCAACCACCTGCTCAACGTCACCACCCAGGCCATGGATGTCGGCGCGCTGACGCCGCCGCTATGGGGCTTCGAAGAGCGCGAGAAGCTGATGGTGTTCTACGAGCGGGCCTCCGGCGCGCGCCTGCATGCGGCCTATTTCCGGCCCGGCGGCGTGCATCAGGACCTGCCGCCCGAGCTGATCGAGGACATCGATGCCTGGGCCGCGGGCTTCCCGGCCTTCCTCGACGACATCGACGGGCTGCTGACCGAGAACCGCATCTTCAAGCAGCGCAACGTCGACATCGCCGTGGTGACCGAGCAGGAAGCGACCGACTGGGGCTTTTCGGGCGTGATGGTGCGCGGCTCCGGCCTCGCCTGGGACCTACGTCGCGCGCAGCCCTACGAGTGCTACGACGAGTTCGACTTCCAGATCCCGGTCGGCAAGAACGGCGACTGCTACGACCGTTATCTCGTCCGGATGGCCGAGATGCGCGAGTCGACCAAGATCATCCGTCAGGCCTGCGAGAAGCTGCGCCACGAAAAGGGCGACGTGCTGGCGCGGGGCAAGGTCACGCCGCCGACCCGCACGGACATGAAGACCTCGATGGAAGCCTTGATCCATCACTTCAAGCTCTACACCGAGGGCTTCCACGTGCCCGCGGGCGAGGTCTATGCCGCGGTCGAAGCACCCAAGGGCGAGTTCGGCGTCTATCTCGTGGCCGACGGCTCCAACAAGCCGTACCGGGCCAAGCTGCGCGGGCCGGGCTACCTGCACCTGCAGGCGATGGACCACGTGGCTTCCGGCCACCAGCTCGCCGACGTGGCGGCGATCATCGGCACAATGGACATCGTGTTCGGCGAGGTCGACCGCTGAGGCGGCGATCCGAGGCAACCGGCCGGCGGCTCTGCCATCGGCCCCAGACAGGACGGGGACGTTCGAAGATGACGGCGATGCGGATGATGATGGGTTTCGTGGCGCTCGGCGCGCTGGGGGCCTGCACGGCCGGGGCGCAGATCGGCGGCATCGGCGCGCAGGGGCGCGTCGGCAGCGTCGGCCCCGCCGCCGCCGCGGCGGCGCCGATGGCACCGGCCGACCGGCTCGTCGCCGCGATCGAGGCGCAGGGCTGCGTGATCACCTCCGACAACGTGGCGCAGGTGCTGCTCAAGGCGAACCTCACGCAGCAGCAGCTGCTGGAGATCGCGCCGCAGCTCTCCGCCCAGGGCCGCGCCGAGGTCTCCGATGGCGGCACCATCCGGGTGTTGACCGAGAACTGCATCTGAGGGCGCGCGCCCTCCTGACATGATCCGCGCCGCCCGACGGGGGGCGCCCAGAACACCGGAACGAGCGAATGCTGCGCAGACTTCACCCCGAACAGCCCGAGAGCTTCGCCTTCACCCCGGCCAACCAGGCCTGGGCCGAGGCGCAGATCACGAAATATCCCGAGGGGCGTCAGGCCAGCGCGGTGATCCCGCTGCTGTGGCGTGCGCAGGAGCAGGAAGGCTGGCTGTCGCGCCCCGCGATCGAGGAAGTCGCGCGGATGCTCGACATGGCCTATATCCGGGTGCTCGAGGTCGCGACCTTCTACTTCATGTTCCAGCTGCAGCCGGTCGGCTCGGTCGCGCATATCCAGGTCTGCGGTACCTTGTCCTGCATGCTTTGCGGCTCCGAGGACCTGATGAAGGTCTGCCAGGAAAAGATCGCGACGAAGCCGCACGAGATTTCGGCCGATGGCAAGTTCTCGTGGGAGGAGGTCGAGTGCCTCGGCGCCTGCGCCAACGCGCCGATGGCGCAGATCGGCAAGGACTACTACGAGGACCTGACCACCGAGCGGCTGGCCGAGATCATCGACGAGATGGCCGCGGGCCGCGTGCCGACGCCCGGCCCGCAGAACGGTCGCTACGCCGCCGAGCCGATCGACAACCTGACCTCGCTGGCCGAGGGCGCCGAGAACCGGGACGAGCACAACGCCGCCGTCGCGCTCGCCGTGAAGCTGGGCGACACGATCAAGCGGATCGACGGCACCGAGGTGCCGCTGACCGCGCCGTGGCAGCGTCAGGACGATCACGAAGCCGAGGGCTACGAGGATCCGCAGGAGCCGATGCCGGCGCATGACCGGCCGGCGGATGCCTCCGGCGTCACCGAGCAGGAGGCCCCGGCCTCGAGCGCGGCCAAGCCGGTCTCCGCCGATTTCCCGGCCGAGGAGCCGCAGGACGCGACCGCCGGTAACGAGGCGCCCGAGGGCGGCAAGCCGATCGCGCCGTCGGGCGAGGCCGCACCGGCGACCGATGCCGAAGACGCGACCGACGACAAGACCGGCACCGCCGATCCGGCGGCACCGGGCGGCGCCTACAACGCGCCCCGGACGCAGAAACCCGGCGATCCCGCCAAGGATGGCCAGCCCAAGAAGCCTTCGAAAGGCGAGTGATGCCAAAGCGCGCTGCCGGATCGGAGCGGAGGGCACGCGGGCCGGTTCGGCCCGCGCATCCGTTTGATTCGACGGCGTTGCGTCCTATGACGAATGACGGGGCGCTAGGCTCCGGCCATCTGGAGGACGCGGCATGAACAACATCGGAAACTGTCGGACCATCAGCATCGGCGGCGCGGCGATCGGCGGGCTGCTGCTGTGGATCCTGCTCGCTCTGGGCGAGCGCGGCTGGTTCTCGTCGCTCCTCATCGCGGCGCTGATCGCCGTCGCGGCGGCGCTGCTGCTTCTGGCGCTGGTCTGCCGCGACGAGGTCGAGGACATGACCGCCGCGAGCCCGGCACCGCTCGACCAGAAGACCGCCGCTCCCGAGACCGCGGCCGCTCCTGCGGCGACCGCCGCGCCGAAAGAGACGCCCGCGCCCGCGACGTCGCCGGCCGAGGACACGGGCGGTCGCGCCGCCTCCAGCGCCGCGCCGGGGCAGGGCGGCAAGCCGGTCGTGAACGACACGGCGGTGCTCGACGATAGCGATGCGGATGCGGACAGCCGTGAGGGCGACCTCGGCGAGGAAGTCGCGCGCACCCAGTCTCTCGACCGAGAGGCCGAGGCTGCGGCGGAACCCGACATGCCCGACGGCGTCGCCGCCGGCCTGCGCGAGAAGCCCGAACTGCTCGATGCGCCGCAGGGCCAGCCCGACGATCTCAAGCAGCTGCGCGGCGTCGGCCCGCGGCTCGAGGAACAGCTGAACCGTCTCGGCGTCTGGCATCTGCGCCAGATCGCATCCTGGGGCGAGGGCGAGGCGGCCTGGATCGACGATCATCTCGAGGGGTTCAAGGGCCGGATCCAGCGCGACGACTGGATCGGCCAGGCCCGTGAATTGACGAAGGACGAGGCATGAGCGGCGCGGCAGGTCGACGCGCGGCGCTGGTGCTCGCCGGAACCGGCGTGTTCTGGGTGATCGCGATCTTCGCGGGCAACGCCCTCGACCTACCGCATCGCTGGCGCGGATTGTTCGACCTGATGGCCCTCGCGGGGTTCGTCATGGGATTGTGGATGACATATCAAACCTGGCGCGCGCGCCGGGACGACGAAAGGTGAGCCGATGCTCAAGGATCAGGACCGCATTTTCACCAACATCTACGGGATGCACGACCGCACGCTGAAGGGTGCGCAGGCCCGTGGCCATTGGGACGGCACCGGCGACATCATCAAGAAGGGCCGCGACTGGATCGTCGAGCAGATGAAGGCGTCCGGCCTGCGCGGTCGTGGCGGCGCTGGCTTCCCGACCGGTCTGAAGTGGTCCTTCATGCCCAAGGAAAGCGACGGGCGGCCCGCCTATCTCGTCGTCAACGCCGACGAATCCGAGCCCGGCACCTGCAAGGACCGGGAGATCATGCGCCACGATCCGCACACGCTGATCGAGGGCTGCCTGATCGCCTCCTTCGCGATGAACGCGCATGCGAGCTACATCTACCTGCGCGGCGAGTACATCCGCGAGCGCGAGGCGCTCCAGCAGGCGATCGACGAGTGCTACGATGCCGGGCTTCTGGGCCGCAACGCCGCCGGGTCGGGCTGGGATTTCGATCTCTACCTGCATCACGGCGCCGGCGCCTATATCTGCGGCGAGGAAACCGCGCTGCTGGAGTCGCTCGAAGGCAAGAAGGGCATGCCGCGCATGAAGCCGCCCTTCCCGGCGGGGGCGGGCCTCTATGGCTGCCCGACCACGGTGAACAACGTCGAATCCATCGCCGTCGCGCCGACGATCCTGCGCCGTGGGCCGGAATGGTTCGCGGGCTTCGGTCGTCCGAACAACACCGGCACCAAGCTCTTCGCGATCTCGGGCCACGTCAACAAGCCCTGCGTGGTCGAGGAGGAGATGTCGATCTCCTTCAAGGAGCTGATCGACAAGCATTGCGGCGGCATCCGTGGCGGCTGGAAGAACCTCAAGGGGGTGATTCCGGGCGGCTCCTCGGTACCGGTGCTGCGCGCCGAGACCATGGAAGACGCGATCATGGATTTCGACTGGCTGCGCGAGCAGCGTTCCGGCCTCGGTACCGCCGCCGTCATCGTGATGGATCAGTCCACCGACATGGTGAAGGCGATCTGGCGGCTGTCGAAATTCTACAAGCACGAGAGCTGCGGTCAGTGCACGCCCTGCCGTGAAGGCACCGGCTGGATGATGCGGGTGCTCGAGCGGATGGTGCGCGGCGACGCGGCGATCGAGGAGATCGAGATGCTGCTCGACGTGACCAAGCAGGTCGAGGGTCACACCATCTGCGCGCTCGGCGACGCCGCCGCATGGCCGATCCAGGGCCTGATCCGCAACTTCCGCGACGAGATCGAGGACCGCATTCGCGGTCGCGGCGTCGCGGCGACCATCGCGGCCCAATGACCTGGCGCGACCAGGCGCTGAAGAATTTCGGCGTCTGGCTCGCGGTCTACCCGGCGGTCCTGATCTCCAGCTACCTGTTCTCGTGGCTAGCGCCGGGGGTGCCGCTCTGGCTGGAGATCCTGATCTCCACCACCTTCACGGTGCCGCTCATCTCCTATGTGGCGGTGCCGTGGGTCGAAAAGCGCCTTGCCCATGCCAAGGGCGAAAGCGCGGCCGAGCTGAAACGCGAGGAGGCCGAACAGGCCGAGGGCGGCCGCGACGCCTGAGGACCGGGCGGCGATCCGCCATCGCGAGGCCACTCTCCACAGCGTGATATTGAATATCGGCCTTCCGGGGCCAAGCTCTCGGCCAGAAGCGCCGGACGGGGGCGAGCAGGCCCCGGAACCGGCCCGATAGGAGAGACCACGCATGACCATCCCGCATCTCGCGCGCACCGCCGCGCTGATCCTCGGCTTTACCATCGCGGCGGGCGCGACGGCGGCGCTGCCGGCGCTGCGCGAGAACGCCAAGATCCGCGACGGGCTGATTTCCACCGCCATCGCCTACGAGATCGGCCGCAAGTGCGACAGCCTCGACTCGCGCTGGCTGACCGGCATCGGCTTTCTCAACTCGCTCCGGAGCCACGCCCTGGATCTGGGCTATACCCGGGCCCAGATCAGCGCCTTCATCGACGACGAGGAGGAAAAGGACCGGCTCGAGGCCGAGGCCCGGGCCCTCCTGCGCGAAAAGGGCGGGGTCGAGGGCGACTGGGAGACCTATTGCGAGGTCGGCCGCCGCGAGATGGCGGCCGGCAGCCGGATCGGCACGCTGCTCCAGTAACCCGTCGCCGATCCGACCGATGATGGGCTGTGCGCGCGTGCCGCAGCCCATCCACGCGCCAGAGCGGCATTTTCCCCGTTCCGGCGCGTGGATGCGTCTGGCATCGCCGGGCGAGCCGCGTTAGAACCCCCCTCGATCGCAGCCCCCGACCCGGAGGCATGCGTCCGACGCGAGGAAAGGGGCGGCCTGCCATGTCCGATTTGCGCAAAGTCAGCATCGACGGAAAGGTCATCGAGGTGCCGGGGGCGATGACGCTCATCCAGGCCTGCGAGACCGCGGGGATCGAAATCCCCCGTTTCTGCTATCACGAGCGGCTGAGCATCGCCGGCAATTGCCGCATGTGTCTCGTCGAGGTCGTGGGCGGCCCGCCGAAACCCGCCGCCTCCTGCGCCATGCAGGTCAAGGATCTGCGGCCCGGGCCCGAGGGCGCGCCGCCGCAGGTCAAGACCAACTCGCCGATGGTCAAGAAGGCCCGCGAGGGGGTGATGGAGTTCCTGCTCATCAACCACCCGCTCGATTGCCCGATCTGCGACCAGGGCGGCGAGTGCGACCTGCAGGACCAGGCGATGGCCTATGGCGTCGACTTCTCGCGCTATCGCGAGCCCAAGCGCGCGACCGAGGATCTCGATCTCGGCCCGCTGGTCGAGACGCACATGACGCGCTGCATCTCCTGCACCCGCTGCGTGCGCTTCACCACCGAGGTGGCCGGCATTTCCCAGATGGGCCAGACCGGGCGCGGCGAGGATGCGGAGATCACCTCCTATCTCGGCCAGACGCTCGATTCGAACCTGCAGGGCAACATCATCGACCTGTGCCCGGTGGGCGCGCTGGTCTCCAAGCCCTACGCCTTCAACGCCCGCCCCTGGGAGCTGACCAAGACCGAGACCATCGACGTGATGGACGCGCTCGGCTCGTCGATCCGCGTGGACACCAAGGGACGCAAGGTGATGCGCATCCTGCCGCGCAACCATGACGGCGTGAACGAGGAATGGCTGTCGGACAAGGCGCGCTTCGTCTGGGACGGCCTCGCGCGCCAGCGTCTCGACACGCCCTATATCCGCGAGAACGGCAAGCTGCGGAAGGCCGACTGGCCCGAGGCGCTCGCCGCCGCCGCCGCCGCCATGAAGGGCCGCAAGGTCGCGGGTCTCGTCGGCGATCTCGCCCCGACCGAGGCCGCCTTCGCGCTCAAGCAGCTGATCGAGGGGCAGGGCGGTGTCGTCGAATGTCGCACCGACGGTGCCAAATTGCCTGCTGGCAATCGCTCGGCCTATGTCGGCACGGCCCGGATCGAGGATCTCGACACCGCGCGCCACATCATGCTGGTCGGCACCAACCCCGCCATCGAGGCGCCGGTTCTCAACGCCCGCATCCGCAAGGCCTGGCTCGCCGGGGCCAATGTCGGCCATGTCGGCGTGCCGGCGGACCTGACCTATGATGCGCATCATGCGGGCACGGGCCGCAAGGCGCTGTCCGACCTGCTCGGCCACGAGTTCGGCGCGGTGCTGGACGAGGCTTCGGTCGTCGTGGTGGGGCAGGGTGCCCTGACCGGTGCCGATGGCGAGGCGGTTCTCGCTCATGCCATGGAACTGGCCGCCCGCAGCAAGAGCAAGCTTCTGGTGCTGCATTCGGCCGCGAGCCGCGTCGGCGCGATGGATGTCGGCGCCACCACCGAGGGCGGCGTCGAGACCGCGCTCGAAAGCGCCGAGGTGATCTACAACATGGGCGCCGACGAGATCGCGCTGCCCTCGGGCGCCTTCGTGATCTACCAGGGCAGCCATGGTGATCGCGGTGCGCATCGCGCCGACCTGATCCTGCCCGCGGCGGCCTGGGTCGAGGAGCAGGGGCTCTTCGTCAACACCGAAGGCCGCCCGCAACTCGCGCTGCGCGCCGGCTTCGCGCCGGGCCAGGCCAAGGAGAACTGGGCGATCCTGCGCGCGCTTTCGGCCGAGCTGGGTGCGACCCAGCCCTGGAACAGCCTCGCGCAGCTGCGGCAGGCGCTGGTGGCGGCGCATCCGCATCTGGCACGGATCGACGAGGTGGCCGAGAACGAATGGCAGCCCTTGGAGCTCGGCTCGATGGACGAGGCGCTCGGCGATTTCGAGAGCATCGTCGCCGAGCACTACCTGACCAACCCCATCGCCCGTGCCAGCGAGCTGATGGGCGAGCTTGCGGGCAATGCCCGCACCCGCCGGCAGCAGAAGATCGCGGCCGAGTGAGGATGCGGGCCGCTCTCCTCCTGCCCCTGGCGGCCCTGGTGGCCGGCTGCGCCGAGGCGGATGCCGCGGCGGGGCGGGGGGAGCGCGGCGCGCCGCGGCATGACGGCGTCGAGACGCGGCTGCTCGACGGCGACCTCGTGAACTTCCACGTCGCGATGAGCGGCGGCGCCAAGGCCGAGGACGTGATCGCCTATGCGGAATGCGCGGCGGCGCAATATGCGCTGATCCGGGGCTATGGATTTGCCCGTCATGTCCGCACCCAACTCGATGAATCGGCTGGAAACTGGCGCGCCGATGCTGTTTACACCATCTCGCCGGCCCTGCCTGAGGGGCTGCGCACGATCGATGCCGAAGTCACCGTCCAGAACTGCGGACTGAACGGCATCCCGACGGTCTGAGGGAAGCACCATGGTCGAATTCTTCACCGAAACCAGCATCGGAGCCGTGCTGCTGATCCTCGGTCAGTCTCTGCTGCTGATCGTGCCATTGCTCGTGGCGCTGGCGTTCCTGTTGCTGGTCGACCGCAAGGTCTGGGCCGCGGTGCAGATGCGCAAGGGGCCCAACGTTGTCGGCCCCTTCGGCTTGCTGCAAAGCTTCGCCGACTTCCTAAAATACATCGTCAAGGAGGTGGTCGTGCCCGCCGGCGCCGACCGCTCGGTGTTCTTCCTGGCGCCGATGATCTCCTTCGTCATGGCGGTGATCGCCTGGGCGGTGATCCCCTTTGCCGATGGCTGGGTGCTGGCCGATCTCAACGTGGCGCTGCTCTATGTCTTCGCCGTCTCCTCGCTCGAGGTCTACGGCGTGATCATGGGCGGCTGGGCCTCGAACTCGAAATACCCGTTCCTCGGCTCGCTGCGCTCGGCCGCGCAGATGATCTCCTACGAGGTCTCGATCGGCCTGATCATCGTCGGCATCATCATCTCGACGGGGAGCCTGAACTTCGGCGCCATCGTGGCGGCGCAGGACGGCGATTTCGGCCTGTTCAACTGGTACTGGCTGCCGCATTTCCCGATGCTGTTCCTGTTCCTGATTTCGGCCATGGCCGAGACCAACCGCCCGCCCTTCGACCTGCCCGAAGCCGAATCCGAGCTCGTCGCCGGCTACCAGGTCGAGTATTCCTCGACGCCGTTCCTGCTGTTCATGATCGGCGAATACGTCGCGATCGTGCTGATGTGCGCGCTGGTGTCGCTGATGTTCTTCGGCGGTTGGCTGTCGCCGATCCCCGGCCTGCCCGACGGCGTGCTGTGGATGGTCCTCAAGATGTTCTTCGTCTTCTTCATCTTCGCGATGGTGAAGGCGATCACCCCGCGCTACCGCTACGACCAGCTGATGCGTCTGGGCTGGAAGGTGTTCCTGCCGCTGTCGCTCGCCTGGGTCGTGATCGTGGCCTTCCTCGCGAAATTCGAGGTCCTTGGCGGGTTCTGGGCCCGCTGGACCCTGGGAGTCTGAGCATGACGCAGATCGACTACACCCGCGCCGCCAAGTATTTCCTGCTCCAGGATTTCGCCAAGGGCATGAAGCTGGGGCTGAAGTACTTCTTCGGCTCCAAGGCGACCGTGAACTACCCGCACGAGAAAGGCCCGCTCTCGGCCCGTTTCCGGGGCGAACACGCGCTGCGCCGCTATCCCAGCGGGGAAGAGCGCTGCATCGCCTGCAAGCTGTGCGAGGCGGTCTGCCCGGCGCAGGCGATCACCATCGATGCCGAACCGCGCGAGGACGGCTCGCGCCGCACCACGCGCTACGACATCGACATGACCAAGTGCATCTATTGCGGCTTCTGCCAGGAGGCCTGCCCGGTCGATGCGATCGTCGAGGGGCCGAACTTCGAATACTCGACCGAGACCCGCGAGGAGCTCTACTACGACAAGGAGAAGCTGCTGGCGAATGGCGACCGTTGGGAAGCCGAGATCGCCCGCAACCTCGAGCTCGACGCGCCGTACCGCTGAGGACCACGCCGTGACCGATCAGAACCCCTTCGCGCAGATGATGAAGATGGGCCAGGACTGGGCCCGTCGGATGAATCCCGCGCTCGAGAGCTTCACGCCGAAGGGCTTCGAGCAGCTCTGGCCGACCATGCCCAAGGAGATGATGGAGGCGTTCATGGGGCGCACCCTCAACCCCGAGGGGCTCGACGCCAAGACCCGGCTGCTGCTGACGCTGACCGGTCTGACCATCCTCGGCGCCCAGGCCGAGGCCCAGATCCGTCTCACCGTGCGCCACGCGCGGGAGGCGGGCGCCACGAAACAGGAGATCGCCGAGACCATCGCCCAAGCGGGGATGTTCGGCGGCGTGCCCGCGATGACCAAGGCGATGGAGCTTGCCACCGAGGTCATGGACGAGGACACCGGAAAGGACACCGCACGATGACCGCCGCCGCCATCATCTTCTACCTCTTCGCGCTGTCGACCATCGTCGGCGGGCTGTTCACCGTGATCGCCCGCAACCCGGTGCATTCGGTGCTGTGGCTGATCCTCGCCTTCTTGAGCTCGGCCGGGCTGTTCATCCTGGTCGGCGCCGAATTCGTGGCGCTGCTGCTGGTCATCGTCTATGTCGGCGCCGTCGCGGTGCTGTTCCTCTTCGTGGTGATGATGCTCGACGTCGATTTCGCCGAGCTGAAGGCGGAGATGGCGAAATACATGCCGCTGGCGCTGCTGATCGGCGTCATCCTCCTGATGCAGCTGGCCCTAGCCTTCGGCGTCTGGGACTACTCCGAGGGCTATGACGAGCGCCTCGCCGCGCCCTTCGTCTTCGACGTCGAGAACACGCAGCTTCTCGGCCTGCTGATCTACGATCGCTACATCCTGCTGTTCCAGCTCGCGGGCCTCGTGCTGCTGGTGGCGATGATCGGCGCGATCGTGCTGACGATGCGGCACCGCAAGGACGTGAAGCGGCAGGACATCCTGGCGCAGATGTATCGCGATCCGGCCAAGACGCTGGAACTCAAGGACGTGAAGCCCGGCCAGGGCCTCTGATAGACCGCGAACGGGCCAAAGCCCGGAGGGACACTGATGGACGCTTATCTCGCTGAAGCCCCGATAGGGCTCGAACATTATCTCACCGTCGCGGCGGCGCTGTTCGTCATCGGCATCTTCGGGCTGTTCCTGAACCGCAAGAACGTCATCATCATCCTGATGTCGATCGAGCTGATGCTGCTCGCGGTGAACATCAACTTCGTCGCCTTCTCGGCCTATCTGGGCGATCTGGTCGGCCAGGTCTTCACGCTCTTCGTGCTGACCGTCGCGGCCGCCGAGGCGGCGATCGGCCTCGCCATTCTGGTCTGCTTCTTCCGGATCCGCGGCACCATCGACGTCGAAGACGTCAACGTGATGAAAGGCTGAGGGGCGCATGGAAACGATCATCCTCTTCGCGCCCCTCGTCGGCGCACTGATCGCGGGCTTCGGCTGGCGGCTGATCTCCGAGGCGGGCGCGCAATGGGTCGCCACCTCGCTGGTCGGCCTGTCCTGCCTGCTGTCGTGGATCGTGTTCCTCGGCCATGACGGCCAGATGGAGCAGATCCAGATCCTGCGCTGGATCGAGAGCGGCTCGCTCTCGACCGACTGGGCGATCCGGCTCGACCGTCTGACCGCGATCATGCTGATCGTGATCAACACGGTCTCGTTCCTCGTGCACCTCTACAGCTTCGGCTACATGGCGCATGACGAGAACTTCCGGCCGGGCGAAAGCTACCGGCCGCGCTTCTTCGCCTATCTCTCCTTCTTCACCTTCGCGATGCTCGCGCTGGTGACCGCCGACAACCTCGTTCAGATGTTCTTCGGCTGGGAAGGCGTCGGCGTCGCATCCTACCTGCTGATCGGCTTCTACTACCGCAAGCCTTCGGCCAATGCCGCCGCGATGAAGGCCTTCATCGTCAACCGCGTCGGCGATTTCGGCTTCGCGCTCGGCATCTTCGCGCTGTTCTTCCTCGCGGACTCGATCAACTTCTCCGACATCTTCGCCGCGGCGCCGGTGATGGCGCGGATGGAGCTCGAATTCCTCGGCCTCGAGTTCCGGGCACTCGAGATCGTCTCGCTGCTGCTGTTCATCGGCGCGATGGGCAAGTCGGCGCAGCTGCTGCTCCACACCTGGCTCCCCGACGCGATGGAAGGCCCGACCCCGGTCTCGGCGCTGATCCATGCCGCGACCATGGTGACGGCGGGCGTGTTCCTGGTCTGCCGGATGTCGCCGATCCTCGAATTCGCGCCCGACGCCAAGGCGATCATCGTCTTCATCGGCGCCACCACCGCCTTCTTCGCCGCGACCGTGGGTCTGGTGCAGAACGACATCAAGCGCGTGATCGCCTATTCGACCTGTTCGCAGCTGGGCTACATGTTCGTGGCGGCCGGTTCGGGCGTCTACTCGGTGGCGATGTTCCACCTCTTCACCCATGCCTTCTTCAAGGCGCTGCTGTTCCTCGGGGCCGGCTCGGTCATCCATGCGATGCATCACGAGCAGGACATGCGGAACTATGGAGGTCTGCGGAAGAAGATCCCCTATACCTTCTGGGCGATGATGATCGGCACGCTGGCGATCACCGGCGTCGGCATTCCGCTGACCCATATCGGCTTCGCGGGCTTCCTGTCGAAGGACGCGATCATCGAAAGCGCCTATGCCGGTGCCACGCCCTATGCCTTCTGGCTGCTGGTGGTCGCCGCCGCGATGACGAGCTTCTATTCCTGGCGGCTCATCTTCATGACCTTCTTCGGCAAGCCGCGCGGCGATCATCACACGCATGACCATGCGCATGAGAGCCCCGGCACGATGCTGGTGCCGCTGGGCGTGCTGTCGCTCGGGGCGGTCCTCGCCGGCATGCTGTGGTACGCGCCCTTCTTCGGCGATCACGCCCGGGTCTCGCAGTATTTCGGCATTCCGACGGCCCATGCCGAGGCCGGTGACGGCCACGGCGAGGGCGTCGTCGCCGCGACCGACGAGCTGGCCGAGGGCGATCTCGAGCACGCCGCCGAGGCGGTGGCCGAGGACGATGCGGGCCACGCCGTCGAGGCCGATGGTCATGGCGCCGTCGCCACGATCGCGGCGCCGGGGCAGGGGGCGATCTACATGGCGCCCGACAACCATGTCCTCGACGACGCGCACCACGCGCCGGTCTGGGTCAAGGTCAGCCCCTTCGTCGCCATGCTGCTTGGCCTGAGCCTCGCCTGGCTGATGTATATCCGCCGTCCGGAGCTGCCCGCGCAGCTCGCGGCGAACCAGCGGCCGCTCTACAACTTCCTGCTCAACAAGTGGTACTTCGACGAGCTTTACGACTTCGTCTTCGTTCGGCCCGCGCAGGCCATCGGCCGGTTCTTCTGGACCAAGGGCGACGGCAGCGTCATCGACGGCGGCATCAACGGCGTGGCGATGGGCATCGTGCCCTTCTTCACCCGCCTCGCCGGCCGCGCGCAGAACGGATACGTCTTTACCTACGCCTTCGCGATGGTTCTGGGCCTGGCCCTGATCCTGACCTGGATGACCTTGGCCGGGGGGGCCGAATAACAGATGGGCAACCTTCTCTCTCTGACCACCTTCATCCCGCTTCTGGGCGCCGGCATCCTCGCGCTGTTCCTGCGCGGCGATGACCTGGCCGCGCAGCGCAACGCCAAGTGGGTGGCTCTGGCCACCACCGTCTTCACCTTCGTGGTGTCGCTGTTCATCCTCGCGGGCTTCGACGCCGAGGCGCCGGGCTTCCAGTTCGTCGAGGATCGCCAGTGGCTCCTGGGCATGCGCTACAAGCTCGGCGTCGACGGCATCTCGCTTCTGTTCGTGATGCTGACCACATTCCTGATGCCGCTCGTCATCGCCGCCTGCTGGGACGTGACGCACCGGGTCAAGGAATACATGATCGCCTTCCTGGTGCTCGAGACGCTGATGATCGGCGTGTTCGTGGCGCTCGACCTCGTGCTGTTCTACCTGTTCTTCGAGGCGGGCCTGATCCCGATGTTCCTGATCATCGGCATCTGGGGCGGCAAGGACCGCATCTATGCGAGCTTCAAGTTCTTCCTCTACACCTTCCTCGGCTCGGTGCTGATGCTGGTGGCGATGGTGGTGATGTTCGCGCAGGCGGGCACCACCGACATCCCGACGCTGATGGGCTACAACTTCTCGTCCGAGAGCTTCCCGATCCTCGGGGTGCAGATCGTCGGCGGCGTGCAGACGCTTCTGTGGTTCGCCTTCTTCGCCAGCTTCGCGGTGAAGATGCCGATGTGGCCGGTGCACACCTGGCTGCCCGACGCCCACGTGCAGGCGCCGACCGCCGGTTCGGTGGTTCTGGCCGCGATCCTGCTGAAGATGGGCGGCTACGGCTTCCTGCGCTTCTCGCTGCCGATGTTCCCGGTCGCCTCCGACATCTGGGCGCCGCTGGTGCTGTGGCTCTCGGCGATCGCCATCGTCTACACCTCGCTGGTGGCGCTGGTGCAGAAGGACATCAAGAAGCTGATCGCCTATAGCTCGGTCGCCCATATGGGTTTCGTCACCGCCGGCATCTTCGCGCTGAACCAGCAGGGTCTCGACGGCGCGGTGTTCCAGATGATCAGCCACGGCTTCATCTCCGGCGCGCTCTTCCTCGGCGTCGGCGTGATCTACGACCGGATGCACACCCGCGACATCGACGCCTATGGCGGCCTCGTGAACCGGATGCCGGCCTATGCGGCGGTGTTCATGC
This sequence comes from Limimaricola sp. AA108-03, assembly GCF_050847355.1. Lineage (NCBI taxonomy): Bacteria > Pseudomonadati > Pseudomonadota > Alphaproteobacteria > Rhodobacterales > Paracoccaceae > Limimaricola > Limimaricola sp. AA108-03. The sequence continues at coordinate 1,130,529 of NZ_CP193755.1, forward strand.
TGTTCACCATGGCCAATGTCGGCCTGCCGGGCACCAGCGGATTCGTCGGCGAATTCCTGACGCTGATTGGCATGTTCCAGGCCAACACCTGGGTCGCGGCGGTGGCCACCACCGGTGTCATCTTCTCGGCGGCCTACGCGCTCTACCTGTACCGCCGGGTCGTCATGGGCGACCTGATCAAGGAAAGCCTGAAGTCGATCACCGACATGACCGCCCGCGAAAAGTGGATCTTCGCACCGCTCGTCGCCATGACGATCCTGCTCGGCGTCTATCCGAGCCTCGTCACCGACATCACCGGACCGAGCGTCGCGGCGCTCGTGGACCAGGTCGAGGTCGCGGTCGCGGCGCATGGCTCCGAGAGCGCCATCGCCTCGGCCGAGGTCGCGGCCCCGGCACAGCACTAAGGACCAGGACACATGTTCTCACTCGATCTCCAGACCGTCCTGCCCGAGGTGATCCTCTCGGTCTATGCGATGGTCGCGCTCATGGCGGGCGTCTACACCACCAAGGACAAGTCCGCCGGTCTCCTGATCTGGGCGACCGCGGCGATGTTCGCGCTCGTCGCGTTCCTGATCGCCACCCGCGAGGGCACCGACCCGGCCTTCTTCGGCAGCTTCGTCGATGACGGCTTCGCCCGCTTCTCCAAGGTGACGATCCTGCTCTCGGCCGCCGTGGTGCTGGTGATGAGCCAGGAATACCTGGCGCGTCGCAACCTGCTGCGGTTCGAGTACCCGGTGCTCGTGGCCCTCGCCGTGGTCGGCATGATGGTGATGGTTTCTGCGGGCGACCTGATGGTGCTCTACATGGGCATCGAGCTGCAGTCGCTCGCCATGTATGTGGTGGCTTCGCTGCGCCGTGACAGCGAGAAATCGACCGAGGCCGGCCTCAAATACTTCGTGCTGGGCGCGCTCAGCTCGGGCCTGATGCTCTACGGCGCCTCGCTGGTCTACGGCTTCGCCGGCACCACCCAGTTCGAGGGCATCTTCTTGGCAACCGCCGTGGACGTGCCGCTCGGCCTGATCTTCGGCCTCGTCTTCCTGCTGGTGGGTTTCGCCTTCAAGGTCTCGGCCGCGCCGTTCCACATGTGGACCCCCGACGTCTACGAGGGCGCGCCGACCCCCGTGACCGCCTTCATGGCGACCGCGCCCAAGATGGCCGCCATCGCGCTCTTCGCCCGGGTCGTCTTCGACGGCTTCGGCGGCGTGGTCGGCGACTGGCAGCAGATCGTGGCCTTCCTGTCGGTGGTCTCGGTGTTCTGGGGCGGCGTCGCCGCGATCGGTCAGACCAACATCAAGCGCCTGATGGCCTATTCTTCGATCGCTCATATGGGCTTCGCGCTGATGGGTCTCGCCTCGGGCACCGCCTTCGGCGTGCAGGCGATGCTGATCTACATGGCGATCTACGTCACCATGAACATCGGCACCTTCGCCTTCATCCTGTCGATGGAGCGCGACGGCCGCCCGGTGACCGATATCGGCGCCCTGCACATGTATTCGCGCTACGCGCCGATGCGCGCGCTGGCGATGCTGGTGCTGCTGTTCAGCCTTGCCGGCGTGCCGCCGATGGTCGGCTTCTTCGGCAAGCTCTACGTGCTGCGCGCGGCCTATGAGGGCGGGCTGACCTGGCTCGCGGTGCTCGGCGTGATCGCCTCGGTGATCGGTGCCTTCTACTACCTGCGCATCGTCTACTACATGTATTTCGGCGAAGAGCGCGAAGCGCTCGACACCGGCACCTCGCCGCTGCTCTGGGGCGTTCTCATGGCCTCTGCCGCCGTGATGGTGTTCGGCGTCATCAACCTCTTCGGCATCGAGCCCCTGGCCGCTGCCGCGGCGGCGACCCTTGTCAACTGACGCCACATCCCGCGGGCTCTGGCCCGAGGGGTGGGAACGGGTCGTGCTCGACACCGTCGACAGCACCATGGCCGAGGCCGCGCGACGCGCGGCCTCTGGCCTTGCCGGACCCACCTGGATCATGGCGCATGAGCAGACGTCCGGCCGCGGCCGCCGTGGCCGCGACTGGTCGAGCCAGCCCGGCAACCTTGCCGCGACGCTGGTCTACAAGCCCGAGGCCACGCCCGCCGAGGCCGCGCGCCGCAGCTTCCTCGCCGCGGTGGCGCTGTTCGAGGCGCTGGCGATCCATGTCGACCGGACCCGTCTGTCGCTTAAATGGCCCAACGACGTGCTGCTCGACGGCGGCAAGGTCGCGGGCATCCTGCTGGAGAGCGCCGGTCAGGGGCCCTATGTCGACTGGCTCGCCATCGGTGTCGGGGTGAACCTCGCCTCGCACCCGGCGGGGCTGCGCGACGCGGCCTTTCCGCCGGTCGCGGTCGCCGATGACGGCGGGCCGCTGGTCGACCCGGAAGAGTTCCTGACCCACCTCGCCGATGCCTTCGCCACCGAGGAGGGCAAGCTCGACGCCTTCGGTTTCGGGCGGATCCGCGAGGACTGGCTGCGCCACGCGGCACGGCTGGGCGAGGTGATCACCGCGCGCACCGGGGCCGACGAGATCACCGGCGTGTTCGAAAACGTGGACGAGGCCGGCAACCTGATGCTCAGGACGCCCAAGGGCCTGCGCGCGATCAGCGCCGCCGACGTGTTTTTCTGAAGGTCCCGAGATGCTACTCGCCATCGATTGCGGCAACACCAACACCGTGTTCTCGATCTGGAACGGCACCGAGTTCCTCGCCACCTGGCGCACCTCGACCGAGTGGCAGCGCACGGCGGACCAGTATTTCGTCTGGCTCTCGACGCTGATGAAGATGCGCGGCATCGAGGCCGAGATCGACGAGATGATCATCTCCTCGACCGTCCCGCGCGTGGTGTTCAACCTGCGGGTCCTGGGCGACCGCTACTTCAACTGCCGCCCGCTCGTGGTCGGCAAGCCCGACTGCCGCCTGCCGGTGGCACCGCGCGTCGACGCGGGCACCCAGGTCGGCCCCGACCGGCTGGTGAACACGGTGGGCGCCTGGGACCGGCATGGCGGCGATATCGTCGTGGTGGATTTCGGCACGGCGACCACCTTCGACGTGGTGGACACCGATGGCGCCTATGTCGGCGGCGTCATCTCGCCCGGCGTGAACCTGAGCCTCGAGGCGCTGCACCAGGCGGCGGCGGCGCTGCCGCATGTCGATGTGAGCAAGCCCGAGAAGGTCATCGGCACCAACACGGTCGCCTGCATGCAGTCGGGCATCTTCTGGGGCTATGTCGGCCTCGTACGCGGCATATGCGACCGCATCCGGGCGGAGCGCGACCGTCCGATGCGGATCATCGGAACCGGGGGGCTTGCGCCTCTCTTCGCGCAGGGCGACATGCTCTTCGACGATATCGAAGACGATTTGACGATGCACGGGCTGACCGTCATCCACAGCTACAACAAGGAGACCGCATGAGCGGCGAAAGACTGATCTACCTTCCTCTCGGCGGCGCCGGCGAGATCGGCATGAACGCCTATGTCTACGGCTACGGCAAACCGGGGCAGGAACGGCTGATCGTCGTCGATCTCGGCGTGACCTTCCCCGACATGGACACGACGCCGGGCGTCGATCTCATCATGCCCGACATCTCGTGGCTCGAGGCGCGCAAGGATCGCATCGACGCGATCTTCATCACCCATGCGCATGAGGACCATGTCGGCGCGGTCGGCCATTTCTGGAAGCGCCTCGGCGCCACGATCCACGCGCGCAAGTTCACCGCCGCGATCGCGCGCCACAAGCTCGACGAGCATGGCGCCCCCGAAAGCATCCTGAACGTGGTCGAGCCCTGGCCGGCGACGGTCGATGCCGGGCCGTTCAAGGTGGGCTTCGTGCCGATCAGCCACTCGATCCCCGAAAGCTCAGGCCTCGTGATCGACAGCCCCGAGGGCCGGGTGCTGCATTCGGGCGATTTCAAGGTCGACCACACCCCGGTCGTGGGCGAGCCCTTCAACCCCGACCTCTGGTCCGAGATCTCCAAGGGTGGCGTCAAGGCGCTGGTCTGCGACTCGACCAACGTGTTCTCGCCGCTGCCGGGCCGTTCCGAGGCGACGCTGGCGCCCGAGATCGAGAAGCTGATCGCGGCGCAGCCGGGCATGGTGGTGGCCACCACCTTCGCCTCGAACGTGGCGCGCCTCAAGACCATCGCGATCGCCGCCGACAGGGCCGGGCGCACCGTCTGCCTGCTGGGCCGCGCCATGCGCCGCATGGTCGAGACCGCGACCGAATGCGGGCTGCTGCACGGCTTTCCCAAGACCGTGGGCCCGGAAGAGGCCGCCTCGATCCCGCGCGAGAACCTGCTCCTGCTGGTCACCGGCAGCCAGGGCGAGCGCCGCGCCGCCAGCGCGCAGCTGGCGCAGGGCTCCTATCTCGGGCTGAAGCTGCAGGAGGGCGACAGCTTCCTGTTCTCCTCGCGCACCATCCCGGGCAACGAGCGCGGCGTGATCAAGATCATGAACCAGCTCTCGGAAAAGGGCGTGGACGTGATCGAGGACACGCATGGGCTGTTCCACGTCTCGGGCCATGCCAACCGCCCCGACCTGCAATTGCTGCATGACATCGTGCGGCCGCAGTTCCTCGTGCCGATGCATGGCGAGCACCGCCATCTGCGCGAGCATGTGAAGCTCGGCCTCGAGCGCGGGTTGCCGGGGATCGTCGCGGTCAACGGCATGATGCTCGACCTGTCGGGCAACGCGCCCAAGGTGGCCGAGTACATCGACACCGGCCGCAGCTATCTCGACGGTTCGGTGATGATCGGCGCGACGGACGGCATCGTGCGCGACCGGATCCGGATGGCGCTCAACGGCCACGTCACCGTGACCATGATCATCGACGAGAACGACGAGCCGCTCGGCGATCCGTGGTGCGAGATCATGGGCCTGCCCGAGAAGGGCCGCTCGAACGCGCCGTTGGTGGAAACGCTCGAGGGTGACCTGGCGCAGTTCGTCAACAAGGCGGGCCGCCGGATGCTGCGCGACGAGGACAAGCTCGACCGCGAACTCAAGCGAATCGCGCGCTCCACCACCCAGGCCGAGACCGGCAAGAAGCCCGAGGTCAACGTCGTGGTGAGCCGGCTGAGCTGATCCCAAGAGGGGGATGGGTGCATCGCGCGCTCGTCCCCCACCGATGGACTGCTCGCAAGGGCGAGCGGCGAGGCCGTCCGGAGCGCCGTGATGACGGGGCCACTCAAGGTCGAAACGATCCCCGGAGCGGCGATCATTCCGCTGGCGACGCTATGGCACGATGGCTGGCACGAGGCGCATGACCATCTCGTGCCGTCATACGACGCCGCCACCCGCTCCCGAGTGAAGTTTGCTGACCGACTTCGCCGTGAGCGTCCGTCCGGACGAATGGTCCGGTTGGAAGATCGACCCATCGGCCTTTGCCTGACCAGTAGGGCCGAAATCTCCCGGCTTTTCGTCGATGCAACCGCGCGGCGCCTCGGCGTCGGCCGAGTGTTGCTTGCCGATGCGGAGCGGCGCATTGCGTTCTCCGGCTACGACGAAGCCTGGCTCACGGTGGTGCGGGGCAACGACCGGGCGCGCAGCTTCTACGAACGACATGGCTGGCGGCGCGACGGGCTGACCATGATCGAGCACGGATCGCGGCCGAATGTCCTTTATCTCTGGCGATTTGCCAAGACTGTCACTTGCTGACGGACGCGCCGTGTCGTTGGTTCTGAGATCCGGCCACTAGCCGCTGCACACATAGACTGCGCTGCCGATCACCACGACCGAGGCGGCGGCGGCGCCGAGTGCGACGGGGCCGGTCAGGGCGGCGGTGACGCCGGGTGCGGCGGTGCCGATGCTGGTGGCAAGCCACTCCGCCGTTCCCTTCAGGACCAGCGCGCCCGAACTGTGCAGCAGGCGCTCGGGCTCGGCCACGGCCTCGGCGGGTGTCGGCGGCGGTGCCAGCATCAGCCCGGCCAGGGTGGTGCCGGTATCGACCGCGGCGTTGACCCGGTCGCAGGTGGTGATGCTGCATTGCGCGGTGGTGCCGCGTGTGCCGGGCACCAGCAGCCAGCCATCATCGTCCGGATCGGGCTGCAGGCAGTAGCCGTCGGTCTCCTCGGGAGGCAGTTCCACCGCGAGATAGGTGAACAGCACCCGGCTGTCGCAGGCGGGCGGGCTGCCCCACGCCTTGTTCCAGACCTTGCCGGGCCAGCGCGACATCCGCTCACGCGTGCCCAGCTCGGTCTCGAAATCGATGGAATCATCGTAGGTCACGACCGTCTCGCGGCCGTTGACCGAGGCACGGCAATGCGTCTCCTCGGCCTGCGCGGGCAGGGCCGGGATCGCGGCGGCGAGAGCGAGGGAAAGAAGGACCCGCATCGTGGTGGCGCGCCTCAGCCGGCGCGCCGCTCCTCGAAGCTCTTGAGGATGAAGGCGGGCGTGTCTTCGCCCATGCCGACGACCTCTTCTTCGCGGCTCTCCTGGCGACGACGATCGCGGCCCTGATGGCTCCGCTGGCCACCGCGCTGCTCGTTGCGGCGGGACTCGACGGGGGCGGGCTCGGCGGCCTTCTCGGTCTTGGGCTCGGGCGTCGGCTCGGTCTTGGGCTCCGGCTTCGCCTCGGCTTCGGGCTTGGCCTCGACCGGCTTCGGAGCCGCGGTTTCGGGCTTGGCCTCGGGCTTCGCCTCGTCGCGGCTGCGCGACCGGCTGCGCGAGCGGGCGCGACGCGGGCGCTCCTCTTCGCCGGTGGTCTCGGTGGCGGGCGCTTCGGCCGCGGCGGGCTTCGCCGCACCGCGCGGATCGTCGAGACGCGGGATCGCGTTCTGCACGAGGCGCTCGACGTCGTCGAGGTTCTTCTCGTCGCGCGGGCTGCAGATCATGATCGCGGTGCCCTTGCGACCGGCGCGGCCGGTGCGGCCGATCCGGTGCACGTAGTCCTCGGCGTGGCTCGGCACGTCGAAGTTGAAGACGTGGCTGACCGAGGGCACGTCGAGGCCGCGCGCGGCAACGTCGGAGGCCACGAGGATCTTCACCTCGCCGGCACGGAAGCCCTCGAGCGTGCGGGTCCGCTGGCTCTGGTCGAGATCGCCATGGATCGGCTCGGCGTCGTAGCCGTGCTTCTTGAGGCTCTTGGCCACCACGTCGACATCCATCTTGCGATTGCAGAAGATGATCGCGTTGGTGCAGGCCTCGCCCTCGGCATCGATCAGGGCCCGCAGCAGGTCGCGCTTCTCGCCCGCCTCGCGGTCCTTGCGGCTGGCGCGGAACATGACCACGCCCTGTTTGATGTTCTCGCCCGTGGTGGCGGCGCGGGCCACCTCGATCTTCTCGGGGTTCGACAGGAAGGTGTTGGTGATCCGTTCGATCTCGGGCGCCATGGTGGCCGAGAAGAACAGCGTCTGGCGGGTGAAGGGCGTCAGGCCGAAGATCCGCTCGATGTCGGGAATGAAGCCCATGTCGAGCATCCGATCGGCCTCGTCCACGACCATGATCTGCACGCCGGTCAGCAAGAGCTTGCCGCGCTCGAAATGGTCGAGCAGCCGGCCCGGGGTGGCGATCAGCACGTCGACGCCCTTGTCGATCAGCGCATCCTGCTCCTTGAACGAGACGCCGCCGATCAGCAGCGCCTTGGTGAGCTTGGTGTGCTTGGCATAGGTGTCGAAGTTCTCGGCCACCTGCGCCGCGAGTTCGCGGGTCGGGCAGAGCACGAGGGAGCGCGGCATCCGGGCGCGGGCGCGGCCACGACCCAGAAGCGTGATCATCGGCAGCGTGAAGCTCGCGGTCTTGCCGGTGCCGGTCTGGGCGATGCCCAGCACGTCGCGGCCCTCGAGCGCCGGCGGAATCGCGCCGGCCTGGATCGGGGTCGGGGTCTCGTAGCCCGCCTCGGAGACGGCCTTGAGCACCTTGGGGTCGAGATTGAGATCGTTGAACTGGGTCATGTGAGCCTTTCGAGACTGCGGCACCGATTGGCCGCAGGAGCAGGCGCGGCCCGCCCGGCCGGATTGCCGGGTCGTTCGACTTGGCCCGCCATATGCCGAAAGCCCGCACGGGTCAAGTTTGGCGGCGGAACGGCCCCGGAGCGCGAGCGTTGGGCCCGATAGCCCCGTGACCGGGGCGCCACGAGATGGAGGCGGCGATGATCAAGAAACACGGCAAGGCGCATTGGAGCGGCGGCATCAAGGAGGGCGGTGGCGAAATTTCGACCCAGACCGGCGTGTTGAAGGATCAGCCCTATGGCTTCAATGCCCGCTTCGAAGGCGGTCCCGGCACCAATCCCGAGGAGTTGATCGGCGCGGCCCATGCGGCCTGCTACGCGATGGCGCTGTCGCTCGAACTGGGCAAGGACGAGCTGACCGCCGATGACATCGACGTCCAGTCCACGGTGTCGCTGGAAAAGGTGGGCGAGGGGTTCGAGATCACCAGGATCCACCTCGACGTGACCGCGAAGGTCCCCGGCGCCTCGGACGAGCAGTTCCGCAAGGCGGCGGAGGCCACCAAGACCGGCTGCCCGGTCTCGAAACTGCTGAAGGCGGCCGAGATCACGATGGATGCGAAGCTGGCCTGATCGGCCCGATCCCGCCCGAGACAGGAGAGGCGGTCCCGAAGGGGGCCGCCTCTTCGAGGTTCTACACCATCATTTCCTTGGTCGCGGTGAGCCGGATTTCGGGGTGATCCCGCTCCACCCGGTCGATGTCCCACTGCATCCGCGTGAGATAGACGAGGTCGCCGTCATTGTCGGTGGCGAGATGCTGCTTGTTCTTGGCGGCAAAGGCCTCGACCGCCGCCTTGTCGCCCGCCATCCAGCGCGCCGAGGTGAACTGCGACGGCTCGAAGCGCACCGGAAGCCCGTATTCCATCTCGATCCGGCTGGCGAGCACCTCGAATTGCAGCGCACCGACGACGCCGACGATGAAGCCCGAGCCGAAGGTCGGCTTGAACACCTTGGCGGCTCCTTCCTCGGCGAACTGCGAGAGCGCCTTGTCGAGATGCTTGGCCTTCATCGGATCGCCGGCGCGGCAGGTCTGCAGCAGTTCCGGCGCGAAGGAGGGGATGCCCGCGACGCGCAGCATCTCGCCCTCGGTCAGCGTGTCGCCGATACGCAGCTGGCCGTGGTTGGGGATGCCGATGATGTCGCCGGCCCAGGCCTCCTCGGCCAGCTCGCGGTCGGAGGCGAGGAACAGCACCGGGTTGGTGATCGCCATGGTCTTCTTGGAGCGCACATGGGTGAGCTTCATGCCGCGCTCGAAATGCCCCGAGGCGAGACGGACGAAAGCCACGCGGTCGCGGTGCTTGGGGTCCATGTTGGCCTGCACCTTGAAGACGAAGCCCGTGACCTTGCCCTCTTCGGGTGCGATCTCGCGCGGCTGCGCCTTCTGGACCTGCGGCTCGGGGCCGTAGGTGCCGATGCCCTCCATCAGCTCGCGCACGCCGAAGCTGTTGATCGCCGAGCCGAACCAGATCGGCGTCATGTGCCCCTCGAGCACCGCCTGCGGGTCGAGCGCGGGCAAGAGCTCGCGCGCCATCTCGACCTCTTCGCGCAGCTTTTCCAGCAGATGGGCAGGCACGTGATCGGCCATCTTCGGATCGTCGAGCCCGTCGATGGCGATGCTCTCGGCGACGCGGTTGCGGTCGGCCCGGTCGATCAGCTCCAGCCGGTCGCGCAGCAGGTCGTAGCAGCCCAGGAAATCGCGCCCGACGCCGATCGGCCAGGAGGCCGGGGTCACGTCGATGGCGAGGTTCTCCTGGATCTCGTCGATGATCTCGAAGGTGTCGCGGCTCTCGCGGTCCATCTTGTTGCAGAAGGTCAGGATCGGCAGGTCACGCAGCCGGCAGACCTCGAACAGCTTGCGGGTCTGGCTCTCGACGCCCTTGGCGCCGTCGATCACCATCACGGCGGCGTCCACGGCCGTCAGCGTACGGTAGGTGTCTTCGGAAAAGTCCGAGTGGCCGGGCGTGTCGACGAGGTTGAACCGGAAGTTCTTGAAGTCGAAGGACATCGCCGAGGCCGAGACCGAGATGCCCCGGTCCTTTTCCATCTGCATGAAGTCCGAGCGGGTACGCCGCGCCTCGCCCTTGGCGCGGACCTGTCCGGCCATCTGGATCGCGCCGCCGAACAGCAGGAACTTTTCGGTCAGCGTCGTCTTGCCGGCGTCCGGATGCGAGATGATCGCAAAGGTCCGACGGCGGGCGATTTCGGGCGGGAGGGCGGGGCGGTTGTTCATGCGGGGGCTATAGACATTTCCGGACGGTAGAACAATTGCCCGGATCGAACCGATCGACGCAAACCACGCACCACGTTTCCTAACGCTTCAGTCCACGCTTCGTTCCGGATGGCGTTCCAATAAGTCGTAAACTTATCAATGGTTTGTGATTCTGGCTGCCATGGATCTGCCACGATTCGCTCTCAACCTCCGGGGTCATAAGATGAAGGTGGAACGCGCCTTCTGCGTGAACACGAAAGGATCGAACCATGGTTTCGAAGACCATTCGCAATACCGTGACTCTCTTGTTGGCAGGGACCGCGTTGACGGCCTGCGGCGAACCGGAGGCGCTGGCCTTCCGGAGCGGAACGGGTGTCGGTACCTCCCTCGCGCACGCGTCAAGCGACGGGGATGGCGGCATCCGTGCTGTCGAGGGGCAGGGCGACGGCGGGAACGGCGGCCAGGCGGGGGGCGGCGCTGGTGGCGGTTCCGGGGCGAGGGGCGCCGACGGGGGCGGCTCGACAGGCGGTCACGGGAGTTCCGGAGCTGGCGGCAGCATTTCCGGCAATGGCAGCGTCGGCGGTAGCGGTGGGGCGGGCACCGGCGGCGGTTCGGGCCCCGGGTCCGGCAGTGGTGTGGCGGGCGGCAGCGGGGACGGTGCCGAAGGCGGCGGCGATGGAGGAAGCGGTGGCGGTGGGTCGGGCGGCCGCGTCGATGTCGGGGCCTCGGTCGGTAGCGCGGGCTCGGGCGAAAATGGTGACTCCAGCGGTAGAAGCGGAGGAACCGGGGGCCAGGACACGAGTGGTTCTGGCGGTCTCGTCGATGCCGGGGCCGGCGTCTCGGTCGGCGGCTCGGGCGGAACCGGTGGCTCCGGTGGCCTCGTCGATGCGGAGGAGAATGCCTCCGTCGGCGGATCAAACTCGGGCAGCGGTGACGGCGGCGGCGCATCTGGCGGGCTGGCCGAAGCGGGTGCCGATGTTTCCGTTGGCGGAACGCGATCCAGCGGCGGCTCCGGCGGGCTGGTCGATGTCGAGGCCGATCTGTCCGCCGGCGGATCGAAGCGGGATTCGGGGCGGTTGCTCGACGCCGATGTAAAGGTCGGCCTGGGCGGCTAGCCTCCGGCGGACCCCGACTTGTCCAGCGCCGGGCCGTCCCTGTGGCCCGGCTCAGAGCCCGGAAGCCCGGCGCAGCAGCGCCACTGCGTCGGCGCCGGGCAGCAGGCTTTCGGAGACCTCGTAGGACAGCCCGCGCGCATGGCCATGGCGTGCGATGCCGTCGGGCAAAACCGCGGCGTTGCGCCGGTCCACCAGCAGGGATTCGGCGGCGATCCCCTCGGCATAGACGATCTGGTGATCGTCGAAGACCAGTTGGAAATAGTCGACGAAGCCGCCCTCGACCTGGACCACGCTGTCGCCATCGATCAGGTGGCGGACCTTGATCATCAGTTCGGACCGGCCGGTGCCGAGATGGTCCTCGCGCTGCCAGACGAAGACCCGGTGCTCCGGGCTGAGCAGCAGGTCGCGCGCATTGTTCAGCGCGCCCGCCCGGATCAGAACCGGCGCGAAGCGGCCGGTGGCGCGCAAGGTGGTCCGACCGATCCAGCGCAGCGCCTGCGGTCCGTCATCGCGGGTCAGGATGCGGTCGCCGGACACAAGCTCCTCGACCGGCACCTGCGCGCCGCTGCTCAAGGCGATCCGCGTGCCGCGGGTGAACGAGGCGCAGGCCACCTGCGCCAGCCGGGCGGTGCCCGCATGGCGGTCGATACCGACGAGGCGGTAATCCTCGCCCTCGCTCAGCCGGCCCAGCGGCAACAGGTAGATCGCGACGGCGGCCCCCGCCTCGACCTCGACCAGCACCACCGCCTCGCCGATGCTGCCGTCCCGGGCGGACAGCGACAGGCAGCTGTCGATATGCACCGGGCGGCCTGCATGGCCGTCCACGCCGCCCGCCTCGATCCGAAAGCCGCCTTCGGCGTCCGGGCGCAGGGCCAGTTCGCGGCGTCGTGCGCCGGGGGCGAGGCGATAGATGTCGTCGGGGACCAATTCGTCGGCGAAGCTCAGCGCCTCGCCACGGGCCACGCCCTGAGACACGGTGAAATCGGCGGCGTCGATGACGGCGAGGTGTTGGAGCTGGCCGGTTTCCATGCACGTCTCCCCAGCGGCATTGCATGCGCGCGACATCATTGCCCGGCCCGGTTGCCGATGCTAGGCCAGCCATGCAAACAGGGAGAGATCTGATGGATCTGGGTATCAGGGGCAAGCGGGCGCTGGTCTGCGCCTCGTCCAAGGGGCTGGGGCGCGGTTGCGCCGAGGCGCTGGCCGAAGCGGGCGTCGATCTGGTGATGAACGCGCGGGGGCAGGAGGCGCTGGAACAGGCGGCGCAGGAGATCCGCGACCGTTTCGGGGTCGAGGTCGTCACCGTCGCCTGCGACGTGACCACGCCGGAGGGGCAGAAGCAGGTGATCGAGGCGGCGCAGGGTGTCGACATCCTCGTCACCAATGCGGGCGGCCCGCCCCCGGGCATGTGGACCGACTGGGACCGCGAGGATTTCATCCGCGCGCTCGACGCCAACATGCTGACGCCGATCGCGCTGATGAAGGCGCTGGTGCCCGGCATGATGGATCGCGGCTGGGGAAGGGTGGTCAATATCACCTCGCAATCGGTGAAATCGCCGATCCCGGCGCTGGGCCTGTCGAACTCGGCCCGTGCCGGTCTCACCGGCTATGTCGCGGGCACCTCGCGGCAGGTCGCGCCCTCGGGCGTGAACATCAACAACCTGCTGCCCGGCATCCATGACACCGACCGGGCCGCCTCGCTCGATGGCGGCGTGTCGAAGAAGGAGGGGATCAGCGTCGAGGAGGCCCGCGCCCGCCGCGAGGCGACGATCCCGACCCGGCGCTACGGCACCGCGGCCGAGTTCGGCGCGACCTGCGCCTTCATGTGCTCGCAGCATGCGGGATTCATGGTCGGGCAGAACGTTCTTCTGGATGGCGGCGCCGGCAACCAGACCATGTGAGCTTGCGGGCGCGGGGCGGGATTGCTAGGGCATTCCGACGCAATTGATCGGGATTTGGCCCTTGTTCGAGACCTCCCCGCCCCGTACGCCGCAGCAGATCGCGCCCGCCCCGCGGCTGGAGATCCGCGACCTGACCCGCGTCTTTTCGGGCCGCGAGGTCGTCAGCGGCGTGTCGCTCAAGGTGATGCCGGGGCAGGTGACCTGCCTGCTCGGCCCGTCGGGCTGCGGCAAGTCCACCACGCTCCGGATCATCGCCGGCGTCGACCGGCAGGATGCGGGCGGCGTCTATGTCGATGGCCGACCGATCTCGGAGGGCGCGCTGCACATGCCGCCGGAGGCGCGCGGCATCGGCCTGATGTTCCAGGACTTCGCGCTGTTCCCGCATCTCGACGTGGCGCGCAATGTGGGCTTCGGCCTCAAGGGGCCGAAACCCGAGATCCGGGCCCGGGTCGAGACGCTGCTCGACAAGGTGGGCATGCGCCGCCACATCGACCGCTACCCGCACGAGCTTTCGGGGGGCGAGCAGCAGCGCGTGGCGCTGGCGCGGGCGCTGGCGCCCAGCCCACGCATCCTCTTGATGGACGAGCCGTTCTCGGGGCTCGACGACCGGCTGCGCGACGATATCCGCGACGAGACGCTCGGCGTGCTCAAGGCCGAGGGCACGGCGGTGCTGCTGGTCACGCACGAGCCCGCCGAGGCGATGCGCATGGCCGATGAGATCGCGTTGATGCGCGACGGCCACGTCGTGCAGTACGGCGCGCCCTACAACATCTACAACGCGCCCAAGGACCGGGAGGCGGCCGCCTTCTTCAGCGACATCAACGTGATCGAGGGCAGCGTTCAGGGCGCGCTGTGCGACACCCCCTTCGGGGACTTCCTGACGCCGGGCCTGCCGGATGGCACCGAGGTCGAGATCGTGATCCGGCCGCAGCATCTGAAGATCGATTTCGACCGGCAGGGGCGCGGCCCGAACCCGACCACCCGCGAGGGCACCCCCGCCGCCGGCACGGTCGAACGTGCGCGCTTTCTCGGGGCCTCCAGCCTCGTGGAGTTCCGCATGGACCATGACGGCGAGATCCTGCGTGCCTCGGTGCCTTCGGTCTTCCTGCCCAAGCCCGGCACGCGGCTCTGGCTGATGATGCGACGCGACCGCTGCTTCGTCTTCCCGAAACGACGCGCTGGCTGAGGCCCCGGGATCTGCGCATTTGAGGAAAGATGAACCGAAGGGCGCGCCTCCCGGGTTCATTTTCCTCCAAATACGCAAACGCTAGGTCGAGGCGAGGCGCTGCGCTTCCAGATCCTGGAGCGTCCGTCCCGGCTCATCGACGAAGAGCTGCGGCAGCACGCGCAGCGCCGCGATCCGGTCGACCCGCAACTCGGCGAAGCCGCGCGTCGTCTCGCTCCAGCTCGTCAGGGTCCAGACCCGGCCCCAGTAGTCGAGCCGGAGCGGCCGCAGCACCATCGGGTCCGAAGCGTCGCGCATCGTGATCTGCAGCTTCTGGCGCGCTCGGATCGCCGCGCGCAGGCTGCTCATGTGCCGGAATCCGGCCACCGCGTCGCCCAGGGGCGGGGTTGCGAAGCTCCAGCCGCCGGGGTGGTCGCGGTCCTCCGGCAGCACCGCGTCGATCCGGCCCGAGAGCGACCGCGCCGCCGCGCTCAGCTCGGAATCCCCGCCCTGCGCCACCGCCGCAAGCCCCAGATGCAGCGCCTCCAACTCGGTCATGGTCAGGTTCATGGGCGGCAGCGTCACCGCGGCCGTGGCACGGTAGCCGAAACCGCGCCGGCCTTCGACCGGCACGCCGGAGGCGATGAGCCGGTCCATGTCCCGGTAGACGGTCCTGAGCGAGGTGCCGAGCCGCTGCGCCAGATCCTCGGCCCGGTGCAGCCGGCCATCGCGCAGGATGCGGATCATTTCCACGAGTCGGTCGGCACGGGGCATGGGCAGGGTCCTCCTGCCGCTAACTTGCCAACTGACAACTTCGTGTCAATAAAAGCGGCGGGCTTCCGCGCGAAAGGGGTTTCCGCCCTTTCACCCGGCCCCCGGGGCGCGTATCTGGAGGCTGCGAGACAAGGCGCGGTCCGGAGCGGGCCGCCGGGATGGGAGACACGCCATGCTCAACAATATCGGCCTTCCGGGCCTCCTTCTGATCGCCGTCGTGGTGCTGGTGCTGTTCGGCCGCGGCAAGATTTCCTCGCTGATGGGCGAGGTCGGCAAGGGCATCACCGCCTTCAAGCGCGGCGTCGATGACGGCAAGAAGGAAATCGACGACCAGTCGAAGACCATCAACGAGGCCGGCACCGTGCACGAGCCGCACGCCGCCGAGGACAAGGACCGGGTCTGAGGCCCGAGACAGGATAGACCGAGATGTTCGATCTGGGCTGGAGCGAGCTTCTGCTGATCGGGGTCGTGGCGCTGATCGTTGTCGGCCCCAAGGACCTGCCGGGGATGTTCCGTGAAATCGGCCGCTTCACCGGCAAGGCCAAGGCGATGGCGCGCGAATTCTCCCGCGCCATGGAGGACGCGGCCGACGAGAGCGGCGTGCGGGATATCCAGAAGACGATCAAGGCGGCCGCCGATCCCAAGGGCTTTGGCACCGACGCGCTGAAGAAGAACCTGAAGCCGGGCGGCGCCACCGAAAAGCTCTCCGAGGAGCGGGCCGAGACGCGCCGCAAGGTCGAGGAGGCGACGGCCAAGGCCGCGTCCGAGCGGCGGGCGCGCGAGGCCGCGGCGCCGACCGACGAGGAGCTGGCCGATCTTGAGCCCGATTTCGAACCCGAGCTGGAGCCCGAGCCGATCAGCGCCCCGGCGGAGCCGGTCGAGTCGGCCAAGCCTGCCAAGCCCGCTTCGCCCGCGCGAAAGGACGACACGACATCATGAGCCCCGTGGATGAGATCGAGGACAGCTCGGCGCCGCTGATCGAGCATCTGGCCGAGCTGCGCATGCGGCTGATCCGCTCCGTGCTCGCCTTCGTGGCGGGGATGATCGTCTGCTTCACCGTCTGGAACCCGATCTTCGACTTCCTGACCCGGCCGCTCTGCGCCGCGATGGCGACGCGGGGGCAGGAGGATTGCGGGCTGATCCTGATCGCGCTGCAGGAAGGTTTCTTCGTCGCGGTGTCGATCTCGATGCTGGGCGGGCTGGTTCTGGCCTTCCCGGTGATCTCGTTCCAGATGTGGCGCTTCGTGGCGCCGGGGCTCTACAAGTCCGAGAAGGGCGCATTCCTGCCCTTCATGATCGCCTCGCCCTTCATGTTCTTTTTGGGCGCCTCCTTCGCCTATTACGTCGTGACGCCGCTGGCCTTCGACTTCTTCCTCGGCTTCCAACAGCCCGGCAGCCTGGCCACCGGCGTGGAAAGCGACACGGCGGTGGCCGGCATCGCCTTCCAGGGTTCGGCGCAGGCCTATCTCGCCCTGACCATCAAGTTCATCGTGGCCTTCGGGCTGTGCTTCCAGCTGCCGGTTCTGCTGACGCTGATGGGCAAGGCGGGGCTGGTCTCCGCCAAGGGTCTCGGCTCGGTCCGCAAATATGCCGTGGTCGCCATCCTGCTGCTCGCCGCCGTCGCGACGCCGCCGGACGTGGTGAGCCAGGTGATCCTGTTCACCGTGGTCTACGGTCTCTACGAGGTCTCGATCCTTCTGGTGGCGCGTGTCGAGCGCAAGCGGGAGGCGCGGCTGCGGGCCGAAGGCCTCTGGATCGAGGACGAGGACGCGGAGGATGCGAAATGAGCGGCGACGCGCTCGATCGCATCGCGGCGGCACTGGAGCGGATGAGCCCGCCGCCCCAGCCCGCCGCTTCGCTGCGCGGCGCGCCCGCCTATATGTGGCAGCCGGACCCGGACCGGCTCGCGCCCGTCCCGAAGGTGAGCCGGGTGGCGCTGCAACTGCTGCTCGGTATCGACCGGGCCCGCGACACGCTCTTGTCGAATACCCGCCGCTTCGCGCAGGGGCTGCCGGCCAACAACGCCCTTCTGTGGGGGGCACGCGGCATGGGCAAGTCGAGCCTCGTCAAGGCGGTGCATGGCGCTCTTGAGGCCGAGTTTCCGGACCTGAAGATCGTCGAGGTGCAGCGCGAGGATCTCCAGAGCATTGATCGTTGCCTGTCGATCCTGCGCGCGGCGCCGCAGCGTTTCATCCTGTTCTGCGACGACCTGTCGTTTTCCCATGACGATGCGCATTACAAGTCGCTCAAGGCGGTGCTCGATGGCGGCATCGAGGGGCGGCCCGAGAACGTGGTGCTCTATGCCACCTCGAACCGGCGCCACCTGATGCCGCGCGACATGATCGAGAACGAGCGGTCCACCGCGATCAGCCCCTCCGAGGCGGTCGAGGAAAAGGTGTCGCTGTCGGATCGCTTCGGTCTCTGGCTCGGGTTTCACCCCTGCGACCAGGACGAGTTCCTGTCGATGATCCGCGGCTATTGCGACGCCTTCGGTGTCGCCATCGACGATGCGCGGCTGCGCGCCGAGGCGATCGAATGGCAGGCCACGCGCGGCGGGCGTTCGGGCCGGGTGGCATGGCAGTTCTTCACCGATCTCGCCGGCCGCGAGGGCGTGAAGATCGGCTGATGAGGCCTTGAGCTGAAACGAAGAAGGGCCGCCCCTCGGGGCGGCCCTTTTCGCATTGGCGTGCCCGAAGCTCAGGGCAGGTAATCGGTCGGGTCCTGGCTCTCCATGCCCTTGCGCACCTCGAAATGCAGCAGGCTCGGGGAGCCCGCCTTCACCTTGCCGATGGTCTGGCCCTTGGTGACGCTGGCGCCACGCTCGACCGTCAGGTCGACGACATGGGTGTAGACCGTGAGCAGCTCGTCGGGGTGGCGGATCACCACGATCTGGATGCCCTCGGTGTTGGTGGTGATCGCGGCCACGGTGCCCGCGGCGGCGGCCTTCACCGCGCTGCCCGCCGGCGCGCCGATGTCGATGCCGTCGTTGCGGCCCTTGGCATAGGCGCGGATGATGCTGCCCTGTGCCGGCATCGCCATCGCCGACGCTTTCGGCTGGGCCTGCTCGGCCACGGGCTGCGGCTCCGGGGCGGGGGCCGGCGCGGCAGGGGCCGGCGCGGCGGCGGGGGGCTCTTCCTGCGGCAGCGGGGCGGCGGCGGAGGGCGGGGTCGGCGTCGGGCTGCCGGCGCCGGGCGGGGTCACGGCGGTCGGCGTCGGGGTGGCCGGGGCCGCGGGGGCGGCGCCCGCGGGCGGGATCAGCAGGAACTGCCCCTCGCGCACCGCGAGATCGGAGCCGAGACCGTTCCATTCCGCGAGGCTGCGCACCGGGACGTTGTAGAGGCGGGCGATGGAATAGGCGGTCTCGCCCCGGCCGACCTGGTGACGCACCGGCTCCTCGCCGCTGGGCAGGGCGCGCGGCGTCGCGACCGAGGCCGAGCTGGCGGCGCTGCTGGCCGCGGGGGTCTGCGGCGGGAAGCTGGGCTGGCTCTGCGTCTGCGTCTGCGGCGCGGCGCGGTCGATCGCGGCGCCGGCCAGCGTCGTGACATCTATCCGACCGGTACTCACGGGCGGGGTGCCGGTGTTCGAGGGGGTGATCGGGCCGGTGACGCTCGCCCCGGTGGCGGGCGAGGGTTCCGCGACGCGGCTGGGCAGGGCGATCACCTCGCCGCCGCGCAGGCTGGCATCGGCCGAGACGCCGTTGTAGCGCGCCAGCGCCCCGGCCTCGAGCCCGAGCCGGTTGGCCAAGGTGACGACCGTGTCGCCCTCGCGCGCCACGGCGACCTGGTAGTTCGGGTAGGAGATCACGCCGCGATCATCGGGGCGCGGTCGCGGCGCGGGGTTGAGCGCGGCGGCCGAGGTGTCGAAGCCGTTGCCCATGTCGCGCAGGTCGGGGTCGAACGGTTCGGCACAGGCCGCCAGCAACGCCAGCGCCGTGGTGCAAGACAGCAGGCGCCAGGCCCGGCGGAGAGATGTGTTCTGCATCGATCTGTCCTCGTATCCCTTCTGCCCCCCTGTTCTCCGGGGGTTCGTATATGCGAGGCGCGCCGCCCCGCTCCGTCTCAGTCCTGTCCCAGCCCTTCGACCAGGGGCACGAAGCGCACCGCGCGCAATTCCTCGTAGTCGAAGCCCGTATCCTTGCGGGTCACCCGGATCAGGCTTTGCACCGTGTCGGACTGGCCGACGGGAAGCACCATGATACCGCCCACCCTGAGCTGCGCCAAGAGCGGGCCGGGCGGATCCTCGGCCGCGGCGGTCACGATGATTCGGTCGAACGGTGCCTGCTCGGGCAGGCCGAAGGAGCCGTCGGCGGTGATCGCGGTGATGTTGGGCAGGTCCATCGCCTCGAACACGGCGCGCGCATCGGCCACGAGGCTGCGAAACCGGTCGATGGTGTAGATGCGGCGCCCGAGCTGGCTCAGGATCGCGGCCTGGTAGCCCGAGCCGCAGCCCACTTCGAGCACCTTGTCGCGCGGCTGCACGTCGAGCGCCTGCGTCATCAGGCCGACCACCGAGGGCTGCGAAATGGTCTGGCCGCAGGCGATCGGCAGCGGCATGTCGGCATAGGCGCGCTCGGCGAAAAGTCCCTTCACAAAGCGCGCGCGGTCGATCTTCTCCATCGCGTCGAGCACCCGCGCATCCGTCACCCCGTGCGAGCGCAGGGCGTAGAGAAAGCGCATCTTGGCGTCGGCGTCGAAGCTCATGCCACGGCATCTCCCAGCGCGGCCGTCACCGCGTCGAGCGCGTCGTGGGCGGTCAGATCCGCGCGCATCGGCACGACCGAGATATAGCCGTCGAGATTGTCCTGCGCGTCGGTGCCGGGTCCGGTCGGCACGTCCTGCCGCCCGCCGCGCACCCACAGGAACCGCCGGCCCGATGGCGAGACATGCGGCTCGACGCCGAATGAGGTGTCGCGCCGGAACCCTTGCCGTCCGACCCGCAACCCGCGCACGTCGGCGCCGGGCAGGGCCGGGAAATTGACGTTGTAGAACAGCCGGTAATCGGCCTCGGAATCCCAGATGGCGTGGTCGAGCAGCCGCCTGACCGTGGGCGCGCCGTGCCGCCTTGCCGCGTCAAAGGGATCATCGAGCGAGACGTTGGCAGGCCCGTAGAACTGCGACAACGCGATCGCCGGCAGCCCGTGCAGCGCCGCCTCCATGGCGCCGCCGATGGTGCCCGAATACATGGCGTTCTCGGCGGCGTTGTTGCCGCGATTGACGCCCGAGAGCACGAGGTCGGGGCGCCCGTCGGCCAGTACGTCATGCAGGCCGGCCATGACGCAGTCGGCGGGGCTGCCCTCGGCCGCGAAGCGGCGCGGGCCCAGCTCGGCGATCATCGTGGGGTGGGTGTAGGAGATGCAATGCGCCACGCCGGACTGCTCGAAGGCGGGTGCGACGACCCAGACCTCGCCCGAGGGACCGGCGATCTCGGCCGCGATCTCCTCGAGCACCTTCAGCCCCGGTGCGTTGATGCCGTCGTCATTGGTGATGAGAATGCGCATGCGGCCCCCTTTGGCCCCTTGTTACGGGAGCGGCAGGGGGGCGGCAAGCATTGCAAGACGGGGCGCAGGCGATCGTGCGGATCGCCTCGGGTAACGCCCGGAAAACGACGGCGAGCGGCGTGCGGCCGTCAACCTCTCAGTCTTCGAGTAGCTCGGGAAGCAGCCGCGCCGCCTCGGCCCGGATATCGGTCAGATCGCTCCGGTCCTCGCCCGGGTAGAACCGCGCGCGGGTGGCGGTGGGCATCGGACGCGGCGCGAGGATGCGGATTTCGGGGCCGGTCTTCACGGTCTCGGCCTGCCAGGACCGCACGAGCGCCATCTGCGCCGCCTTGGTCGACCCGTAATGGCCGAAGAACTTCTCGCCGCCCTGCGGGTCGTCGAAGAAGACGGCGCGGCCGGTCTGGCCCAGAAGCGGCGCGACATAGGCGATCAGTCGCGCCGTGGCGCGCAGGTTCACCGCGATCGAGCGGTCGAGATCCTTGTCCGCGAGATGCGGCGCGGGGGCCAGCGGGCCCGCGTGGATCGCTGTGTGGATCCACATGTCGATGCCGCCCCAGCGGTCATGGATCGAGCGGCAGAGCTGCTGCATCGCCTCGGGCACGGTGATGTCCATCGGCGCCAGCGTCGCCTGACCGCCCGCGGCGCGGATCCGGTCATCGAGTTCCTCGAGCGCGCCGGTGGTCCGGCCCACGGCGAGGATGTGGCGTCCGGGCGCCAGCGCCTCGGCGATCGCGGCGCCGAGGCCACGGCTGGCGCCGGTGATCAGGATGGGCTTTGCAGTCTCGGTCATGCCGGAAGGTCTCCTTGGATCGCGTTGAGGCGGCGCGCCGGTTCGGCACGGGCGGCGTCGAGCCGCAGCGCCCGGTCCACGAGACGAGAACACGATCGGGGGCGATGGGGCGCAAGGGAAGGGGAGTGCGGCTGGCTCATTCGCCCTGCATGTGAAGCATATCGCGCCGTGCGGCAAGGGTGGTGCGCATCGCATCGACGCGACCTGCCGCGTCGCCTCACGGTCCCGGTGGCTGGGCGGATCTCCGCTATCGCAAACTCGTCGTGACCTTGCGACAGTTGCGCGGGGCCCGCGCCAGCCCTAGCCTGACCGGGTGGGGAGGCGCGTTGATGGCACCAGCGCAACAGCGGATCTGCCTTTGGTTCTATACACAGGGCGAGCAGGCCGCGCGGTTCTACGTCTCGCTGCTACCGGACAGCCGGATCGAAAGGGTGCTGCGCGATCCCGCAAGCGGCACCGTCAACATCGTCGAGTTCCGATTGGGCGGCATCGGCTATCTCGCCATCAACGGCGGGCCGCATCTGCGGCTTACCGAGGCGGTGCCGATCTCGGTCCTGACCCGGGATCAGGCCGAGACGGACAGGCTTTGGAACGCGCTGATCGCGGAAGGCGGCGAGGGTGGGCGCTGCGGCTGGCTGCGCGACCGTTTCGGTCTGCCCTGGCAGGTTCTGCCCGAGGCGCTGCCGCGCCTGCTGGCCGAGGCGGATCGCGATGCCGCCGGGCGGGTCGCGCAGCGCCTGCTGGAGATGGGTCGGATCGAGATCGCCGAGCTCGAGGCCGCCTTCGACGATACCGGCCTGCATCAGGCTTGACGCGAGGGCCGTCGCGCCACCGAAGCGGCGCGGGCCCAAGGGCCTATTCGGCCGCGGTCTTGAGCTGGAAGCCCTTGTCGACCATGTCGGCGGGCACCACCGGGTAGTCGCCCGAGAAGCAGGCGTCGCAATAGCGCGGCGCCTTGGCGTCACGCCCCTCGGCCACGCCCACGGCACGGTAAAGCCCGTCGAGCGAGATGAACTTGAGGCTGTCGACATCGAGATGGCGGCGCATCTCCTCCTCGCTCATATGCGAGGCCAGCAGCTTCTCGCGCTCGGGCGTGTCGACGCCGTAGAAGCAGGGCCAGGCGGTCGGCGGGGACGCGATGCGGAAATGCACCTCGGCGGCGCCCGCGTCGAGGATCATTTCCTTGATCTTGCGCGAGGTGGTGCCGCGCACCACGGAGTCGTCGACCAGGATCACCCGCTTGCCGCGGATCAGGGCGCGGTTGACGTTGAGCTTGAGGCGCACGCCCATGTTGCGGATCTGCTCGGAGGGCTCGATGAAGGTCCGGCCCATATACTGGTTGCGGATGATCCCCATGCCATAGGGGATGCCGCTCTCATGGCTGTAGCCGATCGCCGCTGGCGTCCCCGAATCCGGCACCGGGCAGACGAGATCCGCCTCGACCGGGGCCTCGCGCGCCAGCTCGACGCCGATCTGGCGCCGGGTCTCGTAGACCGAGCGGCCGCCGAGGATGCTGTCGGGCCGCGAGAAATAGACATGCTCGAAGATGCAGAAGCGCGAGGCGCGGTTCTTGAAGGGGAAGTTGCTTTCGACGCCCTTGGGCGTGATCACCACCATTTCGCCCGGCTCGATCTCGCGTACGAATTCGGCTCCGACGATGTCGAGCGCGCATGTCTCCGAGGACAGCACCCAGCCATCGCCCAGCCGGCCCAGCACCAGCGGCCGCACGCCCAGCGGATCGCGGCAGCCCAGAAGCTTGGTGCGGGTCATCGCCACGATCGAGAAGGCGCCCTCGCATTTGCGCAGCGCCTCTTCCATGCGGTCGGGGATCGACCGGCCCATCGAGCGCGCCATCAGGTGGATGATGCATTCGGTGTCAGAAGAAGACTGGAAGATCGAGCCGCGTTCGATCAGCTCGCGGCGCAGCGCGGCGGCGTTGGTCAGGTTGCCGTTATGCGCGACGGCGGCGCCGCCCATCGAGAATTCGCCGAAGAAGGGCTGCACGTCGCGGATCGCGGTCTGACCCTTGTGGCCCGAGGTCGAGTAGCGGACATGGCCGATCCCGAGCGTGCCGGGCAGGGTTTCGAGCACCTCGCGGGAGGTGAAGTTGTCGCGCACATAGCCCATCCGGCGGGCCGAGCAGAACCCCGCTTCGGGGTCGTGGGTGACCATGCCTGCGGCTTCCTGTCCGCGATGCTGCAGCGCGTGCAGGCCCAGCGCGAGAAAGTTCGCGGCGTCCGAGACGCCGATGACGCCGAATACGCCGCATTCCTCCTTGAGCTTGTCGTCGTCGAAGGGGTGGGCGGGAAAATCGCGCATCTGGCTGGCTCCGAATACGGTGCGTTGCGAGGACCGTTTACGGCCTTCGCGTCCGAGTGTCACGAAAGGATCATATCATCCTTTCCGTCGGGTCGCCCAATGCCCTGTCGCGCGCCGTTACGCAAGGCGAAGGCTGCGCTTCGAGGTCATGTTGTCGCGCCCGCCGGCGATCATGGCCCGCCGCACGGGCACCCAACGAGGCACGATGTCGCCTTCTCCCTTGGAGGCAGGATGTCGCGTTGCCTCTGCGCACCCTGTCCCTAAGTCAGAAGAAGGCAGAAGGATTTCGCCCATGGACACCTTTCTTGGCTTCGACGCGGTCACGCTGGCGCGGATGCAGTTCGGCTTCACCGTGGCCTTCCACTTCATCTTCCCGGCGGTTTCGATCGGGCTGGCGAGCTTTCTCGCGGTGCTCAACGCGCTGTATCTGTGGACCAGGAACGAGGCCTATCTCCGGCTGTTCAAGTACTGGCTGAAGATCTTCGCGATCACCTTCGCCATGGGGGTCGTTTCGGGCATCACCATGTCCTACCAGTTCGGCACCAACTGGTCGGTGTTTTCCGACATCGCGGGACCGGTGATCGGGCCGCTCATGGCCTACGAGGTTCTGACCGCCTTCTTTCTGGAGGCGGGTTTCCTCGGGATCATGATCTTCGGGCGCGACAAGGTCGGGCCGGGGCTGCACATGTTCGCCTGCCTGATGGTGGCGGTCGGCACCGCGATCTCGGCGACATGGATCCTCTCTGTGAACTCGTGGATGCAGACGCCGCAGGGCTTCTCGATCGGCGAGAACGGGCAGTACCTGCCCGAGGACTGGTGGGCGATCATCTTCAACCCGTCCTTCCCCTACCGGCTCGCGCACACGCTCACGGCGGCCTATCTGACCACCGCCTTCATCGTCGGCGGCGTCGGGGCATGGCATCTGCTGCGCGGGCAGCGCGAGAACCCCGGCGTGCGCACCATGTTCTCCATGGCGATGTGGATGGCGGCCATCGTCGCGCCGCTGCAGATCTTCCTCGGCGACATGCACGGCATCAACACGCTGGAGCACCAGCCGGCCAAGGTGATGGCGATGGAGGGGCATTTCGAAAGCCACGAACATGGCGCCCCGCTCTACCTGTTCGGCATTCCCGATCAGGAGGC
Source organism: Limimaricola sp. AA108-03 (assembly GCF_050847355.1). Classification (NCBI taxonomy): domain Bacteria; kingdom Pseudomonadati; phylum Pseudomonadota; class Alphaproteobacteria; order Rhodobacterales; family Paracoccaceae; genus Limimaricola; species Limimaricola sp. AA108-03. Next base: position 1,155,354 of record NZ_CP193755.1, read on the forward strand.
GCAGGAGCTGAAATACGCGATCGGCATCCCGAAGCTGTCCTCGCTGATTCTCGAGCACGACCTGAACGCGCCGCTGGCCGGTCTCGACACGATCCCGCGCGATGAACAGCCCCCCGTCGCCATCGTGTTCTGGAGCTTTCGGGTCATGGTGGGTCTGGGTTTCGCGATGCTGGCGGTGGGGCTGTTCTCGCTCTGGGCGCGGTTCCGCGGGCGGCTCTACGAGGCCAAGTGGCTGCATCGCGCGGCGCTGGTGATGGGGCCCTCGGGGCTCGTCGCGGTCATCGCCGGATGGATCACCACCGAGGTCGGTCGCCAGCCCTACGTGGTCTATGGCGTGCTCAGGACGTCCGAAGCGCATTCGCCGCTGGGCGCCAGCGCGGTCGGCACCTCGCTCATCGCCTTCGTGGTGATCTACTTCGTGATCTTCGGCGCGGGCGTGGCCTATATCCTCAAGCTCATGCATCACGCCCCGGCGCTGGGCGAGCGCGGCGTGCGGGTGGAGCCCGGGCCGATCCGCACCTCGGGCATCAACCCCGATCGGCAGATGCGCGAAAGCGGCCATGACATCGCACCGGAGACCAGCTGATGTTCTATTCCATCGATCTCACCGTCGCATGGGCCCTGCTGCTGGCCTTTTCGGTCTTCGTCTATGTCGTGCTGGACGGTTTCGATCTGGGCATCGGCATCCTCTACCCGTTCTTCCGGGAGAAGTCGGACCGGGACATCATGATGAACTCGGTCGCGCCGGTCTGGGACGGCAACGAGACATGGCTGGTGCTGGGGGGCGGCGGTCTCTTCGCCGCCTTTCCGCTGGCCTATGCGGTCATCATGCCCGCCGTGTATCCGGCGATCATCGCGATGCTGCTGGCGCTGATCTTTCGCGGCGTGGCGTTCGAATACCGCTGGCGCGCCAGTTCGCGCCTGTCCAAGCGGGCCTGGGACGCGGCCTTCATCGGCGGCTCGGTCACGGCGGCGTTGGCGCAGGGGATCATCCTCGGCGCCTTCCTGCAGGGGATCGAGGTCGAGGGGCGCGCCTATGCGGGCGGCTGGTGGGACTGGCTCACGCCGTTCTCAATCCTGTGCGGCGTGTCGGTGGTCGCGGGCTACGCCTTCCTCGGCGCCTGCTGGCTCAACATGAAGCTCGAAGGCGAGATCCAGCACCGGGTTCGGGTCATGGCCCGGGCCTTCTTCGTGGCGACGATCATCGGCATCGTCGCGGTGAGCCTCGCCACGCCGTTCCTCGGGGCGGGCTATGCCGCGCGCTGGTTCGGCTGGCCGCAGATCGCGCTGACCGCGCCGGTACCGATCCTGATCGGCGGCATCGCGCTGCTGCTGCTGCGTTCGCTGTTCCACCCGACGCGCGACCGGCTGCCCTTCATCCTCGGGCTGGTGCTCTTCGCCCTGTGTTTCCTGGGACTCGGGATCTCGATCTGGCCGCTGGCCATCCCGCAGGAGATCACGATCTGGGAGGCGGCGGCGCCGGCCAAGAGCCAGCTTTTCATGTTCGTGGGCGCGATCGTGCTGGTGCCGATCATCCTCGCCTATACCGGCTACGCCTACTGGGTCTTTCGCGGCAAGCTCGACCCCGAGAAGGGATATCACTGATGCTGAGGCGGGTGGTCTGGTTCGTGGTGCTCTGGGCCGCGGGGGTCGCGGCGGTCGGCGCGGTGGCCTATGCCATCCGCGCCGTTCTGTTGTGAGGCTCAGGCCGGGGCGGCGCAGAGGCCGACGAGCTGCTCGTATTGCAGCGTCACCCAGGCCAGCGCCGCCTGCGGTTCCTCGGTCGAGAAGCCCTCGGTGATCTGGCTGAACACGGCTGCCGCGCGGCTGTTCTCGACCATCGGGATCTGCTGCGCCGAGAGGATCACCTCGTAGACGAAGAAGCCCACCGCCACGAGCAGGATGCCGCGTGCCACGCCGAACAGGAAGCCCAGACCTTGGTCGATGCCGCCCAGCGCCGAGCGCTGTACCGCGCCGGAGAAGACCGGCGTGAAGATCGAGAACAGCACGAGGGCGATGGCGAAGACCACCGCGAAGGCGGCGATGATGGACAGCTCGCAGCTGTCGCCGATGAAGTCGCCCACCACCGGGATCTGCCGCACCAGCGGCCGAACCTGATCGGCGAAGATGAAGGCGAGGATCGTTGCGCCGATCCAGCCCGCGATGGCCAGTGCCTCGCGCACCAATCCGCGTGAATAGGCAAGAAGCGCCGACACCACGACGATGAGCGCGACGATGCCGTCGATGATCGTGAAACTTTCCATGAGAACCCTTATTCCCGTTCGCCGGGCGCCAGTCCGAACACCGTGTCGACGAAGCCCGGCAGGTCGCGCATCTCGCGCAGGTCGAGCCCGGCTGCCATTTCCGCCCCGGCGCGACGCTTCGGGCGCTGCGGCAGGATGGCCTGCGTGAAACCAAGTTTCGCGGCTTCTTTCAACCTGTTTTCCATCTGCGCCACCGGTCGCACCGCGCCGGAGAGAGAAATCTCGCCGAAGATCGCGCAATCCACCGGCAACGCACTGTCCTCGCGGGCGCTGATCAGCGCGGCCGCCACCGCGAGATCGGCGGCGGGCTCGCCGATGCGCAGCCCGCCCGCGACGTTGAGATAGACGTCGAGCCCGGCGAAGGAGACGCCGCAGCGGCTCTCGAGTACCGCGAGGATCATCGCCAGCCGCCCGCCATCCCAGCCGACCACCGAGCGCCGGGTCTGGCCGGGCTGGGCAGGGGAGACCAGCGCCTGGATCTCGCACAGGATCGGCCGCGTGCCCTCGATGCCCGCGAAGACCACCGAGCCCGGCGTCGCGGTGTCGCGCTCGGAGAGGAACAGCGCCGAGGGATTCTTGACCTCGGCCAGCCCCTTGCCGGTCATCTCGAACACACCGATCTCGTCGGCCGGGCCGAAGCGGTTCTTGTGGGCGCGCAGGATGCGGAACTGGTGGCCGCGCTCGCCCTCGAAATAAAGCACGCAATCGACCATGTGCTCCACCACGCGGGGGCCGGCGAGCGTGCCCTCCTTGGTGACGTGGCCGACCATGATCACCGCGATGCCGCGGGTCTTGGCGAATGTCGTCAGCTCATGCGCGGCGGTGCGCACCTGGCTGACCGATCCCGGCGCGGCTTCGACCTTGTCCGACCACATGGTCTGGATCGAGTCGATGATCACGAGGTCGGGTCGCTCGGCATCCAGCGTGGTCAGGATGTCGCGCAGGTTGGTCTCGGCGGCGAGCGTCACCGGGCTCTCGGTCAGGCCGAGGCGCTGGGCGCGCATCTGCACCTGCGCCGCCGATTCCTCGCCGGTGACGTAGATCACCTTGAGCCCGCCCCGGGCGAAGCGCGCCGCCGCCTGCAACAGCAGCGTGGATTTGCCGATGCCCGGATCGCCGCCGACCAACAGCGCCGAAGCCGCGACGAGGCCGCCGCCAAGCACCCGGTCAAGCTCGGCCACGCCGGAAATGGTGCGCGGCGGCGCCTCGGGCGTGGAGGCGAGATCGGTGAGCGTGATCTTGCGGCCGCGCTGCGCCCCCAGCGCCTTGGCGCCGGGACCCGAGGTCAGCGGCGCCTCTTCCTGAATGGTGTTCCATGCGCCGCAGGCGTCGCAGCGCCCCGACCATTTCGAATGGGTCGCGCCGCATTCGGTGCAGACGAAATTGAGATCCTTGGCCATGCCGCTCTTTTCGCCGATCCCGGTCATACGAGCAATGGCCCGGCGCGATGCGCCGGGCCATTGGTGTTCACCTTACGTTGACGGCGTGCGCCGCCACCGGCGCCATGAGTTATTCGGCGGCGGGCTTCATGTTCACGACCTTGGGCAGGTCGTCCGAGGGCCGATCGTCCTCGGCATCGCGCCTGGTCGCGTCGTAGCCCAGCTCGGGCAGAATGGTGCGAAGTTGATCGTCGAGCTGTGCCAGCTGGCTCGCCACCACGCTTTCCTCGAGCTCGACCTGATCGGACCAGCGCTTCAGCTCGCGGCAGATATGCAGCGCCTCGACGATGCGTTCCTGCTGGCGCTCGGCATCCTCCTGGCGCTGGGTGAGGAACTTGCGGGCGCGGGCCACCTTCTCGTCGGAATAGATATCCGCCAGATTGCGCGCCTGTTCGCCCATCTGCGCGGCGACCTCCATCACGTCATGCTCGAGATGGCCCAGATCGGGGTGGTCGCGCAGGAAGGCGAGGCGCTCGCGCACCGCGTCGAATTCGGAGGACATGGTGAAGACACCGGCGCGGTCGGCGGTATGGGCCACGTGGTAGGCCCGCGCCACGTCATCCATCGAGATGCGGAAATCGCGGTGGCTCTTTTCGAGGGACAGGACACGTCCCGAAGAGGGCAGGAAGAAGACCAGCGTGACCAGCAGGCCGGTCAGGAAGATCTGCAGCGCCATGCCGGCCCAAGGCAGGGCGGTCTCGCCGAAGCTGGCGCTCAGCTGTAGCCATGGCAGGTATCCCAGCGTGGCGGCGATGGTGGCGGCGAGGGCTGCGGCGGCAGCAAGCGCCAGCACGGTCATCGCGATCATCTGCAGGGCGCGGGTGGCGAGGGCGGCGGGGCTGGACTTGGTCACGAGCGGTCTCCGGCACGGATGTGTCAGTTTCCACTCTAACCTCGGCGGCTCTTTGCCGGTTCCTCAAAGCGTCGTATCACCAAAAATTGTGACGGTATTGTCGCTAAACCGTAATCGATGCGGGTTGTACGCCCTTCATCACCCCGGAATTTCAAGCCTGGCGTAGCGCGAGCCGAGCGAGGTGAGGATTTCGTAGCCGATCGTGCCCGCGGCCTCGGCCAGCGAATCGACGCCCTGATGCGGTCCGAGCAGGGTCAGATATTCGGGGTCCTCGCCCAGATCGGTGACATCCACGGTGATCAGGTCCATCGAGACACGCCCGACGAGCGGGCAGGGCGTGTCGCCGTGCCAGAAGGTGGCGCGCCCCGACATCGCCCGGATCAGCCCGTCGGCATAGCCGCCGGAGATCGTGGCGATGCGGCTGGAGCGATCGGCCTGCCAGGAATTGCCGTAGCCCACCACTTCGCCCACGACGAGATCGCGACATTGCACCACCGGCAGGTCGAGCCGGACCACCGGCTGGGCCGCATCGAAGGGCAGCCCGCCGTAAAGGCCGATGCCGGGGCGGGTCATGTCGAAATGATAATCGCGGCCAAGCAGGATGCCGCCGGTGGCCGAGAGGGAGCGCGGCACGCCGAGCCCGTCGGTCATCTGCCGGAAGATGTCGAGCTGGTAGGGGTTCATCTCGTGGTCGGGCTCGTCGGCGCAGGCGAGATGGCTCATCAGCCAGACCGGCGCGTGATCGAGCGCGATCCCGGCCGCCTCGGACCAGTCGGACCATTCGAAGCCGAGCCGGTTCATCCCGGTGTCGAGCTGGATGCCGAAGGCATGGCCCGGCAGCGCCTCGAGATGGCGCGCGAGCTGATCGATCGAATTGAGCATCGGGATCAGCGCGGCCCCGGCAAGGCGGCGCGTATCCCCCTCCATGTGCCCCGAGAAGACGTAGATCTCGGGCGCCGGGCCCAGCGCCTTGCGCAGCGCCGCACCCTCTTCGGCCACCGCCACGAAGAAGCGCCGCGCGCCTTCATGGGCGAGCCTGCGGGCCACGCGCCCGGCCCCGAGGCCGTAGCCGTCGGCCTTGACGACCGCCCCCGTCTCGCAGGCGGTCATGGCGTCAAGCGCGCGCCAGTTGGCGGCGAGCGCGTCGAGATCGATGGTAAGGGCGCCGGTGCTCATGGCCCGCCTTGTGACAGGCGCAGGCGCGGCGTCAAGAGGGAGGGGCCGGGGGTGGCGTTCAACCGGCGGGATCGGGCGCGGCGTGGCTCAGCCGGTACCGTTCCAGCTCTTCGGGCAGCAGCATGTAGATCTCGTCGGGGGGCGTGGCGAGCGCGTGGCGCATCAGTGCCGGATCGACACCCATCTCGATCAGGTAGCCCATCACCTCGCTCTGCCCGCGCTGGATGTCCTCGACCGCGAAGATCGCGGGCAGGGCGGTGTTCTGGTCGAAATAGTGCTGATGCACGCCGACCCAGGCGCCCTCGGCCACGCGGCGCTCGATCCCGCCCGCCAGCATGTAGGGGCAGGCCGAGAGACAGATCGCCTCGGCGCTCATCCGCGTGTCGATCGCGGCCTCGCGCAGTAGCCGCCCGATTTCCAGCGCGTCGATGACCGAGCCGCCGGGGCTGTCGAGCCAGGCGGTGCCCGGCGTCGTCTCGGCGAGATCGAGCGCGGCGGTGAGACGGGCGGCATCGCCGTGCGCGATGCGCCCCCGAAGGAACAGCGCCTCGTCGCGCAGGTCAATCGCGAGCCGGTCGGGCATGTCGCCGGTATCCGGCATCGGCGTGCCGTCGGGACGCTCGCGCGCGGGCAGGCGGTCGGGGCGGAATCGGCGGGTCTGGTCGCCGGGGCGCACCGGTTCGGTGATCTGCGGCGCGCTGGAAGGCCAGGCGATCCGCGGCAGGGCCCGCGCGAGATCGCCGCCGAACAGCAGCGCGCCGATGGCGATCTCGGCCATCAGCACGGCCACGAGCCAGCGGCGCGGCGTGCTCATTCGGCGGGCCGGGCGATGTCGACCGGGGTCGGCGCGGCAGGTGCGTTTGGCTCCTGCGGCGCCTCGGCCGGGGTGGCGGCCTCGATCTCTCGCAGCGCGATCAGCGCGCCGCGCAGCTCGGCCAGCGTCATCTGGTCCTCGACCGCGACGCCGTCGCGCCCGGTTCGGATCGCCGCCTGCGCCACCGAGACGATGAGCACCAGCACCGCCGGCAGCAGGTCGATGGCGATCGCGCCGGCCCAGGAGGGCACGAAGTTGCGGGCATAGAGGATCACGGCGTCGGCGGCCGAAATCGGGGTATAGGTGGTGTCGGCGGGCGGCGGCATCGCGATCACCGCCTCGGCGGCCTGTCGCAGCGTCTCGGCGCGCTGGCCCAGCACGGTCAGCACCGACTCGATGGTCGCCTGCTGGCCCGAGCGGGCCGCGTCGTCGCCGCCATCGAGCTGCGGCAGCACCACCGAGGCGGAGAGATCGCTCGCCGCGCGCACCACCAGCGGCGCGACCGAGAGCTGGCGCAGCGTGGTGATCACGCCGGCAAGCCGCACCGCCTCTTCCGAGAACTCGACGGAACGTGCCTCGACCGGGCCGGGCGCGACGGTGAGCGCGCGCATCCGGCTCAGGATCGCGTTGCCCTCGGCGAAGGCCGCGTCGAGAAGCGGCTGCTGGCTGGCGATCTGCGCCTCGAGCGCCGAAAGCTCGTCCGATTTCTGGCGCAGCAGTCGGAACACCGCGCCGCGCCCGGCCAGGCCCGACAGCCCGCCGGACGCCTCCTGTTCGCCCAGATCCTCGAAGCTCGTGCGCACCCGGGACACGTCGCGTCCGAGCCCCTGCGCCGAGACCGCGATCGTGTTCGCCCGCTCGAGCGCGCCCTGGTAGTCCTGCACCGTCGTCGCGAGGTGCTGCTCCACCGCGGCGGCGCCGGCCAGTGCCGCGGCGTTGAGCCATGACGACATGGCGACGATCGCCAGCGAGCCTAAGCCCATCGAGGCCAGAAGGCCGATCCGCGAGGAGGCGGAGCGGACGGCGGGCAGGAGCCGCAGCATGTAGGACCAGAAGACGAAGATGCCGACCGAGACGGCGATCGAATAGGCCATCGCCGCGAAGACCGAGAGCGCCCCGGTGTCGTCGAGCAGCGACGACACGCCGAGATAGGTGTAGATGCCGCTTGCCACGGCGAGCACGCCGAGCGCGGTGCCGGTGAAGCTGTCGAGCCAGGCGAGATGGCCCTCGATTTCGCGCGACTGGCGCAGCCCGCGGGCCTCCGCCCGGCTCGTCGTTCCGCTCTCGTTCATCCGTCATGCCCCTCGCTGCAGCCGGGAAAGCCTAACGGCGACCTCGTGGCTTGCGAAGCCGGGCCGGATCACGTTCCGGCCATTAACCCTGCGTTAACCATGCGTCCAGCGCAATGCCGTCATGCGCCGCCCTTGACTCGACTCGGCAAATGAGTGAGTAATTGCCCATCGGCTAGGCAAATGCCCTGGCAGTGAATGGGAGGAGAGACATGACCAAGACCACCCGCGCCCTCATGGGGGCCACCGCGCTTTGCGGCATGGCCGCCGTCGCGCAGGCCGAGACGCTGACGATCGCCACCGTCAACAACGGCGACATGATCCGCATGCAGGAGCTGTCTTCGGCCTTCACCGAGCAGAACCCCGACATCGAGCTCGACTGGGTGACCCTCGAGGAGAACGTGCTGCGCCAGCGCGTCACCACCGACATCGCCACCAAGGGTGGCCAATACGACGTGATGACCATCGGCACCTACGAGGTTCCGATCTGGGCCGCGCAGGGCTGGCTCGTACCGCTCGATGATCTGCCCGAGGAGTATGACGTCGACGACTTGCTGCCCTCGATCCGTGCCGGCCTTTCGGTCGATGACACGCTCTACGCGGTGCCGTTCTACGGCGAGAGCTCGATGGTGATGTATCGTACCGACCTGGCCGAAGCGGCGGGGATCGAGTTTCCCGAGGCGCCGACCTGGGACTTCATCAAGGAAGCCGCCGCGGCGATGACCGACAAGGAGAACGAGGTCTACGGCATCTGCATGCGCGGCAAGGCCGGCTGGGGCGAGAACACCGCCTTCATCACCTCCATGGCCAACAGCTACGGCGCGCGCTGGTTCGACGAGAACTGGATGCCGCAATTCGACAGCGAGGCCTGGCAGACCGCTTTCAGCGATTACCTGATGCTGCAGAACGAGTACGGCGCGCCGGGCTCGGCCAATAACGGCTTCAACGAGAACCTCGCGCTGTTCCAGCAGGGCAAGTGCGGCATGTGGATCGACGCCACCGTCGCCGCCTCCTTCGTGACCAACCCCGACGACTCGACCGTGGCCGACAAGGTCGGCTTTGCCCTGGCGCCCGACAACGGGCTGGGCAAGCGCGGCAACTGGCTCTGGGCCTGGAGCCTCGGGATCCCGGCCGGCACCGATGCCGAGGATGCCGCCAAGACCTTCGTGGCCTGGGCGACCTCCAAGGAATACGCCGAGCTCGTCGCCGAGAACGAGGGCTGGGCCAACGTGCCGCCGGGCACCCGCACCTCGCTCTACGAGAACCCCGCCTATCTCGAGGCGGCGTCCTTCGCAGAAATGACGCTTGAGAGCATCAATGCGGCCGATCCGCAGAATCCGACTGTCGATCCCGTGCCCTATACCGGCATCCAGTTCGTCGCGATCCCTGAGTTCCAGGGGATCGGCACCGCGGTCGGCCAGCAGTTCGCCGCGGCGCTCGCCGGACAGAAGTCGGCCGAGGAGGCGCTCCAGACCGCGCAGGACCTGACCATGCAGGAGATGCAGGCGGCGGGCTACATCCAGTAAGCCGCGCCTGACAGGCGGGGCCGGACCCTCCCGGCCGGCCCCGCCCCTTTGGATCGACCCCATCGCTGCGGGCCTTCGCCTGCCGCCTCCGCCAACCGCCCTTCGCGCGGCTGGCCGGACCACGCGATGCCCGTTCTGACAACCGGAGAGACCGATGGCTACCCAACATTCCCGATCCGCCGCCCGGATCATGATCTCGCCAGCGGTCGTCCTGCTGCTCGCCTGGATGATCGTGCCGCTGGTGCTGACGGTGTATTTCTCGCTGTTGCGCTACAACCTGCTGATGCCCGGCACCGAACGCTTCGTGGGCTTTCTCAATTACAAGCTGTTCTACCAGAACCCAGCCTTCTGGACCGCGATGCTGAACACGCTGCTGCTGGTCGGGGGCGTGCTGATCGTCACGGTGGTGGGCGGCGTGCTGCTCGCGATCCTGCTGGATCAGCCGATGTGGGGGCAGGGGATCGTGCGCATCCTCGTCATCGCGCCGTTCTTCGTGATGCCGACCGTCTCGGCGCTGGTCTGGAAGAACATGTTCATGAACCCGGTCTCGGGGCTCTTCGCGGAGTTCTCAAAAGCGGTCGGGTTGCAACCCTTCGACTTCCTGACCCACGCGCCCTTGGCCTCGATCATCGGCATCGTGTCGTGGCAGTGGCTGCCCTTCGCGACGCTGATCCTGCTCACCGCGATCCAGTCGCTCGATAGCGAGCAGATGGAAGCCGCCGAGATGGACGGGGCCTCGCCGCTGTCGCGGTTCTGGTACATCACCCTGCCGCACCTGTCGCGTGCCATCACCGTGGTGATCCTGATTCAGACGATCTTCCTGCTGTCGGTCTTCGCCGAGATCCTGGTGACCACCAATGGCGGTCCGGGCAACGCCTCGACCAACCTGACCTACCTCGTCTACGCCCGTTCGCTCCTGAACTTCGACGTGGGCGGCGGCTCGGCCGGCGGCGTGGTCGCGATCATCCTCGCCAACATCGTCGCGATCTTCCTGATGCGGATGATCGGAAAGAACCTCGATGCCTGAGCAGATCACCTTCGCCGCGCGGGGCCTGACCCCGCGCCCGCCCCGCACGCCGAACAGAGGGAGCGCCTGACATGGCCCGCGCCGTCTCCACCCGCCGCAAGGTCGGCTATACCATCGCCGCATGGATCATCGGTCTCGCGATCTTCTTCCCGATCCTCTGGACCATCCTGACCAGCTTCAAGACCGAGGCCGAGGCGATCTCCTCGCCGCCCTCGTTCCTGTTCTTCCAGTGGACCACCGAGAACTACTCCACCGTCATGGAGCGTTCGAACTACTTCCGTCACTTCTGGAACTCGGTGGTGATCTCGCTGGGCTCGACCGTGCTGGGCCTGATCATCGCGATCCCCGCCGCCTGGTCGATGGCCTTCGTCCCGGCTAAGCACACCAAGAACGTGCTGATGTGGATGCTTTCCACCAAGATGCTGCCGCCGGTCGGCGTGCTGATCCCGATCTACCTGATCTTCCGCGACGTCGGCCTGCTCGACACCAAGACCGGCCTGGTGATCGTGCTGACGCTGATCAACCTGCCGATCATCGTCTGGATGCTCTACACATACTTCAAGGAGATCCCGGGCGAGATCCTCGAGGCCTCGCGGATGGACGGCGCCTCCCTGCGCGACGAGATCATCCACGTGCTGACGCCGATGGCCGTGCCGGGCATCGCCTCGACGCTGCTCCTGAACGTCATCCTCGCCTGGAACGAGGCGTTCTGGACGCTCAACCTCACGGCCGCCAAGGCCGCCCCGCTCACCGCCTTCATCGCCAGCTACTCGAGCCCCGAGGGCCTGTTCTACGCCAAGCTCTCGGCCGCCTCGACCATGGCCATCGCGCCGATCCTCATCCTCGGCTGGTTCAGCCAGAAGCAGCTCGTCCGCGGGCTCACCTTCGGCGCAGTGAAATAAGGAATATACCCATGGGACGCATCACGCTCGACAAGGTGACCAAGAAATTCGGCGACGTGGAGGTCATCCCGCCGCTCGACCTGACCATCGATGACGGGGAGTTCGTGGTCTTCGTCGGCCCCTCGGGCTGCGGCAAGTCCACACTGCTGCGGCTGATCGCCGGGCTCGAAGACGTCACCGACGGCGAGATCCGCATCGACGGCCAACCCGCCACCGACCTGCCGCCCGCCAAGCGCGGCCTGGCCATGGTGTTCCAGAGCTACGCGCTCTACCCGCACATGTCGGTGCGCAAGAACATCGCCTTCCCGATGAAGATGGCTGGCATGCCCGAGGACGAGCAGAAGCGGCGCATCGACAACGCGGCGCGCGCGCTCAACCTCACCGACTATCTCGACCGGCGCCCCGGCCAGCTCTCGGGCGGCCAGCGTCAGCGGGTCGCGATCGGCCGCGCCATCGTCCGCGAACCGGCGGCCTTCCTGTTCGACGAGCCGCTGTCGAACCTCGACGCGGCGCTCCGCGTCGGCATGCGGCTGGAGATCTCGGAACTGCACAAGCGGCTCGACACCACGATGATCTACGTCACCCACGACCAGGTCGAGGCGATGACCATGGCCGACAAGATCGTGGTGCTGCGCGCCGGCAACATCGAGCAGGTGGGCAGCCCGCTCGAGCTCTACCGCAACCCGCGCAACACCTTCGTGGCGGGCTTCATCGGCTCGCCCAAGATGAACCTGATCGAGGGCGCCGAGGCCAGGAAGCACGGCGCCGAGACGATCGGCGTGCGGCCCGAGCATATCGACGTCTCGGCCAGCGAGGGCACCTGGAAGGGCCGGATCGGCGTCGCCGAGCATCTGGGCTCGGACACCTTCTTCCACGTGCACGACACCGGTCTGGCCGAGACGCTCACGATCCGCGCCAGCGGCGAGGTCGGGCTGCGCCACGGCGACACCGTGTTCCTGACCCCGCAGGCCGACAAGATCCACCGCTTCGACGCGCAGGGGCTGCGCATCGCATGAGCCGATTGGCGGGAAAATCCGCGCTGATCACCGGTGCCGCACGCGGCATCGGTCGCGCCTTCGCCGAGCGCTACGTGCGCGAAGGCGCGACGGTGGCGATCGCCGACATCAATCTAGACGCGGCGCAGGCCGCCGCGGCCGAGATCGGCGCGGGCGCCTACGCGGTACAGATCGACGTGACCCGTCAGAACAGCATCGACGCCGCCATCGCCACGGTGGTGGAGCGCGCGGGCAAGATCGACATCCTCGTCAACAACGCCGCGCTGTTCGACGCGGCCGAGACCGTCGACATCACCCGCGAAAGCTTCGACCGGCTCTATGCCGTCAACGTCGCGGGGACGCTGTTCACCATGCAGGCCGCCGCGCGGCAGATGATCGCCCAAGGCCATGGCGGCAAGATCATCAACATGGCGAGTCAGGCCGGACGCCGCGGCGAGCCGCTGGTGCTGGTTTACTGCTCGACCAAGGCGGCGGTCATCTCGATGACCCAGTCGGCCGGGCTGAACCTCATCAAGCACGGCATCAACGTCAACGCCATCGCCCCGGGCGTCGTCGACGGCGCGCATTGGGAGCATGTCGACAGCATGTTCGCCAAGCTCGAAGGCAAGCAGCCCGGCCAGAAGAAGGCCGAGGTCGCCGCCGGCGTGCCCGCCGGCCGCTTCGCCACGCCCGAGGATCTGACCGGCATGGCCGTGTTCCTGGCCTCGGACGAGGCCGATTACATCGTGTCGCAGACGTACAACGTCGATGGCGGCCAATGGATGAGCTGACGGCTCGTTACAATTCTACAGGAGGCTGATGATGGCCATTGATCTCAACGCCGCGGCTCTCGACCGCCTTCCCGAAGGCGTCGCCGGACCCGATTACGACCGCGCGAAGCTCTCCGCCGGCATCGTGCATATCGGCGTCGGCAATTTTCATCGCGCGCATATGGCGGTCTATCTCGACCGGCTGTTCGGCACCGGTGCCGAACACGACTGGGCCATCAGCGGCGCCGGCGTGCGGCCCGGCGACGCGAAGATGCGCGAGGCGCTGGAGAAGCAGGACTTCCTCACCACGGTGGTCGAGCTCGACCCGGCCGGGCTTTCGGCCCGCGTCACCGGCGCGATGATCGAGTTCACCGAGATCGACGCGCAGAAGCTCGTGGCCCGGATGTCGGACCCCGCGATCCGCATCGTCTCGCTCACGGTGACCGAAGGTGGCTGGTTCGTCGATGCGCGCACCGGCGGCCTCGACACCTCGAACCCGGACATCCGCCACGACGCCGAGCAGCCGGACCAGCCCAGAACCGCCTTCGGCATGATCCTCGCCGCGCTGCGTCGCCGCCGCGACGCGGGAGAGGCGCCCTTCACCGTGATGTCCTGCGACAACCTGCCCGAAAACGGGCATGTCGCGAAGCAGACGGTGGTGGGGCTGGCCAAGCTTGCCGACCCTGCCTTTGCCGACTGGGTCGCGGAGAACGTCGCATTCCCCAACACCATGGTGGACTGCATCACGCCCGCCACCTCGGATCGCGAGCGAGCCTTGGTGAAGGATCGTTTCGGCATCACCGACGCCGCCCCCGTGGTGTGCGAGCCGTTCCGGCAATGGGTGCTCGAGGACAACTTCCCGCAGGGCCGTCCGGCATTGGAGACGGTCGGGGCGGAGTTCGTCGCCGACGTCGCGCCCTACGAGCTGATGAAGCTGCGCATCCTCAATGGCGGCCACGCGGCCATCGCATATCCCTCGGCGCTTCTGGGGCATCACTTCGTCCATGACGCCATGGCCGATCCCCGCATCCGCGCCTGGCTCGAGGCGCTGGAAACGCGCGAGATCATCCCGACGCTCGAGCCGATCGAGGGCGTCGATTTCGAAGCCTATCGCCGCAAGGTCGAGGAGCGCTTCTCCAACCCCGAGATCGGCGACACGATCCCGCGGCTATGTTTCGACGGATGGAACCGCCAGCCCAAATTCGTGCTGCCGGTGATCCGCGACGCGCTCGCGGCGGGTCGTGACGTCGAGGGGCTCGCGCTCGAGGTGGCCCTGTGGTGCCGCTATTGCGCCGGCACCAATGATGCGGGCGAGGCGATCGCGCCGAATGACGACAATGCCGAAGAGCTGAAGACCCGCGCGCTCGCCGCCAAGGACGATCCTTCGGCCTTCCTCTCGAACGAGACCGTGTTCGGCGATCTGGGGCGGCAGCCTGCCTTCGCCGACGCCTTCGCGGGCCAGCTGGCCTCCCTGTGGAACGACGGCGTCGCCGCCACGCTCGAGCGCTACGCGCGGGGCTGAGGCGCCTCGAGGGCCGGGCGGCTACTGCTTCAGCAGCCGCTCGGCCGTCGCCTCGTCGGTGATCAGCCCGTTGATCAACCGGCCGCGCAGGGCGGCACGGATCGCCCCCGCCTTGTCCTTCCCGACCGCGAGACCGACCACCGGACCGCTGCCGGGCACCGGCAGCGGTGCCGAGGCCACGCGGCGATTGAAGGCGCAATCCATGACCCGGCCATCGGCGTCGTAGACCCAGCTCGTGATCTCGCCGGCCGCGCCTTCGGCCATGAGGGCCTCCATCTCCTCGGCGGTCATGAAGCCGTCGACCCGCAGCGGCGCGTTAAGGCCGATCTGGCCGACCCCGACCAGGGTCAGATCGGCACGGGTGCACAGCTCCATCGTGTGCCGCACCGCCTCCTGGCCATGCATGACCCGCAACTCCTCCTCGTCGCGCGCGACCACGGGGAGCGGGTATGGGTAATGCCGTGCGCCGACGCGCTCGGCCATGCGGATCACCGCGTTGTAGGGGGTGGCCGAGCCGTCCGACATCATGTTGCCCAGCCGCGAGACGATGCGGTGCTGCGGACAATCCATGCGCGGCAGCTGTTCGACGCAGGCTCGCAGCGCCCGGCCGGTGCCCAGCGCGATGATCTTCTCATCGGGGCTCTTGAGGGTCTTTTCCAGCACCGCGGCGGCGGCGATGGCGATGCCGGTGAGAAGCTCGGGGACCGACGGATCGGAGGGCACCACCTCGATCACCCGCAGGCCGAAGCGTTCCGACAACGCGCCGGAAAGATCCATGCAGCGCGCGATCGGGTGATCGAGCCGGACCTTGACCAGCTTTTCCGACACGGCGAGCGATACCAGCCTTTGCGCCGATTGGCGCGAGACGCCGAGCTTCTTGGCGATCTCGTCCTGCGTGTTGCCCGCGACATAGTAGAGCCAGCCCGCGCGGGCCGCATCGTCGAGGCGGGTCGTCTCGGGAGTAAAGCGCGACTGGCTCATACCACCTCCGGCGCGGGCAGGCTGTCGAGAAGCGCGGGCAGATCGGTCCAGCGGTGCAGGAGTGGTAGGGCGGGATCGTGGCGCAGCGTGGCGGTGGCGAGATGGCTGCCGCCCAGAAAGCGCACGGCGGTCATTCCCGCCGCCGCCGCCGCCTCGAGCCCCGGAAGGCTGTCCTCGATCACGAGGCAGCGTGCCGGTTTCGCGCCCATGGTCTCGGCCGCGAGAAGAAACAGGTCGGGGGCGGGCTTGCCCCGCGCCACCTGGCTCGCGGTGAAGACATGCGGCAACGCCTGGGCCAGGCCGGCGATGGCCAGCGATCGCGCGACGCGCGGTGGCGAGGACGAGGTGGCGACGCAAAGCGGCACGCCGCGCGCGGTCAGCATCGCGACGGCCTCGGCGATGCCCGGCATCGGCTTCAGCTCGTCCTCGAAGCGCCTCAGGAGCCGCGCCCGATAGAGGCTTTCGAAATCCGGGGCGAGGGGATGGCCCAGCTCTTCGCGGATATGCCGCGCCACGGTCGGAAAGCTTCGGCCGAGGAAGTTGCGACGCACGTGATCGAAATCGATTTCCACCCCGTCTGCGGCGAGAAGCTCGATCAGAACTTCGGCGCTGAGCAACTCGCTGTCGATCAGCACGCCGTCGCAGTCGAATATGATCAGATCCCAGTTGCGCGTCATGCCGCCCTCCCTGCAGTTCGCCACAATTCGTCTCCTCCGGCTGGAGAGTGCCACAATCGCGAGCATTTGCCCATAGCCTGAGCTTATGCGCGAGGCGGTCAGACGTCTTGACCGCTTCCGGTGGATTGCGCACCCCTTGGCGGACAGCACAAGGGGGTGGAGTATGAGTGTTTGGGATTTCTGGGTGGATCGTGGCGGCACCTTTACCGACGTGGTCGGCCGAGCCCCGGATGGCACGCTGCATCCGCTGAAGCTTTTGTCCGAAAACGCTGAGGCTTACGAGGATGCCGCGATCGAGGGCATTCGCAGGCTGTTGGGCGGCACCGTCGAGCCCGCGCGCATCGGCACGGTCAAGATGGGCACCACCGTCGCCACCAACGCGCTGCTCGAACGCAAGGGCGACCGGACCGCCCTGCTGATCACGCGCGGCTTCCGCGATGCGCTCCGGATCGCCTATCAGGCGCGGCCCGACATCTTCGCCAAGGAGATCCTGCTGCCCGAACAGCTCTACGAGCGGGTGATCGAGGTTGAGGAACGGGTGCACGCGGACGGCACCATCGAGACACCCTTGGACGCCGAGGCCCTAAGCCCGGAGTTGGAGCGGCTGCGCGCAGATGGCATCGACGCTGTCGCCATCGTGCTGATGCATTCGTGGAACGCGCCCGAGCATGAGGCACGGCTCGCGGAAATGGTGCGTGGCATGGGGTTCGGGCAGGTCTCGGTCAGCCACGAGGTCTCGCCGCTGCTGAAGCTCGTGGGGCGGGGCGATACCACGGTGGTCGATGCCTATCTCTCGCCGATCCTGCGGCGCTACGTGGCACGGGTGGCCAAGGCCCTCGGCGCGACGCCGCCGGGCGAGGCGGGGCCGACGCTGCAATTCATGATGTCCTCGGGCGGCATGACCGCGGCCGAGGCGTTCCAGGGCAAGGACGCGATCCTGTCCGGCCCGGCGGGCGGTGTCGTCGGCATGGTCGAGACCGGCCGTGCCGCCGGTTGGGATAAGGTGATCGGCTTCGACATGGGTGGCACCTCCACCGACGTGGCCCATTGCGCCGGCGAGTACGAACGCGCTTTCGACACCGAGGTGGCAGGTGTGCGCATCCGCGCGCCGATGATGCGCATCCATACCGTGGCGGCGGGGGGCGGTTCGGTGCTGCACGCCGATCCCGGCCGCTTTCGCGTCGGCCCCGACAGCGCCGGCGCCGATCCCGGGCCGCTCTGCTACCGGCGCGGCGGGCCGCTTACCGTGACCGATGCCAACGTCATGCTGGGCAAGCTCGACCCGGAGCTTTTTCCGGCGATCTTCGGCCCCGGTCAGGACCAGAAGCTCGACAGGGACGGCGTACGCGCGGCTTTCGCTGAGGTCGCGGGCGATCGGAGCCCGGAAGAGGCGGCGGAAGGCTTCGTGCGGATCGCGGTCGAGAACATGGCCAACGCGATCAAGAAGATCAGCGTCCAGCGCGGTCACGACGTGACCCGTTACCTGCTCAATTCCTTCGGTGGCGCGGGCGGGCAGCATGCCTGTCTCGTCGCCGACGCGCTGGGCATGGAGGCGGTGCTGGTGCATCCGCTCTCGGGTCTGCTCTCGGCCTATGGCATCGGCCTCGCCACCGTTTCGGCCAGCCGCCAGCAGGGATTGGTGCGACCGCTCGCCGAGGACAGCCGCGCCGCGCTGGACTCGGTGATCGCGGATCTGACGGCGCAGGTGCGCGACGATCTGGCCGGGCAGGGCGTGTCGGATGAGAGCTACGCCACGCGGTTGCACCTGCGGTACGAGGGCACGGATACCGCGCTGCAGATCCCCTTCGAGGGCGACATGGCGCGGGCGCGCGCCGCGTTCGAGGCCGCGCACGAGGCGCAGTTCGGCTTTCTTAGCCCCGAGCGGGGGCTGGTGATCGAGGCGGTCGAGGTGGAAGGCACGGAGCCGCCGCATGCGCTGGCCGAGACCGGTGGCGACGTGATCGATCGGGGCGAGGCGCACCCGGCGGAGACGGCGCGCTTCTTCTCCGGTGGGGAATGGCACGAGGCCATGGTGCATCGGCGCGAGGGGATCGCGCCCGGCCACGAGATGCGCGGACCGGCGCTGATCATCGAGCCGAACCAGACCATCGTGGTCGAGCCGGGCTGGACCGCGCGGCTCACGGGGCGCGACGACATCCTGCTTGCGCGCCACGAGGCCGCGCCGCGCCAGCTCGCCGCCGGGACCGAGGCCGATCCGATCCTGCTCGAAGTGTTCAACAACCTCTTCATGAACATCGCCGAGCAGATGGGCGTGGCGCTTCAGAACACCGCGCAGTCGGTGAACATCAAGGAGCGGCTCGACTTCTCCTGCGCGGTGTTCGACCAGGATGGCGCGCTGGTCGCCAATGCGCCGCACATGCCGGTGCATCTGGGCTCCATGGACCGCTCGGTCGAGGCGGTGATCCGGCAGAACGAGGTGATCCGCCCGGGCGACGTCTTTGCCCTGAACGCGCCCTACAATGGCGGCACGCATCTGCCGGACATCACGGTGGTCTCGCCGGTCTTCGACGAGGCGGGCCGCGAGATCCTGTTCTGGACCGCCAGCCGAGGCCACCACGCCGATGTCGGCGGCACCGCACCCGGCTCGATGACGCCGCTGGCGACCACGGTGGACGAGGAGGGGGTGCTGATCGACAACTTCCATCTCGTGGATCGCGGAGAGTTTCGCGAGGAGGCGCTGCGCCACCTGCTGACCGATCACCCTTGGCCCTGTCGCAACCCCGAACAGAACATCGCCGATCTCAAGGCGCAGGTCGCGGCCAATGCGCGCGGCGCGGCGGAGTTGCGGCGCATGGTGGCCGAGTTCGGTCTCGACGTGGTGCGCGCCTATATGGGGCACGTGCAGGACAATGCCGCCGAGGAGGTGGCGCGGCTGCTGGGCCAGCTCTCGGACTGCGAATGCGACTACGAGACCGATACCGGACAGGTGATCCGGGTGCGGATCACCGTCGACCGCGAGGCGCGGCGGGCGAAGGTCGATTTCACCGGCACCTCGAAGGCGCGCGAGAACAACTTCAACGCCCCCGAACCGGTGGCGCGCGCCGCCGTGCTCTACGTGTTCCGAGTGATGTGCGAGCAGCCGATCCCGATGAACGCGGGCTGTCTGCGCCCCATCGATATCGTGATCCCAGAAGGCTCGATGCTGCGGCCCGCCTATCCGCGCGCCGTGGTCGCGGGCAATGTCGAGACCTCGCAGCACGTGACGAACGCGCTGTTCCAGGCGCTGGGCGCCCTGGCCAATGCGCAGGGGACGATGAACAACCTTACCTTCGGCAATGCGCGGCACCAGTATTACGAGACGATCTGCTCGGGCAGCCCGGCGGGGCGGATGAATGACGGGCGCGGCTTCGCCGGGACGTCGGGGGTGCATACCCACATGACCAATTCGCGCCTGACCGATCCCGAGGTGCTGGAGACCCGCTTTCCGGTGCTGCTGGAGAGTTTCGCGCTTCGGCCGGGCTCGGGCGGCGCGGGCGCGTTCCCGGGTGGCGACGGCACCCGCCGGACGCTGCGCTTTCTCGAGGAGATGGACCTGTCGATCCTGTCCTCGCATCGTCATCGCCCGCCGGAGGGGCTGGATGGCGGCGGCGCGGGCAAGGTCGGGCGCACCGAGATCCGGCGGCTGGACGGCACCACCGAGACGCTGCCCGCCTGCGCGCAGACCCGGCTGAAGCCGGGCGAGGCGGTGACGGTGGTGACACCGACGCCGGGCGGGATCGGCAAGGCCTAGGCCGGAGCAGGCGCAGCTGGGCGGGGGCGCTGCTCTTCCCTACGCTGTGGATGGCCTGACCTGCGCCGCGTGTGGGTGACCGGTGGCAACAATGTCGTGACGCTCCCGCGTCACGGCAGCGTGCGCCGGCGCCCGTGGTCATTCCCTTCGCAGGCTCCTATCATCCGCGCGAACGATGGCTGACGGACGGATCCCATGCCCCGCATCGATATCGCGCGCGCCGACCCGGCCGAACTGATCGCCTGTCCGCAATGCGACGCGCTCTATCGCGCGAAGATGCCCGCGCATGGCGAGCGCGCGGTCTGCGCGCGCTGCCACACGGTGCTGATCGCGCCCCGCAGACGGGCCGGCATGATCATCATCGCGCTTTCCGCCGCCTCGCTGGTGCTGGTGCTGGGCGCGGTCTGGTTTCCCTTTCTCAAGATCAGCCGGCAGGGCTTCGTCAACGAGGCGACACTCCTCGATGCGGCGCTGAGCTTCACGGGCGGGCCGCTTCTGGTGCTGTCGCTGGCGGTGACCGCTCTCATCGTGCTGGTGCCGCTGGCCCGCGCCATCCTCACCATCTACGTGCTGGGCCCGCTGGTCTTCGACCGCCCCGCGCCTCCGGGCGCGCTGCGGCTCTTCGCCCTGGCCGAGGCGCTCAGACCCTGGTCGATGGCCGAGATCTTCGCGCTGGGCTGCGCCGTGGCGCTGGTCAAGGTGGCGGATCTTGCGAATCTGAGCTTCGGCCCGGCCTTCTGGATGTTCGCGGCGCTGGTCTTTCTGACTGTGATCCATGATCGCTGGATGTGCCGCTGGTCGGTCTGGGAGGCGCTGGAGCATGGCTACACCGCCCGGCAGCGGAAGGTCCCGGCATGAGCGCCGCCGTCACCGCGCGCGAGGCGGGGTTCGTCGCCTGCACCCGCTGCACCCGCGTCTGGCCGATGGGCACGGAGCGTTGCGGTCGCTGCGGCAAGCCCCTGGTGTCGCGCGACACCCACAGCCTGAGCCGGGTCTGGGCGTGGTGGGTCGCGGGGCTCATGTGCTATTTCCCGGCCAACCTCTACCCGATGCTGCGTACGCAGGTGCTGTTCACCGTCTCCGAGGACACCATCGTCGGCGGCGCGATAGAACTGGCGCTGCATGGCGCGCCCTTCGTCGCGCTGATCATCCTCGTGGCATCCGTGGCGATCCCGATCGGCAAGTTCGCCGCCATCGCCTGGCTCGCCATCTCGGTGCGCCGCGGCTCGGTCGCGACGCCGCATGCGCGCCACAGGCTCTATGAAATCGTGGAGTATATCGGGCGCTGGTCGATGATCGACGTCTTCGTGGTTGCGATCCTGACGGCGCTGGTGCAGTTGAATCTCGCCGCCTCGATCAAGCCGGGCCCGGCGGCGCTCGCCTTCGCACTCTCGGTGATCTTCACGATGCTCTCCGCCCAATCCTTCGACCCGCGCCTGATCTGGGATCGCGCGGATGACGACAACGACACGGGCGACCGCGCGTGAGCGCTGATCTGCCCGAGGTCCCGGTGGAAGGCGAGAAGCGTTCCCTGCGCAGCCGTGTCTCCATCGTCTGGCTGGTGCCGGTGGGGGCGCTCGCCGTGGCGCTGGGCATCGGCTGGAAAAGCTGGAGCGAGCAGGGCCCCCTGATCGAGGTGCTTTTCGAGGATGCGGGCGGTGTTCTGGCGAACGAGACCGAGTTGCGGTTTCGCGACGTCGCGGTCGGTGTCGTCGAGGAGGTGGGCTTCACCGCAGGGCTGGACCAGGTCCGCATCGCTATCCGGGTGGACAAGGACGTCGCGCCCTACATCGATTCCGGATCCGATTTCTGGATCGTTCGCCCCGAGGTGAGCACCGAAGGCGTCACCGGTCTCGATACGGTGCTGTCGGGCGTCTATATCCGCGGCCAGTGGGACGGGCGCCCCGGGACCGCCGAAACCCGTTTCGAGGGGCTGGCGCGGGCACCGCTGCTGGGACCCGACCAGCAGGGCATCGAAATCACGCTGCGCGCGACCGAGGGCGTGCTGTCGGGCAACAGCCCGATCCTCTACAAGGGCGTCGAGGCGGGCCGGATCGGCGCGGCGGGCGTCTCGACCGACGGCTTCTACGTCGAGGCCCCGGCGGTGATCTACGCGCCCTATGACAACCTCGTCACCGAAACCACGCGGTTCTGGGACACCTCCGGTTTCTCGGTCAAGATCGGCACCGGCGGCGCCGAGATCGACTTCGACAGCGTCGCGGCGCTGCTCGCGGGCGGGCTGGCCTTCGACACCTTCGTCTCGGGCGCGACGCTGGCCGAGGACGGCCAGACCTTCGAAGTCTACGACGCCGAGGAGACCGCGCGGAACTCGGTGTTCAACACCCCCGACGGGCCCTCGCTCAACCTCGTCGCCGTGTTCGACGGCAACGTCTCGGGTCTCGCCGTGGGCGCGCCGGTCGAGCTTGACGGCGTGCGCATCGGCTCCGTCTCGGGGCTCAACGGTCTGGTCGACGAGGAACGCTTCGGCGATCGCGGCGTGCGGCTGCAGACCGTGCTCAACATCCTGCCTTCGCGGCTTGGCATGGCGGATGAGGGCGGCGTCGAGCAGGCGCTCGAGTATTTCGTCGACGAGGTGGCCGACGGGCTGCGCGCCCGGCTTGTGACCGGCTCGATCCTCACCGGCGGTCTCAAGGTGCAGCTGATCGACGTGCCGGGCGCCGAGCCTGCGGCGCTCAATGTCGATGCCTTGCCCTATCCCTCGGTCCCTGTGACCGACAGCGAGATTTCCGACGTGCAGGCGACGGCGCAAGGCACGCTCGACCGGATCAACAACCTGCCGATCGAGGAACTGCTCGCCTCGGCCACCAGCTTCCTCGAGAACTCGGCCCGGCTCATCGGTTCGGAGGACCTGCAGCAGACGCCGGGCGACGTGCGCGCGCTCCTGGGCGACATTCGGGGTCTTGTCGGCTCCGACGAGGTGCAGGCGGTTCCCGAGCAGATCGGCACCGTGATGAGCGAGATCGAGCTGGCGGTGAACGATGTCCGGCTGATCCTCGACGATGTGCGCGAGGCCGAGGCGGTGCGCCGGGTGCTCGAGGCGGTGGACGGCGCCGCCGCCGTGACCGCCGATCTCGACACCGCGCTCGACGGCGTGCCGGAGCTGATCGGCAATCTCAACCGCGTTGCGGAAACCGCGGCCGAGCTGCCGCTCGAGACGCTTCTGACCGAGGTGTCGGGGCTGGCCGAGGAGGCGCGTGCGCTGGTCGGAGCCGAGGAGACGCAGGCGCTGCCGGGCCGCGTCAACACGCTTCTGGCCGAGCTGGAGGGCGGCACCGCCGAGGCCCGGACCCTGATCGCCGGGTTGAACGAACAGCAGGCGGTGACGCGACTGCTCGAAACGGTCGATGCCGCGAATGCCGCCGTCACCACGCTCGATCGCTCGCTCGCAGGCGTGCCGCAGCTGGTGAGCCGGATCGACACGCTCGTCGCCACCGCGAACGAGCTGCCGCTCGAGACGCTGCTGACCGAGGTGTCGGGGCTGGCCGGTGCGGCGCGCGGTCTGATCGATACCGACGAAACGCGGGCCCTGCCGGGTCGCGTCAACGCGCTTCTGGCCGAGCTGGAGGGCGGCACCGCCGAAGCGCGCAGCCTGATCGCCAGCCTCAACGAGGAGCAGGGCGTGGCGCGGCTTCTGGAGACCGTGGATGCGGCGGGCGCGGCGGCGGCCTCGCTCGACGCCTCGCTCGAAGGTGTCCCGCAGCTCGTGGAACGGATCGATGCCGTCGCGGCGATGGCGCAGGACCTGCCGGTGGAAGCTCTGCTCGACCGCGTGTCGGGGCTCGCACAGGACGCGCGCGCCCTGATCGGCACCGATGCGGCGCGGGCGCTGCCCGGTCAGATCGGCACGCTCGCGGGCGAGCTGGAGCTGGGCGTGGCCGAAGCGCGGACGCTCCTGGCCGAGGTCAATGCGGGTGGTGGCGGCGAAAGCCTCGTCGCCGCGATCGACAGCGCCGCTCGCGCCGCCGACAGCCTCGACCGCTCTCTTGCGGGCGCGCCGCAGCTGATCGACAGCCTGAACGCGGTTGCCGGCAAGGCCGCCGACCTGCCGCTCGAGGTGCTGGTCGCGGAGGCCAACAGCCTGCTCAACAGCGCCGACCGCATCCTCAAGCAGGACACGACGCGGGCGCTGCCGGGCGAGCTGAACGGCGCGCTGTCCGAGCTGCGGGTGATCCTCGCTCAGGTGAGCGAGGGCGGCGTGGTCGAGAACGCCAACGCCACCTTTGCCTCGGCCGCCAATGCCGCCGACCGGCTGGCCGAAGCGGCGCGGACGCTGCCGTCGCTGGTCAGCCGCGCCGAGGCGCTGCTGGTGACCTCGAACGGCACCATCGGCACGATCGGCAGCGGCACCGAGCCGGCGCTGCGCGACCTGCGCGCGGCTCTGCGCGACGTCTCAAAGGCCGCCGAGGCCGTGGGTTCCCTTGCCCGCGCCATCGAACGCCGCCCCAACTCGCTTCTGACAGGACGCTAGGCCATGATGAACCGCATCCTTCCCGCCATGGCCCTCATGACCGGCCTCGCCGCTTGCGGCGGGCCGGAGCTGCGCTACGCGGTGCCGCAGGTCGTGCCGACCGAGAAGGTCGCGATCGCCTTCGGTTCGGTCGAACTGCGCGAGATCACCCTGCCGACCTACGCGGCGCTCGAGGAGATCTATGTCGAGACGCCCGAAGGGGTGATCACCCCGGCCGATGACCTGCTCTGGGCCGATGATCCGGTGCGTGCGGCGACGCTCGAGCTTGCCCGCGCGCTCAGACTGTCGACCGGGGCGCGGGTGGCCTCCGAACCCTGGCCCTTCGACGATTTCGCCGAGGCCCGTGTCGAGGTGCGCGTCGAGGAGTTCCTCGCCGACGCGCAGGGCCGCTTCCGCGTGGCGGGACAGTATTTCGTGGCGACGCGCGATGCGTTGGGCCGCGACCGCGCCGAGACCTTCGAGATCGCGGTGCCGATCGCGCAAGGCAGCGGCGCCAGCGGCCTCGCCGCGGCGCGCGCCGCGGCGATGACCGAGTTGGCCGGGATCATCGCAAGGACCGGCCTCCGCTAGGAAACTCGTGGTCGACGGAAAGAGAGGGGTCGCTTCGTTCGGCACCCCCGTCGCAGCCCTTGCAGGGCTCCCCCCGGGCGCGCCATGATGGGATCGAGGCAAAGCCGCGAGGAGACCCCATGGGCAAGCTGTTCGATGTCCAGAGCCCGTTCTTCATCCCGTTGTGGCGGCGGTTGCTCGTGGTCGGGCTGGCGCTCGGCTGGGCGCTGGTCGAGCTGACCCATGGCGCGCCGGGATGGGCGCTGCTGTTCGGCGCGGCGGGGATGTGGTGTGCCTACCAGTTCTTCGTCGTCTTCGATCCGCCGCGAAAGGATGCCGGGGAGGGCTGAGCCATGACGGATCTGCTGCGTCGGCCCGTGGCCGCCACGGGAACCCTTCACGACATCACGCCGGAAAGCGCGGGCTGGGACCATGCCGGTCTCGCGGTGCATCGGCTGAGGCAGGGCGAAGGGCTGTCGCGCGCCACCAAGGACCGCGAAGCGATCCTCGTGCTGATCGAGGGCCGGGCCGAGATGTCGGCGGGCGAGGAACGGTTCGGCGAGATGGGCGACCGGACGAGCCCGTTCAAGGGGCTGCCGCATGCGCTCTACGTGCCGGCCGAGAGCGACTGGAGCGCGCGCGCCACGAGCGACTGCGTCATCGCCGTCTGTTCCGCGCCCGCGCGGCCGGGCCATGCGGCGCGCTGCCTCGGACCCAAGGGGCTGCACCCGGTAAGCCGGGGCGAGGGCATCCTCGCTCGCCGCGTCACCGAGATCGCGATGGAGGCGCAGGAGGGAGCCGACACGCTTCTGGTGCGCGAGGTGGTCACGCCGGGCGGCGCCTGGGCCTCATGGCCCGGCCACCGGCATGACGAGGATGATTTCCCCCGTATCACGCGGCTGGAGGAGATTTCCTATCACCGGGTCGCACCGGAGGGCGGGTTCGCGGTGCAGCGTATCTTCGACGGCGACGGGCTCGACGTGACGCTGACGATCCGCGACGGCGACGTGACGCTGGTGCCACGCGGCCACCATCCGCGCGGGGTGCCGCCCGGGGTCGAACTCTATTCGCTCATCGTCATGGCGGGGCCGCTGCGCGCGCTCCGGGTCGAGACCGATCCGGCCTTCACGAGATTCGAGGACTGAACTGGACGGGGGCGACAGGGCGCTATCTGCTTCTTTCGACGCAGGAAAGAGGAGACCGCCGATGCTCGCCGCCTATCATCCAGAGGGCAAGGGCCTCGCCCCGCTCGGACCGTCCAAGGATATCGGTGACGCGCTCTGGATCGATCTCTTCGCCCCCGACGCGGCCGAGGTCGAAAAGGTCGAGGCCTTCGGTCTGAGCGTGCCCACGCTCGAGGACATGGAAGAGATCGAGATCTCCAACCGGCTGCACCGGGAAGGCGACTGCCAGGTGATGACGGTGATGCTGCCCGGCCGCGACGCCGAGGGGCGGCAGTTCTCGGCGCCCGTCACCTTCATGCTGACGCCGGAGCGGCTCGTCACTGTGCGCCACCACTCGCCACGCCCGTTCGAGACCTTTGGCAGCCGCGCCGAGCGGTCGAGTTCCGGCAGCAGCACCCCCGTGCGCATCTTCCTTGGCCTCGTCGAGGAGATCATCGCCCGACAGGCCGACCTGCTGGAAGCGACGGGGCGGGTGCTCGACCGGGTGGCGGGCGAGGTGTTCGGCGAGGAGATGAACGACGTGGAGGGGCTGCGGCTGGCGCTGCGCGACATCGGCCAGCAGGGGGAGCTGACGGCCAAGGTACGGCTGGCCCTGTTCACCATGGAGCGGATGCTTTCGACCTTCATCGTCTGGAACGGCACGATGAAGCACCGCGACCCGCAGATCGCGACGCTGGCCAAGGCGCAGATGCGCGACATCAACGCGCTCGAGGTGCATTTGGATTTCCTCAACAGCCGCGTGGCGCTGGCGACCGACGCGACGCTGGGCATGATCAATCTCGACGAGAACGCGGTGGTGCGCACGCTGTCGGTCGTCGCGGCGCTGTTCCTGCCGCCGACGCTGATCGCCTCGATCTACGGGATGAACTTCGCCCATATGCCGGAGCTGGACAACCAGAACGCCTATTTCATCGCGCTCGGCGCGATGGTGGCCTCGGCGGCGGGGACCTGGATCTGGTTCAAGGCCAAGGGCTGGCTTTGAGGGCTGGCCGCGAGGCCCCGGCGCATATGCGCCGGGGCCTCGCAGGGGGCAGGATCAGGTGATGACGTTTGGCGCATCGCGCCCGGTATGGGACTTGATACCGGCGATCTCGTCGGCGGCCGCGATGATCGGCGCCAGAGCCTCCTGCGGGTCGCGGTCGCACTTCGCGGGATCGGTTTCGAGCGATTCGAGATAGACCCGCAGCGTCGCGCCCACCGTGCCGGTGCCGGAGAGGCGGAACACGACGCGACCGCCATCCTCGAAGCCGACGCGCAGCCCCTGCGCCGTGGCGCGCGAGCCGTCGACCGGGTCGTCATAGGAGAACTCGTCGGCGGTCTTCACCGTCAGGCCGCCGAAGCTCTGACCGGGAAGCTCGCCCAGCCTGCCGCGGAGACCGTCCATCAGCGCGTTGGCCTTCTCGGCCTCGACATCCTCGTAATCATGGCGCGAGTAGTAGTTGCGCCCGTACTCGGCATAATGCTCCGACAGCAGGTCCTTCACGCTCTTCTTTGTTTCGGCGAGAATGTTGAGCCACAACAGCACAGCCCAGAGCCCATCCTTCTCGCGCACATGGTCCGAACCGGTGCCTGCGCTTTCCTCGCCGCAGAGCGTCGCGCGCCCGGCATCGAGCAAATTGCCGAAGAACTTCCAGCCAGTGGGCGTCTCGTAGCAGGCGATGCCCTTCTTCTCCGCGACGCGGTCGACCGCGGCGGAGGTCGGCATGGATCGCGCGACGCCCTTGAGCCCGCCCTTGTAGGCCGGGGCGAGATGCGCGTGGGCCGCCAGCAGCGCGAGGCTGTCGGAGGGGGTGACGTAGACGCCGCGCCCCATGATCATGTTGCGGTCGCCGTCGCCATCCGAGGCCGCGCCGAAATCGGGGGCATCGTCCGACATCATCGCGTCCACCAGATCCTTGGCCCAGATCGGGTTCGGGTCCGGGTGGCCGCCGCCGAAATCGGGCGAGGGAGTGGCATTGACGACCGAGCCCGAGGCCGCGCCGAGCCGGTTCTCGAGGATCTCGACCGCATAGGGGCCGGTCACGGCGTGCATCGCATCGAAACGGATGCGGAAGCCGCCCGCCAGCAGCTCACGGATCGCGTCGAAGTCGAAGATCTCTTCCATCAGCATGGCGTAGTCCGCCACCGGATCGACCACCTCGATCTCCATCTGCCCGAGCGTGGTGATGCCCGGCGAGGAGAGATCGATGTCCTGCGCCTCGGTGATGCGGTATCGGGTCAGCCCCTGCGTCGCGGCGTGAATCTTGTCGGTGATGTTCTCGGGCGCCGGGCCGCCATTGGGGGTGTTGTATTTCAACCCGAAATCCTCGTCCGGGCCGCCGGGGTTGTGGCTGGCCGAGAGGATCAGCCCGCCATCGGTGCCGCGCTTGCGGATCAGGTTCGAGGCGGCGGGGGTTGAAAGGATCGCGTCCTGCCCGACGATCACCTTGGCGGCGCCATTGGCGGCGGCCATGCGCAGGATCACCTGGCTGGCGCGGTCGTTGAAGTAGCGCCCGTCGCCGCCGAGCACGAGTGTCTTGCCCTCGATGCCGCCGATGCCGTCGAAGATCGACTGCACGTAGTTTTCGAGGAAGTGCGGCTCCATGAAGGTGCGGGTCTTCTTGCGCAGCCCGCTGGTGCCGGGCTTCTGGCCCTGAATGGGCTTCGTGTTCACCGTGATCTGTTCCACTGGTTCAATCTCCTCGGCTTGCGGGTTCGTTCGGGGCATCTTGCGACGGCTCCAGCACCATGACCACAACCGACCGGCCCCGGACCCGGGTCCGGCCGCCATGCGGTCTGGGGTCGGCCTGCGGGCGGGCGCTGTCGATATGACGCACCCAGACATGGCCCTCGGGCGGGGCCGGCAGGGTGACGGAGCAGGGTCCGCCATTGTTGATCACGGCGAAGAGCGCGTATTCGAGCGCCGCGTAATCGGGCGTGCCCGAAGCGGTGCGAAGCTCGAAGGCCAGAAGCCGCCGTTCGGGATCCTCCCAGTCGGCCTCGGTCATCGGGCGACCATCGGCGCGGCGCCAGAACAGGTCGGTGCGGTTGTCGATCTTGCGGCTGCGCGCATGCAGGAACCGCTTCTGCCGCAGGATCGGGTGCAGCCGCCGGAACGCCACGAGCTTGCGCACGAAGCCGAGGAATTCGGGGTCGGTGGCGTCCCAGTTCACCCAGCCGATCTCGTTGTTTTGGCAATAGGCGTTGTTGTTGCCCTGCTGGGAATTGCCGAGCTCGTCGCCGGCGAGGATCATCGGCGTGCCCTGGCTGATCATCAGGGTCGCCAGCATGTTGCGGCGTCTGCGGGCGCGGGCGGCGTTGATGCTGCTGTCGTCGGTCGGCCCCTCGACCCCCATGTTGTCGCTGTGATTGGCGGAGTGGCCGTCGCGGTTGTCCTCGCCATTGGCCTCGTTGTGCTTCTCGTTGTAGGACACGACATCCATGAGCGTGAAGCCGTCATGTGCGGTCAGGAAGTTGATCGAGGAGGTCGCGGGGCGGTTGTCATGGTCGAATTGCTGCGCCGAGCCGGAGATCCGGGCCGCGAGCTTGCCGATCATCGAGGGCGTGCCGCGCCAGAAGTCGCGCACCTCGTCGCGGAACTTGTCGTTCCACTCGGCGAATGGCGCGGGATAGGCGCCCAGCTGGTAGCCGCCGGGGCCGATATCCCACGGCTCCGCGATCAGCTTGACCCGGCCCAGCACCGGATCCTGACGCAGCACCTGGAAGAACGGGGCGTTGCGGTCGAAACCATGGGCTCTGCGACCCAGCGTGGTGCACAGATCGAAGCGGAAGCCGTCGACCCCCATCACCTCCACCCAGTAGCGCAAGCTGTCCATCACCATGCGCAGCACCATCGGATGCTCGATGTTGAGGGTGTTTCCAGTGCCGGTGTCGTCGATATTGTAGCGTCGGTTCTCGGCGAGCCGATAGTAGCTGGCGTTGTCGAGACCGCGGAAGCACAGGGTCGGACCGAGCTGGTTGCCCTCGCCGGTGTGGTTGTAGACCACGTCGAGCAGCACCTCGATCCCGGCCGCGTGGAACCGGTCGACCATGGCGCGGAACTCGGCGATGTCGTGGCTCGCGAGATAGCGCGGTTCCGGCGCGAAGAAGCCGATCGACTGGTAGCCCCAGTAGTTCGACAGCCCCTTTTCCACCAGAAACCGGTCATTGACGAAGGCGTGGACCGGCAGCAGCTCGATCGCGGTGACCCCGAGCCGGCCGAGATGATCGATGATCTTGTCGGAGGCGAGCCCCTGGAACCGGCCCCGGCAGGCGATGTCGGGTCGATCGGCGGTGAGCCCCGCCACATGCGCCTCGTAGATCACCGTATCGGCCATCGGGCGGTCGGGATGCCGCGCGGGCAGCAGCTTCGAGGTATCGGTGACCACGGCGCGCGGCATGTAGGGGGCGCTGTCGCGGGTGTCGTAGCTCAGATCCTGCAGCTTCGAGCGGGTGTCGTAGCCGTGCAACGCATCGTGCCAGATCGCGTGGCCGCTGATCTGGCGCGCATAGGGGTCGAGCAGCAGCTTGTTGGGGTTGAAGCGGTGCCCCTCATCGGGTCGGTAGGGGCCGTGCGCCCGAAATCCGTAGTGCTGGCCGGGCTTGAGCCCGTGGATGTAGCAGTGCCAGACATGGCCCTCGCGTTCCGGCATGTCGATCCGCGCGGTTTCGCGGCCGTAACGCTCGAACAGGCACAGCTGCATGCGCGTGGCGTTCTGGGAGAAGACGGCGAAGTTGACGCCGCCTGCATCGGGCGTGGCGCCGAGCGGGTGCGGCCGACCGGCGCTGATCCGGGTTCTGGTGCTCATGCGGTGGCGATAGCATCCCGGTACAGCGCCGCATAGGCCCTAGCCGAGCTCGCCCAGCCCACCGGCTGGCGCATCGCGTTGGCCTGCATCTGGGCCCAGATGTCGGGTTGCGCATGGAGATCGCAGAGCCGGTCCAGCGCGACGGCGAGCGGATCGGCCGCGACGGGGTGGAACTGGATCCCGGTCGCGACCCCCCGGTCGAGCGCGGCGGGCGAGGCGTGGATCACGGTATCGGCGAGGCCACCGGTCAGCGCCACCACCGGGATCGTGCCGTAGCGCAGGCCGTAGAGCTGGGTCAGGCCGCAGGGCTCGAAGCGCGATGGCACCAGGATCGCGTCGGCCCCGGCGATGAGCCGGTGCGACAGCGCCTCGTCATAGCCGATGCGCACCGCCACGCCATCCTCGCGCGCCGCGTCGCGAAACGCCTGTTCCAGCGCCTTGTCGCCCGAGCCCAGAAGCGCGAGCTGCCCACCTCGATCCAGAAGCGTCGGCAGGGCTTCGAGCAGCAGGTCGAGACCCTTCTGCTCGGTCAGCCGCGACACCACGCAGCATAGCGGTCCGGCGGAATCCGGCAGGCCCATCTCGGCGCGCAGCGCATCGCGGTTCGGGATCTTGCCCGCCGGGTGGCGGTAGCCCTCCGGGACATGCGGATCGTTGGCGGGGTTCCAGGCGGTCTCGTCGATGCCGTTGAGGATGCCGGACAGATCGCGCCGGCGCGCCCGCATCACCCCGTCGAGTCCCATGCCGAATTCGGGGCGCATCAGCTCGGCCGCGTAGGTGGGTGAAACGGTGGTCAGCCTGTCCGCCCGCATCAGCCCGGCCTTGAGCGCCGACAGCTTGCCGTAATATTCGAAGCCTTCCGCGTGAAACCGCGACCGGGGCAGGCGCAGCCGCTCGATCATGTGGTGACCGGTCAGCCCCTGAAAGGCGATGTTGTGGATCGTCAGTACCGTGGCGCAGTCGCCGCCGGCCTGCGCCAGATAGTCGGGGACGAAACCCGCCTGCCAATCATGGCAATGCAGGAGCTGCGGCTGCCAGAGCTGACCGTCCAGCGTCACGCCCTCGGTGCCGAGCCGCGCCGCCACGAGGCTCAGCGCGGCAAAGCGTTCGGGATTGTCGGGCCAGTCCTGCCCGTCGGGGCCGAGATAGATCGACCCTTCGCGCCGATAGAGATGCGGCGCGTCGATCACGAAGAGATCGAGCCCGGCGGCCTGTCCCGCAAGCACCCGGGCGGGACCGCCGAACAGGTCGTGCTCGGTCATCACCTGCACCGCGTCCGCGGCGAGCGCGGCCATGACCGCCGGGTAGCCCGGCAGGATGGTCCGCATCTCGACCGCTTCGGCCCGCAGCGCGGCGGGCAGGGCGCCCGCCACGTCGGCGAGACCGCCGGTCTTGACCAGCGGCGCGCATTCGGAGGCGACCGAGAGGACGCGCATCAGAGCGACGCCGCGCGCTTGTCGAGCATTGCCTGGGTGATCAGGGTAACGCCGCCCTCCGAGACGCGGAAATGCTTGGCGTCCTCTTCAGGGTCCTCGCCCACGACGAGGCCCTCGGGGATCATCACGCCCGCGTCGATCACCGCGTTCTTGAGACGGGCGTGGCGCGAGACGTTGACGTAGGGCAGCACGACCGTGTGGTCTAGAACCGAGTAGGAATTGGTGTGCACCTGCGTGAACAGCAGGGAATTGCGCACCTCGGTGCCCGAGATGATGCAGCCGCCCGAGACCATCGAGGAGACGGCGGAGCCGCGCCGGTCCTTCTCGTCGTGGATGAACTTCGCCGGCGGTGCGCTTTCGGAGTAGGTCCAGACCGGCCAGTCGCGGTCCCAAAGGTTCAGCTCGGGGTCGAAATTGGTCAGGTCGATATTGGCCTGCCAGAAGGCATCGACCGTGCCCACGTCGCGCCAATAGGCCTCGCGGCCTTCGGGACGGACGCAGGAATCGTCGAAGCGATGCGCGATGGCCTTGCCGTTCTTGACGATGTCGGGGATCAGATCGGTGCCGAAGTCATGGCTGGAGTTCTCGTCCTCGGCATCCTTGATCAGCAATTCGCGCAGGAATTTCCAAGAAAAGACGTAGATGCCCATCGAGGCGAGCGCCTTGTCGGGCTGGCCCGGGATCGAAGGCGGATCCTTCGGCTTTTCGAGGAAGGAGGTGATGCGGCTGTTCTCGTCGACATGCATCACGCCGAAGGCCACCGCCTCCATGCGCGGCACGGTGAGACAGCCGACGGTCACATCCGCCCCCGAATCCACGTGCTGCTGCAGCATCACCTCGTAATCCATCTTGTAGATGTGATCGCCCGCGAGGATCACGACGTAGTCGACGTCGTAGCCGTCGACGATGTCGATGTTCTGGGTCACCGCGTCGGCAGTGCCGCGATACCACATGCTTTCATCCACGCGCTGCGAGGCGGGCAGGATGTCGAGGAACTCGTTGCGCTCGGCGCGGAAGAAGTTCCAGCCGCGCTGGCAGTGGCGGATCAGGCTGTGCGCCTTGTACTGGGTCGCCACCGCGATCTTGCGGATGCCGGAATTCATGGCGTTCGAGAGCGCGAAATCGATGATCCGCGCCTTGCCGCCGAAATAGACCGCCGGTTTCACGCGTCGGTCGGTCAACTCGCGCAGGCGCGAACCGCGTCCGCCCGCAAGGACGAAGGCCATGGAACGCTGGGATAGTCTGCGATGTGGCTGTGGCATGGTAATGGGCCTCCCTGTCCCGTGAACTCGTCAACCGATCCGCCGCGCCGCTCCCTCCGCGGACCGCGATCGTCGAGGCCGAGCATAGGCCAGAATCGGGGTGCCGCAATGTTAAAAACCGTGCAGGAAGATACGGAATTCACGCATTTTTTCAGCAAGGCCCCCGCGCGGCGCCGTGCGGTCCGGGCGCGCGGTCGGTGACACGGGTGGCCGGTCTTCAGATGCCGCTGCGCTGTTGCGCGGGACCGCTCTCATAGGCGGGGCGCAGCACCAGATCGGCGGGCAGGACCCTATCGATCACGCGCTGGGCGTTGGGCACGTCGTTATGCATCGCGCGCTGCGTCGCGGCGGTGCGGCTCAACCCGTGTCCGAGCCAGCGCGCGATCAGCCGGGCCCGCAGCTCGGGCAACGGCACGTCGAGATAGGCCGAGACGTCCCAGATCCGGGCCAGTTCGGACCAGGGCGCCTCGTCGAACAGCAGGTAGTTGCCTTCGACGATCACCACCTGCGCGTCGGCCTCGACCAGCTGCGCCCCGGCGATGGCGATGTCGCGGGCGCGGTCGAAGACCGGGGCCACCACCTCTTCGCCCCGCGCCAGACGCTTGACCAGAAGCACGAAGCCGCGCGCGTCGAAGGTCTCCGGCGCGCCCTTGCGGGTGCGCAGGCCGCGCTGGTCCAGCACGACATTGTCGAGATGAAAGCCATCCATCGGCACGATGCGCGCCTTGAGCTTCTGACGCTCGAGCCGCCGGGCCAGTTCGGTCGCCAATGTCGACTTGCCGCTTCCGGGCGCGCCGGCAACGCCGACGATGACCCGGGGCTTCTTGGCCGCGGCCTCATGGACCATTTCGGCCAGCGGATTGATGTAGGCTGTCAGGTCGAGCAATCGTGCCTCTACGGGGGTCTGGAATTTATGCAGTTTCGAACTCGGTCTCGGGTTCCTTGGCTCCAGTCATAAAGGCAACGGCGTCGGACATCGAATGATTCTTGGGGTCGATGACGCAAAGCCGCTGGCCCAGGCGATGCACGTGGATCCGGTCCGCCAGCTCGAACACGTGTGGCATGTTGTGCGAGATCAGGATGATCGGGATGCCGCGCGACTTCACGTCGAGGATCAGCTCCAGCACCCGCCGGCTCTCCTTGACGCCGAGCGCGGCGGTGGGTTCGTCGAGGATGATCACCTTGGAGCCGAAGGCCGCCGCGCGCGCCACCGCCACGCCCTGCCGTTGCCCGCCCGACAGCGTCTCGACCGCCTGGTTGATGTTCTGGATCGTCATCAGCCCGAGATCGTTGAGCTTGTCTCGGGCGAACTTCTCCATGCCGGCCCGGTCGAGCTGGCGCAGCCACTTGCCACGAAAGCCGGGTTTGCGCAGTTCGCGTCCCATGAACATGTTGTCGGTGATCGAGAGCGCGGGCGACATCGCCAGCGTCTGGTAGACCGTCTCGATGCCGGCATGGCGCGCGTCGTTGGGCGAGTGGAAATGGACCTGCTTCCCGTCGAGATAGACCTCGCCCTCGTCGGGGATGACGGCGCCCGAAAGCGCCTTGATCAGCGTCGACTTGCCGGCCCCGTTATCGCCGATCACCGCGAGGATCTCGCCCGGGTAGAGGTCGAAGTCGCAATGGTCGAGGGCGACCACCTTGCCGTAACGCTTGACGAGGTTTCGGCCCTTGAGGATGGGTTCGCCTTTCTGTTCGATGTTCATGCCGACACCTTCCTGATCCATTGGTCCACGGCCACGGCGGCGATGATCAGCACGCCGATGAAGAAATAGGTCCACTGCGCGTCGGCCCCGAGCAGGCGCAGCCCGAGCGAGAACACGCCCACGATCAGCGCGCCGAACAGCGAACCCATGATCGAGCCGCGTCCGCCGAAGAGCGAGATGCCCCCGATCACCACGGCGGTGATGCTCTCGATGTTGGCATCGTAGCCGGAAGTCGGCGACACCGAACCGATGCGCCCGATCAGGGCCCAACCGGCGAAGGCGCAGATCAGCCCCGACAGCATGTAGACCGAGATCAGCGTGCGCTTGACGTTGACGCCCGAAAGCTGCGCCGCCTCGGCGTCGTCGCCCACCGCATAGACGTGCCGGCCCCAGGCGGTCTGCCGGAGCGTCCAGCCAAGCACGACGATCAGCGCGATCATGAACACCACCCCGATGGTAAAGACCGCGCCGCCGATCTGGAACTTGGCCCCGAAGAGCTGAAGGATCGGCGCGGCGGCCTCGATCTCCTGCGCGCGGATCGTCTCGTTGGCCGAATAGAGGTAGTTGGTGGCGAGGAAGATCTGCCAGCTGCCCAGCGTCACGATGAAGGGCGGCAGCCGCATCACCGAAACGAGCCAGCCGTTGAGGAAGCCGCAGGCCGTGCCGACGGCAAGGCCGCAGGCGACGGCGACGGGGGCGGGGATGCCGTAGCGAAAGGTGAACTGGCCCATCACCACCGAGCTCAGCACCATGATCGCGCCGACCGACAGGTCGATGCCCGCGGTCAGGATCACGAGGCTCTGCGCGGCGGCGACGATGCCGACGATCTGCACCTGCTGCAGGATCAGCGTCAGCGCGAAGGGTGAGAAGAAACGCGAGCCCAGCAGCAGCCCGAAGACGATGATCGAGACCAGCAGCACGATCAGCGGCACCAGCGCCGGCGTGACGTGCAGCGCATGCTGGACCCGTTGCAGCGGGCCGGCCTTGTGACTCTTGAATTCGGCGACGGTCTCGGCGCGTCTCTCGCGCACCGAAGATTCGTAGTGATCGGTATCTGTCGGCATGACGCGCCCCTCCCGTGGCGTGTGGCAGGGCGCGCCCTTTCGCGCGGCCCCTCGTCATCGGGGCGGGCGCGGGGCCCGCCCCGTCAGGGACATCCTGCGCCGCCCGAAGACGCACAGGATGGAATGATCCCGGCGGGGCTCAGCCCCAGCAGAGTTCCTGACCTTCCGCGACCGAGATCGACTCGACGCCCTCGACTGGCTCGTCGGTGACGAGCTTCACGCCGGTATCGTAGAAGTCCTTGCCTTCGGTGTTCTCGGGCAGTGTGCCGTCCTCGGCATATTGGGCGATCGCCTCGACGCCGAGCCTGGCCATCTCGAGCGGGTATTGCTGCGAGGTCGCGCCGATGATGCCGTCGGCGACGTTCTGGACACCGGGGCAGCCGCCATCGACCGAAACGATCAGCACGTCGTTCTCGCGGCCGATCGCCTTGAGCGCCTCGTAGGCCCCCGCGGCAGCGGGCTCGTTGATGGTGTAGACGACGTTGATCTCGGGGTCCTTGGCGAGAAGGTTCTCCATCGCGGTGCGGCCGCCTTCCTCGTTGCCGGCGGTCACGTCGTTGCCGACGATGCGCGGGTCGTCCTCGTCGCCCCACTTGTTCGGATCCTTGGTGTCGATGCCGAAGCCGGTCAGGAAGCCCTGATCGCGCAGCACGTCGACCGAGGGCTGGCTGACGCCGAGGTCGAGCATCGCGATCTTGGCGTTCGCGGCCTCTTCGCCCAGCTTGGCGGCGGCCCATTTGCCGATCAGTTCGCCCGCGAGGAAGTTGTCGGTGGCGAAGGTGGCGTCGGCGGCGTCGATCGGGCTGAGCGGCGTGTCGAGCGCGATCACCAAGAGGCCCGCGTCGCGGGCCTGCTGCACGGCCGAGACGATGGCGGAGGTGTCGGAGGCGGTGATCAGGATGCCCGAGGCGCCGTTGGCGATGCAGGTCTCGATCGCGTCGACCTGGGTTTCATGGTCGCCATCGACATTGCCGGCGTAGGAGTTGAGCGTGATGCCCAGCTCGTCGGCGGCCTGCTGCGCGCCCTCGCGCATCTTCACGAAGAACGGGTTGGTGTCGGTCTTGGTGATCAGGCAGGCCGAGACGTCCTGCATGTGGCTTTCGGCCTGCGCCGCACCCGCAGCGATCAAGGCAAGCGCGGTCCCCGCGAAAAGTCGTTTCATCGTCAATATCCTCCCAGATGTGACCCCGGACGCTCCTCAACATCCGGGATTGCCCCAACGGTAATGACGATTCCCGGAGCTGGTCAATAAATAAATCATCTTGATTTATTAAACGGGCCGAAGTCATCTTGTTCGCAGGGAGGAATTCGGATGGAGAGTTCCGAGGTGCGCAGCCTCGCGGGCGGCGCCAACCAGCGTGGATTGCGCGACCATAACGAGCGGCTGCTGCTGTCGCTGATGCAGCGGCACGGGCCGCTGCCGGGCAGCGATCTGGCGCGGCTTTCGGGCCTCTCTCCCCAGACCGTCTCGGTGATCCTGCGCCGTCTCGACGAGGATGGCATGGTGTTGCGTGGCGCGCCGCAGC
Source organism: Limimaricola sp. AA108-03 (assembly GCF_050847355.1). Classification (NCBI taxonomy): domain Bacteria; kingdom Pseudomonadati; phylum Pseudomonadota; class Alphaproteobacteria; order Rhodobacterales; family Paracoccaceae; genus Limimaricola; species Limimaricola sp. AA108-03. Next base: position 1,193,343 of record NZ_CP193755.1, read on the forward strand.
GTGGGCGCGTCGGCAAGCCGCGCGTCCCAGTGGGGCTCGATCCGGACGGGGCCTTCTCGATCGGGCTCAAGATCGGACGTCGCAGCGCCGATCTGCTGATCGTCGATTTGCTGGGCCAGCCACGTGGCCAGCTGCACGACACCTACCGCTATCCCGATCCCGCCGGCATCATGCGGTTTCTCGAAGCGGGCATCGAGGATCTGTTGGCACGGCTGCCGACGCGGCTGCGCGACCGGGTCGCCGGGATCGGCGTTGCCCGACCGCATGAGCTCTGGATCTGGCAGGAGACGGTCGGCGCGCCGCCAGCAGCGCTCGACGGCTGGCGCGACTTCGATTTCGCCGCCGAGATCGGCCGGTTCTCGGCCTTGCCCGTCTTTGTCGACAACGACACCACCGCCGCCTGCCGCGCCGAGCATGTCTATGGAAGGGGGCGGGCGTTTCGCGACTACGCCTATTTCTTCGTGGGCTCCTTCATCGGCGGCGGCGTGGTGCTGAACCATTCGGTGTTCGAGGGCGCGCGCGGCAATGCCGGGGCCATGGGGTCGTTGCCGACGCGCGACGCCGCCGGTCGGCCGGCGCAGCTTATCGACACGGCCTCGTTGCACATGCTCGAGCGGCGGCTCGAGGCGGCCGGCCACGACCCGGCGCGGCTGTGGAGCCTGCCGCAGGACTGGTCCGGCATGAGCGACGTGATCGAGCCATGGCTCGACGAGGCGGGCGAGGAGCTGGCGCGCGCGGCCGCCACGGTCTGTGCGGTCATCGACTTCGAGGCGGTGCTGATCGATGGCGGCTTTCCCGAGCAGGTGCGCGCATCCTTGGTGGAACGGGTCCGGGCGGGGCTCGACCGGGTCGATCTGCGCGGCTTGATCCCACCACGGATCGAGGCGGGCGCGGTGGGTGGCAATGCGCGCGGTCTCGGCGCCGCCTGCGCACCGATCTTCGCGCAGTTCCTGCTCAACACCCATTCGGGGGTCAGTACCGGCTGAGGCGGGCATCAGGCTCCGAGCCCCCGGCTGGATCAGACCCAATGGGGCGCTTGTAAACCGCCCGCCCATCTCCGACAAATGGAGTATGGCCTGCCGCCACGGCAGGACGTGGATGACGGGATGGCGGGAACCCGCGCAGGCGCGCTGGGGTTGAAAACGGAAGCCATCCGGATGTCCGGATTCCGGGTGGCCACGGGCCGCGAGCCCTCGAATTGGAGACAGGGAATGTACTACGAGATGATCGGATTTCACGGGGAGCACCAGAGCGAGCACACCGTCGACGGGGTGCCCGAGCCGAAGCTGGATCGATCGACCCTGTTTCTCGACTTCGACGGTACCCTGGTCGAACTGGCGGACCGCCCCGACGCGATCCATGTCGACGAGGGTCTGGAGGATCTGCTGCGCGGCCTGTCGGAGAAGACGCAGGGCCGCGTCGTGATCATCACCGGCCGCGCGATCGAGGATGTGACCCAGTATCTCAAGGGGTTCGATGGCCCGATCATCGGCGGCCACGGGGCGCAGGAGCGGGTCGGCGGCGAGATCCGCAACCACGAGTTGGCCGACCCCGAGACGGTCAGGTATCTGGGCGAGATGACCACCGCCTTCGCCGCGACGCATCCGGGGCTGATCTGCGAGCGCAAGCCCACCGGCGTGGTGCTGCATTTCCGCCAGAACGAGGATCTCGCGGCGCAGGCCTACGCATTTCTGCGGGCGCTGTCGGAAACCCATGACGGTTTCGACCTGCATCACTCCAAGATGGCCTACGAGTTGCGCCCCGCCGGGATCGGCAAGGACGTCTCGATGCGCCGCATGATGGAGGGCGAGGGCTTCAAGGGCACGATGCCGATCTTCTTCGGCGACGACGTCACCGACGAGCCGGCGCTGCACTGGGTGGCCGAGCAGGGCGGCATCGCCGTCAAGGTGGGCGAGGGCGAAACCGCCGCCGGTTGCCGGCTTGGCGATCCGGAGGCCGCGCGGAGGACGCTGCGGCGCTGGGTCGGGGCATAATCATGTCCGAAGGCCGTCTCATCGTCGTTTCGAACCGCATCCCCACGGAGGCCGCCCCTTCGGGCGGTCTCGTCGTGGCGCTGCACGACGCGCTCAAGGAGCGCGGCGGCGTGTGGATCGGCAATTCGGGCAAGCGTGTCGATGCGGAGGAAACAGCGAAGGGGCTGACCCGCATCGCCGAGACCCCCTATGAGCGCTACAGCTTCGATCTGACCGAGGAGGAGCATCAGGGCTTCTATCTCGGCTATGCCAATGCCACGCTCTGGCCGCTGTTCCATCACCGCACCGACCTGCTCGCGGTCGATCCCGATCAGGCGCGGATCTACAGGGAGGTGAACGAGCGCGTGGCGGGGCTGATCGCCGAGGTGGTGCAGCCCGGCGACGCGATCTGGGTGCATGACTATCACTTCCTCCCGCTCGCCGAGGCATTGCGTCGGCGCGGCGTGCGCAACCGTATCGGGTTCTTCCTGCACATCCCGTTCCCCAATCCCTCCGATCTTCCGGCACTTTCCGAGCGCAAGCTGATGCCGGGCTGGCTCTCGGCCTTCGACCTGATCGGGCTGCAGACCCGACGCGACGTGTCGAACGCGCTCGATTTCCTGCGCGACAGCGGTGCCGAGATCCTGCTGAACGGCAGGCTCAAGATGGGCGACCGACGCTTCGAGGTTGCCAGTTTCCCGATCGGCATCGATGTCGACGGCTTCATCCAGGCCGCCGAGGAGAACGCCGATGCGGGCGAGCATCTGCGGCTGTCGCCGGGCGAGCGGCTGGTGCTGGGGGTCGACCGGCTCGACTATTCCAAGGGGCTGCCGCAGCGCTTCGCGGCCTTCGGTGAATACCTGTCGCATCGGCCCGATCCGCAGATCCGTGCGACGCTGCTGCAGATCGCGCCGCCTTCGCGAGAGGATGTCGAAGCCTATCGCGAAATCCGTCAGGAACTCGAAACCATCACCGGCCGGGTCAATGGCGAGATGGCCGAACTCGACTGGACGCCGATCCGCTACATCCGTCGCAACATCGGTCGCAAGATCCTCGCCGGGCTCTATCGCCGGGCCGATGCCTGCCTGGTGACGCCCTTGGCCGACGGGATGAACCTCGTGGCCAAGGAATTCGTGGCGGCGCAGGACGGGGCCGATCCGGGCGTCCTGATCCTGTCGCATTTCGCCGGTGCCGCCGAGCAGATGGAGGCGGCGCTGATGGTGAACCCCTATGATCCGGGCGAAACCGCGCGCGCCATCGAACAGGCGCTGTCGATGCCGCTCCATGAGCGGCAGGCGCGGCATCTGAGCCTGATGCAGAGCATTCGCGAGGCCGATATCGGCTGGTGGACGCGGACCTATCTGGCTGCGTTGCAAAAGCCGCTGGCGAGTCCCGGCAACTAAACGATCGGACGCCAGCTTTTTTCGGGAACCAACACCGGCGTCGCAGGTTTGATGGATGAAGAGGCGCCGTTCCCTCGCCTCTCTCATTCCCCAAAGGCCGGCGGCGGACCTTCCTGATCATTCCCTCGGGGAAGATCCCCCGCCGGCCACCCCCCTTCCTCCAAAGCCTTCACAACCTGCGATCGACATGCAATCTTGCCGTTGAGCGACTATCCGCTCATGTTGAGTGGAGCGCGCATGTCTCGAGGAAGGTACGGCCCGCGTCTGACTCCGCGACGGTTCTGGCGATTGCTGGTCGGGCTCTGGACTTTATCGAGCGAGGTACAGCTCGGCCTGATTGCGGCAGGAGTCGCCTTCTACTCGATTTTCGCGATCTTTCCCGCCATCGCCGCGCTCATCGCGATCTTCAGCCTGCTGGCGGATCCGGCGGTGCTCGAGACACAGCTCGAGATGATGCGCGAGATCATCCCAGTAGAGGCCTACGGGCTCCTGCGAGAGCAGTTGACGCTGATGGTGTCGACCCGGCCCGAAACGCTCGGCTTCGCGACGCTCCTTTCGACCTTGGTGGCATTGTTCTCGGCCCGCAACGGCGTCGCTTCGCTGATCCTCGGGCTCAACCAGATTTACGGGCGACCGAACCGAAACGGCGTGCGGCAGATTTTCGTGGCGATCCTTCTGACGCTGTCGCTGATCGCGATCGCCGTGCTGGCGATGCTGGTGGTGGTGATCGCACCGATCCTCCTGACGGTACTGCCTCTGGGCAGCCGTACCGGTTGGGTGCTCGAGGCCATCCGGTGGATCGCGGCCTTCGGCGTGGTGCTGGCCGGGCTGGGCGTGGTCTATCGTTTCGGGCCGAACATGCGTGGCGCCCGAGGCGGTTGGGTCACGCCGGGGGCCTTTCTGGTGATCCTGTTCTGGCTCGCCGCCTCGGCGGGGTTCTCCTACTACCTGTCGAATTTCGGCAACTACAACGAGGTCTACGGCTCGATCGGAGCCGTGGTGGCGTTGTTGATGTGGTTGTTCATCTCGGCATGGCTGGTGCTGTTCGGCGCCGCGATCAATGTCGTCTGGGCCCGGATTGCCAGATCCGAGGAGGCGCCAGCCGAGATACGTCCGGATATCGGGCCGAGCGAAATCGGCTGAGGGCTTATCAGTAATTTTGCCTGAACGTCTGCACGATTGCTGTTGGGTGCTGGCATGACCTCAGCTCGACTTCCAGAAGCTGAGTGCTGGTTAGGCCTGATCCCGCCTGCACGAGAAAAAATGCAGAGCCCATCAAGGGGGGCGTGAGATCCGTGTGGCTTGAATACAGTGCGACATGACCTTGTCGCTTTTATCAGACGCTACCAATCACATCGGGCAGCGTTCGAGGAGTTCCGGCTCCCAAGCGGGAGCCGGAACGATCCATTAGGCCTCAGCCGTGCAGCGGGCCGGTCGAGGAGAAGAACATCGCCTGGCTGACCGCCGAGCGGACCTGCTCCTCGCCATAGGGCTTCGAGATCAGGAAGGCAGGCTCGGGGCGTTCGCCGGTGAGCAGCCGCTCGGGGAAGGCGGTGATGAAGATCACCGGAAGGCTGCCATGCGCTTCGAGGATGTCGCGCACCGCGTCGATGCCCGAGGAGTTGTCGGCCAGCTGGATATCGGCCAGCACCAGATCGGGCTTTTCCTGCTGGGCCAGCTTGACCGCGTCGTCGCGGGTGCGTGCGACGCCGGTGATGGCGTGACCCATGTCGGAGACGATGGACTGCAGATCCATGGCGATGATCGCCTCGTCCTCGATCACGAGGATGCGGCCCGAGATGCTGTCTTCCATCTCCTGGCGGGCGATCTTGACCAGATGCTCGACTTCCTCCTGATCGGTCTGCATGATCTCGGCGATCTCGGAGGTCGAGAAATCCTCGATCGTGTTGAGCAGCAGCGCCTCGCGGGTGTTCGGGGTCAGCTTCGACAGATGCGCCTGTGCGGCGGCGGCCAGACCGCTCTCGTCGCCCGAAACGGGCGCGCCGGAGCTGATCCAGATCATGTGGAAGACGCGGAACAGCGCCGTGCGGGGCGAGGCGTCCGTGTCAAAGACGGAGCGGTCCTCGAGGATCGCCTCAAGGGTGGCCGCGGCGTAGGTATCACCGCTGTTCTGGCTTCCTGTCAGCGCCCGCGCGTAGCGGCGCAGATAGGGCAGCTCGTGCCCGATCACCGTGGCGAGGTCGGGTGCGGTGGTGGTTGTCGTCATCGGCTGAGAGTCCCCAAATTCATTTTTTCTGGAACCGAACGCGGCCGCTTGCATTGTGGTTCCATGATGCGGTCATGCTAAGCGAGGCTGCGGACAATGACGAGGGTATAAGCGGGAATGACACAGAGGGACCAGGGGAGCGCGCGTGGAGACATCGACGCCCATTTGAAGCGCGCCTTCCAGCAGCTCACCGACGAGGCTTTGCCAGACCGGTTCACCGATCTGCTGGCGCGGCTGAAGGCCGGTGAGGATGCGGCTGCCGCATCGTCCGACGCCGACCAGACCACGCCGGACAGGGAAACGGCGGATGCAGGCAAGGTGGGCAGGGGCTAGAATGAGCCATCAAGATCCGAGAGACGAGCTGGTCGGGCACCTCCCGGCCATGAGGGCCTTCGCGCTGTCGCTGACGCGCAATGGGGCCCAAGCCGACGACCTCGTGCAGGACACCGTGGTCAAGGCGTGGACCAATTTCGACAAGTTCAAACCCGGCACTAATCTGCGGGCCTGGCTGTTTACCATTTTGCGCAACACCTTCTACTCGGGGCGTCGCAAGGCACAGCGCGAGGTGGCGGATGTCGACGGGGTGTTCACCGCGTCGCTGGCCGAAAAGCCAGCGCATGACGGTCGCCTGCAGATGAACGATTTCCTGCGGGCCTTTGCGCAGCTACCGGACGAACAGCGCGAGGCGCTGGCGCTCGTCGGGGCTTCGGGCTTTTCCTACGAGGAAGCGGCCGGCATGTGCGGCGTGGCGATCGGCACCATCAAGAGCCGTGCCAACCGGGCGCGCGTCCGTCTCGCCGAGCTGCTGGAGCTCGAAGACGAGGACGGGCTGGGAATGACGGATGAGGCAACGATGGCCGTTCTTGCGGCCCATGGTGGGCCTCACTTGTGACCGAAACGACGGGCGAGCGGAACCGGGCGGCGCAGGCCGGCGGCTGGTTCAGCGCGCATGGGCTGGTGTTGCGGGTGGTCGCCTTCCTGACCATCGCGCTGATGCCGATCGGGCTTATCGCGATCTATCAGACCGCCGAGTTCCAGCGCGAAACGCTGCGGCGGTCCGAATTGTCACTGCTCGCGCTCACGGCGCAGGCGGGCGCGCCGGTGGAACAGACCATCGAGCGCGCCTTCGGCGTGGCCGAGGCTCTGGGCGTCGTCATCGACGAGCTCGACGATGCCGAGAGCTGTTCGAGCTATCTCGACCGCTACATCGAGGGGCGCCGTCTCTACGCGATGATCGGCTTGGTCGATGCCGATGGCATCCTGCGCTGCTCGTCGCTCGACGCGCCGCTCGACATGCGCGAGACCCGCATCTGGGAGCAGATGTCGGTCTCGCCCAACTCCATCGTGACGCTGAGCCAGCGCACCGAGATCGCCGACGAGCCGGTGATCAACGTCGCCAGCCCGATCGAGACCGGGAACGGGTTCAAGGGCTATGTCCAGCTCGCGATCCCGCAGCGTCGCATCGCGTCACCGGTCAGCTCGGTTTCGCCCGACCGCAAACCGATCCAGCTCGTCACCTATAACGAGCTGGGCGAAGTGCTGACGGTGCAGAACGCCGGGAAACCGCTCGAGGATCTGCTGCCGGAAGGGTTCGATCTCAGCGAACAGACCGGCTTGCGCGCCACTGCCTCCGCCGCCCGCGCGCCCTCCGGCGAACGACTGGTCTACGCGGTGACGCCGCTGGTGACGGGCGCGGTCTTCGCGCTCGGTATCTGGCCCGCTGCGGAAGGCTTCGCCACGCCCTGGCTGACGAACCTCTTCCCGATCCTGATGTGGGCGGCCAGCCTTCTGGTGGCCTATTACGCGATCCATCGGCTGGTGATCCGCCATGTGCGTCGGCTGGGCCGCTCGATGCGCCGCTTCGGTGCCAACCGGCAGCTGCCGCCGCAGGGAACGGCGGGTGACATGTCGCGCGAGCTGCGCGAGATCGAGGGCGAATTCGTGCAGATGGCCGGCAACATCCTGCAGGACGAAGCCCGGCTCGAGGACCAGCTGCGCGAACGCGGGATCCTGCTCAAGGAGGTGCACCACCGGGTCAAGAACAACCTGCAGCTCATCTCCTCGATCATGTCGATGCAGATGCGTCGGACCCAGGATCCTGCCACGCGCGAGATCCTGAGCCGCCTGCAGGACAGGGTGCTGGGCCTCGCCACGATCCACCGGACCCTCTATGAGAGCGAAGATGTCGGTCGGGTCAACGCGGCGCGGCTGCTGCGCGAGATCGTCGCGCAGCAATCCGGCGCCTCCGGCGCTCGTCCCGAGATGACCACTCGGCTGGACCTCGAGGATCTGGAGTTGCTGCCGGATCAGGCGGTACCGCTGTCGCTCCTGACCTCCGAGGCGCTCGCCAATGCCATGGCCAACGCCACGCCGGACGCCGAAGGCACGACTTGGGTCTCGGTGTCGCTGCGGCGCGAAAACGGTGGGACCGTGCGGCTGGAGATTTCCAACTCCGCGCCCAGCGCCATGCCCGACCAGAAGACGGCCTCCAAGGGAGCGCGGGCGCAGGGCCTGGGGATGAACCTCATCCAGGCCTTCGCGGCGCAGCTCGGCGGACCTAGCGAGACCTTGCACGAGGCAGGTATATATCGCCTGTCGACCGGGTTTCCGGTGCGCGAAATGCAGTATGATCCGCAGGACTATTAAGGCTGGATGCCATGGATGAGGAGTTGGGCTTTCCGTTGCGCGAGCGGCGCGGCACAGGTCGCACCGATACAGATCGCGGCGAGAACGACCCCTCCCATGCCCGTTGGGCCCGTGCAGCACTCCCCGATCCGGAGCTGCCCGACGACCCGGATATCCCGCTGCCCCTGATCACCGCCGAACAGGCCTACCCGGTGTTCGAGCGCTGCTTCCTAGAGGCGCGCGACCGGGTGCGCATGTCGTTTCGCGTCTTCGACCCGTTTACCCAGCTGCATTCCGTGTCGGCCCGCAAGATCGGCGAAATCTGGTTCGACCTCATCGCCCACAAGCTGCGCGAGGGGCTGCGGGTCGAGATCGCGATCACCGATTTCGACCCGATCGCCGTCACCTCGATGCACGCGATGACATGGGATTCGATCCGCGGCCTGATTGCGGCGGGGGAGGCCTCGGGCCACCCGGAGCGGCTGGTGCTGCGACCGGCGATGCATCCGGCGCGGGTCGGCGCGGTGCCGCGCGCTCTGTTGTGGTACAAGACCTGGCGCGAGTTGCATCGCACGGCCTGCCAGCTGAGTGGGCTGCCGCCCGAGGACCGCGCCGAAATGCTGCAGCTGCGGCCCGGGTTGAGGGATCACATCACCGAACGCCGGGGCCGGCTCGTGGCCAAGCCCTGGCCGATCCCGGAACTCTATCTCGCGACCCATCACCAGAAGCTCGCGGTCTTCGACGACAAATGGCTGTATATCGGCGGTCTCGATCTCGACGATCGTCGTTTCGACACGCCGCGCCATGACCGGCCCGCGCAGGAAACCTGGCACGACGTCCAACTGTTGATGGGCGGCGGGGCCGTGGCCGATGCGCATCGGCATCTCGACAGCTATCTGCGGATCAACGCGGGCGCCACGCCAGAGCCCACGGGCCGGATCCTGCGCACACTCTCGGCGCATCGTACCCCCTCGATCCTGCGCATGTCACCCAAGCGGCAGGTCGAGGAGCTGTTCGACGCGCATCGCGACCTTTTTGCCGGGGGGCGCGACCTGATCTATGTCGAAACCCAGTTCATGCGTGACCGGGACATCGCGCGGTCCCTTGTCCGTGCGGCGCGAGCCAACCCCGATCTCGGCCTCATCATGGTGCTTCCGGCCGCGCCGGAGGATGCAGCCTTCGCCCGCGCGCGGATTGATGCGCGATACGGCGATTACCTGCAGGCGCGCTGCATCGGCAAGATCCGCCGTGCCTTCGGGGATCGGGCCCTGATCCTGTCACCGGCCGCGCCGCGCCGCGCCGGCCAGAAGGACGTCGGACCACGGGCCCGCATGTGGCGTGCGCCGATCATCTATGTCCACGCCAAGATCGCGATCGCCGATGATGTCGACGCTCTGGTGTCCTCGGCCAATTTGAACGGCCGCTCGATGCATTGGGACACCGAGGCCGGGGTGCGGCTTGCGGGCAGGGCGGCGGTGGAGCCGTTGCGCGACGCCTGCATGCGTCACTGGATGGGCGAGGCCGGGCCGCAGCGACCGGGCGAAAGCGGCCGCGAACTCGTGGCGCGGTGGCGCGGCATGGTGCGGGCCGACAGCGCCCGCGTGCCGGAGCTGCGCGAGGGGCTGCTCCTGCCTTATCCGCTGCGCCCCGCCTGGCGGCTCGGGCGCAACCTGCCGGGGATCCCAGAGGCGATGGTCTGAGCGGCGCCGCGCCGCGGCGCGGCGGAACCGCCGGCCGCACTCCGCGTTGGCCCCGACACGACCAGGAGGACGCCATGACCATCGCAACGATGGTGGCCGCCCTTGCGGGTCTGGTGGTGGTTGCGTTCCTGATCTTCCTGCTTACGGGCGGAGACGACTGATGGAAGGTGGGGAGCACCATGGCCGTTTCGCTGCCGGACGGTCACCCGGTGTCGCCTGTCGCGCCCGTACTGCTTGGGTACGGCAGGCGACCCGGTCCCCCGCCTCGATCTCCAGCCTTCGTTCACCGGTCCGAGGCCCGATGCCGCGCCCGCTGACCCCGCGCTCGCGCCGGGGTGCAGTTGAAACCCCCCGGGCAGACCACTAAGACTCTCGAAGGACAAGATCCGCACGAGACGCAAGCGTTCCCGAAAAGGCAGAGCAGATGCACGATCCCGTTGAGACCTACATGAACCTCGTCCCGATGGTGGTCGAGCAGACCAGCCGCGGCGAGCGCGCCTACGACATCTTCTCGCGCCTGCTGAAAGAGCGCGTGATCTTCGTCAATGGCCCGGTGCATGACGGCATGAGCCAGCTCATCGTCGCGCAGCTTCTGCACCTCGAGGCCGAGAACCCGAAGAAAGAAATCTCGATGTACATCAACAGCCCCGGCGGTGTCGTCACCTCCGGCCTGTCGATCTACGACACCATGCAGTACATCCGGCCCAAGGTCTCGACACTCGTGATCGGCCAGGCTGCCTCGATGGGTTCGCTGCTGCTGACCGCGGGCGAGAAGGGCATGCGCTTCTCGCTGCCGAACTCCCGCGTCATGGTACACCAGCCCTCGGGCGGCTATCAGGGTCAGGCCACGGACATCATGATCCACGCCGCCGAGACCCAGAAGCTCAAGAACCGGCTCAACGAGATCTACGTCCACCATACCGGCCAGCCGTTGGAAAAGGTCGAGGCGGCGCTCGAGCGCGACAACTTCATGTCGCCCGAGGAGGCGCGCGACTGGGGCCTGATCGACGAGATCCTGACCAGCCGCGATCAGGGCGAGGACAAGACGCCCAACACCGCCGGTTGATCCGGCGGGCGATCACCCCCGTCAAACCGGGGTGATCGCCGATACCGCGCCGGGATTTTGGCGTTGTGGCCGCGAAATGGCTGCCTTATCGTCTGATCAAGGGCAGTCCGAGAGAGATAAAGCAGGGCCGATGGCCCGGGGGTTCGATATGGCAAGCACGTCCGGCGGCGACAGCAAGAACACGCTCTACTGCAGCTTCTGCGGCAAGAGCCAGCACGAGGTGCGCAAGCTCATCGCGGGACCGACCGTGTTCATCTGCGACGAATGCGTCGAGCTGTGCATGGACATCATCCGCGAGGAGACCAAGGGTTCCGGCCTGAAATCCTCCGAAGGGGTGCCGACCCCGCGCGAGATCTGCGACGTGCTCGATGATTACGTGATCGGTCAGATGCATGCCAAGCGCGTGCTCTCGGTCGCGGTCCATAACCACTACAAGCGGCTCAACCACGCGGCCAAGTCCTCGGACATCGAGCTTTCGAAATCCAACATCATGCTGATCGGCCCGACCGGTTGCGGCAAGACGCTGCTGGCGCAGACGCTGGCCCGCATCCTCGACGTGCCCTTCACCATGGCGGACGCCACGACGCTGACCGAGGCCGGCTATGTCGGCGAGGATGTCGAGAACATCATCCTCAAGCTGCTTCAGGCCTCCGAGTACAATGTCGAGCGGGCGCAGCGCGGCATCGTCTATATCGACGAGGTCGACAAGATTACCCGCAAGTCCGACAACCCGTCGATCACCCGCGATGTTTCGGGCGAAGGCGTGCAGCAGGCGCTTCTGAAGATCATGGAAGGCACCGTCGCCTCCGTGCCGCCGCAGGGCGGGCGCAAGCATCCGCAGCAGGAGTTCCTGCAGGTCGACACCACCAACATCCTGTTCATCTGCGGCGGCGCCTTCGCCGGTCTGGACAAGATCATCGCGCAGCGCGGCAAGGGCTCGGCCATGGGCTTCGGCGCCGACGTGCGCGGGCAGGACGACCGCGGCATCGGCGAGATCTTCGGCGATCTCGAGCCCGAGGACCTGCTGAAGTTCGGCCTGATCCCCGAATTCGTCGGTCGTCTGCCGGTGATCGCGACGCTGACCGATCTCGACGAGGAGGCCCTCGTCACGATCCTGACCCAGCCGAAGAACGCGCTGGTCAAGCAGTACCAGCGGCTGTTCGACATCGAGGACACCAAGCTGACCTTCACCGAGGATGCGCTCACCGCGATCGCCCGCAAGGCGATCGAGCGCAAGACCGGCGCGCGTGGCCTGCGCTCGATCATGGAAGGCATCCTGCTCGATACGATGTTCGAGCTGCCGAGCCTGTCGAGCGTCACCGAGGTCGTGGTCAACGAAGAGGCGGTGAGCGATGGCAAGCCGCTGATGATCCATGCCGACGGCGCCAAGAAAGAGGCCGCCTCGGCCGGCTGAGGCCGTGCAGCGCTGCTTTACCTCCGGATCGGAGTTCGAGGGACGGATCGGCTACAGCCGGTCCGTCCTTTGCGATGGGTGGGTCTTCGTTTCCGGCACCACCGGCTACGACTACGCCACGATGACGCTGCCCGACGGCGTCGAGGCGCAGTGCAAACAGGCGCTTGCCAATCTCGAAACGGCGCTGAAGGCTGCGGGCTCCGACATGGGGCATGTGGTGCGCGTCACCTACATGCTGCCCGACCGGAGCGATTTCCCCGCCTGCTGGCCGGTGCTGCGCGCCGCCTGGGGCGATGCGCCACCGGCCGCGACGATGATCGAATGCGGGCTGATGGAGCTCCAGATGCGGATCGAGATCGAGGCCACCGCGCGGGCCCTCTGAGCCGCGCTCACCACTGGACCTCGGTCGCCGTTTGCGGCATGACGGGGCGCAGGACAGGAGACCGGTCATGAGCTTTGGCAGCACCCTCAAGCGCTTCTTCACCTGGTGGAACGGGCAGACCTTCGGCACCCAGCTCTTCACCTGGCGCAATGGCCAGAAGGTGGGCGAGGACCGGCAGGGCAACATCTTCTATCGCACCGCCGACGATTCGAGGCGCTGGGTCATCTTCAACGGCGAAGTCGAAGCGAGCCGTATCGATCCCGAATGGCATGGCTGGCTGCACCGGATCTGGGATCAGCCGCCGACCGAGCGGCCGCTGGTGCACCGTCCTTGGGAAAAGCCGCACGAGCCGAACCATACCGGTACAGAGATGGCCTATGCGCCGAAGGGCTCGATCCGCCGCGCGGCACCGACCGACATGAAGGATTACGACGCGTGGCAGCCCGAGTGATCCGCGCCGCGAGCCTTGCGCTGGCGCTCGTCGCCACGCCGGTGGTCGCGCAGGAGGCCGCCGTGGCCCCCGGTGGCGTGCTGCGCGTGCTCGACAAGATCACCGGTATCGTCACCGATCTCGATCTCGCGGCGGGCGAGACCGGCACGGTGGGGCATCTCTCGATCGAACTGGACGAGTGCCGGTATCCCGCCGACAACCCGGCGGGCGACGCCTACGAGCATCTCGTCGTGCGCTACCAGAAGATCGAGGAGCCGGTGTTCCAGGGCTGGATCATTGCCTCTGCACCCGCGCTCAACGCGATGGATCACCCGCGCTACGACGTCTGGGCGCTGCGCTGCAGAACCTCCTGAGCCGGCGCGGGCGGGCCAGGAGCGATGAAATCGCCCGGTAGCGCCAGCGCTTCGGCCAGCGCCGCCTTGTAGCGGGCGCGCGGGATCTCGACGAAGCCGAGGCTGGCGAGATGCGGGGTCAGGAACTGTGCATCGAACAGGGTGAAACCGCCGAGGCGCAACCGGTCCACCAGCCATGCCATAGCCAGTTTCGACGCATCGGTGCGGCGCGAGAACATGCTTTCGCCGAAAAAGGCGCTGCCCAGCGTGACGCCGTAGATGCCGCCGGTCAGCGCACCGTCATGGCGTATCTCGACCGAATGGGCGAAGCCCATGCGGTGCAGCGCGGTGTAGAGATCGAAGATCTCGTCGTTGATCCAGGTCTCCGGCCGGTCGGCGCAGCCTTCCAGTACTGCCTGGAAATCACCGTTCACGGCGATCTCGAAGGCACCCCGGCGCATCCGCCGGGCAAGACTGCGCGAGATCCGAAAGCGGTCGAGCGGCAGGACGCCGCGCCGCTGCGGGTCGACCCAGAATATCTCCGGGTCGTCCCGGCTTTCGGCCATGGGAAACACGCCCTGCGCATAGCCGTGCAGCAGCAGTTCCGGCGTCAGCCGAGGCTCGGGCCGCGAGACCATGCGCGGCCCCCGCCTTATCCTTGCAGGGTCTGGTCGAGCCAGCGCTCGAGCCAGTGGATGTTGTAATCCCCCTTGAGGATGTCGGGTTCGCCCAAGAGGGCGTGGTGCAGCGGCACGGTGGTGTCGACGCCATCGACGATCAGCTCGCCCAGCGCCCGGTTGAGACGGGCCAGCGCCTCGGCCCGGTCCTGGCCATGCACGATCAGCTTGGCGATCAGGCTGTCGTAATAGGGCGGGATGCGGTAGCCATCATAGAGCGCGCTGTCCATCCGGACGCCAAGGCCGCCGGGGGCGTGATACTGCGTGATCCGGCCCGGGCAGGGCGCGAAGTTCGGCAGCTTCTCGGCGTTGATCCGGACCTCGATCGCGTGACCGCGGATCTGCAGATCCTCCTGCGCGAAGGACATCGGCAGCCCGGCGGCAACGCGGATCTGCTCGCGCACGAGATCGACGCCGAAGATCGCCTCGGTCACCGGATGCTCCACCTGCAGGCGGGTGTTCATCTCGATGAAGTAGAACTCGTCATTCTCGAACAGGAACTCGATCGTGCCGGCGCCGGCATAGTTGATCTTCGACACCGCGTCGGCGCAGACCTTGCCGATCCGGTCGCGCAGCTCCTGCGTGATGCAGGGGCCGGGGGCCTCCTCGAGCACCTTCTGGTGACGCCGTTGCAGCGAGCAGTCGCGCTCGCCCAGATGCACCGCGCCGCCCTTGCCGTCGCCGAAGACCTGGATCTCGATGTGGCGCGGCGTGGTGAGGTACTTCTCGATATAGACCTCGTCATTGCCGAAGGCGGCCTTGGCCTCGGAGCGCGCGGTCTGGAAGGCGCGCTCGATCTCGGCCTCGGACTTCGCGACCTTCATGCCGCGTCCGCCGCCGCCGGCGGTGGCCTTGATGATCACCGGGTAGCCGATCTCGGCGCCGATCTTCTTGGCCGCCTCGACGGTCGGCACGCCGCCATCCGAGCCCGGCACGCAAGGAACGCCCAGCGCCTTCATCGTGTCCTTGGCGGTGATCTTGTCGCCCATGACGCGGATATGCTCGGCGGTCGGGCCGATGAAGGTCAGGCCGTGATCCTCGACCGCCTGCACGAAGGCGGCGTTCTCGGAGAGGAAGCCGTAGCCCGGATGTATCGCCTGGGCACCGGTGATCTCGCAGGCCGAGAGGATGGCCGGGAAGGAGAGATAGGACTGGCCCGAGGGGGGCGGGCCGATGCAGATCGCCTCATCGGCCATGCGCACATGCATGGCATCCGAATCGGCGGTGGAGTGTACGGCGACGGACTTGATGCCCATCTCGCGCGCGGCGCGCACGACGCGCAGCGCGATTTCGCCGCGGTTGGCGATGAGGATCTTGTCGAACATGGGGCTCACTCGATGATCATCAGCGGCGCGCCGAACTCGACCGGGCTGCCATCCTCGACGAGGATGCGCTTGACGGTGCCGGAGCGGGGGGCGGGGATCTGGTTCATGGTCTTCATCGCCTCGATGATGAGGACGGTGTCGCCCTCCTTCACCTGCGCGCCCGGCGAAACGAAGGGCGGCGAGCCGGGCTCGGCCTGCAGATAGGCGGTGCCGACCATGGGCGAGGTAACGGCGCCCGGATGGCTCGCGGGGTCGTCGGAGACGGCGGCGGCGGGAGCCGCGGCCGGGCTCGGGGCCGCTGCGGCGGCCATCGGGGCGGGCTGGCTCTGCTGCGCGGGCATGGCGACCTGTTGCACGACTTCGCGGGCGCGGCTGACCCGGACGTTCAGGCTGTCATTCTCGCCGTAATCGCGCTTCACCTGAAGCTCGGTCAGATCGTTCTGGTTCAGCAGTTCCGCCAGCGCGCGGATGAAGCTGACATCGCTGTCGTGGCTGGTCTTGTCGCTCATAGCTCTGGGCCCCTCGTATCACGCCCGTCCGGGCTGCAGTTCCGGGGGCTTATACGCCGGTTCGAAGGGCGAGGAAAGCAGCCCCCGACCAAGGGGCGCAAAGCGGTGCCGCGTCAGGCGTCGCCGGTGCCGGGGTCCGTGGGGATCGGTTCGATGGGATCGTTGTCGCGCAGCGGTATCAGAGGCGCCGGGGCCAGATCGATGGCTGTCGGCACGGGGGGCGCCTCGGGCAGCGGGGCGGGCGCCGGTTCTGAAATTCGGGAATCCGCCTTCGCTTCGAGGGCAACTCTCGCTTCGCGGAGTTCCTCCTGGCGGGCGCTGTCGGGCAGCATGGCGACGCCCCATGGTTTGAGCGCCCGCTCGGGCGAATATTCCTTGATCGAGGTGGACGGCGACATGAGCCCCGCTCGCACGAGACCGAAGCGACTCTGATCCGGTGGGCGCGGGGCAACGAAATCCGTGCGCTCGGAGGCGGTCACGGGCGGCAGGTCAGGTCGCGGTCGCGCCGCGGAGGCCGGCTCGAGTCGTGACTGCGCGATATCCCCGGTCGCCAGCCAGGACATCGGCGGCATCTGTCTGACAAGATCCATCTCATGCTCCCGAATCAGAAGCCCCACGAAGCGATGATCCCGGCAGATTATGGAAAAAGGATGAAGCCCCGGGGTTTCGCTGCGGGCCGGCGCAAAACCGGCCAGCAGCGCGTGATACAGGCTCAGCCGCGGTTCATGCGGTTCTGGATCAGATCCTCGACGACTTGCGGTTCGGCCAGCGTCGAGGTGTCGCCGAGGCTGCCGTAATCGTTCTCGGCGATCTTGCGCAGGATGCGGCGCATGATCTTTCCCGAGCGGGTCTTGGGGAGGCCGGGCGCCCACTGGATGCAATCGGGCTTGGCGATCGGGCCGATCTCCTGCCGGACCCAATTCTCGAGTTCCTTGCGCAGCGCGTCACTCGCCTCGACCCCCTCCATCAGCGTCACATAGGCATAGATGCCCTGGCCCTTCACCTCGTGCGGATAGCCGACGACGGCGGCCTCGGAGACCGCCTTGTGCGCGACCAGTGCGCTCTCGACCTCGGCGGTGCCCATGCGGTGGCCGGAGACGTTGATCACGTCGTCGACGCGACCGGTGATCCAATAATAGCCGTCGGCGTCGCGACGGCAGCCGTCGCCGGAGAAGTAGTAGCCCGGATATTGCGAGAAATAGGTCTGCTCGAACCGGTCGTGATCGCCCCAGATGGTGCGCATCTGCCCGGGCCAGCTGTCGGCAATGGCGAGCACACCCTCGGCCTCAGTTTCCTCGATCACGGCGCCCGATTGCGGGTCGAGCACCACCGGTTCGACCCCGAAGAAGGGCAGGGTGGCGGAGCCCGGCTTGGTCGCGATGGCGCCGGGCAGAGAGGTGATCATGTGGCCGCCGGTCTCGGTCTGCCACCAAGTGTCGACGATCGGCACCTTACCCTTGCCGATGACCCGGTCGTACCACTCCCAGGCCTCCGGATTGATCGGCTCGCCCACCGTGCCCAGCACCTTGAGCGAGGACAGATCGCGGCCCTCGGCCCAATGCTCGCCCTTGCCCATCAGGGCCCGGATCGCGGTGGGGGCGGTGTAGAACTGGTTCACCTTGTGCTTCTCGCAGACCTCCCAGAAGCGCGAAGCGTCGGGATAGGTCGGCACGCCTTCGAACATCAGCGTGGTCGCGCCATTGGCGAGCGGCCCGTAAACGATGTAGCTGTGCCCGGTGACCCAGCCGACATCGGCGGTGCACCAGAACACGTCGCCGTCATGGTAGTCGAAGACGTAATGATGCGTCATCGCGGCATAGGCGAGATAGCCGCCGGTCGTGTGCACCACGCCCTTGGGCTGTCCGGTGGAGCCGGAGGTGTATAGGATGAAGAGCGGATCCTCCGCGCCCATCTCCTCCGCTGGGCAGTCCTCGGAGACGCCGTCCTCCATCTCGTGCAGCCAATGGTCGCGGCCCTCGACCATCTCGACCGCGCCGCCGGTGCGCTTGACCACCAGCATCTGCGTGCCTTCGGGGCACTTCTCGAAAGCCTTGTCGGCATTGGTCTTGAGCGGGGTGTTGCGGCCCCCGCGCGGGGCCTCGTCGGCGGTGACTACGACCTTGGCGTCGCAGCCCGACACCCGCGCCGAGAGCGCGTCCGGCGAGAAGCCCGCGAAGACCACGGAGTGGATCGCGCCGATCCGGGCGCAGGCCAGCATCGCATAGGCCGCCTCGGGGATCATCGGCATGTAGATGACGACGCGGTCGCCTTTTCCGACGCCCATCTTCTTCAGCACGTTGGCGAATTTGCCGACATGGGCATGCAACTGCTGATAGGTGATGTGCTGCGCTTCGGCCTGCGGGTCGTCGGGTTCCCAGATGATCGCGGTCTGGGCGCCGCGGGTCGCGAGGTGCCGGTCGATGCAATTCGCCGCGACGTTGAGCGCGCCATCTTCGAACCACTCGATCGAAACCCGGCCCAGCTCGAAATTGGTGTTCTTCACCTTGGAAAACGGCTTGATCCAGTCCAGCCGCTTGCCCTGTTCGGCCCAGAACCCTTCGGGGTCCTGCATCGATTGCGCGTACATGCGATCATAGCCGGCGCGGTCGAGATGGGCGCGGGCGCGGGTCTCCTCGCTCGGCTCGTGAAGCTGCGGTGTCATGAGCGGATCCTTCATTCTCTCCCTCGTGCTCAGATCGCGAGATAGCGCTGCCTGAGCGCCTCGTCCTCGAGCACCTCCTGTGCCGATCCGTCATAGACCACGGAGCCGGTGTCAAGGATCACGGCCCGATCCGCGAGCTTGAGCGCGGCCACGGCGTTCTGCTCGACGATGATGGTGGTGATCCCCTGATCGCGGATGATGTTCAGCGTCTTGGCGATCTCCTGCACGATCACCGGTGCGAGCCCTTCATAGGGCTCGTCGAGCAGCAGCACCTTGATGTCGCGTGCCAACGCGCGGGCGATGGCCAGCATCTGCTGCTCGCCGCCCGAGAGAGTGACGCCTTCCTGCCGGCGGCGCTCCTTGAGCCGCGGGAACAGGCCGTAGATCCGTTCCAGCGACCAGCCGACAGGCGGCGCGATCTGCGCGAGCTGCAGGTTCTCCTCGACCGTGAGACCGGGGATGATGCGCCGGTCCTCGGGGACCAGGGCGATGCCATTGGCCGCCGCCTCGTGCGACCTCATCTTGTGCAGCGGCTTGTGGTCGAGCCAGATCTCGCCATGCCTGAGCGCCGGGTTGTCGAGCCGGGCGATGGTCCTGAGCGTCGAGGTCTTGCCGGCGCCATTGCGGCCCAGCAGCGCCAGGATCTCGCCCTCGTGGATGTCGAAGCTCACGCCTTGGACGATGTAGCTCTCGCCGTAATAGGCTTGGATGTCCCAGATCGAGAGGAATTTGGGGTGGGTCGCGGCGCTGCTGCGATCGCGGTCGAAAGTCGCTGTCTCGTTCATGTCGTTCTCCCGCAAAACTCTTCGAAGAGTTTTGCAATTTCCTTCGAAGGAAATTGCGCCTCAGACCTGCGCTTCGCCCAGATAGGCTTCGCGCACCTTGGGGTGGCCCTTGATGTTCTCTGGCGTTTCCTCGACCAGCGGCGTGCCCTGTGCGAGCACGGTGATCCGCTCGGCGAGTGAGAACACCACGTGCATGTCGTGCTCGATGATGCACATGGTGATGTCGCGCTTGGCCTTGATCTCCTTCAATAGGTCGATGGTGTTGTTGGTGTCGGCCCGCGCCATCCCCGCGGTCGGCTCGTCGAGCAGCAGGAGCTTGGGCGCCTGCACAAGACACATCGCCATTTCCAGCCGTCGCTTGTCCCCGCGCGACAGGCTCGAGGCGGTCATGTGCCGCTTGTCGAGCATGTCGACGTCCTCGAGCATCGCCTCGGCCTGTTCGCGGATGTCCGCCTCCTTGCGCACCGTCTCGTAGGCGTGCAGCCGAAACGCGCCGTCGCGCCGCGCGAAGCAGGGGATCATCACGTTCTCCAGAACGCTGAGATCGCCGAAGATCTCGGGCGTCTGGAAGACCCTGGAAATGCCCATCTGGTTGATCTCGTGCGGCTTGCGGCCGAGCACCGACTTGCCGTCGAACATCACGCTGCCCGAGTCCGGGATCAGCTTGCCGACGAGGCAGTTGAGCAGCGTCGACTTGCCGGCCCCGTTCGGGCCGATGATCGCGTGGACCGAGTTCTCCTTGACCGAGAGGTTGACGTCTCCCAGCGCCTGCAGCCCGCCGAAGCGCTTGTTGACGCCCTTTACTTCGAGAATGCCCATATCGGCCTCCTTATTCCGCGGCGGCGCGCTGACGCGCGGCGTCGGATTCCACGTGGCCGGCGTTGCGGTCGCGGCGGCGGAACAGCCGCCCCGTCCGCTGCGCCCCCTCAACCAAGCCGCCCGGCAGGAAGATCACGACCAGCATGAACATGATGCCCAGCGTGAGGTGCCAGCCCTTGCCGATGAAGGGATGGATGAGTGTCACCATGACGTTCTCCAGCCCGTCGGGCATGAAGGCGAACCACTGGTGCAGGATGCCGTCGTTGATCTTCGAGAAGATGTTCTCGAAATACTTGATGAAGCCCGCGCCGAGCACCGGCCCGATCAGCGTGCCGGCGCCGCCCAGGATGGTCATCAGCACCACCTCTCCGCTCGCCGTCCACTGCATCCGATCGGCACCGGCGAGCGGGTCCATCGCCGCCAGGAGCCCACCGGCGAGACCGGCATACATGCCCGAGATCACGAAGGCCGCCAGCGTGTAGGGGCGGGTGTTGAGGCCGGTGTAGTTCATCCGCTGCTGGTTCGATTTCACCGCGCGCAGCATCATCCCGAAGGGCGAGCGGAAAATTCGGACCGAGAGGTAGAAGGCCAGAAGCATCAGCGCCGCGCAGACATAGTAGCCGACGGAGAAATCCCAGCTCCAGGGCCCGACGAAGAGCGTCGTGCTGTCGCGCATCTCGGCGCCGAACAGGGAGGTGACGGGCAGGCCACCGTTCGAGGGGCCGTCGAGGATGCGCGGATCGTTCAGGCTGATCTGCAGCCCCGTCTCGCCATTGGTCACCGGCGTCAGCACCGAGTAGGCGAGGTTGTAGCTCATCTGCGCGAAGGCCAGCGTCAGGATCGAGAAGTAGATGCCCGAGCGGCGCAGGCTGACGAAGCCGATCACCAGAGCGAACAGGCCGGCCATGACGATCGACAGGAGGATCGCCGGGATCACGTTCATGCTCAGCAGCTTGAACATCCATACCGCCGAATAGGAGCCGATCCCGAGGAAGGCCGCGTGGCCGAAGGAGAGGTAGCCGGTGAGGCCGAACAGGATGTTGAAGCCGATCGCGAAGATCCCGAAGATCACGAAGCGCTGCATCAGGTCGGGATAGCCCGCGTTGAACTGCGCCAGCGCCGATCCGGCGGGAAACGGATTCAGGATGATCGGCGCGAACAGGGTGATGAAGGCCACTGCCAGCATCAGGTAGGTGTCTTTGCGCTCCAATCCGAGCATGGCTTAGTCCTCCATCACGCCACGGCGGCCCATCAGGCCGCGGGGGCGGGTCAGCAGAATGACGATGGCGACGAGGTAGATGATGATCTGGTCGATGCCGGGCAGCAGCGACTTGACCTCGTTCATCGAGGCGAAGCTCTGCAGGATGCCGAGCAGGAACCCGGCCAGCACCGCGCCGGGCAACGATCCCATGCCGCCGACCACGACGACCACGAAGCTCAGCACCAGGAAATCCATGCCCATGTGGTAGTTCGGGCTGAGGATCGGCGTGTACATCACCCCCGCAAGACCCGCGACCGCGGCCGCGAGGCCGAACATCAGCGTGAAACGGCGGTCGATGTCGATGCCCAAGAGCCCCACCGTCTCGCGGTCGGCCATACCGGCGCGCACCACCATGCCGAATGTGGTGAATTGCAGGAAGGCGAAGACGGCGGCGATGATGGTGCCGGCAAAGAAGAAATAGACCAGTCGCCAGTAGGGATAGATGATCGTGAACGGGTCGAAGCCGAGCCAGACGCCGATGTCGAGGCTGCCGCGAAAGGTGCTGGGCGCGGGCGTCGGGATCGGGTTGGCGCCATAGAAATACTTGATGATTTCCTGCAGCACGATGGCGAGGCCGAAGGTGACGAGGATCTGGTCGGCATGCGGGCGCTTGTAGAAATGCTTGATCAGGCCGCGCTCCATCGCGAAGCCGACGAGGATCATCACCGGGATGGCCAGCAGGATCGCCAGGGGCACTGCCCAGTCGACGATGGCGGCGCCGATCTCGGGGCCGAACCAGTTTTCCACATAAGGGGTCTGCACCTTCAGCGGATTGCCGAGGAAGTCGGTGCGTTCGGGGTCAATGGTGGTGACGCTGATCGTCAGGATCTTCTGCAGCGTCACGGCGCAGAAGGCCCCGATCATGAACAGCGCGCCATGCGCGAAGTTCACCACGCCGAGCGTGCCGAAGATCAGCGTCAGGCCGAGCGCGATCAGCGCGTAGGCCGAGCCCTTGTCGAGCCCGTTCAGGATCTGGATGAGTATGGCGTCCATGGTCCCCGTCCATATGTGAGGATGGTCAAGCCGCCCCCGGTCGCGCGCGGGTCAGGGGCACGCGTCGGGAGGGACCGGCCGCGCGCCGCGCGGCCGGCGGTGTCGAAGGGAGGTCTCAGGCCCCCGGGTTGCACTCGCCCAGCGCACCGCCCGCGAACATCGGGTGGTCATGCGGGTAGGTGACCTGTTCGGTCGGCGTGACCTCGACGATTTCCACGAGGTGGAACTCGTCCTGCGGGGTCTCGGCGCCCTTCACCACGACCACGTCCTTGAAGCATTGGTGATCGTCGGCGCGGTACAGCGTCGGGCCGTTGCCAAGCCCGTCGAACTCGTAGCCCTCCAGCGCCTCGACCACCGCGCACGGGTTGAAATCGCCGGCCCGCGCCACGGCATCGGCATAGAGCAGCGTCTGCACGTAGCAGGTATGGGCGGCCTGGCTCGGCGGGAAGCCGTATTTCTCGCCGAAGCTCTTCACGAAGGCCTGTGTGCCGGCATCCTCCAGTTTCCAGTCCCAGTTCTGCGAGCCGGGGATGCCCTTGATCGCCTGGCCGGCGCCGCGTGCCATCAGTTCGGAGTAGAGCGGCACCACGATCTGGAAATCCTTGCCGTTTGCCTGCCGGTCGCGCAGGCCGAACTGCACGGCCTGAGTCAGCGAGTTCACCATGTCGCCGCCGTAGTGATTGAGCACCAGCACGTCCGCGCCCGAGTTCAGCACTGGCGCGATGTAGGAGGAGAAATCGCCGGCACCGAGCGGCGTGCGCACCTTCTCGGCGGTCTGCCAGCCCATTGCCTCGGTCGCCGCAGCGATCGATTCCTCCTGGGTCCAGCCCCAGGTGTAGTCGGCGGTCAGGTGGTAGGCCTTGCGGTCGGTGCCGTAGAGACCCTGCAGCACCGGGGCCAGCGCCTGCGCCGACATGTAGGCGTTGAAGAAGTGCCGGAAGCCGTTGGCCTTGCGGTCCTTGCCGGTGGTATCGTTCGAATGGGTGAGGCCGGCCATGAAGATCACGCCGGCTTCCTGGCACAGGCCCTGTACCGCGATCGCCGTGCCCGAGGACGAGCCACCGGTAATCATCACCGCGCCGTCCTTCTGGATCATCGACTGCGCCGTGGCACGGGCGACGTCGGACTTGGTCTGGTCGTCACCGGTGACGTATTCGACCTTCTTGCCAAGGATGCCGGTGCCGTCGAGCGCCTGGCTCGAGAAAGTCTGCAGCATGCCGCCATCGCCGCCGCCATTGAGGTGCTCGACCGCGAGTTCGAGGGCGCGCAACTCGTCGGCGCCCTCGTCGGCATAGGCGCCGGTCAGCGGGACGTTGAAGCCGAGAGTGACGCTCGACCCGGTCGGTTCGTTGGTGAAGGCCGATGCGCTCGAGGTGAAGATCGTCGGCAAGGCCAGGCCGGCGCCACCCACCGCGCCGGTCTTCAGCAGCCCGCGCCGCGAGAAGTTCTGTCGTCTCATGTAGTCTCCTCCCTGAAGTTCCGGTCGACGCGACCGGGACCTCCTCCGCCCCCGCGCGCCGCCACACCTATCAGTGCAGCCCGAGTATCGGGGCGAAACTGAAAACGAGGCAACAAATCCTTGGAGATAGGGGGTTTTTCTGTAAATTGATCGACATGAAAGTGCAAAAGGCTGTAAATTCCTTTTCTCGCGAACGCAGCAAGTCCTTGATCGGGCTAGGCTCTTGTTATGGCTGAACCATCCTCGCGCCGCACTCTGGCAGGCGGGCGGATCCGGGCCCGGCGGCTCGATGCCGGGCTGGCGCAGGCCGAACTCGCGCGGCAGGTCGGGATCTCGCCTTCATATCTCAACCTGATCGAGCATGACCGACGGCGGATCGGCGGGCGGCTTCTCAATGCCTTGGCCCGGGCGCTCGATCTCGAACCGGCGCAGATCGCCGAAGGCGCGGGGGGCGCGCGTGTCGAGCGGCTCGGCGCGGCGGCCCTGGCACGCGGGCGTCCGACGTCGGATGCCGAGGCTTTCGCGAGCCGCTTTCCGGACTGGGCGGCCTTGGTCGAGACGCAAGCCGAGATGATCGAAACGCTCAAGGCGCAGGTCGCGGGTCTGAGCGACCGGCTGGCGCATGATCCGGAGCTTTCGGCCTCGCTGCATCAGGTCATCACCGCCGCCACGGCGATCCGCTCGACCGCCTCGATCCTCGCGGGGAACGAGGCCCTCGACCGCGACTGGCAGGCGCGGTTCCACCGCAACATCCATGCCGAGAGCCTGCGGCTGGCCGAAAGCAGCCGCAGATTGGCCGGCTATCTGGAAGCGCCGGGCGAGGGTGACGGGGCAGGCGTCGCGGCGCTCTCGCCGCTCGACCAGGTCGAAGCGGCGCTCGACCGGCTCGGGCATCACCTCCCGGCGCTCGAAGGCCCCGACCCCGCGATGAGCCCGGAAGAGGTGGCGAAGGGGGTGCCCGGACTGGACGAGGCCGCGCAGGATATCCTCACCGTCTGGCTGAGAACCTATCGCGCCGATGCGGCCGCCCTGCCGGTCGAGACCGTGGCGCGGGGCTGGCGCGAGACGCCGGAGCCGCTGGCGCTCGCGTCGCGGCTGGGCTGCGCCTTGCCGCGACTGTTGCGCCGCCTCGCCGCGCTGCCGCCGGGGGCCGGGCCGGCACGCGCAGGGCTCGTCATCAGCGACGCTGGCGGCGCGCTGGGGCCGCGCCGTGCGCTCGACGGGCTCACCTTGCAGCGCGGCGCCGTGGCCTGCCCGCTCTGGCCGATATACGAGTCGCTGTCCCAGCCGGGTCGGCCCTTGCGCGCCCTGGCGATGATGCCCGGGGAGACGGCCTCGGCCGCCCTGTGCTATGCGGTCTCCACGATCGAGGTTGGCCCGGATTGGATGGCGCCGCCGCGTATGGTGGCGGTGATGCTGATGCTGCCCTCGGACACGGCTCCTGCGGAGACCACGCGCCGTGCCGTCGGTCCCGGCTGCAGCCTGTGCCCGCGCGACAACTGTCCGGCGCGCCGCGAGCCGTCGCTTCTGCCGACACCGTCGCGCATGCTTTGACACCGCCACGCCGGGTGACGATAGTATCCTCGCGGCCGCGCTCCGGGGGAGAGGCGTGGCCCGGGGGAGGGGTCGTTCATGGCCAGACGTGTCCTGCTGATCGAGGACGAACCGAACATCATCGAGGCCGTGAGCTTCATCCTGTCGCGCGACGGCTGGACCGTGCACACCCATTCCGACGGCGCCAGCGCCGCGGAGCGGGTCCGCGCGCATCCTCCCGATCTCGTGATCCTCGACGCGATGCTGCCCGGACGTTCGGGCTATGACATCCTTCAGGAGCTGCGCGATGCCGAGGAAACGCGCGGCATTCCGGTGATGATGCTCACCGCGCGCGGTCAGGCCCGCGATCGCGAACTGGCGCTCAGCCTCGGCGCCACGCATTTCATGACCAAGCCCTTCTCGAACGCCGAGGTGCTCGACCGGGTCCGTGCCCTTGCCGGGGGGTGAGGACACGCGCCCCGGGCGACGGCCGATCTTTCTCGCCCGCGCCTCCTATCGCCGTCGAAGGCTGCGCGACGCGGCGTTGCTGGCGCCGCTCGCGGCGGGCTTTCTCTGGGCCCTGCCGCTCCTGTGGCCACGCGGCGATACGCCGGCCTCGCGGGTGCTCGTCTATCTCTTCGCGACATGGGCGCTGAGCGTTCTGGTCGCGGTGCTGCTGGCGCGCGCGCTGCGCCGCGCCGCCCGCGCCGAGGAGAGCTGAGATGCTCGGCTTCAACGGGCTGGTCGGGATCGCGCTGCTCTACGTGGCCTTCCTGTTCGGTGTCGCCTTTGCCGCCGAGCGCCGTGCCGCGCAGGGCCGAGATGGCTGGCTGCGAAGCCCCTGGATCTACACGCTGTCGCTGTCGATCTACTGCACTGCCTGGACCTTCTACGGTGCGGTCGGCTACGCCGCGCGCTCCGGCCTCGAATACCTGACCATCTATCTCGGCCCGAGCCTCGTGATGCTCGGTTGGTGGTGGCTCCTGCGCAAGCTGGTGCGGGTCGGCCGGGCGCAGCGGATCACCTCGATCGCCGACCTGATCTCCTCGCGTTTCGGCAAGTCGACGCTGCTGGGCGTCATCGTCACCTTGCTCGCGGTGGTCGGTGTCACCCCCTATATCGCGCTGCAGTTGCAATCCATCGCCCAGTCGCTCGATGTCTTCGCCGGACCCGGCGACACGGCGGCGGATGGCGGTTCGGTGGCCCTTTGGTCGGCCATCGGGCTGGCCTTGTTCACCATCCTCTTCGGCACCCGCAATCTCGACGCAAACGAACGCCACCACGGCATCGTCATGGCGATCGCGGTCGAGGCGGTCGTCAAGATCGGCGCATTGCTCGCGGTGGGCATCTTCGTGGTCTGGGATCTGGGCGGCGGCCCTTCGGCGATGCTGGCGCGGATCGATGCCTCGCCCATCGCCGCCTGGGAGCAGTCGGGCGGGCGATGGGTCGGCTTCACCCTGCTTTCGGCGGCCGCGCTGCTCTGCCTGCCGCGCATGTTCCAGGTGCTGGTCGTCGAGAACGCCGATGAATCGCATCTGGGTACGGCGAGCTGGGCTTTTCCGCTCTATCTGCTGTTGATGAGCCTTTTCGTGGTGCCGATCGCCGTGATGGGGCTCGAGCGTTTGCCCGACGGCTCAAATCCGGACATGTTCGTGTTGACGCTACCCTTGGCCGAGGGGCGCGACGGGCTGGCGGCCTGGGCCTTTCTCGGCGGCTTTTCCTCGGCCGCCTCCATGGTGATGGTGGCGACCATCGCCTTGGCGACCATGGTGTCGAACCACATCGTCGTGCCGCTCTGGCTGCATGCGCGGGCGCAGGGCGCGGTGATGTCCGGCGATGTGCGCGGCATGGTGCTGATCTCGCGCAGGCTGTCGATCCTCGGCGTGCTGGGGCTGGGCTATCTCTACTTTCGGCTCTCGGGCGGCGGTGCCGCCTTGGCGTCGATCGGTCTGGTGGCCTTCGTCGGCGTGGTGCAGGTGCTTCCGGCGATGCTCGGCGGGCTGTTCTGGCGCGGCGCTACCCGCAACGGGGCGGCGGCGGGGCTCGTGATCGGCTTCGCGGTCTGGCTCTGGAGCATGTTCCTGCCCAGCGTCGGCGACGGCACGGCGATCCCGGCCGCCGTGATGACGCAGGGGCCATTCGGGCTGGCCTGGTTGCGGCCGCAGGCGCTGTTCGGGTCCGAAGGGCTCGACCCGGTTCTGCACGCGGCGTTGTGGTCGCTGGTGCTCAACAGCATGGCCTTCGTGGCGGTGTCGCTAGCGAGCTTTCCGGGCCCGGTGGAGCGGCTGCAGGGGGCGCAGTTCGTCGGCGTGTTCGACCATTCCGGCGGGCCCGGCGGATGGGCTCGCGGCGCCGCGGATGCCGAAACCCTGCTGGTCATGGCGCAGCGCATCCTCGGATCCGCCGAGGCACAGGCGATCTTCGCGCGCGCCGCTGCGGCGCAGGGGCGCGACGGTGCCCTGCCGGACGTGACGCCTGAATTCATCCGTGCGCTCGAGCGCGAGCTTGCCGGCTCGGTCGGCGCGGCGACGGCCCATGCGATGATCGGCCAGATGACCGAAGGCGCGAGCGTGACGGTCGAGGAACTGATCGCCGTGGCCGACGAAACCGCACAGATCATGGAATATTCCGGTCGCCTCGAACAGAAGTCGGCCGAGTTGGAACGCACCGCCATGGCGCTGCGCGAGGCCAATGCCAACCTCACCGCGCTCTCGGTGCAGAAGGACGGCTTCCTGAGCCAGGTCAGCCACGAGTTGCGCACGCCGATGACTTCGATTCGCGCCTTTGCCGAGATCCTGCGGGAGGGCGGGCTTGCCCCCGACGAGCAGGCGCGGTTCGCGGCGATCATCGGCGACGAGGCGGGGCGGCTCACGCGGCTGCTCGACGATCTGCTCGATCTCGCGGTGCTGGAGGCGGGGCAGGGGCGGCTCGATATGCGCCGGGTGGTGCTGTCAGAGGTGCTGGATCGGGCATTAGCCGCCGCCTTGCCCGATCCCGGCGGGCTGCGGCTTCTTCGCGATCGTGCCACCGAGGCCGTGGAGATCGAGACCGACCCGGACCGGCTGGCTCAGGTTTTCATCAACCTGATCGCCAATGCCCGAAAATACTGTGACGCGGCAGAGCCCGAACTGCGTATCGTCTGGCGGCCCGAACCGGGCGCCGTCGATTTCATCGACAACGGCTCCGGCATTCCGGCCGAGCAAGGGCGGGTGATCTTTGAAAAGTTTTCGCGGTTGAGCGACCCCGGCCGCGCCGGTGGCGCCGGGCTTGGCTTGGCGATCTGTCGCGAGATCATGACGCGCCTGGGCGGCGCGGTGCGGCATTTGCCGGGCTCTGAGGGCACGACATTTCGGGTCGAGCTGCCCCGAAACACCGCGGCATTAGCGATCGATCAACCGGTCGCGGTGTAGATCTGCGCCTGGTGGCGGTTCGTTTCGCTGCTGCCGCGAAACGGGATGACCGCATGATTTTGGAGAGCGTGTTGCGCAGGTTGGTGGGCGGCGAAACCGGCACCGCGTCGTCTTCTGCTTCCGAGGGTGCGCTGGGACTGGCGCTGGCGCGCGCGGCACAGGACAGCATCGGCCTGCCGCTCGTCGCGCTTGGCGTCGCGCGCGGCTCCGAGGAGCGCGCGCAACTCGTGGCCGGGCTCGATGCGACGGAATTGCTGATCGGATTGGGGCCACCGGGGGCGATAACCGGATTGGCCGTGATCGAGCCGCAACTGCGCTGTGCCGTGGTTGAGAGCCAGACCCTCGGGGCGCCTCGCCCCAGCACGGTCACGCCCGGTCCCGTCACCGGCACGGAGGCGGCAATGATGGCGCCATTGCTGCAAGGGCTATTGGGCCGTCTGGCAGCGCTCGACATGCCGAGTTTGCCGCCGATGCGCGACCTACGACCCGGCCAGCGGTTGCCGGATGCCCGGGCGGCGGGGCTGATTCTGCCGGATGCGCGCTACGAGCGACTGAGTTTCGAGATGGAGATCGGTCCGGGAAGCGGTCGCGTCGGACGTCTCCTGCTGGCGCTGTCGGAACCTGCCAAGGCCGCCGATGATACCGGGGCCGAGCGGTGGCGGAGGGCCCTGAGAGACAGCGTCTTGCAGGCCCCGGCCGAGCTTGAAGCGGTGCTACACCGATGGCGTGTCTCCGCGCGGGAAGCGGAGGGTTTCGCTCCGGGCGATCTCGTGATGCTGCCGGGCGTGGACCTGTCCGCGGTGCGGCTCGAAGACGCCCGGGGGCGCGAGATCGCCAAGGTGAGGCTGGGGCAGCGGGCAGGGTTGCGGGCGGTGCGCCTCGCCCCGCCGGAGCCTCAGGAAGACCTGCCAGAGATCCCGCCGCGGCTGCCGGGATGACCGGAAGAGTTCACTCTTCGGGTGCGGCGTCGTCTTCGCCCTCGTCCTCGCGCAGGGCTTCCAGCTGCGGGCGCAGCCGTTCGAGGTCATATCCGGCCTTGGCCGTGGCGGCGATGATCTCGTCGGTTTCCCGCCGTCCGACCTGGCCCAGGGACCAGACGATCGAGGAACGGGTGCCGGAGGCGCAATAGGCCAGAACCGGGCCGTCGGAGCTATCGAGCACCTGCATCTGCCGGTCGATGATTTCGCGATTCAGCCCCTGGTGAGTCACCGGGTTCGTGGCAAAGCGCAGGCCGGCCGCCTCGGCGGCGATACGCAGCGTCTCGGCCTGCAACTCGGCGGGCACCTCTTCATCCGGACGGTTGCAAAGCACCGTGGCAAAGCCGGCCTCGGCGATGGCGGGAATGTCCTCCGGCTCGATCTGCGGGCTGACGGCGTAGTCGGGGCTGATGCGGCGTATATCCATGGCGGATGATTACCGCGCCGTCACGCGCGCGTCCAGCGGCGTTGCGCCTTGGCCATCCCCTTGAGACGGCGACCGCGCGGGGCCTTGCGCATGGGCGGTCCGCCGCCGATCATGGCCACAACTGGGCAGAGAGGGATGGCGGCGATGGGTGGCGGGCCGGTCACGACACGGATCACCGACCAGATCGCGGCGGTGACGCTCGATCTCCCGCCGGGCAACGCGCTCGGCGCCGATACGCTGCGCGGTCTCGCGGCGGCGCTCGACGGGATCGAGGGCTCTCTCGACACCACGGAGGCCCCGCGCGGCATGGTGCTCGGCAGCGCCAACGGAGTGTTCTCGGTCGGTCTCGACCTCCGCGAGATCGATGCCGAAGCTGCTGCCGGGACGCCCGCCTTGCACGAGATCTGCGCGCGGATCGAACGCTTGCCGATCCCCGTCGTGGCGGCGCTGCCGGGCAGCGCCATCGGCGGCGGGGCCGAGCTGGCCCTCGCCGCGCATTACCGACTGGCCGTGCCCTCGGCCCGGATCGGTCTGCCGGACATCGTTCTGGGCCTGCCGCCCGGGGCGGGGGGCGGACAGAGGCTCGCCGCCCTGTGCGGCGCCGAGACGGCGCTCGACATGTTGCTGCGGGGCCGGCCGATCACGGCGCAGATGGCGCGGCAGGCGGGTCTGATCGACGGGGTGGTGGAGGAGGATATCGATGCCTCGGCCCGCGCCTTGGCGGCGCAGCTCGCCGCGGCGGGCATCCGGCCCCGGCCGGTCGCCGGGCGCCGCGATCTCATGGCCGATGGCATGGCCTGGCTCGATGCGGTGCAGCGCCGCCGCCACGCCACCGACGGAGCGCCGCTGCGCAGCGCCTCGCGCGTCGTCGATTGCATTGAGGCGGCGCTACTGCTGCCGGCGGCGTCGGCCCTTCGTTTCGAGCGGACGGCGCATTTGGATGCGCTGGCGGACCCGCAATTCGCGGCGCTGCGCCATGTCTACTTTGCCGAGAGGCGGATTTCGCCGTCGCTGCTCGAACGGGACGGCGGAACCCCTGCGCCGACCGCTCAGGGGCGCAGCCTGCTGGCTGCGCTGGGCCGTGGCGGCGAGGGGCTGGAGGGCGAGATGCGGCTCGCCGCAGCTGTGGCGCAGGGCGCGCGGCTCCTGGCCGCCGGACGCGTGGCGCGCAGCGCCGATCTCGATGCGCTGGCGGTACATGGCCTCGGCTGGTCGCGGCTGTCAGGCGGGCCGTTCCACGCGGCGCGGAGCTTCGGCATGGCCGAACTCGTGGCCATGATGGAGGGCTGGGCCGGGGCGAACCCGGTGTTCGAGGTGCCGCCGTTGCTGCGCGCCTCGGTCGATACGGATGGCGATCTCGATGCGGCGCTGCGACGCGGCCGGGTGGCCGAGATCAGGACAGGATGATGCCGACCACGACCATCATCAGCCCCAGCATCGACAGCATCAGCGCCCCGATGTTGAGCGGCACCACCCGCGCCAGCCGCGCCCGCATCTGCGCGTCGTCGAGGCCCTGACGCCGCAGTCGCATCACCGCGAGCAGGCTCCACAGGATGGCGGCGAAACCTGCCAGCGTGATCGCCGCCCCGATCCAGATGACGATGTCCATGCCAGCACTCCCCGTTATTCGCAGATCGGACTAGCGCCAGCGGCGATACGGCACAAGCCCGCGCGCCGTCGCGGCAGGCTGGACCGGGCGCTTGATGCCGCCCCGGCCCGGCGCTAGGGAGAAGGCCCGACCATCGGCCCATCAGGAGACCCACATGAGCGACGCATCCGTGATCGACGTGCAGAGCAACGCGGCAGGCGAGGAACTGCGCCAGTTCATCGAGCGCGTCGAGCATCTCGAGGCCGAGAAAAAGGACATCGCCGAGCAGATCAAGGAAGTCATGGCCGAGGCCAAGGGCCGCGGCTACGATACCAAGGTCATGCGCAAGGTGATCGCGCTCAGGAAGCGCGACGCCGACGACATCGCCGAGGAAGAGGCGGTGCTCGACATGTACAAGGCCGCGCTCGGCATGAGCTGAGCCCGACGGGGGCGCCATCGCATCTCAGGGTGAGATGAAGCGCACCCCCTCCATGGCCGCGATGCGCTCCAGATCGGTTTCGTAGATCGACGTCAGCTCCGCCACGAGCGCGGCATCCCAGCCCGGCAGGTCGATCACCGTCTCGACCGCATCGTCGCGGGCGTATTTGTCGAGAAAGGCCGAGACGATACGCCGGTGCTGCGCGGCATTACCTGGCGGGTGCTTGTCGAGATAGGCGCGCAGCCGCGCCGCCCCCTCGGGGCGCATGATCTCGTCCACCAGGTCATGCGCGCCCTCGATCGGGCTGTCGGGTGCCATCCCGGCCAGAGCCCGGACCAATTCGGGCCATAGCAGGGCCGAATCCTCGTCGCACCAGACCGTGAGCCGCGCGTGGGGCGCCGCCTCGCGCAGCCGCGCCAGCACGTCCGACCAGAGAATCGTGCGCGGATCGAGATCGGCCATGAATTCGTCGAATGCTCGGCCGCGCGTCTGCTCCCAGCAGGCGGGGAGAAAGCTCGCCGGGTTGCGGATGCCGAGGAACAGCTCGATCCGGTCGTCGGGAAACAGCGCCGCGAGTGCGCGTGCCTTGAAGCCCGCGAGCTCGTGGAAGCAGCCTGCGTCGCAGATGCGGGCCGGGGTGCAGATGAAGGCCGGATTGCCCAGCACCAGCCGCTCTGTGGTTTCGCCGTGATCGATGATCGCATCGACCAGCACGTCGCGCGTGCCGGGCTCCGGCGCCGCGCCGCGCAGGTGCTGGATCGTCTCGCGCAGCAGGCGCCGGTAGCGCGCGGGTCCCGGCACGCGGATGCCCCGTTCCGCCAGCGCCGGCTGGTTCTTGGTCACCGACTTCAGCAGCCGGTCGTCATCAGTGCAGTTGGCGCCGATGTGAAAGGCGATCTCCATGCGCGCGTGGTCCCTCTCCCGCCTGTTGCAGGGCTGTTTTCTTCCGCCGGGGCGGTCATCATCCCTGGGCCGGTCCGGGCGTTGCGACGCCAGACCCTCCGCCCTTGGTCCGGCCAATATAATGAGTTGTCTGGACAGCGAAACCGCTATGAGCTACCGCCGCATCCATGTCCGATAAAACCAGTCAGACAATCGCTCCCGGCGGCGCGTGGCGCAGCTTCGATCCGTGGTCGGTCGGGGCGGTGTCGATCGCGGCGCTGGTGCTTTTGCCGGTGATTTCGGTGGTCTGGCTTGCCTTCCATCCCGAAGACAACATCTGGCCGCATCTGCTTTCGACGACGCTGCCGCGCTATCTGGGCAACACGGTGCTGCTGATGCTGTCGGTCGGCGCGATCACGGCGGCCGTGGGAGCGGGCGCGGCATGGCTGGTGGTGATGTACCGCTTTCCGGGTCATTCCTGGCTGCAATGGGCGCTGCTGCTGCCGCTCGCGGTGCCGGCTTATGTCGGCGCCTATGCGCTGGTGGATTTCCTCGAATATGCTGGTCCGGTGCAGACCGGCCTGCGTGGCCTGATGGGCTGGCAGGACGCGCGCGACTATGCCTTTCCGCAGATCCGCTCGCGCGGGGCGGCGATCCTCGTGCTTTCGGCGGCTCTATATCCCTATGTCTATCTGCTCGCCCGCGCGGCGCTGCGCGAACAGTCCGGCGCCGGTTTCGAGGTGGCCCGTGCGCTGGGCGTGGGGCCATGGGGCCGGTTCTTCCGGGTCGGGCTGCCGCTGATCCGGCCGGCCATCGCGGCGGGCGTCGCGGTGGTGATGATGGAAACGGTCAATGATTTCGGCGTGGTCGATTATTTCGCGGTGCAGACGCTGACCACCGGCATCTTCACCGTTTGGCTGCAGGCGGGCAATCTCGGTGGTGCTGCGCAGATCGCGACGCTGGTGCTGGCGATGATCGTCTTCCTGGTGACCCTGGAGAAGCTGAGCCGCAGGCGGCTGCGTTTCTTCGGCTCGGCCCGCCAGCCGCGCCCCGTGACACCGATGCGACTGAGTGGCGGGCAGGGCATCTTGGCATTCATCGCTTGCCTGCTGCCCTTCCTCGCCGGGTTCGTGCTGCCGGTGGCGGTGCTGGCGAGCCACGCGCTCGACGCGCGCGAATGGGCGGCGCCGGGGCTGAGCCGGGCGCTGTTCCACACGCTGGCCACGGGCGGTACCGCGGCGTTCCTAACCGTTCTGGCGGGGCTCTTCATGGTCTACGGCACCCGGCTCTCGGGGCGCCGCCTGCCGGTGCTGCTGCTGCCGGTGACGGCGATCGGCTATGCGGCTCCGGGTGCGGTGCTTGGGATCGGCATCCTGATTCCGCTCGCGTTCTTCGACAACGCCCTGGCCGATGCGGTCCTCGATCTCACCGGCCGCGATCCCGGGTTGATCTTCACCGGCACCGCGGCGGCGCTGGTCCTGGCCTATTGCGTGCGCTTCTTCGCCATCGCGCAAGGCACCGCCGACGCGGCCTTGGGCCGGGTGTCGCCCAGCCTGCCGATGGCCGCGCGTTCGCTCGGCCAGAGCGCTGGGGGGACCTTGCGGCGGATCCATGTCCCCCTGATCCGCGCCAGCGTCGGCTCGGCGCTGCTGCTGGTCTTCGTCGACTGCATGAAGGAACTGCCGGCGACGCTGCTGCTGCGGCCGTTCGGCTATGACACTCTGGCGACGCGGGTCCACGCCAAGGCCAGCCTCGAGAACATTGCCGAGGCGGCCCCGGCGGCTTTGATGATCACAGCCGTCGGATTGGTCGCGGTCGGATTTCTGGCACGGGCCAACCGCTGACAAGGGTGCATTTCTCAGCGGCGGCGGAGGGCTGTGGCTCGTTGCTCGACCATGTCCATTGCCGCTCGGTAAATTGGACCCGGTTCTGAGACTTCGGATCGGGGCCTTGGATGTGCTCTGGTCCGTACTTCGCTGGCCTGCAAAGGTCGGGCAGGGGCAACTGGACGGATGGTGGCGGGAGCTCATCGACTGCCAGCCGATTCCGTCAGGTCGTTTCTATCAGGATAATATTGTGATTGCGCCAGCGTTTGGCTGCGCTGCTGTCTCGACAGAGAGTTTCACACACGCTGCGTCAAAGCGCCCATGATTGTCGTCGAGAGGTGGGATCTGGCAGCGAAGGCATAGGTTGGCGGATCAGTGACTGCTTGCCGAAGCCAAAGGGCGGGATCCGATCGATTGGCTCGGTCGTGCCTGAACTCTCGCCGTATCGGCTCTGAACCTATGGAATAGATCAGGCGGCAGGGTAGGAATTCGCCCTGTTCGTCGGTGCCGTGCCCTACCTTGCCATGGTTTTGAAATTCGTGAGGTTTTCGACTGATCGCCTGCTAAAGCCCTCAAATCATCACGACCGCGCGACATGAGCAGTAAGCGGATTAGAAGCCTATGGGTAATACGGGGCAAACCGCCGATCACTTAAGGGCCATTCCCAATGCTTCGCAGTGCCGAGGAACATGGAATGGCATACGCCCCCGGCCGCTCTTCCGGCCGGGGGCGCATGCGTGAGCTCACATCGTGAGCGTGTTTCCGTCGTCGAGCACGAGGACCAACTCGGGCCCGGCGCCGCTGTCGAAGCTGCTCGCCACCCGGCTGCCGCTGCCCTCGACGATGAAGGCCAGGGCGGCGTTCGTGGCCCCGTCGGCGCCGATCACCGTTTCGATCAGCGCGCTGATGTCGGGCGTCCGGTAGGTGCCCCCGGCGGTCCACTGCTCGACATTCGACCAGGCGAACTCGTCGACGGCGACGCGCGACTGCGGCGGCGCGCCGGAGGAGAAGGTGGCGGCGGTCTCGCTGCCCTGGATGCCGATGGTGAGGTTCGCGGCCCCCGAGGAGGTCTCGAGCGAGGTGAACTGCAGGTAGGCGTCGGTGATGGTCGCCGTCTGCGGGATGTCGATCCCCTCGAAGCGCATCCCGACAGCCTGCGCCCGGCTGCCGTTCAGGCCGAACTCGAGGTCGCCGCTGCCGCCGCCGCCGAACTGCTCCCAGTCGTCGGAGGAGGCGCCGATCGGCGTGACGACCGTCGACACGGTCCCGCCGCCGGTGGTGACGTCGTCCTCGATGACCATGCCGCTGGCGCTCGCGGTGCCGAGCGTCACGGTCGGGCCGGCGCCGCTGGCCCCGGTCAGGGTGACCGTCACCGTCTCGGTGCCGTTGTCCACATCGTCATTGGCCACCGACACGGCCAGCGAGCCGATCCCATTGACGAAGCTGACGCTCTGGCTCGTCGCCGTGCCGGTGTCGTAGGCCACCTGCAGACTGCCGGTGAAGCCGGTGTCGTTCAGGCTCAGCCCGAAGGCGAGATCGGTGGCCCCGGTGTCGCCGGCCTCGGTCACCGTCGGCGCGTCGGCGATCGAGAGAACGACGCTTGCAGGCGGCGCCGCGACGTCGTCCTCGGTGACCGTGCCGCTGGCGCTCGCGGTGCCGAGCGTCACCGGCGCGGCGGTGCCGCTGGCCCCGGTCAGCGTGACCGCCACCATTTCGTCGCCGTCGTCGACGTCGTCATTGGCGACCTGCACGCTCAGCGTGCCGACCCCGTTGACGAAGCTGACGTCCTGGCTCTGGTTCGTTGCGGTGCCGGTGTCGTAGGTCACCGTCAGGGTGCCGGTGAAGCCGGTGTCGCTCAGGCTCAGCCCGAAGGCGAGATCGGTGGTCCCGGTGTCGCCGGTCTCGGCCACCGTCAGGGCATCGGTGATCGAGAGCACCGGCCCGGTCGGCGGGGGTGGCGGCGGCGCGCTGCCCTGCACCAGCTCGACGTTCGAGAAGCGCACGATCGAGCTCTGCGCGGCGTCGTCGTCGTTGATCAGCGCCAGGTAGTCGAAGGTCCGTCCGGCATGCGCCGCCAGCGGGATCTCGTAGCTCACGGTCTGGCCCACGGTGGTGTAGTCGTTGCGCACCGACTGGTCGAACCTCGCGATGTTGATCGAGCCGAACACCTGGAACAGCAGGTCGTCGGTGGTCTTGTAGTTGTCGTCGTTCTCGAGGCCGATGCTGACGAATTCGGCGGTGCCGTTCTCCATCGTCACGTCGAAGCGCAGCACCGTGTCGGCGCCGACGGTGAAGGTGCCGCCGGGCAGCAGGGTCTTCTTCCAGGTGTTGCCGCTCAGCGTGATGCCGGCGCCATCCTGGTCGATCTGGAAGCCCTGCGGCGTCTGGTCCTGGTTGCTGTAGCTCAGGAGCGGGTTGGCGTTGAAGTCGATCGGCAGCACGCTGCCGGGATCGGGCGGCGCCGCGACGTCGTCCTCGGTGACCGTGCCGCTGGCGCTCGCGGTGCCGAGCGTCACCGGCGCGGCGGCGCCGCTGGCCCCGGTCAGCGTGACCGCCACCATTTCGTCGCCGTCGTCGACGTCGTCATTGGCGACCTGCACGCTCAGCGTGCCGACCCCGTTGACGAAGCTGACGTCCTGGCTCTGGTTCGTTGCGGTGCCGGTGTCGTAGGTCACCGTCAGGGTGCCGGTGAAGCCGGTGTCGCTCAGGCTCAGCCCGAAGTCGAGATCGGTGGTCCCGGTGTCGCCGGTCTCGGCCACCGTCAGGGCATCGGTGATCGAGAGCACCGGCCCGGTCGGCGGGGGTGGCGGCGGCGCGCTGCCCTGCACCAGCTCGACGTTCGAGAAGCGCACGATCGAGCTCTGCGCGGCGTCGTCGTCGTTGATCAGCGCCAGGTAGTCGAAGGTCCGTCCGGCATGCGCCGCCAGCGGGATCTCGTAGCTCACGGTCTGGCCCACGGTGGTGTAGTCGTTGCGCACCGACTGGTCGAACCTCGCGATGTTGATCGAGCCGAACACCTGGAACAGCAGGTCGTCGGTGGTCTTGTAGTTGTCGTCGTTCTCGAGGCCGATGCTGACGAATTCGGCGGTGCCGTTCTCCATCGTCACGTCGAAGCGCAGCACCGTGTCGGCGCCGACGGTGAAGGTGCCGCCGGGCAGCAGGGTCTTCTTCCAGATGTTGCCGCTCAGCGTGATGCCGGCGCCGTCGGGGTCGATCTGGAAGCCCTGCGGCGTCTTGTCCTGGCCGCTGTAGCTCAGGAGCGGGTTGGCGTTGAAGTCGATCGGCAGCACGCTGCCACCCGGCGGTGGCGCCGCGACGTCGTCCTCGGTGACCGTGCCGCTGGCGCTCGCGGTGCCGAGCGTCACCGCCACACCGGTTCCGGTCGCCCCGGTCAGGGTGACCGCCACCATTTCGTCGCCGTCGTCGACGTCGTCATTGGCGACCGACATGGTCAGCGTGCCGACCCCGTTGACGAAGCTGATGTCCTGGCTCTGGCCCGTCGCCGTGCCGGTGTCGTAGGTCACCGTCAGGGTGCCGGTGAAGCCGGTGTCGCTCAGGCTCAGCCCGAAGGAGAGGTCGGTGGTCCCGGTGTCGCCGGTCTCGACCTGCATCGGCGCGTTGGTGATCGACAGAAGGACGTCGACAGGCGGGGGCGCCACATCGTCCTCGGTGACCATGCCGGTGGCCATGGCGGTGCCGAGCGTCACCGCCGCACCGGTCCCGGTCGCCCCGGTCAGGGTGACCGTCACCATTTCGTCGCCGTCGTCGACGTCGTCATTGGCGACCGACATGGTCAGCGTGCCGACCCCGTTCGTGAAGTTGACGGTCTGGGTTTGGTTGGTCGCCGTGCCGGTGTCGAAGCTCACCTGCAGAGCGCCGCTGAAGCTGGTGTCGTCCAGGCTCAGGCCGAAGGCGAGATCGGTGGTTCCGGTGTCGCCGCTCTCGGCCATCGTCGGCGCATTGGCGATCGACAGTATGACGGGAACGACGTCGTCCTCGGTGACCGTGCCGCTGGCGGTCGCGGTGCCGAGCGTCGCCACCACGCCGGTGCCGGTGGCCCCGGTCAGGGTGACCCCCACCATCTCGGCGCCGTCGTCGACATTGTCATTGTCGATCGGCACGATCAGCGTGCCGAGGCCATTGACGAAGATGACGTCCTGGGTCTGGGCGGCCGCTGTGCCGACGCTGAAGCTCACCTGCAGAGTGCCGCTGAAGGCGGTGTCGTCCACGCTCAGGTCGAAGGCCAGGTTGGTGGCCCCCGTATCGCCGGCCTCGGTCATCATCGGCGCATCGGCGATCGAGAGGACGATGGCCGTGCCGTCGTCTTCGGTGACCATGCCGCTGGCCGTCGTGGCGCCGAGCGCCACCGTCGTGCCGGTACCTGTGGCGCCGGTCAGGGTGACCGCCACCATCTCGGTGCCGTTGGCCAGGTCGTCATTGGGGACCTGCACGTTCAGCGTGCCGATGCCTCCCGTGAAAGTGACGGTTTGGCTCTGACCGGTCGCTGTGCTGGTGTCGAAGCCCACCTGCAGATCGCCGTTGAAGCCGGTATCGTTCAGGTTCAGGCCGAAGGCCAGGGTGGTGGCGCCGGTATCGCCGTTCTCGACCAGCATTGGCGCGTCGGCGATCGAGAGAAGGATGGCAGTGACGTCGTCCTCGGTGACCATGCCGCTGGCGGTGGCGGTGCCGAGCGTCACCGTCGCGCCGATTCCAGTGGCCCCGGTCAGGGTGACCATCCTCGTATCGGTGCCGTTGGGCACGTTGTCGTTGACGACCGGCACCGTCAGCGTGCCGAGCCCGTCGACGAAGTTGACGATCTGGGCCTGACCAGTCACCGCACCGACGTCGAAGACCACCCGCAGACTACCGCTGAAGCTGGTGTCGTCCAGGCTCAGGCCGAAGGCCAGGTTGGTGGACCCGGTGTCGCCGGCCTCAATCCGCGTCGGCGCATCCGCAATTGACAGAACGACGTCGACTGGTACCGGAGGATCGCCCTGAATGATCATCGTCTGATCGGTGAACTCGATCCGCTCGATATTGTGGAGCTGGTCGGATCCCGTGTCGCCGTCATCGGGGTTCATGTCCAGGACCGTGAGGCCACCGGCGGCATTTGTGAAAACCTGGTAGTCGATGGCCTGTCCCGCATAGACGGCGGTGTCGATGTCGCCCGGTTTGCCGCCATCGAGGATCTCGCGCACGATGTAGAGCTCGCTCGGGTTGATCTCGCCCGCCAGCATCCTTTTCTGCAGGTCGCCGACCATGGTTGTCCAGGTCTCGTTGGTGCCCTGCCGGGCGATGCGGACGTTGAGATAGCTGTCGCCGTCGATGATGTCGTCGCCGCCCAAGCCCTCGATCCGATCGCTGCCGCCACCGCCCAGAATGATGTTGCCGGTGCGGAACTCGGTCACGCCCGTCCCGAGCAACTCCTGCAGCCCGTTGATCCGGGCGATGCCCTCCGCGGTCAGGACGCTGCCCTGCTGGCCGTTGGCGGCCGGCTCAAGCGGTGCCTCCTCGACTACGCCGCCTTCTTCCTCTTCGACGGGCTCGGCTGGCGGGATCGCGCCGAGATCGGTCTCTTCGGAACCGATCAGCACGTCATTGCCATGCGAGCCGGACAGGCCCTCGACCGCTTCGTAGCGATCCAGGGCCGTGTTCTCGTCCGGCGGGATCGGCGTTTCGTCGAAGGCCGGCAGGTTCAGATCGGCATAGACCGAGCTGCGCCCGATGTAGCTGACCCAGTCGAAGCCGGACATGCCCTCGTTGCGGGTGATGCCGACGGCGCTGACCATGATGTCGTCGCCGCCCTCGGCGACGAACTCGTTGAAGCCGTCGCGGCCGAAGAAGACGTCGTGGCCGGCGATGGTGTCGGCGCCGAAGGCATCCGAGTTGTCGCCCATCGCGCCGTCCTGGCTGCCGCCCTCGAACCAGTCGTCGCCTTCACCGCCGATCGGCGCCTCGTTGGTGGTGGTGCCGAGGATGAAGTCGTTGCCCGGTCCCGCGAAGACCTCCGAGAAATCCTCGCCGGTGATGATGAAGTCGGAGCCGCGGCCGCCGATGATCAGGTTCTCGCCCGGGCCGCCATGGATGACGTCGTTGCCGTCATTGCCCTTGATGACGTCGTCGCCACCGAGATCGGTGATGATGTCGTCGCCGGCGCCGCCGTCGATGTTGTCGTTGCCATGGCCGCCTTCGATGCGGTCATTGCCGCCGTCGCCCCAGATCGAGTCGTCGCCGATGCCGGCGATCAGGGTGTCATCGTTGTCGGTGCCGCCGAGCACCACGTGGTCGCCGCCGGTGAACTGCAACGAGTTCTCGTTGGCGCGGATTACCAGCTTGTTCACCTGCGGGTCGAAGAGCGACGCCTCGAATGGGTCATCGCTGCCCATCCCGTGGTTGTACTGCTTGGTCTGGTCGACCTCCAGGACGTAGCTCGGCGTCGCGAAGACGTCGATCGGCAGGTGCGTGGCGTCGGTGTTCTCGACGATCATGCTGGCGAAGGAGTTGTTCTCGAGTTCCGCCAGGAAGTTCATGCTCGCCGTGCGCGCCAGGTAGTAGAACCGGTCGCCGTCCTGAAGCGCCTCGAGCTGGGTCTCGAAGATGAAGTTGAAGGTGGAGCCGAGCATGCCGCCGAAGGGCGCGATCGCCTCGGCGAGACCGCCGATCCAGAAATCGACTTTGTCGAGGCCACCCTTGTCGCTGGCATAGCTGCCGGTGGCGTTCAGGAAGGCCTGCCGGTCGAGCGGCGCGCCTTCACCGCCGAAGACCAGCTTCATCGCGGCATCGCGCTTCTCGGCCAGGGTCTGCGCGGCGTCCAAGGTGGCATGGGTGCCGTAGGCCGCGATGAAGTTCACGACCGAGGCCGGGTTCTTGATGTTGAGAGTGAAGTCGAACCAGCTGTCATAGGGCTTGAGCTGGGTGTCGCCGGTCATGGTGTAGAACTGCTCCCGCGCCATGTTCAGCGTCGGTATCGCCGTGTCGCGGCCGCGGGCGAGGTTGATCGCCGCAAGATCGAGCGGCAGGCCCAGCAGGTTCGAGCGCAGCGCGTCAGTGACGAACTCGTCGATCTCGTTGCCCACCTGGCGGGTCATGCCGCGCACCACCGCGCCGGCGGCCATGTCGGCATGGATCTCGCCGCCCTTGTTGTACTCGATCGGGTTGAGGAAGGCTTCGATCAGACCGATCTGCTCGGCGTCCTGCGTGCTCCAATCGGTGCCGACCGCGTTGAAGGACGGGTCGAGCCGGTCGATGGTCTCGGTCAGCATCGAGTGGCCGAAGCGGTAGACCGTATGCGCGAACTCGGCGAGGATCGACGGGTCGATCGTGGTGTCATAGCCGACCGGGGCCAGGAACACGTCGATCTGCGGCTGCATCTTGCGCGCGAAGTCCTCGAAGACGAGGTGCTGGTACTGCATCTCGGTGCCGAACTTGGCGAGCTGGAACAGCCGCGCGCCATCCCATTGCAGCGTGGAGAAGTCGACGGTCGAGGGATCGGTCCCGTCCGGCAGCTTGACCCGCAGCCACTCGTTGAGGAAGGCGAGATCGGCCGCCGCCTCTTCGGGCGTCCCGCTCTCGTTCACCATGGCCGGCATGATCACCTGGTTGATCGAGTAATCGACCAGACGGTTGTGCTCGGAGTGGAAGATGTGATGCACCGCGGTCAGGCCGATATTCTCGTTCACCCGCCCGTCGCCGGCCATGAAGTGCGCGTCCAGCAGTTCGTTGTCGTATTGCTCGTTGATCCCGAAGCCGTTCGCGATCAGCACGCTGTTGGGTATGCCGTCATCGTCCGGCGTGATCTGGATGTCCGGCGTGGCGGGGTTGCGGTCATGGTCGACCGTGCCCGGCACGGCGTTATGGGCGATGTCGACGAGGAAGGCGTGACCGGTTTTCGCCGCGAACGTCGCGTCCACCCGGGCGTTAGGGTTGCCCTCCATGATCGTGCCATCGGCCATCACCACCTGCGGGAAGCCGTTCGGCCCCATCTCGGCGTTGCCGTAGAGATCGGTGATCAGCGCCGGAACCGCCAGCACGTCGGCATCGTCGAGCTCGATGCCGAGAATGTCGCGGGCCTGTGCCTTGACGTCGGCCCAGGTGGCCATGCCGCCATTGCTGCCGGTGATGAGCTTGCCCGTTTCGACCGGCTTGTTGTTCGCGTCGAGAATCCACTCACGCAGGAACACCTGATGCGAGGGGTGCGAAGAGTAGGTCTGGTTCTGGTCGACATGCGGCGTCGTCTGGTTCTCGGGGTCGATCGACGCGCGGGTCAGTGCCATGAAATTAGTATTGCTGCCCTCGACATAGAGGGGATCGTCGGGCTGCAGCGGCATGTAGATGGTGCCGTTGCCTCCCTTGGTCACGAGATCGAGCCCGTGGTCGAAGAACTGGCCGAACAGCGTCATCCACGAGTTGAAGGGTGCCGAGAGGCCTTCGTCGGGCGCCCGGTTCTCGATGACCAGCCCCCCATTCTCATCGGTCTGAAGGCCGAAATCGTCGAGCAGGCCCTGTAGGGCCGCCGCGGTTTCCTCGGGCGTACCTGCCGTGTTGGCGGCGGCCTGCGCGATTGCGAGGTCGTCATTGGCCGCGTCGAGCGCGGCTGTGGCATTATCCGCCGCCACCTGGGCCGTGGCCCGGTCTACACCGGCATTGTTCCTGAGCGTCGTGAGTTCACCGATGTTCGACTGCGCGAGAGCGGGCGCGCCGCTGAAGGCGTCAAGGGCAGACGTGACTGTCGCCGCGTCGGTCGGAAGGAAACCGCCTTCTTCGATCCCTTCGATCGCTGTCCGGAGGTCGTTCGCCAAGGTCTCGAGGGCCTGAGCGCCATCTGTGGGGTTGTCGCCAAGCGCGGTCACGACGGCGCCGGCCGCCGTGACGGCATTGGCAGCCGCAGCCATGGCCGCGTCAAAGGCGTTGGTCGCGGCGGTCGTGGCGTCGTTGAAGGCGACCAGATCGGCCTGGTACTGCGTTTCGGCGGCGGCATGGGCGGCTTGCGCGGTGGCCCACTGGTCATGTGCCGTCTCGAACGCCGGGACATCCGGGAAATCGGCGGGAAGGGGCTCGGCGGCGGCATGGGCCTCTTGCGCGTCGACCCACAGGGCATATGCCGTCTCGAACGCCGCGACATCCGGGAAATCGGTGGCAAGGGGCTCGATGGGCGCAACGGCGTCCCACTCGGCAAGTGCCGTATCGTAGTCCGCGGGATCCGGGAAATCGGCGGGATCGGGCTCGTTAGCGGCATGGGCCACTTGCGCCTCGACCCACAGGGCATGTGCCGTCTCGAACGCCGCGACACCCGGGAAATCGGTGGCAAGGGGCTCGGGGTCGGTGGGCGCAGCATCGACCCACTGGGCATATGCCGTATTGAAATCGGCCGTGACGACGTAATCCGCTTGCACCGGCTCGGTGAGGGTGAATGGCGGGACCGGAACCGGTTCGCCGGGCATGTCGTTGAGGGCGGTGATCAGGTTCCCGGCCGCAGTCTGGGCGGCGGAGATGGCCGAGGGAACCCCGGTGGCCATGGTCACACCCGCCGTGTAGCTCAGCTGCAGCGCCGTGGCCGCGTTCAGGGCGGCAACGGCAGCCGAGGCATCGGCGCTGGCCCCGGAGACGACCGCCGTGGCGGCCTCGACCTCGGCATTCGCGCCATTGGCGTTCAGCGTGGCCTTGTAGGCGGCACTGATCGCGTTCGT
The DNA here is from genome assembly GCF_050847355.1 of Limimaricola sp. AA108-03. Lineage (NCBI taxonomy): Bacteria > Pseudomonadati > Pseudomonadota > Alphaproteobacteria > Rhodobacterales > Paracoccaceae > Limimaricola > Limimaricola sp. AA108-03. The sequence continues at coordinate 1,238,174 of NZ_CP193755.1, forward strand.
GGCCGCCGTCTGGGCGGTGCCCTCGACGCCTGCGGCCTTCAGCGCCGCGCGAATCGCAGCGGGGTTGGAGACGTCCTGGGTGACGATCAGGTTGGAGATGGTCCGGGGATCGGCGTCGGCGACATCCCCGTTCGTCCCGTAATCGTTGTTGGTGATCGTGCCGCCCGGCCCGAACGACATCATGTCGCCATCTTGCTCGTCGAGGTAGTAGGGCGTGGTCAGACGCGGAAAAGCCTGATCGGCTTGGCCGAAGTCGGTCTGCCCCGCGACGAGGTTGTTCAGGCTGCCATCGACGGTGCGCAAGCCGAAGCTCAGATTGGGCGCGTTGCCGATCAGTTGGAGAAGACTCGTCCGGGGATCGGCGCCGGATTTCATGGCTTCGGTATGTGCCTCTGCGATCTTGATCTGCGCCAGAATGAAATCGAGATCGGATTTGATGTAGTTCGCCATAACAACTCTCCTAAAAAGGCTTTGCCGAAACACGACGAACGGAAAGCCATAATACTCTCAAAAGCCGGCGATCACGCAGAGCACTCCACGCATCCATGAGGATAATGATTTGATAGTGCCGGTCGCATCAATCCAGCAAAGTCCCTAAGGCAAAAGGTGGATCATGATGCGAACGAATTAGATGAATCAACGCGCTAGGAGGGGCTCATAATCATTTTGCCTTAGTTCACATCGGGAGAAACTATCCGCACGGTCTAATGACTAAGTTCTAAGGGGCCCTGCGGCGGGGATCGGCTAGGCATGAGACGTAACGTCAGACAAAAAGACGTTGCATTTTTGGCTTTTTTGTCTTCGTTTTTCGCGCCATCAGTTTACGAAAGCCACCTGATCATTGGTGAGTTTTCAATGGAAAAATATGAATCGCCGGACTGGGCACTTCTAGTGCGTTCGGTTCGAAGTATTCCGAAAATGATCGAGCGCTTACCGACCGTTCCGGCGCCGGACGCTATTGAGGCTATGAGAAAAGATCATGGTAAGCCTCAATCGGAACGGAGCCGTGCCCAGTACCCGGCAAAGGATAGACAGCATCGGTATCCGCGCTCACCTTTGGGGCGGCTAGCCCAAACGTATGATCCGCCCCGGTGCAGGCGCCAATTCGAGGACGATGTGAGCCGTCCGCACAAACGTATTCAGCATGTCGGCTTGTCGACCGCTACCAAGTCTTGTTGCCGCACGCATCAATGACGTAGCCACCGGCCCGTTCTGCCGCCTGGAGGAAGCTGATGCCCTTCCCATCGCCCTTGAGGCGAAGATACGTCACTACACCCTCGGAAAGGCTCATGCAGTCGGCGTTGACGTTGCTGCCCCCGATGGCTGCAGTCCCGGACCGGCGACACCCATCCGCAGCATGTGCTTGCCCGGCAGATCTACGTCCCGACAACGCAGGTGCTATCAGAATTCGTCTACCTGGTTCGCAGGTCGCACGGCTCTGACTGCCGCTACTCGGGCTGACCTCGTACGCAGCGAATACGAGATCTTTGGTGAGGAATAGTGACGCCTTAGCTCCACCGGCACGTGCCTACGGAATTGGAAGATGCCGTCTTTGCTGAAGGTGTGTGGGCGGAAATGGACTCCGACATGTGCCACACCTTGGTTTGATTCAATCGAAAGCCTAGGCGAAACAATGCGTTGGGGAATCTTGTGGTGCCGGCAGAGGGACTCGAACCCCCGACCCCCTGATTACAAATCAGACGCTCTACCAGCTGAGCTATGCCGGCCCCAGGGCCCGATGTAGCCAGACCGCGCGGGGGAGGCAAGCGGCTTGGCGGTGGCGCGTGTTACATCCGGCGACAAAACTTCACGTTCTCGCAAGGGGCCAGGTGCTGGCCTTAAGGGGCGCGCGCGCCCTAGAAGGGAAGCCGCCAGTCCGCAGGAGACCCGCCCATGACCGAGACCGCAGAGCAGATCCTCGTCGTCGACGACGCGCGCGATATCCGTGAGCCGCTGGGCCAGTATCTCAAGAAGCAGGGCTACCGCGTCCGCCTCGCTGCCAGCGCCGCCGATGCGCGAGGCATCGTCGAGTCGGCGCGGATCGGTCTCGTCGTGCTCGACGTGATGATGCCTGGCGAGGACGGGCTGAGTCTGTGCCGCTGGCTGGTGGCGCGGGGTGGGCCGCCGGTGATCCTGCTTACCGCGATGGCCGACGAGACCGACCGCATCGTCGGGCTGGAGCTGGGGGCCGATGATTACGTGACCAAGCCCTTCAACCCGCGTGAATTGCTGGCGCGCATCCGCGCCGTGCTGCGCCGGGCGCCGCCGGCGGCACCGACGCTCGACACCACGCGCCGCAGCTTCGCGGGCTGGACCCATGATCCGGCGACCAAGTCGCTGCGGCACGAGGATGGGCGCGCGGCCGAGCTGACCTCGGGCGAAAGCCGGCTGCTGGCGCTGTTTCTGGACTCGCCGCGCACGGTGCTCGATCGGGCGCGGCTGCTCGACCTGATGGCGGGCCGCGAGGCCAAGGCCTATGATCGCGCGATCGACAACCAGATCAGCCGGTTGCGGCGCAAGATCGAGGACGACCCCAAGCAGCCGCGCCTGATCGTTACCGAATGGGGCGGCGGTTACCTGCTGGCCGCAGATGTCGAGGTGGCCCCGTGATCAAGAGGCTGTTGCCCGCGGGGCTGGCCGCGCGCTTTGCTCTGCTGCTCGCAGCGGCGCTGGTGACGGCCAATCTCGTGGCGCTGGGGCTTCTGGCCTTCGAGCGCGACCGGCTCGACCGCGAGGCGGGGGCCGCGCGGGAGCTGGAGCGGATCGTGGCGCTGGTGCCGGCGATGGAGGCCCTGCCGCCGCGGGCACGACAGCAACTGGCACGCCAGGCCTCGACCCGGCTCGCGCGAATTTCGGTCGAGCCGGTGCCGGCCGTCGCGGCGCCAGCGCGCAGTGGCCGGGCCGGGGCACTTGAGGCGCGCATCGGCGCGGCGCTCGAGGAGCGCGAGGTGCGCGTCGCGATTTCGGAGCGCGCCGCTTCCAGGCGTAGTTCCGGTGGCCATGCCGCACCGCGCGGCGGCACCATCGCCGTGTCGATCGCTCTGCAGGCTGAGGAGGCGGCTTGGCTCAACGTCACGGCGGCGGGGCTGCGGCCACCCGACGGGGTCCGGGGCGAGGTCTTCATGCTGGTGCTCGGCCTGTCGCTGCTCACCGTGCTTGCGGTGGGGCTGTGGTTCGTGCGCCAGCTTACCCGTCCGCTGGCCGCCCTGGCCGAGGCTGCGCATGCCGCGGGTCGCGGCGATCGCGGCGTGCGGGTGACTGAGACCGGTGCCCGCGAGATGCGGGCGGCGGCAGCGGCCTTCAACGACATGCAGGGACGGATCGCCCGATTCGAAGCCGAGCGGACCCGTACCCTCGCCGCCGTAGGCCACGATCTGCGCACGCCGATCACCAGCCTGCGTATTCGCGCCGAGATGCTCGACGAGGAGGAGGGGGAGCCGATGATCCGCACCCTCGACGAGATGGCGGTGATGGCCGAGGGGCTCGTGACTTTCGCCAAGAGTGGCCACGAGGCCGAACCCAGCGGCAGGATCGATTTGGCGGCGCTGCTGCCGCGCCTTTGCGAGGAGCGCGGTGCGCGGTTCGAGGGCGGTGGCGCTCCGCCGGTGAGCGGCCGCCCCGTGGCGCTGTCGCGGGCCTTCGGCAACTTGGTCGACAATGCGATCCGCTATGGCGGCTCGGCAAGGGTGCGGCTGATGCAGGAGGACGGCATGGCGGTGGTGCGCGTTGTGGATGAGGGGCCGGGCATCCCCGAGGCACGCCTCGAGGGCATGTTCGAGCCATTCGTACGGGGCGAGGACAGTCGCAGTCTCGACACCGGCGGGGCCGGGCTCGGCCTGTCGATCACCCGCACCATCATCCGCGCCCATGGTGGCGAGATCCGCCTGTCGAACCGCCCGGAGGGGGGGCTCGAGGCGCGTGTCGAACTGCCTGCGGGCTAGATCGGCAGCGGCCGGGTCTTGCCGCTCTCCTCAAGATGCCAGACCGCGCTCCACGCTCCGTCACGCCGTTCCAGCGTCAGGAAATTGCGCTCGGCCACGTAGCGCCGTCGCATCCCCGGCAGCGGCAGGATGCGGATCGGGTGACCCGAAAGCGGCCCTTCGCCAAGGCTGCCGAGCCAGCCGAGGCCGCGCGCATAGCCCTTGGGCGGCGCGCGATGGGCGATGCCGGAGGCCACGAGTTGATGAATAGCGCCGGGCTCGGCGGCCATCTCGGCCCGGGTGGCGAGGTGGATTTCACCCGAGAGCACCGTCACCGGGCCGCGGGCGCGCAGGTTCAGCACCGCGCGCAGCGCCCGCTGCCAATCGGCGCGATGCGCACGGCTCTGCCACTGGTCGCGCAGATCGTCCTCGTATTTCTGCATGCCGGGCCAGAGCCACATCACCGCCTCGACCAGCGACAGCCGGGGCCCCAGCATCGGCACAGAAGAGACGATGAAGGTACGCTCGGGCTCGGGTACCGGGGATTCCAATAATCGCCAGCCCGCTTCGCCCATGACCCGCCTGCGGCGGCGCTCGGAACGCAGGTCGGGGGCCATCAGCGTGACGCCCGGCAGGCTGCGGCGCCAGCCAAGTTGGGCGCCGGCCGGATCGATGAAGATCTCCGGAATGTCGGCCTCGACCGCACCGTGCTGGAACAGCAGGTACATCTCGCGCGCCACCCGGAACAGCGTCTGGCCCACGGCGCTGTCGGTGGCCTCGCTGGGAAGAGATCCCCAGCCGTCGCAGATGTCGTGATCGTCCCAGATCGCCAGCGTCGGAACCCGTGCGGCGAGGGCGCCGAAGGCGGGCCCGGCGAAGCCGCGCATGTAGCGCGCGACGAAGCCCCGGCGCAGATGCGCCGCCAGCCCTTCGAGATCGGCCGCACTCGTGCCCTCGGGCAGATCCTCGGGCCAGCCATCGCTCAGCGGATGGCCCTGCGTCACCTCGTCGGCATAGATCTGGTCCCCACCCTGCAGCAGTGCCGCGAAGGGCCGGACCTCGTGCTCGGCGCGCATCCTCTCCCACATCGCGTCGCGCTCGGCCGGATCGCGATCCATGTCGCCGTTCTCCTCGCCGTTGCAGGAGAGGAAGGCGAACCTCAGATCGCCCGAGAGATCGGTTTCGACCGGGTAGTCGCGATCTTCGAAGCGGTAGCCGCGATCGGTGTTGTCGAGCCGGATATCGAAACGCCAGACCGCGAGCCCCTCCAGCGTGGCGATACGGTGCGGCTGGTGCTCGGTGGCGCCCGCCAGCAGTGTTCCGCAAGCCTCGCCCTCGGGTCGAATGAGGATCGCGGCAAGGCGCAGGCCGTCGGGGTCATGGCCCCGCAGATGCAGGATCGGACCGGCATGGCGAGGGGCAGGGCTCATGGTCACGGCGTGGCTCCTCGAGCCCGGTCGACGCCGGGCGCTATTGCTCGGCGTAGGTCGCCCAGTTCTTTTCCTCGGGCGGCGGAGGAAGCTCCTTGCCGCCGCGCTGCCGATGCAGATGGACCTTGGCGATGAAATTTCCAGAGATCGGCGCGGTGACGAAGAGGAAGGCCATCACCAGGAGCTCGTGCAACGAGGCGTCGCCCGAGGCAAAGGCATGGATCATGGAAGCCAGCAGCAGCGATCCCACCCCCAGCGTCGAGGCCTTGGTCGGCGCGTGCAGCCGCTTCATCGGCTGATCGAGCTTCAGGAGCCCGTAGGAGCCGATCAGCGTGAAGGCGGCGCCGATGATCAGCAGCGCGGCCACGAGGATCTCCAGCATCATCCCCCCGGTCATTCGATGATGTCCCCGCGCAGCACGAAGCGCGCCAGCGCCACGGTGGAGACGAAGCCCAGCATGGCGAAGATCAGCGCGCTCTCGAAGTAGATCTGGGTGCCCAGATAAAGCCCGAGCAGGATGATCAGGCCGATGGCGTTGATCACCATCGTGTCGAGCGCGAGGATGCGGTCGCCGGTATGCGGCCCGATCACCAGCCGGATCATGGCGAGGATCTGCGCCAGCCCGAGCGCGCCGATGGCGATGAAGAGGGCGGTGTCGATCATTCGAAAATCTCCTTCAACCGGCGCTCGTAGCGGGTCTTGATGTCGTCGCGCACCGCCTCCGGGTCGGGCGCGTCGAGCGCATGGACCAGCAGCGCGTGCCCGTCCGCCGAGAGATCGGCGCTGACGGTGCCGGGGGTCAGGGTGATGGTCCCGGCCAGCATCGCGATCGCTTCGGGCGTACGAATCTCGAGCGGGATCACCACCCAGTTTGGGGCCATGTCCTCGTTGCGCTTGAACAGCACGATCATCGCCACCTGCACGTTGGCGACCAAGATGTCCCAGATCACCATGAGGAGGTAGGAGACGAGGCGTCCCGGCCTGCCGATCTTGGGGCGGTCCGGCCAGAAGGCGCGGGTCGCCATCGGGATCACGATCCCGAGCAGCGCGCCGAAGACGACGGTGCCGAGGCTGAGATCGTTGATCAGCAGGCACCACACCAGCACCAGCAGCGCCGAGAGCAGCGGGTGCGGCAACAGCTTTCGGGTCAGACGCATCGACATCAGTGATCCTCCCCAGCGTCAGCGGCGGCTTCGCCTCCGTGGTCGTCCTCGCCCGCATGCGGATCATCCTTGATCTGCTTGCCGGGCGTGGTCAGCACCAGCTCGATATAGGGTTCGGGCGAGAAGAGCTGCGCCGCCGTCGCGGACAGGGTCCGGTTGACCGGCCCGGCAAAGACGGTGAGTGCCACCAGCATCGCGATCAGCCCGCCGATCGCGATCATCGGCAGAACCGGGCGCGGCACCAGCGGTCCACGGGTCGAGCCGGGCTGCGCGGTATCGTCCTCGACCTCAGGTGCGGTCTCGCAATCGATCGGCTCGATGTCCGGGCCCTCCTGATGTGCCTTCCAGAAGACGAGCGAGCCCGCGCGCGAAAAGCCCACCACCGCGACGAGCGAGCCCGTGAGCACCACCGCCCAGACCCACCAGACCAGCGGGCTGGAGCCCGCGGCGTCGAGGATCAGCAGCTTGCCGAGAAAACCCGAGAGCGGGGGCAGGCCGGTCATGGCGATCGCCGCGACGAAGAACATGCCCGCCAGCAGTGCGCCGCCTTCGATCGGCTGGGCATGCACCAGCACGGGCCCGGCCGCTCCGCGCCGGTCGCGGATCTGGTCGACGAGCAGGAACAGGGCCGCCGTCGCGAAGGTCGAGTGGATCGCATAGTAGAGCGCGGCGGCGATGCCTTCGGGGGTGAAGACCGAGACCGCGCTGAGCAAGAGTCCCATCGAGCCGATCACCGAAAACGCCACCAGCCGGTCGATGCGGCGCGCGCCCAGCACGCCGATCATGCCGAGCGCGAGCGTCAGCAGCGCCGCCGGCATCAGCCAGACGTCGAAGAGACCTTGGGTGATCTCGAGATCGGGCGGGAACACCAGCGTGTAGACGCGGATGATGCCGTAGGCGCCGACCTTGGTCATGATCGCGAAGAGCGCGGCCACGGGGGCAGGGGCATAGGCATAGCTGTCGGGCAGCCAGAAATGGAGCGGCAGCACAGCGGCCTTGATCGCGAAGACCATCAGAAGCAGCACCGCCGCGACGCGAATGCCGGCCGAAGCCCCGGCGTCGAGCTCGGCCACACGGCCCGCCAGATCGGCCATGTTGAGCGTGCCGGTCTGGGCGTAGATCGTGCCCAGGGCGAAGAGGAAGAGCGTGGAGCCGAGGAGATTGTAGAGCACGTATTGCGTGCCCGCGCGCAGCCGGTCCTTGCCGCCCGCATGGATCATCAGACCGTAGGAGGCGATGAGCAGCACCTCGAAGAAAACGAAGAGGTTGAAGGCGTCGCCGGTGAGGAAGGCGCCGAGGATGCCCATCAGCTGGAACTGGAACAGCGGGTGGAAATGCCGCCCCCGCCCGTCCCAGCCCGAGCCCATGGCGTAGAGCAGCACCAGGGGCGCGAGCAGCGCGGTCAGCAGCACCATCAGCGTCGAAAGCCGGTCCGCCACCAGCACGATGCCGAATGGCGCGGGCCAGTTGCCGAGCTGGTAGAGCGTGATCGTGCCGTCGGAGGCCTGCCAGAACAGGCCGATGGCAATGGCCGTGATCGCCAGGGTTCCCGCCATCGATAGCGCACGCTGCACCACGAGGTGTTCGCGCACCATCAGCACGAGGATCGCCGCCAGCAGCGCCGGCAGCACGATGGGGGTGATGATCCAGTGGCTCATCGTGCACCTCCTTCGGTCACAGAGGGTGCGTTGGTGTCGTCCTCGGTGAGCGCGGGCCGTTCGACCCGGTCGTCATCGGACGAGAGCCAGCTGCCCAGCGCGATCATCACCACCACGGCGGTCATCCCGAAGGAGATCACGATGGCGGTCAGGACCAGCGCCTGCGGCAGCGGATCGGTATAGCGCTCGGCACCGTCCCGCAGAACCGGTGGCGCATCCATCGCCAGCCGCCCCGAAGCGAAGAGAAAGACGTTGACGGCATAGCTCAGCAGCGAGGTGCCGATGATGACGGGAAAGGTTCGCAGGCGCAGCACCAGGTAGATGCCGGCGGCGGTCAGGACGCCGACGGCCGACGCGATCAGTAGTTCCATCTCAGCTGCCCTCGCGCTTTGCATCCACGACCGGATCGAGCTCCTCGCCGCGCGACGGATCGATGTCCATCGCGTGATCGGAGGTCTCGGTGCCGGCCCTGTAACCCAGCCGCGAGAAACTTTCGAGCGATAGCATCACCGCGCCGAGCACGGCGAGGAACACGCCGAGGTCGAAGCCCATGGCGGTGGCCAGCTCGAACTCCTCCATCGGCGGGATCCGGAAATAGCCGAAGGCCGAGGTCAGGAAGGGCTGTCCGACGAACCAGGCGCCGATGCCGGTGAGACCGGCCACGAAGACGCCGGCGCCGATGATCCCGTGATAGGGGTAGCGCTGGCGCCGCGCCGCCCAGGCGAAGCCCGAAGCCATGTATTGCGTCACCACGGCGATCGCGACCACGAGGCCCGCGACGAAGCCGCCGCCGGGATCGTTGTGGCCGCGCAGGAAGATGTAGACGCCGACCATCAGGATCAGAGGCATCATCACCCGCGTCAGCACCACCATCATCAGCGGGTGGGCGTCGCCGGCCTGCGGTTCCTCGTGCCCGCGGTTCAACAGCTTGCGGCGCACCTTGCCCGAGAGCAGGGTTTCGGTCAGCGCGTAGATCACCAGCGCGGCGATGCCGAGCACGATGATTTCGCCGAAGGTGTCGAAGCCCCGGAAGTCGACCAGGATCACGTTGACCACGTTGTCTCCGCCGCCGCCCTTGTAGGAGTTGGCGAGATGGTAGTCCGAGATCGGCGCGATCGGGAACTCGGTCGAGAGAATGGACCAGATCAGACCCGCCGCGGCGATGCCGCCGGCCCCGGCGATGATCGCGTCGCGGGTGCGCCGCGCCGCTCCGGATTCGTTGGGCGTGGTATTGGGCAGGAAGTTCAGCGCCAGCAACAGCAGGATGATCGTCACCACCTCGACCGAGATCTGCGTGAGCGCGAGATCGGGGGCGGAGAAATGGTTGAAGCCGACGGAGACCATCAGGCCGATGACCCCCATGAGCATCAGCACCGCCAGACGGTTGCGATGCACCGCCACGAGGAAACCGGTGGCGGCGATCAGCATCGCCCATGCCGCTATGGCGATGGGCGTGACGGGCAGGAGCGGGCGCCGGATCTCGGCGCCGGTCGTGCCCGAGAACCATGCATGCGCGCCGACCGCCACCACGGTCAGCACCATGATCGCGGCATAGCGGGTGAAGGCCCCGTCATGCAGGCCACGCGTCACCGGGCGCGCCAGCGCGACGCAGCCCGCGATGATCCGGTCGAAGATGTCCTTGGCCTCTGGCCGCCGCGCCGCTTCCCAGATCCGCGACAGCGGCGCGAAGCCCATCAGCAGCAGCGCGCCGCCGATCACCGCGATCGCCGACATGAACAGCGCCGGGGTCAGGCCGTGCCAGAGCTTGAGATGGGCGTCGGGCAGTTCGGCGGCCGAGCCGATCACCGCGCCGGTGACGAGCTTCACGAAGGGCTCGGCCAGCGCCGGAAACAGACCGATCACCACGACGGGGATGATCAGCAGCGCCGGCGGCAGCCACATGCCGGGGTTCGGATCATGCGGATGCGCCGGGTAATCGTCGCGTTCGGCGCCCAAGAAGGTATGGGCGATCAACCGGAAGGAATAGGCGGCCGAGAACAGCGCCCCCAGCGTCGCCACGATCGTGACCAGCATCGGCATGCCGAACAGCGTCGTATGCGCGGCCTCCTCAAGCATCATCTCCTTCGACAGGAAACCGTTGAGCAGCGGAATGCCCGCCATCGACAGGCCCGCCAAGGTCGCGATGGCAAACGAGATCGGCATCAGGCGTCGCAGCCCGCCCAGCCTTCGCATGTCGCGGGTATGCACGCCGTGATCGACGATCCCGGCGGTCATGAAGAGCGCGGCCTTGAAGCTTGCATGGTTGAGGATGTGGAACACCGCCGCCATCGCGCCGAAGGCCGTGCCGGTGCCCAGCAGGAAGGTGATCAGCCCCAGATGCGACACGGTCGAGAAGGCCAGCAGCGCCTTCAGATCGTGCTTGAAGATCGCGATGAACGCGCCGAGCACCATGGTCGCGAGGCCGGCCGTCGTGACGATGTAGAACCACTCCTCGGTGCCCGCGAGCACCGGCCAGAGCCGCGCCAGCAGGAACAGCCCGGCCTTCACCATGGTGGCCGAGTGCAGGTAGGCCGAGACCGGGGTCGGGGCCGCCATCGCGTGCGGCAGCCAGAAATGGAACGGGAACTGCGCCGATTTGGTGAAGCAGCCCAGCAGGATCAGCAGCAGGGCCGGGACATAGAGCGGCGAGGCCTGTACCACGTCGCGTTGTTCGAGGATGACGCTCAGGTCGTAGCTGCCGACGATCTGGCCCAGAAGCAGCATGCCGCCGATCAGCGCCAGCCCGCCCATGCCGGTCACGGCGAGCGCCATGCGCGCGCCTTGGCGGCCTTCGGGCAGGTGTTTCCAGAACCCGATGAGCAGGAAGGAGGAGAGCGAGGTCAGCTCCCAGAAGATCAGCAGGAGCAGGATGTTGTCGGAAATCACGATGCCCACCATCGCGCCTTGGAACAGCAGCAGGTAGCTGAAGAACTCGCCCATGTTGTCGTCGCGCGACAGGTAGTGGCGCGCATAGGCGATGATCAGCAGCCCGATCCCGAGGATCAGCGCCGCGAACATGAAGCCCAGCGGGTCGAGGAACAGGTTCGCGTTGAGCCCCAGCCCCGGCATCCAGTCGAGCCGGGCCGAGACCGTCTCGCCCCGCAGCACGGCGGGCAGATGCGTGAGCAGCCCCACCGCGGCCGAGGCCGTGACGAGGAAGGTGGCGGTGAAACAGGCCTGGCGACCGGCCCGGATCATAAGACCGGGCAGCAGCGCGCCGAGGAACGGGAGGAGGGCGATGATGAATAGCGACATGGCGCGCACTATCGCGGAGACGAAGCGCGGCGACCAGACTCGGGCAGAAATTTACGACGCCCCGGGGTGCTTTATTCTGTCGCAGCGACGCATGGCGCTGTCGTAGCGGCTCGCTGGGTGGCGTCGATCGGTGGAGAGGCCGGGGCCGAGCATCTCCATTTGGCGGCGTTATCAGGTCTCGGTACGAATCACACGGCTCCGACCTTCGATGTCGCGGCCGGTGCCGCGGACGGTCGAGGATGACATTTTCCATGGGATCGAAGCAGAGAATGCACCCGGGACCATCCGAGAGAGACGCCTGTGCCGACCTTTCCTCGCTCGCACGGCGTCGAGACTTCGGCAGCACGTTGTCGCAGTCGCACATGCGGCTTTGCCAGCATAGGGAAGCGAGGCAAAGCGGAACCTATCGGATTTGCCCGTCGTGCAACCTGATGCTAGACAGCGCTTCTTCCAACCGAAGCCCGGATCGAGACATGACCTCAGGCCAGACCGCATTGCCAGACGCCGCCCGCCTGTCCGTCGCCCCGATGATGGATTGGACCGACCGCCATTGCCGGCATCTGCACCGTCTGCTGTCGCGGCGGGCCTTGCTTTATACCGAGATGGTGACCGCGCCCGCCGTGATCCACGGCGATCGCGAGCGGCTTCTGGGTTTTGGCGATACCGAACATCCCGTGGCGCTGCAGCTCGGCGGGTCGGACCCGACCGAAATTCGCGAGGCAGCGCGGATCGGGGCCGAATTCGGCTATGATGAGATCAATCTCAACTGCGGCTGTCCCTCGGACCGGGTGCAGTCCGGTGCCTTCGGCGCGGTGCTGATGACGCGGCCTGATCTGGTAGCCGAATGCTGCGCAGAGATGATCGCCGCGAGCCCGGTCGAAGTGACGGTGAAATGCCGCATCGGCGTCGACGAGCAGGAGCCCGAGACGGTTCTGCCCCGTTTTCTCGAAACGGTCGCGGCGGCGGGCGTTCGCCGCTTCACCATCCATGCGCGCAAGGCTTGGCTGCAGGGGCTGAGCCCCAAGGAAAACCGCGACATTCCCCCGCTCGACTACGATCTGGTGGCGAGGATGAAGCGCGCGTTTCCGCATCTGCACCTGTCCGTGAATGGTGGCGTCGGCTCGCTCGACGAGGCCGAAACCTTTCTGGAGGCCGGTCTTGACGGGGTGATGATCGGCCGGGCCGCGTATCATGCGCCTGCCGATATCCTGTGCGAGGCCGACCGGCGCATCTGGGCCGATCCGGGCACGAGCCGCGCCGAAGCGGCGGTGCGCGACATGCTGCCCTATATCGAGGCGCATCTCTCGGCGGGGGGGCGGTTGCACCAGGTGACGCGGCACATGCTCGGCCTCTTCGCGGGTCGCCCGGGGGCGCGGGGCTGGCGGCGGGTTCTGTCCGAGGGTGCGTCGCGCCCGGGCGCCGGGCCGGAACTGGTGATCGAAGCGCTGGGCCGGGTCGAGGACCTGCAGCAGGCAGCCTGAGCACTATTTCCCACCAAACGGCCCCTTGTGGCCAAGACGGGGGGCGGGCATCGCTGTCGCGAAACAAGCGGGAGCGCCAGATGCCTGAAACCACGCTGCTTTTGTCCATGGGGGCGATGCTGCTCGCCATCGGCGCCTTCGCGGGCGTGCTGGCCGGGCTCTTGGGCGTCGGCGGCGGCATCGTTCTGGTGCCGGCCTTCTTCTACGCATTCGCCGCCCTCGGCTACGAGACGCCGCAGCTGATGCAGATCTGCCTCGCCACTTCGCTTGCCACGATCGTCGTCACCTCGGCCCGCTCGGTCCTGAGTCACGATCGCAAGGGCGCGGTCGATTGGGCCGTCCTGCGCGGCTGGGCCCCCGGCATCGCCGTGGGCGCGCTGGTGGGAGTGCTAGTGGTGGCGCAGCTGCGTACCACGGTGCTCCAGCTCATCTTCGGCGGGCTGGCGCTGAGCGTGGCGCTCTACATGGTGCTGGGTCGCAGCCACTGGCGACTGGGCGAAACCATGCCCTCCGGCTGGCGCCGCGCCGCGATGGCCCCGGCGGTCGGCCTCCTGTCGGTGCTGATGGGGATCGGCGGTGGCAGCTTCGGGGTGCCGATCATGACGCTGCACGGCATGGCGATGCACCGCGCCGTGGCCACGGCCGCCGGGTTCGGCCTGCTGATCGCGCTGCCTTCGGTGATGGGTTTCCTGCTGACGCCGCTCGCCGCCGGTGTCGCGCCGCCGATGACGCTGGGCTCGGTGAACCTGCCGGCCTTTCTTCTGGTCATCGCGATGACGCTGCTGACCGCGCCGCTCGGGGCCGCACTGGCGCATCGGACGAATGCCAAGCGGCTCAAGCGGGTGTTCGGCGCCTTTCTGATCCTCGTCGCGCTCAACATGCTGCGCAAGGCGCTGATCTAGCGCTCCAGCCGTGCCTTGCGGCCGCCGCGCCGGCCCTTCGGCGTAGGCTCGCGCCCGGGCAGCTCGGCCATCACCGCGCGGCGCTCCTCGGCGCTCATCCGGCCCCAGGCGGCAATCTCGTCGATCGAGCGGGCGCAGCCGAGGCAGAGCCGGGTTTCGGGGTGGATCGTGCAGAGCTTCACGCAGGGGCTTTCGATCTCGGCCCGGCTCCAAACCTCGTCGCTCATGAGCGTCCCATGTAGCTCAGACGGTCCAGGAGACCCTGCAGAATGTATCCGGCCGCGACCGCGTCGATCAGCTCGCCCCGGCGCTTGCGCGAATGGTCGGCTTCGAGCAGCGCGCGCTCGGCCGCGACGGTCGAGAGCCGCTCGTCCCAAAAGCCGATCGGGATCTCGGTCAGCCGTGACAGGTTGCGTGCGAAGGCGCGGGTCGACTGGGCGCGCGGCCCCTCGGAGCCGTCCATGTTGCGCGGCAGCCCAAGCACGAAGCCGGCGATGCCGCGACCTTCGGCGATGGCCAGAAGCCGAGCTGCATCTTCGGTGAACTTCTTGCGCTTCACCGTCTCGAGCGGCGTGGCGACGGAGCGGAGTCCGTCGGAGACGGCGACGCCGATGGTCTTGGTGCCGAAGTCGAGACCGGCGAGGGCACCGGCTCGGGGCAGGGCAGCGGCAAAGTCTTCGGCCGTCTCGAAGATCATTCCGCCACCCCCGCCTTGCGTGCCGCGTCCCGGATCTGCTCGAGATCGGGCGTGCCGGCGAAAAGCTGTTGCGCCTCGGTCCAGATCGCCTCGGCGCGGTCGGTTTCACCGAGCACGCCGAGGGCCCCGATCAGCCGGGCCCAGTCCGGCGCCGCGCCGCCGCTCTCGGCCAGCCGCGCGGCCAGGCCATCGACCATGCCCCGGATCATCTCGTCGCGCGCGGCCGGATCCATGTCCTGCGCCGCCGCGATATCGGCGGCCGATGGGCCGGGCGCCGAGGGCGGCGTGTAGTCGACCCCGGCAAGCGCCGCGGCGCGGCCGATCTGCGCGCGGGCCAACTCCACATGCGGCGAGGCAGGATCGCCTCGCTCGATCACGCGTTTCCAATATCGGAAGGCGAGGTCGGGCCGTTCGATCTGCGCCTGCAGCAGGCCCATGTAGTAAAGCGGCCCCGCCGCATCCGGATCGGCGTCGAGCAGCCGTGCCAGCAACGCCTCGCTTTCGGGCGTGACGAGACCGCCTGTGGCCGCGACCATCCGGTCGACCAGCGCCAGCCGATCCTCGAAGCTGGCGTCGTCGCCCTTGATTTCGATCACCCGCTCCTGTGCGCGGGCGGCGGCGGCGTAATTGCCCAAGGCCGCCTCGTGCCGCGACAGAAGCTGCCAGCCGGTCAGGTCGTCGGGCCGTCCGGGCACCGCCTCGCGCAGCTGTTCGACCATCGCGAGGTATTCCTCGGGGGCGGCCGCCTGAATGGCGGGCGTGACGGCCTCGGCCTCGGCCTGGCTCGGGCGATCGGCGCGCCGCTCGCGCGCCATCTCCAACCGTTCGGACAAGGGCGCATCGGGGCGGCCCGGGGCCCCGAGATCCGCGTAGAGCCAGATGGCGCCGCCGATCACCACGATGCCGCCGAACAATGCCACCGGCCATACCGGCCCGCGCGACTGTTGGCGGGGTTCGCACGCGGCGCGGTCGGCCGCGATGAGCCGCCGGCCGATCTCGGCCCGGGCGCGCTCGGCCTCGTCGGGACCGATCAGCCCGCGCGCGCGGTCCGCCTCGATCTCCGCGAGCTGGTTGCGATAGAAATCGAGATCCGCATTGCTGCCGGCCTCGTGGCCCGGCCGCAGCAGCGGTGCCGCCAAGGCGAGGGCCACGACCCCGCTAAGGGCCAGCGCGATGATCCAGAACAGCATGCGTCACTCCTGTCTTGTGTCGTCACTACAGCGCGGAGCCCGGCCCCGAAACCCCCGCGAGGGTCGCACCCGGCCACGTCCGCGCGAGCAGGCTGGCGCCAAAGCTACTGTGGCGTCGCCGCAGCCCTCCCGAAACATCGCAAAAAATTTACTCACGGCCGGAACCCGCCCGTCCGGGTGACGTTGGCCGACGAATGACACATTGACGGAGCATCTCGCATGTCCGACCCGAACATCAACAACAACAACGTGAATCCGCCGCCGAAGAAGAGCGGTGGCAGCTCGATCGCGCTGATCGTCGGCGGCCTCGTGGTGGCCGTGATCGTCCTCTACTGGCTGTTCGCCGGTGGCAGCGAGGTCGATAACGCCGACGTCGTCGGCGAGGAAACCAACATCAGCGTCGAGACCGAGGCCGAAGGCGCCGCCGAAAGCATCGAGGATGCCGGCACCGCCGTGGTCGAAGAGGTCGAGGATGCGGGTGCCGCCATCGAGACCGAGGTCGAGGAAGGTGCGGCCGAGATCGAGGAAGAGGCCGCCGAGGCCGAAGCCGAGATCGAAGAGGCGCCGGCCGATTCGACCGACACGATCGAAGTCGAGGGCGACGCCGAGGTGGTCCAGTAAACGACCCGTTCCGGCCCCGAGGCCGGTGTAGTTCTTGAGGGACGAGTTCCTGACGCGTCCCACATCGCAGGAGCCGTGGCCCCCGGCCGCGGCTCCTGTCGCTTCTGCTTGGCGCGCGACAGGCTTCCTGTCGCCGCCGATGCCCGAGCAACCGCGACCAGCGCGCCGCGTTCGATTGCAAGCCCCGAATTTCCCGCTGGTCCCATTGACCTTTGGCGGCCGGAGGTTCTGTTATGTGGCGCAAATCCACCACTGGCAGAAAAGCGAGACCGACATGGCTTTCGAACTTCCCGACCTCCCCTACGCCCACGACGCGCTCGCCTCCAAGGGCATGTCGAAGGAGACGCTCGAATACCACCACGACCTGCACCACAAGGCCTATGTCGACAACGGCAACAAGCTGATCGCCGGCACCGAGTGGGACGGCAAGTCGCTCGAGGAGATCATCCGCGGCACCTATGACAAGTCGGCGGTGGCGCAGAACGGCATCTTCAACAACATCTCGCAGCTGTGGAACCACAACCAGTTCTGGGAGATGATGACCCCGAACGACAGCAAGATGCCGGGCGAGCTGGAAAAGGCGATCACCGACAGCTTCGGCTCGGTCGACAAGTTCAAGGAAGAGTTCGCCGCTGCCGGTGCCGGTCAGTTCGGCTCGGGCTGGGCCTGGCTGGTCAAGGACGCCGATGGCGGCCTCAAGGTCACCAAGACCGAGAACGGCGTGAACCCGCTCTGCTTCGGCCAGACTGCACTGCTGGGCCTCGATGTATGGGAGCACTCCTACTACATCGACTACCGCAACAAGCGCCCGGCCTACATCTCGAACTTCCTCGACAACTTGGTGAACTGGGAGAACGTCGCCTCGCGCATGTAAGCGCCCGGCGCTGCAAGGCTATCGACCTTGAAACCGGCCCTCGCGAGCGATCGCGGGGGCCTTTCTCATGCGCCGCCGTACCGCTCCGCGCCGGAACCCCGCCTCTCATGAATCGTTGGTCTCGCGAACGCAAGACAGGAGGCTCCCATGGCCGACAGGGCACGATCCAAGGACGGCGTGAAGGAAACCGACGCCTATGTGAGCGAAGAAGACCAAGGCGGCGCCGGTAACCAGCCCGGCCGCGAAGGCGGGGATCTCACCCGCAAGGTCGGTACTCGAGACGATCTCAAGCGTGCCGAGCAGGACGATCCCGGCGTTACCCGCGTGCGCA
This sequence comes from Limimaricola sp. AA108-03, assembly GCF_050847355.1. Lineage (NCBI taxonomy): Bacteria > Pseudomonadati > Pseudomonadota > Alphaproteobacteria > Rhodobacterales > Paracoccaceae > Limimaricola > Limimaricola sp. AA108-03. Next base: position 1,255,696 of record NZ_CP193755.1, read on the forward strand.
AGAGCGACGAGAAGGATACCGAGTGATGGCGAAGATCGACAACGGAACCTGGGTTCTCGTCGCCGATGGCGAGAAGGCGTTGATCCTCGAGAACGTCACCGACGACCAGCACCCGAACCTGCGCGTCGTGCGCAAGGAGGAACAGGAGAACCCGCCGGACCGCGAGCAGGCCACCGACAAGGCGGGCCGGCTTGCCGATACCGGTCCCGGACAGCGCACCGCGCTAGCCGAGACGGATTTCCATCAGCTCGCGAAGGATCGGTTCGCCGCCGATCTCGCCGACATCCTGTACCGCAACGTCCATAAGGGCCGTTTCGAGAAGCTGGTCGTGGTCGCCAGCCCTCAGGTGCTCGGGGCGCTGCGGGGCGAGTTGCACAAGGAGGTGGCCGACACCGTAGTGGCCGAGGTCCCGAAGACGCTCACCAACCACCCCGTCGCCGAAATCGAAAAGGCCGTGGCAGACGAAATCGCCGGGTGAACGGCTGCGGGCCGCCCCCCCCGGGGCGGCCTTTCACCCCGGCAGGGCCACTTCCAGCGCCCGTTCCAGCCCCTTCACGCTCGGAACGTACTGGATGAACGCCTTGAGGCTTTCATCCGCGAAACCTTCGTCGATCACATGGTTCAGAAGCTGGCGCAGCGGCTGCCAGTAACCTTCGATGTCCAGGAGCAGGATCGGTTTGCCGTGCAGGCCGAGTTGGCGCCAGGTCAGGACCTCGAAGAACTCGTCGAGCGATCCGGCGCCGCCGGGCAGCATGACGATCGCCTCGGCGTTCATGAACATGACCTTCTTGCGCTCGTGCATCGTCTCGGTGACGACATAGGTATCGAGATCGGTCTTGCCGACCTCGGCATCGACGAGATGGCGCGGGATCACCCCGAAGCTCGACCCGCCCATGCCCTGCGCCGCGCGCGCCACCGCGCCCATCAGGCCGACATCCCCGGCCCCGTAAACGAGCCGCCATCCGCGCCGCGCCAGCATCTCGCCGGTTTCGCGGGCCGCGACCTCGTAGGCGGGGCGCAGGCCGGGACGCGAGCCGCAATAGACGCAGACCGAGTTGGAAAAGGCGGGTAGGGGCATCTGGGAACTCCGGGTTGTGTCCCATCACTCGTAGAACGCAGCCCCCCTCCGCTCAAGCGCGGGGTTCGGCGCCGTGCTCTGGCCATCCGGCAGCGTGCATCCTAGTTTGGGGCGGCCGCCGCCAGCCCGGAGCCAGCCGATGCGACGCCTGTCCAAGACCGACGCCAATCTTTCGGGCCAGCCCGTGCGGGGATGGGACACGATCCGGCAGGTGATCCCCTATCTGTGGCCCGAAGGTAAGGGGTGGGTGAAGCGCCGCGTCGTGCTGGCGGTATCGCTTCTGGTCTTCGCCAAGCTGATCGCCGTCGCCACGCCGCTCTTCTACAAGGCCGCCGTCGATGCGCTGGCGGGCGAGGGCGAGAGCGCGGCGATGCTGCTGGCGATCGGCGCGGCGGGGCTCACGCTGATCTACGGGCTGGCGCGTCTCGCCAATGTCGGATTTCAGCAGCTGCGCGACGTGGTGTTCACGCCGGTGGGGCAGAGGGCGCTTCGAAAGCTCGCGCTCAGGACCTTCCAGCATATCCACGCGATGAGCCTGCGCTATCACATTAGTCGCAAGACCGGCGGTCTCAGCCGGATCATCGAGCGCGGCGTGAAGGGCGTGGATTTCCTGCTGCGCTTCCTGCTGTTCTCGATCGGTCCGCTGATCCTGGAATTGCTGCTGGTCGCGGTGGTGCTCTTCTTCCTGTTCGACGTGTGGTATCTCGTCGTGGTGCTGGGCACGATCATCCTTTACGTCGCCTTCACCTTCAAGGTGACGGAGTGGCGGGTCCGGATCCGCAAGCAGATGAACGATCAGGACACCGACGCCAATCAGAAGGCGATCGACAGCCTGCTCAACTTCGAAACGGTGAAGTATTTCGGGGCCGAGGGGCGGGAGGCCGCGCGCTATGATTCCGCGATGGAGAAATACGCCGCCGCCGCGACGCGCACCAACTATTCGCTGGCCTTCCTCAATTTCGGACAGTCGCTGATCATCACCACCGGCCTCGTCGTGGTCATGATCATGGCCGCCGTGGGGGTTCAGCGCGGCGCGCTCAGCGTCGGTGATTTCGTCATGGTCAACGCCTACATGATCCAGATCACCATGCCGCTGAACTTCCTCGGCACCGTCTACCGGGAGATCCGGCAGGCGCTGATCGACATGGGCGAGATGTTCGACCTGCTGAACCAGCCGCCGGAGGTCACCGACCGGCCGGACGCCAAGGCGCTGGCGGTGCCGCGCGGCGAGATCGTCTTCGACGATGTCTGCTTCGGTTACGAGGCGGCGCGCGGTATACTGAAGGGCGTGTCCTTCACCGTGAAGCCCGGCGAGACCGTCGCCATCGTCGGTTCATCCGGGGCCGGAAAATCGACCATCGGCCGGCTGCTGTTCCGCTTCTACGACGTGACCGAGGGCGCGATCAGGATCGACGGTCAGGACCTGCGCGAGGTGACCCAACATAGCCTGCATGCGCAGATCGGCGTGGTGCCGCAGGACACGGTGCTGTTCAACGACACGATCCTCTACAACATCGCCTATGGCCGTGACGGCGCCACGCGCGAGGAGATCGAGGCAGTGGCGCGCGCCGCGCAGATCCATGATTTCATCATGTCGCTGCCCGAGGGCTACGACACGACGGTCGGCGAACGCGGGCTGAAGCTGTCGGGCGGCGAGAAGCAGCGGGTCGGTATCGCTCGCACCTTGCTCAAGGACCCGCCGATCCTGCTTCTGGACGAGGCCACGAGCGCGCTCGACACCGATACCGAGCGCGAAATTCAGGGCCAGCTACGCGCCATGGGGCAGGGGCGCTCGGTGATCACCATCGCACATCGGCTGTCCACAATTGCAGATGCCGACCGGATCGTCGTGCTGGAAGCCGGAAAAGTGGTCGAATCCGGGCGCCACGAGCATCTTTTGGCGCAGGAAGGCCGCTATGCGCAGCTCTGGTCCCGCCAGCAGGCCGAGGAGGCCGAAGCCGCGTGATTGCGCTTCTGAACCGATCGGTCTAGCCTGCGCGCGAGTCGCCCGCCGCGCGTGGGCCAATCGCCGTTTCGCGTGCCCCGTGCGCGGAGTTCAAGGACAGCCCTATGTTTTCGCCGATGTTCCGCACCGCGCTGGTGCTGGGCCTGCTCTCTGCCGTGGGTCCCTTCACGATCGACATGTATCTGCCCGGCCTGCCGGGGCTTGCCGCCGATCTGGGCGTCGACGAGGCGGCGGCGCAGGCGACGATCAGCGCCTATTTCCTAGCCTTCGGCTTGGCGCAGCTCTTCTACGGGCCCTTCGCCGACGCGGCAGGCCGCAAGGCGCCGGTCTATATCGGCGTCGGCGTGTTCCTCGTGGCGACGATCGGCTGCGCCTTGGCACCGTCGCTGCCCTGGCTGGTGGCGTTCCGCGCCTTGCAGGGTCTGGGCTGCGCGGCGCTGATGGTGGTGCCGCGCGCCATGGTGCGCGACATGTATACCGGCCACGAAGCGACGCGGCTGGTGGCGATGATCATGCTGGTGATCTCGGTCTCGCCGATGCTGGCGCCGCTGTCTGGCGCGATCATGATGACCTTCACCGGCTGGCGCGGCATCTTCTGGGCGCTTGCGGTCGTGGCGGCACTGGCGCTGCTGTTGTCGGTCTTCGCCCTCAAGGAAACGCTGCCTGCGGAGCGCCGCCGCCCGGTGCGTCCGCGCCTGCTTGCGGTCTCGGCCAAGCGGCTGTTCCGCGACCCGACCTTCATGGCGCTGACCTTCGTGTCGGGCTTCGGCATGGCGAGCTTCTTCGTCTTCATCGCCTCCGCCAGCTTCGTCTACACGCAGCAATACGGGCTGACGCCGCTACAGTTCAGCCTCGCCTTCGCGACCAATGCGGTGGGCTTCTTCGGCGCGAGCCAGTTCGCCGCGACGCTGGGCCGCCGCATCGGCCTGTTGCGGATGCTGCGGCTGGCGCTGGCGGGCTTTGCCATCTTCAGCCTGACGCTCCTGTCGATCACGGCGGCGGGCTACGCTTCGCTGCCGGTGCTGATGGGGCTGCTTCTGTGCGGCAACGCCTGCCTCGGCCTCGTCATTCCGACGAGCCAGGTCATGGCGCTCGACCCGCATGGCGAGATCGCCGGTCTCGCCTCGTCGCTGGGGGGCACGCTGCAGATGATGACGGGCGGGCTGATGGTCGCCCTCACGGGGCCGTTCTTCAACGGTACGGCGCTGCCGATGGTCGCGGTGATCGCGGGCTGCGCGGTGATGGCGCTGGGTCTCGCGCTCGTGGCGCTGGGCCGGGGCGAGAGAACGCCGCAACCGGCCTGACGATCCCTCCAAGCCTGATGCCGAAAGGGCCGCCCCTCCCGGGGCGGCCTTTTTTCCGATGCTCACTCGGCGGCGCGCAGCGTCGCCGCCACGGGCGGCACCGGTCCGTCCTCGTCCTCCCACAGGATTTCGGGCGCCTTGATCCGGCGGGCCTCGCGCCGGAGCGCCCAGTCGCGCGCCGCCCGGCTGCCGCGTCCCATCGAGAGCCGGGCCAGCAATCGTGACATCCAATGCGCGTAGCGCGCGGCCCAGATCCGCAGAGCCAGCATCGCCGGCGTGAAGACCAGCGTCAGCACCGTGGCGATGCCGAGGCCGAAGACCACGGCAGTGGCGAGCTGCTTCCACCACAGGGCGGTCGGGCTGTCGATCGTGTAGCCACCGCCGAAGAAGTCGAGGCTCAGCCCGAACATCATCGGCGCGAGGCCCGCCATGGTGGTGACGGTGGTAAGAAAGACCGGGCGGATGCGGTCCTCGGCGGTACGGATCACCGCCTCGGTGCGCGGCATGTAGCGCTCGTAATCCTGATAGGTGTCAATCAGAACGATGTTGTTGTTCACCACGATCCCCGCCAGCGCGACGATGCCTGTGCCGGTCATGATGATCGAGAAAGTCTGCTCCATCACCAGCATGCCGATCAGCACCCCGGCGGTGGACATCACCACCGCGAGGAGCACCAGCACCGCGTTGTAGAAGCTGTTGAACTGCGCCAGCAGGATGATGAACATCAGCCCCAGCGCGCCGGTGAAGGCCCATTGCAGGAAGGCTTGGCTCTCGGCCTGGTCCTGCTGGTCGCCGGTCCACTCCCAGCCGATCCCTTGGGGCAGGGGCGACGTCTCAAGCCACTCGGTCAGCACCTCGATGCGTTCGTTGGCGTTGACGCTGACGCGCGTGACTTCGCCCGCGTCGATGCGTTCCTGCAATTCGGGTCCGATCTCATCCTCGCGGACGACCCGGCTGTCGTCGCCCTCCACCAGCTTGACCAAGCCCGGCAACACGTCGGCCTTCACCTCGAAATAGCGCTGCTGGCCGACCCGCGTGATCTCGGCGAGCTTGGCCACTGGGGTACGGGTGACGAAGTTGGACAGCGGCACCAGTCCGGCGGGCGTCCGTACCCGCAGGCTGTCGAGCGTGGACAGCACGCGATCTTCTTCAGGCAGGCGCACCCGGATCTCGATCTCCTCGTCGGATGTTTCGACGCGCATCGTGTCGAGCATGATGCCCCGGGTGACGAGCTGGACCATCGCGCCCACTGTCGCCACGTCGGCGCCGTAGCGACCGGCCTTTTCGATATCGACATCGATCTGCCAGTCGATCCCGGGCAGGGGCAGCGTGTCCTCGATCAGGGTCAGTCCCGGCGTCTCCTCGAACCGCTCGCGTGCCTGCGCCGTGGCGGCGCGCAACACGTCGAAATTCTCGCCGGTGAGGCGCAGATTGACCGGTTTCGACGCGCCCGGCCCCTGGGCGAGGTTGAGGATCTCGATGCGGATGCCGGGAATGCCGTCGAGCTCGGCCTGCAGCCGTTCGAGCACCACGTCGCCATCCAGATCGGCGAGGTCGTAGCCGTTCTCCCTCGCATAGGCGGGGCGCTCGTCCCATGGTACCAGCTCGATCTGCAGCTGGCCGACCGCGTCGGCCGGACCACCGGCACCCGCGGTGTTGGAGTTGAGCCCGCCTTCGCCCGCGAAGGCAAAGACCGAGCGGATGCCGGGAAAGCCGACCGCCACCTCCTCGGCTTCGGCCACCATAGCGTCCTTCTCGGCAAGGCTGAGGTTGCCGCGCGCCTGCACGTAGATGATCGCCTGCTCGGGTTCGGTCTCGACGAAGAATTCGACGCCGTTGTTGTGGGTGCCGAAATAGGTGAAGGTCGTGAAAACGAAGGCGCCGACGCCGGCGATGGTCACGAGCGGCATCACCGGGTTGCCCGCGATCAGCGCGATCAGCCGCCCGAAGGGCGAACGGCGATAGCCCGCGCGCAGACGTTTCGGGGCGCGTCGGATCTTGGCCGCCGCACCGAAGATCGTGGTCGCGATCGCCCCGGCAAGCGCGAGGCCGAGCCCCGGGGCCGCCTCGATCAGGCTGCGGGAGGGGCGCGCCTCGCCGGTCAGGTAGCCTGGGTTCAGCGCCAGCATCAGCCCCACGAAGATGAGCCCCGCCGCCGGCGGCACCAGCGCCGCGCGCACCACCCATGGCAGACGCCTCCGCAGTCCCTCCGACACATGCAGGAAACCACGGCTCATCCGGCCCAGCACGCCGCCCATCACCGGCAGGTAGATCAGCGCCACCACCAGCGAGGCCGAGAGCACGAAGATCAGCGTGACCGGCAGCATGCCCATGAACTGCCCCGCGACACCGGGCCAGAACAGCATCGGCAAAAACGCGCAAAGCGTGGTCGCGGTCGAGGAGACCACCGGCCAGAACATCCGCTTGGCGGCTTCGACATAGGCGTGCATCGGACCGACGCCCTCGGAGATCCGCTTGTCGGCATATTCGACCACGACGATGGCGCCGTCGACCAGCATGCCCACGGCGAGGATCAGGCCGAACATCACGATGTTGGAGATGGAGATGCCCATCACCGCCAAGAGCGCGAAGCACAACAGGAAGGATGTCGGGATCGCGAAGCCGACCAGCAGCGCCGGGCGCGGCCCGAGGGTTGCCAGCACCACGATCATTACCAGAGCGATCGCGGTGAGCACCGAGCCCTCGAGCTGGCTGACCATCGAGGCGACGTTGCTGCTCTGGTCGTTGGATGTGCCGACCTCGATCGCCGCGCGCAGGTCCTCGGGCCACGAGGCGCGCTCGGCCTCGACGGTGTCCCGCACGAGTGCGGCTGTATCGATCAGGTTGTAGCCCTTGCGCTTGACCACCTGCAGCGCCACCGTGGTTTCGCCGTTGTAGCGCGCGGTGGAGGTGCGATCCTCGAAGGTCAGGCGGATCGTCGAAAGATCGCCCAGCGTCACCACCCGGTCGCCATTGGTCTTCACCGGGATGTCGTAGATGTCGCGCGGCTCGTCGAAGCTCGACGGGATCTTCACCGAGAAGGCGCCCTGCGCCGTCTCGACCTCGCCCGCGGCGATCAGCAGGTTGTTGTTGGTGACCACCTGCAAGAGCTCGGCGGCGGTGACGTTGTAGGCCTCGAGCCGGAGCGGGTCGATCTCCACCTCGAGCATCTCGTCGCGCTGGCCGGTGAGATTGGCCGAGAGCACGGCGTCGAGCCCTTCGAGCCGGTCCTGAAGCGACTTTCCGACACGGATCAGCGTCCGCTCGGGCAGAGGGCCGGTCAGGTTGACGATGATGATCGGAAACTCGGAGAAGTTGATCTCGGTGACGGACCAGGCATCGGCGCCATCGGGAAACTCGGCCTCGGCCGCGTTCATCGCGTCGCGCACATCGGCCATGATCTTCGTCTTGTCCCAGCCGAAGGCGAATTCGAGCGCCACGCCTGCATAGCCTTCGGAGGCGTTGGAGATCATCGTGTCGAGGCCGTCGAGATCGGCGAGCCGCGTCTCCATCGGCTTGACCAGAAGCTGTTCGGCATCCTCGGCCGAAATGCCGGGGAAGGGCACCGAGACGAAGAGCGCCGGGATCTCGATATCGGGCTCGCCCTCCTTCGGCAGGCCGATATAGGCGGCGATGCCCGCCGTGAGGCTGAGCACGATGAAGGCGATGATCATTCGGGCGCGCGAGGCGGCCCAGTCGACGATGCCGGTCATTGCGCCTGCTCCCTGTAGCGCGGCGCGACGCGGACCCCGTCGGTCACGTATTCCTGACCCACGACGATGACCGACGTCACCGGGTCGAGCCCTGCCACCAGCACGCCCTCGGGCGTGTCGCGCAGCAACTCCACCGGCATGAAGCGCGCCACCGGCGCCGCCTCCGGACCGCCGACGGTCCTGACCCCGAGCTGGCCCGAATCGTCGAGCGTCAGCGCCGATTGCGGCAGCAGATGCGCCTCCGTGCCGTTGGTATCGACGAGGATCTCGGCGGTCTGGCCGTCGCGTATTTCGAGATCGGCATTGGGCACGTCGACCTCGACCCGGAAGGTGCGGGTGGTCTCGTCGGCCGAGCGCGACACGAAGCTCACCTCGCCCGAAAGCGCGCGCCCCGAGGCGAGGCGGCCGGTGGCCCGGGCGCCGACGCGGATTTCGTCGACATGAACCTCGGGCACGAAACCCACGAGCTTGATCGGGTCGAGCTGAACGATGGTCGCGCAGGGCGAGCCGGTCTGCATCAGCAGGCCCAGCTCCGCCGTGTCGGTCTCCAGCAGTCCGTCGAATGGCGCACGGATGATCAGCCGGTCGATCTCGCGCTCGGCCGAGGCCACGGCGGCCTGCGCCGCCTCGATGCCGGCGCGGGCCGAGACGAGGTTGGACTCCGCGCTCTGCACCTGTGCGGTCGCCGCCTCGAGCGCCGCCTCGGCGCTGATCACCGAGGTCTCGCTCTGGTATCCGCCCTGGCTCAGGCGTCGCGCATTGCTGAGGTTGATCTCGGCCTCGCGCAGTCGCGCCTCGGCCTCGGCCTTGCCGGCCTGCGCGGTGGGCACGCGGCTCTCGGCTTCGCTCAGCCGGGCCTGCGCTTCGGCAAGCTGGATCTCGCGGGTGCCGGGGTCGAGCTCGCACAGCGCCTCGCCGGTTTCCACGAAGGCGCCCTTGCGCAACGGCTCAGAAATCACCCGTCCCGAGGTCTCGGCACGCACCTCGACCTGTCGCGCCGCCTCGGTGCGACCGCGCAGAACGACCGTGTCGTCGACCTCCCGCGCCCTGCTGCGCAACGCCACGACACCCACCTGCGGCGTGCCGTCCTCGGCTTTTGCCAGATCGGTATCCTCGGCAGCCGCGCCGTCGATCTGAGCAATTGCGTAGAGCCGATCGCGATCGACGATCAGGAGATAGAGAAAGCCAGCCACCAGAATCGCGGTGAGGGCAGGGATCAGTTTCATCAGGTTCCTTTCGGGGCGCCCGAACGCCCTGTCGACGAGGCGATGATAGCTTGGTGCCGGGAAAGCACGAAGCGTCGCGACGCACTGAACTGTCCGGTTCAAACTACGATTCGGCGGCATCCTACTCAATGCACATTTCGTAGACGCGACATGGGGTCACGGGGGCAAGTTGCCGTCGCCGCGCGGCCCTTGTCCCCGCGCATGGCTTCACGATAAGACAGGCCCGATCCGACATGGCGCCCAGGCGCAACCCGAAGGGGAGACGAGGCGTGAGCAATCCCGACAGCTTCATCGACGAGGTCAGCGAAGAAGTCCGGCGCGACCGGCTGTTCCACCTGCTGCGGCGCTATGGCTGGATCGGTCTCGCCATCGTCGTGCTGATCGTCGGCGGCGCGGCGGTCTATGAATGGCGCCAGTCGCAGATCGCCGCCGAGGCGCAGGCGCGGGGGGACGCGCTCCTCGCCGCTCTGGCCGAGCCGGAGGCCGCCGCCCGCGCCGAGGCGCTGGCACCGATCGCGGCGCAATCCGGCGATGCCGTGGTCCCGCAACTGGCGCTCGCCGCAGAGCAGCAGGCCGCGGGTGATGCAGAGGCCGCCGTGGCCACGCTCGATGCGCTGGCCGGCAATGGCGAGGTCGCCGAGATCTACCGCGATCTCGCGGCGCTGAAATCGGTCCTGATCGATGCCGGCCGCTCGCCCGAGGACAAGCTCTTGGCGCTCGAGGCGCTGTCGGCGCCCGGCGCGCCGTTCCGCATGCTCGCGCTCGAGCAGATCGCCCTCGTCCGGCTCGCGCAGGGCGAGCAGGATGCGGCCCTCGACCAGCTGCGCGCCATCATGGAAGATGCCGAGACGACACCGGACTTGCGCGACCGCGCCGCAAGCTTGATGGTTGCGCTGGGCGTCCCGCCCGAGGACGCGGCCGCAACGGCGGCCCCGGCCGAATGATCGAAAAGCGACCGGGACAGGTCGCAGGTAACCACGAATAGGGGCGAGGGGCAGTCATGCGTCGCAGCGGAGTCATCGGAGCGGGGGCGCTGGCCCTTCTTGCGGCCTGTAGCCAGCCGGAAGTACGGCTGCCCGGCACGCGCATCGGCGTGGCGATCCCCGGCGCTGCCGAAGCGGCAGGCGGCACCGCTGCGGCCCTTTCGCTTACGGCCCCCGTCGCCAATGCCGATTGGCCGCAGCGCGGTGGCGGCGCGGATCGCGACATCGCCCACCCGGCGCTCGGCGCGCAGCTGACACCGCTGTTCAATACCAGGTTCGGTGCCGCCGAGACGCGGCGCCTGCGCATCACCGCCGAGCCGGTCGTCGCGGGCGGCCGCGTCTTCGTCATGGATGCCGAGGCCGGCGTTGCGGCGCTGGGCACAAACGGGGCCCTGCTTTGGCAGCGTGCGCTCGTACCGGCCGCCGACGCGGCGGGGCAGGCCTCGGGCGGCGGTCTCGCCACGGACGGGGCACGGCTTTACGCTGTCACCGGTTTCGGCGAGCTGGTGGCGCTCGACGCCGAAACCGGGGCCCGGCTCTGGACCCAGGATCTCGGTGCGCCGGGCGCAGGAGCGCCAGCCGTGGCGAACGGCACCGTCTATGCCGTATCGCGCGACGGGCGCGGCCTCGCGCTCGACACACGGACGGGCCGGGTCAAATGGCAGATTTCGGGGGTCGAAGACCTGCAGCGCTACGATGGCGGCGCCGGCCCCGCCGTGGATGGTGACCTCGCGGTGTTTCCCTTCACCTCGGGCGAGGTCGTCGGCACCTTCCCCGAAAGCGGTCGCCAGCGCTGGTCCGCCGTTGTCGCGGGCCGCCGCCCCGGCGCCGCCGCCGCACTCGCGGCGAACGGCATTTCGGGCGATCCGGTGCTCGAGGACGGGCGGGTCTATGTGGGCAATGCCTCTGGCCGAATGTCGGCAATCGACGATTTCACCGGTGAGACTCTGTGGAGCGCACCCGACGGAGCGATCTCGCCCGTGGTTCCCGCCGGCGGCTCACTGTTCCTGCTCAACGACGTGAACCAGCTGGTGCGGCTCGACGCCGCAACCGGCGCTGCGCTGTGGCGGGTCGACCTTCCGGAAGGCGCGCCGCAGGGTTTCTTGCGTCGTGACACCCGGATCGCCCATTACGGCCCGCTCTTGGCCGGTGGCCGCCTGATCGTCGCAGGTTCCGATGGCCTGATCCGCGAGTTCGATCCCTTGGCCGGGCAGCTGATGCGACAGACGCCGCTCGAAGGCGGCGCGGCCTCGGCTCCTGTGGTCGCGGGGGGGATCCTCTACGTCGTGACCTCCGACGGGTCGCTTGCCGCTTTCCGTTGACGCGCAATCGGTGTATGGGGCCCTCTTCCGCACGCGAAAGACCCTGAGATGAGCTTCACCCTCGCCATCGTCGGACGGCCCAATGTCGGCAAGTCCACGCTGTTCAACCGCCTCGTCGGGCGCAAGCTGGCTCTGGTGGACGACCAGCCCGGCGTCACCCGCGACCTGCGCGAGGGTCCGGCGAAGCTCGGACCGCTGCGCTTTACCGTGATCGACACCGCCGGCCTCGAGATCGCCACGGACGAAAGCCTGCAAGGCCGGATGCGGCGCCTGACCGAGCGCGCGGTGGACATGGCCGATGTCTGCCTGTTCATGATCGACGCCCGCGCCGGCGTGCTGCCGGCCGACGAGATCTTTGCCGACATCCTGCGCAAGCGGGCCAAGCATGTGATCCTTGCTGCCAACAAGGCCGAAGGCCGCGCCGGTCAGGGCGGTCTGCTCGAGGCCTATGCGCTAGGGCTGGGCGAGCCGCTGGGCCTTTCGGCCGAGCATGGCGAGGGGATGAGCGAGCTTCTGGCGATGCTGGAGCCGCTGGCCGGTGAATTCGAGGCCCGCGCGGAAGAAGACGCGCCGGTAATGGATGTCGATGTCGACGAAGAGGGCGAAACCGACGAGGATGCGCCTTGGGCGCCGACCGTCGATCGCCCCCTGCAGGTGGCCGTGGTGGGCCGCCCCAACGCCGGGAAGTCGACGCTGATCAACAAGATCCTGGGCGAGGAGCGGCTGCTCACCGGACCGGAGGCCGGGATCACCCGCGACGCGATCTCGCTTGCCATCGACTGGAACGGCACGCCGTTCCGGATCTTCGACACGGCAGGCATGCGAAAGCGGGCCAAGGTTCAGGAAAAGCTCGAGAAGCTTTCGGTGTCCGACGGCCTGCGCGCGGTGAAGTTCGCCGAAGTCGTGGTGGTGCTTCTCGACGTGGAAATCCCCTTCGAGCAGCAGGACCTTCGCATCGCCGATCTGGCCGAACGCGAGGGCCGCGCCGTGGTGATCGCGGTCAACAAGTGGGACCTCGAGGACGAGAAGCAGGACAAGCTGCGCGAGTTGAAGAAAAGCTTCGAGCGGCTGCTGCCACAGCTGCGTGGCGCGCCGCTGGTGACGGTTTCGGCCAAGACCGGCCGGGGGCTCGAGCGGCTGCACGATGCGATCCTGCGAGCGCACGAAGTCTGGAATCGTCGTGTTTCGACCGCGCAGCTCAACCGCTGGCTGGTCGGCATGCTGGAGCAGCACCCGCCGCCCGCGCCGGGCGGCCGCCGTATCAAGATGCGGTACGTCACCCAGGCCAAGACCCGGCCCCCCGCTTTCGTGGTGATGACCTCGCATCCCGACGCGGTGCCCGAAAGCTATTCCCGTTATCTCGTCAATGGCTTGCGGAACGACTTTGACATGCCGGGAACGCCGATCCGGTTGTTCCTGCGCGATCAGGGCAAGAAGAACCCGTATCAGAACCGCAAGAAGGCGCAGCCTTCTAGGCTACGGAAACATCTCAAGGATTGATGTGAAGAGAGCGCCGCAAGGCGCTCTTTTCTTTGGCCTATTCGGCTGGGCGAGGTGGTGCTAGCTTGCGACGCGCCTTGCCAGGGCCAGTGCCCCGAGCATGGCCACGAGGCTCGCGAGGGCGATCAGGCCCGGAATGTTCAGCCCATTGGCAACGACGATCGCGAACAGGGCCCAGGAGACCGTAAGCCCGTAGGAGGCCGCGCGCGGCCGCCGCGATTGTACGACGAGCGCGAGCAAGGTGGCGAGGATCACGCACAGGATCGCCCAGCCGGTCTGCCCCATGAACAGGCCGTAGCCTGCCGCCGTGGAGCCCAGCGACACGAAGCTCGCGGCAGAAAGCCAGCCGGCGAAGAGCCCCATCGGCACCCGGGCGAGCCAGACGTCCCGCTCCGGCGCGGCCAGAAACGCACCGATGGCGCCGGCTGCCATTATGAAGATCGTGGTCGTGGCCCAGATCGCGCTGGCATTCGCGATGGCGAGCCACGGCACACCCACCGCGAGCGCCACCAGAAGCGGCAGCCGCATGCTGTGCCAGTCCTCGGCTGCCGCGCGACGCCACAGACCGTAGCCCGCGGAGACGATGAGCCAGAGATAGATCAGCCCCCAGATCGAGAAGGCCCAGCCAGCCGGCTGCACCGGCGGGTCGATCTGCGGGTTGGGCAGCTGGTCGGCGGTGAAGCCGGTGAAGGGCGATGTCACGAGGGGCGCCGCCGCGAAGGCGAGGGAAAGGGCGAGAACGGCCCATGAGATGAGGGTTTTCATGCCCTCACTACGCATCGCGCCGCCCGGTGGTTCAACCGGGCGGCGCGAATTTCGGCAGCAAGAGGCAATCAGTCGCGGATCAGTTCACCGGTCGCCGAGAGCCGGTTGCGCCCACCGAGATAGCCATGCAGCACCTCGGGCAGCGTCACCGAGCCATCCTCTTCCTGACCGTTCTCAAGCACCGCGATCAGGGTGCGCCCCACCGCGAGGCCCGACCCGTTCAGCGTATGAACGAATTCGGGCTTGGCACCGCCCTCGGGGCGGAACCGCGCGTTCATCCGCCGCGCCTGGTAATCGCCGCAGGTCGAGACCGAGCTGATCTCGCGGTAGCGGTCCTGACCGGGCAGCCAGACCTCGATGTCATAGGTGCGCCGCGCGCCGGCGCCCATGTCGCCCGCGCAGAGCAGCATGGTGCGGTAGGGCAGGCCCAGCTTCTCGAGGATCGCCTCGGCGCATCCCAGCATCCGCTGCTGCTCGGCATCCGACTCGTCGGGATGCGTCACTGAGACCATCTCGACCTTCTCGAACTGATGCTGGCGCAGCATGCCGGAGGTATCGCGCCCGGCGCTGCCGGCTTCCGAGCGGAAACACTGGGTGTCGGCCACGTAGCGGCGCGGCAGGTAGGAGGCCTCGATCATCGCATCGGCCACGAGGTTGGTCAGCGTCACCTCGGCGGTCGGGATCAGCCACCAGCCGGTGGTGGTCTGGTAGCTGTCCTCGCCGAATTTCGGCAGCTGGCCGGTGCCGTACATCGCCTCTTCCCGGACCAGCACCGGGGTCATCGTCTCGGTCAGCCCGTGCTCCTCGACATGGGTGTCGAGCATGAATTGCGCCAGGGCCCGGTGCAGCCGCGCGACCCCGCCCGACAGCACCACGAAGCGCGAGCCCGAGAGCTTGGCCGCGACCTCGAAATCCATGCCGTCCCGCACGGCGGGCAACTCGTAATGTTCCTTGGGGGCATAGTTGAACTGCCGCGGCGTGCCGTGGCGCTTGATCTCGACGTTGTCGTCCTCGCTGGTGCCGGCGGGCACGTCATCGGCAGGTAGGTTGGGAATGGTCAGCAGCAGCTGCCGCAGCGCCTCGTCCTCGGCCTGCGCCTCGTCGTTCAGCCGGGCGATCTCGGCCTTCTTTTCGGCCACCAGGGCGCGCAGCCGCTCGAACTCGGCCTCGTCGCCGCGCCCCTTGGCGGCGCCGACTTCCTTCGAGGCGCGGTTCTGATCGGCCTTGGCGGTCTCGGCGGCGTGGATCTTGGCCCGGCGCGCGTCATCGAGCGCCAGGATCTGCGACGACACCGGAGACACCCCGCGGCGGGCCAGGGCGGCGTCGAAGGCGTCGGGATTGTCGCGGATGGCGCGGATGTCGTGCATTGTCTCGTCCGTGATAGGGGGTTTCAGGGCCCGGGGGCCGCGCCCATATGGACCGAAACGCCCGCGCTTGTGAACCGCGAAACCGGCCCCGCGCGACGCCGGGGCCGCGGTGGACAATCACCGGACCCGGCAGTAGGGTGCCGCGACTTTTTCAAAGGCCCGCAAACAGAGCGCGCCCCGGACCGACGCAAAGGACCGCCATGCAAGGCATCGAATCTTTCATCCCGCTGATCCTGATCTTCGCGATCATGTGGTTCTTCCTGATCCGCCCGCAGCAGAAGAAGCTGAAAGAACACCAGAAGATGGTGGCGGCGCTGCGCCGCGGCGACCAGGTGATCACCCAGGGCGGCGTGATCGGCAAGGTGGTCAAGGTCCGCGACGACAGCAACGAGATCGAGGTCGAGATCGCGCAGGGCGTGAACGTTCGCGTGGTCCGCTCGACCATCGCCACCGTGACTTCGAAGACCGAACCGGCCAAGGCCTGATCTTCCCGATCCGGCCCCGCGCCAGAGGACGAACGACATGATGCACATCTCCACCTGGCGCCGGGTGCTGATCTGGCTGGTCTGCCTGGGCGGGCTGTTCTTCGCGTTGCCGAACCTGTTCTACGACAGGGTCGAGACCGCGAACGACGCCCGTGCCGTGATCGAGACCGGCCAGACCAATGCCGAGCTCGAGGCCGATGCCGGCCTCTGGCCCGAATGGATGCCCTCGGGCCTCGTCAATCTCGGGCTCGACCTGCGGGGCGGCGCCCATCTTCTGGCCGAGGTGCAGGTCGAAGAGGTCTATGCCGCGCGCATGGAGGCGATGTGGCCCGAGGTGCGCGACGCGCTCGCGGCCCGGCGCGACACGGTGGGCTTCGTAACCCGCGAAGAGGGCGGCGATCCGACCGAGCTGCGGGTGCGTATCTCCAATGCCGATCAGGCGGCCGCCGCGCTCGAGATCGTGCGCGGCCTCGCCACACCGATCCAAAGCCTGACCGGCGGCGGCGCCGACGATATCGAGGTACGCGCCGATGGCGCCGAGATCATCGTCACTCTGAGCGAGGCCGAGCGCGCCGCCACCGATGACCGCACCATCCGCCAGGCGCTCGAGATCGTGCGTCGCCGGATCGACGAGGTCGGTACCCGCGAGCCGACGATCCAGCGCCAGGGCGAGGACCGCATCCTGATCGAGGTGCCGGGCGTCGGCTCGGCCGAGGAGGTCAAGGAAATCATCGGCACGACCGCGCAGCTGACCTTCCAGCCGGTCGTGTCGCGGACGGGCGACGCCAATGAAAGCCCCGGCCCCAATAACGAGATCCTGCCGTCGCTCGACGAAGAGGGCGTCTACTACATCCTCGAGCGCAACCCCGTGGTGTCGGGCGAGGAACTTGTCGATGCCCAGCCCGCCTTCGACCAGAACGGCCGCCCGGCGGTGAACTTCCGGTTCAACCCGACCGGCGCCCGCGCCTTCGGTGACTACACGGCCGAGAACATCGGCTCGCCCTTCGCCATCGTGCTCGACGAGGAGGTGATCTCCGCCCCCGTCATCCAGAGCCACATCCCCGGCGGATCTGGCATCATCACCGGCAACTTCACGGTCGAGGAATCGACCCAGCTCGCGGTGCTGCTGCGGGCCGGGGCGCTGCCCGCCGGTCTCGAGTTCCTCGAAGAGCGGACGATCGGGCCCGAGCTTGGTGCCGACAGCATCGCCGCCGGCAAGATCGCGGCCATCGTCGGTGCGCTCGCGGTCGTCGTCTTCATGATCCTGACCTACGGCCTGTTCGGCGTCTTCGCCACCGTCGCGCTGACCATCAACATGATCCTGATTTTCGCGGTGCTGTCGATCCTAGGGGCCACGCTGACCCTGCCGGGCATCGCCGGCATCGTGCTCACCATGGGCATGGCGGTGGACGCGAACGTGCTGGTCTATGAGCGGATCCGCGAGGAGCTCAAGACCGCGCGTGGACCGGCCCGTGCCATCGATCTGGGCTATGAGAAGGCGCTTTCGGCGATCCTCGACGGCAACGTCACCACCTTGATCACTGCGTTGATCCTGTTTCTCGTGGGCTCCGGCCCGGTGCGTGGTTTCGCCGTCACCCTCGGCCTCGGCATCCTGACCTCGGTCTTCACCGCGATCTTCGTGACGCGTCTGTTGATCGTGATCTGGTTCGAACGCCGTCGTCCCAAAACAATCGAGGTCTGACATGCGGTTGCGCATCGTACCCGACGACACCAAGATCGATTTCTTTCGCGCCGCGCGGATCACCTTTGGCGCCTCGATCGTGGCGATGATCGTCAGCGTCGTGCTGTTCTTCGCGATGGGGCTGAACTTCGGCATCGATTTCCAGGGCGGAACCACGATCCGCACCGAGGCCGAGAGCCCGGTCGACGTCGCGGCCTATCGCCAGGCGATCGCGCCGCTGGATCTCGGTGACGTCATCATCACCGAGGTGTTCGACCCGTCCTTCGGCGACGACAAGAACGTGGCCTCGGTACGGATCCAGGCGCAGGAAGGCGCCGAGGCCGTCAGCGCCGAGACCATCGGCGCGGTCGAGACGGCGCTGCAAGGCGTCGATCCGACCATCACCTTTCCGAGCGTCGAAAGCGTCGGCCCGAAGGTTTCGGGCGAGCTGATCCAGTCCGCGATCTTCGCCGTTCTGGGTTCGCTCGTGGCGATCCTGTTCTATATTTGGCTGCGCTTCGAGTGGCAGTTCGCGGTGGGCGCCATCGCGGCGCTGGTGCATGACGTGGTACTCACCATCGGCCTGTTCGCGGCGATCCAGATCAAGTTCGACCTCGCGATCATCGCGGCGCTGCTGACCATCGTCGGCTACTCGATCAACGACACCGTGGTAGTGTTCGACCGGGCCCGCGAGAACTTGCGCAAATACAAGACCATGCCGCTGCGCGACCTGCTCAACCTTTCGGCCAATGAGACGCTGAGCCGGACCGTCATGACCTCCGGCACCACGCTTCTGGCGCTGCTGGCGCTGATCGTGCTGGGCGGCGACGTGATCCGTGGCTTTGTCTTCGCGATCTTCTGGGGCGTTCTGGTCGGGACCTATTCCTCGATCTACGTCGCCAAGAACATCGTGCTGATGCTCGGCGTGAAGCGCGATTGGGACAAGAAGGACGATCCGAAGGCGGGGACGCAGTTCGCGAATATCGACGCCTGAGCAGGTCGCGGCGTCGGATCTGCGTATTTTGGGAAAGATGAAGGGGGAGGCGCGGCCATGCGGTTGACCGAGATCGACTACGACGACTCGATGCCCATCGACGGCTACGGTCCGGGCTTCTTCCGGATCGGCGGCAAGGTGGTCGAGGGCGCGGTGACGCTCGCGCCGACCGGTCTCAGGAGCTGGGGCGGTTACGAGGACCTCGACGCCGTTCTGGCGCTCGTGGGTCGCGTCGACGTGCTCTTCGTCGGCACCGGCGCCGAGATCGCCCATGCGCCACGTACATTCCGCGACCGGCTGGAGGAGGCGGGGATCGGCGTCGAGACCATGGCCACGCCGGCCGCCTGCCGCACATACAACGTGCTCTTGTCGGAGGGGCGGCGCGTCGCGGTCGCGCTGCTGCCGGTCTGACCGACCTCGTCGTCACCGACCTCGCGGTCGAGCGCGGCGGCATGCCGGTGCTCACCGGCGTGTCGTTCCGCCTCTCGCCGGGGCAGGGCCTCGTACTGCGCGGCGCCAATGGCATTGGCAAGACGACGCTCCTGCGAACCATCGCGGGGCTTCAAACACAGCTCTCCGGCCAGATCGCGGGTGCGGGGGAGCGCGCCGGATATGCCAGCCACGCCGACGGCATCAAGCCCGCGCTCACCGTCGCCGAGACGCTGCGCTTCTGGGCCGATCTCTACCGCACCGAGTTGCCCGCTGACGTGTTCGAACTCTTCGATCTCGAGGATCTGCGGGATCGTCCGGCCGGGACGCTTTCGGCCGGGCAGGGCCGCAGGCTCGGCCTTGCCCGGCTCGCGGTGATCGGCCGCGAGGTGCTGCTGCTCGACGAACCCACCGTTTCGCTCGACGCTTTTTCCGTAAAGCGCTTTGCGTTTTTCCTGCGGGATCGCCATCTCGCGCGTGGCGGTATCGCCGTGATCGCTACCCATATCGATCTCGGCCTCGATCTCCCGGTTCTGGATCTGACGCCGCACCGTGCCGCGCTGGAGGCGCAGGGTGGCTCCGACGAGGCGTTCCTGTGAGAGCACTTCTCGCGCGAGATCTGCGGCTCGCCGTGCGCGCCGGTGGCGGCTTCGGCCTCGGCCTTGCCTTCTTTCTCATCGTGGTGGTGCTGGTGCCATTCGGCGTGGGGCCGGAAACGGCGATACTCGCGCGCATCGCGCCGGGCATCCTGTGGGTCGCGGCGTTGCTCGCGGCACTCCTGTCGCTCGATCGGATCTTCGCACTCGATCACGAGGATGGCTCGCTGCCGCTTCTCGCCACGGCGCCGCTGCCGCTGGAGATGCTGGCGCTGGCCAAGGCGCTGGCGCACTGGATCACCACCGGGCTGCCACTTGTCGTCGCGGCGCCGCTGCTGGGCGTGCTGCTGCATCTGCCGGGAGAGGCGATGCCCTGGCTGCTGGTGTCGCTGGCCATCGGTACCCCGGCGCTGTCGCTGATCGGGACCTTCGGTGCCGCTCTGACCGTGGGGCTGCGCCGGGGTGGCCTCCTGCTGTCGCTGATCGTGCTGCCGCTCTACGTGCCGATCCTCATCTTCGGCGCCGAGGCGGCCCGACGCGGGGCCGAGGGCCTGCCGGCGGCCACGCCGCTCATGCTGCTCGCGGGCATCGGGCTGGGCTGTGCGGCCTTGCTGCCATTCGCCACGGCCGCCGCGCTACGGGTCACGTTGCGTTGACGCAGCCGGGCATTGAGCCGTCTTGCGCGGCAGGATAGGAAAAGTCATGTCGATCTGGTCCTACGCCAATCCGAGGAAGTTCCTCGACACGACGGCCCCTTGGGTGCCGTGGCTCATGTGGCTCGCCGCCGCCGTTCTGGCGGTCGGGCTGGTCTGGGGATTCTTCTTCACGCCCGAGGCCGAGCGTTTCGGCTCCTCGGTGAAGATCATCTACCTGCATGTCCCCTCGGCGCTGATGGCGATCAATGCCTGGCTGATGATGCTCGTGGCCTCGCTGATCTGGCTGATCCGCAGGCATCACGTCAGCGCGCTTGCGGCCCGTGCGGCGGCGCCGGTGGGCATGGTGATGACGGTGATCGCGCTGATCACCGGCGCGATCTGGGGCCAGCCGATGTGGGGCACATGGTGGGCCTGGGACCCGCGACTGACCTCGTTCCTGATCCTGTTCCTGTTCTATCTCGGCTACATCGCGCTCTGGACCGCGATTCCCGACCCCGACAGCGCCGCCGATTTGACATCGGTGCTCTGCCTCGTCGGCTCGGTCTTCGCGATCCTGTCGCGATACGCCGTGAACTTCTGGAACCAAGGGCTGCATCAGGGCGCCTCGCTGTCGCTCGACAAGCAGGAGAACGTGGCCGACGTGTTCTGGGTGCCGCTGCTCGTCTGCATGGCAGGCTTCGTGTTGCTGTTCCTCGCGTTGGTGCTGTTGCGCACCGGCACCGAGATCCGCGCCCGCCGCATCGCGGCCCTACGGGCCCGCGCCCGCCGGGTCGAGCCGGTGCGCGCATGATGGATCTGGGCAAATACGCGGCCGAGGTGATCTCGGCCTGGGGCATCAGCCTCGCGGCGCTGGCAGGTCTGGTCTGGTGGAGCGTCAGGCGCGACCGCAAGGTTCGGGCCGAACTGGAAAGGACCGAGCGCGACCATGGCTAGGATCTCGCCCCTGATCATCCTGCCCCCGGCGATCTTCGCGGCGCTGGCCGGGTTGTTCGCCGCCGGCATGCTGCGCGACAACCCCGACGAGTTGCCGTCGGCACTAATCGGCCGCGAGGCGCCGTTGACCGAAACGGGAACCCTGTCCGGCAAGCCACCTTTCGATCCGGCCGTGCTCGCCGATGGCGAGGTCAAGCTGGTGAACTTCTGGGCCAGCTGGTGCGCGCCTTGCCGGGTCGAGCATCCGAACCTCGCGGAACTGGCCGAGGGCGGGCTGCCGGTCTACGGCATCAACTACAAGGACGATCCGCGGAACGCGGCGGCCTTTCTCGCCGAGCTGGGCGACCCCTACGAGGCCATCGGCACAGATGACGGCCGCGTGGCGCGCGATTGGGGTGTCTATGGCGTGCCGGAAACCTTCGTCGTCGATGGCGAGGGACGAATCCTTGAACGCATGGCCGGTCCGGTGACCCAGCGCGCCATCGCCGATCGGTTGCAGCCCGCGCTGGAACAGGCTGCCTCTAGGTAAACTCACGCCCGCGTGATACGCTCCCTGCCAGTCATGGGGAGTTTGTCATGAAGGTTTCCGGTTTCCTGAGTTCGTCCCTCATTTTCGCCGCTACGGGGGGTCTGGCCGAACCGACGCTCGAACGCGGGACCTATCTCGTCGAGGGGCCTGCCGCCTGCGGCAATTGCCACAGTCCGATGGGGCCTGAGGGGCCATTGCCCGACATGCATCTCTCCGGTCGCTTGGTCGAAGAGACGCCCGATTTCACTGCGATCGCGTCGAATATCACGCCCGCAAGCCGCGTGGCGGAGTGGTCCGACGCGGAACTCGCCCGCGCGATCCGCGAGGGCATCCGTCCCGATGGCAGCGTGATCGGTCCGCCGATGCCGATCCCGCTTTATCGCGGGCTGTCGGATGATGACGTGATGAGCATGGTGATCTATCTGCGGCAGGTCCCGGCCGTGGAGAACGACCCGGGCGAAAGCCGCTACGACATTCCGCTCCCGCCTAGCTACGGCCCCCCGGTGGAGAGCGCGAGCGCACCCGACCGCGGGGCAACGGTGGAGTACGGTGCCTATCTGGCGGGGCCCGTGGCGCATTGCATCGAATGCCACTCGCCGATGGGGCCGCAGGGTCCGATGACCGACACGCATACCGGTGCGGGCGGGTTCGAATTCCATGGGCCGTGGGGCACTGTGATCTCGCCCAATATCACTTCCGGCGAGGACGGCGTCGCGGAGTATTCGGACGAGGATCTGAAGGCGATGATCACCCAGGGACTGCGCCCGGACGGCGAACGGATGTCGCCACCGATGCCCTATGCCAACTATGCCAGGATGACGGAGGAGGATCTGGACGCCGTCATCGCCTATCTGCGGCAGTTGCCCCCGCGGCCCGACGGCGCCGGGTTGGAGTAGCGGCGGAAGGAAACGGTCGGTTTCATTCCGTGATCGCCGATTTCCGAAGAAAAACCGCCCCGGCCATCGGCCGGGGCGGTCTGTTTTCGCGCCGCGATCCGAAACGGATCAGGCGGCCGACTGCGCGAGGTTGCGCAGCACGTAGTGCAGCACGCCGCCGTTCTTGATGTAGTCGATCTCCACCGCCGTATCGATCCGGCAGCGCAGCGTGACCTCCTTGGTCGAGCCGTCACCCATGGTGATCGTCGCCGTCACTTCCTGCAACGGCTTCACATCGCTCAGGCCCTTGATCGACACGCTCTCGTCGCCGGTGAGACCCAGCGACTTGCGGGTGTCGCCGCCGGTGAACTCGAACGGGATCACGCCCATGCCGACGAGGTTCGAGCGGTGGATGCGCTCGAAGTTCTCGGCGATGACCGCCTTCACGCCCAGAAGGGCGGTACCCTTCGCGGCCCAGTCGCGCGAGGAGCCTGCGCCGTACTGCTCGCCGCCGAAGATGACGAGCGGCTTGCCCTGTTCCTGCCACGCCATGGCGGCGTCGTAGATCGCCATCTGGCTGCCGTCGGGACCCTTGGTGTAGCCGCCCTCGACCCCGTCCAGCATCTCGTTGCGGATGCGGATGTTGGCGAAGGTGCCGCGCATCATCACCTCGTGGTTGCCGCGGCGCGAGCCGTACGAGTTGAACTCGCGCACCGGAACCTGACGCTCGACCAAGTACTTGCCGGCCGGGGTGGTCTCCTTGAACGAACCCGCGGGCGAGATGTGGTCGGTGGTCACCATGTCGCCGAGGATCGCCAGAACGCGGGCGTCCTCGATGTCGTGGATCTGGCCTGGCTCCTTGGACATGTTCTGGAAGTAGGGCGGGTTCTGCACGTAGGTCGAGGTCGCGGGCCAGTCATAGGTCTCGCTGTCGGGGGTCTCGACCGACTGCCACTTCTCGTCGCCCTTGAAGACGTCGGCGTATTTCTCCTGGAACGCTTCGCGGGTGACGGTCTTCTCGACCAGCTGGGCGATCTCGGACTGCGACGGCCAGATGTCCTTGAGATAGACGTCGTTGCCGTTCTTGTCCTGACCCAGCGGCTCGCGGGTGATGTCGACATTCATGTCGCCCACCAGCGCATAGGCCACCACGAGCGGCGGCGAGGCGAGGTAGTTGGCGCGCACGTCGGGGCTGATCCGGCCCTCGAAGTTGCGGTTGCCCGAGAGCACCGAGGTGGCGATCAGATCGTTGTCGTTGATCGCCTTGGAGATCTCGGTCTCGAGCGGGCCCGAGTTGCCGATGCAGGTGGTGCAGCCGTAGCCGACGAGGTTGAAGCCGATCGCGTCGAGATCGTCCTGCAGCCCGGCCGCTTCGAGATAGTGCGAGACGACCTGGCTGCCCGGTGCCAGCGAGGTCTTGACCCACGGCTTGCGGTTCAGCCCCAGTTCGCGCGCCTTGCGGGCGACGAGACCGGCGCCGATCATGACGTAGGGGTTCGAGGTGTTGGTGCAGGACGTGATCGAGGCAATCACGATCGAGCCGTCATGCATCTGGTAATGGCCGTCCTCGGTCTCCACGAAGCCGCGCTTGTGATGGCCCTCGTCGCCGGGGATGTCGACCGGCTCGGGCTGGCCGCCTTCACCTTCCCAGCGGATCTCGGAGTTTGCCGAGGTGTCCTCGCCCTTGCGCTGGCCCTTCACGTATTCGCCGAAGGCACGAGCGGCCTCGTCGAGCGCGATGTGGTCCTGCGGGCGCTTCGGACCCGAAATGGCGGGAACGACGGTGCCCATGTCGAGCTCGAGCGTGTCGGTGTAGACCGGCTCGTAGCCCTTGTCGCGCCACATGCCGTTTTCCTTGGCATAGGCCTCGACCAGCGCGATGCGATCCTTGTCGCGGCCGGTCTGCTCCATGTAGCGCAGCGTTTCCTGATCGATCGGGAAGAAGCCGCAGGTGGCGCCGTATTCGGGGGCCATGTTGCCGATCGTGGCACGGTCGGCCAGTGGCACGTTGTCGAGGCCGTCGCCGTAGAATTCGACGAACTTGCCGACCACGCCCTTCTCGCGCAGCATCTTCACGACGCGCAGCACGAGGTCGGTGGCGGTGGTGCCCTCGACCATCTTGCCGGTCAGCTTGAAGCCGATGACCTCGGGGATCAGCATCGAGATCGGCTGGCCCAGCATCGCGGCCTCGGCCTCGATGCCGCCCACGCCCCAGCCGAGAACGGCCGCGCCGTTGACCATGGTGGTGTGGCTGTCGGTGCCGACGAGCGTGTCCGGATAGGCCACTTCCTCACCGTTCTGGTCCTTGTCCGACCAGACCACCTGCGCGAGGTATTCGAGGTTCACCTGGTGGCAGATACCGGTGCCCGGCGGCACCACGCGGAAGTTCTGGAACGCCTTCTGGCCCCATTTCAGGAACTGGTAACGCTCGATGTTGCGCTCGTATTCGCGATCTACGTTCATCTGGAACGCGCGCGGGTTGCCGAACTCGTCGATCATCACCGAGTGGTCGATCACGAGATCGACGGGGTTGAGCGGGTTGATTAGCTGCGCGTCGCCGCCCAGCGCCTTGATGCCGTCGCGCATGGCCGCGAGGTCCACGACGGCGGGCACGCCGGTGAAGTCCTGCATCAGCACGCGGGCCGGGCGGTAGGCGATCTCGCGGGGGTTCTTGCCGCCATTGGCGCCCCACTCGGCAAAGGCCTTGATGTCGTCGGTCGAGACGGAGAAACCGCCATCCTCGAAGCGCAGCAGGTTCTCCAGCACCACTTTGAGCGCGGCCGGCAGGCGATCGAAATCGCCTAGGCCCGCCTCGGTGGCGGCGGGAATCGAGTAATACGACAGGCTCTGCGACCCGACCGTGAGCTTCCGGCGGGTCTTGGCGCTGTCCTGGCCAACTTGAATCGGCATGAAGTGTCCCTTCTGGCTGCGAGCTGTGGGTCTGGCCCCGGTTCTGCCGCAACGGCAGCAGGCGATCAAGGCCGTCGCCGTCTATGTATACAACGGCACACAAATGTCCAGATGCGGCCGCCTCGCGTTTCGCGCACGTCGCTCTCGCGGCGGCTTGATTGGCAAGGAGGGGCGGAACCGCTTAGACCGGACAGGGTAATTTCGGATTGGAGAGAAGGCATGCGCGGATTCTTGGCGGCTTTGGTCAGCGCGGCCTGTCTTGCCTTCACTCCGGTCCAGGCCGAGTCGCCGGTGGTGATCGAGCTGTTCACCTCGCAGGGCTGTTCGAGCTGCCCGCCCGCCGACCAGATGGTGCGCGACCTTGCCACGCGGGAAGACGTCATCGCACTGGGGCTGCATGTCGATTACTGGGACTATATCGGCTGGGCCGACAGCTTTGCCCAACCGGGCTTCACCAAGCGTCAGAAGGCCTATGCTGCCGCCGTGGGCGAACGGATGGTCTATACGCCGCAATTCGTGGTCGGCGGTGTCGAGCGGATCGTCGGGGCCAAGCCGATGAAGGTGATGGAAGCGGTGATGAACCACGCCGAGATGCCCGCGACGGTGACGATGCAGGCCAAACGCGATGGCGGGCTGCTGCGAATCAAGGCGCGACGCATGACCGATCATACGGAACCGCTGATGGTGCAACTCGTGCGTTTCATGCCCGAGGCAAAGGTCTCGATCAAGAATGGCGAGAATGCGGGGCACGATCTGACCTATGCCAATATCGTGACGTCGTGGGGTCTGCTGGTGCGATGGAACGGAACCGAGGATCTCGAAATCGAGACGCCGATCGAGGGCGACCAGCCCGGCGCCGTGATCGTTCAGGAAGAGGGGCCGGGCGCGATCCTCGCTGCGGCGCGGCTGCCCTAGCGGCGGGCTGCCTTCCACCGGTTGTGCACCCAGAACCATTGTCCGGGATCGCGCCTCACCCGCGCCTCGAGCCGGGCGGTCGCCTCGCGCATCATGTCGAGCGGTGCGCCATGTGGAATCGGGGCCTCGACCGCCACATCGAATGAGATGCCGTCGGCGCGACGGGTGCCGTAATACGGCACGAGCAGCGCATCGAAGCGCCGCGCAAGCTCGGCAGCGGTCAGGGCGGTGCGCGCGGGCCGACCCAGGAAATCGATCTCGACGCCGCTGCGATCGTGCAGGTCGAACAGGATCGTCGCCATGCCGCCCGCCTTGAGATGGCGCAGGAACCCGGTCAGACCGCGACGCCCCTTTGCGAAAACCGGCCCCGACACGTCCTGCATCGTCGCCGCGTAGTGGTCGTTGACGAAGCGGTTCGACATTTCGCGATAGAGCCCGCCGATGTCGTAGCCCATGCCGGTGAGCACACGCCGAGGCGCTTCGTGATTGCCGAAATGCCCGGTGACGAAGATCACCGGACGGCCTTCGGCGCGGGCACGCGCAACCGCTTCCATGCCGTCGGATTGCTGCGGTTCGGAGGGCAGGGCGCGGGCGAACTCGGCTCCCGAGTAGTTCTCGATCAGGGTACGCCCGAGATTGTCGCAGACCGCGCGCGCCAAGGTGGCGCGGCGCTCGGGTGCAAGGTCGGGCCAGATCAGCGCGAGATTTGCGCTGGCGCGGCGGCGATAGCCCGCGAGGGGTCCGATCGCGCGCGCGGTGAGCGACCCCATCGCTGCGACGCGCCGCTCGTAGGGCAGGGCCATCACGGTGCCGATCGCGGCACGCAGGGCCAGATCGACCGCCCGGTCGGTGGGGCCACGCCCCGAGGGTCTTGCCGTGTCGCCTGCCATGGCCGCTCCGCTATCCTGACGCTGCCCCTCATTGGCCATAGGACGGAGAGGGCCGAAAGCCAAGATGCGCCCCGCGAGGCACTAGCCCATGGTGTCGTCGGGTTCCGGCGAGACGAGCGTGATTTCGCCGGCATCGGCGGCGGCGCGTATGGCGCCGGTGATCTCGCTCATCGCCGCCTCGGCCTCGATCAGGCGAATCTCGCCGCGTTCGGCGATCTCGTCTCGCAGCCCTTGGGCCATGCGTTGCGAGATGTTGTCGAGCAGATGCGCGGCGGCGGTGGCGAAACCGCCGCCCTGGGCCAGTGCCGCCGCGAGAGCGGTGATCAGCACCGGTTGTTCGATCCGGCGCAATATGGCCGGTGCGTCCGCAGCCGCGAGCCGATCGGGAATGTCGCCGAAGGTGAAGATGGACCGGCGTACATCGCGCGCGAAATCGGGATCATCGGCCTCGAGACCGTCCAGCACGTTGTCGCGTGTGGCGCTGCCGCTGGAATTGAGGATTTCGCCCAGCCTGTCGGGTGCCGGATCTGCGAAGGCATGGTGCGCCGGGCGGCAATGCTCCGCCGCTAGGGCCGCGCCGATCCGCTCGACTGCATCAGGTGTGATGGTCGAAGTCTGCGACATCGCATGGGTGATCCGCCGGGCCCGTTCCCCCGGCAGCAGCCCAAGCAGTTCCGCAGCCTTGGCGACCGGCAACTTCGACAGGGTGACCGCCGCGATCTCTGCGCATTCGCTGGTCATCAGCGGTACCAGATCGGGGCAGGGCAGCGCCGTCAGTCGCGCCCATGAATCGTCGCTAGAAGGCGGTTCGGTCTCGGCCCGCAACCGCGCCGCCGTCGCCGGGCTGATCCGTCCGTCGAGCGCGGCCAGAACCCCGTCCATGCCGCGTGGTGCAGCGAGGCCCAGCCCTTCGATGCGGTCGGAGAATTCCGCCGCCACGGCGGCCAGCGTCGTACGATCGACGAGGCGCAGGGCACCCAGTTCGCGGGTCAGGCTGATCTGCACCTCCTCCGGCAAGGCGGCCAGATCGAGCTTGCGCCCCTCGGCGATCGCCAGTTGCACCACCATCGCGGCCTTGCGACGATGACTCAGGTTGCGGCTGCCGCCGACCGGGCGAGCCCCGGCAGGATCTATGGGCTGGGGGGCTGACACGGATGCTGTCTCCTGATGCGGTCGGTTCGAACGTCATAGAAGATCTGGGTAAACAGGTGGTTCTCAGTTCGTTCCAAGGATGGCCCCGAGCCATGATGTCCCGAAGGTTCTCGACGATGTCGCCATTTCAGGCGAAATAGGCCACGGCGCTATCGAAGTGTTCAGATCCGTAGTGTAATCCACTTGAGGTGAAGCAATTCCCGACCGATACTGTATGTATTGGGCAAGTTCGTTTATGCAGTCTGAAGTCGCGTTTCCGAGGTCTTGTCCGGGAGGCTCGTCCTGGGGAGGACTGAAGATCGAACTTGGCACGATGAGCGGACCGATCGCGACCATGCAGCTGGAACGGGTCCATTAAATGAGCGTCTCGATCGATAGCGAGCTGCTCGGTCGCTTGGCGCCGGTTGGTCACTACCTTGCCTTGCGGATCGGCTTCGCGTTCCCGCTCGAAGAATATAACAATTTGCCTCAGCCCTGGATTGACCTCTATACATCCGAGCGGTTCCTGCTCGACGATCCGGCGATCCGTTGGGCCTATGCCAACGAGGGGATCGCGCGCTGGAGCGCGCTCGACGACCCGCTCGGCATCTTCGCGAAGGCCTGGCGGCTGGGGCTGCGTCACGGCGCGGTCGCGTCGGTCTCGGACGAGGAGAGCGGGCTGCGCTCCTACGGCATCTTCTTGCGCGAGGACCGCGAGTTCAGCGATCGCGAACTGGGCGTGCTGCACGGCATGTTGCTGACCCTGCATGAGAGGGCGGCACCGCCGACCAACCTGACGCAAGCCGAGATCGAGGTGCTGCGGATGGTCAAGAACGGCTACCGGCTCAAGCAGATCGCCCATGCGCTGGGCGTGACCGAGGGGGCGATCAAGCAGCGCCTGAAGAATGCCCGGACGAAGCTCGGCGCCTCGACGGCCACGCAGGCCGCGACACTGGCCTCGGGCTTCGGCCTGATCTGAAGAAGGCGGCGGGCCGAAGCCCGCCGCATGAGGCTTTAGCCGAACACGCGCGCGAAGATCGTGTCGACATGCTTGGTGTGATAGCCGAGGTCGAACTTCTCCTCGATCTGTTCACGTGTCAGCGCCGCCGTCACTTCGGGGTCGGCCAGAAGTTCGGTCTTGAAATCGGCGCCCTGTTCCCAGACCCGCATCGCGTTGCGCTGCACCAGACGGTAGGCGTCCTCGCGGCTCACGCCCGCCTGCGTCAGCGCCAGCAGGACCCGCTGGCTCATCACCAGACCGCGGAACTTATTCATGTTGTCGAGCATGTGCCGCGGGTAGATCACCAGCTTTTCGATCACGCCCGCGAGGCGGTTCAGAGCAAAGTCGAGCGTCACCGTGGTGTCGGGGCCGATCGCCCGCTCGACCGAGGAGTGCGAGATGTCGCGCTCGTGCCAGAGCGTGACGTTCTCCATTGCTGGCACCACCGACATGCGCACCAGACGGGCGAGGCCGGTCAGGTTCTCGGTCAGCACCGGGTTGCGCTTGTGCGGCATGGCCGAGGACCCCTTCTGGCCCTTGGAGAAGAACTCCTCCGCTTCGAGGACTTCCGTCCGCTGCATGTGGCGGATCTCGGTGGCGATGTTCTCCATCGACGAGGCGATCACGCCCAGCGTGGCAAAGAACATGGCATGGCGATCGCGCGGGATCACCTGGGTGGAAATCGGTTCGGGCTTGAGACCCATCTTGGCGCAGACATGCTCCTCGACGCGCGGATCGACATTGGCGAAGGTGCCCACCGCGCCTGAAATGGCGCCGGTGGCGATCTCGTCACGGGCGTTCCTGAGGCGCGCGAGGCCGCGATCCATCTCGGCGTAGAAGCGCGCGAAGGTCAGCCCCATGGTGGTCGGCTCGGCATGGATGCCGTGGGAACGACCGATACGGACCGTGTCCTTGTGCTCGATCGCGCGCGCCTTGAGCGCGGCCAGAACGCGCTCCATGTCGGCGATCAGCAGGTCGGCGGCACGGGTGAGCTGTACGTTGAAAGTGGTGTCGAGCACGTCCGACGAGGTCATGCCCTGATGCACGAAGCGGGCCTGGTCCGAGCCCACATGCTCGGCGAGATGGGTCAGGAAGGCGATGACGTCGTGCTTTGTGACGGCCTCGATCTCGTCGATGCGCGCGACGTCGAACTCGACATCCTTCGCCTTCCACACGGCGTCGGCATTCTCGCGCGGGATCACGCCCAGATCCGCCATCGCGTCGCCCGCATGGGCCTCGATCTCGTACCAGATGCGGAACTTGGTGGCGGGTTCCCAGATGGCGGTCATCTCGGGGCGGGAATAGCGGGGGATCATCGGCGCTCTCTTCGATCGGGGAAGGGTACGCCGGGGTCATAGGGGCATGGGGACGGGCGCACAAGGTCGCCGGATGACCCGGCGGCACTGTCCGCGCGCCCCCAACTGCGAAGAGTCAGATTCCGGGGATCACCGGGCCCAGCGCCGCGCCATGCGCGCCCAGTGTCAGGATCACCCCCGCTACCGCGGCGCTGTTGGAGCGCTTGCGCAGTCCCGGCAGGGACAGCCCGAGAATGCTGCGCGGCCGACGCTCGGCCAGTGCCTCGTCCTTGGTGGGCTCCAGCGCCTCGCGGATGCGCTGCATCTCCTCGACCATGGGATGCGCGGCCGCCGGCATGTCGTTGGCCGGCCGTACCCGCTCGGCCGTGGTGCGCAGCTTCGGCCGCTCGGTGCGGTAGCTCGGGCGCTCGGGCCGGCGCGGTCGCAGCGGGCGTGTTTCCGGCACTTCGGGCGCCAGTTCCGAGACCTGCTCCGCGGTCTCGGCATCGAAGCGGGCCAGCATCCGGTCGATCTCGTGCTCGGTGGCATGCAGCCCGGGCCGGGCTGGGTCGAGACCGGGCAACTCGTCGATCATCGCGTCGATCATCTCGACGCTGGCCGCGCGGGGGCTGGTCTTCCACAGCATCCGGTCGGACATGAAGCGCGCGTTGATCCGGTCGGCGAGCAGCCGGGTGATCGTGCCTTGATGGCTCGCGATGCCGACCTGGCAATCACCGCTTTCGGCGGCACCGACGCCGATCGACAGGCAGGCGGCGTACCGGCCGGGAAGCATCTGGGTGTAGGCGAGGATGATGCGGGCATTGTCGAGGTCGAAGACAGCGACGTCCTCGTGATCCCAGTTCAGCCCGCAATCGCGGGCAGGACCGTCGTTGAGCGCCGTGCGCAGGTCGTCGACCAGGTTGGGGAAGTCGAGTTCGGGAGCGGCGCGGAACAGAAGCTGGGCAACGGTACTGGTGATCGGGTCTGGCATGGACCGGTCTCCAAGATGAGTCGGCACGTGGGCCGCGTGAGTGGTTCCTTTCATCCATGTTTAGGAATTGTGTTCCCGCTGAGCGCGAACCGGGGAATTAGCAAGATCGCGACGCTGGAACTGCCCTCTCACCGCCGCAATTCGGCCCCGATACGTGGCATTACGAGCCGCCTTGTCGCTCGACCCGGCGCGATCGCAACGCAAACGGGGCGCCGATTGGCGCCCCGCATGGTCTTGAAATGGCGGTTGAAACGATCAGCAGCTGTAGTAGAGCTTGTACTCGACCGGGTGCGGCGTGTGCTCGTAGGCGTAGACCTCTTCCCACTTGAGCGCCATGTAACCTTCGAGCTGGTCGCGGGTGAACACGTCACCGGCAAGCAGGAACTCGTGATCGGCTTCCAGCGCCTCGAGCGCCTCGCGCAGCGAACCACAGACCGTCGGGATTTGCGCCAGCTCTTCGGGCGGCAGGTCGTAGAGGTCCTTGTCCGAGGACGGGCCCGGATCGATCTTGTTCTTGATGCCGTCGAGGCCGGCCATCAGCAGCGCCGAGAAGGCGAGGTAGGGGTTCGCGGCCGGGTCGGGGAAACGGGCCTCGACGCGCTTGGCCTTCGGGCTTTCCGACCACGGGATCCGGACGCAGCCCGAGCGGTTGCGAGCCGAGTAGGCGCGCAGCACCGGGGCTTCGAAGCCCGGGATCAGGCGCTTGTAGCTGTTGGTGGTGGGGTTGGTGATCGCGTTGAGCGCCTTGGCGTGCTTCAGGATGCCGCCGATGAAGTAGAGCGCTTCCTGGCTGAGATCGGCATACTTGTCGCCGGCGAAAAGCGGCTTGCCGTCCTTCCAGATCGACATGTTGACGTGCATGCCCGAGCCGTTGTCGCCCGAGATCGGCTTCGGCATGAAGGTCGCCGACTTGCCGTAGGCCTGGGCCACGTTGTGGATCACGTATTTGTACTTCTGGATCTCGTCGGCCTGGTGCGTCAGCGTGCCGAAGATCAGCCCCAGCTCGTGCTGGCACGACGCCACCTCGTGGTGGTGCTTGTCGACCTTCATGCCCATGCGCTTCATGGTCGAGAGCATCTCGCCGCGCATGTCCTGCGCGTCGTCGATCGGGTTGACCGGGAAGTAGCCGCCCTTGACGCCCGGACGGTGGCCGGTGTTGCCGACCTCGTACTCGGTGTCGGTGTTCCAGGCGCCGTCGATCGCGTCGACCGAGAAGGAGACCTTGTTCGAGGTCACGGCGAAGCGGACGTCGTCGAAGATGAAGAACTCGGCCTCGGGGCCCATATAGGCGGTGTCGCCGATGCCGCTCGACTTCAGGTAGGCTTCGGCCTTCAACGCGGTGCCGCGCGGGTCGCGGTCATAGGGCTCGCCGGTGTCGGGCTCGACCACGGTGCAGTGGAGGCACAGCGTCTTCTCGGCGTAGAACGGGTCGATATAGGCGCTGTCATTGGCGGGCATCAGCTTCATGTCGGACTGGTCGATCGACTTCCAGCCGGCGATCGAGGAGCCGTCGAACATGAAGCCTTCCTCGAGGAAGTCCTCGTCGACGAGGTCGGCGACCACCGTGACGTGCTGCAGCTTGCCCTTGGGGTCGGTGAAACGGATGTCGACGTATTCGACCTCCTCGTCCTTCATCATCTTCAGAAGCTTGGAGCTGTCCATCTCAATGCTTTCCTTGTTTATCTCGTGTTCGTGAAAAGGGGTTGCCCCCCGCGGCGCGCGGCTCAGATCGCGTCGTCGCCGAATTCTCCGGTGCGGATGCGGATCGCCTGTTCGACGGGCGAAACAAAGATCTTGCCGTCGCCGATCTTGTCGGTCTTCGCGGCATCGACGATGGCCGCGATCGCGCGCTCGACCTGATCGTCGGGCAGAACCACCTCGATCTTCACCTTGGGCAGAAAATCGACGACGTATTCGGCGCCGCGATAAAGCTCGGTATGGCCCTTCTGGCGTCCAAAGCCTTTCACCTCGACAACGGAGAGGCCCTGCACGCCGGCCTCCTGAAGCGCCTCCTTCACCTCGTCGAGCTTGAACGGCTTGATGATCGCCTCGATCTTCTTCATGTCGCGCGACTCCCTTGCATCCGCGTTCTCAGGGGTGAAACCATGACGCCCCGGCCACCTCAATCGCCGCTCCCGGCCCGGAATGGAGCCAATGCCGAAATTCCAGATCTGTGCTTAAAATTTGTGCATAATGGGTGTATTCGATGCAGTTTGAAAATTCTTGCCCGGCCGACATCCCGGAAACCGCTCGTTCCGTGAGCAGTCCCGACGGAATGGCGGTTCTGACTGCCAGTGAAATGCGCGATGCAGAGGCGCGGGCCGTCGCGGCCGGCACACCAGGCGCGGTGCTCATGGAACGGGCGGGGGCTGCCGTGATTGCCGCGCTGTTCGAGCATTGGCCGCAGCTCTCATCCGGAGGGCGCGTCTGCGTGCTGTGCGGGCCGGGCGGCAATGGCGGTGACGGCTATGCGGTGGCAAGGCAGTTGGCCATGCGCGGCTGGACGGTCCGGCTTCACGCGCTGGCCCCGACACGCCATGCGGATGCCGCCGGGCAGGCGCGGCTTTGGTCGGAAATGGGGGCCATCGAGGAGTGGGACCGGGCAGGAGAGTCGGTCGAGGGAGCCGACCTCGTGGTCGACGCGCTGTTCGGCATCGGGCTTGCGCGGCCGCTCGGCCCCGAGTTCGACCGGGTGCTGAAGGCCGGGGCGCAGCGAGTGCTGGCGATCGACCTGCCATCCGGCCTGTGTTCCGACAGCGGGCGCGTGATCGGCGAGCGATGCTTCGACGCCGATCTCACGGTGAGCTTTCATACACCGAAGCGCGGCCATATTCTTGCCGAAGGCCCGACCCGTTGCGGCATGCTGGATATTCGCGGCATCGGCCTCCCGGAGGAGGGCGGGAGCGTCAGGCTTACCCGCAGACCTGAGCGGTTCGGCAAGCGCGCAGGTCACAAATACGGTCACGGCCACGCCCTGGTGCTGTCCGGCGGGGTTGGGCGCGGCGGCGCGGCGCGCATGGCGGCTCGGGCCGCGCTCAGGAGCGGTGCGGGGCTGGTGACGCTGGCCTGCCCGCCTGCGGCCCTGCAGGAAAACGCGGCCCGGCTGGACGCGATCATGCTGCGGTCGCTGCGGAATGCGGAGGCGCTGGAGCAATTGCTGGAGGATTCCAGGCTGAACGCGCTTCTGCTCGGCCCGGGTCTCGGGACCAGCATGCGCGAAGGCGAACTGGTGGGGCGGGCGCTTGCGGCGGAGCGGTCAACGGTGCTCGACGCCGACGCGCTCACGCTCGTGGCTGGGGATGCGGCTTTGCGGGCTGCGCTGCATGAGGGATGCCTGCTCACGCCGCATGATGGCGAATTCGCGCGTCTGGTGTCTGACATCGCCGACCGCATGAGCGGGCCGGTCGCAAGCGGCCCGGCCTACTCGCGGCTCGATGCGGCGCGCGAGGCGGCGGGGCGGTTGGGCTGCACGGTGCTGCTCAAGGGGCCGGATACGGTGATCGCGGCACCCGATGGGCGCGCGGTGATCAATGCCGCGGTTCATGGTCGCTCCGCGCCATGGCTTGCCACCGCAGGGGCGGGCGACGTGTTGGCCGGGATCGCGGCGGGGCTGATGGCACGCGGCCGCGACGGTTTCGCCGCGGGGCAGGAGGCGGCGTGGCTGCATGTCGAGGCGGCGCGCCGTTTCGGCCCGGGGTTGATCGCCGAGGACCTGCCCGAGATGCTGCCCGCCGTGATGCGCGAAATGGGACTTTGAGGCCGCTGCGGCAGTCGGCATTTTTTCCCGTGGCGCGCCGCTTCGGGCTTTGCTAGACAGCGCCGAGATTTCCGGGGGGCCGTTCCGCTCCCCATGAGAGACATGCGGGTGTGGCGGAACTGGTAGACGCACCAGATTTAGGTTCTGGCGCCGCAAGGCGTGGGGGTTCGAGTCCCTTCACCCGCACCAATATCTCCTGAAATCCTTAGACTTTTCGCGCTGGGAGCTGCCAGTCCCCCAGCTGGCCCCCCACGCAGTTTGTGGTGGGCGATGTCGAAGGCGGAGCGGCTCAGAAGTCAGGATGGGCCGTT
Organism: Limimaricola sp. AA108-03; assembly: GCF_050847355.1. NCBI lineage: Bacteria > Pseudomonadati > Pseudomonadota > Alphaproteobacteria > Rhodobacterales > Paracoccaceae > Limimaricola > Limimaricola sp. AA108-03. The sequence continues at coordinate 1,291,298 of NZ_CP193755.1, forward strand.
CGTTACGCTGAGTTTGGGTTAGAAGGTTTCGAGGACGGCCTGCACGCCGGTCTTGATAGGTTCCCCTGCGGTCAGGGTCGGATCTTCCCACCATGCTATGAGCCAAGGCTCAGATACTGCACCAATTGTGCGTCGCATGGCATCCGATCAGAAGGTTCATCATGTGCGACAAGCGGGCCATCGGACCGCGAAATTCAGATAGGAGTTTATAAAATCTATGACGATAGGAAATATCGCAAGCGGGCTCACAATTCTCGGAATCGTATCCGGTGGAGCATATGCAGTATTCCAGTTCGACGACAGGGTTCGATCTCTGGAGGCGCGTATGCAGGTGCTGCTTGCATCCCCCACAGAATCTAGTGGTGAGATGGCGGCCGACACAGTTATCCCTGGAGATAAGGTTGAAGTGACCTCCCCCTCCCAAATTCTCGCAAAGGCCTGTGCGGAAATTGCGCTCAAATCAGCGAAGGCAATTGAAGATGGGTATACCCTTTCAAAAAATCCGAAATTCCAAGAGCTTCTAGAGTCGATGAAGTGTGACAATTTCCCGTGATGCGATCTAAGGGCATTCAGAAAGGGCAAGCGGCCTTCGATGGTAGAGCAGTCTAGCAAAGGAGCGCGACAAGGATAGAAGGCTGACGGCATCTCTTTGATGAGCTTCAGATGGTGAGCGAGGAAACCATCGGGACATCCAACTTCGTCGTGAAGGGTTGCCTCGGGATAGCAGGCGGAGCAGTAGTTGCAGTATTCGGATTATTGTCCGGTTTCGGTACAGTAAGTGCCGACTTGCCACGGGGCAATCTGGCATCCGCGTAGCGCCCAATCTTGAGGAATGTGACGCCGCCCGTTAGGGGCGACGTCAGGCGCTTCGGGGCAACTAACCGCTATTTGCTACAAGCTTCAGTTTTGGCTTTGTGCGTGGCGTTCCTTGGATGTCCGATACGGGAATGCCATGCATGTTGGCAAACTCAACAGGTGTTATTCTAACAGCGTTCGCGATCTCCTCGATGGAGTACGCAAGGTCTTTTAAATGCAACTCAACAAGCTGGGGTGCTGATTTTCCGTACTCAGGGGGGATGTCGAACTCTAATGGCTCCTGCTTTCGGTATCCAAATGCACTCATCTTCTTGTATAGTTTTGTGGCTGTTTGGTCGGAAATTGCCCCAAGAATCTTTGCTCTATATATCAGAGCAGACATAGATACTCGCCATTTGTACTTTAGTTGACCTAGCCTTGGAATGCTTAATTCTCTTTTGAGGTCAGGTAGAATGCTGGAGCGAGGCATAAGAAGCTCCCCGGCAAATTCATTTGCCTCATGTTCCATTGCTTCGTGCGGGAAAGTGTGTAGGACAACATGTCCATATTCGTGAGCTAGGCTAAATCTTTTGCGGTCTACAGGTCGATTCTTGTTAAGAAGTATAACTGGCTTCATTCCTGGTGGTCGTAGTGTCACGCCATCTACATCAGCGCTTTCAAAGTCGCCTTCTGCGACCAGCACCCCAGTCGCCTCAACTAACTGGATCAGATTTGAGATCGGTGCACTGTCCAATTGCCAAGATGATCTAATTTTTCGAGCGGCTTCACTTGCTGATGTTACACCGTTCGCATTCTCGCTGACGCTCGACTTGTCATTAATTATTTCAAACTGAAGTAGTGGATATTGTGGCTCTATATCTACCGCCTCCAAAAGTCTCCTGTAGTGCATTACGTATAGGTTTGCGAGGGCTACAACTACGTTCTGGTCTTTCGCTGATACGGATGATCTTTTTCGAAATGCCGCCCCGTGAAGACTCATTGGTGTTCTGTAGAGAGGGTCTTGCTCATAGAAGAAGCTAATAGGAAATTCAAGAAAGCGAGCTATCGACTGAATTTCTTCTTGCGATAGCCCGTCTCGAGTTCCATTCTCGATCCGAGAAATTGCCGCTTGTGCAACTCCAGTCTCACGAGCCAGTTCCGTTTGAGTAATACGGCGTCTATTTCGAGCCAGGAGCAGCATCTCTCCATTGATTGGTCGTGCTGCCATTCTCTTTTTCTTTCCTCTTGCTTTCTTTTAGTTTCAACTTCGCGCCCACTCGTTGGTCGGTTTTTGTAGTAGCTTCGCGCTCTATTCTTGCATCCGTCAACGGGCGATGAGTTTCTAACATTCGTTGATCGATACCGTCCGCAAACTTTATGAACGCCCGTGCGATGGATGCCCCAGTTCCACTTAGATGGCATGCAACGAAAAACAGCAGATCTTTCGGAGCTTCGACGTCATATGGGAACAGAGAGCTCTGCTCTTCTATGTCGCATACTTGAAAGTCGCATTTCGCATACTGATGAGAGGACTTGGATGTCCCACCTTTCGGACCGGATAGGTGAAGTTCGAAGCTAACGTTCCGCTCTTCTCCCTCAAAAGTGATCGTGCCAGATAGTTTGTTGCAGTGCCCATCTTTTACGTAACTGACTTCCAGCCCGCGATCTTCTAGCTCCACCGCCGCCGCGGCAGCTGGAAGCGCACCATTAAGAACCGAGCCTATGGCTCTCGAATTTACCAAGTCCATGTGTTGGACACGGGCGAGGTCGGCAAGGGTCGCTTTCTCTAGCTCGTTAAGCAGGGCCCATAAGGCTGGTTCGAAAAGCTCGCGCGCGGTGTGAAGTGCATTGTCTCGATCCAAGTCCGATTCGCCTTCTGTCGATCATCTGTCATCACATGTACCCAGCGCGTCAATTTACGTCAAGAATATTCAATAACTATTCACGTACTGAATATTTTTGCATGGAGGGGCGTCATCCCGCCAGCTCGCAGTAGGTGATGTAGTCTTCCAGCTCAGACGTCCTTACAAAGGTTGCGGCGCCTCGCTTGTAGAGACGCAGCTTCGGCTCGCGTCGCTCTAGCTTTGCGCGCTCGGCTTCGGCATCAACCCACCGGTAAAGCGTCGATCGGTGGATCCCGAAGCACTCCTGCACTCGAGATGGTCGGACGTAGAGGGGTTGCATAGGCACACGCATGGTCGGGGCGTTCATGCTGCGGTCTCCTTCTTCGTGCCGCGCCGCTTCCTCCGTGCCTGCCGCGCGGCATGCTCCAGCTTGGCGACAGCCAGGATGGTGAGCTTCAGTTCCTCGGGCGCCTGGTCGTAACCGCGTCCGAACCGGCCATTGAGGCGGGGCAGCAGGGCGCGGGGCACGGCTTCCCAGTTCGACGGCGCGCAGTTCGTCTTGTCGCCGTCCAGGCACTTCAGGGCATGACCCTCGGGGATCGGGCCGTGAGCCTTCTCCCAGAGCCACTTGTGCTTCAGCACCCGACGGGTCGGCGCGCCCGTATACGGGTTGGTCTCGGCCACGATCATCCAGACGTAGCCCTCCTTGGGGTCGATCGCCTCGTGACCGGCGCCGCGCCAGGTATGCGGGCGCTGGCCCTTCTTGAAGCGCGTCGCCGCGCTGTTCGGGTTGAATGGCATCGTCTTGCCCTTGTTCACTGGCTTGGTGCCCTTCTCGAACCGGCCCGTGCGCCCGGTCAGCCAGCCGCGCCGCTTGCAGAGCGCGGTGAGGTTGGCCTGGCTGACGTCCTCGCGGCGGAACGTTTCGCAGAACAGCTGATGCAGCTCGTGGCGCGGGAGGTGAGAGCGGACCTTGATCCAGACCTCTTCGTACTCGCTGTAGCTGATGGGTTGCCTCCTCATTCGGACGGCCCTCCGATCTTCGGCAGCATGGGCAGCACCTCCTTGCCGTGCTTGGCGAAGAGGGTGGCGGCCCGCAGGCTGGTGTCGGCGATGCGCACAACCTGGTCGGCGAGGCCGACGATGGCTTCGGCGCGCTGAGCCTCCGCCGCGAGCTTCTCGGGGGTCATGTCCTCGTCGGAGAGGCGCTCGATCTGGGCGAATAGGTGGTCGTTCAGGTCGGACAGCTTGTTCTTGGCCATCACGCTGCCCTCCCGCACTCGGTCACCCGCTTCGAGATCAGCGCCTTGTGGTACCAGGCACGTGCGGCTTCGGCGTCGGTGTCGGCCGAGACGACAATGCCGTGCAGCTCGACGATCACACGGCCGCGCTTGCCCGTCCAATGACCGGCCTCGGACTCGTGCACGGCTTGCCAGATGGCATCGGCGCGCTCGCTCTCGTCCATCTGCCCGAGGCGCTCGACCAACGCCGGGAGTTCATCGAAGGCGTGGGGCATCACCCGTTCCTCCCACCGAAGGGAAGGCCGAAGGTGGCGAGGTGGTGCATCGCCATGGCCACCACGGCCACGCCGAGAACCCAGAGCACCCCGGCGAGGACCGTAGTGGTCAGCGCCCCGAACGCGTCGAGGGCGCGGCGCGGCGTGCCGGGTGCCGGAGCGACGATGTCGTTGATCCGTTCGCGCACGTTGTCCCAGTGGGTCGCGGTGCTCACGCGAGGGATGTCGGCGATATGGGTCATGCAGGCCTCATTGCGATCAGTCCGGCGACCGTCAGGCCGACGTTCAGTCGCAAGGCCAGCAGTGACACGGCGTCCCCGACGAGGAACGCGGCGCGGCGGAGGGTGGTGCGTGGGGTGATCATGGAGCGGGTCTCCCTGTGGGCCGCGGGGTGCGGCTATTAGGGAGAGTTGTAGTGTAGGTTAATTCCTACGTCAATCCAGCTATAGGAAAAAACCTATACTCTGGACCTTCTCTGTGCTATACCACCCGTGTCAGCGCAGCGGGTGATATCCCTGCGCCGATGGTTCGAGGATGCGGGGCCTAGGCGGAATATGGGGTCCGGGGCCCGAACCCGGTGTCCGCCTTCACCGTCACCCCGCCCCCGCCGCTTTCTTAACCACCACCCCTCCAACACCGGCGTCAGCGCCACGAACAGGCTCAGCACCGTCAGCGGGCCAAACGCAATCAGAGCGAGCGGGAACACCGGCACGTAGCGCCATTCCTCGATCAGCGAGAGGCCTACGATGACCGGCATAGCGGATAGCAGGAAGACACCGGCAAGCGTTGCCAAGCGAAAGGGGCGAGGTGGACGCCAAGTCATGCTCGGCCTTCTTGCCCGTCCTCGCGCAGTTGCAGCGCCACCGCTCGGGCCAAGCGAGCATAAGTTGGATCTGAGTCCAGTTCGCCCGCATTAGCTTCGAGGGCAAGGGCAGCGTAGTGCCGCTGCGTCGGTGTCAATTCGAGTGCCTCGCTGATGCAGGCCACAACTTTAAGGGCTCCATTGAACACGTCCTCAGCGGGCAGACTTTCGATCCGGGGCGGGTCTTGCATTAGGATTTCCTCGCTAGATCCGCAGGCCAGTGCAGCCGCACTGGCGCTGCCCATTTCAACCTCACATCGTGCTGGTTCTCGGCACCCGGATTCAGCGAAATCAGGTTGAACAGGCCGGGCTCGCTGCCCAGCTTCACCTGCTTGACCCAGCCGAGCCCTCTCTCGCACTCGCAGACACAGCGGCGGCCGATGGCTTCAGTCGGCACCCCGTCGGCGACAGCCCGCGTGTAGAACAGCAGGTCGCCCGCGCTGTACACTGGCTCCATCGAGTCACCCTCGACCTCCACCGCGACGATGCCGGATGGCGGCAGGCCAGGCGGCGCTTCGACCTGAGGGCCGTCGCCTTCCTTGCCGTAGGCGTCGAAGACCGGGACGTGTGCGCCAGCGCCGACCCTGCCGGCGATGGCGATGGTGCGGCGGGTAGGGGCCTCGCCCACAATCTCATGCACCGAGACACCCAGCACTTCTGCGATCTTCAGCAGATTAGCGAAGGTCGGATTCTTAGTCTTCCGGGTGATGATGTCGCGGACACCCGTGGCGCTCATGCCTGCGGATAACGCTACCGCTCGGTTGTTCATACCGCGCTCAGCGATCAGGGCCTCAATTCTCTGCGCGATCATGTCACCTGTATCCATGTAGGTAATTTCCTACACGCAGCATCCGAGGGCAAATAGGTTAAATCCTCTTGCGCAGGTAGGATAAAACCTACATCATGGGTATTATGATGATGCAGCAGTTTAGAAACGAGATCGAAGCCTACCTGAGTCGGACCGGCACGAAGCCGTCTACCTTCGGCAGGAGCTATCTCTGCGATCCGGGCTTCGTTTCGCGCATTCGCGCAGGCGGAGAAGCCCGTCCCAGCACAATTGAGAAGGTTCGCGCCATGATGCGCGAAAACCCCTCCGGCCCTACGGCTACTAGCTCGGGCGGCCCCGCCCCCAAGACGCCCCGCGTACCCTTCCGCGTCGCATACTAATGCCCACCGCCCAAGCCTGAGCCTCCCGCATGACTCATACGCCCAGCCCGCGCCACCCTGCGCCCTGCGACTAGGACTTTCGTCGTAAACCGTTTGGCCCTGCTCGGTTAGGGGCCTTCCCGTCAAATCAATGGGTTGCGTCTGCCTCATACCGCGATGGTGGCGCGAGGCAGGGCTTCAGCCAAGGAAAATTCGTTTCCAATGCGTAAGCCGCTTCACGCGCAGATCTACTGCGATACGCTGACCGATATGTTCTGCGAGTTGCTCGGCGCTTGCCGCAAGGAGGCCGCCGCTGCCGGGCATATTGAGGCCCGCGTTGGTCCGATCTCGCAGGGCACTCTGACCAAGATCAAAAGTGGCGATCTAGCCGTCCCGATCGCATGGGTGTGGGCCTTGGAGGATGCCACCGGCAACTACTGCTTTACTCGCATGCGCAATCGCGAACTTCAGGACCAAGGCGCGCTGGACCCTCAGGAGGTTTGCCACCTCTCCACGCTTCGCGAGGCAACCGAAGCCGTGACTGCTCAGGCGGCCGCCGAGAACTCCAACGATCCCGAAGTGCTTCGCCGGGCCCTGAAAGAGACGTTGGACGTACGTGCCAAGGCCGACAGCGACGCGGCGTTCTACCAAGAGAAGCTCGCGGCACTCGGGATCGAGGCGGGCCAATGACCATCGGAACTGCCTTAGGGCGCTTCGGTACCACGGCATCCATATGTAAGGGTGCTATGCAGGATGTTCCCCCGGCTAACGGTAGGCCGGAGGAACGTCGCCTCAGGTCGGGTCCACGCGATCTGGGGCACCATGCGCTGCTGCCGGATCTACCTCCCAAGGCTAGCAGTGCTCATTCAACTCCTGAGTGCGCAAAATTGTTCCCCGTGGCCGGTGCGGCCGCTGACCCCGCAATGCCCTCTCGGCATGCCGGATACGCCCCGTCTCTCACGGCGAAGATCGAGGTCGCGCAGTCGCTGGCCGAACTGAACGGCCTTGAATTTGGCTGCTCGTGGACCGGTCACCGCCTCACCACCGACGAACTTCATGCGCTCGCGCTCCGCCGTGAGCAGATGCAGAAAGGATCCCGCTGATGCCGCAACGCCAGAAGATCAGTGACGACGAGCTTCGCGCAGCGGCGCAGGCCGGGCTGACCCAGATTGAAACGGCTCGCCGCTATGGCGTGGGCGACAACACCGTCTCCCGCCGCGCTGCCCAGGCGGGCATCGAGTTCACCCCCGGTCGGCTTGGTCCGAACGAACGGGCCGACAATCTGACCGACGAGCAGCGCGCCGACATCCAGATCCTGGTCGTCCAGGGCGGGTATTCGAACGTCGCTGCCCGGGAGCTCGTGCTCCGGCCGAAGGCAAAGGTTCGCGCAGCGCCTCCCTCTGTGAAGCCGAGGGGCCGGCCTGTGTCCGTCTTCTCGGCATCCCCCACCGCCATCGCGCGACATCTCGAACAGAGCCGCGCTGACTGAACCGCATCCCAATGCCACGGCCGGGGCTCGCCCGGCCTACTGTCCAATCCCCGGAGGAACCATGACTGACCTCTCCATCGCCCCCTCACAGGAAGACATCGTTGCCGCCGCTGTCGTCGATCCGATGATCCGGAGCGCTGCCGCCCATGTCATCCGTGCTGGGCGCGTGACGCCGAAGGACGTGCGCCTGCACTGTGTCGTCGGCCCGCATCGCGCGGCCGAGCTCATCGCTTCGCTGGAAGCGCTGGGCGTTGTCAGCGCGGCCGATCGGATCGGCAAGCGCACTGTCTTGCTGACCGAGCTACCGCCTGCGCTCAATCCCAAGGCCTCCCAGCCCCGCATGAAGGAAACGCCCGAGGACGTGGCGGTGCGGGAGAGGGCGGAGAACGCCGCAGGTGAAGAGTTCCGCCAGTTCATCGAGCGGGTGGAGCACCTTGAGGCGGAGAAGAAGGAGCTCGCCGAGCAGATCAAGGAGGTGATGGCGGAGGCCAAGGGGCGCGGATACGACACCAAGGTCATGCGCAAGGTGATCGCGCTCAGGAAGCGCGACGCCGACGACATCGCCGAGGAAGAGGCGATGTTCGACATGTACAAAGCCGCGCTGGGCATGTCGTGATGGAGTTGCTCGCAATCCTCATCTGGACGGGCGGCGCGGTCGCAGCCGAGGAAATCCACCGGGCGCGGGGCTGCGGCGCCGTTGCGGCTTTCGCGAAGGCGGCGTTCTGGCCTCTCGCGCTGGGCAGGGCCCTCGCATGCATAGTGTGCGGCGGTGAGGTCCGCATGGAGCTGCAGGACGGTGACCATGGCTGACCGCATCACCATCGTCATCCCCGGCAAGCCCTTTGGCAAACAGCGCCCCAAATTCGACCCTCGCTCGCGCCATGCCTACACGCCCGGTGCCACCGTGTCGTTCGAGCAGACCGTGCGCGAGCTTGCCGCCCAGAAGATCCGGACGCCGCTCGAAGGGCCGGTCACCATGACGCTCGAGGCCGTGTTCGTCCCGGCCAAGTCCTGGTCGAAGAAGCGTCGTGCCGCCGCGCTGGGTACCCTGCACACGCAGAAGCCCGACCTGGACAACATCGAAAAGGCCATCCTCGACGGCCTGAACCGCATCGCCTTCGCCGATGACCAGCAGGTTGCGGACGTGCGCAAGCGCAAGCTCTGGGGCGAGCGGGAAGAAACCATCATCACGTTGGAGGCGCGGTCATGAGCAACAAGGTCTCCGCACTAGCCTATAGCCGCGTGGCGGGTTCGCCATCACGCAAGGCCGTGCTCGTCTACATCGCCGACAAGGCCTCCGACGACGGCTCGGGCATTTGGGCGTCTAAGGGCACCATTGCGGCCGAGACGGAGCTCAGCCTCTCCTCGGTCAAGCGCATCATGCGCGACTTCGAGACCGAGGGCCTGATCGGTCGCTGCGGACGTCGGGCCTGCGAGAATGGCGCGACCGTCGAGTATGCCATCGATCTCGACGCGCTCTCGGACCTGCCTGAGGTCGAGGCTCCGAGCACCAAGTTCAGAAAGCCGGAATCGGGCGGGGAAGGGCGGTCGACCCCGGCGACAAAAGCTCAGCCCGAACCCAGTTCACAAGGGGACCGGTGTCAGGGTGAACCCGGTTCACCGTGCGACCGGTATCAGGGTGAGCCTGAACCCGGTTCACAGGGAACCCCCTACCCGGTTCAGGGTGAACCCCAAACCACCCTAGAACCATCCTTTAACCATGGTGGTGGTAGCGCACGCGACCAGGCGGATGAGCCGACCTCGGTTGCCTCCATCCGGGAGCAGCTGCTCGCGGCCATGGGCGTCGATCCCGTCTCAGGCATCACCGGCCCGAGCGGTCGCCAGATTGGCACCGAGATCGACATGGCCATCGCCAAGCGCTGGTCGACTGATCTCGGCATATCGCTCGACCAAGTGCTGGCCGTCATCGCCGAGACCATGGCGCGCAAGCCAGACGGCCCTCCGAACAGCTTCAAGTTCTTCGACAAGCCAATGGCGCGCTTTGCAGGCGAACTCCGCCGCCTCGCTGCCGAACCCCTCAGCCCGACCGACACCCCCAAGCGCAAGAAAGGCCACAGCCATGACCGGGACGGAACTTTCGACCAACGCCACGACGAATACCTCCATCGCCTCGCCGCGGGTGAAATCGACCGAGGACCTGATCCGAGCGACCCGTGGGCGCGCTGAGGCGGCCGAGATCCAGCGCCGTGCTCGCACCACGCTGGGCTTCCACTACCAGCCCGAGCGCTCCGAAGCCGAGATGGCCCGCACACTCGACGGCTTCGCCCGCGCCCTGAGCGATCTCCCGGCCTGGGCGGTGCAGGGCGGCTTCGATGACGCCGACCGTACCATCGCCCGCCGCCCGTCGCCTGCCGAGATCCGCATGCTCGCGCAGCGCCGCCTGCAGCCGATTGCCGATGAGCTGGCTCGCCGCCGCCGTGCCGAGGAAGAGCGCGCCGCCGAGGAGCGTGCCCGCCGCAAACGCCGCTGCAGCCCCGAGGAAGCCGCGCGGATCCTTGCGGGCCGTGGCTTCACACCCAAGCGCTTCGGTGCCGTGGGCAAGCGCCCCATGGCGGGAAGCGTCCAGGAACTCGACCTTGATGCCGCCGATACCCCGCGCCGGCACTGGTCCGAGACCGTAGCCGCCGACAGTGGCGAGATGCAGGCCCTGCGCGCCGCGCGCCGCGCCAACCCGCTGATGCGGGCCGGCATGCGGGATGACCCCGAGGAGGGCGCAGCGTGAGCTACATGGCCAACATCCTTGGCGAGCGGGCGAACCCGATGGCTGCCCAGCGCCGCGACCCCGTGGCGGCCATCATCGCCGCCTGCGCTGCGGAGTGGGGTGTCACCGATGCCGCAATCCGTGGGAACAGCCGCAAGCCCAGCGCGGTCCGCCCGCGTCATGCCGCTATCTGGATCGCCAAGCAGGTCACGGGCCGCTCGACCACAGAGCTCGGGGAGGCCTTTGCCCGGGACCATACCAGCATCCTGCATGCGCTGGGCTGCGTTGACCAGGCCGACCCTGAGACGCGCGCCGCCATCGCCCGGGTGCGGGAACGGCTGGATCCCGGGATCAGCATCAGCCGCATCCGAGCCGAGACCATGGACCGTGCCCAGATCGCCGCGCTGGGCGGCTGAGCAACGAGAAGCCGGCAGACAGAGCCGGTGGAAACAAAGCCGACGCAGATCGGCGCCCATGAGGGACAGACATGAACCATCCGAGCAGCGCCGCTGCGCCCGCCATCGCCTTTGCCCCGCCGCCTGCGCTCCCGCTGGAAGGGGTGGCGGGGGAGATCGCCGAGGTGATCGGCCGCGACCAGACCATCCGCCTGATCCGCGCCATGCGGGACACCACCGGGCGCAGCTGGCGGGTCTGCTTCTACGTTCCGAAGCGGCTGCCACTCGATCACCAGCTGGTCGAGGTGCTGGGGTGGACCGATGCGCGCCGCCTGGTGCGGCACTTCGGGGGCGAGATCCTTCAGACATCGAACCTGCGCTATCTCGAACGCGCTTGGCGTCAGCACTCGATCCGGTACCTGCGCGCCGCCCAGCGCATGAGCGCGACAGAGATTGCCGAGTACATCGGGCTGTCGGTCTACCGGGTGCGGGAGATCCTCCGTACGGGGGAACCGCCAGAGGATCACGCCCAGCGCGCTGGGCATGGTGCTGCCCAAGGGGTCGCCTGACCGTAGGCGTCCCGCGATGCAGCAGCAGGGGCGCATGCGGTGCCGGGTGTGGACGCCACTTCCTTCGTAGAGACCTACGGCTTGCCCGGGGCGGTGATCATCGCCCTGGTCTATGCCGTGGCGAAGCTGTGGGCCGCCTATGTCGCCTCGAACGAGGGACGGCTGCAGGACCAGCGCGAGCACTCGCGGGAGACGCGTGAGCTCGCTCAGGCCTCGAACGCGTCCCTCGACGCCCTGACCCGGATGCTCGAGCGGGAGGGGCGCCGTGATCCGTGAATTCCTGGCGTGTCTCATCGGAACGCAGAAGCGGGCCGCTGCCGAAGCCGAGCGCGTCGCGCTGGCCACGGGGCGCCGCGAGGACGTGGAAGGCGTCAAGCGCCGCGCCCAGCGCATCGATCAACTCGTCAACCAGATGAAGCAGGAGCGGCAGCTTGGGACTGATTGAGGCATTGGCAGCTGCCCTGGCGGCGCTGGGCGTGGGCATGGCGTGCATGATCCTGCGAGGCTTCTGGGCTGGCCATCGGGCGCGTAGCGCCATGAGCGCGACCTACCGGCTGTCGGCCGGCGTGTTCCTGATCGTGGCGGCCTACGTGGCGCGCTCGCTCTACTGGGAGTTCGCACCCCTGATCGCCACGGGGCTGGTTGCTCCGGGCGCGTGGACCGAATGGTTCGCGCTCACTGGCACGGCGATCAACGCCGCCTTTTCCGCCGTGTTCCTGCGCGGCCTCTACCACCTGCTGGTGCTGCTGTGGCTGCTGATCCCGCGCGAGGAGCGCGTGCATTGGTCGCTGCTCGAAGCGCCTTGGTACCCCGACCGTGCCGCCTTCTCGCGCGCTGTGCTGGCGCTGCGGGCTCGGTGGCGTTCGCGTGAGAAAGGAGACGACAATGTCTGATAAGTTGAAGGCCGCCCACTGGTCGCGGGTGTCGGCGGCGTCTTGGCCGTGGGAAAACTTCAAGCCTGCCGAGATGGCGTCGAAGGGCGACGGCTCGCTGGTGCTCGACGTTGACGCCATGGACCGTCTGCAGGCGCTGCGGACGCATCTCGGGCGCCCCATGCTTGTCACTTCCGCCTACCGCGACCCTGACCACAACCGGCGCGTAGGCGGCGCGAAGCTCTCGGAGCACCTAAAAGGCCGAGCCTTCGATATCCGGATGGATAACCATGATCCCGCCGAGTTCGAGGCCGCGGCGCGCGCGGTCGGGTTCACCGGCTTCGGCTACTATCCCGACAAGGGCTTCATGCACATCGACACGGGGCGGCCTCGGTCCTGGGGGCGTCCCTTTCCCAAGCGTGCGACCCGGTTTGCCTCCGAGCCCGAGCCCAAGCGCACCAAGAAGGCGGTTGCGGAAGGCACTGGCGTCGCGGCGATCGCGGTGGCGGCCGAGCGTGTCGTGACCGAGGCGGCGCCGATGCTGCCCGATGCGGCCGTGTCGTGGGCCTTCACTGCCCTCGCGGTCGTGGGCCTCGGTATCGTGGCGTGGCGCGCCATCCGCGCGGGGCAGGAATGATCCCGCGCATCTTCTCGCGCGTCGGCAGCTGGATCGGCGCGGTGGTGCTCGGCGCCGTGGCGGTGCTTGGGGCGCTGCGCCTCGAGCGGGCGCGCGGCGCGCGGCAGGGCAGGGAAAGGGCTCAGGATGAAGCGCGAAAGATCGACCGGGACCGCGCGGCTGACATTCGTCGCCGCGTCGATGCTGCTCGCGGCCGTGACTACGGGGTGCTCGATCCCGAGGACCACCGTGGCTACCGAGACTGAGGCCGCGCTGTGCGAGGCATGGGCGGGCGCGCTGCCCTCGCGCTCGCATCGGGACACCGAGCAGACCCGGGCGGAGATCAGCGCTGCCTACGATGCGTTCCTCGCGGCGTGCGACCGCGAGGCGCTGCCCGCCGCGCTGCAAACCCCCCGGAAAATGGGTCCTTTCGAGGGGATGACGCCATGAGGGTAGGCGCACTCGCCAAAATTCATTTGTGCGAGCCCGCTGGAAACGCGGGTCTTTATTATATCGGCCGGTGGGGGCGGCTCGCATGAGCAACCGGATCCAGCGCGGCGAGGTGCTGAACCGCACCGAGATGGCCCGGCACCTCGGCGTCGCCATGCCCACCCTTGACGAGTGGGTGCGGCGCGGCTGCCCGGTGGTCGAACGCGGCGGGCGTGGGCGGCAGTGGAAGTTCAACTCGGCCGAGGTGCGAACCTGGCGTGACGAGGACATCCGCCACCAGATGGCCGACACGCGGCTCGCCTCTACCGAGGAGCTGAAGCGGCGCAAGCTCGCGGCCGAGACCGAGACGGTCGAGCTCGATCTCGCCAAGGCGAAGGATCTGGTGGTGCCGGTCGAGCAGTTCGAGCGCGCGCTCGCCAAGGCCTTCGGCGAGGTGCGAGCCGGCCTGCGCAATGTCGTGCCCGGCCGCGCCGCGCGCCGGCTGATCGGCGAGAGCGACGAGACGCGGGTCAAGGCGGTGCTGCTCGACGAGATCGACCAGGCGCTGACGGCGCTCGCCGACGAGACCCTCATCCACGAGGACGATCTCGAGCTGGACGAGGACGAGAGCGAGGGGGGGTGACGGATCTCGCGCCCTTCGCCAACGGCGCGGCGCTGGTGCGCGCGGCGCACCGGGCCGGGGCGTTCCTGCGCCCGCCGCCGCGGCTGAGCCCGTCGGAATACGCCGAGCGCGCGGTGCATATCCCGATCGGCAACGCGGTGCCCGGGCCGATCCGCTTCGACAACGCGCCCTACCAGCGGGAGCCGCTCGACATGACGGCCGACCCGGCCTGCTCGCGGATCTCGCTGATGTGGGGCGCCCAAGTCGGCAAGACGCTGCTGGCGCTCTGCGCCCAGTCCTACAGGATCGAGCACAACCCGGTCAGCCAGATCATGATGCAGCCGAGCCAAGGCGACCTGCACACCTGGCTCGAGACCAAGTTCAACCCGCTGGTCGACGCCAACGATGCGCTGCAGGAGCTGATCGCCAAGCCGCGCGGGCGCGACGGGGTGAACAACCAGCGCATGAAGTCCTACCCGGGCGGGTTCCTGATGTTCTCCTGGTCGGGCTCGCCGAAGACGATGCGCGGGCGCTCGGCGCCGTTCATCGTCTGCGACGAGACCGACGGCTACGACCGCACCCATGAGGGTCACCCGGTGTCGCTGCTGTGGCAGCGGGCCGCGACCTTCGGCGACCAGCGGTTGCTGATGGAGATCTCGACGCCCACCTTCAAGGGCGCCTCGCATATCGAGGATGCGTTCGAGGCCGGGGACCGCCGGCGCTTCCACGTGGCATGTCCCGATTGCGGGCATCATCAGCACCTCAAATGGGGGCAGGTCAGCTGGTCGAAGGACGAGGCGGGCGAGCACCGCCCCGAGACCGCGGGCTATGTCTGCGAGGACTGCGGCAGCGTCTGGACCGATGCGCAGCGCATCGCGGCCATCCGGAGCGCCGAGCGCGCAGGCGCCGGCTGGAAAGCGGAGAAGCCGTTCCGGGGCCACGCCTCCTACCACCTCAACGAGCTCTACAGCTGCTTTCGCAAGCTCGGCGACATCGTGCAGTCGTTCCTCGACAAGAAGGCGCAGGGGGACCTGCAGACCTTCGTCAACGTGTCGCTCGCCGAGACCTGGGAGGAGGAGGGCGACCAGGTCGACGGGGCCGCGCTGATGCAGCGGGCGCATGCCTTCGCGGCACCGGTGCCGCGCGGGGCGGCCATGCTCACCGCCGGCATCGACATGCAGCAGGATCGCCTCGAGGTCGAGATCGTCGGCTGGGGCCTGGGCGAGGAGAGCTGGTCGATCGACTACCGGGTGCTCTGGGGCGACCCGCTCCGGCCGGAGGTCTGGGCCGAGCTCGACGCAGTCCTAGCCGAGACTTGGGAGCACGAGAGCGGCGCGCAGCTCGGGATCTCCGGCGCCTGCCTCGACACCGGCGGCAGCGAGGGACTGACCTCGGCCGCCTATGACTATGCCCGGGGCAAGACGGCGCGCCGGCTCTTCGCCATCAAGGGCGTGGGCGGCTGGGGTCGGCCGATCGTCTCGGCGCCAAGCCGCAAGAAGTCGCGGCGCACGCGGCCGGTGCCGCTGTTCCCGGTGGGTGTCGACGAGGCGAAGCTGGTGGTGGCCAAGCGCTTCGCCATCGCGGACCCCGGCCCGGGCTTTTGCCATGTGCCCGACACGCGCGCGCCGGAGTGGTTCGCCCAGGCCACGGCCGAGGCGCTGCGCACCCGCAAGGTGAAGGGCTTCTCGGTGCGGGAGTGGCACAAGACCCGCGACCGCAACGAGGCGCTCGACTGCCGGGTCTACGCCTATGCCGCGCTGAAGCTGGTGAACCCGAACCTCGCGCGCCTGACAGCAGGACTCGCCGGAGAGGAAGACACCGAGAACGAGGCACCCGCCGCTGTGCCGCCTGCGGGCAGCGAGACGGGGAACCCGCCAGAGGATGCAACGCCGCCCGTGCCCGAGACTGCCGGAAAGCGGGTCTGGCGTCCCAAGAGGCGCCGCCGCAGCTAGGCACAAGGTGAGGCGGTGGCGTCCATTCCTTCCCAGATCTCCGCGGGGCTGACCTTCGAGGCGGTGCTCTCGGTGCCCGAATACCCGGCACCCGGCTGGACGCTGTCGCTGGCGCTGCGCGGCCCGGCCTCGATCGACGTCGACGGCACGGGCGAGGGCGGGGAGCATCGCATCGCGGCCGATGCCGCGACCACTTCCGGCTGGGTGCCGGGTGCGTACTGGTACCAGGTCCGGGCGACGGACGGCACCGACGTGCAGCTGGTCGAGGAGGGGCAGGTCCGGATCCTCGAGGATCTGGCGGCCGCGGCTGCCGGCTTCGACAGCCGGTCGCATGCCGAGCGCGTGCTCGAGGCCATCGAGGCGGTGATCGAGGGGCGCGCCAGCATCGACCAGCAGTCTTACCGCATCAACAACCGCGAGCTCACCCGCACGCCGATCCGCGACCTGATGCAGCTGCGCAGCCGGTACCGCGCCGAGGTGCGGGCGCAGCGCATGGCGAAGCGCGGTCGCGGGGCCGCCCGCCGCCATCTCGTGAGGTTCTGACATGCCGCTGTTCCGCAAGCGCGAGGCCGAGGCGCGCGTCGAGCCCGTGGTCGAGGGATCGACCAACATCCCGAAGGTCAGCCGTGGTCGCTCGCGCGGTGCCCGGGTCGCGGTGCGGCACTATGATGCCGGCCAGTCCGATCGCCTGACCGGCAGCTGGGGCACGATGCCGCTGACGGCCGATGACGTGGTGCGCCGCAACCAGCGGGTGCTGGTGGCGCGCTCGCGCGAGCAGGCGGCGAACAACGACTACGGCCGATCCTTCCTGCGCATGGCCAGCCAGAACATCGTCGGCCCGCGCGGGGTGCAGCTGCAGGCGCAGGCGAAGGACAGCGACGGCACGCTCGATCGGGCGGCGAACGACGCGATCGAGGCGTCTTGGGCAGCGTGGGGGCGGCGCGAGAACTGCGATGTCACGGGCCGCATGTCTTGGCGCCAGATCCAGAAAGTGGCGATCCAGTCGGCGGCGCGGGATGGCGAGTTCTTCGTGCAGATCGTGACGGGGCGCGATGCGGGCCCGTGGGGCTTCGCGGTGAACCTGCTGGATGCGCAGCGCTGCCCCGTCGACATGGACGAGGTGAGCCTGCCGGGTGGGCGTTTCATCCGGCACGGGATCGAGTTCAACCGCTGGGGACGCCCGGTCGCGTATCTGTTCACGACGACCGCGGCGGAAGAGTCGGACTACAGCTACGGCGGCCGCTCCTTCGTCCGGATCCCGGCCGATCAGGTGATCCATGGTTTCGTCACCGACATGGTCGGCCAGAAGCGCGGCATCCCGTGGATGGCGACCTCGCTGTGGCGGATGCAGCAGCTGGGGCAGTTCGAGAAGGCGGCGCTGGTCAATGCGCGCGAGGCCGCGAACAAGCAAGGCTTCCTCGAATGGGAGGAGGGCTACGGTCCCGAGCTCGATGACGACGCAGATGTCGAGATCGAGAGCGAGGCCGGGGTCTATCACGAGCTTCCGGCGGGCCTGCGCTTCAAGAGCCACGATCCGAACTATCCCTCGGGCGAGTTCGCGGCGTTCTCGAAGAGCCAGCTGCGCGGCATCGCCTCGGGCCTCGGCGTCTCCTACGTGAACCTCGCCTCCGACCTCGAAGGCGTGAACTTCTCGTCCATCCGGCAGGGCACGCTCGACGAGCGCGAATACTGGAAGGAGCTGCAGGAGTGGCTGGTCGAGGCGCTGATCCAGCCGGTCTATGACCTATGGATTTCGCGGGCGCTGCTGGCGGGGCAGATCGCGATCGGGGGCAAGCCACTGCCGGCGGCGAAGCGCGGGAAGTTCGCAGCCTGCTCCTGGCAGCCACGGCGCTGGGACTGGATCGACCCGAACGCGGACGTGAAGGCGGCCGTCGCGGCAAAGGACAACCTGCTCATCGCGCCCAGCCAGATCATCCGCGACCGCGGGCTCGACCCGCAGACGGTCTGGCGCGAGATCGCGCGGGACATCGAGGACATGCGCGCGGCCGGCATCCCCGAAGAGGTGATCGCGGCCGTCATTACCAAGAAAGCGGAAGGGGGCTCCCATGGACCGAGAGCAGCAGCCGGCGAAGGCGCCGGACCGGGCGGCGACGCCTGACAAGGCGGGATCGGCCCGCGAGATCGTGGGGCGGGTTCTAACGCGCGGCGTCACGCCCGAGCAGATCAACGCCGGTGGTACTGATGGGCACGCGCCCCTGGTGCGAATGGCCGAGGTTCGCGAGATCGACACCGAGGCGCGGACCGTAGAGCTCGCCTTTTCGTCCGAGATCGAGGTCGAGCGCTGGTTCGGCATCGAGGTGCTGAGCCACGAGCCGGGCGCGGCGCGTATGGAGCGGCTGCTCGACGGCGCGCCGCTGCTGCTCGACCACAACCGCCGCGACCAGATCGGGGTGATCGAAAGCGCCCGGATTGACGGCGACCGGCGCGGCCGCGCGGTGGTTCGCTTTGGCAAGTCGGCGCGGGCGCAGGAGATCTTCGATGATGTCCGCGACGGCATCCGCAAGCACGTCTCGGTCGGCTACCTGGTCCACAAGCTCGAGATCGAGGAGCGCGCCGGGCAGGCGGACCTTGTCACCATCACCGACTGGGAGCCGATCGAGGTGTCGATCGTCTCGATCCCGGCGGATGCCTCGGTGGGTGTCGGGCGTGCGGCCGGCGCGGGGAACCCGCCAGAGGAACGGCGCGCCGCATCGTCGGATGATCGGAACACTGAAGACGCGGACGGCATGCCCGCCGCAGGGTCGCAACAGCGGAGTGATGCGATGAAAACGAAGATCCTTCGGGATGGCGCGGGCAACCTGGTGCGCGCGAAAGTCGATGACGATGGCAACATCGTCGAAACCCTCGAGGTGCTCGAAGAGGCGGGTGAGGGCGAACGCCAGATGCAGCGCACCGGCTCGGAAGCCGAACGCGCCCGCGTTCGCGAGATCATGGATATGGGCGAGCAGTATGGCGCGGCCGACTTGGCGCGCGATTTCGTGCGCGACGGCCAGTCCGCCGCCGAGTTCCAGCGCGCGCTGCTCGACCACATGAATGGCGAGCGGTCCGCCTCGCCGCTCTCGGAGCGTTCGAACATCGGCCTGACCGAGCGCGAGGCAGGGCAGTTCTCCTTCGTCCGGGCCATCCAGGCGCTGGCCGACCCGACCAACCGCCGCGCGCAAGAGGCCGCCGCGTTCGAGTTCGAGGCCAGCGAGGCCGCAGCCCAGGCGATGGGCCGCTCGGCCGAGGGCATCATGGTGCCGCCCGATGTGCTCAACCGTGCGCTCAACACCTCGACCACGGGCACCGCCGCGGGCGACACGGGCGGCAACGCGGTGGCCACCAACCTGCTGTCGCAGTCCTTCGTCGACATGCTGCGCAACCGCGCGGTGCTGATGCGCCTGGCGACGCCGCTGGCGGGCCTCGTGGGCAACGTCGACATCCCCAAGCAGGCGAGCGGGGCCTCCGGCTACTGGATCGGCGAGGATGACGATGCGCCCGAGGACAACCTCGAGCTCAGCCAGTTCGGCATGTCGCCGAAGACCGTGGCGGCTTTCTCGGAAATCACCCGCAAGCTGCTGAAGCAGTCGAGCCTCGACGTCGAGGCGCTGGTGCGCCGCGATCTCGCGACCGCCCTGGCGCTGACCATCGACAAGGCGGGCTTCTATGGCACCGGCGCCGGCAACCAGCCGCTCGGCATCAAGAACACCTCCGGCGTCAACGCGGTCGATTTCGGCGGCGCGGTTTCCGGTGGCGGTGTCCTCAAGCCGACCTGGCAGGAGGTCGTGGCGATGGAGAGCGAGATCGCGGCCGACAACGCGGACGTGAACTCGATGGCCTACGTGATGGGCTCGGGCCTGCGCGGTCACTTCAAGACCACGCCGAAGGAGGCAGGCACCGGCCAGTTCATCTGGGAGAACGGCGGCACCGTGAACGGCTACCGCTCGGAGGTGACCAACCAGGTGGTAGCGGGCGATCTGTTCTTCGGCAACTTCGCCGACCTGATCATCGGCATGTGGGGCGGTCTCGACATCACCGTCGACCCCTACTCGAACTCGAAGAAGGGCCGTCTGCGCATCGTCACCATGCAGGACGTCGACTTCGCCGTGCGCCGCGCCGAGAGCTTCTGCTACGGCTCCGACGCCAGCTGATCCCTGACTGCGGCGGCCGGATGATCCCGGCCGCCGCCATACCCCACCTCACCGGAGACCTGCTGCATGTCCAAGACCCACCAGTTCGATGTCGTCTCTGCCTTCGTTCACGAGGGCAAGATCCGCACGCCGAAAAACAAGGTCACGCTCGAGGAGCGCGACGCGAAGCCGCTGCTCGAGCGCGGCAAGATCAAGATCGCCAAGGGCGGCGCCGACAAGCCTGCGGCCGACAAGCCCGCAGCCAAGAAGGCGGACGAGCAGAAGTCGGCCGGCGGCAAGGAGTAATCCATGCCGACCCGGCCCGCATGGGACGATCTGGGCGCCTTCCTGCAGCTCGACGAGTTCGCCACCGAGGCGACCGTCACGCCGCAGGGAGGCGTTTCCCGTTCCGTCACCGGCATCTTCGACGAGGCGTTCCTGAATGCCGAGATCGGCGAGTACGAGCTCGACAGCACGCGGCCGCGCTTCACGGCGCGCGAGGCGGATCTGGCGGGCCTCGGCCGGGGCGATGTTGCGATGATCGATGGCGCGAGCTTCGTGGTGCTGACCAGCCCGCAGACGGACGGCACCGGCATGGCGGTGCTTGAGCTCGCCCGGCAGGAGGCCGGCGATGCTGCATTTTGATTTCAACGGCTCCGACCTAAAGCGCATTGCCGACGAGTTCGGCGCTTCGGAGAAGCAGCTGGAATTCGCATACAGCCGGGCGCTGCGGCGGACCGCGTCGCGGATGAGGACCATGGCGCGCAAAGGCCTGCGCGAGCGGCTCGACCTGCGCTCGGCGACCGAGCTGCGCAAGCGTCTGCATGGCTTTCGGTTCAAGAAGGGCAATCAGCTCGGAGAGGTGCGGATGTGGTTCGGCCTGAACGACCTGCGTGCCTCGGCGTTCAAGGGGCGGCCCAGACGAACGGCCAGCGGTGCGGAGATGGCGGGTCGGGAGGTGACTGGCGGCTTCGTCGGTCGAAACAGGAAGGGCCGGCGCACCGTCATGCGGCGCACCGGGCCGACACGCCACCCAATCGCGGAAGCAAGGCTGGGGATCCTGGATGAAGCCGAGACATTCGTCGAAGACGAGGTGTTCAGCGAACTCGAACGCGTCTTCATGCAGAACTTTCGCCATGAGATTCGCGCGCGGACCATCTATGAGGTCGGGAAATGAACGCTGACACCGAGCTCGACCTCGACACGCTGCACACCGCCATCGCCAGTGCCGTCTCGGCCGCGATGCCGCAGTTCCGGTCGGTGCAGTCCTATCCCACGAGCCGATCCGGTCTGCCGCTCCCGGCCGTCCTGGTCGAACTCGAGGATTTCGAGGCGGCGCCCGATGCCGATCCCGGCACCGAGCAGCTGGCGGTGGTCGCCCGCTTCCGGGCGCATGTCATCCTCGGCATGTCCACCCCGGACCTGCAGCGGCAGGTCCGCAAGGCGGCGACTTCCTTGGCGCATGTGGTGCATCTCAACCGCTGGGGCCTTCCGGTGGAGCCGGCGCGGGTGACGCTCATCGCGCCGGACCCGTTCGATCCCGCGCTCGACCAATACGAGGTCTGGGCGGTGGAGTGGGAGCAGGTGCTGCATCTCGGCGCGTCTGTATTCGAGGAGGGCGTCCTACCGTCCGATGTGCTGGTCGGCATCGATCCCGAGACCGGACCCGACCATGTCGCGGATTATCAGTCAGTCGAGGGCGGGGCATGACGTTCCAGGCGGCAGAGGCCGAGCGCCGCGGTGCCGGCATTGCGCGCTCGGGCCGGGTGATCGCGGTCAACCCGGCGCAGGCGCGCGCGCAGGTCAGCTTCGGCGGCGAGACGCGCTCCGCTTGGCTGCCCTTCATGGCGGTGCGGGCGGGCGCCGCGAAGATCTGGGCGCCGCCTATCGTGGGCGAGCTCGTCTGGGTCCTGTCCGAGTCGGGTGATACCGCGCAGGGCGTGATCCTGGGCTCTGCCTTCACAGCCGCAGAGCCTGCGCCGTCGAGCGAGGCGGAGGCGGTCGAGGTGCATGTTGGCGACGCGCGGTTCGTCATCAAGAACGGCTTGATCGAGCTCTCGGCCGGGGGCACGACAGTGACGCTTTCGTCGGCCGGTCTCGCGCAGACGGGCGGGGCCGTCAAACATGACGGGACCGATATCGGAAAGACCCACATCCACCAGCACGGCGAACCGAACACCTCGCCACCGGTTTGACCCCTCGACTACTGCCCAGTGAAGAGAGAGGCGAGTGCCTTGGCAACTGTGGCATATGTGGGGTTTTGGCCATCCGCAGTTGCTCACCCTCAGAAAGTTGTCATGTCGCCACAAACAGGCCTCATTCCATGGTTTTAGAGATATTCGCCGCGGCGGTCATGCCGACTTCGTCAGAAAGACGATCGAACAGTTAGAACGCTGGAGAACTGAAATGTCTTCAATCCTCACCAACAGCTCCGCGATGTCCGCCCTCTCGACCCTGCGGAACATCAACTCGAACCTGAACAGCACCCAAGACCGCATCTCGACCGGTCTGAAAGTGTCTTCGGGCAAGGACAATGCCGCCTACTTCGCGATCTCCGAGACGATGAAGGGCGACAGCGGCATGACCAAAGCGGTCAACGAAAGCCTGACCCTGACCAAGAACTCGGTCGCGACCGCGCGTCTCGGCGCCGAGCAGTTCTCGGACCTGGCGACGGAATTCCGCGACAAGGTCGCCTTCGCAATGGAGAACAAGGGCGGTCTCGGCGAAATCGAAGCCGACCTGAAGCGTCTTGTTGCCGACATGGGCGCGATCATGTCGCAGTCGACCTTCAACGGCGATGACCTAGTCAACGCCGGCAAGAAGGCCGCCGACGGCACGACTCCGGCGGTCGCAGAAGCTATGGATAGCGTGGGTGTATTCACCGTTTCCGCTACCCCCAGCTCCAAAGCTGCCGATCGCGAGATCATCACCGGCATCAGCCGCGACTCTGCTGGCGCGCTGCAGACCACGAAGATCACCGTTTCGCCGGTGGATCTCAACAAGCAGCTGGAAACCTTCAATTCAATCGCCGCCAACTTTGCAACCTACGCTGGCGACACAACTAAAACCGACGGCGACGCTACCCTCGTCGATGGTGATGAGTTCCTCGCCGCCGCCCTGGCAAAGGCCGACGAAGCAACGAAGGCCACGGTCGATGCAGCCACTTCGCTGGGTCAGTCCGAAAAGTCGATCGAGCGTCAGCAGGAGTTCCTGACCAAGCTCTCCGACAACCTCGACGCCGGCGTCGGCGCGATGGTCGATGCGAACATGGAAGAGGAAGCGGCCCGTCTGCAGGCGCTGCAGGTCCAGCAGCAGCTGGCGTCGCAGTCGCTCTCGATCGCCAACCAGGCGCCGCAGAACATCCTGAGCCTGTTCCGCTAAGACAAATGGCGGCCCGCCCTCCGGGGCGGGCCGCACCTGCCGGACCAGCAGTGAGCTTCACTAGCTTCTGGTTGGCCTACATGCTGACGCATCTTATAATTCGGGCCACGGCCGTGCATGGTGGGTGCTGTCGTATCTCTCATGCAGTTCTCGTGGCTTGGAAGTGTAAAATCTGGAACCTGCTTTGGCAGTACAATTCCAGACTGGCGCCATTTGCGCAAATCCACCCCCTCCACACACTGTCTGCTCGTCATCGCGACCGCTGCATCCAAGGCGCTCGATCCTTGGGATTGTGATAGGGTGCTTCCCGCTTTTCCGCCTGGGTAATTAGAGAAATGGCGCTGCCACTCGCTACGAGTATAGGCGGCTGCCACGGGGAACCCGCCAGAGGATTACGCGCTACCGCGCGGCGATGCTCGCGCCATGATCGGCATTGATGCACACACGGGCAAGGCGCTGGCGGGGGCTGACCATCTCCGGCAGTCGGTGCGCGACATCCTGACGACGCCTGTCGGCACGCGCGTGATGCGGCGCGAGTACGGCAGCCGGCTCTATCGCCTGGTCGATGAGCCGATGAACCGCGCGACCATCCTAGAGATTTATGCGGCCACGGCCGAGGCGCTGGCGCGGTGGGAGCCGCGCATTCGTGTCGAGCAGATCTCGGCCGAGGTCGAGGTGGGCCGCGTCAGCCTGTCGCTCGAGGCCAGCTACGTGCCCGAGGGCCAGCTGATCGTGATCGATGGAATTGAGGTGACCTGATGGCGAGCTCGTTCACGCCTGTTGACCTGTCGCAGCTGCCGGCGCCGCAAGCGGTCGAGCCGCTCGACTTCGAGGCGATCTTCTCTGCCATGCTGGCGGACCTGCGCGCGCGGGCGCCCGAGTTCGACGCGCTGCTCGAAAGCGACCCGGCCTATAAGGTGCTCGAGGTGGCGGCCTACCGCGAGGTGCTGATCCGGCAGCGGGTGAATGATGGCGCGAAGGCGGTGATGTTGGCCTATGCCACCGGCGCCGACCTCGACCAGCTGGGGGCGCTGTTCGGTGTATCGCGGCTGCTGATCGGCGCGGGCGACGACACCGTGATCCCGCCCATCCCGCCGACTTATGAGGCGGACCGCGACTTTCGGCGCCGGATCCAGCTGTCGCTCGAGGGCTACAGCACGGCCGGGCCGGTGAAGGCGTACCAGTATCATGCGCTCTCGGCCGATCCGGATGTGCTGGACGCCTCGGTCCTCTCCGAGACGCCGGGCGATGTGCTGGTGTCGGTGCTCTCGCGGACCGGAGACGGTACGGCGCCCGCGAGCCTGATCGCGGCGGTCGATGCGCTGCTGTCATCGGACGATGTCCGGCCGCTGACGGACATCGTCACCGTTCGCGGCGCCACCATCCAGAATTACGCCGTCTTGGCGACGCTCTACTTCCACAGCGGTCCGGACCGATCGGTGGTGATGGTGCAAGCGCAGGAGGCGATCGAAGCCTACACGGCCGCGCAGCTCCGGCTTGGCCATGACGTGACGCTGAGTGGCATTTATGCGGCGCTGCACCAGCCGGGCGTGTCGCGGGTCGAGCTCACGGCGCCCACCGCCTCGATCTTGATCGACAAGAAAACGGCCGCCTACTGCACCGCCATTACGCTGACCGATGGGGGCGTCGATGAGTGATGCCGTCTCGCTGCTGCCTGGCAACGCCTCGACCGGTGAGCTCGCGCTCGAGCAGGCGACGGCCCGGGTTGGGGCTGTGCCGGTCCCGGTCGGGGACCTGTGGGATCCGGACACCTGTCCGGTGCCGCTCTTGGGCTGGCTTGCCTGGGCTATGTCGGTGGATGACTGGGATCCGAAGTGGTCGCCTGATGCAAAGCGGGCAGTGATCCGGGCGTCCTATGACGTGCATCGTCGCAAGGGGACGCCAGGCGCGGTCAAGGAAGCGCTGCGCGCGGCCGGCTACGGCGACTCGACGCTGGTCGAGCGCTTCGGCTGGGGGGACGCCAACACGCCGGACGATCATTGGGCCGAGTACCGCATCACCATCACGCGGCCGATCTCGGCCGAGCAAGCGGCGACCCTACGCGACATCCTGTCCTCGATTGCTCCGGTGCGCTGTCGCCTCGCCGCGATCGACTTCACCGAGGCCACCCACCTTTACAACGACGTCATCACCTATGACGGCGCCTTCACGCATGGAGTTGTCTGATGGCAGACCTGCCCGAGTCCGCAACCTATCCCGCTGGCATCTACCAGCTCGAGCAGACCGACCCGGTTGTCGGTGGTCCGCCCAATCTCGCCACCGGCGAGGGCATGTCGAACGTGCAGGCACAGCAACTCGCCGACCGAACGAAATGGCTGAAGACCGAATTGGAAAGCCGTACCGCGCCGGCCGCGATCCTGGCCGGGCTGAAGACCGTCGACGGAGCGGGCTCGGGGCTCGACGCGGACCTTCTCGACGGCTACGCCCCCTCGACGAGCGCCGACGCCAATACGATTGCCCGGCGCGACTTCCAAAGAGACATTCACGCGCGCCTTCTTCGCTCGGACTATGCGAACCAGTCGACGATCCCCAACGGGGCAACCATCGCGATGCGGATCGATGCGACGACTGATAACTATGTTCGCCTTGTCACCGCAGCCGGCTTCGTCGCATGGCTGAACGCGAACAATTCGGGACTGAACGCGGACACGGTCGACGGCCTGCATTCCAGCAGTTTCTTGCGGAAAGACGTTAACGATGTCACGAGCGGGGCTCTGACGATCAACGGGGGCGGACTTTACGTCGACGCTGCCAATAGTTCCGGCAATGCGTTTTTTTACCTGCGCGATGAAACGGACAAGGCGCGCGCCCTTCTGTTTTGGAATCGGCTGACCGACGAGATCGAGCTTCGCCGCTACGCACCCGACGGCGCAACGCTTAGCGGCCGCATCGAGATCGACAGCGGCGGGGTTGTTAAGATCAATGGAAGCACCGCTTGGCATGCGGGCAATGACGGTTCCGGTTCCGGTCTCGACGCTGACCTTCTAGACGGCAAGAACAGCGGTGACTTCGTTTCCTATGACAACGGGGTCGCGTCCGGCCTTAGCCTAGGGAAGTATATCTATCTAAGGGACTATGACGACGGCTTCGGCGCAAACACCGGAATTCGATCATATGTCCGGGATGGCGCTTGGTATCTTCAGAAAAACACGTCTGAGACGAACGCGCTTCGCCTTTTCGTCGACGGCAATATCGTCTGGAACGCCGGCAATCATGGCTCGGGCTCGGGGCTGGACGCGGATAAATTAGACGGGCAACACCTGTCCTATTTCCAGCAGGATCTAGAAAACCGCAACGCCATTGAACTCGCGCGCGGCCTGTCGGGCGACCGTGGTGCCTACCTCGATATGCATGCATCCGATGCCGTTGATTATAGCGCCCGCCTCATTCGGTACGGGGGTACCGATGGCAACATGCAGTTGGTTCAGAGCGGCGCGGGCGTTATCACCATCAATGGCGGCAGCGACCTGCAGCGCAATGGCTACACCGTCTGGCACGCCGGGAACGACGGCGCCGGTTCGGGCTTGGACGCCGACAGATTCGACGGGCTGGATAGTTGGCAGTTCCTTCGCTCTGATGTCAGCGACGGAATGAACGGATCTCTGACGGCATTCGCGACAATCGTTCCCCATAACCCGGGCAACGCGGCAGGCCAATCCTTCAGGGATGGCCTGACATATCGGGCAGGCGATACCGCTATTGGTCATCCCGAAAATTACTTTACCTCTCTATCGGTAAAAGACAGTTTGCATCGGCACTTTCAGATCGGAGCGAACAAGAACTCGCAAAAGATGTATTTCCGATCGGTCGAAGACCCGACGCTTCTCGGGGGCTGGGGGGCGTGGCAAGAAATCTGGCACGCCGGGCGCGCGGCCGCCTCTCTCGCGTCTAGCGGATATCAGATGCTTCCTAGCGGCCTGATCCTCCAATGGCGCGCCGGTGCGAACGGCCACAATTCCTTGCTGACCTTCCCCATCGCGTTCCCGAATGCTTGCTTTGGGGTCGCCTTTGGCGACGTAAACGGCCCCGACACCACCGCAAATGCTGACGTCTTGAGCTACGCGAACCTGACCAAAACCGGCTTCACCTTCCGTCCCTACAACAACAACGGAGCGCCGAGTAGCGGCGGCACCGACTACTTCTTCATCGCCTTGGGGTACTGACTGAATGGCACGCTACGCGAATTATGACCCAGCCGATGGGCGGATCATCGGCTTCTATGACGACGCCATCCATGCGGAAATCCCGGAGCCGCGCCGCGAGCTTTCGGATGCGGAGTGGGAGAACCGCTTCGACAAGCGCCTCGATCTCTCGGCCGAGGGACTGCCGCTCGTGCCTGAAGAAGCGCCGGCATTCCAGCCGGAGGGGGCGCATGTCGACGCCGAGCGCGATCGGCGCCTCGCGCTCGGTCTGACGGTTCAAGTCGAGGGCTACGGCCCGGTCCCGGTGCAGGGTCGCCAGGCGGACCAGATCAACCTGCTCGCGCTCAAGGACGGCGCGCGCGACCTGGTCGCGGCCGGGATCACCGATCCCTCGATCGAATTCCGCGACGGGGCGAACGTGCTGCATATCCTGACGCCGGCGCAAATGATCGACCTCGCCAACAAGGGCAAGGCGGCGGCCGCCGAGATCTATGCGGCCGCGTGGGCGCTGAAGGACAACCCGCCCATCCCGGCCGACTATGCGGCGGACGCGTACTGGCCATGAGCCGCTACACCGCGAGCTTGCCGCTGTTCGAGCCGCAGGGCTGTCGCGGGCCGCTCTGCAACTACTACCGCACGTTGTTCCCGATCGAGTGGGAGGTCGGGTGCCGGAGTTCGGGGCTCCGGGTGTCGGTGCCCGAGCGAACCCTGTTCAACGTCTCGACCCCGCCCGGCCTGCGCTGGCTGGTCAGCCCGCATGACCAGCGCTTCATGAAGGCGGCCGCGTTGCATGACCACCTGCTCGCCCAGGGCTGGGACCGTCTCACGGCCGGCGCGGTCTTCGCCGAGGCTCTGCGGGCCGATCGGGTGCCGAGCCCGCTGCGCCTGGTCATGTGGCTGGCCGTCAGCCTCTACAAGTGGCGCTGATAACAGGAGGAGCCCATGCCCATCGATCTCTGGTCCGCCATCGTCGCGGCCTATCATACCCCGGCCGTGCTGATCGGGGTCGCGCTGCAGCTGCTCGACGTGCTCTCGACGCTGCTCGTCCTGCGCCTGCCGGGCGGCCGTGAGAGTAACGCGGTCGTGGCCGCGCTGATCGAGGTCGCGGGCCCGTTCTGGCCGGTGGTCAAGGTCGCGGTGACCACAGCCGGGCTCGTCGGCTTCGCGCTCTCGTCGGTGCCTGCGTTCGTCTGGATCGTGAACGGCGCGATGGCATGGGTTGTCTGGCACAACCTCGGCGTCCTCGATCGGCAGCGCCGCCGCAACTGAGCGGGGAACCCGCCAGAGGAAACCGCGCGGCGCCTTCGCCATCGTCCTCGGGAGAGGTTTAGTACGCGAGGGCGAAAGATGACTTTTCTGCATGGCGTCGAGGTGCTCGAGGTCGACAGCGGCGCACGGCCCATCCGGACCGTTCGCACTGGCGTGATCGGCATCGTCGGCACGGCGCCGGGGGCCGATGCCTCCAAGTTCCCACTGAATACGCCGGTTCTGATCGCAGGCTCGCGCGCGGATGCGGCGAAGCTCGACGCGACGGTCGACGGCACCGGCGGTGGCACTCTGCCGGCGGCGCTCGACGGCATCCTCGACCAGATCGGCGCCGTGATGATCGTGGTGCGGGTCGATGAGGGTATCGATGAAGCCGGCACTCTCGCCAATGTCACCGGCGGCGTGAACGCGACCACCGGTCAGTTCGAGGGCGTGCACGCGCTGATGGCGGCCGAGGCGGTGGTCGGCTTCGCGCCCAAGATCCTGTGCGCGCCGGGCTGGACCCACCAGCGCCCGACCGATCTCGCGAACCCGGTGGTGGCCGAGCTCGAGGGCATCGCGGATCGCCTGCGCGCGATCATCGTCGCGGACGGCCCCAGCACCACCGATGACGACGCGCAGACCTATGCCAGCGATTGGGGCACCTCGGGCCGCGTCTACGTGGTCGATCCGTGGGTGAGCGTGCTAGACGGTTCGAGTAATGTCGTCTTCGAGCCGGCCTCGGCACGGGTCGCGGGTGTGATCGCGCGGACCGATGCCGATCGGGGCTTCTGGGTATCGCCCTCGAACAAGGGCGTGTTCGGGATCATGGGCACCGCGCGTCCGGTCGACTTCAAGTTGGGCGACGCGGCAAGCCGCGCGAACCTGCTGAACGAGAACAACGTCGCCACCATCATTCGCCAGGACGGCTTCCGCCTCTGGGGCAACCGGGTGCCGACCGCCGATCCGAAGTGGCAGTTCATCTCGGTCCGCCGCATCGCCGACGCGATGCATGAGAGCATCCAGCGGGCGCATCTCTGGGCCGTCGATCGCAACATCACCAAGACGTATCTCGAGGACGTGGCGGATGGCGTGAACGGCTATATCCGCACGCTGATCGAGCGCGGCGCCCTCCTGGGGGGCGAGTGCTACGCGGATCCCGATCTCAACACCTCGGCCTCGATCCAAGAGGGCAAGGTCTATTTCAATCTGCGGTTCACGCCGCCGTACCCGGCCGAGCACATCACCTTCCGCTCGCACCTGGTTGACGACTACATCACGGAGGCTCTGGGCTGATGGCTGCGCGCGACATCCTGCGAAACTTCAACCTGTTCGTGGACGGCCGGGGCTTTGCCGGCAACGTCTCGGAATACTCGCCGCCCAACCTGTCGATCGCGACGGAGGATTTCCGGGCCGGCGGCATGGACGCGCCGATCGCGCTCGACATGGGCATGGAGGCGCTCGAGGCGTCCTTCGTGCTCACCGCCTACGACGCGGACGTGCTGGCGCTGTGGGGGGTGGCCGAGGGTCAGTCGATCAACTGCACGGCGCGCGGCGCGGTGGAGAGCTATGACGGCACCGTGAAACCGGCCGTGCATCGCCTGCGCGGCAAGATCACCTCGCTGGCCCGCGGCACCTGGCAGGCGGGCCAGCAGGCGCCGCTCACCGTAACGATGCGCCTCGAGTACTATGCCGAGGAGCATAGCGGTCGGCAGCTGCACGAGATCGATATTCCCAACATGGTCCGGCGCATCGATGGCGTCGACCAGCTCGCCGCGCGCCGCGCCGCGCTCGGCCTGTAAGGAGGGCAGGGGATGTCTCGGAAACTGCCCGACTACATCACCGAGGGGGAGGACGGCGCCCTCTCGGTCGACCTGCTGCGCGGCATCGAGATCGCGGGCGCCAAGGTCAAATCGCTGACGCTGCGCGAGCCGACGCTGAACGACCAGCTGGCAGCCCAGAAGGGCAATGCCAGCGAGGCCGAGCTCGAGGTGGCGCTGATCGCCAACCTGGCCGAGGTCACACCCGAGGAGCTCCGCCGCGCGAAGATGCGGGACTACGGGCGGCTGCAGGAAGCGCTCGGTTTTTTTTATGGCTGACGCCTGAGGCGGTGCGCCGCGGGGCGCTCCGCCTGGCGAGCCGGACGGGCTGGTCCGAGGCGTCGATCCTGGGCATGCGCACCTCCCGCTTCGTCTGGTGGATCGAGGGGCTAAAGAATGGCAAACCAACGCCTTAACGCGACGATCACGATCGGTGGCGCCTTGTCCACTTCGGTGGGCAAGGCGCTGCGCGGCCTGCGCGGTGGCCTCGAGGGCGTCGGCGACGAGATCAAGCAGGTCACCGGGCGCCAGAAGGAGCTCTCGAAGCAGCGCGGCGTCTATGAGCGGCAGGGCCGATCGGTCGAGGCGCTCGATCGCGAGTACGAGGATCTTGGGCGGACCCTCGATGCGCTGCGCCGCAAGCAGGAGCGCTGGGAACGTGCGGCTGTCGCCTCCAACCGCGTGGGTGAGCGTTTCCGCTCCACCGCCTCCGAAATAGGCCGGGCGGCCCGTATCGGTGGCGTGGGTCTGACCTTCGCCGCCGGTGCCGCGGCCGCGATGACGCGCAATGTCGCGTCCAACATGACCGAGCAGCAGAACTGGTCGAAGCGCCTGGGCGTCTCGACCGAGTTCCTGTCGAACCTCAGCTATGCCGCGGGCCAGTTCGGCGCCGAGAACGACGCGGTGATCGACGGCCTCAAGGAGCTGTCGCTGCGCGCGGACGAGTTCGCGAAGACCGGCAAGGGCTCGGCCGAGGAGGCGTTTACGCGTCTCGGCTTCAGTCGCAAGGAGATCAAGGCGCTCAGCTCGGACACCGAGGCGCTGTTCGACGCGGTGAAGAAGAAGCTCGAAGAGGTCGACAATGCCGGCGCTCGTCAGCGGATTGTGGACGAACTCCTGGGAGGCACGGCCGCCGAGCAGATGATCGAGTTCCTGACGATCGCACAGGAAGAGTACGTGGCTCTGAAGCAAGAGTCTCGCCGGGCCGGGGCCGAGATCAGCAGCGCGAACGGGGTCATCGCAAGGGAGTTCGAGCGGCGCTACGATCGGGTTGGGCAGATCCTGATCGGGCTGCAGCGCACGGTCGGTATCGCTGTCATGCCGGGCCTGACCGGCGGGCTCGAGCGCTTCGGAGATCTCCTGATCGAGAACCGGGATGAAGTTGCGGCCTTCTCCGAGACGTTGGTCGACCGCGTCGGGCGGGCTCTCCCGGCTTTTCTCGAGCTCGCCTCCGGAGCGGGCTGGCTCGCAGACAAGACCCTGACGGCCGTCGGGACAGTGGCCGAGCTGATCGGCGGATGGGAGAAGCTTGGTATCGTTATCGGCGCCACCTTTGGAGCGCACGTTGCCTTGAAGATCGGCGGCGTGATCTTCGCGGTCGGCAAACTCGGGCTCGCAGTTCTGGGCCTGACCGGCGTAACCGGGGTGGCTCGCACGGCGTTTAGCAAGTTGCGCGAAACGATTGTGACTGAAGTCGGTACATCTGCCGCCGCCGCCGAAGCTGCCGGTGCTCGTATGCGGCGAGCCCTCAACATTCGTGGAGCGCTACTCGCGGCGAACCTCGGGATTGCTGCACTAAACTTGCCGGATACGCCGGAAGGGCTCGGCCAGCATATCCAGAACCGCCGGGCCTCGACCGAGGAGGGCCTGCGCAACGCGCCGGTGATCGGCAGCATGATGCGCGGCTTCGATAACGTGGTCGAGTGGGTTCATGGCCCGGATGACGCGGCTCCGTCCGAGCCGCCGGCACCGAGCTTCGGGCCGACGCCGCCCGCGCCGATGCGCCCCGCGACACGCCCGGCGCCCGGCCGGCCCACATCCCGGCCTGAGCCGGGGGACGAGGTGCAGCGTCGGGCGCGCGGCGGCCCGTTCGGCAAAGGCTGGCGCCTGGTTGGCGAGGAGGGCCCCGAGCTCGAGTTCATGTCGCGGACCGGCTTCATCGCCACGGCCCGGGAGACGCGGGGGCTCGCCGGGCTTCTGGAACGGGCGCGCGCTGCCATGGGTGGGGCGTTCGACGGCGTGGCCGAGGACGGGGCGCCCGCGCCCGCACATCAATCCCCCGTCGCGGGCGGCATCCTCGCGGCGCTGCGTCGCTTGTCGGCGCTGCCGGGGTATGCGACGCGGGGCAAGGCGCCGGATGTTCCTGCCGGCTCCCAGGCAGCGCGCATGGCCGATCGTCCGAAGCTGCCCGGCGCGCTCATGCGCTCCATCCGTCCGGCCGCCGATCGCCCGGCGCCGGCAGGGCAGGGGCTCGCCGCCATCGCCGATCGAGCCTTCGCCGCGCTTGATCGAGTGGCGGACCTGCCGGGACTTCAGCCGGTGGAGCGCTCGGTGCCGGCCGCGGCCGAGCGGGCCTCGGCCGCTCCGGTGACGCAGCACATCACCATCAATGCGGCAGGGATGTCGGTCGAGCGCCTGGTCGCCGAGCTCGAATGCCGGCGGCGCGATGCCGCGTCGGGGGCGCTCTATGACGGTGTCACTGACTTCGGCCAGTACGGGAGGGGCTTCGCATGAGCGAGCCGATGCTGCAGCTGGGGGCCTTCCAGTTCTCGGTCGATAGCGCCGCGTTCCAGGAACTCACGCGGGAGAGCGAGTATCGCTGGGCCGCGCAGGAGCGGCTCGGAGCCCATGACGCGCTGCAGTTCACCGGGACGCGCGCCGAATCGATCGAGCTGCGCGGCGTGATCTATCCCTTCCACCGGGGCGGGCTCGGCCAGCTGAACCGGATGCGGCTGCAGGCGTCGGTCGGCGTCCCGCTGCCGCTGGTCACCGGCACCGGCTCGGTGCTCGGGCTGTGGGTGATCGAGAGCATCCGCGAGGGCCAGCAGGTCTTCGCGGCGGGGGGCGCCCCCCAGCGCCAGGAATTCGACATGAGGCTTCGGAGGTATGATGGCGGATGGCGTCAGGTCCTATCGCTCTTCTGAGGGCGATACCGTCGACCTGCTGGTCTGGCGGCACTACGGCCGGCTCGACGGCCGCCTGGTCGAGCGCGTGCTCGAGGTGAACCCCGGGCTGGCCGCGCAGGGTCCGATCCTGCCGGCCGGTATCGAGGTGGTGATGATCGAGGACCCGGGCCCCGGCGAGATCGAGACCGTGAGGCTCTGGGGATGATCAACTCGCGCCCCGCTTTCCGCCTGACGGTCGATGGTAAGGATGTGACGTCGCTGTTCGCCTCGCGCCTGATCGACCTGTCGCTGACCGATGGCGCCGGCGTCGAGGCGGACCGGTTGCGGGTGCGGCTTTCGGATGCGCTGCCGTTGGCACGACTTCAGGAGCCATCCTTCGGCGCCGAGATCAGGGTCTGGCTCGGCTACGGCCTCTCGGCCAAGTACATGGGGCTGTTCATCGCCGAGCAGGTCGAGGTCGGCGGCGCGCCTGATGAGATGGTCATCACCGCCGGAGCCTCACCCACCGGCGAGAGCTCGGGCGGCAAGTCCGCCCTGACCGAGCAGCGGTCGCGCTCTTGGCCGGAGGGCACGACCGTATCCGACCTGGTTTCTACCGTCGCATCGGAGCACGGCATGAAGCCCGCCGTTTCGAGCAGCCTCGCCTCGATCCCGTTGCCGCATCTCGACCAGGTCGATGAGAGCGACATCAACCTGCTCTCGCGCGTGTCGCGGGATCTCGATGCCCTGGTGAAACCCGGCGATGGACAGATCGTGTTCGCCAAGCGCGGCGAAAGCCTCACCGTCGCGGGCAAGCCCATGCCCGTGATCGCCCTGACACCGCAGGACGTCTCGTCATGGCGCGCTGGGCGCAATCTGCGGGATCGGCCGGGGACGGTTATCACCACCTATGGCGATCGGGAGGCGGGGGATGCGTTCGCGTGCAAGGCGGGAACCGGGAAGCCGGTTCGGCGGCTGCGCCATCGCTATCCGAGCAGGGCGGCTGCGCAGGCAGCGGCCGATGCCGAGTACCGCCGCGCGGTCCGATCCGAGCGTGGCCTCGAGCTCGATCTGCCGGGCAACCCGGACCTCATCGCCGAAGGCAGGGTGCAGCTGTCCGGCTTCCGGTCCTATGTTGATGGGGAGTGGCTCATCGCCCGGGTGCAGCACTGGCTCGATGCTAGCGGCTACCGATGCTCGGTGACAGGGGAAACGATAGGCAACTAACCATAGACGTGATTTATGCAGTGCCTCAGCTTCAAAATCTATATTTAAGAGGTAGTTAGGCCAGAGCTAAGCTCTGGCCCTACTGATGAAAAACCGTGTCTTCGTCTTAGACACTTCGCACTAGTACAAGTATTAATCTAAAGTTTACCTGGGGGCAAGTATACCCTATTCAGAGGGATAGGCTGATCTGTTTTAGAATAGCATTCCTGATTTCTTGGGGACTCGACGGTTTTGGGCAGAAGATGGAGCCAGGAAATCTTTGCTCGTAGCCGACTTTGTCGGGATGGCCTGAGTGAAACACAACTGGAACTCCCATGCTTTGGAGCGTCGCAGCCAAGGGGTCGATCTCTGCGTCGCCTAGAGATACATCCAGAACCGCGAGGTCCGGCGGTACAGTTCCCAGCGCACGTGTGGCTTGAGCGACGCTTGAGTAGGGACCATGTATATCATGACCAAGTTCCTCGAGGTGCTCATGGAGATCTATCGCTATAAGAATTTCGTCTTCAACTATCATAATCAATGCCATCAATCTTCCAATCTTAGCCGACAACACATGTTGTGGTTGGTCTGCCTGATCAGCGAGCTCGGCTTGTGAACCAATTTCGTTGGCAGTATTTGACATGCTCCCATAGACGGCAGATCTAGTGCCGGGCTGCGGTAAGTAACTGTTACCAGAGGTTTCTTCGTTGACTGGTGTTACCCTACGTGACAGTCATGTCAAAAAGCGATTTTGCGCAATTATGTTCATTTTTGGTTGAATTAGTAGGCACAAGTTCGTCAAATGGTTGTATTTTGGCGCTCGGACAACTTGGGCGTGAGTGCGCTTCGACACAAGTTGATGTTGCAACATCGAAGTTCAATCAGCACCCCAATATGAGTAGGTGAAGACTGAAACCGGTGGATGCTGAGTAAAACATCCTTCGCTTGATTGCTGCTTACAAACACTACCCGGAAAGTTGATGGGCGTATGGCGAATGCCTGCTTAGTCTAGGGAGCAGCCGGGAGTACCAGTCTATCACTCACCCTTGCTACCGCCCGCTGGTCATCCCGGCGGGCGGTACTTATGTGAAAAAATGCGAGACTGAACTGGGGCAGCGCTTCGATCTCTATCTCGACATGCTCCGCGCAAGGCTCAGTATTGCTTTTTGTTCGGCTTCTGTTAACGTCGAAAATACATGCAGCATTTCAGCAGTCATGCGATCTATTGATGGGGATGCGGGTGCCTCGGGCAGGTTCTCGCTTTCGAAGAAGTAGCTCAGGGGTCTATCGAGTGCTCGGGCGATTTCCCACAACCGAGACGCGCTGACCCGGTTCGCGGCTGTTTCGTATTTCTGGATCTGCTGGAATTTGCAGCCGGCGACCTCACCCAACTGCGATTGCGTCATGCCCTTAAACCAGCGTGCTTGGCGGATCCGGCTGCCAACAATCTTGTCGACGGGATGAGGCATGGGAGTGGCTCCGAATTAGTGTAGGATTAAGCTACCGCTTATTGCACGCTCGTCAGTACCACGGGAGGCAATTGTGTATAGATATGCATGCCTTACGCTACGTTGCGCGTCGGGTGTAGGCCTGAACAACGTCCTGATGCGAGTGAGGCTCGACCTGTGGGGGATGCTCGCAGCCACTTTGTCACGATGAGGGCGGTGCAGCTGCATCTTTGACCGCTCAGTGGCATCCGCGGAGCGGGACCACATTCTCAACCGTGACCCCTGTGACGTAATCGGCCCATGCCTGCATCACTGGCCGACGGCGCTCAAGCAAGTCTGATCGAGCGTATGCGCGCTCGACTTTGTTCCCGATCGTGTGGGCAAGGATCTTCTCGGAGACCTCCCAGCTGCAGGCATCCGTGTCCTGAACCCAGCTGCGGAAGCTGGACCGGAAGCCGTGCGGGCGCCCGGCTTCGCCGACATGCGTAAGGCGCTTCTCAAGCGCGGTGGACGAGATCGGTGTGCCTCTCGCGCCTGGGAACAGCAGACCGTTATCGGCGAAGGGCTCGGCCTCGCGGACGATCGCCATCGCGGCATCCGATAGAGGCACGCGGAATTCCTCGACCCGTCCCTCGCGGCCTTTCATGCGCTCAGCCGGTACCGTCCAGATACCGTCCTCGATCTCATCGACCCGGGCGCCGGCACATCCGTCGAGGCGGACCAGCGTCAGGAGCATGAACCGGAGGCACGCGTCGCTGACGGCGCCCTTATGGAGTCGTTCCCATAGCGCCGGGATGTCCTGCCAAGGCGTCGAGACGATCGGCGTCTCTTTGTGGATGACTTCGCCCAGCCGGTACTTCGCTTGGTCGACGGCGAACGGGTCGCACTCGTAGCCCATCAGCCGCGCTTCGGTGAAGACGCGTTTCGTCCGGTGGACCGCCTTGATCGCGGTTGGGTGTTTGGTGCGCCAGATGGGCGCTAGGGCGCGGTGGACGTCCGTCTGCCGGATCTCGGACATGCGGATGCGGCCGATTGCCGGGATGATGTATCCCTCGAGGGGCGATAGCCACCGGCCGCGCTTTCCGTCGCCGCGCAGTCCGGCGCGCCGCGCTTCGAAAACGATCGCTACCATTTCAGCGAAGGTAGGGTCCGTGCGGCTCCGCTCGGCGAGCTCGGCTTCGCGCTGGGCATCGCGTTCCTCGATCGGGTCCTGTCCGCCTGCCAGCACAGCCGCCCACCGGTCGCGTTCCTTGCGCGCGTCGGCAAGGCTGACAGTCGGCCAGCTGCCCAGCCCCATTTCGCGGCGGCGCCCGAGGTGAGAGTATCGGTAGACCCACTTTCCAGTGTCGATGCTCTTGTCGAGCCTGAGGCCACCGCCGTCCTGCATCTTGCCTGGACCGGCGCGCTTGATCGCCACGGCCGTCAACTTCCGCTGCATCTCAGTCCCCCAACTAGTCCCCCACTCGACCTCGCGCTGCCCTGCTTCCGACCGCGCCGCCGTGCGACAGTTTCCGCTTTAATTTATTCGGCCGATATGGCAAGTGCGCGTCAAAGTGCGGCCGTATGCGACACCGAGGGGGTGCCCTTCACCCGCACCAAGAAACACGACTGAGAAAAGGACGACAGATGCAGGTCACCGAGACCCTCAACGACGGCCTCAAGCGCGGCTACAAGATCACGCTGCCCGCCGCCGAACTGGACGCCAAGGTCCAGGAAAAGCTGGTCGAAGCCCAGCCCGAGGTCGCCATGAAGGGCTTCCGCAAGGGCAAGGTGCCGCTGTCGCTGCTGAAAAAGCAGTTCGGCCCGCGGGTGCTCGGCGAAGCCATGCAGGAGAGCATCGACGGTGCGCTGTCGAACCACCTCGAGGAAAGCGGCGATCGCCCGGCGATGCAGCCCGAGGTGAAGATGGCCAATGACGACTGGAAGGAAGGCGACGACGTCGAAGTCACCGTCTCCTACGAGAAGCTGCCCGAGATCCCCGAGACCGATTTCTCCGACATCTCGATCGAGCGGCTGAAGGTCTCGGCCGACGATGCCGCGATCGACGAGGCGCTGGGCAACCTCGCCGAGACCGCGCAGAACTTCGAGGACAAGGACGGCGCGGCCGAAGAGGGCGATCAGGTCGTGATCGACTTCACCGGCAAGATCGACGGCGAAGCCTTCGAGGGCGGCGCTGCCGAGGACTATCCGCTGGTGCTCGGCTCGAACTCCTTCATCCCCGGCTTCGAGGATGGCCTCAAGGGCGTGAAGGCCGGCGACGAGAAGAACGTCGAGGTCAACTTCCCCGAGGACTACCAGGCCCAGAATCTCGCCGGCAAAGCCGCGGTGTTCGAGTGCAAGGTCAAGGCGGTGAAGGCCCCGCAGAAGGCCGAGATCGACGACGAGCTCGCGAAGAAGTTCGGCGCCGAGGATCTCGCCGCGCTGAAGGCGCAGATCGCCGAGCGTCTCGAGGCCGAGTATTCGGGTGCCTCGCGTGCTGTCGCCAAGCGCAAGCTGCTCGACATCCTCGACGAGAAGGTCTCGTTCGACCTGCCGCCGTCGCTCGTCGAGGCCGAGGCGAACCAGATCGCGCATCAGCTCTACCACGAGGAGCACCCCGAGGATCACGGCCACGACCACGGCAAGATCGAGCCGACCGAAGAGCACACAAAGCTCGCCGAGCGTCGCGTGAAGCTTGGCCTGTTGCTGGCCGAGATCGGCCAGAAGGCCGATGTGAAGGTCACCGATCAGGAGCTGACGCAGGCGATCCTCAACCAGGCGCGCCAGTATCGTGGCCAGGAGCGGCAGTTCTTCGAATTCGTGCAGAACAACCCGCAGATGCGCCAGCAGATCCAGGCCCCGATCTTCGAGGACAAGGTCATCGACCATATCTTCGAGCAGGCCAAGGTCGAGGAGAAAGAAGTCTCCAAGGACGATCTGCAAAAGGCCGTCGAGGCGCTCGACGACGAGGCCTAAGTCTCTCGATCGGACCCGGACTAGAAAAGGGCCGCCCCATGGGGGCGGCCCTTGCCGTTTCCGCGCCCGATGCCGGGCGCCTCAGCTATAGGCGCCGGCCGAGTAGGTCAGCTCGTAGCTGTGGCTGTAGACCTCGAACACGATGCCGAACGGATCCTCGACGTAGCACATGCGGTAGGGCTTTTCGCCCGGGAAGTATTCGCGGATCGGCATCCGCTGCTTGCCGCCGGCGGCGACGATCCGTTCGACCAAGCCTTCGACATCCGGGTCCTGGATCGCGAAGTGAAAGGTGCCGTGACGGCGGAAATCGAGATTGTCATCGGGGGCGCGGTTGCCATCCATTTCGAACAGCTCGAGCCCGATCCGGTCGGCCGTGGCCATATGTGCGATCCGCAGCCGATTCCAGCCGGGCCCGAACACGTCCGTGCACATGCGGCCGATATCGCTGTCATCCTCGACCACTTCGGTCGGCTCCATGATCACGTAAAGGCCGAGTACATCACGGTAGAAGGTCAGCGCGGCGTCGAGATCCGGCACCGACAAGCCGATATGCGAAAAGCTTCTGGGATAGGGCGTCATTCATCTCTCCATCGAAAGGCATGAAAGGTAGTTAGGCTTGTCCAGAGCGCTTTAAAAATTATCATTCGAGATGATTTTGATAACACATAGTGATGATGCATGCTGAATGCGCTTTGGCTGGAGACCTTCGCCATATTGGCCGAGACCGGGCATTTCACCCGTGCCGCCGCCCGGCTGAACATGACCCAGCCGGGTGTGTCGCAGCATCTTCGCAAGCTCGAAGCCCAGATCGGGCGGCCCTTGTTGAGCCGACATGGAAAGGGGTTCACGCTGACACCCGCCGGGGAGGCGGTGTTCGACATGGCCCGCGCGCGGCGCGAGGAGGAGCGCCAGCTGCGCGAAGCCATCCGCGCCGATGATCCGGAGGCGGGCGAGGTGGCGGTGGCCTGTTCCGGCAGCTTTGCCATGGCTCTGCAGCCCGCCTTCTGGTCGCTGCTGAGCGCCGCGCCGCAACTTCGCCTGCGGCTCGAGGCCATGCCGCAGCGGGGCGTGATCGACGGCGTCGCCGAGGGACGGTTCGATCTCGGCGTAGTCGATCACGAGCCCGGCGATCCCCGGCTGGAGGCTGAGCGGATCGGCCGCGAGGCGTTGTGCCTCCTGTTGCCTGCCGGGGTCACAGATACCCGTTTCGGGGCATTGGAGGAGCTGGGATTCATCGCCCATCCCGATGGATGGCTTTATGCCGAAGAGCTGTTTTCCCTGAATTACCCTACGGAGTTCCGGGGTGCCGAACAGCTTGCCGTGCGGGCTTTCCTCAACCAGATCGGTCAGATCCCGGCGCCGGTCGCGCAGGGTGTCGGCTATACCTTGCTGCCGCGCAGCGGGTACGAGGCATTCGTTGATCGCGACCGCATCGCCGTGGCGGAACTGGACCGCCCGCGACATCGCGATCTGTGGCTGCTGCGCCGCCGGGGCCGGGAGTTGCCGGCCCGGGTCGAACGGGTCGCCAAGCTGGTCACCGAGGTCGCGGCGCGGCTCGAAGCCGCGGAGGGCTGAAACGAAGAAGGCGCCCCGAACGGGACGCCCCTTCAAACCTGTGCAGCAGGTCCAGAAACTCGAGTTGGCTCAGCTGCCCCAGCTGCGGACCGGGCCGCAGTCCATGTGGACGAAGTTCGAGCCGGAATACTTGCCGACGCCGCCCGCCTTGCAGGCGGCTGCCGCGCGCG
Organism: Limimaricola sp. AA108-03; assembly: GCF_050847355.1. Lineage (NCBI taxonomy): Bacteria > Pseudomonadati > Pseudomonadota > Alphaproteobacteria > Rhodobacterales > Paracoccaceae > Limimaricola > Limimaricola sp. AA108-03. Next base: position 1,332,324 of record NZ_CP193755.1, read on the forward strand.
CCATCTGGCTCACCGAACGGCCCGAGAGCCGCAGGTCGGCCGCCTGGCCCTTGAGGTGAAGCGAGTTCTTGGCGACGCCGGAGGAGCGGCTGCGCAGCATCGCGTTGGTGGCCGGCGAGCGGTAGCCCGACAGCAGCATGTAGGGTTCGTTGACTTCGAGAAGGCTGTGGCTGGCGGCCATGATGTCGACGGTCCGGGTGTCGATATCCATCATCTGGTTGTTGCGCCAGTCGCGCATGAAGACGTTGATCTCGCGGATCGCCTCGGCGATGTACTCGCCCTCGATCCAGTAGATCGTGTCGATCTTTTCGCCGGTCCGCTCCGAATACATCGAAAGCCTGCGCACATCGCCCGCGCGCCTCAGAAAGCCGGCCGCATTCGAGTAGGTGGGTGCTGCGGTGACTGCCGTGGCCGCGAACGCGCCAAGGAGACCGCGGCGGGTCATGCCCGCCGAGCGAATTTTATCAATCATGTGAGCGCCTGTCCCGTCGCTTACCTGTGGGCCCGCATTTTCACGGACATTTTTTTGCCATCCATCCCCAGATGCAGGCCCTCTATCGCACGGGAGGACGACTCGACCAAGTGTGGTTATCGGATAACATGGTGAAGAAAGCCCCAATCGGCGGGAACTTGCGCAAATGCCGCTCGGTTGAGCCCCGGTTCGGTCGATTTGCTGCGCTTTTGCCACGCCGCAGGGCTCTTATCGACGAACCGATGGCCGGACAGAATGCCGGTGCCTATGTCTTCCCAGAGGTCCTGTCCGGATCCGTCCCGAACCCACGGTGTCTAATGTTGCCCCTGTCCCGCCCCTCCTTCGTGACCCGTCTGCGCCACCTGATCCTGCCCATCGGTATCACGTTGAGTGTCATGCAGCCCACTGCCGGACAGGCCCAGGTCAGCGTGTTCCGGCAGGCCGTAGCCGAGAGTGTCGCCGGCCAGTCCGATCTCGCGTCCAGCTACAGGGCGCGTGGCTTTACGGGCATCTGGACCGGTGCCGATGCCGCCGCGATCGCCCGGCGCAACGCCTTGCTGGCGGTACTGTCCGATGCCGACGCGCATGGCCTGCCGGCGTCGCGCTATGATCCGGAAGGTCTGATCCGCAAGCTCCGCGCCGCACGAAGCGCCGAGGACCGCGCCGCGATGGATGTCGAGCTGACCCGGGTCTTCCTGCGGTACGCGCGGGATGTGCAAAGCGGCATGCTCGAGCCCGGTCGCGTGGTCGAGCTGATCCGCCGCGAGGTGCCGCTGCGTGATCCTGCAGAGACGCTGGCGAGCTTTCTCGAAGCCGATCCCGTGGCCTTCCTGCGAGACCTTGCGCCGGCATCGCCGGAATATGGCCGTTTGATGCGGGCCCGCGCCGAACTGCAGCGCGCCTTGGACGCAGGTGGCTGGGGCGCGCGGCTCTCCGAGGCCAAGATCGAGGCCGGTGACAGTGGCGCCGATGTCGTGGCACTGCGCGACCGGCTGATCGCCATGGGCCATCTGGCTACTACGAGCAGCGCGGTCATGGACGAGACGCTCGTCGCGGCGGTCCGGGATTTCCAGAGCCGCAACGGCCTCCTGGTCGATGGCGTCGTCGGGCCGGGGACACGCGCCGAACTCAACCGCTCGGTCGAGGAACGGTTGCAGTCCGTGCTGGTCGCGATGGAGCGCGAGCGCTGGACCAACATGGAGCGCGGGGAACGCCATGTGCTGGTGAACCTCACCGATTTCAGCGCTACCATCATCGACGACGGCCGCGAAACCTTCCGCACGGCCTCGGTGATCGGCGCGGAAGTGCCCGACCGCCAAACGCCAGAATTCTCGGACGTCATGGAATACATGGTGATCAATCCGAGCTGGTACGTGCCGCGCTCCATCGTGGTGGGCGAATACCTGCCGCAGCTCAAGCGCAACCGCCACGCCGCGAGCCAGATCCTGATCACCGACCGGTCGGGTCGGGAAATCAGCCGCAATTCGATCGATTTCTCGCGCTACAACGAGCGCAATTTTCCCTTCTCGATGCGCCAGCCCCCCTCCAATTCGAATGCGCTGGGACTGGTGAAATTCCTGTTTCCCAACCGCTACAACATCTACCTGCACGACACGCCGGCCAAGTCGCTGTTCGGGCGCGAGCGCCGCGCCTTCAGCCATGGCTGCGTGCGGCTGAGCGAACCGTTCGATTTCGCCTATGCGCTGCTGGCCGCGCAGGAGGAGGATCCGGTCGGCTTCTTCCAGTCTCGCCTCGCCACGGGGCGCGAGACGCGGGTAGACCTCGAGGCGCCGGTGCCAGTGCATCTGATCTACCGCACGGCCTTTACCGACGAGGAGGGGCGGCTGCATTTCCGCCGCGACGTCTACGAGCGGGACGCCGCGATCTGGACGGCGCTGGCCCGCGAAGGGGTGGCGATCTCGCGCCCCGCAAGCTAGATCCCTCGAAAACCCGAGGGGACCGTCATGGATTTTACGCTGAGCGAGATCGCCACCGCGCTGAACGCCGAGCTTCAGGGCGATGGCAGCCTGCGTGTCACCGGTGCCGCCGAACCCGGACAGGCGGGCGAGGACGACCTCGCGCTGGCGATGTCACCCAAATGGGCCGAGGCGCTGCAACAGGGACGCGCGCGTGCCGCGCTGGTCTGGCCCGGGGCCGACTGGCGCGAGATGGGGTTGGCGGGCGCCATCGTCGCCCCGCGTGGCCGTCTCGCCATGGCGGGCCTGACCCAGCTTCTCGATGCCCCCGGGGCCGAGACCGGCATTCATCCTTCCGCGGTGGTCGACGCTTCCGCCGAGATCGGCGAAGGGGTCTTCGTCGGTCCGCTGACGGTGATCGGCGCGGGCGCAGTGATCGGCCCGAACTGCCGGATCATGGCACAGGCGTCGATCGGGCCCGGTGTGCGGCTGGGGCAGGGCGCACTCATCCATTCGGGCGCACGGCTGGGGCGCAACGTGGTGGCGGGCGACCGGCTCATCGTGCAGCCGAATGCGGTGATCGGTGGCGACGGGTTCTCCTTCGTCACCGAAAGCGAAAGCCACGTCGAATCCGCGCGTGCCGAGCTGGGACAGGGCAAGGTTTCACAAGAGGCCGATCCGACCTGGCATCGGATCCACAGCCTCGGCTCGGTGATCCTCGGCGACGATGTCGAGATCGGCGCCTGTGCCACGATCGATGCGGGTACGATCCGCCCGACCCGCGTGGGCAATGGCTCCAAGATCGACAACCTCGTGCAGGTCGGCCACAACTGCGTGATCGGCGACCACTGTCTGCTATGCGGTCACGTCGGACTTGCCGGCTCGGTGAACATCGGCGACCGGTCGGTGCTCGGTGGCAAGGTGGGCGTGTCCGACAATCTCAATATCGGAGCCGACGTCGTGCTCACCGGCGGTTCGATCGTATTGTCGAACGTGCCCGCCGGGCGTGTGATGATGGGCTATCCCGCCACCAAGATCGACAGCCAGGTCGAAAGCTACAAGGCGCTGCGCCGACTGCCGCGGCTGATGCGTGATCTCGCGGCATCTCGCAAGGGCTGATACCGGCGCTTCATGGTTTCAATGCGGCGTCGCAGCGATTAGATCGGGGTGAGGAGAAGCACTGTAGGGGATGCGGGTCGGATGGAATTGCGCGACAAGGTGATTGCGATCATCGCCGAGCAGGCAATGCTCGAGCCGGGCGACGTATCGCTCGACAACAGCCCGGCCGATCTCGGAATCGACAGCCTCGGTCTGGTGGAGAGCATCTTCGCGATCGAGGAGACCTTCGACATCTCGGTGCCGTTCAACGCCAATGCGCCCGAGGAAAGCGAGTTCGACATTTCCTCGGTCGCCGCCATCGTCGCGGCTGTGGAGCGTCTCGTTCAAAAGCAGCACGCCAGCGCATGACCGGCGGCGCCCGACGCGTCGTCATCACCGGCGCCGGAACCATCAACAGTCTCGGCCACGATGTGCCCTCGACCTTGGAGGCGATGCGCGAGGGTCGCTGCGGCATCGGTCCGCTCGATCTGCGGGACGTCGAGCGGCTGTCGGTCCAGATCGGCGGACAGGTAAAGGGCTATGACGAGCAGGCCCATTTCAACCGTCAGCAGATCGCCCTCTACGACCGCTTCACCCAGTTCACGCTGCTCGCCGCGCGGCAGGCGATGGCGCAGTCCGGCATCAACTTCTCCGACGAGGAGAGCGAGATGTCCGGCGTGGTGCTCGGCACCGCAGGCGGCGGCGTCAACACCTGGGACGAGAACTACCGCACCGTCTATGAAGAAGGAAAGAACCGGGTCCACCCCTTCGTCGTGCCGAAGCTGATGAACAACGCGGCCGCAAGCCATGTCAGCATGGAGTACAACCTGCGCGGCCCGAGCTTCACCGTGGCCACGGCCTGTTCCAGTTCGAACCATGCGATGGGCCTGGCCTTCCAGATGATCCGGTCGGGCATGTGCCGCGCGATGCTGACAGGCGGCTCCGAGGCGATGCTGTGCTTTGGCGGCGTGAAGGCATGGGAAGGGCTCAGGGTGATGTCCAAGGATGCCTGCCGCCCGTTCAGCGCCAACCGCAACGGAATGGTGCAGGGCGAGGGCGCGGCGGTGTTCGTGTTCGAGGAATATGAGCATGCCCGCGCGCGCGGTGCCGAGATCCTGTGCGAGGTGGCGGGCTTTGGCATGACCGCGGATGCGGCCGATATCGTCATGCCCTCGGCCCAGGGCGCCGAGCGGGCAATGCGGGGCGCAATGCGCGAGGCCGGGCTGGCGCCCGAGCAGATCGGTTACATCAACGCGCATGGCACCGGCACGGCGGCGAACGACAAGAGTGAATGCGCTTCGGTCTCGCATGTCTTCGGGCCAGCGGCCGACCGGCTGATGATCTCCTCGACCAAGTCGATGCATGGCCACCTGATCGGCGGCACCGGTGCGGTGGAGCTCCTGGCCTGCATCATGGCGCTGCGCGACGGCGTCATCGCGCCAACCATCGGTTACGAAGAGCCCGATCCGGAATGCGCGCTCGACGTGGTGCCGAACACGGCGCGCGAGGCGAAGGTGAGTGCGGTGTTGTCCAATGCCTTCGCCTTCGGCGGTCTTAACGCGGTGCTGGCGCTGCGCGCGGCCTGAACCCTGCCATCGAAAAGAGGAAAGGGCGCGGCCTCCGGGAGACCGCGCCCTTTCCATATTCGTTGCCCTTCTTGCGTTACTGCGCCCGGGCAGTGACGGCTCCGAAGCCCGCGGTGAAGCCGGACAGCGACATGTCGAGACGCACCTCCTGATCCGGCGCGGCGGCGGGGACGATGCGCAGCGTGCCGGCGCGACCGCCCTTGAAGGCGCCGAGCTGCTGGTCCGACAGGCCGAAGCGGGCGACGCAGCCCGCGCGGTTGCAGAAGCTGAACGGGTAACGCGCGGTCTGGCCGCTATCGACCGTGAGCGAGAGCTGCTCGGTGAGAAGGGTTTCCAGCGGCACCACGACGGTGACGCCTGCTGCGGCCTGCGCCTCGGCGGCCAGCGGCAGCACGGTGACTTCGGCCACGGCATTACCGTCACCATCCTCGAGCAGCTGGTAGAGCTGGCAGGGCTCGGCCTCGCCCTCGGCGACGCGCATGCAGCGCAGCGACCAGTCGCCATGGGTCTCGGCCACGTAGGGCTGGCCGGGGCGCTCGGTCCCGGCTTCGGCCGGGGCGGCGGGGGCCTGCGGGTCCGCCGGCGCGGCTGGCGACTCGGCCTGCGCGGGGGCCTCGGTCTCGGCGGGCGCGGCCGGAGTCGCGGGCGCTTCCGGCGCCGCGGGAGCCTCGGTCGAGGTCTCGGCTGGCGCCTCGGTGGTGGTGGTCCGGGTGTTCGCCGTCGCGGTTTCGTCCTGCGCGGCCAGCGGCGTGGAAAGGGCCAGCAGCGCGGCGCTGGCCAGAAGTGTCAGTCGGTTCGGCATGTCGCGATCCCGTTTGTCAGTGTCCGCGGGGGCTTAGCATGGCGTGGCGCGACTGTCAGGCGGGAAAGGGTCGGGAATCATGCGGGTTTCCGCCAAGATGAAAAAGGGGCCGCGACGCGACCCCCTTCCCATGTTCTCCCTGTCGGACTTGGCCGACTAATTGCCGGGACGCTACGAGAAGGCGATCCCGACGTCAACCGGTATCGCAGCGCAACCCCCGGGCGGGGCGCAAAAAAACCGCGCCCGAAGGCGCGGCAAGTCTGACAGGGAGGACGTCGGGCGACATGCCCGACACCTACATCATGCCACGGAATGGTTACCGGCGCTTTACGAGAATCGTGGCATGAGATGGATCGGCGCGACGGCTGTGTCCTCGGGGTCGAAACCGGTCGTCTTGCATCTCTGAGTGGCGCGTACGGAATAATACAAAACTGGAAAGGTAGCAGTGCTGACGGAACGGAAACAATAGTGTAACGTTTGCGCCACGGGAGTGAGGTTTTTCATAATGGGAGGTACCGCATGGATTCGAAGGTCGAGGAACTCTGGGCTTTGGAAAAGCGGCGCTGGCTCGATGGCGCCGAGTTCTACGAACGCCAGCTTGCCCCCGATGCCGCGATGGTCATTCCCTATCCGTCGGGGCTTCAGGACCGTGTCGCCGCGCTGAGCGGTCAGTGCCCGGCCCGGCAGTGGGAGGCAGTGGAGCTGCATGACCAGAGCGTCACCCGGCACGGCGAAACCGTTCTCCTGAGCTACCGCGTGGTGGCTTGGCGCGATTGCTGCCCCGAACCGCTGCGCGCCAGCTGCGCGTCCACCTATCTCGACGATGACGGCACCTGGTTGAGGCTTTCCCACGAGCGCGAGCCGCTCGATGTTGATGATACGAAGGGTAAGGTGTCCGTTCTCAAGCGCCCCACGCGCGTCGTCGCGCATCTTGGGGCCGCGTAAGGGATCTTTTCCGAAGCCCGAACTTCGAGGCCGGCTCGCATTCGCGAGCTGGCCTTATCCTTTTCGGCTCAGGCGGCGTCGAGTGGCCGGATCTTGAGCGTCGCGAGGCGGTTCTCCTCCTTCGCGATCACCTCGAAGCGGAACCCGTGGAAGCTGAACACCTGGCCTTCGGTCGGGATCATCTGCGCCTCGTGGATCACCAGTCCCGCGATGGTGTTGGCCTCCTCGTCGGGCAGGTTCCAGTCCTGTCGCCGGTTCAGGTCGCGGATCGTCATCGAGCCGTCGATCACGTAGGCGCCATCCTCGGTCATCGCGATCGGCTCTTCGCGCTCGGCGTCGAATTCGTCCGAGATCTCGCCGACGATCTCTTCGAGGATATCCTCCAGGGTGATCAGCCCGCGCAGCGCGCCATACTCGTCCACCACGAGGGCGAAATGCGTGTGCCGCTTGAGGAACTGGCGCATCTGATCGTCGAGCGTGGTGGTCTCGGGGATGAAATAGGGCGTCATCGCGACATCCATGATGTCGAAGCTCTCTAGCTCTGCGGTGTCCACCGCCCCGTCGGCCATCATCTTGTGCATGGCGCGCAGCAGGTCCTTGGCGTGCAGGATGCCGACGATGTTCTCCGGCTCGTCGCGATAGAGCGGCAGTCGCGTATGCGGGCTCTCCAGACAGAGCGTGAGGATCTCGGTGGCGGGCAGGTTGGCGTCGATCATCGCGATGTTGGAGCGATGCAGCATCACCTCCTCGACCGTGCGCTCGCCGAGATCCAGCGCACCGAGGATGCGGTCGCGATCCTCGCGGTCGACCACCCCCTCTTCATGGCCGAGCGACAGCGCGCCGGCGATTTCCTCGCGTACCGCCAACACCTTGGTGTCGGGGTCGGTGCGCACCCCGAACATCCGCAGGAGCGCGCGGACGAGCACCTGCACCGCCGAGACGACGGGCGCGAAGATCAGGATCACGAGGCCGATCGGTCGGGCGACACGGCTCGCGAAGGTTTCGGCGTTGGTGATCGCGTAGGTCTTGGGCAGCACTTCGGCGAAGATCAGCACCAGAAGCGTCATGACCAATGTGGCCGCCGCGACGCCGCTATCGCCGAAGACGCGGGTGAGAAGGGCGGTGGCCAGCGAGGTGGCGAGGATGTTGACGACATTGTTGCCAAGGAGCACCGAGCCGATCAGCCGCTCGTTATCCTCGGTGACATGCAGCGCCTGCGCCGCGCCCTTGGAACCGCGGTCTGCGGCGGAGCGCAGCTTGCCGCGCGAAGCGGCGGTGAGTGCGGTCTCCGAGCCCGAGAAAAAGGCCGAGGCCACCAGCAGGAGAAGGATCGCGACGCTGGTGATCCAGAAAGCGGCGTCTAGGGCGGTGTCCATGGGGTCCTTCGCGAAATGATTGATCCCCTGAGTTATGGACGAGAGGGGCGCTTGTTCAACCCTTGCCGGGCGGGACTTGTCGCGGAGCGGCCCGGGCCAGGGGGTGGTGTTCGTGCACCAGCGCGCTCAATCGCTCGCTTTGGACATGTGTGTAGATCTCGGTGGTGGACAGATCCGCGTGGCCAAGCAACGCTTGGATCGCCCGCAGATCGGCACCGCCCGCCAGCAAATGGCTGGCAAAGGCATGGCGCAGCACGTGCGGCGTCACCTGATCGGGCGAAAGACCGGCGGCGATCGCCAGTTCCTTGACCATCACGAAAAAGCTCTGGCGCGTCAGGTGCCCGTTGCGGCCGCGCGCCGGAAACAGGAATTTCGAAGCGGGCTTGCCAGCGGCGCTGGCCGCCGCCTCGGCTTCGTCGCGCCGGGCCAGCCAGGCCGCGACGGCGGCGCGGGCGGGGCGGGACAGCGGCACCATGCGCTCGCGCCCGCCCTTGCCGCGCACCAGCAGCATCTCGGGATCGCCGCGCAGAGACGCCACCGGCAGGCTCACGAGTTCGGAGACGCGCAGGCCCGTGGCGTATAGCAGCTCCATCAGGCAAGTGGCGCGCAACGGATCGCGCGGGTGGTCGCGGGCGGCCAGGAGCAGCGCCTCCACCTCCTCGCGCGACAGCGTGCCGGGCAGGCGGCGGCTGCGCCCCGGCCCCTTGAGACGGATCGCCGGATTGTCCTCGCGCCAGCCTTCCTCGAAGGCGAAACGGTAGAGCTGTCGGATCGATGAGAGCCGTCTCGCCCGGGTCGCGGCCGAAAGCCCCTCGGCCTCGCAGGAAACGAGGTAGTCCTCGACCATCGCCTGCGTGGCCGTGGCGAAATGCGCGTCGCGATACGCCAGCCAGCCCGAGAAATCCGACAGGTCGCGGCCATAGGCGAGAAGCGTGTTGCGGGCGGCGTCTAGCTCGGCGGCCTGCGCCTCCAGAAAGGCGGAGATCCAATGGGCCATCGGCATAGACGCCGCATCGCTCACGCGTCGCGCTCCAGGATGAGCATCTGCAGTGCGATGCGGCGCGCCGGGTCCTCGAGCCCGACCGCGCGCAGCGCCGCCAGGCCCTCGCTCAGCGCGCCGGTGTCGCCGGCCCGGCCCTCGTCGATCAAGGAGATCGCCCGCAGGATCACCTCGCCGACCCGGCCTTCATCGATCATCTGCACCAGCGCCTCGGACGGCTGCTCCGCCTCGAACCCGTTCAAAAGCGCCAGCGCGATCGGGTCGTCCTCGGGGGCGAGGTCGGATCGCGTCCCTTCGGGCAGGCCGCGTGCCAAGGCGACGAGCATCTCCTCCTCCGCGTCGCGCGCCTCGTGTTCCAACGCCACGGCCTCGTAGTCAGGACCGAGCAGGCCGATGGTGAAGGCGGTTTCGGCAACGTCCTTTGGCAGGTCCAACTCGGCGATCTGCGGGCCGAAATGCTGGGCGAAGGCCGTGCCGAGGCGCGCCTCGCGCATGATCTCCCAGACCTCCGGCAATTTCTCGGCTACGGCCATCGCGTCGGCCTTTCGCAGCGCGGCGTCAAAGGCCTGGACGGCGCTCGCGCGGTCCCAGATTCCGCCGGATGCGGCCGGCACCCGGTCGGTATAGATGCCGAACAGCCGCGCCGGCTCGATGGCACCGTGCCGCGCCAGCCGCTCCGCCGCCTCGATCTGAGCGCGCCACGCCTTGGTCTGACGCAGATCCGCGTGGCTGAAGGCGCGGGGCAGGGAGCCGGAGGGCATCGCCTCGCCGACCGCTTCGCGCAGACGATAGACCAGCGGCGTCACACGTTCGGGCTCTGCCAGCGGCGGCTCGCCCTCATAGAGATCGGGGTCGAGAAAACGCGACAGCATCGCGTCCTCGGCATCGGTCACCTCGCCCAGCGCGCGGGCGGAGTTCAGCGTCAGGGCCGCCGCCTGCCAGTCGCCGTCACGGGCAAGACAGAAGATCTGCGCGGGGCGGGTGGGGGCGATGGTCGGCTTGTTGCGCATCGCGTGGCAGGCTTGGGTTTCCTCGCCTGTGAGCAGCGCGGTGTCGAACCAGCGCCGGAAGCGGTCCGGATCGTCGGGACCGGCCTCGACCAGCATCTCTGCCGCAGGTTCGAGAGCGCCCATTTCGAGCAGCCGGTCGATCCGGGCGAGGAACAGGGTGCCGCGGGCATCGGCATCCACGGGCGGGTCGGCCTCGGCGACCATCAGGAGCCGCATGAGCTGTTCGATGGCGGGCAGGGTGTCGAGCTTCTGCGCGGCGATCAGCGCCGCCAGTCGCTCCTGCTCGCTGGCCGACCACAGCCCGCGCGGCAGCCCCGAAATGCGTGGCGCGACGAGGCCGACCGAGTCCGGCGAACGCGAATCGAGCGGCTGCACCGAGACCTGCGGCGCGGCCGCGCTTTCGGCCACGGGCGGCTCGACCGTCGGAGCGGGGGGCGGATTGGGGGCGACGGAACGCGACAGCCAGTCGATCGCCGACAGCGGTTCTCCGCCGGTCTCGGCATCCTGTGCCAGCAGCGGCTGACCCAGAACCAGCGCGAGAAGGAGGCCCGCCTTCCTCACCGCCCGATCTCGATGGTGACGGGCTTCACCACCTCCGACACAGGGGCCGCGAAATCGGCGGGGAACAGCATCGGCCCCACATAGGCGTAGGCCAGCAGGCCCAGAGCCGCCAGCACCACGAGGATCAACGCCGCCTTCACCAGCGCCCAGATCAGTCGTCTCAACATCCCGCTCGTCCTCTTGCCCCGGGTCACGGGCGGCCGCGCGCCGCCTCTTACGAGCGATTCATAACTGGTCTTTCGGCCGAGATCACGTCATTCAGGGCAGGAATTTGCGAGGGCCCGCAGGTCGGGCCGCGACGGGGGCATTATGGCGGCAGGAAAGGCGCGCAGGAGCGGTGACGGCAGCGCGATGCGTTTGCGCCGGCCGGTGGTGCTGGTCGGCATGATGGGCTCCGGCAAGACCGCGATCGGCCGCGCCCTCTCGGCCCGGCTCGGCTGCGGCTTCGTCGACAGCGACACGGCCATCGAAGAGGCCGCCAAGTGCTCCATCGCCGAAATCTTCGCGCGCGACGGCGAAGCGTTCTTTCGGGCCCGCGAGAGCGAGGTGCTGGAACGGTTGCTCGAGGCCGGACCACGCGTCGTTTCGACCGGCGGCGGTGCGTTTCTTGCTCCACGCAATCGCGACGCGATCGCGGCGCGGGGCGCCGCGCTCTGGCTCGACGCGGATCTCGACCTGCTCTGGGAGCGGGTCCGTCACAAATCCACCCGGCCGCTGCTGCGCACCCCCGACCCGCGCGGCACGCTGTCCCGGCTGCTCGACGAGCGGCGCCCGATCTATGCCGAGGCGCCAATGCGCCTCGTCGCCCGGCCCGGCGATTCGATCGAGGTCACGACCGACCGTGTGATCGAGACGCTCGCGCAGCGGCCCGATATACTGGAGACCCGCCCATGACCGCTTTCGCCACCGCCTCGCGCATCGCCACGGTTCGCGTCGATCTGCCGGGCCGTGCCTATGACATCCATGTCGGGGCCGGGCTCGTGGCGCAGGCCGGGCAACGGTTCAAGCCGCTGCTGCGGCGCCGGCGGGTCGCGATCATCACCGACGAAACCGTGGCGCGGGGGCATCTGGGCGCGCTTGAGGCGGGGCTCGCGGTCGAGGGAATCGAGTCGGTCAGTCTCGCGCTGCCGCCGGGCGAGGGCACCAAGTCCTGGGAAGGGCTGGCCCGTGCCACCGAATGGCTGATCGAGGAGCGGGTCGAACGCGGCGATCTGGTCGTGGCCTTCGGTGGCGGCGTGATCGGTGATCTCGCGGGCTTCGCCGCGGCCATCACCCGGCGCGGCATCCGCTTCGCGCAGATCCCGACCACCCTGCTGGCGCAGGTCGACAGCTCGGTCGGTGGCAAGACCGGCATCAACACAGCGCAGGGCAAGAACCTTGCCGGGGCCTTTCATCAGCCGGTCATGGTGCTCGCCGACATCTCCCTTCTCGACACGTTGCCCGAGCGCGAATTCCTCTCGGGCTATGGCGAAGTGGTGAAATACGGCCTGCTGGGCGACGCGGCCTTCTTCGAATGGCTGGAGGCCAATGGTGCCAGCCTGCGCGACGGTGACGCCGCGGCACGGCTCGAGGCGGTGCGCCGGTCCTGCAAGATGAAGGCCGAGATCGTGATGCGCGACGAAACCGAGCAGGGGGACCGGGCGCTGCTCAATCTCGGCCATACCTTCTGCCACGCGCTCGAGGCGGCGACGGGCTATTCCGACCGGCTCCGGCATGGCGAAGGCGTGGCGATCGGCTGCGCGCTGGCCTTCGACCTGTCCGCCCGGCTCGGGCTCTGCGCGCAGGAAGACCCGTCCCGGGTCCGCGCGCATCTGGCAGAAATGGGCATGCGCGCCGATCTCAGGGCGATTCCCGGCGATCTGCCACCGGCCGAAGCGCTGCTCGGGCTGATGCGGCAGGACAAGAAGGTGCGGGACGGCAAGCTGCGCTTCGTGTTGGCGCGCGGTATCGGTCAAGCCTTCGTCACCTCCGACGTGCAACCTGAGGCAGTGCTCGGGGTACTGCGCGACAGCGCCCGGCACTGATCCGCCCAGAACCTCAGCAGGGTTCCGCCGATCGGCTGCGACAGGGCTGTGCATTTTTCTGCAATGGGCTCGAACTTCCGCTTCGTTCATGTGTTCTAGGCCGGACGCGCCGGACATTTTCCGGCCGTTCGCCTTGGACGCCACCTCCCAAACACGTGCGTCCGGGGACAGAAGGAACAGGAGCTACAAATGAAATTCTCGACTTCCTCCCTCGCCGTTGTTCTCGGCCTCGCAGCTGCCCCCGCCTTTGCCGGCGGTCTGGCCATGCCCGTCGCCGACCCCGTCGCCCCCGCGGCCCCCGTGGCCGTCGCCCCCGTCGTCGCGCCCAGCGCCGACTGGACCGGCTTCTACGCCGGTGGCCAGCTCGGCTACGGCCAGTCCGAGTCCGATGACCTCGGCTTCGACGAAGATGGCGCCGTCTATGGTGGCCAGGTCGGCTACAACTACGATTTCGGCCGCTTCGTGATGGGTGGCGAACTCTCCTATGTCGGCACCGAGATCGGTGACGAGGACGCCGGCGCCGAGATCGACGGCGTTGCCGCTGCCAAGCTGCGCGCCGGTTACGACGCGGGCGCCTTCATGCCCTACGTGACCGCCGGCTACGCCAGCGCCTACACCGCCGACGAAGTCGCCGGCGACGACCAGTTCGACGGCTACGTCTATGGTGCCGGCGTGGACTACAAGGTCACCGAGAACATCGTGGTGGGCGGCGAGATCCTCCAGCACGAGTTCGAGGATCTGGGCGAAACCGACAACGATCTCGACGCGACCACCGCCGCCGCGCGCGTGTCCTACCAGTTCTGATCCGGAACCGGCCCGGCGTCATGCCGGGCCGGCTTCGATCGGAACATGACCGTTCAGGCGGTCCGGGGGGTCGGTTCCGACCCCCTTTTTCGTGCCAGCTGCGCCGCGAGAGCCAGCAGTTCTCCCAAGGCATGCTCGAGCCGTGCATCGTCGACGGTGAGCGCGACCCGCACATGGCCCGCCGCCGCCCGTCCGAAGCTTTCGCCCGGCATCACGGCGATTTGCCGCTCCTCAAGCAGCCGATCGGCAAATCCCTCGCCGTCGAGGCCGGTCGCGCGGATGTCGAGAAAGGCGTACATCGCGCCCTGCATCGGCACCGCGCGCACCACCTGCTGCGCCGCCAGCAGCCGCGCCGCGATGTCACGCCGTCGCCGGAACGGCGCGGCCACCTCCGTCTCGAACCCCACGCCCATCCGCAGCGCCTCCAGCGCCGCGTCTTGGATGAAGCCGGGGATGCCGTAGGACATGTGAGTGGCAAGGTCCTCGAGCGCCGCGACCGCCTCGCCGGGTCCGACGATCCAGCCGACCCGGCTTCCGGTCATCGCATGGCCCTTGGACATCGATCCCACGACCAGGGTGCGCTTGGCCATGCCGGGCAGGGCGCGCGGGCTGATATGCTCGCCTTCCCAGACCTGACCCTCATAGACCTCGTCCGAGATCAGCCACAGGTCACGCCGCGTACAGAGTTCCGCGATCTCGGCCAGCGCCTCGCGCCCATAGACGGCGCCGGTGGGGTTGTTGGGTGTGTTGAGAAGCAACGAGCGCACCCGCCCGTCGAAGCCCTCGATCGCGGCCTCGATATCGGCCGTGCGCGGCACGAAGCCGTCGCGCGCGCGCGCTTCGACCGGGAGCGCCACCGCGCCCGCGCCGCGGATCGTGCCGGGATAGGTGGCGTAGTAGGGGTCGATGTAGAGCGCGCCGTCGCCGACATCGCAGGTCGCGTGGTGCGCCATGAACAACCCGGCCTGCCCGCCGGGCACGACGAGCACCTCCTCGGGGGTGGTCTCGATGCCGCTCTGAACCGTCACGCGCGCCGCGATCTCGGCGCGCAGATCGGGAATGCCAGGTACAGCGGCATAGCCGGTATGACCGCCGCGGGCCGCCGCATCCATGGCGTCGAGGATCCGCGGATCGGTGCGGATGTCATGCTCGCCGATGGTCAGCTCGATGACGGGGCGGCCTTGGGCGATCATCCGGCGGGCCTTGCGGAAAAGGTCCCAGCCATCCGAGCCGCCGCCGGTGATATGCGTGATGCGATGCGAAACTGTCATGGCGCCCAAAAGGCCGTGCGGATGCGGTGCTGTCAATCGCCCGAGACGCTGGACGCGGCGCGGCCCGGCTGCTAGATCGCATGCCATGACGAGCACGAGCAACATCATCGGCTGCATCATTTCCTGCTGACTTGCGTCACGCGGGCCGCTCTCACGTTTCCCCGATGGAACACAGGATCAGCCCGCCGGCGTCACCGCCTGCGAGGCCCACATGACGACGATCCGCCTGCACGACACCAAGACCCGCCGCAAGGTGGAGTTCACGCCGATCGATCCGGACAACGTCCGGCTCTATGTCTGCGGGCCGACGGTCTATGACCGGGCGCATCTGGGCAATGCCCGCCCGGTGCTGGTGTTCGATCTGCTCTACCGGCTGCTGCGCGAGGTCTATGGCCGCGACCACGTGACCTATGCGCGCAACTTTACCGACGTCGACGACAAGATAAACGCCCGCGCCGCGGCCATCGGCCGCCCGATCCGCGAGATCACCGAGGAAACGGTGCTCTGGTACCATCAGGACATGGACGCGCTCGGTGCGCTGCGCCCCGATCACGAGCCGCGCGCCACCGATTATATCGGCCAGATGGTCGCGATGATCGAACGCCTCGCGCTGTCGGGCCACGCCTATACCGCCGAAGGCCATGTGATGTTCTCGGTGGCGAGCTATGCCGAATATGGCCGCCTCTCGGGACGCGATGTCGAGGACATGATCGCCGGGGCCCGGGTCGAGGTCGCGCCCTACAAGCGCGATCCGATGGATTTCGTGCTGTGGAAGCCCTCGACCGGCGACGAGCCGGGCTGGGACGGCCCGGTGATCGAGGGCCAGAGCGTCGGGCGCGGCCGGCCGGGATGGCATATCGAATGCTCGGCCATGTCGTACCAGCTCTTCGGCGAAAGCTTCGACATCCACGGCGGCGGCATCGACCTGCAGTTTCCGCACCACGAGAACGAGATCGCGCAATCCGCCTGCGCCCATC
This sequence comes from Limimaricola sp. AA108-03, assembly GCF_050847355.1. Taxonomy (NCBI): domain Bacteria; kingdom Pseudomonadati; phylum Pseudomonadota; class Alphaproteobacteria; order Rhodobacterales; family Paracoccaceae; genus Limimaricola; species Limimaricola sp. AA108-03. The sequence continues at coordinate 1,348,166 of NZ_CP193755.1, forward strand.
CCGAGGGCGACTTCGCGCGGATCTGGATGCATAACGAGATGCTGCAGGTCGAGGGCAAGAAGATGTCCAAGTCGCTGGGCAACTTCTTCACCGTGCGCGACCTGTTGGATCGGGGCATCGCGGGCGAGGTGATCCGCCTCGTCACGCTGGGCACGCATTACCGCAAGCCGATGGATTGGACCGAGGAAAAACGCGCCGAGGCCGAGGCAACGCTGGCCAAGTGGTACGGGGTCCTGCACGCGCATGGCTTCACCGCGAAGATGGTGCGTGATCTCAAGGCCTCGGGCGACTGGGCCATGGACGATGAGTTCCTCGGCGTACTTGCGAACGATCTCAACACCCCCGGTGCGATCGCCCGGATGCACGTGCTCGCGCAGGCCCGGACGCCTGCCAAGCTAGTGCCCTTCGCCGTCGCGCTCGAACTGATGGGGCTGATCGAGGATTGGGACGCGTTGGCCGAGCTGGCGGGCGCTGATGCCGGGCCCGAGGTCGCGCCCGAGGTCGATGCCGCCGTGACCGCGCTTCTCGCGCAGCGAGCGCAGGCGCGCGCCGCCAAGAACTGGGCCGAGGCCGACCGCATCCGCGATATCCTCAACGCCGCCGGCGTGCAGGTCACCGACATGGGTGGGCAGGCGAGCTGGCAGCCCGGGCCCGGCTTCGACGCCGCCAAGCTGGGGGAACAATCGTGACCGACCGGCTCTATCTCTACGACACGACGCTCCGCGATGGGCAGCAGACACAAGGGGTCCAGTTCTCGACCCGCGAAAAGATCCAGATCGCCGAGGCGCTCGACGCGCTCGGCATCGACCAGATCGAGGGCGGCTGGCCCGGCGCCAATCCCACGGACAGCGAGTTCTTCGAAACCGCTCCGGCGACGCGCGCGCCGATGACCGCCTTTGGCATGACCAAGCGCGCCGGACGCTCGGCCGCCAATGACGAGGTGCTGGCCGCGGTGCTGAACGCCAACACGCCGTCGGTCTGTATCGTCGGCAAGGCGCATGATTTCCACGTCACCACGGCGCTCGGCATCACGCTCGACGAGAACCTCGCCAATATCCGCGACTCCATCGCCCATATCGTGGCGCAGGGGCGCGAGGCGCTGTTCGACGCCGAGCATTTCTTCGACGGCTGGAAGGCGAACCCGGATTACAGCCTCGCCGCGATCCGCGCCGCCTACGAGGCCGGGGCCCGCTGGGTCGTGCTATGCGATACCAATGGCGGCTCGATGCCGCACGAGATCGCCACCATCACCCGAGAGGTAATCGCGGCCGGCATCCCCGGAGACCATCTCGGCATCCATTGCCACGACGATACCGGTCAGGCCGTGGCCTGCTCGCTCGCCGCCGTCGAAGCGGGCGCCCGGCAGATCCAGGGCACGCTCAACGGGCTTGGTGAGCGCTGCGGCAATGCCAATCTGACCACGCTGATCCCGACGCTGCTGCTCAAGGAACCCTACGCCTCGGCCTATGAGACTGGGGTGAGCTTCGAGGCGTTGAAGGGGCTGCGCCATGCCTCGCGGCTGCTCGACGACATTCTCAACCGGGTGCCGATGAAGCAGGCGCCATATGTCGGCGCCTCGGCCTTCGCGCACAAGGCGGGGCTGCACGCCTCGGCCATCGCCAAGAACCCTTCGACCTATGAGCATGTCGAACCCTCGCTGGTCGGCAACAGCCGCATCGTGCCGATGTCGAACCAGGCCGGGCAGTCGAACCTGCGCGAACGTCTCGTCCGCGCGGGCATCGAGGTGGAAAAGGGCGACCCGGCGCTGGCCCGCATCCTCGACCGGATCAAGGAACAGGAATCGCGCGGCTATTCCTACGACACCGCGCAGGCCAGCTTCGAGCTTCTGGCGCTGGACGAGCTGGGGCGCCTGCCGGACTTCTTCGAGGTCAAGCGCTATCGCGTGACCGTCGAGCGCCGCCGCAACAAGCGCGGCAAGATGGTGTCGCTCTCGGAGGCGGTCGTCGTGGTGAAGATCGACGGCGAGAAGGTGATGAGCGTGTCGGAAAGCGCCGGGCCGGACGGTTCGGATCGCGGCCCGGTCAACGCGCTCAGCCGGGCGCTGGGCAAGGATCTCGGCCCCTACCAATCGGTGATCGACGACGTGCATCTGGTGGACTTCAAGGTGCGCATCACCGATGGCGGCACCGAGGCGGTCACCCGCGTCATCATCGACAGCGAGGATGGCGACGGCAACCGCTGGTCCACGGTCGGCGTCTCGGCCAACATCGTCGATGCCAGCTTCGACGCGCTGGTCGACGCCATCCGATGGAAGCTGGTGCGCGACAAGGCCGAGCCGGTCGCGCGGCGCTGAGGTCGTGACCGCGTATTTCAGGAAAGATGAACAGGGGAATCGCATGAGCCTCGAAGCCTGCGCGCGGCTGGTCGAACGCGGCGATCCCGAGCGGTTTCGCGCCGCCATGGCCGCTCCCGTGGCTGCGCGCGAAAAGCTGTTTCCGCTCTATGCCTTCAACCTCGAAGTGGCGCGCGCACCCTTCGTGACCAAGGAGCCGATGATCGCCGAGATGCGGCTGCAATGGTGGCGCGATGTGGTCGAGCAGATCGCCGGTGGCGGGCCGGTGCGCGCGCATGAGGTGGCGACGCCTCTGGCACAGGTGGCGCGGCAGGCGGATCTGCCGGAGGCCGCGCTTGACAGGCTTGTCGCGGCCCGGCGCTGGGACATCTATGCCGATCCGTTCGAGGATCAGGCCGAGCTTGATGCGCATCTCGATGCCACTGCCGGGGCGCTGATGTGGCTCTCGGCCAAGGCGCTGGGCGCGAAGGCTGAGGAAGAGGCCGCGATCCGTCGCTTGGGCTTCGGTCACGGCGTCGCGCTGTGGCTCGTCGCGATCCCGGGCTTCGAGGAGCGCGGCAAGCGTCCGCTCGTCGACGGGCGGCCGGAGGCGGTGGCGCAATTCGCCCGGCGTGGACTAGACGCCCTGCGCGAGGCCCGAGGCGCGCGCTTGACGAAACCGGCGATCCCGGCGCTGCGCGCGGCGTGGCAGGCCGAAGGCATCCTTCGGCGGGCGGCGGCCGATCCCGGGCGCGCGGCCCGCGGCGCTCTGGTCCCCGGGCCTGCGGCAAGCGCGGCGGCGCTGGCGTTGAAGGCGGCTACGGGGCGCTGGTGACCGCGCGGCGACGCCAGCGCAGCCAGACGAGCGCGCCGCCCGCCAGCGCCAGCCCCGGGAACATCGCCGTGTTGACCGAAAGCCAGCCCTGGGCGGGGAGCCCGCCCGAGCAGTTCATCAGCCCGCCCGAGGAGAGCGAGGCGAAGGTGACGAAGCCGAAGACCATCGTGTCGTTGAGGCCCTGAACTAGCCCGCGCTCTTCGGGCCGGTGCTCTGCGGTCAGCATCGCCGTCGCGCCGATGAAGCCGAAATTCCAGCCCAGCCCCAACAGGATCAGGTCACCGTAGAACATCGGCAGGCCGGTGCCGGCCAGCCCGGTCAGCCCGGCAAGCCCAAGAAGCGCCAGCCCGGTCCCGACGACGTTCGCCGCGCCGAAGCGGGCGATCAGGTGGCCCGTGAAGAAGGAGGGGAGATACATCGCCAGCACATGCGCCGAGACGATGTCGTTGGCGTGGTCGCGCCCGTGCCCGGTGCCGACCACCGCCAGCGGCGTCGAGGTCATCACGAGGTTCATGAGCCCGAACGCCATCATGCCGCACAGGATCGCCACCAGAATACCGGGTTCGCGCAGCAGCGTCCGACGGGACCGGGCAGGGGTCGGAGCGACCGTCGGGTCCGATGTCGTGCCGCGCGGCAGGTCGAGCCCGAGAAACAGTGTCAGCCCCACGAGGTTGAGCGCCACGACCGCGAGGTAGCTGCCCAGGAACGGCACCGCGAGGGCGTCGAGCACGACCTTGTTGAGTTGCGGGCCGATGATCGCGGCGCCAAGCCCGCCCGCCATGACCCAGGAAATCGCCTTCGGCCGAAAGCTCTCCGAGGCCGAATCAGCGGCGGCAAAGCGGTAGAAGCCCTGCGCAGACATGTAGATGCCGGTGACGTAGGAGCCGAGCAGCAGCACCGCGAAGGAGCCCATCAGAAGGCCCAGCGCGCCCAGCGCGGCGCCAAGCGCACCGGCAAGCCCGCCGATCACGAAGCCCGCACGACGGCCGCGTCGCTGCATCAGCGGCGAAATCCATGGTGCGGTGGTCATCGAGCCGAATACGATCAGCGAGATCGGCAGCGTCGCGAGGCAGGGGTTGGGCGACAGCTCTGCCCCCACCAGCCCGCCGATCACGAAGAGGATCGGCATCTGCGCGCCCAACACTGCCTGCGCGGCGGCAAGGATCGCGGTGTTGCGCTTGGCGCGGCGGTCGTCGGTGATGGGTGCGTTTGTCATGCATTACCGGTAGCGGTCACCGGCGCTCCTGTCACCTGCGATCGATCAGATGCGCGAAGGAGCCGCAGACCCGCCCTGCGCGAAGCCCCATCGGCGGCAGGACCGTTCCCTCGGCGTCGCGGGCAGTGAAAAGGGCGTCACCCCGGGCGGCGAGCGTGGTGGCGTAGTGAAACTCGTGCGCCGACCAATCGCCGGCGAATGGCCCCCGATCCGCGGTGACGTTCCTGTACCCCAGATGCAGCCGCCGCTGTGCGAAGGAGGTCGATAGATCGAGCAGCCCGGCCATGCGGTGCAGCGTGCCCTCGGCGTCTGTCAGTCCTTGGCCAAGCGCCATGTAGCCGCCGCATTCTCCATATATATCAGTATCATGAGATGCGATGCGAAGGCTCTGCATGAAGTTCTGGGCAGCCGCCAATCGACCGGCGTGAAGCTCCGGGTAACCACCGGGCAACACGACGAGATCCGCCTCGGGCACCGCTTCGTCGGCGAGCGGTGAGAACGGTAGGATCTCTGCCCCGGCCGCCCGCCAGTCCTCCAGGAGATGCGGGTAGGCGAAGGCGAAGGCGGCATCCCGCGCCACCGCGATGCGCTGCGCGGGCGGTGCCACGGAGGGGGCGGATACCTGCGGGCGCGGTGCGGCCGTCTCGGACAGCGCGAGCAGCGCATCGATATCGAGATGCCGCTCGACCATCCCCGCCGCCATGTCGAGGAAATTCTCGAGATCGGGGCGCTCATGCGCCTGCACCAGACCCAGGTGTCGCGATGGATGCGCCAGAGCCGTATCACGCGGCAGCGCGCCCAGCACTGGTATCAAGGTCGGCGTCAGCGCCCTGCGCAGCATCGCCTCATGCCGAGCGGATCCCACCCGGTTCAGGATCACGCCGCCGATCCGCAACCTAGGATCGAATCCCGCAAAGCCCGCCACGAGAGGAGCCACGGATTGCGCCATGCGCGCCGCGTCGATCACCAGAACGACCGGCAGATCGAAGAGCCGCGCCAGATCGGCGCTGGCGCCGCGCCCATCCGGGGGAGCGCCATCGAACAGCCCCATGGCGCCCTCGACCAGCAGCAGGTCGCGGTCGCCGGCCAGCGCGCGCAGTCGCTGCTCGCCCATGGCCCATGCATCGAGATTGAAGCACTGCGCACCGCAGGCCGCCTCGTGAAAACGCGGATCGATGTAATCGGGCCCTGATTTTGCGACTCTGACTGGCACACCGCGCCGCCACAGCGCCCGCAGCAGCCCGAGGGTCACCGTGGTCTTGCCCGAGCCGGAGGACGGCGCGGCGATCAGCAGGCCGGGCATCAGCCCTGCTCGGCGGGCCGTCCGCGTCCCAGCGGGTCGAGGTCGCGCGGCGTTTCGCCCGCGATCTGCCCCTGCCAGTCGAGCACCTGCCGCATCAGCGCGGCGCGGCCGATGCAGATGATGGCCGGGGGCTCGAGCCGGGTATGGGCGATGTCCTCGGCCATCCGGTCGAGCCGAGTTTCGAGCACCTTCTGCGACGGGGTCGTGGCGCCCGCCACCACCGCCACGGGCTCGGCCGGGTCGCGCCCGGCGCCCAGCAGCGCCTGCGCGATCTGTGCAGCGTGCTTGATCCCCATGTAGATCACGATGACCTGGCTGCCGCGCGAGATGGCGCCCCAATCGATCGAGGAGGGCGCGGAGCCGGACTGGTCGTGCCCCGTGACGAAGGTCACCGACTGGTTCACGTCGCGATGCGTCACCGGGATGCCGGCATAGGCCAGCCCGCCGATGCCGGCGCTGATGCCGGGAATGATGCGCAGCTGCACCCCGTGCTGCACCAGCGTTTGCGCTTCCTCCCCGCCGCGACCGAAGACGAAGGGGTCGCCGCCCTTGAGCCGCAGCACCCGCCGTCCGGCGCGGGCCAACTCGACCAGCCTGAGCGAGATGTCGCGCTGCTTGGCCGAGGGTTTGCCACCGCGCTTGCCGGCATAGATCTTTTCGGCCTCCGGCGCCCAGTCGAGGATGCGCTCGTCGACCAGCGCGTCATAGACGATGGCGTCGGCTTGCCGCAGCGCGTTGAGCGCATGCAGGGTCAAGAGGCCCGGATCGCCCGGACCCGCGCCACAGAGCCAGACCCAGCCGGGTTCGAGAATGGGCCAGTGATGGGCGGGGAGGGAGATCGAGTCGGTCATGCCAGCGTTATTGCCCCGCGACCGGCGCGAGGGAAGCCCCGGCCGCGCTTTCCTCCCGCCTTCCACGCGCCTAATGTCGCGCGCATGAGCACGCCTGCCCCTCTTCGCCGCGGCTGGACCACCGGCGCCTGCGCAACCGCGGCGACGCGGGCGGCGCTGTTGCGGCTCTGGGGCGGTGACTGGCCCGAGACGGTGTCGATCACCCTGCCGCGCGGCGAGAGGCCGGTTTTCGCCGTGGCGCATCGCGCCGAAGGACCGGGCTGGGCCGAGGCCGGGATCGTCAAGGATGCCGGCGACGATCCGGATGTGACGCATGGCGCGCTGATCGTGGCCCGGGTGCGCGAAGCGGCGGGCGGCGTGAGCTTCCGCGCGGGCGAGGGGGTGGGCATGGTGACCAAGCCCGGCCTGCCGGTGCCGCCCGGAGAGCCGGCGATCAACCCGGTGCCGCGCGCGATGATGGAGGAGGCGGTGGTCGAGATCGCCGCCGATCTCGCCCGCGCGCCCGATGTCGAGATCACCATATCGGTTCCCGGCGGGGCGGCCCTGGCCGAAAGGACCTGGAACCCGAGGCTGGGGATCACGGGGGGCATCTCGATCCTCGGCACCACCGGCATCGTGCGGCCGTTTTCCTGTGCCGCCTGGATCGCCTCGATCCATCGCGGCGTCGACGTGGCGCGCGCGGCGGGGCTCTCCCACGTTGCGGGCTGCACCGGCGCGACCTCCGAGCGGGTGGTGCAGGCGCTGCATCGCCTGCCGGATCACGCGATGCTCGACATGGGCGATTTCGCCGGCGGGCTGCTGAAATACCTCGTGAAACACCCGGTCCCGCGCGTCACGATCGGCGGCGGCATCGGCAAGATCACCAAGCTCGCCCAAGGGGCGGTCGATCTGCATTCCGCCCGCAGCCAGGTCGATTTCGCGGCGCTGGCGACGCTGAGTGGCGTGGCCGACATCGCCGGGGCCAATACGGCGTTGGAGGCCGCGCGCCTGGCGCCCGATCTTGGCCAGCGCGTGGCCGAGGCGGCGCTGGCCCGGCTATCGGAACGGTTCGGAAACGCCGCTGACGGCAGCCGTATCGCCTTCGACGTGGTGGTGATCGACCGGGGCGGTGCGGTTCTGGGCCGGGCTTCATGACGGTTCTCGTCCTTGCCGGAACGCGGGAGGGGCGCGAGATCGCGGCGGGTCTGGCCGCGCGCGCGATCCCGGTGCTGGCGTCGCTGGCGGGGCGGACCCGCCGGCCGCTGGAGCCGGGGGTGCCGCTGCGGACGGGTGGTTTCGGCGGCGCGCAGGGCTTTCGCGATACCGTGGCGGCGCAGGGCATCACGGCGGTGATCGACGCGACGCATCCTTTCGCCGAGAAAATTACCGCGCGCACCGCGCGCCTCTGCCGCGAGGACGGGCTGCCGCATCTGATCCTCCGCAGGCCGGGCTGGCAGCCGCAACCCGGTGATGACTGGACACGTATCGTGCGCGAGGCCGATCTGGCCGCGCATGTACCACGCGGTGCGTCGGTGTTCCTTGCCACCGGGCCGCAGCGGCTCGAGGCATTCACCGGGCTCGAGGGCCGCCGGGTTCTGTGTCGTCGGATCGATCCGGCCCCGGGGCCGTTCCCGTATGAGAACGGCGATTGGGTGGTCTCGCGCCCGCCATTTTCGGTCGAGGACGAAACGGCGCTATTCGCGCTCTTGGGCGTGGACGTGCTGGCGACCAAGGATTCGGGCGGCGAGGACGGCCGGGCCAAGCTCGAGGCGGCGCGCGCGCTGGGGCTTCGGGTCGTGCTTCTTGACCGGCCGCGCCTGCCCGAGGGCGCGCGCGTGGTCGAGACGGTGGAAGAGGCGCTGCATTGGGCGGAGGGACTGTGACCGAACGCATCATCACCCACGAGGATCACGTGGCCGAAGGGGCGGCATGGCTCGCCGCCAACACCGATCATTTCGGACGGTTGCTCGAGATCACCGGGCCGCTGCCGCTGCGCCGGACGCCGGACGGCTTCGCGCAGCTTTGCTCCGCCATCGTCAGCCAGCAGGTCTCGACCGCCTCGGCGCGGGCGATCCGGGGGCGGTTGGAGGCGGCTGACCTGCTGCGGCCCGAAACCATCGCCGCCGCCGACGAGGAGGCGCTGCGCGGCTGCGGGCTGTCGCGGCAGAAGATGCGCTACCTGCGGGCCTTGGCCGCTTCGGGCATCGATTTCGACGCGCTGCGCACCGCCCCCACGAAGGAGGTCGTCTCGACCCTCACCGCCGTGACCGGCATCGGCGTCTGGACCGCCGAGATCTATGCGATGTTCGCGCTGGGTCGGGCCGATGTCTTCGCGCCGGGCGACCTGGCACTGCAGGAGGGAGCGCGGCACCTGCTGGGGCTGAACGAGCGGCCCCGGGAACGGGCATTGCGCGAGATCGCTCAGCAATGGTCGCCATGGCGTGCGGTTGCGGCGCGCGGGCTGTGGGAATACTACCACCACGTGAAGGGCAGGGAAGGAATCCTATGACGCGCGCATTGCAATCGGGCCGGGTGGAGCCGCTCAGCGGCGAGATGCGCTCCGCCGTGATCTTCCTGCATGGCTACGGCGCCAACGGCGCCGATCTTCTGGGCCTCGCCGAGCCGCTGGCCGAGCACATGCCGGACACGCTGTTCCTTGCCCCGGACGCGCCGGAGGCCTGCATCGGTGCGCCGATGGGCTTCCAGTGGTTCCCGATCCCCTGGATCGACGGGTCGAGCGAGGAAGAGAGCCGCCAAGGCCTTGCCCGCGCCGCCGAGGATCTCAACGCGTTTCTCGATGGCGTCATGGTCGACGAGGACCTGCTGCCCGAGCAGGTGATGGTCGTGGGCTTTTCCCAAGGTACCATGATGGCGCTGCACGTGCTGCCGCGCCGCGAGGATCCGATCGCCGGGCTGGTGGCCTTCTCGGGTCGGCTGCTCGAGCCCGAGCTTCTGCCCGACGAGGTGCAGAACCGGCTCCCGATCCTTCTCGTGCATGGCGACATGGACGAGGTGGTGCCGCCGCAGTCGCTGCCCGAAGCGGCGCAGGCGCTGCAGGAGGCCGGCTGGACCGACCTCTATGCCCATGTGATGAAGGGCACCGCCCATGGAATCGCGCCCGACGGGCTCGAGGTGGCGCTGGCCTTCATGCGCGAACGTCTCGGTATCGCCTGACATTCGGGCGAAATCCTCCACACCCTGTCACTTCGCTGTCATTCGCCGCTGGCATCAAGGTTGCGGCGGTGACACGACCTTGAGACTTGCCAGCTTCCTGCCGCCAGATATAGTCGAATAACGGCAGGAGCGGGGCTCCCGCTCTGGTCGTCCGAATGGGCAGCGAGAGCGAGGACGGACTCACGATGCAAGGCGATTTCAGGACCGAGTTCGTGCGCGATCCGGTGGCGCTCCGGCAGCATCCGGCGCTGGTGCTCAACGCGGATTACCGTCCGCTCTCCTATTATCCGCTTTCGCTCTGGCCCTGGCAGGAGGCGATCAAGGCGGTGTTTCTCGACCGGGTCGACATCGTCGCGGAGTACGAGGCGGTGGTGCACAGCCCCTCCACGGTGATCCGAATACCCTCGGTCGTCGTCCTCAGAGATTACGTCAAACCCCAGAAGCGCGTGGCCTTCACGCGCTTCAATCTTTTCCTGAGGGACGGTTTCCGCTGCCAGTATTGCGGATCGAAGGGCGACCTTACCTTCGACCACGTGATCCCCCGCGCCCGCGGCGGCGTCACGAGCTGGGAGAACGTGGTCGCGGCCTGCGCGCGCTGCAACCTGCGCAAGGGCTCGAAGAGCCTGCGCCAGTCGGGGATGAGCCTGCAGCGCCCGCCGCGCCGCCCCGGCGCCGAGGAATTGCGCGATACCGGGCGCCGCTTTCCGCCGAACCACCTGCATGAAAGCTGGGTCGACTACCTGTACTGGGACGCAGAACTGGAAGCCTGATCGCGCGTTGGGCCGCAATGTCGGGCGATCGGGTTGCGGCTTGGTCGCCGATGCCTAGACTGCGCGCGCACGGGCCGCTAAGAGGGCGGCGTTAGCGCTAACTGCACGGCCTATGCAGGCCGCCCAGACGGAGACAGCCATGGTATCGCGCGTCATCCCGGTCGACAGCTTCGACCTCGTCATCTTCGGCGGCACCGGCGATCTCGCCCGGCGCAAGATCCTGCCGGGACTGTTCCGCCGCTTCCGCTCGGGTCAGATGCCCGCCGAGGCGCGGATCATCGGGGCCGCGCGCTCGGAGATGGACGATGCGGGCTACCGGCAGATGATCCGCGACGCGATCGCCGAGTTCGGCTCGGACGAGAAGAACGATGCCGCCGGCATCGACGAGTTCATCGAGCGTTTGCACTACGTGGCGATCGACGCCACCGGGGAGGGCGGCTGGCACCAGCTGCGCGACCTGATGCGCGAGGGCGTGATCCGCGCCTTCTATTTCTCGGTCGCCCCCTCGCTGTTCGGCGCCCTTGCCGAGCGGCTGCACCAGCACGGCATCGCCGACGACACGAGCCGGATCGTCGTGGAAAAGCCCTTCGGCCGCGATCTCGACACCGCGAAGGCGCTGAACGCGACCTTGGCCGAGCATTTCGACGAGAGCCAGATCTACAGGATCGACCATTATCTCGGGAAGGAAACGGTCCAGAACCTGATGGCGGTGCGCTTCGGCAACGTGCTGTTCGAGCCGCTGTGGAATTCGCATTACATCGACCATATCCAGATCACCGTGGCGGAAACCGTGGGCGTCACCGGTCGCGGCAGCTACTACGACAAGTCGGGCGCGATGCGCGACATGGTGCAGAACCACCTGATGCAGCTTCTGTGCCTGATCGCCATGGAGCCGCCCTCGGTCTACGATGCCGACACGGTGCGCGACGAGAAGCTCAAGGTGATCCGGGCGCTGCAGCCAGTCGAGCCGCATCAGATCGTGCGCGGCCAGTACGAGGCCTCCGCCGAGGGGCCGTCCTACCGCGAGGATGCCGAGAACCCGCGCAGCTTCACCGAGAGCTTTCTCGCGCTCAAGTGCCATATCGCCAACTGGCGCTGGGCCAAGGTGCCGTTCTACATCCGCACCGGCAAGCGCATGAAAGCGCGCTCCTCCGAGATCGCCGTCGTCTTCAAGGATCTCGGCCATACCATCTTCGAGGGCGACACGGCGCGGCACCGCAACATCCTGTCGATCCGGCTGCAGCCGAACGAGGGGATGGACCTGCAGGTGACGATCAAGGAGCCGGGCCCTGGCGGCATGCGGCTCGTCGACGTGCCGCTCGACATGAGCTTCGCCGATGCGCTGGGCCCCGATCAGGACGCCCCCGACGCCTATGAGCGGCTGATCATGGACGTGATCCGTGGCAACCAGACGCTGTTCATGCGCGGCGACGAGGTCGAGGCCGCTTGGGCCTGGACCGATCCGATCATCAAGGGCTGGGAGGCACGCAACGACGTGCCCAAGCTCTACGACGCCGGAACCGCCGGGCCCGAGGACGCGATGATGCTGATGCATCGTGACGGCCGCCGCTGGCGCGAGATCAAGAGCTGAAGGGCTCGGGTGCCGCGGCTCCGCCGTGCCACCGATACGAAACCGAAAGGAAACACGGCATGGAATTCGTCGAATACGCCGATTCCGAGATGATGATGATCGACCTCGCCGACCGGCTGGCGAGCGAGCTGCGCGCGGCGATCGCCGCCGATGGCCGCGCCAGCCTCGCGGTGCCCGGCGGCACCACGCCGGGCCCTGTCTTCGACACGCTCTCGGCGATCAAGCTCGACTGGGACAAGGTTCATGTGATGCTCACCGACGAGCGCTGGGTGCCGGAGAGCTCCGAGCGCTCGAACACCGGGCTGCTGAAGCGGCGTCTCTTCACCGGCGAGGCGGCGGCGGCGCATTACCTGCCGCTCTATGCCGAGGCCGAGCGCCCAGAGGAAAAGCTCGACGCGCTGCAAGAGACGCTAGCGCCGCATCTGCCGCTCTCGGTGGTGCTGCTCGGCATGGGCGCCGACATGCACACGGCCTCGATCTTCCCGGGCGCCGACCGGCTCGACGCGGCGCTGCATGGCGACGAGGCGCTGGTGGCGATGCGCGCACCGGGTGCGCCGGAGCCGCGCATCACGCTTTCGGCGAAGGTGCTGAACGACGCGATGCGCCGCCACATCGTGATCATCGGCGCCGAAAAGCGCGCCGCGTTAGAGAAAGCGCAGGGGCTGAGCCCGGATGAGGCGCCGGTGGCGGCGATCCTCAAGGGCGCGACCGTGCATTGGGCGGAGAGCTGAAAGATGTGGAACGAGCTGAAGACCAAGGCCGAGGCCACTGCCGACCGGCGCATCGAGACGCTGTTCGAGGATCCCGACCGGGCGCGCGACTTTTCGGTCAGCGCGCTGGGTATGCTGTTCGATTATGCCAAGACCAATATCGACGCCGAGACGCGCGAGGCGCTGATCGCCCTGCTCGACAAGGCCGATCTGGCGGCCCGACGCGAGGCGATGTTCTCCGGCGCGGCGATCAACGAGACCGAGGGGCGGGCGGTGCTGCACACGGCGCTGCGCAACCTCGACGGCGCGCCCGTGACGGTCGAGGGCAAGGATGTGATGCCCGAAGTGCTCGATACGCTGGGGCGGATGGAGGGCTTTGCCTGTGCTGTGCGCTCGGGCGAGTTCAAGGGACAGGGCGGCACCATCACCGACGTGGTCAATATCGGCATCGGCGGTTCGGATCTCGGGCCCGCAATGGCGGCCCGCGCGCTCGCGCCCTATCATGACGGCCCACGCTGCCACTTCGTTTCGAACGTCGATCCGGCCGACATCGCCGACGTGCTCGCGGCCTGCGATCCGACGACGACGCTGGTGATCGTCGCGTCCAAAACCTTCACCACCATCGAGACCATGACCAATGCCCGCACCGCCAAGGCGTGGATGGGGCAGGCGGTCTCGGATACCGGCGCACAGTTCGCCGCGCTCTCCACGGCCGCCGACAAGACCGCCGATTTCGGCATCGCGCCCGAACGGGTGTTCGGTTTCGAGGACTGGGTCGGCGGGCGCTACTCCATGTGGGGGCCGATCGGGCTGTCGCTGATGATCGCCATCGGGCCGGAGGCGTTCCGCGCCTTCCTGCGTGGCGGCGAGGCGATGGACCGGCATTTCCGTGCCGCCGCGTGGCACGAGAACCTGCCGGCGATGCTGGCGCTGGTGGGGCTGTGGCACAACCAGGTGTTGGGTCATGCCACCCGTGCCGTGCTGCCTTACGACAACCGCCTCGCCCGGCTGCCCGCCTATCTCCAGCAGCTGGAGATGGAGAGCAACGGCAAGCGGGTCTCGATGGATGGCGAGACGCTGTCCTTCCACAGCGGCCCGGTGGTCTGGGGCGAGCCCGGCACCAATGGCCAGCACGCGTTTTACCAACTGATCCACCAGGGTACCCGGGTGGTTCCGTGCGAGTTCCTCGTCGCCGCCGAGGGCCACGAGGAGGGGCTGGAGCACCAGCACCGGCTGCTGGTCGCCAACTGCCTCGCGCAGTCCGAGGCGCTGATGAAGGGGCGCGATCTCGACGAGGCGCGCGGCAAGGTCGCCGGCAAGTTCGAGGGCGACGAGCTGGAGCGCCAGGCAAAGCACCGGGTGTTCCCGGGCAACCGCCCCTCGACCACGCTGGCCTACCCGAAGCTCGATCCCGAGACACTGGGCAAGATCATCGCGCTCTACGAACACCGGGTCTTCGTCGAGGGCGTCGTGCTCGGCATCAACTCCTACGACCAGTGGGGCGTGGAACTGGGCAAGGAGCTCGCCACGGCGCTGCAACCGATCGTCGATGGCGAGGAGAGCCCCGATAGCAAGGATGGCTCCACGGCACAGCTCGTGGGATTCCTGCGCGCCAACGGCCTCTGAGGTCCGGCTTCGCTGAATGAAAGGGGCGGTCGCCATCGCGACCGCCCCTTGTCGTTTCTGCGGATCTGCAAGCGCTACGCTTTGCCAGCGCCGTCTTCAGACGGCGGCGGTGACGATGATCTCGACGCGGTAGTCGGGCGAGGCGAGCTTGGATTCTCCAGTATAGCGCGCCGGGGCGTGCTCCTTGGGGACCCAGCCGTCCCAGACCTCATTCATCGCGGCGAAATCGGCGATGTCGGCGAGCCAGATCTGCGCGGTCAGGATGCGGGTCTTGTCGGTGCCGGCCAACGCCAGGAGACGGTCGATCTCGGCCAGCGTGGCGCGGGTCTGCTCACCGGCATCGGCGCCGGGGGCTTCGACCTGGCCCGCCAGATAGGCGATGCCGTTATGCACGACGACCTGGCTCATGCGGCCGTTGGATTCGAAGCGGGTGATGTCTGTCATGGAAGGCTCCCTGTGGTGACGACCGGCGGGAGTGGATGGAGCGGGTAACGGGAATCGAACCCGTAACTGAAGCTTGGGAAGCTTTCGTGATACCTTTTCACCATACCCGCGCGCTCAGGCCCCGAGGTAGCCAAGCCCGCGGGTATCGTCAAGCCGGTTTCGCGGCCCGGAACGGTTCAGTCGCGGGCCCGCCGACGGCGCCGTGCGCCACCTTCGCCGCTACCGCCCTGATTGAAGCTTGGCTCCGGCAATGGCTGCGTCTCGCGCAGCCCCGCAAAGGGGGCCGTGGCGTGCGGGATCGCGTTCGCGGCGACGAAGTGCTCTTGGAACCGCGGTTCGATCGCGGTTTCGACCTTGGTGATCTGCCGGACCAGCGCCTCCGCCTCGCGCCGTGCCGCGACCGAACACAGCGCGATCCGCGCACCGGTACCCGCCGCGTTGCCGGCGCTCGTCACTTTCTCGACCGCGACGTCGGGGATCATGCCCAGCACCAAGGCGTGCTTGGGGCTGATATGCGCGCCGAAGGCGCCAGCGAGCACCACCCGGTCCACCGCCTCGACCTCGCGCTCATCCATCAGCAGGCGCGCGCCCGCGTAGAGCGCCGATTTGGCGAGCTGGATCGCGCGGATGTCGCCCTGCGTCACGGTAATGCGCGGCCCTCCCGCCTCCGAGCCGTCATGGATCAGATAGGCATGGGTACGGCCCTCGGCGATCATACGGTCGGTGCCGGTCTGCTCGGCCGAGCCGATCAGCCCCTTGGCGTCGACTAGCCCGGCGATGCGCATCTCGGCCACCGCCTCGATGATGCCCGATCCGCATATGCCCGTGACGCCACCCGGGCCGACCTCGTCCCAGAACCCCGGCTCGTCGGACCATGTCTCGCAGCCGATGACGCGGAAGCGCGGCGCCTTGGTCTCGGGGTCGATGCGGATCGCCTCGATCGCGCCTGGCGCCGCGCGCTGGCCGGAGCTGATTTGCGCACCCTCGAAGGCCGGGCCGGTGGGCGATGAGCAGGCCAGCACCCGTGCCCGGTCGCCAAGGAGCAGTTCGGCATTGGTGCCGACATCGACGATGAGCACGAGATCGTCCGATTGGTCGGGCCGCTCGGACAGCGCCACGGCGGCGGCGTCGGCACCGACATGGCCTGCGATGCAGGGCAGCACGTAGACCTGCGCGCCGGGATTCAGCGCCGAGAGGTCCAGATCGCGGGCGGGCAGGGCCACGGCGTCGGAGGTGGCGAGCGCGAAGGGGGCCTGTCCGAGCTCGACCGGATCGATGCCCAGAAGCAGGTGGTGCATCACCGGGTTGCAGACGAAGACCGTCTCGACGATGTCACGCGGCTCGATCCCGGCCTCGGCGGCCAGCTCTCGCGCCAGATCGTCGATCGCGAGCCGCACGGCGGAGGTCATCTCCGCCGCGCCGCCCTCGTTCATCATCGAATAGCTGACCCGGCTCATCAGGTCCTCGCCGAAACGGATCTGCGGGTTCATCACCCCGGCGGAGGCCTCGACATGACCGTCCTCGAGCGAGGTCAGATGCGCCGCGACGGTGGTCGAGCCGAGATCGATGGCCAGTCCCCAAAGCGGCTCTGCGCGAAAGCCCGGCCAGAGGTCGATGATATGGTGCGGCCCGTTCTCGTCGGCACGGTGCAGCGCGACGGTCACCTCCCATTCGCCCTTCCGAAGCGCCTGCTGCAACTTGGCCAGCACCGGCGGGGCGGCAATCACCTCGTCGATGCGCCACTGGCCGCGCAGCGCCTCGGCAAGACGTTCGAGATCGCCCTTTGGCTCGTGCATGTCGGGCTCGGACACCGTCACGAAATACTTGCGCGTTGCCGGGTCCATGACGATGGGCCGGGCATCGGCGTTCTTGCGCACCACCTGCCGGTGCACCTGGCTCTCGGGCGGCACGTCGAGCACCACGTCCGAAAGGATCTGCGCCTGGCAGCCGAGGCGGCGGCCGGGCTTCAGGCCACGGATCCGGTCGTAGCGTTCCTCGACCGCGTTGATCTCGCTCAGCGCGTCCTCGGCGACCGTCACGCCATGCTTGGAGAACTGGCCGCGCCCCGGGCTGACCTGGCACTTGGAGCAGATGCCCCGGCCGCCGCAGACGCTGTCGAGATCGACGCCGAGCCGCCGTGCGGCACTCAGCACCGTGGTGCCCTGGGCCACGCGGCCGCGTTTGCCCGACGGGGTGAAGATGACGAGCGGATCCTGGGTCATGGCGGGCCTTTCGGGGCGGCGGGGTCGTTTGCGCGGACCATAGGCGATTGCGCCCGGAGGAAAAGGGCATCCGGGCGGCAGATCATGCGGTCAAAGCGACGCGGCCGTTTCGCCCTTTCCCCTCGGGAAGATCGGTGCGATAGGGACGTGCCAAACGAAGCATCCCAAAGGAGTGGTCCCGATGGAGATTCGCGAGGCTCTGACCTTCGATGACGTTCTGCTGGTTCCCGCCGCCTCGAGCGTCATGCCGTCCACGGCCGATACCCGCACAAAGGTGACGCGCGACATCGCGATGAACATCCCGCTCCTGTCGAGCGCGATGGATACCGTGACCGAGGCGCGCATGGCGATCTGCATGGCGCAGTCCGGCGGCATCGGCGTGGTGCACCGCAATCTCGGCGTCCAGGAGCAGGCCGACCAGATCCGCCAGGTCAAACGCTTCGTTTCGGGCATCGTCTACAACCCGATCACCCTGACGCCCGATCAGACGCTCGCGGATGCCCGGCGGTTGATGGAGCAGTACAGCGTCACCGGTTTTCCGGTGGTGGGCGAGGGCGGCCGCGTCGTCGGCATCGTCACCAACCGTGACATGCGCTTCGCCGCCGATGACCGCACACCGGTCAAGGCGATGATGACCGCCGACAACCTCGCCATGCTGACCGAGCCGGCCGATCTCGACGAGGCGCGCAACCTGATGAAGGAGCGGCGGATCGAGAAGCTGCTCGTCACCGACGCCGAAGGCCGCCTGACCGGCCTCCTGACGCTCAAGGACAGCGAACAGGCGGTGCTGAACCCTTCGGCCTGCAAGGACCGCCTCGGCCGTCTGCGCGTCGCCGCGGCCTCGACCGTCGGTGATGCCGGGTTCGAACGCTCGATGGCATTGGTCGAGGCTGGGGTCGACATCGTCGTGATCGACACCGCGCATGGGCATTCCGAAGGGGTCGCCGAGGCAGTGCGCCGTCTCAAGCGCGAGGCGGGGGACGTGCAGATCATGGCCGGCAACGTCGCCACGGGCGACGCCACGCGCGCGCTGATCGATGCTGGCGCCGACGCGATCAAGGTCGGCATCGGGCCGGGCTCGATCTGCACCACGCGGATGGTGGCGGGCGTCGGCGTGCCGCAGCTCACCGCGATCATGGATTGCGCCGAGGCAGCCGGCGACGTGCCGGTGATCGCCGATGGCGGCATCAAGTTCTCGGGCGACTTCGCCAAGGCGATCGCCGCGGGCGCCAGCTGCGCCATGGTCGGCAGCATGATCGCAGGCACCGACGAGAGCCCGGGCGAGGTGATCCTCTATCAGGGCCGGACCTTCAAATCCTATCGCGGCATGGGCTCCCTGGGCGCAATGGCACGTGGATCGGCCGACCGCTACTTCCAGAAGGATGCGGCTTCCGACAAGTTGGTGCCCGAGGGTATCGAGGGCCAGGTGCCGTACAAGGGCACGGCGACGGCGGTGATCCATCAGCTCGTCGGGGGCTTGCGCGCCGCGATGGGCTATACCGGCCACCCGACCGTTGCCGCGATGCGGGGCAACTGCAACTTCGTGAAGATCACCGGCGCGGGCCTCAAGGAGAGCCACGTGCACGACGTGCAGATCACGCGGGAAAGCCCGAACTACCGGATCGGCTGAGGACGCCGGCCTCCCTGAGTATTTCATCTCATCGAGTAATCGAGCCGGACCCGCTGTTGGGCCCGGCTCTTTCCAATCCGGTAACAATCGAGACGCCACGGGCAAGGCCGCAGGGCGCTTCCTCCCAAGGGAACGGCCCTCTCAGACAGGGTAGCCCTCCTCGACGACGAGGGCCCAGATCTCGCGGTTGAGTTGTTTCAGCGCCTCGATCGTGTCGCGGATTCTATCGAGAGCGCTGGCGTCGATCGCGTCGCTCTGGCCCATCTTGAGGGCATTCTTTCGATCCGCGATCCGCATGGTGATCGTGCGGGCCGTACCGGTTTCGGTGTCGAAGGAATAGATCGAATGGCTGTAGCGGTTTCGCAGGGACTGGTGCTTGCGGATCTGCGCCGTGGCCGCGAGGATCCGGCTTCGGGTCGCGTCGGTGATGCCGCCCGATTTGGCGAGGCGCTCGACGAGGTCGAGCCGTGCCCGCGTGGTATTCAGCGTCAGGTAGATGATGACGGCGGACTGCTTGGTCGTGCCGGCCAGCCCGGCGATCAGATGGATCAGAAGGCTTTCGGTGTTGGTCCAGCTGTAATTCATCCGGCCCACCAGCAGAAGCAGTTGATCGAACGGGCTGAGGCCAGCCTCGGCAGACGTGGAGGTGCTGGCTTCGCCGGTCGTCATGACTTGTCAGATGGAATATCGGCTGCCTCCCCCCGGGCGAGGTACCAGATCGCGGCGCCGGTGCGGTTCGAGACGCCCAGCTTGTGAATGAGGTGGTGGATATGGAGCTTCACCGTATGCTCGGACAGTCCCAATTCTGCGGCTACGATCTTGTTTTGCTTGCCCTCGGCCAAGAGCGACAGCACCTCCCATTCCCGGCGCGTCAGGTCCGATCCGACCAGTTCCGCGCTTTCCTCAGCAGCATCAAGTGGCACGTGTTGTCCATTTTCCAACAGCACTTTCAGCACGGCCTCGGGGACGAGGATCTCGCCGCAGAGCAGCAGGCGCATCATCGCCAGAAGCACGTCGATCCGAACGTTGAGCGGTAGGAGCCCGAGCCGTGGCGGCTCGGCCTGGTTCAACCCCTTCAGCAGAAGGTCTCGATCCGGGACACGCCCCCCATAGGCCAGAACCAGCATATCGGTTCCTGCAGCCTCGGCGGCGACGAGTACCTCGTCGCGGGTCGTCACCCTCTGAGCGTCGATCAGCATGAGCCGCGGGTTGCCGCGCTCGTCACGAAGCTTGGAAATGGTGGAGAGGTTGTCGGTGCGCATGAAGTCGACGCTGTCGAATTCCGCCGCGAGTGTCTTTAACAAATCTTCGGGAAAGCAGAACTCGCTCCCAAGAATAGGAATGGACGTGCGGCCTCGGGGATTGGCTTCTGTCAGATCCTGAACCTGAAATATTCTTTCACGATTTAACATAAATCACCCGATAAAATTGGACTGACACGACTTCGATATCGGTGTGCCTGAACAATACGGCCAATGGCAGGGCTAACCCATATACCGATCGGTTAGGTGCAAGAACTGCCGAGTAGATGGTTCCTCCGGCGCGTGTGAACGCAAGGGCGAAGGAGCCAAAAGCGAATGCCTTAACAGAGCATTACGACCGGAGCGATGACTGTTTCTACAGTCTTGCCTAAATCGGCATCTCACGCAAATTCTTGATCACGTTTTGTTGAAAATTGTAAAGATCCGGAACTTTTCGTGAATGTGTCCCTACGCTATCCCCCATTTGGCCAGATGGGTATTAGTACCATTTTCCGGGCTGATAGAATTCTGCATCCTGCGCAACATTTGGGCGTCGGCTGCAACCGGTCGTAGCAGGCGTATGCGCTTCGCGATGAGGCGGAAACTGTATGCCGCGTCTTCCGGTATCTCCTGCGGCTGGCGAAGCTGCTCGTTTCGCAAGGGGAGGTTAATTCGTGCCGCCGATCAGGCGGAGTTTTCTCGCATTCGGAATGTAGATCCGGAATGCTCATCGATCCCAAATCACTGACATGCCATCGCAGATCACCGCTTTTGAAATGACTGGCGGTGCGGCGATAGCTTTTTGTCCGGAGACAGGACCATGGCTACACGCAACAACAACATGATCATCGGCTGGGGCGACGGTACCGCCCCGCAGGGGGAGGCCGTCGAGACGGCTGAAGCCGCATCGGCCGCGGAAACCACAAGCAAGGAAGTGCACTACGGGAAAGGAAAGGGGGATCACGACAGGGGCGACAAGGACCATGACGGCCACCATGCCGGCAAGTCCTACAACGTCAACAAGAACCAGAACGAGAACGAGAACCACGACAGCAACGTGAATCGAAACCACAACGAGAATGAGGCATCGGCGCGTAGCAAAGCCGAGGCGAATGCGGATAGCGACAACAGCAACGTCAACGAGAACACGAACGACTCCGACGTGGATGTCGACGTGAGGGTCGATGTGGGCGTGGGCCTCGACCTCGAAGGCGCCGGCCACGAGGACAATGACCTCGCCGATATCGACATCGACCATTCGGAGATCGGGAACATCCTCACCGCGAAAGGTGATATCGACTACAACCCCGGCGATGATTTCGATCTCGAGAACATCCTGAACCACTCGCTCAACGGGGAGGGCAACGACGCCGGCTTCCTCAACGTGCTCAGCAACGATCTCGATGACAACGACATGCTGTCGGACGTGCATCTGTCGAATGACGGCACGTTCGAGCAGAACGGCAGCGCCCATGGCGGAACCGCGCATGCCGAAGAGGGCATCGAGGCCGGGAGCGAAGGCGGCAAGGGCGGCGACGACGCCTACTCCACGGGGGGCAATGGCGAAGGAGGTCATGCCGGTGATGCCAACGCGGATGCCGAAGGCGGCAGAAGCGGCGATACCGGCGATACCACGGCCACTGGCGGCAATGGTGGCGACAGCGGTTATGCCTATGCGCAAGGCCACGACACCATAAGCGGCAAGATCGACACGCAGTCCGACGCCCTGGGCGGTCGCGGCGGCGATAACGACTCGACCAACGACTCGACCGCCGACAACACCATTGACCAGAAGGCCGAGGGCGAGGGCGGCGACAGCGGTAGCGTCGATACCGAGAGCCATGTCGATTCCCAAAGCGACGCCCAAGCGACCTCCGATGACGATGGCGGCGATGGCGGTGATGGCGATGCCTGGGCTCACCAGTATTCCGACGGTTCGGTCTGGAGCGACAACGCAGCCGATGGCGGTACCGGCGGAACAGCCGATAGCGAGGGCAACGGCACCGGTACGGCCGATAGCACCTCGACCGCCGAGGCCGATGGTGGGCGCGGCGGTGACATCGACGGCGATGTCGATGTGCATGGTGACAGCACGACCGACAGCGACGCCTCCGGGGATGGTGGCGATGGTGGCGAAGCCACGACCGACGCAACTGGACATGCCGACGGCGAAACGACGGCCGATGCAAACGCCGAAGGTGCCGAAAGCGGCTATGTCGATACCCATGTTGACGGCACGGCGGATGCCCACGCCGATGGCGATGGCGATGGCGGTGACGGTGGCTATATCGACGGTCAGGTCGATGCCGCGGCAGATGGCACTACTGATGGCGATGCCGATAGCCATGCCGGCAATAGCGGCGATAACGACCAGGATGCCGCCGGTACCGGCCAGTCGGAGGCCTATGCCGATGCCACGCATGATACGGGTGACGGTGGTGACGGATATGGCGACGCCGATGGCACCGTTGATGCCGCTGCCTATGGCGATGCCGATGCCGGCGATGCCGGATACATCGACGGCGACGTCGAGGGCGACAGCGACGCCCGGACCCAGGGTACGGCCGAAGCCGGCGACGGCGAGGGCGGGGACACCGACAACGATGCCGACAGCGATGCAGATGGCGCAGCCACATCCGATGCCGCTTCGACGGCGGGCGCCGCAGGCAATGCCGACGGTACCGGCTACGGCAAAGGCGAGGGCGGTGAGGCCTACAACACGGTAGACCAGAGCGCCGACGGCTCCGGGGATACCGCGCCGATGGCGCGGGCCACCGGAGATCCGGCCGATGCCAGCGCCGACAACGCACGTGGAAGCGCCGGCGGAAACAATACCGGCGATGCCGGCCCGGCCAATGCGAACGGCACCGGCGATGGCCCGGGCACGGGCGGCACCAGCACTGGCGGCGCCTCCGATGCTACGGCAGGCATGGCCGGTAGCGATGTCTCCGGCGATGCCCGCAGCGATGGCGATGGCGGAAATGGACCTGGCGGCGACGCTACCAACACCGACAGCGCCATGGCCAGCACCGGCAACTCGACCGACTCAGAGTCGGGCGATGGCGGTGCGGCGGATGCTGCGCATATGGCCGAGGCCCGGGGCGACGCGGCCACCGACAACGACGGTGGCGCTGGCGGCGCATCCATGGGTGACGGCGGCACCTCGGCCAGTGACGGCTCCGGCGATGCGCGGAACGACGCCGTGTCCGGAGATGTCGCGGGCGGCCCGGCCTCGGCCGATAACGATGCCATGGCCGATGCCATGGGCAGCATCGACTCCGACAGCGGCGATGGCGGCGGTGGTTCCACCGACAACGACGCCATGGCCGACAACCGCTCCAGCTCCGACGGCAATGCCAGCGGTGCCGGTGGTGCGGGCACGCTCACGACCGGCATGGTGTCGGGAGCCGTTTCCGGTGATGCGGCAGCGGACGGCGCTGGCGGCATGGGCGGGGCCGGTCACGCCGAGACCGATGACGACGCGGAGGTGAACGGTACCGGCTCGACGGACTCCGAGAGTGGCTACGGCGGCGACGCCGCTGCCAGCAATGATGCCGACGCGACCGGCAGCGGTACCGGCGGCAGCACCGCAACGGGCGGCAATGCGGACGCTGCGGCGACCAGCGACGCTTCCGGCATGGCCGATGGCCGTGCCGAAGCGGACGGGACCGGCGGCGCCGGAGGCGCGACCAACTCGGATACCGACGCCACTTCCGACAGCATGGCCGACGGCTATGCCGACGGCACCAGCGGCTATGGCGGGATGTCGGATCTCGCCGCCGAAGCGCTGGCGGAGTCGATGGCCGACAACGACTCGGACATCGATACCGGTGACGGCGGCATGGCCGATGCTGGCAACATGGTCGAGGCGGCCAATACCTCAATGGGCGAGGTCTCGGCGATGAGTGGTGCAGGTGGCGCCACCGGTGCGATGACGACCACCGGCGCGGCCAGCGGCCTGGCCGCGGGCGGCGAGGCCATGGGCGGAAGCTCGATGGGCGGGGCCGGAACAGGCGGACATGCCGGGGCTGCCTATGCGGGCGATGGCGGCGCTGCTGGCGATGCCGGTACCTGGGGGTCGTCGAATGGCGACGACGGATACGTGACGGGAGAATCCTACGCTTCCGCCGCCGCCCAGGTCGACACCTCCGCCTTCAACCAGGACATCGTGATGGGCGCGAACGTGCTCGGCAACACGGTGGACATGAACGTGGTCGGGGGATCCTTCAGCTCCCACTACGTCGGTGAGGACGGCGACGGGATGTAATCCCTCGCAATCCCGGGGCCGGAGCGATCCGGCCCCGGATCCGCGCCGCGATGGCGGCGCAAACGAGCCGGAAGCCCGCCACAGCAGAGGCGGGCATCATGGCCCCGGGGCAAGGAGCGCAGCATGTCGATGGACCGTTTCACCGAATCCATTGCGCATTTCATTGGCACGTTCGAACTGGCGGAAGAGAGTGGTCGCCTCAGGGCGCAATACGACAAGATCGCGGCGCAGCGCCCCCCGGATGAGGATCTGGGGGATATCGCGTTCAAGGGGCTGCATCTCGAACCCGAGCATCCGCTGGAGGATCTGGAACCCCAGATCGCCTATCAGCCGCTGCCGCCCACACCATTCTGGATCCTCGCTATGCCGCCCCGACCGGCGGATGCGCCGCAGCCCGAGATCGTGATCGTCATGCCCGAGCCGGCGCTGCCGGACGCGCCCGGCACCGGCACGGATAGCGCGGGGCCCCGCCTCGTGCTGCCCTATGAGTTGCCGCCGCCGTCGAGCGTCGTGGCACTGTTCCACATGGCCAACAGGCTCGATGACACGGATTGGTTCGGCGACGTCGATCCCGCGCTGATGGCCCAGATGTCGGGTCTGCCTCAGCTGATGCATACGCTGACAGAGCAGGTTCTCGCGCTGTCGCCCCTTTCGGCGCCACTGCCTCTCTTGGCGGAGGGGACCGCTGGCGCTCTGGACTGGGCCACGACGACACCCGCCATCATCGAGGCCGCCGAACAACTTGCCGGTGGCATGCTCGACGCCGTCGTTCTGCTCGGACCGGAGGCCGAGGGGCCATATGTCGACGGCGTCGCGGTCGATACGCTGCCGGACTGGCAAGCGCTCTGGCCGGATGTCCTGACCCGCGAGGCCGCGGCGCAGGGTGGGGAGGAGACCGAGGGCGGCCCGGCCAAGCGGAAGGACGAGCCAAGCGGCGATGATGGGAAGGAGAGCGGCGAGATCGTTCCGGACTTCGTAACCGGCTGGGACCGGGCGCTGGAGGGGCTCGCGGAGGGGATGAAGCCCACCTCCGATGCCGCCGAACCGGCGGGGCCGCTCGTCGTCACCGGTGCGAACAAGCTCGTCAACGAGGTCACGATCACGTCCGATTGGCTCGATGCGCCGGTCATCACCGTGGAGGGCGACGTGCATCGTTTCGATGCCGTTTCGCAGCTGAACATGGTGTTCGACCGCGACCAGGGCGCGTCAGCGGCAGGCACGCCGTCGCTGGCTCAGAACGCCGCTTCGATCACCACCACTTCCGATCCGGACCCCGCCGAGACCACGGTGGGACAGCAGCCGTCCGGCTGGGCGATTGCCCGGATCACCGGCGATCTGGTCCAGATCAACGGCCTCCAGCAGTATAATTTCGCAAATGATTCAGACGTCGCACGCATCGAAATAGGTTCGGGCGGTCTGCATCTCGGGCTGGGCGAAAACCAGCTCGACAATCTTGCAGTGCTGAACCAGTTCGGCTGGGTTTTCGACCTGATCGTTGTCGGCGGTCAGATGATCGACATGAACCTGATCCGCCAGGTGAACCTGTTGGTCGATGACGACACGATCGAACAGCCGATCTCGACGGCGACGAAGCCCGAGTCGCAGCCGCTTCCGACGCTGAATAGCCCCGCGCCGGTGCAGCATGCGACCGGAAAAAACGGTGAGGTAGGAGGGAAGCCGATATCCAGCGAGCCCGACGCGGAGCCGGTCCCCACCGCTCCTTCGAATGTCTCAACGGTGGCTGCCACGGAACTCAAGGGTGGGGCCGGCACGGAACAGCATCTCGCCATTAACGGCGATGCTCAACCGGGCAAGGCGCAAGCGAAGGAGCCTGTCTCCGAGAACATCCAGCAAACGGCACCGACGGCCAAAGCCACCAGCACCTCTGAACATGTTTCGGTCCCGGCAAAATCCGTATCCCCGACCACTTCGCCCGAGCCCGTGGCCGGTCCATCGTCGAATGCGGGGCCTACCACCTCGCCCAACTCCGGAAAAACCGATCCTGACGCGGCAATAGCCGGCAGCGATGATGCGGGATCGAAGCCCGTGGCAGCCGCTGAGCCGGCCGCGCATGCTCCGAGCGCTGCCAAACCTCTCTCGATCAAGGCCGAGCCGGCAAAGATCGATGGAGGGGCCGATGACCAAGCCGCGGCGGTGAAACCCTTGGCGAAGTCGGCCGCCGTCCCCGCTCCGGAAAACCTCGCTTACAACGAGGCGCGCATCCAGACCGAGGGACAGGATCTCGCCACCAAGCTTCCGGCAGCACTCGCCGAGGCCAGCGCTGCGCTGGTGAAGGGCGCAGAGACCCTTGAGCAGGAGATCCTGGGTCTCGATCTGTTCGAGGGTGTCGAGCTACTCAAGGTGCTGCTGATCGAGGGTGATTTCACCACCATCAACTGGATCGACCAGATCAATGTCCTTGGCGACTCGGACAGGGTGGAGCTGCTTCAGGAGGCGATTGCAGCGCTGCCGGGCGCGCAGATGGTGACCGGCTCGAACCTCTTGGCCAACATCGCGACAATCGTCGATCGGGGCATGGATACGCAGCTCATGGCGAAGGGCGAGCTCTACAGCGACGCGTTGCTCCATCAGGCAGGCCTTGTCGAGGACGGCGCGCCGATCGGTGCCGATGGGCCGGCAGCGCTGGCATCGGAAGCGGTCGCATTTCTCGCCGATGGCATGATCGAAGCGGGAATGGCCGATCTGGAGGCCGCGCAGGCGGAGGCGAAAGCGGAACTCGCGGCCATGTCGGCAAGCCAGGCCGATCTCATGCAGACCATGCTGAGCTGATGGGGAGCGATATGCGCGTCAAGGACTACGCCCAGCCGATCCGTCCCGATATCCCTTCATCCCCTGGTTCACGCCCGGCGCGACTGCCGCGTTTCCTGAACCGGGCCTTGCGGGGCGGGGCGGACGGTGCCGCGCCCGACGCAACCCCCGCCCGTAACCATGGTGGTCCCGCGGATGATGCCGCCTGCAAGGCGGAACGCGGCGCGCGATCAGTGACATCCGACGAGCATTCGCGAGCCGATGCCACCGTCGAGCCCAAGCGGGCCAATCCGGTCCCGGAGGCGCGGGGCGCCGCCCCCGTGCCCGGAAAAGGTTCGCAACGGTCCGCGGGGGAGGTTCCCGATCGCATTCCTGCTCCGGTGTCGAGGTCGGCTCCGCCGGAAGCGCGTGATCCCCAGAAGAACCCCGTATCCGCGCCAAGCGCTCTACCAGATTGCGAACCGGCTGAACCGGCCTGCAAGATCGAAACCGTTCCGCAAGCGCGCGGGCCCGAGGAGGGGCCGCTGCCCGGACCGGTCATCGAGGCCGATCGCGGGCCGATCCGCCGGCGGCCGGACGCCCCGCGCCCCGAAGGTGGCGAGGGGAAAGGTGCCGGAAGAGAGCCGGGCAAGGGAGGCGGCGGTGGCGGTGGGGTGCCGCCCAAGTTCCACAAGCGGGTAGGTCCGGAGAACTACGGGCTGGCGCTGAAGCTCGGTCTGCGCGCGGTGCGGCGCAACTTCGTCATGGTGATGGTTTTGACCTGCGCCACCAATCTGCTGATCCTCGCGATCCCAATCTACCTGTTCCAGATATCGGACCGGGTGCTGACCAGCCGCTCGGTGGACACCTTGGTGATGCTCACCATCGTCATCGTGGGCGCGGTGATCCTGCAGGCGGTCTTCGATGCGATCCGCCGCTTCATGCTGATGCGCACGGCGGTGGAGGTCGCGGCCCGGCTCGGTGCACCCATCCTGAGCGCGGCCTCGGCTGCGGCGCTGCATGGCTCTGGCCGCGAATACCAGACGCTGGGCGATCTGCAGCAACTGCGCGGCTTCATCGTCTCGGGCACGTTGCTGTCATTCCTCGACGTGCCCTTCGCGCCGCTGTTCATACTCGCGATCTTCCTGATCCACCCGCATCTGGGGATGATCGTGGTCAGCACGGCGCTCGCCCTCTTGGTGATCACGTTGATCAACCAGAAGCTCACCGCGCGACCCTTCGCCGAGGCCAACGCGGCCCAGAGCCGCGCCAACCTGCATCTCGAGTCGATGGCGCGCAACAGCCAGATCATCAACGCCTTGGCGATGATCCCGGAAGCCGTCCGGATCTGGGGGCGCGACACCGCGACTTCGCTCACGGCGCAGGTACATGCACAGGACCGCAACATCGCCGCCTCGGCCATCAGCCGGGCGGTGCGCTTGCTGACGCAGATCGCCATGCTGGGCTGGGGTGCCTATCTCGCCATTGGCGGCGAAATCACCGGCGGCATGGTGATCGCCGCCTCGATCATTGCCGGCAGAGCGCTGGCCCCGATCGAAGGGGCCATCGAAGGCTGGAGCGCCTATGCGCTGTCGCGCGCCGCCTATGGCCGGATTTCGGCCCTGCTCACCAATTCGCGGCTCCAGTTCGAACGGCTGAACCTGCCGCGTCCCGAAGGCCGTCTGGATGTGGAGCGGCTGCTCTACGTGCCGGGCGGGACCAAGCAGGTCGTGTTGAACGGCATCAGCTTTTCGCTCAGCCCCGGCGACACGCTGGCGATCATCGGCAATTCCGGGGCAGGCAAGACGACGCTCGGCAAGATGCTGGTCGGGTCGATCCTGCCGACGTCGGGCAATGTTCGGCTCGACCTTATGGATCTGCGCAATTGGGACCCGCGCCAACTTGGCGAGAACATCGGCTACCTGCCGCAGGACGTGCAGCTGTTTCCCGGCACCATCAAGGACAATATTGGCCGAATGCGCGACGATGCGACCGATGCGCAGATCTACGAGGCGGCGGCGCTTGCCGACGTGCACGAGATGATCGCCAACTTGCCGCAAGGCTATGAGACGGTGGTGGCCGCGGATGGCGCGCCTCTTTCGGGCGGGCAAAAGCAGCGCATCGCGCTTGCGCGGGCCTTCTTCGGTGAGCCGCGTTTCGTCGTGCTCGACGAGCCCAACTCCAACCTCGACAGCGCTGGCGACAAGGCGCTGGCCCGTGCGATCCAGCATGCCAAGAAGAACCGGATCACCGTCGTGGTCGTGACCCAGAAGCCATCGCTTCTCACCGCTGTGGACAAAATCATGCTGCTGGGCGACGGCACGATCCAGATGTTCGGCGAACGCATGGAGGTGCTGAAAAAACTCGCCGGCGACAAGGTGGCACGCGTGCCCCGAGCCGGCTCGGAGGGCGGGACATGAGCATGACACAGCATCCGGCCGATGCGGGGGAATGGTTCGCCGAGGTGCCTCGGTCGGTGCGCCGGCATACGATTGTCGGCCTCGTGATCCTGGTGCTGAGCTTCGGCGGCTTTGGCGCCTGGGCGTTTCGGGCACCGCTCGCGGCCGCCGTGATCGCGCAGGGCAGCTTCGTGGCCACCGGGCAGAACAAGATCGTGCAGCATTTCGAGGGCGGGATAATCAAGGAAATCCTCGTGAGCGAAGGCGACCGGGTCGAGGCGGGTCAATTGCTGCTGAAGCTCGACGGCACCCAGGCGGCCGCGACCGAGCGCGAATTGTATTTGCGTCAGATAAGGCTCGAGGCGACGCAGGCGCGGCTCATGGCCGAGGAAGAACGCCGGGGGGAACTGCGCTTCTCCCCCGCGCTCGAAGCCGCGCGAGAGGACCTCGCCGTGGCCGACATCCTGGAGGGACAGGAGCTGAGCTTCCGTGTGTCGCGCGATGCGCTCGAGAATGACCTCGCCCTGCTCGAACGCAGCTTGCAGGCCCTGGAGATCCGGGCACGTGGCTACCAGACTCAGCTCGAGACGCATCGGGGCCAGCTCGCGCTTTTGCTGGCGGAACACGCGGACAAGGTCACTCTGTTCGAACGCGGCTTGTTGCGGCGTCCCGAGCTGCTGGCCATCGAGCGCGCTCAACTGGAGGCCGAGGGTCAGATCGGACGGCTCGAGGCGGAGATTGCCGAGATCGAGGAGGTGGTGTTGAAGCACCGGGCGCAGATCGCACAGGAGATCGATCGCTATCGCGAAAAGGCGCTCGATGAGTTGCAGGGCGTGCAGGCGGAGCTCGAGAGCATCCGCGAGAAGTCTCGGACGGCGCGCTCGATCCATGAGCGGGTCGATCTGGTGGCGCCGGTCGCGGGCACCGTGGTCCGGCTTTACTTCCACACGCCGGGAGGCGTGATCGAAAGCGGACGTCCGATCCTCGAAATCCTGCCGGTGGACGAGCCATTGATCATCGAGGTGCAGATCCCGCGGGTCGAGATCGACAGCGTAAGGCGCGGTCAGCCCGCCACCGTCCGGCTCACCGCGCTCAACCAGCGTACGACGCCGGTGCTCGACGGCGAGGTCTATTACGTCTCCGCAGACGCGATCACCGACGGGTCGGGCGACGAGATGCGAGAGGTCTATCTGGCACGGATCTCGCTCGATGCGCAGCAACTCGGACGCGTGCCGAATTTCTCGCCGACCCCGGGCATGCCGACCGAGATCATGATCCAGACAGCCTCGCGCACCTTCGTGCAGTACATCGCCAAGCCTATCAAGGACAGCATGACGAGGGCATTCCGCGAGAACTAGGACGTGCTCGCAATCGCGCCGTATATCGTCACGCCAGTACCGACCCCGCGCCTTCAAACCCATGGCTACGACCTGTAGATGGGCATTGTCCGGAAGTGGCCGGGCAGGACTGCGGGGCAGGATCGATGAACCAGACAGAGCCGCGAATGCAGACCCGGCGGGCACGGATGATCCATTTGTGTGCCTCTCCCGGACATACACAGCGCTTCACGGGAGCGACCCGATGACCCCGGCCGCGCGTGTGGCGGCCGCGATCGGCGTGCTCGATGACTGCCTGGGCGGCATGCCTGTCGAGAAGGCGTTGCTGCGCTGGTCGCGCGCCAGCCGCTTTGCGGGCTCCAAGGACCGCGCGGCGGTGCGCGACCTCGTCTTCGGCGGCTGGCGCCGAAGGCGGTCGGCCGCGCATGCGGGCGGGGCCGAAACCGGGCGTGGCATCATGATCGGCTGGCTGCGCCAGCATGACACCGATCCCGCCGCGATCTTCACCGGTCTGAATCACGCTCCGGCACTGCTTACGTCGGAGGAGACGCAACTTCCGGGAGAGGCAGCGGCGGCGATACGCCACGACCTACCGGACTGGTTGTGGGAGCGGTTCTCGCGTGATCTGGGTGCCGATGCCGAGACATCCGCTCAGGCGCTGCGCGACCGGGCGCCGGTGTTCCTGAGGGTCAACCCGCGACGCGGCGATATCGACGCGGCCATGGACGCATTGGCCCGGGACGGCGTCGAGGCGGTCGCGCATGACGAGGTCGCCGGAGCGTTGCGGGTCGTGTCGGGCGAGCGCGCGGTGTCGCGGGGCGAGGCCTATTCCGAGGGGCTGGTTGAACTGCAGGATGCCGCGTCGCAGGCGGCGATGCTGCGCCTGCCGCTGCAGGACGGTCAAAGCGTGCTCGACTACTGTGCCGGTGGTGGCGGCAAGGCGCTGGCCTTGGCCGCGCGGGCCAAGATCGGCGTGACCGCGCATGACATCAGCGCGGCACGGATGCGCGACATACCGGCCCGCGCCGCGCGCGCCGGCGTCAGGATCGAGCTGGCGGAGCGCCTGGAGGGGCTGAAGGCCGATCTCGTGCTGGTCGATGCCCCCTGTTCGGGCAGCGGCACCTGGCGGCGTGACCCGGACGGCAAATGGCGCCTGACGCCCGAACGGCTCGCCGATCTGGCGCGGCTTCAGGCGGAGTTGTTGGATCAGGCGGCGCGGCATGTCGCACCCGGCGGCAGCCTTGCCTATGCCACCTGTTCGGTGCTGTCGGAGGAAAACGACGCGCAGGTCGCGGCCTTCCTCGCGCGTTGTCCCGGCTGGGTGCAGCGCGACAGGATGCAGAGGCTGCCCGGACCGGATGGCGACGGCTTCTTTCTGGCGCGTTTTCAGCGCGGCGACGCGTAATCGTTTACCGACCATTAGCCATTTTAGCCTTCACTGGATGCGTGGATATCCTGGGAGGCGGAGGTGGTCGAAATCGATGTGCCGGCCATGGTGGCCGATGACGACGCGGCGCTTCCCGGCGCGGCGCAGCTTTCGGCCATACTCGGGGCCGCTTCGCTGGCGCTGGCCGGGGCGGCGCTCGTGCCTGACGGTCATGCGGCGCTGGCGCTGTTGCTTGTGGGCTCGACGCTGGGCTTCGTCGCGGCGCTGTTCGGCCTCAAGCGACTGCGCCACACCCGCCATCGCCGGGCCATGCTCCGCCTGTGCGGACGAATGCTCGGAGCTGACCCGGTTCCCGGCTTCCTGAGCGATGCGCAGGGCACGATCCTCGATTGCAACGCGGCGGCCTCGCAACGGTTCGGGGGCCGTAGTGGCAGCCTGTCGGCGGCGCTGGCGCAGCATTTCGCGACGCCCGCGACGGCTCTGACGCGGCTGCGTCAACGCGCGCTTCGCGACGGATCGGCGCAGGACATGGTCGCAACCCGCCGCGGGCATCTTCGAATCGTCGTGACAGGGCTCGGGGCGGGCACCTTTCTGTGGCGGATCGAGGATCTGTCCGAGCGGCAGGGGACCGGCCGTGCTGCGGATGCGCTGGGCCTGCCGATGCTGACGGCGGGCCCGTCCGGCACGATCCTCTACATGAACGAAGCCTGCCGGGCTCTTGTTGGAGAACGGGCCAGACGGCTCGATGCGATTTTCGAGGAGCTACCCCTTCGACCCGGTCAGATCCAGCGGGTGCAGGGAGAGGCCGGTCCGGTCGACGCGCTGGTGGCCGAGATCGCGGCGGCGGGCGGGCGCAGCGAGATCTACCTGCTGCCGCCGGTCGGACCCCGGCGGATTGCCAGCGCCGGCGATTGGCACGAGGCCGAGAGCCTGCCCGTGTCACTGCTGCGGCTCGATCGCCGTGGCGCGATACTCGGCGCCAACCGGGCCGCTCGGGCCCTGCTGCCAAATGCCACCGAGCCCGGGACACGCGTCTCGGACATCCTCGAAGGGCTGGGCCGACCGGTTGCGGATTGGCTTGCCGAGGCGGTGGAGGGCAGGGCGGTACCGGGGCCGCAATTCCTGAAGGGACGCGGCGCCCGCAACGACACCGTGCTGCAGGTCGCGCTTGGCGACGTCGACGAAGAAGGGGCGCTTGTGGCCGTCCTGTACGACGCGACCGAGCACAAATCGCTCGAGGCGCAGTTCGTGCAGGCGCAGAAGATGCAGGCGATCGGCCAGCTCGCCGGGGGCGTCGCGCATGACTTCAACAACCTGCTCACCGCGATTTCAGGGCATTGCGACCTGTTGCTCCTGCGGCACGAGAAGGAGGACCAGGATTACAGCGACCTGATCCAGATCCACCAGAACGCCAACCGCGCCGCCAGCCTCGTGGGTCAGCTCCTGGCCTATTCGCGCAAGCAGAACCTGATGCTCGAACAGCTCGATCTGCGCGATACGTTGTCGGATCTGACGCATCTGCTGAACCGGCTGGTCGGGGAAAAGGTGACGCTGACGCTCAACCACGACCCCGATCTGCGGCAGGTCAGGGCCGACCGGCGACAGCTCGAACAGGTGCTGATGAACCTCGTGGTCAATGCCCGCGACGCGATGCCCGACGGCGGTGAGATCCAGGTCGAGACAGACAATTACGTGCTCGACGCTCCGATGGAACGGGATCGGGCGCTGGTGCCCGCGGGCCCATGGGTGCGAATCCGGGTGCAGGATCAGGGCAGCGGCATTCCGGCGGAGAAACTGCCCAAAATCTTCGAGCCGTTCTACACCACCAAGCGGGTCGGCGAAGGCACCGGTCTCGGTCTTTCCACCGCCTATGGTATCGTGAAGCAGAGCGGGGGTTACATCTTCGTCGAAAGTACGCCCGGCGAGGGCAGCTGCTTCACCCTGCTGTTGCCCAGTCGCTCTGCTTCCGTTCCAGCACCGTGCCCTGCGCCGAACGTTGCGCCGGCAAGCATGGCCCGGCACGCCGAGGGGGTGGTGCTTCTGGTGGAGGACGAGGCCCCGGTCAGGGCTTTCGCTGCACGGGCGCTGCGGCTGCGCGGACTGACCGTGATCGAGGCCGAGGATGCCGAGGCGGCCCTCGAGATCCTGGCCGATGCCGGGTTGCAGGTGGACATCTTCGTCACCGACGTGATCATGCCGGGCAAGGATGGCCCGACTTGGGTGCGCGAGGCGCTGAAGGATCGCCCCGACACGCAGGTGGTCTTCGTCTCCGGCTATGCCGAGGACACATTCGCCGAGCAGCAGACCCGGATTCCGAACTCGGTCTTCTTGCCGAAGCCATTCTCGCTTACCGAGCTTGCCGCGGCGGTGCAGACGCGTATCGCTTGCTAAATAGGTTCGTGGTGCGCGAGCGTTCGGTCAGCAAGCGCTGGGCAGATCGCCTCTCGGCGGAGAAGCCCGTGACCGGGACCCTCCGCCGAGGGCCGCTCAACTGGCCGTGCCGGGGAGCATCAAGCCATTGAGATGTGCCGCGCAGCCGATCAGAGCGGCGTAGTCGTCCTCGATCACCGCGACACCGAAATTGCCCATGAAGCCCGCGAAGCGACCCTTGTCGCGGAACGCATCGGCGAAACCGAACTCGCGCAGATAGGGCGCAATGGCGCGCGAGACGCCGCCTACCAGATAGACGCCGCCAAAGGGCAGCTGAATCAGCGCCAGATTGCCCGCGACGACGCCCAGAAAGCGCGCGAAGACCCGCGCCGCTTCGACCGCACGCGCATCGCTGCGGTCGGCGCAGCCCTGCATGATTTCGGCGGCGGTCTTCTCGAGCGGCGCGCCGGCCTCGGCGCTGAGCCATGCATAGACGCGCTCGAGCCCGCGCCCCGAGAGCACGTCCTCGACCGCTGGGAAACCATGCGCCGTGGAGACGTATTGCGCCAGCCGCAGATCCGCCTCGCTGTTGACCGGTAGGTTCACATGCCCGGATTCGGACGGAGTCACGTAGCGCCCATCCTCGGTGTCGAAGACCGGCGTGGCGTTGAAACCGGTGCCGACGCCGATCACCAGCTTGGCGGCATGGGGCGAAGCCTCGGGGAAGGCGATGATTTCGCGGATGTTGCCCGGCGCGACATGGCCCAGCGCATGGCCCTGCGCCTGAAGGTCGTTGAGGATCGCCACGGTTTCGGCGCCGGTGGCGCGGCTCAGCGTGGTCTTGTCGATGGTCCAGTCGAGATTGGTCATCGTGGCGCGGGCGTCGCGCACCGGCCCCGCCACGGCGACGCACGCGCCGATGCAGTCAACGTTGCCTTCTTCGGCGATATAACGCTTGAGCACGGATTCGAGGCCCGCGTAATCGGCGTTGGAATAGCGCCGGATCGTATCCTCGCGAATCTCTAGGCCGCGCGCCAGCGCCACGCGGGTATTGGTGCCACCGATATCGGCGACCAGTGAATAGGCGTTGGTGGGATGCGACATGGCGGCTCCTCGGGGCTCAGCGGGAGAGGGCGGATTTGAGGGCGTGATACGACGCCTTGGGTGTGCGCTCCAGAGTGTCGAAGTCGACATGGACGAGGCCGAAGCGCTTTTCATAGCCGAAGGCCCATTCGTAGTTGTCGAGCAGCGACCAGTAGAAAAAGCTGCGCAGATCGACACCATCGGCGATGGCGCGGCGCATGGCGTCGACATGCGCGGCGATGAAGCGCTGCCGCTCGGCATCCTCGACCGCGCCGTTCTCGACCCGGTCGGCCCAGGCCATGCCGTTCTCGGTGACATGGATCGGCAGGCCTAGAATGTCGCGGGCGCGGCACAGGAAATGATGCAGCCCCTCGGGATAAATCTCCCAGCCCATCTGGGTCTTGGGAAGCGGTCCTTCGACTGCGGTGAGGCCGGGCCAGGGGGCGTCCGGCGCCGCCGCGATCATGGCGCGTGTGTAATAGTTGACGCCGAGCCAGTCCAAGGGCTGCGAGATCAGCGCCATGTCGTCCTGCCAGCCGTCAGGCATATGTGGCGCCAGACCGGCGAGCGCTCCCTCGGGATAGCGGCCATTTGCGATCGCTTCGATGAACCAGCGATTGTAGATCTGATCCTGCAGGTCGGCCGCGGCGTGGTCGGCGGCGCTGTCGCTGGCGGGCAGGGCGCGCTCGAAGTTCAGCACGATCCCCAGTTCGGCGCGCCCCATGCCGCGAAGCCGCTCCACCGCGAACCCGTGTGCGAGCAGGATGTGATGCATGGCCCGGGCGGCGGCGCGGATGTCGCGCAGGCCGGGTGCATGATGGCCAAGGAAATGCGACAACCAGGCCACGCACCAAGGTTCGTTGATCGTCGCGGTCGAGGCGACGCGGTCGCCGATCCGGGCGCTGATCGTCGCGGCGTAATCGGCAAAGGCCATCGCCGTGTCGCGGTTGGCCCAGCCGCCGCGGTCGGCCAGCGCCGAGGGCAGGTCCCAGTGGTAGAGGGTCTGGAACGGCTTCAGCCCGCGTTCGAGCGTCGCATCGACCAGCCGGTCGTAGAAGTCGAGTCCCTCGGGGTTCACGGTGCGGCCGTCCGGCATGACCCGCGCCCAGGAGGTCGAGAAACGGTAGGCGTCGAAGCCGCCATCGCGCAGCAGGTCGAGATCCTCCGCGTAGCGATGGTAGTGGTCGCAGGCCACGGCACCGTCCTCGGCGCGCACCACGTTTCCGGGACCCTTGGCGAAGCTGTCCCAATGGGTCGGGCCGGCGCCGCCGAATCCATGGCCCTCGATCTGGTAGGCCGCGGTGGCCGCGCCGAAGAGAAAGCCCTCGGGAAAGTCCTTGCGAGAAAAATCCATGCTCTTCGCCTTGTCTGGGGCCTCAGCGCGGCGCCGGGCCCGTGGAGCGGCCGATGATCAGCTCGGCCTCGAGGAGTTCCTGCACATGCGGGCCCTCCGGGTTGTCTATCCGGTCTATGACCATCCGTGCCAGCCGCTGTCCAGCCTCGCGCACCGAGGACCGGGTCGCGGTAAAGGCGGGAACCGCCCCGTCGTCGCGCAGGTAGGACAGCTGATCGTCATGGGTGACGGCCGAGACGTCGCGCCCCAGCACCAACCCGGCCTCTTCGATGGCGCGGCGGACGCCGAGCATGCAGATCACCGAGGAGACGAGAAAGGCGGTCGGCGGGTCTGGCTGGGCCAGCATGTCGCGCGCGGCGCGCCATCCATAGCCTTCGGTCATCTCGTCCTGACGCATGAGGTTCGGGTCGATGGCGATGCCCCGCGCGCGCAGGGCCTCTTCGTATCCCTGCCGCCTGCGATGCGCGAAATCCATGGTTTCCAGACCGTTGACCAGTCCGATCCGGCGATGGCCGAGATCCATCAGGAAGTCGGTGGCACGCGTGAAGGCGCGGCGGTTGTTGACGTCGAGCCAGCTATATTGCCGGTCGGTACCGGTGGCGCGGCCATGCACCGCGTAGGG
Source organism: Limimaricola sp. AA108-03 (assembly GCF_050847355.1). Classification (NCBI taxonomy): domain Bacteria; kingdom Pseudomonadati; phylum Pseudomonadota; class Alphaproteobacteria; order Rhodobacterales; family Paracoccaceae; genus Limimaricola; species Limimaricola sp. AA108-03. The sequence continues at coordinate 1,385,618 of NZ_CP193755.1, forward strand.
CAGGCCGATCCCGTCGAGCAGCGCGATGCGCGGATCGTTCATGCGTGGGGCCGAGACGATCAGCCCGTCGACCAGGCCGCGCCGTTTCATCGACAGATAGGCCTTTTCCTCCTGCGCCAGATCGACCACCGAGATCAGCATCTCGTAACCCGCGCTGGAATAGGTTTCGCCAGCACCGGCGATGAAATCGGCAAAGATCGGGTTGACCATGGCATGGGAGCTGATCTTGGGGATCACGTGGCCGATCACGCGGCTGCGCCCGGTGGCGAGGGCGCGGGCGCGGGTGTTGGGACGGTAGTCATGCGCCTCGGCCGCGGCCCGCACGCGCGCCCGGGTCGCCTCGCTGACATCGGTATAGCCATTGAGCGCACGGCTCACCGTTGTCTGGCTCAGCCCGAGCAGTTCGGAGAGCTGCTTGAGATTCATTCCCGGGTCCTGTCCAAAGCGCTTTTGTAACAGCCGCTACCCTACGTCGCGACCCGGCGCAGGTCAAAGCGCAGTTTTCGGTCACATCGAAATGCCGTTGCCGGATTTTTCCTCGACCCTCTCGCGGCATCCACCATTGACAGGCTTGAACGGCTCCGACAGGTTGGCGATGTCCAAAGCGCTTTGGCACGGCTCGCGCCTGTCCGCGCGCAAGGCAGTCCATCACGCGGCCTCGGGGAAGGGGCCGTGGTTACGGGAGGGTAACATATGAAGACCATTCTTTTCGCGGGGGTGGCCGGCATCGCGCTGGCTTCGGCCGCATCGGCGCAGGATCTGAAATTCCCGATCGGGGAGGGCGATTTCAACTGGGACAGCTACAACGAGTTCGCCGAGAGCCATGACCTGTCGGGCGAGACCCTGACCGTCTTCGGCCCCTGGCTGAGCGGCGACCAGACGCTGTTCGAGTCGATGCTCGCCTATTTCGAGGAGGCCACCGGCGCCGACGTGCAATACACCGGGTCTGATGGCTTCGAGACCCAGATCCGCATCGATACCGAGGCGGGCTCTGCCCCGAATATCGCCGTCTTCCCGCAGCCGGGCCTTGCGCGCGATCTCGCGTCCCTGGGCTATCTCGAACCGATGCCCGAGGGCACTGGTGACTGGGTCGCCGAGAACTATGCCGCTGGCCAATCCTGGGTCGATCTGGCCACCTTCGAAGGCCCCGAGGGCAATGAGAACCTCTACGGTTTCTTCTACAAGGCCGACGTGAAGAGCCTCGTGTGGTACGTGCCCGAGAACTTCGAGGATGCGGGCTACGAGGTGCCGGAGAGCATGGAGGAGCTCAAGGCGCTCACCGAGCAGATGGTCGAGGATGGAGAGACGCCCTGGTGCATCGGCATCGGCTCGGGCGGCGCCACCGGCTGGCCGGCGACCGACTGGGTCGAGGACATGATGCTGCGCACCCAGGCGCCGGAGGTCTACGACCAGTGGGTCGCCAACGAGATCCCGTTCGACGACCCGGCGGTGGTCGGCGCGATCGAGGAATTCGGCTGGTTCGTCTCGGACGACTACGTAGCCGGCGGCAAGGCCGCGGTCGCCTCGACCGATTTCCGCGACAGCCCCAAGGGCCTCTTCGACAGCCCGCCGCAGTGCTACCTGCACCGCCAGGCCTCCTTCATCCCGACCTTCTTCCCCGAGGGCACGGAGATCGGTGTCGATGCCGACTTCTTCTACTTCCCGGCCTATGAGGAAAAGGATCTCGGCCAGCCGGTGCTCGGCGCGGGCACGATGTTCGGCATCACCGAGGCCTCCGACGCGGCGAACGTGTTCATGCAGTGGCTGCAGACCCCGATCGCACACGAGATCTGGATGGCGCAGACCGGTTTCCTGACGCCGCTGACCACGGTCAACACCGAGGTGTTCGGCGACCCGACGCTGAAGAAGATGAACGACATCCTGCTCGATGCGACCACCTTCCGCTTCGACGGCTCGGACCTGATGCCCGGCGGCGTCGGCGCGGGTTCGTTCTGGACCGGCATGGTCGATTATGTCGGCGGCGAAAGCGCCGAGAGCGTGGCCTCCGAGATCCAGGATTCTTGGGACGCGCTGAAATAAGCGTGTAACCATAAGACTTGGCGGCCGCGACTCGCGTCGTGGCCGCCTCTTTGCATCAAGGCTCGGGGAGGGCGCGATGAATCCGGCACTACAGGGCTTGCTGACCATCGTGATCGGCGTCGGCGGCTGCGTCGCCTATTTCTATTTTTCGAACATTCTGCTCGACAAGGTGCTGTTCCCGCCCCGTGGTCCCAATGCCGGGCGCAACATCAACCGCGCCAACGTCATCCGTCCCTGGCTGTTCCTTGCGCCCGCGCTGATCGCGCTGGGCCTCTATCTTGCCTATCCGGTGTTCGAGACGCTGCGCCTGTCGTTGACCCAGAGGGTGCGCGGTGGCGGCTACGAGTTCGTGGGCCTCGCCAATTACCAGCAGATGCTGCGCGAGCCGAAATTCTGGGAAGGCTTCAACAACAACCTGCTGTGGCTGATCGTGGTGCCCGCCGCCTCGACCGCCTTCGGCCTGCTGGCCGCCCAGCTTACCGACCGGATCAAGTGGGGCAGCATCGCGAAATCGCTGATCTTCATGCCGATGGCGATCTCCTTCGTGGGCGCCGCGGTGATCTTCAAGCTGATCTACGATACACGGCCCGCGGGGCAGGAGCAGATCGGCGTGCTCAACGCCGTCTGGCTCGGCTTCGACGGCGGGATCGGCTCGTTCATCTGGCTGCGGCTGGTGCCGGCGCTGCTGCTTCTGGCGCTCGCCGCCGGGGCCGGCGCGCTGGGCTGGTCGCTGATGAAGCCGGTGCTGGGTCGCGAAGGCCGCAGCCCCGGGCTGATCTTCGGCGCGCTGCGCATCCTCGGCGCGGTGCTGATGGCCCTCCTCGTCTATCTGATGCTGCGCCAGACCATCGCGGTCTTCGTGGCCGATCTGCCCTATGGCCAACCGCAGACCTGGCTCACCATACCGTTCTGGAACAACTTCTTCCTGATGATCGTGCTGATCTGGATCCAGACCGGCTTTGCCATGGTGCTGCTCTCGGCGGCGCTCAGGGGCATCCCGGAGGAGACGGTCGAGGCGGCGATCGTCGACGGCGCCAACCCGTGGCAGATCTTCTTCAAGATCAAGATGCCGCAGATCGTCGGCACCATCGTCGTGGTCTGGACCACCATCACCATCATCGTGCTCAAGGTGTTCGACATCGTCTTCGCGATGACCAACGGCCAGTGGGAAACGCAGGTGCTGGCCAACTACATGTACGACAAGCTGTTCCGCGCCAATGACTGGGGCGTCGGCTCCGCTGGCGCCATGGTCATCATGCTGATGGTTACGCCGATCCTGATCTGGAACGTCTACAACGCCCGCAGGGAGATGCGCTGATGGACAACATCGCTGGCAAGAAATCCGCGCTGACCTGGGCGGTGAACATCGCGGTGGTGGCACTGGTGGCGCTCTGGGTCTTCCCGACGGTGGGCCTGCTGGTCTCGTCCTTCCGCACCGGCGACCAGATCGCCTCGTCCGGCTGGTGGCGCTCGATGCTGCCCACGGAGCAGAACCTGACGCTCAGGACCGCCGGCGGCGACGAGGCCGAGCTGGTTGACGGGCTCTACACCGTCTCCGGCAACCTCTTCGCACATGAGGGGCGCGAGCCCTTGAACATCTCGGCCTTCGGCACCTCGTCGCGCGATGTCGGCGCCTACACCCCGGGCGAGACGGTCGATATGGGCGATGGCGAGATCATCATGGTCGGGGAGACCGGCGACTACGTCTATACCTCGGTCGAGGAGATGTCGGGCCGTGGTCAGCGTGTCTTCGTCACCGCGAAAGTTGCGCCGGAGTTCACGCTCGAGAACTACGACAACATGCTGTTCAACCCGAACAACATCGAAGGCATGTCCAAGGCCTTCTTCAACACGCTCACCGTCTCGATCCCCGCGACGATCATCCCGATTCTCGTGGCGGCCTTCGCGGCCTACGCGCTGGCCTGGATGGATTTCCCGGGGCGGGCGCTATTGATCGCGGCGATTGTGGGTCTGCTGGTGGTGCCGCTGCAACTGGCGCTGATTCCGCTTCTGAAGTTCCACAACGAGATCGGCATCGGCAAGGGCTACTTGGGTGTGTGGCTTGCCCATACCGGCTTTGGCCTGCCACTCGCGATCTACATCCTGCGCAATTACATGGTCGGGCTGCCACGCGACATCATTGAGAACGCAAAGGTCGATGGCGCCACGGATTTCCAGATCTTCACCAAGATCATCCTGCCGCTGAGCTTTCCGGCGCTGGCCTCCTTCGCGATCTTCCAGTTCCTGTGGACTTGGAACGACCTGCTGGTCGCGATCGTGTTCCTGATCGATGCGAGCGGCGAGACCACGGTGATGACCAAGCAGATCATCGAGCTTCTGGGCACGCGCGGCGGCAATTGGGAGATCCTCGCAACGGCGGCTTTCGTCTCGATCGCGGTTCCGCTTGTTGTGTTTTTCGCGATGCAGAAATACCTCGTGCGCGGCCTGCTTGCGGGCTCCGTGAAATGAGGACTGCCTTCCGATGAACACCCCCGTCTCCGCTTCGGCCCCGGCCGCCGTCTCCCGCATGCCGAAGGATCCCAACTGGTGGCGCGGCGCGGTGATCTACCAGATCTATCCGCGCAGCTACCAGGATACGGACGGGGACGGGATCGGCGATCTGCGCGGCATCGTGAAGCGCCTGCCGCATATCGCCTCGCTGGGGGTGGACGCGATCTGGATCTCGCCCTTCTTCACCTCGCCGATGAAGGATTTCGGCTACGACGTCTCGGACTATTGCGACGTCGATCCGATGTTCGGCACGCTGGCCGATTTCGACGCGGTGGTCGAGACGGCGCATTCCCTGGGCATCCGGGTGATGATTGACCTGGTGCTGTCGCATACCGCCGAGGCGCATCCCTGGTTCGTCGAGAGCCGGTCAAGCCGCGACAATCCGAAATCCGACTGGTATGTCTGGGCCGATGCCAAGCCCGACGGCACGCCGCCCAACAACTGGCTGTCGATCTTCGGCGGCTCGGCCTGGCAGTGGGACGGGCGGCGGATGCAGTATTACCTGCACAACTTCCTCACCAGCCAGCCGGACCTGAACTTCCACAACGCGGAGGTCCAGGAGGCGCTCCTTGACGTGGAGCGGTTCTGGCTCAAGCGCGGGGTCGATGGCTTCCGCCTCGACACGATTAACTTCTACTTCGCCGACGCGCAGCTGCGCGACAACCCGGCGCTGCCGCCCGAGCGGCGCAACGATTCCATCGCGCCGGGCGTGAACCCCTATAACTGGCAGGAGCATCTCTACTCCAAGAACCAGCCTGAGAATCTCGACTTTCTGAAGCGGTTCCGCGCCGAGCTGGAGCATTACGGCGCCGCCGCCGTGGGCGAGGTGGGCGACGCGCAGCGCGGTCTCGAGATCATGGCCGAGTACACCTCGGGCGGCGACAAGGTGCAGATGTGCTACCCGTTCGAGATGCTGCAGCCGCCGCGTCTCACCGCCGCCGCGGCGGCCGACACCTTCTACCGGCTGAGCCACGCCGCCCCCGACGCCTGGCCGTGCTGGTCCTATTCCAACCACGACGTGGAGCGGCATCCCACGCGCTGGAAGCTTTCGACGGAGGCGACCCGCGTCTATACCACCATGCTGATGTGCTTCCGCGGCTCGGTCTGTCTGTATCAAGGCGAGGAACTCGGTCTGCCGGAGGCCGAGGTCGCCTTCGAGGACCTGCAGGACCCCTACGGGATCGAGTTCTGGCCCGAATACAAGGGCCGCGACGGCTGCCGCACCCCGATCGCCTGGGATGGCAGCGCGCCCAATGGAGGGTTTTCCGAGGGCAAGCCCTGGCTGCCGGTGTCGCCCAAGCATCTGCCGCGCGCCGTGGCGGAGCAGGAGGCCGATCCGGAGGCGATACTTCATCATTATCGCCGCGCCATCGCGCTGCGCCACGACCACCCGGTGCTGGCCACCGGGGAGCATGACGGCGTGCATTCGCGTGGCGACGTCGTGCATTTCGTGCGTTTCGACGCGAACGAGACGATTTTCTGCGCCTTCAATCTCGGGGAGGAGCCCGCAGAAGTGCCGCTCCCCGAAGGCGCATGGGCCCCGATCGGCACCGATCTGGGCACCGTGACAAAGGCCGAGAACGGGCTGATCCATCTCGGCCCATGGCAATGCTGTCTGGCGCTCCGGCGACCGGCGGACTGAGGACGGAGCAGGGAGGAACCCATGGCGGAACTGAAGCTGAAGGACGTGGCCAAGACCTATGGCGGGTCGGTCGAGGTCCTGAAGAACATCGATCTCGAGATCGGCAAGGGCGAGCTCGTGGTCTTCGTCGGGCCCTCGGGCTGCGGCAAGTCCACGCTTCTGCGGATGATCGCCGGGCTCGAGGAAATCTCCAGCGGCACGCTTGAGATCGATGGTCAGGTCGTCAACGACGTGCCGCCCGCGCAGCGCGGCATCGCCATGGTGTTCCAGTCCTACGCGCTCTACCCGCACATGACGGTGCGCGACAACATGGCCTTCGCGCTGAAGCTGGCCAAGAAATCGAAGGAGGAGATCGACGCCGCGATCTCCAACGCCGCCCGCATCCTGCAGCTGGAACCCTATCTCGACCGCCTACCCAAGGCGCTCTCGGGCGGGCAGCGGCAGCGGGTCGCGATTGGCCGCTCGATCGTGCGCGATCCCAAGGTCTATCTCTTCGACGAGCCGCTCTCGAACCTCGACGCGGCGCTGCGCGTGGCGACCCGGATCGAGATCGCCCAGCTCAAGGAGTCGATGCCTGACAGCACCATGATCTACGTCACCCATGATCAGGTCGAAGCGATGACGCTCGCGACCCGGATCGTCGTTCTCGCCAACAAGGGTATCGCGCAGGTCGGCACGCCGCTCGAACTTTACGAGCGGCCCGAGAACGAGTTCGTGGCGCAGTTCATCGGCTCGCCGGCAATGAACCTGCTGCCGGGCAAGATCACCGGCACCGGCGCGCAGACCTCCGTGAAGCTCGATGGCGGCGGCGTGGCTGTGTCGAACGCGCCCTCGACCGAGGCCGACATGGGAGCGTCGGTCAATGTCGGCGTGCGGCCCGAGGACATGACCGAGGTCGAGGCCGGGGGTGACTACCTGTTCGAGGGCAAGGTCGACTTCACCGAATCGCTGGGCGAGGTGACGATCCTCTACTTCGAGAAGGTGAACGGCGCCGACCCGGTGATCGCCAAGCTGCCCGGTATCCATGGCGATCTGCGCGGTCGCCACGTGCACATGACCGTCGCGCCCGAAAAGGTGCAGGTCTTCCGCGACGGCCGGTCGCTCCATTACCGCTGAGAGATCGGGGGCGGGCTCAGTAGGGCCCGTCCTCCAGCACGCCATCGGCGCTCATCTGCGCGTAGAGCAGCCCCTCGCGCAGCCCCCGATCCGCGACCGAAAGCCGATCGGTCGGCCATAGCCGCATCAGCGCCTGCAGGATCGCCGAGCCCGACATGATCAGCGCCTGCCGGTCGCGGCCGATGCGCGGATCGTCGCGCCGCCCCTCGGGCCCGAGCGCGAGGTAGTCGCGGATCACCGCGTCGATCTGGTCCGAGGTCATGCGCAGCCCATCGACCTTGTTGCGGTCGTAGCGCCTCAGACCGAGATGGCTCGCCGCGACGGTGGTGACTGTGCCCGAGGTGCCGATGATCTGGAACCCCTCGCGCGCCTGCTCCGAGGCCGAGGGCGCGAAGCCCGCGAGGTTCTCCTCGAAAAACCAGCTCATCAGCGCGAAGCGCGCTGCATCGTCCTCGACGTCGTGGAACTGGTCCCGCAGCGTCGCCACGCCCAGAGGTACCGAGATCCAGTCCACCACCTTGGCGGCGGCGAAGGGGCCGGGATCCTGCTGGAAGCCGGAATGCAGCCGCATGATCGCGCGCGGCCGTTCCCGCCTGGGCACGTTCGTCAGGTCGATCCATACCAGCTCGGTCGAGCCGCCGCCGATATCGACGACGAGCAGCTGCTCGGTCTTGGTCGAAACCAGTGGCGCGCAGGAGATCACCGCGAGCCGCGCCTCCTCCTCGGGGCGGATCACGTCGAGCCGGAGCCCGGTGTCGCGTTGTACCTGCGCCAGAAAGGCACGGCCGTTCTTGGCCCGGCGACACGCTTCGGTCGCGACAAGCCGCATCCGCGTCACGCCGTGCTTCTGCAGCTTCTGGCGGCAGATTCGAATCGCGCCGATGGTACGATTCATCGAGGCACGCGAAAGCCGGCCCGTCTGTTCGAGCCCGTGGCCCAGCTGGACCGTCTTCGAGAAGCTGTCGACCACGTGGAACTGGCTGCCCTTGGGCTGGGCAATCAGCATCCGACAGCTGTTGGTACCGAGATCAAGCGCGGCATAGAGTGTCGCCTGATCCGGGCCTGGCGCGGGGGATCTCACCGCTTTCGGGAACGCGCCCGCACCGTCGGGACGCATGGGCGCCATGAATACGCCCTCCAATATCGAGTTGTCTCAAGGGTAGGGCTTGGACGGGGACGGCGCAAGCACCGCGAGAGGGCGGGTCGCAACGTGACTCATCACGATCTTGGGGTTTTTGACGATTCGACCCTCTGGCCGTGCCGCGCCGAGCTTGCGACAAGAGGCGGCGTCGCAGCACGCGGCCAAGGTGTCGAAATCCGACCCCGGTCAGGCGGTGCGGCACGCTATCAGCGAAGGCGAGGAAAGGACCCCGAATGCCCGAGATCACGCTCGTATTATGGCGCGACATGCCGGCCCAGGTGATCGTCGGCCGTGGCCGCCGCGGCACCAAGATCCAGCTGTCCGAGCGGTTCGAACAGGCGATCGACCGCGCTGCGATGAAATCGGGCGCGGCGGGGACCGACGACTACCTCGCCGAATGGCGCAAGGCGCCTTGGGGCGAGATCGAGGGCGAGGCCGAGGACGCCGCCCGCGCGGCTGTGGAGCGGATCGAGGCCGAGTACGACAAGGCGCGCCTCAAGGCGCTTATCGACAATAACGGGCGCGAATGACGCGTGCCCTCAAGGAGGTGCTGATGTCCCTGTTGACCTTCCGCCGCGCGAAATCCGCGCCCCAGACGGGCGGCGATTTCATCGCCCGCGCCTCGATCGAGGTGATGCCCCGGACCGCGGCGAAGGTCGACAGCTTCAAGGCGCTCTTGCCCGCAGGCACCCGCGTCTACATCGCCCATATCGACGGCACGCCGATCGATGAGATGGTGGCGACGGCGGCGCGCATCGCGGGCGAAGGCTTTGCCGTCATGCCGCATTTCCCGGCGCGCAGCATCGAAAGCCGGGCGCAGCTTTCCGACTGGATCGCCCGCTATCAAGGCGAGGCCGGCGTCACCGAAGCGTTGGTGCTTGCGGGCGGCATCGCGAACCCACGCGGAGCCTTCCATTCCTCGATGCAGCTTCTGGAGACGGGCGAATTCGACCGCGCCGGCTTTACCCGCCTGCACGTGGCCGGCCACCCGGAGGGCAACCGTGACATCGATCCCAACGGCGGTGACGCGGTGGTGCGCGACGCGCTGCGCTGGAAGCAGGACTTCGCGAACCGCAGCAATGCGCGGATGGCGCTGGTCACCCAGTTCGTCTTCGACGCCGAACCGGTGATCGGGTGGGCCCGAACCATCCGCGAGGCGGGGATCGACCTGCCGGTGCACGTCGGGCTCGCCGGACCGGCGAAGTTGCAGACACTGATCAAATACGCCATGGCCTGCGGGGTCGGTCCCTCGCTCAAGGTCTTGCAGAAACGCGCGATGGACGTCAGCAAGCTGCTCGTGCCCTATGCGCCCGACGAGATCGCGGCCGAGCTGGAGCGCGCCCGCCTGGCCGAGCCCGCTCTCGGGCTGGAGCAGGCGCATCTCTTCCCGCTGGGCGGCATCGCCGCGAGCGCGGAGTGGCTGGCGGCCCGGCAGCCGGCGCAGGCCAGCGTCGCACGTTGAGAATTCAGGGGGCCCATGCCCGATGACAAGGAAGAAGAATGACCCGTACGATCGTTGAATCGAAAACGAAAACCGCGATCATCGGCTTCGACCAGCCGTTCTGCGTGATCGGCGAAAGGATCAACCCCACCGGGCGCAAGAAGCTCGCTGCCGAGCTTGAGGCGGGCGATTTCTCGACCGTCGAAAAGGACGCCGTCGCGCAGGTCGCCTGCGGCGCCACCATGCTCGATGTCAATGCCGGGGTGGTCTACAACTCCAACCCCAACCCCAACGAGACCGAGCCGCCGCTCATGACGAAGATGATCGAGCTGGTGCAAGGCCTCGTCGACGTGCCGCTGTGCATCGACAGCTCGGTTCCGGCGGCGCTCGAGGCCGGTCTCGCGGCGGCGCAGGGGCGACCCTTGCTGAACTCGGTCACCGGCGAAGAGGACCGGCTCGAACTCGTTCTGCCGCTGGTCAAGAAATACAACGTGCCGGTGGTGGCGATCTCGAACGACGACACCGGCATTTCCGAGGACCCCGACGTGCGGTTCGCAGTGGCCAAGAAGATCGTCGAGCGCGCCGCCGATTTCGGCATTCCCGCGCATGACATCGTGGTCGATCCGCTGGTGATGCCGATCGGTGCGATGGCGACCGCCGGTCTGCAGGTGTTCGCGCTGGTGCGCCGCCTGCGCGACGAGTTGGGCGTCAACACCACCTGCGGCGCCTCGAACATCTCCTTCGGCCTGCCGAACCGGCATGGCATCAACAACGCCTTCCTGCCGATGGCGATGGCCTCGGGCATGACCAGCGCGATCATGAATCCCTGCGCGCTGCCGACGCCGCTTTCGAAGATCGCCGAGAAGAAGGCCGAGCTGGAGGCCGCGGGCATCGTGGTCCCCGAGGAGATGGACGACGAGACCTTCTGCCGCCTCATGGGCATCGGCAGCCGCGAGGCGCAGCCGGGTGGCGAGATGAGCGCGATCCGGGCCGCGAACTTCCTGACCAACAACGATCCGTCGGGCGCGGAGTGGATCCGCTTCAACCGACCGCCGGGCGTGCCGGGCGAGGGGCGTGGCGGTCGCGATGGCGGGCGTCGCCGCCGCCGGGCCTGAGCTTCGAGGGCAGGGGTCTGGTATTCCATGCCCGTGCCGCGTTTTGCGCATTGTTGACGGGGCGGGGCTTGCCCCGTCACCCATGCTTGGCATAGTCGGGGCCTCTGATCAGGAGTGCCCCGCATGGCCAAGACACCCAAGAAGCCCGGCGCGGGCACCGGCAACACCTCCGGGCGCGGACAGCGCGACCTGACCGTCAAGGTCAAGACCGCACGCGGCCGCAAGATGAGCTCCAAGCTCTGGCTGGAACGCCAGCTCAACGACCCCTATGTCAAGCGCGCCAAGGCCGAAGGCTATCGCGGTCGCGCCGCCTACAAGATCATCGAACTCGACGACAAGTTCCGCTTTCTCGTGCCCGGCGCGCGGGTGGTCGATCTGGGCTGTGCCCCCGGCGGCTGGTGTCAGGTCGCGGTGGCGCGGGTGAACTCCCTCGGCGCGAAATCGGGGAAATCGGTGGGTTCGGTGCTGGGCGTCGACCTGCAGGAGGTCGAGCCGATCGCCGGGGCCGAGATCCACCAACTCGACTTCATGGAGGATGACGCCGATCTCAAGGTCAAGGAATGGCTGGGCGGCGGCGCCGACGTGGTGATGTCCGACATGGCCGCCGCGGCCTCCGGCCACAAGCAGACCGACCACCTCCGGATCATCGCGCTTTGCGAGGCGGCGGCCCATTTCGCCTTCGACGTGCTGAGCCCGGGCGGCACCTTCGTCGCCAAGGTGCTGGCGGGCGGCGCCGAAGGTAGCCTGCAGCAACTGCTCAAGCAGAAGTTCGAGAAGGTGCAGAACGTGAAGCCGCCGGCCTCGCGATCCGACAGCTCGGAAAAATTCGTCGTCGCGACCGGCTACAAGGGCCGCGACGACGATAGCGAGACCTAGAGCCCGCAGTCCGGGTCGCGGGCCGTCAAGCGCTCCAGCAGGTAGTCGATCTCGGCGCAGGCGGCCTCGCTGCAAGATGCGCCCGGCGCACGCAGATCGGCATGCGCGATGAAGCCGCGCCGCGCCAGGATGCGCTTGCGCACCGCGAGGCCGACACCCGGCTGGTGCTCGTACCGCAGAAGCGGCAGATGCGCGTCGAAGATGTCCTGCGCGGCGTCGCGGTCCCGGGGGGCGAGGTCCACCACCCGGCGCAGCATCTCGGGAAAGGCGTAACCGGTCATAGCGCCATCCGCGCCGCGGCCCATCTCCAGGTCCAGAAACAGCGCACCGTTGCCGCACAGGATCGACAGGTCGCGCATCTCGCCTCGATCCTGCCAGTTCCGGATCGCCGAAATCTTTTCGAGCCCGGGCCAGTCCTCGTGCTTGAGCATCACGCAGGAGGGGTTCTCCTCGACCACGCGGCGGATCACCTTCGTCGACATCACCACGCCCGTCGCGGTGGGATGGTCCTGCAGCACGAAAGGCACGTCCGTCCCGATCTGCGCCACGGCCTGAGCGAACCATCCCGCGATCTGGTCGTCGGTCCGCATCGCCGCGGGCGGAGTCATCATGACGCCCGCAGCCCCCATCTCCATGGCTGCGTTCGACAGCCGCTTCATCGCGGCAAAACCCGGCGCCGAGACGCCGACCACGATGGGCAGGCCGCCCGCATGCGCGATGACCTCGCGCATGACGGCAAGGCTCTCCTCCGGCTCCAGTTTCTGCGCCTCGCCCATGATCCCGAGGATCGTCAGCCCGTCGACGCCGCAGCCTGCGTAGCGTTCGGTCATCCGGCCGAGCGAGGCCACATCGAGCGCGCCGCCGGGCAGGAATGGGGTGGGAGCGATGGCGAAGACGCCGCGCGTCTTGGCGGAGATCATCGCTGACCCTCTTTCCAGGCGGCGTAACGGGCGCGGGTCGCGTCGTTCATCGGGTAGAGGCCGGGCAGCTTCTCGCCGCGCTCGACCTCCTCGACGATCCAGCCCTCCATGCGCTCCTGCTCGATCGCCTCGGCCGTCACTTCCTCGACCATGGCTGCGGGGATCACCACTGCGCCGTCGGCATCGGCGACGACCACGTCGCCCGGCACCACGCAGACGCCACCGCAGCCCACCGTCTCCTGCCAGCCGGTAAAGGTCAGCCCGGCGACCGAGGGCGGCGCTGCGGCGCCGCGCGCCCAGATGGGCAGGCCGGTCTGCATCACGCCCGCGCGGTCGCGGATCACCCCGTCGGTGATCAGCCCGGCAGCGCCGCGCTTGACCATCCGCGCACAGAGGATGTCCCCGAACACCCCGGCATCTGTGATGCCCATGGCGTCGATCACCGCGATCGCGCCCTCGGGCATTTCCTCGATCGCGGCGCGGGTCGAGACCGGGCTGCCCCACGAGGCCGGGGTGGCCAGATCCTCGCGCGCCGGCACGAAGCGGAAAGTGAAGGCGGGACCGACGACGCGGTCCTCGCCCTCGCGCATCGGCATGGCGCCGCGGATCCAGACATTGCGCAGGCCCTTCTTGAGAAGGATCGTGGTCAGCGTCGCGGTGGTCACCCCGCGCAGGGCAGCGGTGGTTTCGGCGGTCAGTGTCATCTGCGTCCTCGATGGATGTCACGGGGCAGACACGCCTTGCGTGCCAGCCCCACCTTGGCGCGCAGAGTGGTGTGGATCGGCGCCGCTGCCAAGACGGCAATGCGTTCCGGGCATCGGCCCGGGCAGGGGATGCGACGCGGCACGCGACCACACGATCCCGCTGCATGAGCGAAAAATTCCCGGTACGTGCCGACCCAAACGCGGCATCGGCCGTTGAACCGGGTTAGTCTCGACCAGAATCGCATTTTCACATCAATGGCAGGCCCATGAGTTCCGGATTGTTCGCCCTTCTCGATGACGTCGCCCTGATCGCCAGAGCCGCGGCGGCGTCGCTCGACGATGTCGCTGCCGCCACGCTCAAGGCCGGCTCCAAATCCGCGGGTGTGGTGATCGACGACGCGGCCGTCACTCCGAAATACGTGCTGGGCTTCGCGGCCGATCGCGAACTACCGATCATCCGCAAGATCGGCATCGGCTCGCTGCGCAACAAGCTGCTGGTGCTGCTGCCTGCCGCGCTGGCGCTGAGCTTTCTCGCGCCGTGGGCGATCACGCCGCTATTGATGCTGGGCGGTCTCTACCTTGCCTATGAGGGCGCCGAGAAGATCGCCGAGGTGCTTCTGGGCCACGGCCACGGGACGGCCGAAAAGGTGCCGCTCGACGAGGCGACCACGGTCAAGGGCGCGATCCGCACCGATTTCATCCTCTCCGCCGAGATCATGGCGCTGACGCTTTCGACCGTGGCCGACCAGCCTTTCGTGACGCAGGCCGTGGTGCTGGGGCTGGTCGGTGTTTTCATCACCTTCATCGTCTACGGCGCCGTCGCGATCATCGTGAAGGCCGATGACCTCGGGGTTGCCTTGGCGGCGCGAGGGCCGGGCGGCTTGCTGCCGGCTTTCGGCAGGATGCTGGTCAAGGGCATGCCCTACGTGCTGAAGCTGCTCTCCTTCGTTGGTACCGCCGCGATGCTCTGGGTCAGCGGCGGCATCCTGATCCACGGGCTTGAGACCTACCACATCTCACAGCCCGAACATCTCATCGAGGTCGCAACCCATTTCGTCGCCGCGCATGCGCCGATCCTGCCCGCGGCCTTGGGCTGGCTGACTGGTGCGACGATGATGGGGATCGTGGGCCTCGCGGTAGGTGGCGTGATCGTCGCGGTGATGAGCGCCTTCACATCGAAGGCGCCGGCGCATTGATGCAGCCTTGCCTCGCGGTCGGTCATGCCGACCCCGGGGCACTCCGTCAGCGATGCGACAGCGGGTCTGTGGCCGCAAAGGAAAGCTTCCTGCCCGATCAATATTGATCGGCGGTTAGAGTCCGTTTGCCTTTATCAAGGCGGGTGTAGTCGATCTTGAGGGTGGATCGGCCACGACATGCCCGGTCGGGAGCCCCAGACCGCGACCTCGATATCGCGCCGACCGGTTCATAGCACCTTCTATCGGTTCCGGCTTGCGGTCTGCTGAGCGACCGAATTTCCGAGCCGTTGCCAACGGCTCCAGCGAGACGCATATCTCATGCGGAGCGCTCTCGCAGTTCCCTGCGAGAGCGCGTACGCGGCCCTCTGGCCACTGTCCGCTATCAGGCCTTGGCGGTCGCCTTTCGTGGTTTCGCTGCGTTGACTTCGCCCACGGCGAGTGCGGTCAGCTTGGCGTTCGTCGCCTTCTCCTGATCTAGGATCTGCGTCAGCAGGTCATGGGCTTCGTCCTGACCGAGCTGCCGCGCCCATTCCCGGAGCGTGCCGTAACGGGCGATCTCATAGTGCTCGACCGCCTGGGCCGCGCCGATCAGCATCGCGTCGAGGGCCGCGCCTTCGGCTTCCTCGATGATACTCTCGGTCTCCTTGATCAGCCCTTCAATGGCATCGCACTTCTCGCCCTCGGCCTTCTTGCCGATCGCCTCGAAGACCCGGTCGAGCAGCTTGATC
Organism: Limimaricola sp. AA108-03; assembly: GCF_050847355.1. Taxonomy (NCBI): domain Bacteria; kingdom Pseudomonadati; phylum Pseudomonadota; class Alphaproteobacteria; order Rhodobacterales; family Paracoccaceae; genus Limimaricola; species Limimaricola sp. AA108-03. The sequence continues at coordinate 1,401,048 of NZ_CP193755.1, forward strand.
TGCTCCTTGGTCTCGGTCAGGTGCGTCTTCAGGGCCTCCTGTAGATGGGCGGCACCCGCGGCCTTGGCCATTTTCGGCAGCGCCTTGGTCAGTGCGTTTTCGGCGTAGTAGATGTCTTGCAGCGTATGTTCGAATGCGTCGTTCAGCGTCTTCATGGTGAACCTCGTCAGTTGCGGGCACCATGCCCGCGATGCCGAGAAACGAGCTGACGCGTCCGCTCGTTCCCTGCGCCCGGGGCGGGCAGCGGCAGTTGGCGCATTCATGGATGAACGAGCATTGGAGGCTGGGTGGATCATCGACTGCGCAGCCACGGGAGGAACGGTGATGCCTGCTATAGACGCCGCACCGGCCATGCTGGAGTGTTCGACCTGTGATTTCGGGGTCCCGAGGTCTTCGCGCGGTCTGGACCGAGCCTTATGTGGCTGACGAACTATCTCTTTGAACGTGGAGGGAAACATGGAAAGGTCATCCCGTCTCGTACCGCTCGCCCAGATGTCGCTAAGAGGCTCTGCGGCCACCAATGCAGCGGGTCGCGGCGAGACTGCTGGCCCCGCGTCATTCGAAGCGCCTGCCGTCATTCTTTATCGGCCATCCCGCATGCCGACCCAATCCGGGCCGGCACCCCTTCACTGGGTTCTTCGCATCGATCCGCGACACCCGAATTTGCGGGAGCCGTTGATGGGCTGGATCAGCGATACCGATCCGGACCGACAGATCGAATTGCGGTTTCCAAGCCGCGAAGCCGGGCTTCGTTATTGCAGGCAGCGCGGCTGGCAGCCGATCGTGTTGCCGGCGCAGGAGCATGAGCCGGTCTTGAGGAGCTACGTGGAGCGTTTCATTAGCGAGCGGAAGTCGAGATCCGGGCCCGGCCACGAGGCCCGAGCTGACGATAGTCGGGGCAGGATCGTGTCGCTTGACGGGGCGCTTGTCGGCAACTTCGCGGCCAGCGATCCGCCGCCGCTTTGGGCGGGCCGTATCGGCCTGCCTTCGCGCAGCGAGGACGGGGCCGCCTGATCAGGCGGTCACGGGTATTGGCTCCGGCTCGCGTTGCAGTTCATCGCGGTAGCGGGCCAGTTCCTGCTCCGGCAGGGTCTCTTGCTCCAGAAGTTCGGCGGCGGAGCGCTCGAGCAACCCGCGATTGGCCTCGAGCAGAGCCAGCACCCGGTCATGGACGTGGGCGATGATGTCGCGCACCGCGGCGTCGATCCGCTCGGCGGTTTCGGGGCCATAGCGCGCCTCCGTCGCGCCGGGGCGCTGGCCGAGAAAATCGCGCTGCGGGGCCTCGTAGCTGACAAAGCCCAGATCATCGACCATGCCGTAGCGGGTCGCCATGGCACGGGCGATGTCGGTCGCGCGGGCCAGATCGTCCGCCGCGCCGGTGGAGAGATGATCGAAGGCCAGAAGCTCCGCGGCCCGACCGCCGAGCAGTACCGCGATCTTGTTCTCCAGCTCCTCGCGGGTCATCAGGAAGCGATCCTCGGTGGGCCGCTGGATCGTGTAGCCGAGCGCGCCGATGCCGCGCGGGATGATCGAGACCTTGTGCACCTCGTCCACCGCCGGCAGTGCCATCGCCGTCAGCGCGTGGCCCATCTCGTGATAGGCGACGATCTCACGCTCGCGCGGGTTCAGGAGCCGGTTGCGCTTTTCCAGCCCCGCCACGATCCGTTCGATCGCGTTGGTAAAGTCCTCCATCGCTACACGCTCGGCATGTCTGCGGGTGGCCAGCAGCGCCGCTTCGTTCACGAGGTTCGCGCCCGAAAAGCCGGTAGTGAGGCCTGCCAGCTGGCTGATCTCGACATCAGGCCCGACGCGGATCTTCCCCATGTGGACCTTCAGGATCGCCTCGCGGCCCGGGCGGTCGGGGCGATCGACCAGCACTTGACGGTCGAAGCGGCCCGCGCGAAGCAGGGCCGGGTCGAGGATCTCGGGGCGGTTGGTCGCCGCAAGCAGTACCAGCCCGCTCGAGGGGTCGAAGCCGTCGAGTTCGGTGAGGAGCTGGTTCAGCGTCTGCTCGCGTTCGTCATGGCCGCCGACCCCCGGCATGCTGCCGCGGGCGCGGCCCAGGGCGTCGAGTTCATCGACGAAGATGATCGCCGGGGCCTTGGCACGAGCCTGCTCGAACAGGTCGCGCACCCGGGCGGCGCCGACGCCCACGAACATCTCCACGAACTCCGAGCCCGAGATCGAGAAAAACGGCACCCCGGCCTCGCCCGCCACGGCCCGCGCCAGCATCGTCTTGCCGGTGCCCGGCGGACCCACCAGCAGCACGCCCTTGGGCATCCGCGCCCCAAGCGCACCGTAGCACTCGGGGTCCTTCAGGAACTCGACGATCTCCTGCAACTCGGCCTTCGCCTCGTCGACCCCGGCGACGTCCTCGAACCGGGTCTTTGTATCGGTCTCGACATAGACCTTGGCCCGGCTCTTGCCGATCGACATCATGCCGCCGAAGCCCTGTTTCTCGGCGAACTTCCGGATCACCAGGACCCAGAGCCCGACGAAGACCGCCGCCGGCACCACCCATGACAGGACCGTGCCGAGCCATGTGTTCTCGACCGCGCCAGTGAAGGTCACACCGCTGTCGCGCAGCCGCTCCGCAAGCCCGGGCTCGACCCGCGTCGTCACGAATTCGGTCCTGCCGTTCTGCGGGACGGCGAAGCTGCCGGTGATCCTGTCGGAGCCGATCACCACCTGATCGACGAGCCCGTCATCGACCAGCTGCTCGAAGCGGCTATAGGGGATCGACTCGATCCGCTGCGCACCGACCCACAGATCATGCAGCAGCACGACCCCGAAGAGGGCCAGCACGAGATACCATAGATTGATCTTGTTCTTCTGGTCCATCTTGTCCTCCTTCCCCGACCAGATCCCGTGTTCGGTCGGCATGTGGGCGATGCCCCGCCGATTTTCCAGATCCGGGCTTGACAGTGGAATTCGCGATTCCCACATGCGCCTCGGGGATGCCGGAGGCGGGTCCCCGGGTAGTGGACAGACGGAGGTTCGGCGCTTCGCGGCCTTCCCGTCGGCTGCCGATCCGGCGGCGGTGCCATGAGGCGCGCCGGCCGACAGCAGTGTGCCGCCCTGCAACCTGCCTTTCCGGGACATCCTCGCATCGATCGATCGTGCGCCGCCGCGGCGCCTGCCGCCGCGGCCCCGCGATCCGACGGATGGACGCCACAGGAAAGGAGGAAACCAATGCTACAGACATCCTTCGCGCCCTACGGCATGCCGGATCCCTTTGCCGACATGCGGCGGATGCAGCGCGACATGAACCGCATGTTCGAGGGTTTCGGCACGGCGCCGCGCGACGGCCAGCCCGCGATCAACTTCTGGGCCGGGCAGGACAGCATCGTACTGACCGCCGAGCTTCCGGGCCTGTCGCAGGAGGATATCGAACTCACCGTGAAGGACGGCATCGTCACGCTGTCGGGCCACTATCCCGAGCCGCAGACCGGCGAGGAGGCGACATGGCATCGCCGCGAGCGCCCGCAGGGGCGTTTCTCCCGCAGCATCGAACTTCCGTTCCGCATCGCCCCCGACCGGGTCGAGGCCCGGTTCACGAACGGGGTGCTGACGGTGGAGATGCAGCGCCCGGAAGAGGACAAGCCCAAGCGCATCGAGATCAAGTCGTCCTGACATCGCAGGAGAAAGGAGGAGAACATGGCACAGGAAGTTGCGCGTCAGGAAGGACGCGAGATGACCGAGACCGGCAAGGACCGCATGGCGATGAGCTTCACCCCGGCGGTCGACATATTCGAGACGAACGGCACCACCGTGATCATGGCCGACATGCCGGGCGTCGCGCCCGAGGATGTCGACGTGACGCTGGAGCGGCAGGTGCTGACGCTTCAGGGCAAGGTGCGGCCGCATGCCCCCGAGGGCTACCGGCGGCTTTCGACCGAGTATCGCGAGGGCGACTACGTCCGGGTCTTCACCCTGTCTGACGAGGTCGACCAGTCGAAGATCAAGGCCGAATTCAAGCACGGCGTGCTGCGGCTCGAATTGCCACGCGCGCCCGAGGCCAAGCCGAAGAAGATCAAGGTCAGGGCGAACTGACGTCCCGACCCGAACCAAGGAGGAAAAACGACATGCATATCAGCGATCTCATTCCGTGGGGTCGTGAGAAACCCAAGACCCCGGCCAATGGCGATGGCGGCATTGCCAGCCCGCTCGCCATGCTCCAACACGACATCAACCACGTCTTCGAGGAGTTCTGGCACAAGGTCGATAACGGTCGGAACGGCCAGCGCGGCCCGATCGGCCTGTTCGGTCCCAGCGCCGACGTCACCGAGACCGATAACGGCATCGAGGTGGCGGTCGAACTACCCGGCATGAGCGTCGAGGATGTCGACATCTCGCTCTCCGGCGACGTGATGACGATCCGTGGCGAGAAGAAGGTCGAGCACGAGGAAAAGCGCAAGGGCGTTTACCTGTCCGAGCGCTCCTTTGGTGCCTTCGCGCGCACCATTCCGCTGCCTCCGGGGGTCGATGCCGACAAGGCCGAGGCGCGCTTCGAAAAAGGCGTGCTCAAGGTCAGCCTCCCGAAGACCGCCGAGGCGCAAGCGCGCGTCAAGCGCATCCCCGTAAAGGCCGCCTGAGCCCGTTCGGGCGGCCGGTGGCGACCGGGCGCCCAGCTCGCTTCATCAGTCAAGGAGGAGACGATGCCCGGTCCCGTGCCCGGCCCCTGGATCGTTCTGCGTCGCTGGCTGGCGGCACTCTGCGTGGCTTTGCTGGCCGCCAACCCCGTGGCGGCCCAGACGCCCGACCGCCCGCTGTTCCTGAACGATGACGGCCTGCCGACCCTTGCGCCGGTCTTGGCCGAGGTGACGCCCGCCGTCGTCAACATCTCGGTCGAGACGCGACAGGACGTGGAGAGCAACCCGCTCTTCGCCGACCCCTTCTTCCGGCGCTACTTCGACCTGCCGCCGATGCCCCAGCCCTCGCCACGCCAGCAGATGAGCGCGGGTTCGGGCGTCATCGTCGACGCCGAGGAGGGCTACGTGCTCACCAACCATCATGTGGTCGCGGAGGGCGACAGGATCGTGGTGACGCTGAAGGACCGCCGCCGCTTCGAGGCGGAGCTGGTCGGCAGCGATCCCGGTACCGACATCGCGCTCTTGCAGATCGAAGCCGAGGATGTCGCCGAGCTGGAACTCGGCGACAGCGACCGGCTGGAGGTGGGGGACTACGTGCTCGCCATCGGCAACCCGTTCGGGCTTGGCCAGACCGTCACATCGGGCATCGTCAGCGCGCTGGGCCGCAGCGGTCTCAACGTCGACGGCTACGAGGACTTCATCCAGACCGATGCCTCGATCAACCCGGGCAACTCGGGCGGGGCGCTGGTGACGCTCGACGGGCGGCTCGTCGGCATCAACACCGCGATCATCGCGCCGTCGGGCGGCAATGTCGGCATCGGATTCGCCGTTCCGGCCAACATGGCCCAAGCGGTGATGGATCAACTGGCCGAGTTCGGCGAGGTGCGGCGCGGCCAGCTCGGCGTGATGATCCAGGATTTCACACCGGACCTCGCCGAAGCGCTGGGGATCGAGGCCGGGCTCGGCGCGGTGGTGACGCAGGTGGATCCCGGCAGCGCAGCCGAGGAGGCAGGGCTGGAGCCCGGCGACCTGATCGTCTCGGTCGATGGACGCCCGGTCGCGGGCTCGGCCGACCTGCGCAGCCAGATCGGCCTGAAGCGGATCGGCAGCCCGGTCGAGCTGGAGGTGATCCGCGACGGTGACGCGGTAACGATCGAGGCCGAGTTGCGCGAGGGCGGGCTGGTCGCCTCTCTCACGGATGATCGGGCGATGGATCGGCTGGCGGGCGCGGAGCTGCGTGACCTGGAGCCGGGTGATCCGATGTTCGGGGGCGAACCGGGGGTGCTGGTGGCGCGGGTCGATCCCGGCAGCCGCGCGGCGAGGTCGGGGTTGATGGCTGGCGACGTGATCCTCGCGGTGAACCGTGCCCCGATCGGATCGCTGGTCGAGCTGCGCCGGCAACTGGCGGGGGCCAAAGGGGCCCTCGCACTGACCGTACAGCGCGGCACGGCCCGGATCTTTCTGGTGATGCGCTGAAGCGCAGCGAAGGAAAGGAGGTAAGAGATGGAAGATTTCGAGGACAGGAAGAACGAATTAGAAAGCGACACGCTCGAACCCGAGTCCACGACCGCGTCACAGCCGGAGACTAGCAATGGCGGCAAGGGCCATGCGACGCATGACGCGAGGATCGCGGAGCTGACCGATCGCTGGAAGCGCGCGATGGCCGAAGCCGAGAACGCCCGCAAGCGTGCTGAGGGCGCCCGCATCGAGGGCCGGGACCATGGCATCGCTCTGGCCATCGAGGCACTGGCGCCCGGCTTCGACGCGCTGGCGCTCGGTATCGAGGCGGCCCGGTCGGGACCGGATGCGAAAGACAAACGCGTCGCCCAGCACCTGGAGGGGCTAGAGCGGATCCGGAGTTGCTTCGACACCGCGATGAAGGCGCTCGACGTGCGGATAATCGCGCCCGATGACGCCGCCTTCGACCCGGCCCATCACGAGGCGATCGACACGCAGGTCAGGGAGGGCGTCGAGGGGGGTAGGGTGCTCGTGCTGCACCGCCCGGGCTATGCCATCGGCCGGCGGCTGATACGCCCCGCCCGGGTGACTGTCAGCGCCGCGCCGGAGCCGCGGGAGGGCTGAGCCATGCTGCGGCTGGCGCTGTTCTTCGGCACGAACCTCGCGGTGCTTGTCGTGCTGTCCCTGGCGTTTCGGGTGCTGGGAATCGAGGGGCTGCTCGCGGCGAACGGCGTCGATCTCGACCTGACGGCGCTGCTGATATTCGCCGCGGTAATCGGCTTCGGCGGCTCGCTCGTTTCGCTGGTCCTGTCGAAGCCGATGGCCAAGGCCGCGATGCGCGTGCGGGTGATCGAGACCCCGCGCAACGGGGCGGAGCGCTGGCTGCTTCAGACCGTGCGGGATCAGGCGCGACGGGCCGGGATCGGCATGCCCGAGGTCGGTATCTTCGATCATCCGTCGCCCAATGCCTTTGCAACCGGCTGGCGACGCGACGAGGCGCTGATCGCGGTGAGCACCGGCCTGCTCGCGAACATGCGGCGGGAGGAGGTCGAGGCGGTGCTCGGCCACGAGATTGCCCATGCCGCGAATGGCGACATGGTGACGCTGGCGCTGATCCAGGGCGTGGTGAACACTTTCGTGGTGTTCCTGTCGCGGCTGGCGGGGTTCCTGGTCGACCGGCTGCTGCTTCGGGTCGAGCGCGGCCATGGGCCGGGCTACTGGATCGTCTCGCTGGTGACCGAGATGGTACTGGGAGTGCTGGCGACGGCGATCGTCATGTGGTTCTCGCGCTGGCGCGAGTTCCGGGCAGATGCCGGTGGGGCCGCGCTGGCCGGGCGCCACAACATGATCGCCGCGCTGGAGCGGCTTCGGGGCCTGCGGCATGCCCCGCCCATGCCCGACGAAATGCGGGCCATGGCCTTCGACGCAGGTCGGGTGCAGGCGCTATTCGCCAGCCATCCGCCGCTTGAGGCCCGGATCGCGGCGCTGCGCGCGCCCGACCGGCAGGTCGCCGCCCGCCCGGGAGGGGGAAGACCGCTACGGTTTTTGTGAAGTGTTCGGCCGGTACGGGCCGTTCGGAGTGATGAAGGATGACACACGATCCCTATGAGATCCTTGGCGTCAAACGTGACGCCTCGCAGGCCGAGATCAAGAAGGCCTACCGCAGGCTCGCGAAGAAGCTGCACCCGGACCTGTCGCAGGGTGACGCGAGCACGCAGGCGGAGTTCCAGCGCGTCGGCGCGGCCTACGACATCCTCGGTGATCCGGAGAAGCGGCGCCGCTTCGACGCGGGCGAGATCGACGCGAACGGGCAGGAGCGGGCGCGCCCGGACCCTCGCTGGAGCTATGCCGGCGCCGCGACGGGGGGAACCGGCCCGGACGACGCCTCCTTCGGCGCCTTCGAAGACGTCTCCGACATCTTCGCCGATCTGTTCGGCGGGCGGGTCACGCGTGGCCGCCGTTCGGCGCCCTTTGGCGTACCGGGTGCGGATCTTCGCTACAACATAGAGGTCGATTTCCTCGATGCGGCCCGTGGTGCGACGCGAGACGTTACCATGCCGGACGGCCGCGCGATCGAACTGCGGATACCTGCCGGACTGCGCGACGGTCAGGTGCTCCGCTTGAAGGGGAAGGGCGCTCCCGGCCTGCATGGTGGCCCCTCGGGCGATGCCTATGTGGAAGCGCGAATCCGCCCGCATCCGCTGTTTTCTCGCAATGGCGACGACATCGAGATCGAACTGCCCATCAGCTTCGACGAGGCGGTACTTGGGGACCGGATCGAGGTGCCGACGATCTGGGGGCCGGTCGCGATGAAGCTGCCTGAAGGTGCTTCTTCGGGTCAGCGGGTCCGTCTCAAGGGCAAGGGCATCCGCCGAGCGAAGCGGCCGGCAGGCGACCAGTATGTCCGGCTATCGATCCGATTGCCGAAGCATGTGGATGCCCAGATGAAGGCCCTGGCGAAACGGTGGAAAGAGCATGTCCGACACGACCCGCGAGACGGCATGAAACAGCATTGACAGGTGAAGGCCCTGAAAGACTCAAACTATTGACTGTTCGCCGCCTGCACAGAGATGGCTGTTCGAGAACAGTATGCGGTTCATCAACCTTGTGCCGACGCTCGATCCTGCCTTGCTCTGAGGGTGCCGGGGAGCGCCGCAGCCGCACTGGTCAACTGCGGAGCTCTTTCCACGCTCGGAAAGGCCTAATGCTGCTAGAGGCTTTTCAAATAAGCAGCGATGGCCTCGAGATCTTCTCCCGTCAAATGACTTGTGCCATGCTCGATCACATCGATCATCTTGCCGCCGGATACGTCGCCATCCGGTGTCAGCCCGAGCTGGAGGTAGAACACAAGGTCGTTGAGGCTCCAATCGCGTATCGTGGATCGGCTGCCTGCAATGGCTGGGGCGCCAGATGAGAACGAGCTCTTGCCCGCGCCCTCTAATGCATTGGCGCTGATCCCGCCGATGAGATTCCTTGCAGTATGGCACTCGCCGCAGTGGCCAGGGCCGTTCACGAGATATGCGCCACGGTTCCAGATTGCTGACTCCGCGTCATTGGGAACGAACGGTTCGGGAGTGTGATAAAGGCTTTTCCAGACCCCCACGAGTTGTCGGTTCGAGAAGGGCCAAATTAATTCGTGCGGCCGGTTCGGCCTGGCCACCGGCTCGACCGTATCCAGGTAGGCCTTGAGATCGACGATATCTTCGGTCTTGACGCGCCCGTAGCTGGTATAGGGGAAGCTGGGAAAATAATGTTCGCCATCCGGAGTCACACCTGCGGTCATGGCAATGTAGAAATCCTCGAGCGACATCGCACCGATGCCGTGTTCCGTATCCGGCGTAATGTTGGGGGCGTAGAATGTCCCGAACGGTGTTTCCAGCCCGGCACCGCCGGCCAGAAAAATTCCATCGTTGTCGATATCGGTATGGCAGACGACGCAGCCACCCATTCGCAACACGTATTCCCCGCGCTCTGCATCGGCGGAGTAGGCGCTCAGATCAACGTTCTTTGCTGTTTGTCCCAAGCCCGGAAGAATGAAGGCGTAGCCGAATGCCGCGGCAGCGGCGCTTATGCCGAATAGCCAGATAATAGGCTTGGTCATTTTTGACGTTCGGATAACTAACATCGGACGGGTTCGCCTATCTCGGTTGCTTGTAGCTTTCTTCCTTTGGTTTGCGGAAGGGCTGGTGGCAGGATCCGCAGGATTTGCCGAGGCTTTGCATCGCCATCGCGATATCGCGCATGTCGCCCTCTTCGGCCGCTTTGGCAAGCGCCGCGCTGGCTTTGGACATCTCCGCATTCAATTCGACGAACTCGTCCATCCTGCTCCAGATCTCGGGCTGCACGTCCGTCAATCCGTCGCTCACCTGTTCTTCGAATGCGGCGGGAACGAGTTCCGCCGCATTCTCGATGAGCTCCGCGTGTTCCGCTATGTGCTCGGTCAGCGGCAGACGCCCCTTCACGATGGCCGCGACCGCAGCCATATGGCCGCCGATCGCCCGCATCAGGTGCTGACGATACTCGATGACGCTGTCGCTATTCGCACTGGCGTGGCTGCCTGGCATGGCGATCAATGCGCTTAGGGTCACCGCAGCAAGAAATCGACGCAGCATAAGGACATCTCACTTGTGCTGAATTTCGGAAACGTCGTGGCAGGTGCCGCAGGCCGAGGTGTAAGGGATCGGCATCGCGTTGCCCGGCAATTCGCCTTGAACGCCGACGGTCGTCGTGCGCGGGACGTCGAACACGTGGGAGTTGATATCCCCCTGCAAGTAGGCGTTTATCTCTTCGGTGAGTGCGTCGTAGTAGGGTGGCGCGCTGACCATGCGTCCGAAGCGTCCCGAGTCGCCTCCATGGATGGCCGTTCCGGGCATGTGGCAGTCGACGCAGCGCGTTCCTGCTGCGCCCTTCATCTCGCTGCCGAGCTGGTGCTGCATATGCGCGTTGATATCGACGGCATGACAGTTCTGGCAGAGCGGCGACGACGCGTCGTCCGGATCGCCGACGAGTGAGCGCCGAAAGCCGGTGCCGCCATGCATGTCGTGACAGTCGCTGCATCCGACCATACGCCGGTCGTTCCTGTACATGCCCGATTTCATGTAATCCGCGTATTGCTGGTGCGGATTGCGGGAGTGGATGTCGTCGACCCAGATGTGACGGCCGGGGATGGGGCCGCGCGTCACGCTGTACTCGGTGATCATGGTGTGGCGGCTCAGCCCCGGCGGCATCATCTCGCCGTCCTCGTTGATCGGCTGGGTATAGCCGAGGGTGGGGCCGCCCGGCCCCTGCCGGCGGTCGTGACAGCGGCCGCAGACCGCCGTTTCCCGTTCGACGGACAGGTAGGCGGGATTGACCATGTGGGACGGGAAGTTTTCTCCTAGCCCGGCGAACGCCGCATGCTCGGAGCCGGGGCCATGGCAGGTCTCGCATCCGACATTGACCTCGTCCATCTCGGGATCATCGTCGATGTTGAACGCGCCGTTCGGATCGTTGACCCCGCGCACAAGCGCCTGACCCGTCTCCTCGTCCATGTACCGTTCGTACCCAGTGACATGGCAGGCGGCGCACATCGCTTGGATCGTGTTCTCGTTCACTGCGGGCGCCGTGATCCGGTCGTCGGGGGTCCCGTATTCGCCGTCCTCGCCCTTGCTCCACCAATAGTTGAACTTGTAGTCCCGCCAGACGCGCCGATTATGGGTGAGCCGACGATCGTCTCCGTTCGGGTGGAACTGCAGCAGCGTATATATGCCCTGCCGATCCCCCAACGATTCCGGGACCGAGACCATGTATCTCTGACGCAGGACCGCGCCCCCATAGACCATCTCGATCTTCAGATGGGCCGGGCTGGCAGGATCGGATTCGTTCAGGCGGTTCTCGACCGAGATATAGTATTCGCCGTCCTCCGCGCTCTTCCAGAAATAGATGTCCGCGTAGATCTTCTCGATCTCCACCCTTTCATCATCGGCGAGGCGGATCTTGAACTTCACGTTGCCGCGGGCCTCCGGGTTGTAGTCGCCGATCTCGAGACGGGTGCCGCCCTCATACGATTCAGCCTCGATCCACGAATCGAGCGCCTCGAAGAAGTCCGGGAACTGCGAAAAATCCTGGTGCGGTCCCGGATTGCCGGGGCGGGACCATGCGAGCTTGTGTCCTGTCTGCTTCCAGGCCGCCTGCTCCTCGTGACATTCCAGGCATTGGGTACTGCCGATGTACTCGGCATGGGGCGGCGGGCGGCTCGATAGCTGAATCCTCTTTTCATGCCCGCGAAGCTCCTGCGCATCATAGGAAGCGCGGCTCTTGTCGCCGCCGGGCAGGTGCTCGACGTCGCCGTCGGCGATTGCGACATAGACGAAGAACCGGCCATCCGGGATGTCGAATATCCGGAAATGTCCCTGCTGGTCTGTTTTCCCGCTAGGGAGCTGGTCGCGATGCCTCGCAATCGCATCTTCCAGGGGTTCGTCATACGCATCGGCCGCATATGGTTCATCGAACACCGCCGAGGCTGTTATCGGCGTCATGTCAATCATAGTGGTCGGCACGAGGTATACCGTAGCATCCGTGACCGGGAGGTCTCGCGAACTCACGACCCGTCCCAAAAGATCGTCCGTCGCTATAGGGTCAGTGAAACTCGGAAAAACCGGTTTGCCGTCCTGTGCAGTCGCAATTCCAGTGCTCGAGAGATATACGAGAACTGCGATCAGTAGATTGGAAACGCAAACCATCAGGCGAAAATTCAACCCCATCCTTCGCTCCACCATAGGTCGGGGTTCGGGCGGCTTTGGCTATAAGCCGCCACAATATCATCATTGGATTCCCGACAATTGATTTTATTAAGGCAATGTGCGAGCGCTCGAGCGGCAAGGGGCCGATTTGCAGCGCTACCTACATCTAAAGTATCCTCCCATTTCTTTTCATCTATTTGTCTTCCGTAGTTTGACAAACGGGGAGTGCCAGCGGCGAACCCCAATGTTGGTCGTGTATGAAATATGCTTGCAGTCAATGGCGGATGAACTAACGACAGACTGTCGTCGCGTGGCCCTTGCTGTTTAGTTTGCTGTATCTACGGGTGTTTCTGAAATACAGAGGGCCATGCCTTCAGGATCGTGAAACAAGGTCAGAAGTCAACGATGCTGTCGATGCTCGATGGGTGATATGACCCATCATTCATGCAGGGCATTAGTGACCACCTTCGATTTTGTAACGGTTCGAGGGGTTTCCTCTTGGAATGCCGCCATTGAAATGACCTAACAGTCGAGATGGATTATGCCGTCGTGGGAAGGTTGAGGCGACGAGTGGGAAGCCCGAAAAGCACGAGGGAATGGTGCTGAATCTGCGGCAGATCGAGGTGCTGCATGAGCAAAGTATGGAGCTATTCAGTCTCTGGTGCTGAAAGCCAACCACGGCCACGGCCACGAGCCGCGCCCAGCCCGGTGGGGCTTCGTCTTCTCTAGGCAGCCGAATGGTCGTCTCCGGCTGCAGAGGCGCGGACCTCTTGGCATGGTCGACGCAGCCAGCAGTGCGAAAAGTCGTCAATCTATGCCGAGATTGGCCATCACCCCGCGACCTGCCCGTCTGAGCAGTTCAAGTAGATATCTAAAGACATCAAGGGGGGGTAGTGGCGGAGAGACAGGGATTCGAACCCTGGGAACCCTTGCAGGCTCAACGGTTTTCGAGACCGCCCCGTTCGACCACTCCGGCACCTCTCCGCGGTCTGAGGGGCGTTTAGCCAGTGGGGCGGGCGGGTGCAAGGCCCAATCGTCCAGAATGTCGCGAGAAACTGCCCGCCGTCGCGTCAGCGGCGCGGCGGCTGTTGGAATGGGGCGGCGGAGCGCATATCAACGGTGCATGCATCCGGGAGAGCCAGCCATGCGGAACATCGCCCGCTCCATCGCCATCTTCACCCTTGGGGCATTGCCTGCTTTCGCGCCGCTGCCTGCAATGGCCGTGCCGGGCCAGGGGATCGACCGGCTGGTCGATGCGCTTGCCCTCGACGAGATCGTCGCGGTGATGCGTGAGGAGGGGCTGACTTATGGCACCGAGCTCGGGCGCGAACTTTTCCCCGAGGGCACTGGCGCCTGGGGCCGGGAGGTGGCACGCATCTACGATGCCGACGCGATGCGCGATGCATTGGCGGAGGGGCTCGAAGCGGGGCTCGTTGGAGCGCAGCTGCCCCCCGTGCTCGAATTCTTCGAAACCGGGCCGGGCGCCCGTTTCGCCCGCCTCGAGGCCTCGGCGCGCCGTGCCATGCTGGCGCCCGATGTCGAGGCGGGGGCCGAGGAGGTTGCCGCCCTGGCGATGCGCGACGAAACCCCGCGCTTCGTCTTGGTCGATGCCTTCGTCGAGGCCAACGACCTGATCGAGGCCAACGTCGCCGGCGCGCTCAATGCCAATCTCGCGTTCTCCCGCGCTCTGCTCGACGGCGGCGCCTTCGGCGGTGCGGTGAGCGAGGCGGAAATTCTCGGCGATGTCTGGGCGCAGGAGCCGCAGATCCGGCAAGACACCACCGAGTGGCTCTATGCCTTCCTCATGCTCGCCTACGCCCCCGCCACGGAGACGGAGATGCAGGAATATGTCGCGTTCTCCAAAAGCCCCGCGGGACGGGACCTGAACCGGGCGCTCTTCGCCGCCTATGACGAGATGCTCACCGAGATTTCGCGCGATCTGGGCGCCAGCGCCGCCCGGCTGATGGCCGGGCAGGAGATCTGATCAGCCGCCCCAGAGCAGCAGGGAGGTGACGAGCGCCCCGGGATTGCTCTCGTAAAGCGCAAGATCGCCCGACAGCTGGAGCCGCCGCGCCGGACGGTCGCCGATGGGCACGCCTGCCGCATCGAAGGCGCGCTCGAGCGATGGGCCGCCGCCCGCCTCGATATCCGACAGCAGCGCCGGGAACCCGCCCTTCACCGCGATCTCCACCGCGCCACGCCGGGCGTTGTCCTGCGCCGAGACCGGCATGATCGTGGAACGCAGGCCGGGCAGCGCGCCGGGTGCGCAGGCGGGCAGGGCGACGAGCATTATGAGAAAGAGCGGGCGCATGGCGGTCCTTTCGCGGGGGTTGACTTGGGATACCGCCTCGCCGATAAGCCCGCATCCCGGCAAGACCCCTTGTTGCGGGATGCGCGGTCATCCGCAAGGTGGACCGCGAATTTCAACGATCGCCCCGATTGGGGCGCGCTGTCCGACGGTGGGGCCATGAGCCCTTGAACGCCCCGCATGGGGGACCCAAGTGACGCGGGATATGAAGGAACGACACATGTTTGCGGTTCTCAAGACCGGCGGCAAGCAGTACAAAGTGGCCTCGGGCGATGTGCTCCGGGTCGAAAAGCTGGCCGCGGAGGCGGGTGACACCGTCCAGTTCAACGACATTCTGATGATCGGCGATGCGATCGGCGCGCCCTTCGTCGCGGGTGCCGGCGTGCAGGCCGAGGTGATCGACCAGATCAAGGGCGAGAAGGTTATCCACTTCGTGCGCCGTCGCCGGAAGCACTCCTCCAAGCGCACCAAGGGCCACCGTCAGCAGCTGACGCTGATCCGCGTCACCGACCTGCTGGCCGAAGGCGCCGACAAGTCGGGCGTCAAGGCCGCGATCGGCGCCGGTTCCGCGCCGCGTTCGGCTGAGGCCGCCCCTGCCGCGAAGGCCCCGAAGGCCGCCGCGTCGGGTGACGACCTCAAGAAGCTGTCGGGTGTCGGTCCGGCGCTCGAGAAGAAGCTGAACGCAGCTGGCATCACCAGCTTCGCCCAGATCGCCGGCTGGTCGGACGCGGACATCGCCCGCTATGACGAAGAGCTCGGCCTCAAGGGCAAGATCGAGAAAGAGGGCTGGGTTGCCCAGTCCCAAGACCTCAAGGCCTAAGGAGAGAGACACATGGCACATAAAAAAGCAGGCGGCTCCTCCCGCAACGGGCGCGACAGCGCCGGACGCCGCCTCGGCGTCAAGAAGTTCGGCGGCGAGACCGTGATCCCGGGCAACATCATCATGCGCCAGCGCGGCACGAAGATGTGGCCGGGCGCCGGTGTCGGCATGGGCCGCGACCACACCATCTTCGCGACCGAAGAGGGCCGCGTGACCTTCCACAAGGGTCTCAAGGGCCGCACCTTCATCTCGGTGCTCCCGGTTGCAGAGGCCGCGGAGTAACCGCCGGCCCTTCAGCTGAAGACCAAAGCGCGGGGGATCGGTGACAAGCCGATCCCCCGTTCGCATTGTGGACACAAGATTCGCCTATGAGGCGGAGAACGACCCGGCGCAGAACCGGGCGCAGAGCAGCAGGGAAGCGGAGGAGGCGACCCATGAGAAGCAACGACATCAAGGTGAGCGACGGCCAGCCAGTGATCACGGCGGAGCGTTTCGTGCTGCGGCCGCTGCGTCGCTCCGACGAGGGCTTGATCGCGCATTACGCCGCCGATCCCCGTGTTGCGCGTGGCACCCGCCGGATTCCGCACCCGCTGCCGCCGGGCACCGTGACGCAGCTGATCGAACGCGCGCAGCGGCCTGACCGCACCGAGGATGTCTGGGTCATCGATGGCTCCGAGAACGCTCTGGCCGAGGTGCTTGGCCTCGTGACGCTGACCCGCATGGATCGCGACCAATCCGAGGTACATTACTGGGTCGCGCCCGCTTTCTGGAACACCGGCTTCGCCTCCGAGGCGCTACGCGCGTTGATCGCCGCCAACCCGCATGGCTCGGCGCAGATCTTCGCCGAAGTGTTTCAGGACAACGCCGTCTCGGCGCGGGTCCTGACCAATTGCGGCTTCGAATATCTGGGCGACGCGGAAGCCTATTCCGTGGCCCGCGGCGCGACCGCGCCGACCTGGACCTATGCATTGAAGATCGAGTGATGACCCAAGAAATGAAGACTGAACGCCTCCGGCTCCGGCCGGTGCGCATGGAAGACGTCGAGGCGATCCACACCACGCTCCAGGATATCGAGATCGCGCGCTGGCTCAGCCGCGTGCCCTATCCCTATGGCCGTGCCGATGCCGAGTGGTTCGCGGGCGAGGTCGAGGCCGGTCGCATCCCGGCCTATGCCGTGATCGACGCCGAGGGCTTTGCCGGAGTGATCGCGATCGATCCGACGCTGGGCTACTGGTTCGCGCGCGACCGTTGGGGCCGGGGCTACGCGACTGAGGCCGGGCGCGCGCTGCTGGCGATGCATTTCGAGACCACCTCCGCCGAGGCGGTCGAGGCGGGCTATTACGACGACAATGCGGGGTCCGGCCGGGTGCTGGCCAAGCTGGGCTTCGAGCGGGTGGGCCCGCAGATGCTGCCCTCGATGGTGCTCGGCCACGACGTGCCGGGGCAGCGGACGCGGTTGACGCGTGCTCGCTGGGAGGCGCTGGTCGCGGCGGAGCGCCGCGCCGCGGCGTGATACGTGCGGGCGGCCACCGGATGGTGGCCGCCCGCACGCGCCCTTGAGAAGGGCGGCTTGATCGGCTACCTCAAGCGCCTATCCGCAAGAGGCGCCGACCCATGAAATTTCTCGATCTCGCAAAGGTCACCATCCGTTCAGGCTCGGGCGGCAATGGCTGTGTCTCGTTTCGCCGCGAGAAATTCATCGAATATGGCGGCCCCAACGGGGGCGATGGCGGCAATGGCGGTGATGTCATCGCCGAGGCCGTCGACGGGCTCAACACGCTGATCGACTTTCGCTATCAGCAGCACTTCTTCGCCCAGAACGGTCGCGCGGGCCAAGGCAGCCAGAAGACCGGTGCCGACGGCGATGACATCATCCTGCGCGTACCGGTCGGTACCGAGATCATCGACGAGGACGAGGAGACGGTGATCGCCGACCTCACCGAGGTCGGCCAGCGCGTGGTGCTGGCGCGCGGCGGCAATGGCGGATGGGGCAACCTGCACTTCAAATCGGCGACGAACCAGAGCCCGCGCCGCGCCAATCCCGGCCAGTCGGGGGTCGAGCGGATGATCTGGCTCCGGCTCAAGCTGATTGCCGATGCCGGTCTTCTCGGCCTGCCGAATGCCGGCAAATCGACTTTCCTTGCCGCCACCTCCAACGCGCGTCCCAAGATCGCGGATTATCCCTTCACCACGCTGGCGCCCAATCTCGGCGTCGTGGGCGTCGACAATGTCGAATTCGTCGTGGCCGACATTCCCGGCCTGATCGAGGGCGCCTCCGAAGGGCGGGGCTTGGGCGACATGTTCCTGGGCCATGTCGAGCGTTGCGCGGTGCTTCTCCATCTCGTCGACGGGACCTCTGGAGATCCGATGGTCGATTATCGTACCATCATCGGTGAACTCGAAGCCTATGGTGGGGGTTTGGCTGAAAAGCCGAGGATCACCGTCCTGAACAAGATCGACGCGCTGGATGAAGAAGAGCGGGCCTTCTTGGCCGATGAACTCGCCGCCGAAAGCGGCGGGGACGTGATGCTCATGTCCGGTGCCACCGGTGAAGGCGTGACCGAGGTTCTGCGCGCGCTACGTGCTCGCATCGATGCGGACCGCCTGCGCCAAAAGGAAATACCGGAAGAGGAAGACAAGACATGGCAACCCTGACGGACGCCAAGCGGCTGGTCGTAAAGATCGGTTCGGCCCTGCTGGTGGACCGGGAGACCGGACAGCTCAAATCCGACTGGCTGCGCAGCTTGGCCGAAGACGTGGCGATGCTGCGCGACAACGGCACCGAGGTCACGCTGGTGTCCTCGGGCTCGATCGCGCTAGGCCGTCGGGTTCTGCACCTGCCCGAAGGCGAACTGCCGGTCGAGCAAAGCCAGGCCGCCGCCGCCGTCGGCTCGATCCGTCTGGCCCGTGCTTACGAGGATGTCTTTACTCCTCATGGCAAGATCACTGCGCAAGTGCTTGTCACTCTTGACGATTCCACGAACCGACGCCGCTATCTCAACAGCCGGGCGACGCTGGATACGCTGCTGAGCCTCGGCGCGATCCCGATCGTGAACGAGAACGATACCATCGCCACCGATGAGATCCGCTATGGCGACAACGACCGTCTGGCAGCGCAAGTCGCGGTGACCGTGGGGGCCGACCAGTTGATCCTGCTGTCGGATGTCGACGGCTTCTACAACGGCAATCCCCATGTCGATCCGAACGCGAAGCGGTTCGAAGAGGTGGAAGAGATCACCCCCGAGATCCAGGCAATGGCAGGTCTCGGTGTCTCCGGCCTTTCCAAGGGTGGCATGATCACCAAGCTGCTCGCCGCCAAGGTTGCTTCCGAGGCGGGCTGCGACATGGCGATCACTCTAGGTTCGCCTCTGAACCCCTTGAAGCAGCTGATGAATGGCTGCAATTCAACCTGGTTCAAAGCGCAGACCGACCCGCATTCGGCGCGCAAGAACTGGATCTCCGCGATGAAGCCCAAGGGCGAGATCCGCGTCGATGCCGGTGCCGCCAAGGCGCTTGCCGAAGGCAATTCGCTGCTGCCGGCCGGCGTCACCGGTGTCTCGGGCCGTTTCGGTCGCGGCGATCCGGTCGCGATCACCGGGCCGGACGGCATTCGCGTGGGCTTCGGCCTGACGCGATACACCGCCGAGGAGACACGCAAGCTGCGCGGTCATCAGAGCGACGAGATCGAGAAGGTGCTCGGCTACAAGGGCCGCGCTTCGCTCGTGCATCGCGACGACATGGTCGTCTGAGGCCGTTCGCTTCGCCAAAACCGAAATCAGCTTCCGAAAGGAGCCCCGCATGACCGATCACACCGACATTCCCGCCCTGATGAAGGATATCGGCGAGCGTGCCCGCGCTGCCGCCGCCGAACTGGCCTTCGCCAAGCCCGAGGCCAAGAAAGCCGCGCTCGAGGCCGCCGCCGAGGAAGTGCTGCGGCGCCGCGACGAGATCAAGGCCGCCAACGCCAAGGACCAGGACTTCGCGACCGAGAAGGGCATCAGCCCCGCGATGATGGACCGCCTCAAGCTCGATGACGACCGGATCCAGTCGATCGTCGACGGGCTGCGCGCCATCGCCGCCCAGGACGATCCGGTGGGCGCGGTGCTGACCGAGTGGGACATGCCGTCCGGCCTCAACATCCGCCGCGTGCGCACGCCGCTTGGCGTGGTCGGCGTGATCTATGAAAGCCGCCCCAACGTGACCGCCGATGCCGGTGCGCTCTGCCTGAAATCCGGCAACGCGGTGATCCTGCGCGGTGGCTCCGAAGGACTCAATTCCTCCTCGATCCTGACCGAATGCCTGAAGACCGGGCTGGAGAAGGCCGGCCTGCCGACAGACGCGATCCAGCTGGTGCCGACGCGCGATCGCGCCGCCGTGTCCGAAATGCTCAAGGCCACGGATTACATCGACGTCATCGTTCCGCGCGGTGGCAAGGGATTGGTCGGCCTCGTGCAGCGCGAGGCCCGCGTGCCTGTTTTCGCCCATCTCGAAGGCATCGTGCACATCTATGTCGACAAGGCGGCCGACCCCAAGAAGGCGCTCGAGGTCGTGCTCAATGCCAAGACGCGCCGGACCGGCATTTGCGGTGCGGCCGAATGCCTGCTGGTGCACGAGGATCTGAAGGACGGCCTCGGCCGCGAGATCGTCGCCGCGCTGGTCAAGGCGGGCGTCAACGTCCATGCCGCGCCGGAATTCCAATCGGTAGAAGGCACCACTCCCGCCACCAACGAAGATTGGGGGCGCGAGTATCTCGACATGGATATCGCCGCCAAGACGGTGCGCGATGTAGACGGGGCGATCGAGCACATCCGTGCCTACAGCTCGAACCACACCGACGGCATCCTGACCGAGGACAAGGCTGCGGCCGAGCGCTTCTTCGAGCGGGTCGACAGTGCGATCCTCGTGCATAACGCTTCGACCCAATTCGCCGATGGGGGCGAGTTCGGCATGGGGGCCGAGATCGGTATCGCCACCGGCAAGATGCATGCGCGCGGTCCCGTCGGGGCCGAGCAGCTGACCAGCTTCAAATACCTCGTGGTCGGCGACGGCGCGGTCCGGAGCTGATCAGAGCCGGATCTCGATGCCGTGCTCGCCCGTCTCGATCGAGACCGGGCGGGCGCGCTCGCGCAGTTCCGCTGCGGCGACGGCGAACTGCGCTTCGGCCGCACGGGCATCCGGGGCGATCATCCCGCAACGCAAACGGTCCCAGGCTTCGACGGCGATCTTTATGCGCGGGCCATGCCCCTGGAGGCGCAGCGCTTCCGGCTCCCCCGACACGGTGATCCGGCCGCCCTGCGGCAATGCCGTCTCGATGCAGGCCGTCAGCAGCAGGACCAGCTTCAACGTGGCGCGTGGCATGTCTTCGGCCACGTCCCAGTCATATCGCAGCCGACCACCGCGCGAGACCGCGTCGAGCATCGACAGGATCTCGGGTCGACCCACGACATGGGTGGGAGAACTGGCACCGAAGGCGAGGCGGAAGAACCGGATTCGCGCCATCGCGTTCTCCACGCTTTCCGATATCAGCGAAAGTTCCGGCCCGGGCGGCGCGGTCATCGCCAGCAGTTCGACCCCATTGCTGATCGCGCCCAGCGGGCTGATAAGGTCGTGGCAAATGCGCGAGGCGATCAGCGCGCCGAGATCCGGCTCGTCGGTCATGACTTCTCCCCCAAGTAGCAGGAGGCTGCGATGGCCGATCTGAACTCCATCATCACGCCCGGCATGATCGTGCGCCATCCCAACCGCCCGGAATGGGGAGAGGGACAGGTGCAGTCGAACATCGGCGGGCGCATCACCGTGAATTTCCGAGAGGAGGGCAAGGTGGTGCTCGATGGGTCAAAGGTTGCCCTCATACTGGTATCGGCGAGCGACTGAATTCAACCTAGAGTAGATGATACTGTAAATTGGTCAACCTAGGTAGTCTTGGCGATCGTTTTGTTGCCAAGCTCTCCCGTCACGCCTAGAACCCGCCTGCAACCCCCGTCCGGAGACCGACCGCATGGCGACCGAGCCGAGCCCGATCCGACGCCGATGATCGCTTCCTCCCCTATTTTATCGGTCCGGCTCGCCCGCGATGCGGCCGAGCGTGCCGAAGCCGAGCGCCTCCGCTACGAGGTGTTCGTGCGCGAGCTGGGCGGTGACGGTGACATGGTCGATCATGCCGCCGGTCGGGAACGCGACCGTTTCGATGCGGTGGCCGAGCAGCTCCTGCTGATCGACGAGGCCCGGCCCGAGGGCGCGCGTATCGTCGGCCTGTACCGGCTCCTCGACGATGCGGGGGCGGCTCGCATGGGGCAGTTCTACACCGAGGACGAGTTCGATCTCGATCCACTCAAGGCCTCGGGGCGACGGCTACTTGAGCTGGGGCGCTCCTGCCTGCATCGCGATTATCGTGGTGGTACGGCGATGTTCCGGCTCTGGCAGGGGCTGGCGGCCCATATCGAGGCGCGCGGCATCGAGATCCTGTTCGGTACGGCCTCTTTTCGCGGCGCGGACCCCGTGATGCATGCCGGGCCGCTGTCGCTGCTTGGATGCGATCACCTCGCGGCGCCGGAACTACGGGTCACGAGCCGTCAACCGGAGCATGTGGAGATGCCCGCCCTGGCGGAGCTCGACCGGGCTGCCGCGATGCGGGCGATGCCGCCACTGATCAAGGCCTATCTCAGGCTGGGCGGCCGGGTCGGGCAGGGGGTCTATGCCGACCGGGCCTTCAACACCACGGATGTCTGCATGATTCTCGACATGGACACGGCGCATGCCGGTCAACGGGCGCGCTACGGGGTGCGCGGATGAACGACACGCCCCAGCGCCTGACCTGGCACGGCGCCGATCCGACGCCATGGGACGGACCCGACCTGCGGGGTTGGCTTCGGGTAGCATGGCGCGGGCCATTGCTGGTCCTGACCATGCTCGGCGCGCTGATCGTCCTGCTGGCCCTGCGCCCGTTCGAGCGGCGGATCTGGGGGCTGGAGCGCCCGCTCACCTCGCGCATCACCCGCGCCGCCTGCCGCGCGGGCCTTGCGATCCTTGGGCCGCGCCTGCGTGTCAGAGGCGAACCGATGGCCGGGCACGGTGCGATGGTCGCCAATCATTCCTCGTGGCTCGACATCTTCGCGCTCAACGCCCGGGCCTCGGTCTATTTCGTGTCCAAGGCCGAGGTCGCCGACTGGCCCGGTATCGGCTGGCTGGCGCGGGCGACGGGCACGGTGTTCATCCGTCGCGACCGGCGCGAGGCCACGGCGCAGGTGCGGCTGCTGCGCGAACGCCTGGCGCATGGCCATAGGCTGGTGTTCTTCCCGGAGGGCACCTCGACCGATGGGCGAAGGGTGCTGCCGTTCAAGCCGACGCTCTTCGCGGCCTTCCTGTCGCCGGACCAGCCGGATCTGGAGATCCAGCCGGTGAGCCTCGTCTACCGCGCGCCGGAGACGGCGGAAGTGCGCTTCTATGGCTGGTGGGGCGACATGGATTTCGGGCCGCACATGCTGCGGATGCTGTCGACGCGGCGGCACGGGGTGATCGAGGTGGTCTACCACCCGGCGTTGCGCGTGGCCGATCACCCGGATCGCAAGGCGCTGGCGCGGACCCTGGAGGGGCAGGTGCGCGCCGGGCTCGATGCCGCCGGCGCGCTGAGCCTATCTCAGCCGGCCATCGCCGAGGCGTAGCGGCGCAGCGCTTCGGCCGCGTCCTCCTCGCGCCAGATCTCCTCGCCGATGCCGAAGAAATCGGCATGCGGCGCGAGGCGGCGCACAAGTTCGGGGTCGAGCGCCCCTTCGGCCACCACCGGTACCTCGATCATCATCGACCACCATTCGAACAGCTCGGCCTCGGCCTGCGGCGTGGTGCCGAGATCGGTCGCACCGGCCGGGCCGAACGAGATGTAGTCGGCGCCAAGCTCGCCCGCCGTCATCCCGTCATGGCGGGAATTGCCGCAAAAGGCGCCGACGATCGCGTCCTCGCCAAGCTCCTTGCGGGTGGCGCGCACCGAGCGGGCGCCATCGGTCAGGTGCACCCCGTCGAGCCCGAGCCGGGTCACGAGCCGGGCATGGCTGTCGATCACCAGGGCGACGTCGCGGGCGATCGTGACCTCGCGCAGCGCGTCGGCGGCGCGGGAGATCCGGTCCTCGTCGCGCGTCGCGAGCCCGAGCCGCACGCAGGCGACGGGCGTCGCGTCGAGGCAGGCGGCGAGCCGGTCGGGAAACTCCGACAGTTCGAATTCGGGCGGGGTGACGAGATAGATCTGCGGCGCGTCGTCTTGGTCGCTCATGTGGGCCTCCTGCACTTCGAGGCCGCCCTATATCCGGCTTCGCGACGCTTGGCTACTTCGCAGGCAGATCCTCGGCATGCGCCAGAGCCAGGGCCAGCAGCGTGCCGCGCGCCTCTTCGTCGGCCATGGCCTCGTCGCTGGCCGAAACCATGCCGCCCATGGGTTTGCCGGTGAATTCCATCGGCCCGGTGCCGGGTATTTCCATGGCTTCGGCCTGGCGGTCCTTGCCCACCCGGAACATGGCGCCCTGCGAGGTCACCCCGCACAGCATGTTGCCGAACAGCATGAAGGCCAGCCCGCCGAACATCTCCCGCTCCGATATACCGGGCCGCCCGTCGAGGTCGTCGCGCAGCAGCGCCGCCAGTCCTTGGTCATACGCCATGGGTCCACTCCTTGTCTCGGCCGTCCCCCGAGGCTACACCGCGCGGCATCCCTCGCACAGACCGGACCGCCATGACCGAGCATTCGCCGCAACCCGCATTCGTCCTGATCCGCCCGCAGATGGGCGAGAATATCGGCGCGGCCGCCCGCGCGATGTGGAATTTCGGCCTCGATCGGATGCGCGTCGTGGCGCCGCGCGACGGCTGGCCTCAGGAGCGCGCGGTGGCGCTCGCTTCGGGCGCGGGCCGGCTGCTCGACGAGGCGATGCTGGCGGGTGACACCGCCGAGGCGGTGTCCGATTGCACCTTCGTCTATGCCACCACGGCGCGGCCACGGGGCCTCACCAAGGAGGTGATGACGCCGGAGGCCGCGATGCGCGACGCCGCCGAACGGATCGCCCAGGGCCAGAAGGTCGCGGTGATGTTCGGGCCCGAGCGGGCGGGCATGGAGAACGACGACATCGCCCGCGCCAATGCCATCGTCTCGGTGCCGGTGAACCCCGAATTCGCCTCGCTCAACCTCGGGCAATGCGTGCTGCTGCTGGCCTATGAGTGGCGCCGCGCCAGCACCGAGACCGCCGATCGGAGGATCGAGATGGCGGGGGCCGAATGGGCGCAGGCGCACGAGGTCGAGAAGCTGGCCGAGCATTACGAGGAGCGGCTCGACGAGGCCGGGTTCTTCTTTCCCGCGCACAAGGCCGCGCATATGAAGCAGACCATGCGCAACCTGTGGAGCCGGATGCCGCTGACCCGATCGGACGTGCAGACGCTGCACGGGGTGATGCGACAGATGGTCCGCTGGAAGGAGCGTGGCTGAGGGCGTAGCCCTCCCGCGTTCCAAGCCGTTGACGGGGCGGGTGTTGCCGCCCGAAGGGTGCGCGCCTAGGCTGCGCGCCGATCAGACCGGAGGCATCCACATGGCGAAACAGGCGGACAAACGGCCCCGCTCCATCTTCGAGGAGGTCGGCACGACCCGCAAGTCGGTCGCCACCCCCGGCGGCATCGACCGGGGCCGCGCCGATGCGCGCCGCGGGCTGCGGATCTGGCTCGGCCTGCTGTTCGCGCTGGTCGTGTGCATCGTCTTCGTCGGCGGCATGACCCGGCTTACCGACAGCGGGCTGTCGATCACCGAATGGGCCCCGGTCTCCGGCGCGATCCCCCCGCTCTCGGCCGAGGATTGGGAGGTCGAGTTCGCCAACTACCAGGCCAGCCCGCAATACGAGTTGATAAACCGGGGCATGACGCTGGCCGAGTTCAAGCCGATCTTCTGGTGGGAATGGGGACACAGGCAGCTCGGTCGGACCATCGGTCTCGTCTGGGCGCTGGGCTTCGCCGGCTTCCTTCTGGCGCGCCGGGTTCCGGCCGGCTGGTCCAGCCGTTTTCTCGGCCTCGGCGTGCTGATCGGCCTGCAGGGCGCGGTCGGCTGGTGGATGGTCCATAGCGGGCTGCAGGACGGCATGATCAGCGTCGCCTCGTACCGCCTTGCTGT
Source organism: Limimaricola sp. AA108-03 (assembly GCF_050847355.1). Classification (NCBI taxonomy): domain Bacteria; kingdom Pseudomonadati; phylum Pseudomonadota; class Alphaproteobacteria; order Rhodobacterales; family Paracoccaceae; genus Limimaricola; species Limimaricola sp. AA108-03. The sequence continues at coordinate 1,426,579 of NZ_CP193755.1, forward strand.
TCATCTCGGCCTCGCCTTCGCGATCCTCGGGCTGATCACCTGGTACATGCTCAAGCTGGGGCGCCGTGAAGTCGACCTGCTGCAGGCGCGCCGCTCTGCCGAGCGCAAGCTCTGGGGCGGCATGACCGGGTTGATGCATCTGGGCTTCGTCCAGATCATCCTCGGCGCGCTGGTGGCCGGGATCGACGCCGGACGGGCCTTTCCCACATGGCCGCTGATGGGCGACAGCTTCTTTCCGCCCGATCCGTTCCAGCTCGAGCCGCTATGGCGCAACTTCTTCGAGGATGCGGGTCTGGTGCAGTTCATCCACCGCATGGCGGGCTACCTGCTGCTGGTCCTCGGGATCGTCGTGTGGTTCCGCGGCAGCCGCTCGCCGCACCGCGCGACCCGCTTCGCAGTCAATGCGGTGCTGGCGATGCTGGTGGTGCAGATGGTACTCGGAATCGTCACGGCGCTCTATGCCGCGCCGCTGCACGCCGCGATCACGCACCAGCTCGGCGCGGTGCTGCTGTGGGTGCTGATCCTGCGCGCCCGCTTCCTCGCCCGCTATCCTCATGTCCAGTCGCTCAGGAAGCTCAGCAAATGACCGCTTACGATGAACTGATGGCGCATGCGCGCGAGACCGAGGCGCTGGCGCAGGTCGCGGGACGGCTCGGCTGGGACCAGGAGACGGTGATGCCGCGCGGCGCCGCTGCCCAGCGCGGCGAGGAGAGCGCGGCGATGGAGGGCGTTCTGCACGCCCGCCGCACCGATCCGCGCATCGGGAACTGGCTCGCCGCCGCGCAGGCGACCGACGCGGTGGCCGAGGCCAATCTGCGCGAAGTCCGGCGGGCTTACGAGCGCGCGAACAAGGTGCCTGCCAAACTCGCCGCCGAGATTGCCCGCGTCACCTCGGTGGCGCAGGGCGTCTGGGCCGAGGCGCGCGCCACCGAGGATGTCGCGGCCTTCCTGCCGACCCTGCGGCGCGTGGTGGCGCTCAGGCAGGAGGAGGGGCAGGCCTTGGCGCAGGGCGGCGACGTCTATGACGCGCTGCTCGACGACTACGAGCCGGGCGCGCGTGCCGCCGAACTCGACGAGATGTTCGGCGCCCTGCGGCCGCGCCTTGTTGCGCTGCGTGCGGCGATACTGGACAAGCCGCAGCCCGCCGCGCTCTCGGGTCGCTTCGACGAGACGGCGCAGCTGGCGCTCACGCGCGAACTGGCGGAGCTGTTCGGCTATGACTTCGCGCGCGGGCGCATCGACAAGGCGGTGCATCCATTCTGCTCGGGCTCTGGCAACGACGTGCGCGTTACCACCCGCACCGATCCGGCCGATCCCTTCAATTGTCTCTACTCGACGATCCACGAGGTGGGTCACGCCAGCTACGAGCAGAATGTCGAGCCCGACTACCTGCTGACGCCGATCGGACGCGGCGTGTCGATGGGCGTGCATGAGAGCCAGAGCCGGATCTACGAGAACCAGCTTGCCCGTTCGCCGGCCTTCGCCGGCTGGCTGCTGGGACGCATGCGCGACAGCTTCGGCGATATCGGCATCGACGACCCGATGGAGTTCGCCCGCGCCCTCAACCGGGTCTCGAACGGCTATATCCGCACCGAGGCGGACGAGGTGCAGTACAATCTGCATGTGCTGATGCGCTTCGATCTCGAGCGGGCGCTGATGTCCGGCGACCTCGACGTGGGCGATTTGGAGGCGGCTTGGAACGACCGCTTCGCTGCCGATTTCGGCTTTGCCGTCGACAAGCCCTCCAACGGGTGCCTGCAGGACGTGCATTGGTCGGTGGGGCTGATGGGGTATTTTCCGACCTACAGCCTTGGCAATGTCTATGCAGGCTGCCTGCACGCCGCGCTGCGGGCCGACCGTCCGGGGCTCGACGCGGAACTGGCGCGCGGCGACCTGTCCGGTGCCACGGCATGGCTGCGCGACAAGGTGCAGCGCCACGGGGCGCTGATGTCGCCACGCGAGACGATCCAAGCGGCCTGCGGTGCTGTGCCCTCCGAAGCGCCGCTGCTCGACTATCTCGAAACCAAGTTTGGCGCGCTCTACGATCTCTGATCTGCCGGCGGCCGATGAAAGGCCCCCGCGACCGGATGGTCGCGGGGGCTTTTTTCTCTTGGCCTCAGCTCCGGCGGCGGCCGCGCCGTGCCGCGCGTTCGGGGCCCGCGCCATCGGTGCCGTCAGAGGCCGAGGAGAAGCCGCCCAGCTTCTCGACGATGGTCTCAAGCGTCGGGCGCTCGCCCACGGACCGTGTCTCCAGCGCCTCGCGCATGGCGCGCAGGTGGTCCGGCATGGTGCCGCAGCAACCGCCGATGATCGTCGCACCGGCGTCCCGGGCGAGGCAGGCGTAATCGGCCATCAGCTCGGGCGTGCCGTCGTAGTGGATATGACCGTCCTGATATTTGGGGATGCCCGCATTGCCCTTGGCGATGATCGGCTGCTCGGCCCCGGCGGCGGTAAAGCCCAGCACGGTGCGCATCAGGTCCGAGGCGCCGGTGCCGCAATTGGCGCCGAAGGCGACGGGGGTGTTGGGGATCTTGCCGACCATCTTGACCATGTCGGCGCTGGTCAGCCCCATCATCGTGCGCCCCGCCGTGTCGAAGCTCATGGTGCCGCACCAGGGCATGTCGGCCTTGGCAAAGGCCTCGGCCGCGGCGCGGAATTCCTCGCCGGCCGAGATCGTCTCGACCCAGAGCACGTCGGCGCCACCGGCCTTGAGGCCCTCGGCCTGCTCGTGGAACATCTCGACCGCGAGCTCATGGGTGAGGCTGCCCATCGGTGCCATGATGTCCCCGGTCGGTCCGACCGATCCCGCGACGATCACCGGGCGGCCCGCCTTGTCGGCGACCTCGCGGCCCAGCTCGGCCGCGGCCTTGTTCAGCTCGAATACCCGGTCCTGAGCCTGGTGCAGCTTGAGCCGCGAGGCGTTGCCGCCGAAGCTGTTGGTGAGGAACAGGTCGGAGCCGGCCTCGACCGCCATGGAATAGAGCTTGCGGATCTTCTCGGGCTGATCGGTGTTCCACAGCTCCGGCGCGTCGCCCGAGCTCAGCCCCATGTTGAACAGGTTGGTCCCGGTCGCCCCGTCGGCCAGCAGCCAGTCACGGGTTTCGAGAAGTCGTGTAAGCGCGTCGGTCATGAACGGGGCCTGTCTGGTCAGTGAAGCGCGGCGCGGCGCCGCGAAGGACCGGAAGCCGGATCGGCCGCCGGGCGGTGTCCGGGTCCTTCTGCACCGGACGGCCCCCGATTTCAATGTCGGCGATGGGCGGCTCGGCACCGAGCGGGGCGGGATCATGCACGGCACGGGCGATCTCGATCACCGCCCGCAAGAGCCCCGCGCGGTGCGGCGCGGCGATGTAGAGCGGGCGCCAGTCGGGGCCGAAGCCGCGCTTGAATTGCTCCAGGCCGGCGCAACCGGGCCGCACCGCGATCCGGGCGCGGGCCCAACCGGGAAGCCAGCCCGGCAGCTCGGGCAGGGCGGCGAGCGATACCCGCGCCATGCCGGCCGCGCGGGCGGCCTCGATCGCGGTCGAGATCGCCGCCATCATCGTGCCGTCCGGCGCCCCGGCCGATTGACGCATCAGGTCGAGCGTCCATTCCTCGCGGCCGCCATGAAAGCTCGCGAAACCCAGCAGGCGTTCACCCTGCCAGGCCAGCACAACCATCTGCTGGCCCAGCAATTCCGGGCAGAACCGCCCCATCGAAAAGCCGCGCTCGCCGCCGCTGCGCAAGGTCCAGTCACCATGCACGGCCTCCATGTCCGCGAGCGGCAGAGGCCCGGTAGCCAGTTCGGTTCGCACGCCGGCCTTCGTGGCCGCCTTGAGCTTGCGACGCAGGTTGCGGCAGGCAGGCCGGTCCGGGCTCCAGCGGGCGAGGTCGATCACCGCCTCGGTGGCGATGCGCTCCACCGCCCAGCCGGCGCGGCGGGCCTGCACGGCAAGCCGGGCGCCACCCTTGTACAGCGCGACGCCAAGCCCGGCGCGCTGCGCATGGGCGCGCAGTTCGGCCAGGCAGGGCCGGCCCAGCGGTTCACCGATCGCGGTCAGGGTGCCGCCGGCGCGGCGCACCAGCCAGCCATGCTCGAGGCTGCGCGACAGCAGGATCGCCGCACCCTGATGCGCGAGGCCCCATTCCGCCTGCGGCGCACGCGCCATGGCCTGATGCCGCGCCGCACCGGTTGCCAGCAGCAAGGCCGGACGATCGACCGGGGCCACCGGCCGCACCAGCAGCGCCAGCGCCACGATGGCCGGGATCGCGTGATAGATCAGCCGGTAGCCGAGCATCGCCGCGACGAGGTCCGTCTCGGCGATCTGCGGCAGCAGCGCCAGCAGGCACAGCTCGAAGGCCCCGACGCCGCCGGGGCTCTGGCTTGCGAGACCTGCGCCCAGCGCCGCCAGATAGGCGAAGACCACCGCCGAAACCGGCACGTCCACCCCTTGTGGCAGCAGCAGCCAGATCACCGCGCCGGCGGCACAGGTGTCGATCGCGGTCCAGCCGATCAGCCGGGGCAGGGTGCCCGCGCGCATCTGTGGCAGCCCGGGCAGCCGTGGCAGCCTCGGCGCCAGCACGATCACCGCAAGCGCCAGCACCGCTGCCAGCAGCACCCGCCCGTCGAGCAGCAGGAGCGACAGCCCGCCGAGCATCGCAAGCGCGCCCATGAAGGAGATCGAGACCCAGAGCGACAGGCGCGTGACCAGCCACAGGTCGCATTCCGGCAGGCTGCGCCAGCGCACCAAAGCCCCCGTGAGGCTGCCGAAGCCGACAGTCTGCGCGATGGCCATGGCGCGGATGCCGGCGGCCCGGGCGCGGCGGGGTTCCACGCCGGTGCCCATGGCGCGGTGCAAGACCACGTCGTATTGACCCAGCGCCCAGAGGCTCAGCCCGGTGCAGAGCAAGGCGCCGATCCATTGCACCGGCGGCAAGGCTCCAAGCGCCGGTACGACCGCGCCCAGATCGACCGTCTCCAGTCGCCGGGCAAGCAGCAGCCCACCCAACGCCAAGGCAGCAAGCGGCAGCAGCCGAAGCGCGAGGCGGCCAAGGCGGGAGGCAAGTTGCGGGCCGGGCGAGGCGGTCATGGCGTCTCCTGAGCAATGGCAGGCAGGGATACTGCCGCGGCGCTCCGCCGGACGGTATCGGTCAGGGGTGAAAGGGGATTTAAGCGCGCGCCATCAGGGCGCGCGGCGCCACCAGCAGCGCTTGGTTAAGATGGTTCAGTTTTCCTCGACGAGCTCGGCCTTCGCCTCCGCGTTGAAGGCTGCCATCTTCTCATGGATTTCGGCGTCGCTGAGCAGGTGTCCGATGTCGCGGCGGAGCTTGCGGAACACGTCGTCCTGCCCCGCCTCCTCGAATTCGGCCTTGATGACCTCGCGGGCATAAGCGGCGGCTTCGTCGCCCTCCTTGCCCAGTAGGCCGGCGGCCCAGAAACCGAGCTTGCGGTTGCGCCGCGCCTCGGCGCGGAACTTCATCTCGGCGTCATGGGCGAACTTCGCCTCGAAAGCGTGCTCGCGTTCATCGAAAAGTGTCATGTGACTTGCCTTTCCACGCTTCCGTCCTAGGCCACAAGGATACGTCCCGGGACACCTTGCCCGCAAGGGGGGCTTGCACTATGAGGCGGCCAAGGCCGCGTCACGCAGCAATCCTGTCACGGAAACGTTGCGTCGCCCCGACATCCGGGGTTCTGGCGCGCGAAACCCCGTGGAGAGCGCATGGCACGTCGCAAGAAGATTTACGAGGGCAAGGCGAAGATCCTCTACGAAGGCCCCGAGCCGGGAACGCTGGTCCAGTATTTCAAGGATGACGCGACCGCCTTCAACGCCGAGAAGAAGGCAGTGATCGAGGGCAAGGGCGTGCTCAACAACCGCCTGTCCGAGTTCTTCATGACCGGTTTGCAGTCGATTGGCGTGCCGACGCACTTCATCAAGCGGCTGAACATGCGCGAGCAGTTGATTCGTCAGGTGGAAATCATTCCGCTCGAGGTCATCGTGCGCAACTTCGCCGCCGGCTCCATGGCCAAGCGGCTGGGTCTGGAGGAGGGCGCGCCGCTACCGCGTCCGATCATCGAGTTCTCCTACAAGGATGACAAGCTCGGCGATCCGCTGGTGCCCGAGGAGTACATCATCGCCTTCGGCTGGGCCTCCCAGCAGGATCTCGACGACATCGTGGCGCTGGCGCTGCGGGTCAACGACTTCATGTCGGGCGTCATGCACGGCGTCGGCATCAAGCTGGTGGATTTCAAGATCGAGATCGGCCGGATCTGGGACAACGACTTCCAGCGCCTCGTCGTGGCCGACGAGATCTCGCCCGACAGCTGCCGGCTGTGGGACATCGAGACCGGTCAGAAGCTCGACAAGGACGTGTTCCGCAAGGATCTCGGCAGCCTCACCGACGCCTATACCGAGGTGGCGCGGCGGTTGGGCGTGCTGCCCTCCAACGTGACCCATCGCCCCCGTCCGACGCTGATCAACTGACGCCGCGGGCGAGACCAGACCGACAAGCCAGATCGACAAGAAGGAGCGGCGCGCATGAAGGCTCGCGTGCAGGTGATGCTGAAGACCGGAGTTCTCGACCCCCAAGGCGAGGCGATCCGCCACGCGCTGGGCGCCCTGGGCTTCGACGGCGTCGAGGGCGTCCGGCAGGGCAAGGTGATCGAGTTGGACCTCGCGGAGACCGACGCGGCGTCGGCCGAGGCCCAAGTGACCGAGATGTGCGAGAAACTTCTCGCCAACACGGTGATCGAGAGCTACAAGATCGACCTGAGCTGAGGTCGCACGCCGCCTCTCGGGGCGGCGTTCGCGTCTTCGGACCAGGTTTCGCTTTCGGGCACCGCTCGGCTTCCTTTCTGGGGGGCCTGAGCACCGGGAGCGATGCGGCGGTGGTTGCAGGGGAGGGCGCCACCGCCGACCTGACTTCCCGAGCAGGGGCGTCGCCGCCCCTCGCCCCGATTTCCCTTTCGCGGCGCTGCCGCCCCAGATCCCGAAGGATGCCCGCCATGAAGGCTGCCGTCATCGTATTCCCCGGCTCCAACTGCGACCGCGACATGGCCGTCGCCCTGCGCGCCGCTGGCGCCGATGTCGAGATGGTCTGGCACAAGGATGACGGTCTGCCGCGCGGCATCGATCTGGTCGCCGTGCCGGGCGGCTTTTCCTTCGGCGATTACCTGCGCTGCGGCGCCATCGCCGCGCAGTCGCCTGTCTGCCGCGCCGTGATCGATCACGTCCACAAGGGCGGCTATGCGCTCGGCGTCTGCAACGGCTTTCAGGTGCTGACCGAGACTGGGCTGCTGCCGGGTGCGCTGATGCGCAATGCCGGCATTCGCTTCGTGTGCAAGACCGTGCCGCTCGAAGTGGCGACCGCGGACAGCGACTTCACCCGTGGCTACGCCAAGGGCGCGTCGCTGCAGATCCCGGTCGCGCATCACGACGGCAACTACTTCGTCGACCAGCCGACGCTGGAGCGACTGCGGGCCGAGGACCGGATCGCCTTCACCTATGGCGACAACCCCAACGGCTCGACCGGCGACATCGCCGGCGTCCTTTCCGAGAACCGCCGCGTGCTCGGCATGATGCCGCATCCCGAGCGGGCGGTAGATGCCCGGCATGGCGGCACCGACGGGCGCGGCCTGTTCGACGGCCTCGTGGGCGCGCTGGTCTCGGCCTGACCTCGATCCGCCTCACGCCCGCCAGAAGGCGGCGTGATCGGGCCCCGCTTGCCGCGAGGCGCGGGGCCGCGTAAACCCTTCGGCATGTCGACCCAGATACCCAGACCGCCCAGGCCGAGGCGCAGCTGGGGCCCGCGCATCGCGCTGGCCCTGTTCTGCCTCGCCGCGATGGCGGTGATCTGGATCACCAACGTGCTGCTGACCGAGCGCTTCACCGAGGCCACGCGCAATCGCGCCGAGGTCCGGCTCACCCTCTATGTCGGCAACCTGATTTCCGAGCTGCAGCGCAACTCCATCGTGCCGCAGCTGCTCGCGCGTGACCCCGAGCTGATCGGCGCGCTGTCCTCGTCGGACTTCTCGCGCTCGACCCAGAGGCTGCTCTCCTTCGTCGACGAGATCGGCGCGGCGAGCCTCGTGCTCTACGATCGCGACGGCCGCATCGTGGCGGCGACCGATCGCAACCGGCTTGGCGAGACGCATCGGGCGGCGCCCTATTTCGTCGATGCGATGCGCGCCAATTCCACGGTCTTCACCATCTTCCGGCGCGAAACCGGCGGCTATGCCTTCCTCTATTCGCGCAAGGTCGACAGCAACGGCGCGACGCTCGGCGTGATCTCGGTCGAGGTCGACCTCGCCAAGCTCGAACGCAGCTGGGCCGGGACCTCGGACGCTGTTCTGGTCACCGACAGTTCGGGCGAGATCATCCTTTCGACCGAGCCGCGCTGGCGCGGCCTGCCCGAGAGCGAGGCGCTGGAGCGTCAGAGCGCGCCCTCGGCGATTGAGCGCGCTTTCCTTGCCACCGACTGGACCGCCCTGCCGATCGACGCATATCTGCGCGGCGAGGCGGTGATGCGTCGCGAATTGCGGGTGCCGTTCCAGGGCTGGAAGATGGTCACCTTCACCGCCTATAGCAGCGTCCGCGAGAAGGTGAACGGCGTGCTGGCGCTCGAGATCATGGGCTTCGCGATGCTCCTGGCCTTCGCCTTCTGGCTCAGCTCGCGCAAATCGGCCTCGCGGCTCCTGCTGGTACGCCGGGAAAGCGACCAGCTGCGGCGGCTCAACATGCGGCTGCAGCGCGAGATCGCGCAGCGCCAGCAAGTCGAGCGCAACCTCGAGAGCGCCGAGCAGACCATCGCGCAATCCTCGAAGCTCGCGGTGCTGGGCGAGATGTCGGCCAGCGTCAGCCACGAGTTGAACCAGCCGCTGGCGGCGATGAAGACCTATCTCGCCGGGGCGCGGCTCTTGCTGCAGCGCCGCCGCCCGGAGGAGGCGCTGTCCTCGTTCCAGCGCATCGACGACCTGATCGACCGGATGGGCGCGATCACCCGTCAGCTCAAATCTTATGCCCGCAAGGGCAATCAGGCCTTCGAGCCGGTGGATGCCCGGGCCGCGCTGTCCTCGGCGCTCGCAATGATGGAGCCGCAGCTCAAGACCCGGTCGGTCGCGATCAACCGCACGCTGCCTTCGGGGCCGGCGATGATCCTCGGGGATCGGCTGCGCTTCGAACAGGTGATCATCAACCTGCTTCGCAACGCGCTTGACGCGACCAAGGAGGTGCGCGACCCGCGCATCGACATCACGCTCACGGTCGAGGATGCCGTCGTTCTGACCGTGCATGACAACGGCCCGGGCATCGAGAATCTCGATGCGCTGTTCGAGCCGTTCTATACAACCAAGCAGCCCGGCGACGGTGTCGGTCTGGGGCTCGCGATCTCATCGGGGATCGTCAACGATCTCGGTGGACGGCTGACCGCGCGGAACGCATCCGGCGGCGGGGCTGTTTTCGAAGTGCAACTGCCTATCTTGGAAGAAGGTATGGCTGCGGCGGAATAGGGGGCTCGAATGAGCAAGACCATGAAGGTCGCCATCGTCGACGACGAAAAGGACATGCGCCAGTCGATCAGTCAGTGGCTGGCGCTGTCGGGGTTTGACACGGAGAGCTTTGCCAGCGCCGAGGAGGCGCTCAAGGGGCTGACCGCCGATTACCCCGGGATCGTGGTGAGCGACATTCGCATGCCCGGCATGGATGGCATGCAGTTCCTGCGCAAGCTCAAGAGCGTCGACAGCACGCTGCCGGTGATCATGATCACCGGCCATGGCGACGTGCCGATGGCAGTCGAGGCGATGCGGCTCGGGGCGTTCGATTTTCTCGAGAAACCGTTCAACCCGGACCGGATGACCGAACTGGCCAAGAAGGCTAGCAACGCGCGCCGGCTGGTGCTCGACAATCGGGCGCTCCGGCGGGAACTGTCGGACGGCTCGGCGCTGATGAACAAGCTGATCGGCTCCTCGCCGGTGATGGAGCGCCTCAAGGAGGACATCCTCGATCTCGGCCAGGCCGATGGCCACGTGCTGATCGAGGGCGAGACCGGCACCGGCAAGACGTTGGTGGCGCATGCGCTGCACGCCGTGGGTTCCCGAGGTTCGAAGAAGTTCGTGCTGATCTCCTGCTCCGCCTATGACGAGGAGCGGCTCGCGGCGCGGCTGTTCGGCCCCGCGGCCGAGGACGAGCCGATCCCGGCGCTCGAGGAGGCGCGCGGCGGCACGCTGGTGCTCGAGGACATCGAGGCGCTGTCGAGCGCAATGCAGGCGCGGCTCCTGACCGCGATCAACGATCAGGGTACGCCCGCCGAGACCCGCATCGTCGCGATCTGCAACCTGCAGGACGAGGGCAAGACCTGCGAGAGCGTGCTGCGCCCGGACCTTTACTACCGGCTCGCAGCGCTCAGGATCGTCGTGCCGCCGCTTCGGCAGCGCGGCGAGGATATCCTGTCGCTCTTCACTCGGCTGTCGGAGCAGTTCGCCGACGAGTATGGCTGCGACGCCCCCGAGGTCAGCGCGCAGGAGGCGGCGCAGCTGCTGCAGGCGCCCTGGCCCGGCAACGTGCGTCAACTGATCAACGTGGCCGAACGCGCGGTGCTGCAGAACCGTCGCGGCTCCGGCTCGATCGCCTCCTTGCTGATGAGCGATGGCGACGAGCAGAGCGATCAGGCGATGACCACCGAAGGCAAGCCGCTCAAGGAGTTCGTCGAGGCCTTCGAGCGGATGCTGATCGACAACACGATGCGGCGCCACAAGGGCTCGATCGTCGCGGTGATGGACGAGCTGTGCCTGCCGCGCCGGACGCTGAACGAGAAGATGGCCAAATACGGGCTGCAGCGCTCCGATTATCTCTGAAATCCAACGGCATCTGTCATGGATCGGGCCGCCCTTCGGGGCGGTCTTTCACATTCGTCATTGTGTCATGTGGACAAGTGCCGCTATGAAGGTCGGAACGGGCGGGCGCTTGGCGCCCCGGCCCGGACGGATTTTCCGCCACCTTTGCGACGGGGTACCCCGGCACCGGCGGCGGACGAGACCGGCCCCGAGAGGGACCGCATACCTGACCCCGGTCGACCTGCCTCCGCGGAGGTGGCCGACGGGCATGAACGGCCCCCGAGGGGGCGAGGAAGAACCGCGATGCAACGCGCGCAGCATGCAGGCGACCCGATGACGGCCCCGAGGGGCCGCGCGGAGGCCGATACGCGCTTGATCGCCACAATCGGACATGAACGCCCGACAGGCCTCCCCCCGGGGGCGCCGCCCGGTGCATCATGCGAATGGATAACATGGCAAAGAAAATGCTCATCGACGCCACGCACGCGGAGGAAACCCGCGTCGTGGTCTGTGACGGAAACAAGGTCGAGGAATTCGACTTCGAAAGCCAGAGCCGCCGTCAGCTCGCCGGAAACATCTACCTCGCCAAGGTCACGCGCGTAGAGCCGTCGCTGCAGGCGGCCTTCGTCGATTACGGCGGCAACCGGCACGGATTTCTCGCATTCTCCGAGATTCACCCCGACTATTATCAGATTCCCGTGGCCGACCGCGAAGCGCTGCTCGCGGAAGAGAAGGCCTATGCCGAGAGCCTGAAGGCCGAGGCCGAAGCGGCGTCCGCGGAGGCTGAGGAGGACGAGAGCGAGACCGATGGTGAGGAGGGCGACCGCCCGCGCCGCCGCCGCTCGCGCTCGCGCCGCCGCGCGTCCGATGCCAACACCGACGCCGTCGCCAGCCAGGACAGCGACGCCGTCTCCGGCATGGAAACCATCGATCCTGAGGGCGACGACGAGGACGAGGCCGACGCCGCCACCAAGGACGAGGACATCGAAAGCGTCGCCGACGAGGATGACAGCGAAGATGTGCGCCCGGCGCGCAAGCCGCGTCCCAAGCGCTACAAGATCCAGGAAGTGATCAAGGTCCGGCAGATCATGCTGGTCCAGGTCGTCAAGGAAGAGCGCGGCAACAAGGGCGCGGCGCTGACGACCTACCTGTCTCTCGCGGGTCGCTACTGCGTGTTGATGCCCAATACCGCCCGTGGTGGCGGCATCTCTCGCAAGATCACCAATGCCGCCGATCGCAAGAAACTCAAGGAGATCGCGGCCGAAATGGATGTGCCGGAAGGCGCGGGGCTGATCATCCGTACCGCCGGGTCGCAGCGCACCAAGTCCGAGATCAAGCGCGATTACGAATACCTCCAGCGCCTGTGGGAGCAGATCCGCGAGCTGACGCTCAAGTCAATCGCGCCCGCCAAGATCTACGAGGAAGGCGACCTCATCAAGCGGTCGATTCGCGATCTCTACTCCAAGGATATCGACGAGGTGATCGTCGAGGGTGTCGAGGGCTTCCGGATCGCGCGCGACTTCATGAAGATGATCATGCCGTCGCATGCGAAAAACGTGAAACCCTATACCGATAGCCTGCCGCTCTTCGCGCGCTATCAGGTCGAGAGCTACCTCGCGGGCATGTTCAACCCGACCGTGCAGCTTCCCTCCGGCGGCTACATCGTGATCGGCGTCACCGAGGCGCTGGTCGCCATCGACGTCAACTCGGGCCGCGCCACAAAGGAAGGCTCGATCGAGCAGACCGCGCTCAAGACCAACCTCGAAGCGGCGGACGAGGTGGCGCGCCAGCTGCGTCTGCGCGATCTCGCCGGTCTGATCGTGATCGACTTCATCGACATGGACGAGCGGCGCAACAACACCGCGGTCGAAAAGCGCTTCAAGGACAAGCTGAAGACCGACCGCGCGCGGATCCAGGTCGGACGCATCTCGGGCTTCGGCCTGCTGGAGATGAGCCGCCAGCGCCTGCGCCCCGGCATGCTCGAGGCGACCACCCAGCCTTGCCCGCATTGCCACGGCACCGGCCTGCTGCGCTCCGACGAGAACGTCGCCCTGGCGATCCTGCGCCAGCTTGAGGAAGAGGGCGTTCGGGGTCGTACCAAGGAGGTGCTGGTGCGCGTGCCCTACGCCATCATGAACTTCCTGATGAACCACAAGCGCGAGCACGTGGCCGCCATTGAGCAGCGTTACGGCATGGCCGTGCGGGTCGAGGGGGATCCGACGCTGGTGTCGCCCGACTTCGTGGTCGAGAAGTTCAAGACCGCCACCCGGACCGTGCCCGAAGCCGCACCCGTCGTCTCGACCGCCGCCCTGATGGAGGAACTCGACGCCGAGATCGACCTCGATATCGAGGAAGAGGACGAGGAAGACGAGGAGAGCACCGAGGCCGCGACCGAGAGCGCATCTCAGGACGAGCCGCGCGCGGCGACGGACGAGGACGACAAGCCGCGCAAGAAGCGTCGTCGTCGTCGTCGTCGTCGCGGCGGCAACGGCGAAGGGGCCGAGACGCAGGGCGAGGAACAGTCCGAGGATCGGAACGTGACCGGAGCCGAAGCGGACGAGGCGCCCGCCGAAGCTCCCGAGGTGGTTGCCGAGCCGACGGCCGCGCCGGCCGTCGAGGCCGAGGTCGAAGCGACAGTGGAGCCCGAGACTGCAGAACCCGCGCCTGCGGCAGCGGCCGAAGCGGCACCCGAGCCGGAAGCCAAGCTGAAGCGGACCCGTACCCGGACCCGCAAGAAGGAAACGGCCGAGGACTCAACGCCCGCCGCGCCTGCCGAGGCCGACGCGCCCGTTGCCGAAGAGGCACCGAAGCCCAAGCGCACGCGTCGCAAGAAGGCCGAGCCGACCGAGGCCGAGGCCGCTCCTGCCGGTGAGGCCGAGCCCGCGCCGAAGCCCAAGCGCACGCGTCGCAAGAAGGCCGAGCCGAAGCCCGAGGAGGTCGCCGAGACCGCGCCGGTTCCGGCCGAGGCCGAGCCGGCAGCTGCCGGGGCCGCTGAAACCCAAGGCGGCGGCAAGCCGGAGCAGGCCCCGGCTTCCAATACGCCGGAAGTGATGCCGGAAGTGGCCGAACAGGTGGCTGAGACGGTCGCCGAAACCCGCAAGGCACCCGAGCCCGAGGCCGAGGCCCCGCGCGAGACGGTGGATGCCGGGGCCGAAGACGACGGCAAGAAGCCGCGTCGCCGTGGCTGGTGGTCGATCGGCCGCTGAGCCGGGCTGGCCGAGCAGAGACAAGAAGGCCGGGCAGGGAAACCTGCCCGGCCCTTTCCTTTTCAACACTGCCTGAAGCTACCGCCGCAGCGGAACGAAACCGCCGCTTTCGTTCGCTAGCCGTGCCGGATGCGATGCCGCTGCGCGCCATCCTCCTCGACCAGCCCCAGGTGCTCATGCCCCGCCTCGGCGCAGAAATGGGGCAGGTCGATCCGCGCCACGGGATCATCGCAGATAATCTCGAGGACTTCGCCTTGCGCCATCCCGGCGAGGATCTTGCGCGCCTTGAGCACTGGCAGCGGGCAGATGAGCCCGCGGGCATCGTAATGCCTTGGGCCGGGAGAAAGCGGTGTCACGGTCAAGGGATCGGCCTCGTCTTGGAACTGGTGGCGGCGGGCATCGTTGACCCGCCGAACGTGAAAACGCAAGAAGAAGGAAACGCCATGACCCGCATGATGAACACCACCGCTCTCGCTCTCGGCCTCACCTTGGCTGCCGGCGGCGCTCTTGCCGAAGCCCATACCGAGATGGGCATGGGCTCGGGTCGCCTGACCGCCGACAACCTGTCGAACACGATCCGCGCCGAAAGCCTGATCGGCTCGAACATTTACACGCTCGAGGCGGAGTATGACGAGACCGTCTGGGTCGACACGCCCTATTACGAGGAAGTCGATGCCGAATGGGAAGAGATCGGCGAGGTCGAGGACATCGTGATCTCCGCCGACGGCCAGATGATCGGCCTCGTGATCGAAACCGGCGGTTGGCTGGACATCGGCGATGAGGAGGTCGTGCTCGACTTCAGCGAGGTGCGTCTGGCCGGGGACTATGTCGGCGGTGACTTCTCGCTGGTCACGCGGATGAGCCAGGAGCAGCTCGAAGCGCTGCCGGAGGCCAATGAGGGCTACTACAACTGGTGGAACTGATGCCACTCGGGGCCTGACCCCCCGGAGACGAGCAAAGGGCCGCGGCATATGCCGCGGCCCTTTCATTCTCTACCGGTCGCGAACTCAGCCGCGCAGGATCGAGCGTCCGGCGTAGATCGCGGTTTCGCCCAGCATCTCCTCGATGCGGATCAGCTGGTTGTACTTGGCGAGCCGGTCGGAGCGCGCGAGCGAGCCGGTCTTGATCTGGCCGCAGTTGGTGGCGACGGCGAGGTCGGCGATGGTCGCGTCCTCGGTTTCGCCTGAGCGATGCGACATCACGCAGGTGAAACGCGCGCGCTGCGCCATTTCCACGGCCTGCATCGTCTCGGTCAGCGTGCCGATCTGGTTGACCTTCACCAGCAGCGAGTTGGCCGAACCCTTCTCGATGCCGTCCTTGAGGCGGTCAGGGTTGGTGACGAAGAGGTCGTCGCCCACCAGTTGCACCTTGTCGCCGATGGCGTCTGTGAGCATCTTCCAGCCATCCCAGTCGTCCTCGGACATGCCGTCCTCGATCGAGATGATCGGGTAGTCGTTCACCAGCGCCTGCAGGTAGGCGACGTTCTCGGCCGAGCTCAGCGACTTGCCCTCGCCCTTCATCTCGTACTTGCCGCCCTTGTAATACTCGGTCGCGGCGCAATCGAGCGCGAGGTAGATGTCCTCGCCGGGCTTGTAGCCAGCCTTTTCGATCGAGCGGAGGATGAAGTCGAGCGCCTCGCGGGTGCCACCAAGCTCGGGGGCAAAGCCGCCCTCGTCGCCGAGACCGGTGGACATGCCAGCCGCCGAAAGCTCCTTCTTGAGGGTGTGGAACACCTCCGAGCCCATGCGAACGGCTTCACGGATGCTGGTCGCGGAGACCGGCATGATCATGAATTCCTGGATGTCGATCGGGTTGTCGGCATGCTCGCCGCCATTGATGATGTTCATCATCGGCACCGGAAGCACGCGGGCCGACATGCCGCCGACATAGCGGAACAGCGGTTGGGTGGTGAACTCGGCCGCGGCCTTGGCGACCGCCATCGACACGCCGAGGATCGCGTTGGCGCCGAGGCGGCCCTTGTTGTCGGTGCCGTCGAGCTCGATCATGGTCTGGTCGATCTCGACCTGCTCGGTCGCGTCCATGCCGAGGATCGCCTCGGCGATCTCGCCATTCACCGCCGCGACCGCCTCGAGCACGCCCTTGCCCATGTAGCGGGACTTGTCGCCGTCGCGCTTCTCGACCGCCTCGTAGGCGCCGGTGGAGGCGCCGGAGGGCACGGCGGCGCGGCCCATCGTGCCGTCTTCGAGGATCACGTCCACCTCGACCGTCGGGTTGCCCCGGCTATCGAGAATTTCGCGGGCGTGAATGTCGATGATCGTGCTCATGGAAGTCTCCTGTGGGAAGGTTCGTGGGCTCTATAACGCGGGCGTGACCCGGCGTGAAGCGCGCCTGAGCCGGGCCTCGCGAAGAAGCGTGTAGATCCCCGAGCCGACGATGATCGCGGCGCCGAGATAGGTGAGCGCGTCGGGCCGTTCCCCGAAGACCGAGACGGCGATCACCAACGCGAAGATAAGGCGGGTATAGCGGTAGGGCGCGATCACCGAGACTTCGCCCATCCGCGTCGCGGCGGTCAGCATGTAATAGGCCGCCACGCCGATCACCACGCCGCCCGCCAGCATCGCCAACTGGGTCGGGTTTGGTTGGACCAGCCGCTCTCCGGCGACGAGGACCATCGCGTAGCCCACCGGCACGAGGATCAGGAAGGCATAGACCGACAGCTTGGTGGAAGAGATCGCGCGCGGCACCCGGCGCGAGGCGAGGTCGCGGCCCGCCAGACCGATCGCGCCCAGGAGCGCGAAGAGCGACATCGGGGTGAAGCCGTCGACGCCGGGGCGGATCACCAGCAGCACGCCGACCAGGCCCGCACAGATCGCGCTCCAGCGCCGCCAGCCGACCGGCTCCAAGAAGAACAGCGCCGCGCCCAGCGTCACGAGAAGCGGGATCGACTGCGCGATCGCGGTGGCCGTGGCGAGGGGCGAGAGCGCGACGGCGGTGATGAAGCTTCCCGTTCCGATCACCTCGCCGAGATTGCGCGCCATCACGGCAGGGTGCAGGAAATCGGGCGACCACAGTGCCTCGTCCCGCGCGCGGGCCATCAGCGCGAAGGCCAGCCCGCCGCCGAGGCCGAGCAGCATCAGGATCTGTCCCACCGGCAGCGCGCCGGCAAGGAGCTTGATGAACATGTCCTCGAGCGCGAAGCCGAGCATCGCCGCGACCATTAGAAGACTGCCGCGCAGGTTCTCCATCTCAGCTCTCTTTCTTGGCGGGTACGCCGTAGAGTTCGAGCCTGTGCCCGATCAGCTTGTAGCCGAGCCGCTCGGCGATGCGCTCCTGCAGCGCCTCGATCTCGTCATCGACGAACTCGATCACCTCGCCAGAATGCATGTCGATCAGGTGGTCGTGATGCTCGCGGTCGGTGGTCTCGTAGCGGGCACGCCCGTCGCCGAACTCGTGCTTTTCGAGAATGCCCGCCTCCTCGAACAGCTTTACCGTGCGATAGACCGTGGCCAGCGAGATCCGTGCATCCTCGGCGGCGGCGCGGGCGTGCAGCTCCTCGACATCGGGGTGGTCGTCCGCCGCCTCGAGCACCTGCGCGATCACCCGGCGCTGTTCGGTCAGGCGCAGGCCGTTCTGCTCGCAGCGCTTCAGGATGGTCTTGGGCATGGGCGTGGTCCGTAGCATTTCTCGCGGTCCGTCTAGCCGGTTCGTTACGGCGGCGCCACCCTGACGGCACACGCCGACTCGCGCGCCGTCACCTTGCGGTGAGGCAGGGTGACGGCGGCGCCGGGCGTCGGGCAGGCTGGCCCCGGGGGAGGACGCGACATGCGCATCTGGACGATCATCGCCGCCATCGCTCTGGCCGGGGCGGCCAGCGCCGAGCCGGCACGCTGGCAAGGCCAATGGCCGAACACCGATTTCACTCAGACAAGCATTTCCGACTGGACCGAGATCATGTCCGGCGGCCCACCCAAGGACGGCATTCCGGCGATCGACGAGCCGCGGATGATCCCCGCGGCCTCTGAGACGCGGCTGGGGGCGACAGAGCCGGTCATGGTCTGGCCGGCCCCCGGCGGTCCGGCCCGGGCCTATCCGATCCGCTACCTGCTGTGGCACGAGATCGTCAACGACGCGGCCGGCGGGGTGCCGGTGGCCGTCACCTATTGCCCGCTGTGCAATTCCGGCATGGTGTTCGACCGCCGGGTCGCGGGGCAGACGCTGTCCTTCGGGGTCTCGGGCATGCTGCGCGCCTCGGACATGGTGATGTATGACCGCCAGACCGAAAGCTGGTGGCAGCAGGCCATCGGCACCGGCATCGTCGGCGAAATGACCGGGGCCGAACTGGAACTGCTGCCCGCCTGGATGGATAGCTGGGAGCGGTTCAGAACGGCCTATCCGGACGGGCTGGTGATGGACGAGCCGGATTGGAGCCGGGCCTATGGGCGCAACCCCTATGTAAGCTATGACAGCGCCTCGCGACCATTCCTCTACGCGGGCGAGATGCCGCCGCATGGCATCGCGCCCCTGATGCGGGTGGTGCGAGTCGGGGACCGCGCCTGGCCGTTCTCAAGGCTGCGGGAGGCGGGCACCGTTTCGGAGGCGGGCGTCACGATCACCTGGGAGGCCGGGCAGGCCAGTCCGCTCGATGCGGCGCAGGTCGCGCAGGGCCGCGACGTGGGCAATGTGCGGGTGCGCGACGCGCAGGGCCAGGACCTTCCCCACGACGTGCTCTTCGCCTTTGCCTTTCACGCCTTCTGGCCAGACGGGGAATGGATGCTCGGCGGTTAGTGCCGGCCCTTGCGGGCATCGAGCCCACGGCGCCAGAACACATAGGCCATCACCGCGAGGATGGCGCAGGCGATGAGGCCGAGGATACGCTCCGCCAGACCGTCGATCGTCGTGGGCGCCATCAGGAACAGCGGCGCGCCGACCGCCCATGCGATCGCGAGACCGATCAGGGCCAAGCGGGCCCATGGATGGTCGCGTCCGAACCCCGCCGCCATGCTGAGCGGCGTCGCGAGGAACAGCGCACCGAGCCCGTAGACGAGATAGATGTGGATGACGACGCCATCACTATCGCCATCGCCGTATTCGTTGCGGGCGCCGACCACCACGACCAGCGCCGCGAGTATCGCGAGCGACACGACGCCCGCCGACCAGCCAATGCCGCCCAGATGCACATGCGACGCCGCCAGCGCCATGGCGAAGAGCCCCGCGGCAAAACCGTAGAGCGCGACATCCATGATGATCTCCCATTCGCCTGCGCCGAGATCGCTGATCGTGTCGGCGATCCAGTCATGCCCCGGCACGACGATCTGCGCGGCGATGGTGCCGCCGACGAGCGAGGCGCAGCCGAAAAAGCCGAGCCCGGCGAGCAGCAGCAGCAGGTAGGGCCGCTCCGCATCGATCGGTTGTCCGAGCGCATCCTTCATGAAAACTCTCCCTGATAGCGGGCCAACGGGAGGGGGATGGCATGGTTCCTTGCAGCGGACCGGGTTGGTCCAAAAGGAAAGGGCGGCTTTCGCCGCCCTCGCCATCACCATGTTGGATCTGTCGTCTTAGCCCAGCCGTACCAGCGCGTGACGCTTCTTGCCCGCCGAAAGCTTGATCGGCGCGGTCAGCGCCGCGCGGTCGATCATCAGACCGGCATCGGTCAGCGGCGCGTCGTCGAGCCTCGCCCCGTTGTCCGAGATCAGCCGCTTGGCTTCCTTGCCCGAGGCGGCGAGCCCGGCGCGCACGATCAGTTGCACCACCGAGATGCCCTCGGCCACCTCGGCCTCGGTCAGGGTGAGCGTCGGCAGGTCGTCACCCACGCCGCCCTTCTCGAACACCTCGCGCGCCGTGGCCTTCGCGGTTTCGGCCGCGTCGCGGCCATGCAGCAGCGCCGTGACCTCGTCGGCCAGCACGATCTTGGCCTCGTTGATCTCGGAGCCCGACAATGCGCCGAGGCGCTCGCACTCCGCCACCGGCAGTTCGGTGTAGAGCTTGAGGAAGCGGCCGACATCGGCATCCGTGGTGTTGCGCCAGAACTGCCAGAACTCGTAAGGGCTCAGCATCTCCTCGTTCAGCCAGACCGCGCCACCGGCACTCTTGCCCATCTTGCGGCCGTCCGAGGTCGTCAGCAGCGGCGAGGTCAGACCGTAGATCTCGTGGTCGAGTACGCGACGGGTCAGGTCGATGCCGTTGACGATGTTGCCCCACTGGTCCGAGCCGCCCATCTGCAGCACGCAGCCATAGCGGCGGTTCAGCTCGAGGAAGTCGTAGGCCTGCAGGATCATGTAGTTGAATTCGAGGAAGGACAGCGACTGCTCGCGGTCGATCCTCGACTTCACGCTCTCGAAGCTCAGCATCCTGTTGACCGAGAAATGCCGCCCGATGTCGCGCAGGAACTCGAGGTAGTTGAGGTTGTCGAGCCACTCGGCGTTGTCGAGCATGAGCGCGTCGGTCGGGCCCTCGCCATAGGAGAGGTAGCGCGCGAAGACCTTCTGCATACCGGCGATGTTCGAGGCGATCTGGTCCGGACCCAGCAGTGGCCGTTCGTCCGAGCGGAAGCTTGGATCGCCCACCTTCGTAGTACCGCCGCCCATCAGGGTGATCGGCTTGTGCCCGGTCTTCTGCAGCCAGCGCAGCATCATCACGTTGAGCAGGTGGCCCACATGCAGCGACGCCGCGGTGGCGTCATAGCCGATATAGGCGGGCACGACCCCCTTCGACAGCGCCTCGTCCAGGCCCTGGTAATCGGTGCAGTCGGCAAGATAGCCGCGCTCGATCATCACGGACATGAAGTCGCTCTTGGGGTGGTAGGTCATGTCTTGTGCCCCTCTCTTGGTCGCGCCACTCTATAGGCATCAAGCGGGGCGAGGGAAAGCGCGATGCGGCGGATCGGGACAGGCGACAGGATCAGGGCCTTGGGCGCGATGTCGGGCACCTCTCTCGACGGGGTCGACGCCGCCATCATCGAAACCGATGGCGAAACCGTCTTCGGCTTCGGCGAGAGCGCCTACCGGCCCTATTCGGAGGCCGAGCGCGAGGTGCTGCGCGCCGCTCTGGGCCTGTGGGAAGGCGAGGCGGTCGAGGCGGCGGCGGAGGTGGTCGAGACCGCCCATGCCGAGATCCTGTCCGGCTTCGATGGCGTCGATCTGATCGGGTTTCATGGCCAGACGCTGGCGCATGATCCCAAGGGACGCGGCACGCATCAGGCCGGTTCGGGCGCGATCCTCGCCGAGGCGCTGGGCGTGCCCGTGGTCTGGGATTTCCGCAGCTCGGATGTGCGCTTCGGCGGCGAGGGCGCGCCGCTGGCGCCGTTCTATCACTTCGCGCTGGCGAAATTCGTGGGGGCCGAGGCGCCGCTGGCATTTCTCAATCTCGGCGGTGTCGGCAATCTGACCTTTGCCGATCCGGGCTTCGCCCGCCCCGAGGCCGAGGGCGCGCTGCTGGCCTTCGATACCGGCCCGGCAAACGCGCCGATCAACGATCTCGTGCGATCGCGGCTGGGCTGGGCCTTGGACGAGGGCGGGGCGCTGGCCGCCAAGGGCGAGGTGAAGGACGCCATCGTGGAGCGTTTCCTGCAGCACCCGCATTTCTTCCGCATGGTCCCGAAATCGCTCGACCGCGATGCCTTCGCCGGGTTGTCGCGCGAGGTGACCAACCTGTCGGATGCGGATGCGGCGGCCACGCTGACCGCCTGCGTCGCCGCCGGCGTGATGCGCGGCATGGAACTGTGCCCGGCACCACCCGAACGGCTGCTGGCGACGGGCGGCGGGCGCCATAACCCGGTGATGATGGAGATGATCGCGGCAGGCTGCGACTGCCCGGTCGCACCGGTCGAGGCGGTGGGTCTCGACGGCGACATGCTGGAGGCGCAGGCCTTCGCCTATCTCGCCGTGCGCGTGGCGCGCGGGTTGCCGACCTCGGCTCCGGGCACCACCGGCGTGCGCGCGGCGGTGGGCGGCGGCACGCTGAGCCGTCCCGGCGAACTCGCGGTGGCGCTGGGCTGAAACGAAAGACACCGCCCCGAAGGGGGCGGCGCCTGATCGTCGCTAGGGGTAGATCTCAGAACGGGATCTCGTCGTCGATGTCGCGGCTGCCACCGCCGCTGCCGCCCTGATTGCCGTCGCCATAACCACCGCGGTCGTCATAGCCGCCCGAGCCGCCGCCATATCCGCCCCGGTCATCGCCGCCATATCCGCCGCCCGAACCGCCATCGCCGCGGCCGCCGAGCAGGGTCAGGTTGCCGGTGAAGGGCCGCAGCACCACTTCGGTGGAATAGCGGTCGTTGCCCTGCTGGTCCTGCCACTTGCGGGTTTCCAGCTGACCTTCGAGATAGACGGTCGAGCCCTTGCGCAGATACTGCTCGGCGATCCGGCCCAGCGGCTCGTTGAAGATCGCCACCGAATGCCACTCGGTGCGCTCGCGACGCTCGCCGGTGTTGCGGTCCTTCCAGGTCTCGGAGGTGGCGACACGCAGGTTCACCACCTTGCCGCCATTCTGGAAGGTCCGCACCTCCGGGTCGCGGCCCAGATTGCCGATGAGGATCACCTTGTTCACGGAACCGGCCATAACGCCTCCTGCCTTGTCGAATCTCGTATTTCGTTGCGCCGACAATATGCGTCGCGCGCATCGGATGACAGGGGAAACGCCGGTTCCCGCTTCCCTTTCCGCCACGATCCCGGCTAGCGTGAGCGCAGCGAACGCACCAGCGCCGGAACCAGCCGGTGGAACGGAGGGACGCGATGTACCATTACCTGACGGGCGCCGCGCTGGCGGCGCTGGGCCTTTTTTGCGCAACACCGGCCTTGGCCGACCGGGTCTCGACCAGCTCGGCCCCGGGCCTCTTCGCCTCGCAACTCAACGTGCTCGACGGCCGGGCCGCTTCGCAATATGCGAGCTCGTCGCGGCTGCAGCCGCCCCGTGCGGAGATACCGCAGGAGTTGCAGGTCGCGGCGGCTCCGGCCTTTACCGGCCGCTATGCCGGGCCTTATCTCACGCTGGCCCGCGACGCGGCCCGTAAGCATCGCATCCCCGAGGACTTGTTCCTGCGCCTCGTGCAGCAGGAAAGCGGCTGGAACGCCGGTGCGGTAAGCCGGGTGGGCGCGCTGGGCCTCGCGCAGCTGATGCCCGACACGGCGCGGCTTTTGCGCGTCGATCCGATGGATCCACGCCAGAATCTCGAAGGCGGCGCGCGCTATCTCAGGATGCAGCACGACGCCTTCGGCGATTGGCGCCTCGCGCTCGCGGCCTATAACGCCGGGCCCGGCGCCGTGCAGAAATATGGCGGCGTCCCGCCCTATGCCGAGACGCAGCATTATGTGAAGGCGATTCTGGGCCGTTAAGAGGCGAGACGGCGCGCCAGCGTCTCCATGTCATCGGTCTTCAGCTTCGGCACGATCCGGTAGGCGGCGTTGACGAAGCAGAACAGCGAAAAGCCTAGAAGACCCACCGCGAGAGCGGTCACGAGCACCGTTCCGTAAGGCTTCTCGCGCAGCCAGTCGAAGGCCTCGGCCAGGCCGCCGGCCTCGCTGGGGTTCAGCGTCCATGCCGCATAGGCCAGCAGGAAGCCGACGATGGCGATCACCGCGCCATTCGCGACAAGACCGGTGGTCAGCGCCGGTTGCAGCTTCAGCGTCATCGGCTTGGCACGCAGGTTCTCCATGTATTTGTGCGAGACGCCCTTCCAGATGTAATAGATGCCCGCGCCGAGGCCGATCAGCCCGGCGATGCCGACGATCCACTGGCCGAAGGGCATCTGCATGATCTTGGCGGTCCACTTGTCGAGGCTGGAGCCGCCGTTCGAGCCGGAGGAGGACGGCATCAGGATCGCTGCCGCCGTGAAGGCGAGGCCGAGATGGATCAAGCCGGTCACCACCTGGCCGATCCGAGCGATGATCCCCTTGGCCTCGCTGCCATGCGCCTCGAGATCCCAGAAGGCGGCGACGAGGCGCCAGATACCGTAGGCCGCCAGACCGATGGCGATCAGTGCCAGCAGCGCGATGCCCCACCAGGCCCGCTCCAGCGACGCCATAGCCTCGCCGGTGCCCCCCGGCGTCGATCCGCGCCAGATCGCCAGAAGCGAGAGCACCGCCACGACGAGGTAAATGAGACCGCGACCGGCATAGCCGGCGCGCATGACGGGCACTGCCCATTGGAGATTCTGCTGTGTCATGCCCGGACAAGCGGGTGCAGGGCCCGCTTGTTCCATTGGCGCCACCTAGTTTTCGGCGAGCGTGATCACCGGCTCCATCGAGGCGAATTCCTCTTGGCTCAGGTGGCACTTCACCTTGTGACCCGGCGCGAACTCGACCATCGGCGGCACTTCGCGTTCGCACAGGTCGCCCGGCACCCGAGACTTCCAGCGGCAACGCGTCTGGAACGGGCAGCCCGAAGGTGGATTCATCGCCGAGGGCACGTCGCCCTCCAGCACGATGTGCTTCTTCTCGACATGGGTGTCTGCGATCGGAACCGCCGAGAGCAGCGCCTCGGTATAGGGGTGGTAGGGCGGCGAGAAGACCTCGCGCGCCGTGCCGATCTCGACCACGTGGCCGAGATACATCACCATCACCCGGTCGGCGAGGTAGCGCACGATCGACAGGTCGTGGCTGATGAACAACAGCGTCGTCTTCTGCTCGCGCTGGATCTCCATTAACAGGTCGGTGACGGCGGCCTGTACCGAAACGTCGAGCGCCGAGACCGGCTCGTCGGCCACGACGATCCGGGCGCCGCCTGCAAAGGCGCGGGCGATGCCGACGCGCTGCTTCTGCCCGCCAGAGAGCTGGCGCGGCATCCGGGTCGCGAATTCGCGTGGCAGCTTCACGAGATCGAGAAGCTCCAGCATCCGTCGCTTGCGGTCGCGCGGGCTGTCGCCCACGCCGAAGATCTCCAGCGCACGGATGATCTGCCGCCCCACCGTCATCGACGGGTTCAGGGTGTCGAACGGGTTCTGGAACACCATCTGCACATCGGCAACGGTGCGCGTGTCGCGCTTTTCGATCGGCACGTCGCCCACGGCGCGGCCATCAAGTTCGACGCCGCCCGCCGTTGCCGTCTCCAGCCCCATCAGCACCTTGGCCAAGGTGGACTTGCCGCAGCCGGATTCGCCGACGATGGCCAGCGTTTCGCTTTCATGCGCCTCGAAGCTCAGCGTCTCGTTGGCCTTGACCACCTGTGCCTCGCCGCCACCCAGAAGACCGGGGCGCGACACCTGGTAATATTTCTGCAGCCCATCGACCTTGAGGACCACCTCGCCGATCTCCGTGCTCTCGCGGTGATCTGAAACCTCCGGCGGCGCATCCCAGTCGATCTCCTCGGTGCGGATGCAGCGGGCTTCGTGACCGTCGCCGGGCACCTCGACCATCGGGATCGGCTGCGCGTCGCAGCGGCCCTCTTGGAAATAGTCGCAGCGCGGGCCGAAATTGCAGCCCGGCGGGCGCTCGTCGGGCAGGGGGAAGTTGCCGGGAATGGCGATCAGCGGCCGCGTCGCCTTGTCGGCGCCGGGCAGGGGGATCGCCCGGAACAGCGCCTGAGTATAGGGGTGGCGCATCTCGTCGAAGACCTCGCCGATACGGCCGCGCTCGACCGCCTCGCCCGAATACATCACGCAGATCCGGTCGCAGGTCTCCAGCACCAGCCCGAGATTGTGGCTGATGAACAGCATCGAGGTGCCGTATTTCTCGCCCAACTCGCGCACCAGATCGATCACCGCCGCCTCGACGGTGACGTCGAGCGCGGTGGTCGGCTCGTCGAGGATCAGCAGCGCGGGCTTGGACATCAGCGCCATGGCGATGACGATGCGCTGCTGCTGGCCGCCCGAGAGCTGGTGCGGGTAGCTGTCGAGGATGCGCTCGGGGTCGGGCAGGCGCACGTCGCGCACCACCTCGAGCGCGCGGGCGCGCGCCTCCTCGGCCGAGATCCCCTCGTGGATCATCGGCACCTCCATGAGCTGCCGGTCGATCTTGAGCGCCGGGTTCAGCGAGGCCATCGGTTCCTGGTAGATCATCGCGATGTCGCGGCCCCGGATCTCGCGTAGCCGCGCGGGCGACATCGTGGTCAGTTCCTCGCCGCGAAACTTGATCGAGCCGCCGGTGATCCGGCCGTTGACGCCGAGATCCTGCATCACGCCCAATGCCACGGTGGATTTGCCGCAGCCGGATTCCCCGACGAGGCCCAGCGCCTCTCCGGCACGGACGGTGGCGGAGAAGTCCATCACCGCCGGAATCTCGCGCGTGCGGGTGAAGAAGGAAATGGACAGGTTGCGGATCTCGAGGATCGGCTCGCCGGGAGCGACCTCGAGGGCTGGATCTGTCACGGTATCGGTCATCTTGCACTCCTGATCCGGCGCGCGGGCGGAAACTGCGGGACCGGGGGTGTCACACCCCCGGACCCCCGTGGCGTATTTCGGGAACAAAGTCGGCCATCAGTCCTTCAGGCTCTCCTCGCGCAGACCGTCCGCCAGAAGGTTCAGGCCAAGGACGAGGCTCAAGAGCGCCAGCGCCGGCACCATCGCGGCATGCGGGTAGATCGACAGCAGCCGGCGACCAAGATTGATGGTCGAGCCCCAGTCGGGGCTGTCCGGCGGCAGGCCGAGACCGAAGAAGCCGAGCGTGCCCAGAAGGATCGTCGTGTAGCCGATGCGCAGGCAGAAATCGACGATCAGCGGACCCCGCGCATTGGGCAGGATCTCCCACAGCATGATGTACCAAGGGCTCTCGCCGCGGGTCTGGGCCGCGGCGACGTAGTCGCGGGTCTTGATGTCCATGGTCAGGCCGCGGACGATGCGGAACACCGTGGGCGCGTTGACGAAGACGACGCTGACGAAGACCACGAGAATGCCGCCGGGCACATCGAACAGGTCGAGCGCGTCAGGCCAGAAATCGACCGGCGTGCCGTCCTGGCTCACCATCGAGAGGTAGAGCCAGCCGCCGAACAGCAGCAGCATGGCCAGCACGACGAGGCGCAGCATCGGGCGCGGCGCGAGCCGCGCGTTCAGCAGTACCCCGAAGAAGGCGATCGGAAACAGGAACAGCACCATCGCCATGTAGGCCGGCACGCCGGTCTGCACCATTTCGGGCGTGACCAGCAGGTAGAACAGCAAGATCACCGGGAAGGCGAGGATCAGGTTGGCGAGGAACGACAGTACCGTGTCGAGGCGGCCCGCGTAGAAGCCTGCCGGAAGACCAAGCGTGATGCCGACGAGAAAGGCGAAGATCGTCGCCAGCGGCGCGATCTGCACCACGATCCACGAGCCATGAACCATGCGCGAGAATACGTCGCGCGCGAGGTTGTCGCCGCCCAGAAGGTAATGCGGGTAGACGCCGTCGCCCGCCATCGCCAGCGGCGTGCCGGGAACCTTGTTCTTCATGCCCGACAGCGCGGTCAGCGGGTCGTGCGTGGCGATCAGGTCGAACAGCCCCGCGAAGAGCGCGGTGAAGACCCAGAACATCACCAATGCGAATCCTGCCATGCCGATCGTGCTGTCGAACAGCTTGCCATAAAGACCGAGGCGCCGTTTGAAAGTGATCGACAGGCCGAAGGTCAGGCCTAGCGCGATCCAGACCGGCAGGAAGCGCTGCGACATCTCGCCGAGAATGCCCAGGGCGCCATAGGGCAGAAGCAGCGGCAACAGCAGGTAGAGCGCCAGCACCAGCGCGGTGAGCCACAAGAAGGCGCGGCCGGCGAGATCGGCCAATCCGTGCAGGCCGGCGCGCGCTGCGAGCGTGCCATCGGGCAGGCTCTGGCGCCGCACCGGCGCGCTGACCAGCGACAGCACGAGCGACAGGAGCGATGCGGCCACGAGCCCCGCGACCGACAGTCCCAGCAGCGGATTCAACCAGGCGCCCCAAGGGCCGGTCCAGCTTAGCGGTTCCATGGGCCGACCTCCTTACGAGACGCGGATGCGCGGGTTGAGATAGACATAGCCGATGTCGGAGATGAGCTGCGTCAGAAGCACCACCACCACCGAGACGACCGAGACGCCGAGCAGCAGCTCGATGTCGTTGTTGCCGGCCGCCTGCACCAGCGTCCAGCCGAAGCCCTTGTAGTTGAACAGGGTTTCGACGATCACCACCCCGTTCAGCAGCCACGGGAATTGCAGCATGATCACCGTGAAGGGCGCGATCAGCGCGTTCCTGAGCGCGTGACGCAGCACGATCTTGGGGAACGAGACGCCCTTGAGCCGGGCGGTGCGAATGTATTGCGCCGTCATCACCTCGGTCATCGAGGCCCGCGTCATCCGGGCGATGTAGCCCATGCCGTAAAGCGCGATGGTCAGCACCGGCAGGGTGAAGTTCTCGAAGGTGGCGTCCTCCATCGCGGAGGTGGCCGAGCCGTTGAACCATCGTAGGCCAACCGCCGTGGAAGCGAAGACGGCGATGAACACCACGCCCGAGACGTATTCCGGCGTCGCGGTGGTCAGGATCGACACGGTCGAGAGCGAACGGTCGAGCTTTGAGCCCTCGCGCATCCCCGCCAGCACGCCGAGGATCAGCGCGCCGGGGACCATCACCATCATCACCCAGAACATCAGCTTGCCGGTCAGCGCGAGGCTGCGGCCGATGATCTCGGCCACGTCGCGGCGAAACACGGTCGACCAGCCCCAATCGCCCTGCAGGATGCCGCAGAAAGCGCTGGCCTCGACCGTGCCGCCCGGCACCTCACAGCGCCCGGCCACCACCTCGCCATCGACCGTATGGGTCCAGCCCGGCACCACGCCGAGCCATTCGCCATAGCGTACCAGCATCGGCTCGCCGTAACCGTTGCGGTCCAGCCAGCTCTCGACCTCCGCATCGGAGACGCGGGTCCCGATTTCGGATTTCGCGATCTTCTCGAGGCTGGGCTCCAGATTGGTCAGGAAGAAGACGATGAAGGTCAGGGCAAAGGCCGTGACCAGCAACGTCAGAAGACGCGACAGGAGAAATCGGATCATTCGGGCATGGGTCCGGTACGCATGAGGTGGAATGTCGGGAGGCCGCCCCGGCCCAATGCCGGGGCGCACCTGTATCGGGTCACGAAGCGATCGCCCACTTGTAGTGGTGATGCTCGAAGGTCGGATGCATCTCGGCGCCCTGCACCTTGTCGGTGTAATGGCGATAGAGCGAACGCCAGTAGGGCTGGATCAGCACGCCGTCATCCTGCAGAAGCTTCTCCATCTTGGCCATGACCTCGCGCCGCGCCTCGACATCGGCGAGCGACATCGCCTCGGCCAAGAGCGTGTCGAACTCCTCGCTGGAATAGGCGGTCTCGTTCCACGGCACGCCGGACTTGTAGGCGAGCCCGAGGATCTGCACGCCGAGCGGACGCATGTTCCACTCGGTGGCCGAGAAGGGATATTCCAGCCAGTCGTTCCAGAAGGTCGAGCCGGGCAGCACCTGCCGCTCGACCTGGATGCCCGCGTCACGTAGCTGCGCCGCGACCGCGTCGCAGCTCGCCGCCTGCCAGGCGTCGTCGATCGAGATCAACTGGAAGGTCTCGTTGCCGAAGCCGGCCTCGTCGAGCAGCGCCTTCGCGGCGGCGGGATCATGCACGGGCGGATCGATCTGCGCGTATTCGGGATGGATCGGGCAGACATGGTGGTTCTCGGCCACCGTGCCGCGCCCGTTATAGCCGAGCTCCAGCACGATCGCGTTGTCGACCGCCATCTGCAGCGCGTTGCGCACGTCCTTGTTGTCGTAGGGCGCGCTGTCCTGGTTGAACCGCACCGCCAGCGTCGCCGCGGTCACCACCTCGGACTTCTGCCAGCCGATCGCGTCGAAGATGTCGATGAAATCGCCGGTGGTCTGGTAGGTAATGTCGATTTCGCCCGATTCCGCCGCCGCCAGCTTGGCCGCGGGGTCGGTGCCGTAGTCGATGTATTCGATCCGATCGAGATAGGGCCCGCCGAACACCTCGGTGCCCCACCACTGGTGATCCGGGTTGCGCACCAGAACCTGGCGCACGCCGACTTCGTTGACCTCGGGCAGGTAGGGGCCGGTGCCGATCGGGTTCTCTGACGGGTCGCCGCTCTCGTAGCTCGAATGCACGATGGCGGCCGGGTAATCGGCCATCGACACGATCACCGTGATGTCCGGGGCCGCGAGGTTGAGCCGCACGGTCATCTCGTCGAGCTCTTCGATGGCACCCTCGCGCGCCATGTTGGTCTCGGCATCGACCAGCTGGCTCATCCGCCCGGCCATGGAGTTGCCCTCGACGGTCCCATCGCACCAGCGGGTGATGTTGCGCACCACGTCGGCCGCGGTGAAGGGATCGCCGTTGTTCCACGTCACGCCCTGGCGCACCTTGAGCGTGAACTGCGTGGCGTCCTCGTTGGCTTCCCAGCTTTCGAGAAGCATCGGCGTGATCGAGCCATCGGCCTCGTACTGCACGAGGTAATCGAGCCAGCCGCGATAGAAGTTGGCGATCTGGCTCCAATCCGCGAGGCGCGGGTCCTTGAGCGCCTTGGTTTCCATCTCCATGCGCAGCGTGCCGCCCATCGGCATGTGGTTTTCGGCGCGGGCGGGGGCGGGCAGGCCGATCAGGCCGAAGGCGGCGGAGGAACCGACGCCCAGCGCGGTGGCGCGGGTCAGGAACTCGCGGCGCGACAACCGGCCGGCGCGGTGCTCGGCGGCATACATCTCCGCGGCGGGGTGGAGTCCGGCCCGGCGGGGGTCGTGGATCGTCATGGTCATCTCCCTGTTGGACGGCGCGTCATGGCCGCCTTCACGGGCCTCTTGCGGGCCCGGCCTCGTCATCTGCGCAACGGTACTCGCATGAGCATCTGTGCGGCGAGGTCGCGGCGTCAACGCGACAATTGCGCAAAACCGCTGTTCCGAGGCCTGAATGCGACATTAGGTGTCGCAAAGGGGTGGTGGTGTCAACGCGAGGATTCGAAACGGGGATTCACCGTTGCGTCACATCCGCCGGCCAGAGGACGTTCCCGGTCAGCCGCCATGGCAGGACCAAGACCGTTCGGAGGGTCGTGGGCCGAGGCGGCGTCGTGCCGCCCCGGCCCGAAGGTCGGGATCAGGCCTTGATCCACCATCTGTAATGGTGGTGCTCGAAGGACGGGTGCATTTCGGCGCCCTGCACCCTGTCCGTGTAATGGCGGAAGATCGAACGCCAGTAGGGCTGGATCACCACGCCGTCCTCCTGCAGCAGGGTCTCGATCCTGGCCATGACCTCGCGCCGCGCCTCGACATCGGCGAGCGACATCGCCTCGGCCAGCAGCGCGTCGAACTCTTCGCTGGAATAGGCGGTCTCGTTCCACGGCACGCCGGACTTGTAGGCCAGCGCCAGCACCTGCACGCCCAGCGGTCGCATCGCCCAGTCGGTCGCCGAAAAGGGATATTCCAGCCAGCCGTTCCAGAAGGTCGAGCCGGGCATCACCCGGCGCTGCACGTCGATGCCGGCATCGCGCAGCTGCGCCGCCACCGCGTCGCAGGTCGATGCCTGCCAGGCGTCGTCGAGCGAGATCAGCTCGAAGGTCTCGTCGCCGAAGCCGGCCTCGTCCAGCATCGCCTTGGCGGCCGCAGGGTCGTATGCCGGTCCGTCGACCTGCGCGTATTCGGGGTGGATCGGGCAGACATGGTGGTTCTCGGCCACCTCGCCGCGCCCGCTATAGCCAAGTTCCAGCACGATCTCGTTGTCGACCGCCATCTGCAGGGCGCGGCGCACGTCGCGATTGTCGAAGGGCGGGCTGTCCTGGTTGAAGCGCACCACGATCGTCGAGGCCGTCACCACCTCGGATTTCTGCCAGCCGATCGCGTCGAAGATGTCGATGAAATCGCCCGTCGTCTCGTAGGTGATGTCGATCTCGCCCGATTCAGCCGCCGCGACCTTGGCTGCGGGGTCGGTGCCGTAGTCGATGTATTCGATCCGGTCGAGATAGGGGCCACCGAACACCTCGGTGCCCCACCACGTATGGTCAGGGTTGCGCTCCAGCACCTGCCGCACCCCGACCTCGTTGACCACGGGCAGATAGGCACCCGTGCCGATCGGGTTCGCGGACGGGTCGCCGCCGTCGAAGCTCGAATGCACGATGGCTGCCGGGTAGTCGGCCATCGAGACGATTACGGTGATGTCGGGCGCCGCGAGGTTGAGCCGGACCGTGAGGTCGTCGATCACCTCGATCGCGCCTTCGCGAGCCATGTTGGTCTCGGGGTCCACCAGCTGGACCATGCGGCTGGCCATGGAGTTGCCCTCGACCGTGCCGTCGCACCACAAGGCGATGTTACGGGCCACGTCCTCGGCGGTGAACGGATCGCCGTTGTTCCAGATCACGCCGGGCCGGACCTTGAGCGTGAACTGCGTGGCGTCGTCATTCGCCTCCCAGCTTTCGAGCAGCATCGGCGTGATCGAGCCATCGGCCTCGTATTGAGCGAGATAGTCGAGCCAACCGCGGTAGAAATTGTGGATTTCGCCCCAATCCGCGAGGCGCGGATCCTTCATCGCCTTGGTTTCCATCTCCATGCGCAGCGTGCCGCCCATCTGGGCGTGGCTTTCGGCGCGGGCGGGAACCGGCAGGCCGATCAGGCCGAAGGCGGCGGAGGAGCTGAGGCCCAGCGCGGTGGCGCGGGTCATGAATTCGCGGCGCGACAGTTGCCCCGCCTCGTGCTCGGCGGCGTACATCTTGGCGGCGGGATGCACCGTGCCCCGCGGGTTGTGGTGGATCGTCATCTGCGTCTCCCTCTTGAGCGGCGCGTCGACGGCCGCAGTCGCGGGTCCCTTCCGGACCCGGCTTTCGCGTCGCTCGGGCGACGAGACTTGCAGATGGATCTGGGTGGCCGGGTTGAAGCGTCAATGCGACCTTCGCGTAAATCACGGCTCCATGAGCCGGAACGGAGGATCGGGTATGGCGCTGATGGCTTCGTCGCAGGAATGGGGCGCAGCGGGTGGCGGCGGCGTCACCCGGTCGGTGTCGCGGGGTCGATTTCGCGCCACTCCCGCATGCGGTTGCGAAACCAGCTGCGCTGCCGCTTCGCGTATTGCCGAGACGCGATGATGGCGGCCTCCCGCGCGGTGGCGAGGCCGGTCTCGCCCCGCAGATGCGCGATCAGCTCCGGCGCGCCGATGGCCCGCGCCCAAGGCGCCTCCGGGGTCCAATGGGGCAGCGCCGCCCGCGCTTCGTCGAGCGCGCCCGCCTCGAGCATCGCGTCGAAGCGCCGTGCGATACGGGCATTCAGCCATGCCGGCTCGGGACGCAGCACCAGCGGCTGGGCCTGATCGAGCGGGAGCAAGGGTGCCGGCGTGTCGGCCTGCCACTCGGCGATGCCGCGCCCGGTGGCGCGCAGCACCTCCCATGCGCGCTGAACCCGGGCACGGTTCAGAAGGTCGATCCGCGCGGCGCTGGCCGCATCGAGCCCGGCCACGAGGTCGGGCAGGGGGATGGCGTTCGCCTCGGTCCGGATTTCGGCAGGCGTCGCGGGGATCTCGGCCAGCCCCTCGGTCAGCGCCGAGAAGTAGAGCCCGGTGCCGCCGGTGATGATCGGCCGCGCTCTGCCCAGCATCGGCGCCACGTCGCGCAGCCAGTGCCCGACCGAATAGGTCTGGTCGCGCCTGACATGGCCGTAGAGTGCATGAGGGGCGCGGGCCTCCTCATCCGGCGAGGGGCGCGCCGTGAGCACGCGCCAGTCGCCATAGACCTGCAGCGCGTCGGCATTGACGACGACGCCGCCCCCCGTCTCCGCCACCGCGAGCGCCAGCGCCGACTTGCCGGAGGCGGTGGGACCGGCGATCAGCACCGGGCGCGCGGGATCGAGGCCGCGCGCGATCTCGTGCCAGTCGCTCACCCCCGGCTGCCGGTCGCCGAAGCCGCCCGCATGGCATTGAACATGGACCTGCTTTCGTCCATCTTGCGCCGCGACCCGATTTCCCCCGAAACACGCACGGAGCCCCCATGACCGATACCCAAAAGCCTGCCTTCCGCAGGGTGATGCTGAAGATCTCGGGGGAGGCACTGATGGGGAACACGGCGTTCGGTCTGCATCCGCCGACCGTCGAACGCATCGCGCGCGAGGTCAAGTCGGTGCATGATCTCGGCGTCGAGATCTGCATGGTGATCGGCGGCGGCAACATCTTTCGCGGGCTGTCCGGCTCGGCGCAGGGGATGGAGCGGACCACCGCCGACTACATGGGCATGCTCGCCACGGTGATGAACGCGCTGGCGATGCAGTCGGCGCTCGAGGAGCTGGGCGTATTTACCCGGGTGATCTCGGCGATCCCGATGGACCAGGTCTGCGAACCCTATATCCGGCGCCGCGCCGTGCGGCATCTCGAGAAGAAGCGCGTCTGCATCTTTGCCGCCGGCACCGGCAACCCCTATTTCACCACCGATACCGCGGCGACGCTGCGGGCCAACGAGATGAGCTGCGAGGCCATCTTCAAGGGCACCAAGGTGGACGGCGTCTATGACAAGGACCCCAAGAAATTCGACGATGCCAAGCGCTACGAAACCATCACCTATGACGAGGTGCTGCAGAAGCATCTGGGGGTGATGGATGCGAGCGCCATCGCGCTGGCGCGCGACAACAGCCTGCCGATCATCGTCTTTTCGCTCGATGAGCCCGGCGGCTTCCGTGGCATTCTCGCGGGCGAGGGGACCTCGACCCGGGTGCATGGCTGAGCGAAACTCTTCCCGGTTCCGCCCCGTGACTGACACGGGACGCGGCTAGCACCGGGCAAAGTGTTCTGGAATGCGCAGGCTGTTGACGCTATCACCGGCGCCAACAGCTCGCCCTCAAAAGACAAGAAGAGACCGATGGCAGACGATTTCGAACTCGATACCGACGACCTCCAGCGCCGCATGGACGGCGCGATCGCCTCGCTGCGCACCGAATTCGCCTCGCTCAGGACGGGCCGTGCCTCGGCCTCGATGCTCGAGCCGGTGATGGTCGATGCCTATGGCAGCATGACCCCGATCAACCAGGTCGGCACCGTCAACGTGCCCGAGCCGCGGATGGTGACGATCAACGTCTGGGACAAGGCGCTCGTGGGCAAGGTCGAAAAGGCGATCCGCGAAAGCGGGCTCGGCATCAACCCGCAGCTCAACGGCACCATCATCATGCTGCCGATCCCCGAGCTGAACGAGGAGCGCCGGACCCAGCTGACCAAGGTGGCCGGCCAGTATGCCGAGCATGCCCGCGTCGCGATCCGCAACCTGCGCCGCGACGGCATGGACCAGATCAAGAAGGCCAAGAACGACGGCCTCTCCGAGGATGACCAGAAGTTCTGGGAGCAGGAGGTCCAGGAACTGACCGATCGCTACATCAAGCTGGTCGACCAGCAGCTCGAGACCAAGCAGGCCGAGATCATGCAGGTCTGAGGCTCGCGCCTCACCAGTTGCAGGGAGGCCGTCATGGCTGCCGACGCGCAAGACAAGACACCGAAGGGCGGCCCCGAGCATGTCGCGATCATCATGGACGGCAATGGGCGCTGGGCCCAGAGCCGTGGCCGACCGCGGCTGTTCGGCCATCAGGCCGGGGCACGCCGGGTCCGCGACATCGTCGAGGCCTGCCCCGATCTAGGGGTCAAGTATCTGACGATCTTCGCCTTCTCGACCGAGAACTGGAAGCGCACCCAGACCGAGGTCTCGGGGCTGATGGCGCTGTTCCGGCGTTACATCGTGCGCGAGGCGCGGGCGCTTCTGAGCCAGGGCGTGAGGGTGCGCTTCATCGGTGACCGGATTCGTCTCGACGAAAAGCTTGTCGCGATGATGGACGAGCTGGAGCTGATCACCAGTCACAACGATCTCGTGCATCTTACAGTGGCGCTGAACTATGGCGGCCGCGACGAGGTGACCCGCGCCGCCAAGCGGCTCGCCTACGAGATCGAACAGGGGCGGCTCACTCACAAGGATGTCGACGCCGAGACTCTGTCGCGCTTTCTCGACACCCATGTGCTGCCCGACCCCGATCTCGTGATCCGTACCTCCGGCGAGGCCCGGATATCGAACTTCCTGCTGTGGCAGTCGGCATATGCGGAATACGAGTTCGTCGACACGCTCTGGCCCGATTTCACGCCTGAGGAGTTCGCGCGGGTCTGCGCGAGCTACGCCCATCGCGACCGCCGCTTCGGCGCCGTCAAGGCCTGACATGGCCGAGGGGGGGGACAAGGAGGGCGTCGCGGTGACGGCGGCGCTGGCCGATCCGGGCCGCTGGAGCGATCTGGGCGTGCGGATGGCCTCCGGCGCCGGCATGGCGGTGCTGGGCGCGCTTGCGGTGATGATGGGCGGCGTATGGTTCCAGATGCTGACCGTCTTCGTCACGGCGGTGATGGTCTGGGAACTCTGGATGATGATCGAGCCGGGCAAGCCGACGCCCGGCATGCTGCTCGCGGCGCTCTGCGCCTCGGTGCTGTCGGGTCAGCTCTCGGGCGATGGCAACTGGGTGCTGCTGCTGTTTCTGGTGGCGCCGATCGCCGGGGCGGCGATGCTGCGCCGCGAACGTGGCACCTTCTTCGCCTTCGCGCTGGGCATCGAGGTGGCGGGCTGGGGTCTCGTCACGTTCCGGGCCGAATACGGGTTCCAGTGGCTGCTCTGGCTGATCCTCGTGGTGATCTTCACCGACGTGTTCGGCTACGTCGCCGGCCGGGCGCTGGGCGGGCCGAAATTCTGGCCCAAGGTCAGCCCCAAGAAGACCTGGTCGGGCACGTCCGCGGGCTGGCTCGCGGCCGGTCTCGTCGGCTTCGGCTTCGCGTTGATGACCCACAGCCCGTGGCACCTGATCTGGATCTCGATGCTGCTGAGCTTCGCCTCGCAGATGGGTGACATCGCCGAAAGCGCGCTGAAGCGGCGCATGAAGGTCAAGGATAGCTCGGCGCTGATCCCCGGCCATGGCGGTCTCTTCGATCGCTTCGACGCGATGCTCGGGGCCTCGCTCTTCATGCTGCTGGTCGCGGCTCTGGGCTTCATTCCCGGGGTGCATTTTTGAAACGCGTCAGCATTCTCGGCGCCACCGGCTCGATCGGCTGCCAGACCGTCGAATTGATCGAGGCCGCGCCCGAGCGCTTCGAGGTGGTCGCCCTCACGGGCGGGCGCAACGTCGCGCTTCTGGCCGAACAGGCGAAGCGCCTGCGCCCCGGTCTCGCCGTCACCTGCCATGATGACTGCCGGGCCGAGCTGGCCGAGCGGCTCTCGGGCACCGGCATCGAGGTGGCCGCGGGCGACGCCGCCGTGGCCGAGGCGGCGCGGATGCAGGCGGACTGGGTGATGTCCGCGATCGTCGGCGCGGCGGGTCTCGTGCCGGGCCTCGCGGCGATCCGGCAGGGCGCGACGCTGGCGCTTGCGAACAAGGAAACCATGGTCGCCGCCGGGCCTCTGGTGCTCGAGGCGGCGCGTGCCCACGGCGCGACCTTGCTGCCCGTGGACAGCGAGCATTCCGCCGTGTTCCAGGCGCTCGTGGGCGAGGACCGCGCCGCGGTCGAACGGGTGATCCTCACTGCCTCGGGTGGCGCCTTCCGCGACTGGCCGCTGGAGCGGCTGGCCGCGGCCACGCCCGAACAGGCGGCGACGCATCCCAACTGGTCGATGGGGCAGCGCATCACCATCGACAGCGCCTCGATGTTCAACAAGGCGCTGGAGGTCATCGAGGCGCGCGAGCTGTTCGGCCTCTCCCCCGATCAGGTCGAGGTGGTGATCCATCCCGAAAGCCTGATCCACGCGCTTGTGGGCTTCAACGACGGCGCGCTGATGGCCCATATGGGCGCGCCCGACATGCGTCATGCCATCGGCTACGCGCTGAACTGGCCCGAGCGACGCGACCTGCCTGTGGCGCGGCTCGACCTCGCTGCCACCGGTTCCATGACCTTCCGGGCGCCGGACGAGGCGCGCTACCCGGCGCTGCGACTGGCGCGGCGGGTGATGGACGAGGGCGGCCTCGCCGGGGCGGCCTTCAACGCCGCCAAGGAGGCCGCGCTCGACTCCTTCCTCGACCGGCGCATCGGCTTTTTGCAGATGGCGCAGGTGGTCGAGCGGGTGCTGGACACGATGTCGCGCGCGGGCGCCCTGCGGGTTGACATCCCGGGCCTCGACGCGGTCCTTGGGGCCGATGCTGAGGCGCGGGAGCGCGCCGCGCGCATCGCCCGGACCGATCTCCAGACCACATAGGACGACCCCTTGGACCCGACCCAGATCCTGCCGCAGTTCGGCAACGTCGCCTTCACCCTCGCGGCCTTCGTCGTGGCACTCTCGGTGATCGTGGCGATCCACGAATACGGCCACTACATCGTCGGCCGTTGGTCGGGCATCCATGCCGAGGTGTTCAGCCTCGGCTTCGGCCCGGTGCTGGTGTCGCGCCGCGACAAGCACGGCACACTCTGGCAGATCGCGGCGCTGCCCTTCGGCGGCTACGTGAAGTTCCTCGGTGACGCCAACGCCGCCTCGGTCGGGCAGGCGGCTGGCACCGATCCGGCCAAGCTGCGCCACACCATGCTGGGCGCGCCGCTCTGGGCCCGCGCGGCCACCGTGGCGGCGGGACCGATCTTCAACTTCATCCTGTCGATCCTGATCTTCGCGGCGGTGATCCTCACCCAGGGCCGCGCCGCCGATCCGTTGACGATCGAGCGGATGCTGCCGCTGCCCGCCACCTATGTGAACGAGCTGCGGGCGGGGGACGAGATCCTCGCCATCGGCGGCTCTGAGCTGCCCGGCGAGGATGGCTTGGCGCGGCTGGCCGAGGGTTACCCGGCCGAGCCGGTTCTCGATTACAGGGTGCGCCGCGACGAGCGCGAGATGCTGGTGCGCGGCCCCTATCCGCAGCCGCCACTGGTGGGCGGCGTGTCGCCGCGTTCGGCTGCGGACGCGGCCGGTCTGCGCGCCGGTGACGTGATCCTCGAACTGGAGGGGCGAGAGGTCTTCGCCTTCGCCCAGCTGATCGAGATCGTCACCGCCTCGGAGGGCCGCACGCTCGATCTGACGATCTGGCGCAATGGCGAGACGCGCGAGCTGTCGCTGACGCCGCGCCGGGTCGATCTGCCGCGCCCCGAGGGCGGCTTCGAGACGCGCTGGCTTCTGGGCATCTCGTCGGGGCTGTTCTTCGAGGCCGCGACCGAGACCCCGGGCCTCGGTACCGCACTGGTCGACGCCGTGGCGCAGGTCTGGAACATCATCACGTCCTCGCTCTCGGGGCTGGGCCACATGATCACCGGCGCGATTTCGTCGTGCAACCTGTCGGGCCCCGTCGGCATCGCCCAAGCCTCCGGCGCCATGGCCGAACAGGGCGCCACCAGCTTCATCTGGTTCGTCGCGGTGCTCTCGACCGCGGTGGGCCTTCTGAACCTGTTTCCGATCCCGGTGCTCGACGGCGGACATCTCGTCTTCTTCGGCTACGAGGCGATCACCGGCCGCCAGCCGGGCGACAAGGCGCTGCGCGTGCTGATGGCGCTGGGGCTGTCGCTGATCCTGACCATGACGGTTTTCGCGGTGCTCAACGACCTGTTTCTCTGCCCCTGAAGCCGCGTCGTGGCTGCGGCAGGGCCACCGCTTGGTCGAATTTCCGCCGGATTTGCCACCTAGTGTTCGAGCCTCGCATTCGGGAGACGAGGCATGAACACGATTCTGAAGGATGATGTCGGTCTGGGCCTGCTGGTCGAGCTCCACATGGGCCGGCTGCTGCTGCCGGCCGCGCTGGTGCTGGCCCTGACTGTGGCGATACGGATCGCCGCGCCATGAACATGCTCCGAAAGCACCGGAGCTTTTGACAACGCTTCCCGGGGTCGGTAACTCCCTAGTCAAGAAACGACGCGTGGCAGGGATGGTGACGATGACGGCTCGAAGCAGGGGCGCCTTGGCGCGTAGGTTGACAGGTGCCGCGAGCGCGGCTGCGCTGATCGCGGCGATCAGCGCCGTGGCGCCGGCATTGGCGCAGGATTTCCGCTTCGAGGAGGTTTCGGTCGAGGGCAACCGCCGGATCGAGACCGGCACCATCCTGACCTATGCCGGCATCTCGCGCGGCGAGACCGTCAGCGCCGCCGCGCTGAACGATGCGGGCCAGCGGATCCGCGAGACCGGGCTGTTCCGCTCGGTCGAGATCCGGCCGGAGGGCGGCCGCCTCGTCATCGAGGTGACCGAATTCCCGACGATCAACCGCATCGGCTTCGAGGGCAACGCCAAGATCGACGACGCGGAGCTGGCGCAGCTGGTCACCGCGACCGAGCGCCGCGTCTACAACCCCGCGCAGGCCCAGACCGATGCGGACGCCATCGCCACCGCCTATGCCGAGCGCGGCCGGATTAATGCCGTCGTGCGCCCGGCACTGATCGAGCGCTCCGACAACCGTGTCGATCTGGTCTACCAGATCACCGAGGGCGGCGTGACCGAGATCGAGCGCATTTCCTTCACCGGCAACCGCGCCTTCTCCGACCGTCGCCTGCGCGGCGTGCTGGCCACCAGCCAGGCCGGCCCCCTGCGCCAGCTCATCAAGAGCGACACCTTCGTGGCCGACCGCATCGCCTTCGACCGGCAGATGCTCACCGACTTCTATCGTTCGCGCGGCTATGTGGATTTCGAGATCCTCGACGTCGATGCCGAGCTGACCCGCGCCCGCGACGCCTATCTGCTGACGTTCAACGTTCGCGAGGGCCAGCGCTACCAGGTCAACAACGTGAATATCGCCAGCGAGATTCCCGGCCTTTCGACCATGCGCTTCGACGAGGCGATCCGTCTCGATCGCGG
The DNA here is from genome assembly GCF_050847355.1 of Limimaricola sp. AA108-03. NCBI lineage: Bacteria > Pseudomonadati > Pseudomonadota > Alphaproteobacteria > Rhodobacterales > Paracoccaceae > Limimaricola > Limimaricola sp. AA108-03. Next base: position 1,467,179 of record NZ_CP193755.1, read on the forward strand.
CGATTACTACTCGCCCACGGCGGTCGAGGACGACATCGCGCGGATGGAGCGCATCGCGATCCGCGACGGCATCGATTTCCTGCGGATCGAGCCGCGCATCACCCGCAACCCGCGCGACCTGTCGCTCGAGGTGACCTATGTGCTGAGCCGGGGCGAGCGGATCTTCGTCGAGCGCATCGACATCGAGGGCAACTCGACCACGCTCGACCGGGTGGTTCGTCAGCAGTTCCGCACCGTCGAGGGCGATCCCTTCAACCCGCGCGCCGTGCGCGAAAGCGCCGAGCGGATCCGCGCGCTCGGTTATTTCGCCGATGCGCAGGTCAATGCCCGCCCGGGCACCGAGCCGGGCTCGGTCGTGATCGACGTCGATGTTGAGGAACAGCCCACCGGCTCGCTCTCCTTCGGCGCCAACTATTCCACAGATGACGGCTTCGGCCTCGTCGCGGGTTTCGCCGAGCGCAACTTCCTCGGCCGGGGCCAGCTGTTCAGCCTCGATCTCTCGACCAGCGAGAACAACCGCGTCATCTCCTTCGATTTCGCCGAGCCCGCCTTCCTCGGGCGTGACCTGCGCTTCGGCTTCGGCGTGGATTACCGCTCGACCGACAACGACTCGGCGCTCTACGACACCGACACCTTCCGCATCTCGCCCTCCTTCACCTTCCCGGTGAGCGAGAACGGCCGGCTGCAGACCTATTACGCGGCCGAGTACAACGACATCACCGATGTCGACCCGGATGCCAGCGACATCATCATCGCCGAGCAGGCGGAGGACGGCGTCTGGACCAATTCGCTCGGCTATAGCTACAGCTACGACACGCGCCGCTCCGGGCTCGATCCCGATACCGGCATCCTGCTGCGCTTCGGGCAGGAGTTCGGCGTCGGCGACGAGTCCTTCGTCAAGACCACGGCGCTGGCCTCGGCCGAAACGCTGGTGCTGGGCGAGGACGTGCTGCTGCGCGCCACCGTCGAAGGCGGGATCATCAACCATTCCGACGGCACGACCCGCGTCACCGACCGCTTCTTCATGGGCAGCCGGATCATGCGCGGCTTCGAATCCGGCGGTATCGGCCCGCGCGACGCCGATACCGATGACGCACTGGGCGGCAACAAATACGCCGTCACCCGGCTCGAGGCCGAGTTCCCGCTGGGCCTGCCCGAGGATTACGGCATCTCCGGCGGCGCCTTCGTGGATTACGGCTCGGTCTGGGATGTGGGTTCGACCCGCGGCACCGGTGCGACCGTGCTCTATGACGAGTTCACGCCGCGCGCCGTGGTCGGCGCCTCGGTGTTCTGGGACACGCCGCTTGGTCCGCTGCGCTTCAACTTCACCGAGGCGCTGGAGGCCGAGGAGTTCGACGAGACCCGTGGCTTCGACCTGACGATCTCCTCGCGGTTCTGATGCGGCGCGCGGCGGCGGTCCTCGGCCTGATGCTCGCGCTCGGCGGGCCGGCGCTCGCGCAGCGCGTGGCCGATCCCGCCGCGCCGGCGCCAGCCCAAACCCCGGCCGCCGCGGGTGGCATCGTCGTGCTCGACACCGATCGGCTTTTCTCGGAAAGCCTGTTCGGACGGCGTCTGTCAGCCGATCTGCAGGCGCAGACCGAAGCGCTGGTCGAGGAGAACCGCCGGATCGAGGCAGAGCTCACCGCCGAGGAGCAGGATCTGACACGCCGGCGCCCGTCGATGACGCCGGAGGCGTTCCGGGCCGAGGCCGAGGCCTTCGACGCCAGGGTTCAGGAAATCCGCCGCGAGCGCGACGCCAAGGAGCGCGCCCTGCAGCAGGAGGCGGCCTCCGGGCGCGAGATCTTCCTGGCCGCCGCGGGTCCGGCGCTGGGTCAGGTGATGCTGGAGCGCGGCGCCTCGATCATTCTCGACCGGCGCGCGGTCTTTCTGTCCACCAGCGCGGTCGATGTCACCGATGCCGCGCTCGCGGCGGTCGACGCGGCGATCGGCAACGGCGCGACCCTCTCCGCCGATCCGGAACCCGCCGAGCCCGCCGATCCCTGACCGCGCCTGCCTTGCCGCTCGGGGGGCGAGTTGCTACTCAGATCGCGAATAGCCCCGCGACGGAAGGACCGCACCGACATGACCGACACCCCCGAGACGGGCACGCCGACCACCGCAGACATCCAGCTGATCCAACGCATCCTGCCGCATCGCTACCCGTTCCTGCTGGTGGACCGCGTGATCGACATCGATGGCACCTCGAGCGCCACGGGCATCAAGAACGTGACGATGAACGAGCCGCATTTCCAGGGGCATTTCCCCGGCAATCCGATCATGCCCGGCGTCACGATCATCGAGGCGATGGCCCAGACGGCGGCCGTGATGGTCGGCACCACGATGAACCTCGTGGACGGCAACATGCTGATCTACTTCATGGGCATCGACGCCACCAAGTTCCGCCGCAAGGTGGTCCCGGGCGACCAGCTGCTGATGAAGGTCGAGACCACGCGCGGCAAGCCGGGCGGCAAGGTCTGGCGCTTCAAGGGCGTGGCGACGGTCGATGGCGAGATGGCGGCCGAAGCCGAGTTCACCGCGATGATGGACCTGAAGGGCTGATGGCGCGGATTCACCCTTCCGCGGTGATCGAGGAGGGCGCGCGGATCGGCGAGAACTGCCGGATCGGGCCATTCTGCCATGTCGGCGACCAGGTCGTGCTGGGCGATGGCGTCGAGCTCAAGAGCCACGTGGTCGTCACCGGCGACACAGCGATCGGCGCGGAGACGGTGGTGTTCCCCTTCTCGGTGATCGGCGAGATCCCTCAGGATCTGAAGTTCGGCGGCGAGCATACGCGGCTGCGCATCGGCGCGCGCAACCGCATCCGCGAGCATGTGACGATCAACACCGGTACCGCGGGTGGCGGCGGCGAGACGCGGGTGGGTGACGACTGCCTGCTGATGGCGGGCTGTCACGTCGCGCATGACGTGCGGGTGGGCGATCGGGTGATCCTCGTGAACCACGCCGCGGTCGCGGGCCATTGCGAGATCGGCGATGACGTGATCGTCGGCGGGCTTTGCGGCATTCATCAATGGGTCCGCATCGGTCGCGGCGCGATCATCGGCGCGGTCACGATGGTGACCAACGACGTGATCCCATTCGGTCTGGTCCAGGGGCCGCGCGGCCGGCTCGACGGGCTCAACCTCGTCGGCCTCAAGCGGCGCGGCACCTCGCGCGAGGAGATCGGTGCGCTGCGCGCCGCGTTCCGCGCCCTGAAGGACGGCGAGGGCACGTTCCACGAGCGGGCCGCAGCGCTCGGATCCGGGGAAAGCGACCTCGTTCGGGAACTGTCGGAGTTCGTTTCGGCGCAGAGTGACCGCCAGTTCCTGACGCCGCAGGGCTGATCCGATGCTGGCGCTTCTTGCCGGGACCGGTACGCTGCCGGGCGCGATACTCGCGGAGCGCCCCGGTGCGCTGGTCTGCGAGATGGCGGGCGTGCCGGTGACGGCACCGGAGGGCACCGAGCGCCTCGGCTACCGGATCGAGACGCTCGGCACGCTGCTCGCGGATTTACGGGCACGGGGCGTGACCGAGATCTGTCTTGCCGGTGCGATGACACGTCCGCAGGTCGATCCGTCACGGATCGATGCCGCCACCGCCCCTCTCGTGCCGCGGTTGATGGCCGCCATGGGGCAAGGCGACGACGCGACGCTGCGCGCCGTGATGGCGCTTCTGGAAGAGCAGGGCTTTGCCCTGCGCGCGGCGCATGAGATCGCGCCCACGCTGCTCCCCGGTGCCGGCCTGATGGGTGTCGTGCCCTTCACCGAAGCCCATGCGGCCGATGCGCGACGCGCATCGGCGGTGCACCGCGCCATGGCCGAGGCCGATATCGGTCAGGCCTGCGTGGTGCGGGACGGGCTCTGCATCGCGGTCGAGGCGCTGCCGGGCACCGACTGGATGCTGGCCAGCCTTGCGGGTGGCGAGGCGAAGGGCGGGCTGCTCTACAAGGCGCCGAAGCCGGGGCAGGACCGGCGGGCCGATCTGCCGGTCATCGGTCCCGGCACGATCGCGGGCGCGGCGCGCGCGGGTCTCGGGGCCATCGCGATCGAAGCGGGTGGCGTGATGGTGCTGGAGCGCGCGGCGACCATCGCCGCCGCCGATCGCCACGGCATCGCGCTGATGGTGCAGGCATGAAGATCTTCGTCATCGCGGGAGAGCTCTCCGGCGATCGGCTGGGCCGCGCCGTGATGGCGGGGCTGAAGAGCCTCGCCCCGGATATCCGCTTCGACGGCATCGGCGGGCCGGGCATGGCGGCCGAAGGGCTCAGAAGCCGCTTTCCGATGGACGAATTGTCGGTCATGGGCGTTGCCGAGATCCTGCCGCGTTACCGGCATCTCATGCGGCGGCTCGACGAGACGGCGCGTGCGGTGATCGAGAGCCGGCCGGACATCCTGCTCACCATCGACAGTCCCGACTTCTGCCTGCGCGTGGCGCGGCGGGTCAAGGCGGCCGGTGCGCCGGTGCGCTGCGTGCATTATGTGGCGCCCAGTGTCTGGGCCTGGCGACCCGGCCGGGCGGCGAAGATGGCGCGCAGCATCGACCAAGTGCTGGCGCTTTTGCCGTTCGAGCCTCCCTACATGGAAGCTGCCGGGATGGAATGCGATTTCGTCGGCCACCCCGTCGTGACCGACCCGCAGGCGAGCCCCAAGGAGGCGGATGCCTTCAGAGCCCGCCACGGAATCGGCGATGCACCTCTGGTGCTGGCGCTACCCGGTTCGCGGCGTGGCGAGGTGCAGCGGCTCTCGGAGACCTTCGGGGGTGCGTTGGCACGTGTGCAGGCGGCCCTGCCGGAAGCCCGCGTCGTATTGCCCTGCGCCGCGCCCGTCGCCGATCTGGTGCGCGCCGAGGCAAGGACTTGGTCGGTTGCACCGCTGCTGATCGATCCCGCGCAGGACCCGGATGGTGCCGAAAAGCGCGCCGCGTTTCGGGCCGCCGACGTGGCGCTTGCGGCGTCGGGTACGGTGTCGCTCGAACTGGCCGCGGCGGGCACGCCGATGGTCGTGGCCTATGATATGGGTTGGATCTCGCGCGCCATCATCGGGCGGATGTTGCTGACCGATACGGTGACACTGGTGAACCTCGTGAGCGAGACCCGCACCGTTCCGGAATTCATTGGCAGGGATTGCCGTCCCGAGCCGATCGGTCGGGCATTGCTGCGGCTTTTGGAGCGATCCGAAGCCCAGCGCCACGCGCTGGCCGAGACCATGCGGCGGTTGGGTGCCGGGGGTGAGCCGCCCGGCCTGCGGGCGGCACGCGCCATCCTCGATCGGATGCGCTGACAAACTTCTTCGAAGAAATTTGCCAAAACTCTTCGAAGAGTTTTGGTCCCGCCTCAGCGGCCCTTCCAGATCCAGCCACCGCCGAGCACGCGGCTGCCTTCGGTGGCATAGAACACGCAGGCCTGGCCGGGAGAGACGCCCTGTTCGGGCGAGAGCAACTCGACCTCGGCCTCCGTCTCATTGATCGGACGGATCACCGCCGGGGCCGACGGTCGGGTCGAGCGGACGCGCACGAGCACTTCACGTTCCTTGGAATCGGTGAAGCTACCGCCGCCAATCCAGTTGATTTCCCTGAGCGGTACGCGCCGCGTCGCCAGCATCTCCTTGGGTCCGACGACGACGCGTCGCGCCTCCACGTCGAGCTTCACGACGTAGAGCGGCTCGTCGAGACCGCCAATGCCCAGCCCCCGGCGCTGGCCCACCGTATAGTGGATCAGTCCCCGATGCTCGCCCAGTACTCGCCCGTCGACATGCACGATCTCGCCCGGCTCCGCAGCACCGGGGCGCAGTTTCTCGATCACGGCAGCGTAGTTGCCATTGGGCACGAAGCAGATGTCTTGGCTGTCCGGCTTGTCGGCGACTGAAAGCCCGTAGCGTGCGGCCAGGGCCCTGGTTTCGGCCTTCGACGCGAGCCCGCCCAGCGGAAACCGCAGGTAGTCGAGCTGTTCCTGCGTGGTCGAGAACAGGAAGTAGCTCTGGTCGCGGTTCGCGTCGGCGGCCGAATGGAGTTCGGCGCCCGCGGCGCCCATCTCGCGGCGGATGTAGTGGCCGGTCGCCATGCAATCGGCGTCGAGATCCTTGGCGGTGGCCAGCAGGTCCTTGAACTTCACCCGCTCGTTGCAGCGGATGCAGGGCACCGGCGTCGCGCCGGCGAGATAGCTGTCGGCGAACTCGTCGATCACCGCTTCGCGGAAAGTGTTCTCGTAATCGAGCACGTAGTGCGGAAAGCCCATCGCCTCGGCCACGCGCCGCGCATCATGGATGTCGCGCCCGGCGCAGCAGGCGCCCTTCTTGGCCAGCGCCGCGCCGTGATCGTAGAGCTGCAGCGTCACGCCCACCACGTCGTAGCCTTCCTCCTTGAGCTGGGCGGCGACAACGGAGCTGTCGACGCCACCCGACATCGCCACGACGACACGGGTCTGCGAAGCGGGCTTGGCGAAGCCCAACGAATTGAGCCCGGTGGTGGCGAAGCTGTCGAGCGGCATGGGGCGATCCTTGGCGCAGGGTGGAAGCGCGCGCGAAGCGGCGATCGGGCCGCAATATAGGAAAATGCCCCCCATTTCCAACCCCCCGGCTTCACCGCTCCTTAGCCCTGACGCGCGCAGGGTCGGAGCCGGGGTGAGAGGAGGGTGAAAATGTATCTACGAAAGGTCGAGGGACCGCGGGCGGTGACGCTGCCCGACGGGCGCATCCTGACGCGCGCCGATCTGCCGAGCCCGGATACGGAGCGCTGGGTCGCCTCGCGCAAGGCGCGATTGCTGCTGGCGATCACCGTGGGCCTCGTTTCACGGGACTATGCGATCGAGACCTACGGTCTGTCCGAGGAAGAGCTGCAGAGCTGGGAAAAATTGGCAAGACGTCATGGTCCTGAGGGGCTGCGCGTAACGACTATACAGAAGTATAGACAACCGTGAGATGCAGTGGCATGGTTGACCCAAGGTAATACGGTGTTAACCGTCCGGTGGCTTACTCGCCGGCGATGGTTGAACCCGGAGCACGGAGGGTAAGGAATGCGCGTCTTGCTGGTTGAGGACGACCCGACCACGTCGAAGAGCATCGAGTTGATGCTCACCCATGCCAACCTGAACGTCTATGCAACCGATATGGGGGAGGAGGGGATCGACCTGGCGAAGCTCTATGACTACGACCTGATCCTCCTTGATCTGCACCTGCCGGACATGACCGGCCACGAGGTGCTGCGTCAGCTCCGGCTGCACCGGGTCTCGACGCCGATCCTGATCCTGTCGGGGGACGACGACACCGAGAGCAAGCTCAAGGGGTTCGGCTTCGGGGCGGATGATTACCTGACGAAACCGTTCCACCGCGACGAGCTGGTGGCGCGCATCCATGCCATCATCCGTCGTTCCAAGGGGCACGCGCAATCGGTGATCGTCACCGGGGAGGTCGCGATCAATCTCGACGCCAAGACGGTGGAGGCGGCTGGGCAGTCGGTGCATCTCACCGGCAAGGAATACCAGATGCTGGAGTTGCTGAGCCTTCGCAAGGGCACGACGCTCACCAAGGAGATGTTCCTCAACCACCTCTATGGCGGCATGGACGAGCCCGAACTGAAGATCATCGACGTGTTCATCTGCAAACTGCGCAAGAAGCTGGCCCAGGCCACCGGGGGGGCGCATTACATCGAGACGGTCTGGGGGCGCGGTTACGTGCTTCGCGATCCGGAACCGGCGCGAGAGGTGCCGCCGCTGGCCATCGGCGCCTGAACCGCCCCGGCATCTGGACGCTCCCCCGCCGGGCTTCTAAGTTCGCCGCGCGGGCGGCTCGGCCCGTGACGGGGACCGGGAGATGGCTTTGACGGCGGAACAGGATCTGCGGGCGATCGAGGTCGCGACGCTTACCGAGGCGCAGGCGAAAGAGGAGCTCGAAAGGCTCGCCGCCGAGATCGGCGCGGCCAACACGGCCTATCACGTCGAGGATGCCCCCGAGATCAGCGACGCCGCCTATGATGCCCTGCGCGCGCGAAATGCCGAGATCGAGGCGCGCTTCCCGGCGCTCAAGCGCGTCGACAGTCCCTCCGAGCAGGTGGGCGCGGCACCCGCCGAAGGTTTCGGCAAGGTGCCCCACGCGGTGCGGATGCTGTCGCTCTCCAATGCCTTCACCGACGAGGAGGTGACCGAGTTCGCGATGCGGGTGCGTAAATTCCTCGGCCTCGCCGAGGACGCGCCGCTCGATTTCACGGCCGAGCCCAAGATCGACGGGTTGTCTCTATCGCTGCGCTACGAGCAGGGGCGTCTGGTGCGCGCCGCCACGCGCGGCGACGGTGCCGTGGGCGAGGACGTCACCGCCAATGCCCGGACCATCGACGACATCCCCGACACGCTGGAAGATGCACCCGACGTGCTCGAGGTGCGCGGCGAAGTCTATATGAGCCACGCCGATTTCGCCGCTCTCAATGCCCGGCACGCCGAGCGCGGTTCGAAGACATTCGCCAATCCGCGCAACGCCGCCGCCGGATCCCTGCGTCAGCTCGACCCGGAAATCACGAGGCTCAGGCCGCTGCGCTTCTTTGCCTATGCCTGGGGCGAGCTGTCCGCGCCGCTGGCCACGCATCAATACGACGCCATCGTTCGACTTCAGGAACTGGGGTTCTGCACCAACCCGCTGACCCGGCGCTGCGATACACCGGAGAAGATGGTCGAGGCGTATCGCGAGATCGAGGCCAAGCGCGCCGATCTGGGCTATGATATCGACGGCGTGGTCTACAAGGTAGATGACTTGGCGTTTCAGCGCCGCCTCGGCATGCGCTCGACCACGCCGCGCTGGGCACTGGCGCACAAGTTCCCCGCCGAGCTGGCTTGGACCACGTTGGAGAAGATCGAGATTCAGGTGGGCCGTACCGGCGCGCTATCGCCGGTGGCGCGGCTCAAGCCGGTGACGGTGGGGGGCGTCGTCGTCTCTAATGCCACGCTGCACAACGAGGATTACATCAGGGGCCGCGATTCCAAGGGGATGGAGATTCGCGAGGGACGCGACATCCGTGAAGGCGATCGGGTGCAGGTCTACCGTGCCGGCGACGTGATCCCGAAGATCGCCGATGTCGATCTCGGACGCCGTCCCAAGGACAGTGTTCCTTATGTGTTCCCGGATCATTGCCCCGAATGCGGCTCCGCCGCGCCGCGGGAGGAGGGCGATGCCGTCCGTCGCTGCACCGGTGGACTGATCTGCCCGGCTCAGGCGGTCGAGAAGCTGCGCCATCTCGTGAGCCGTGCCGCCTTCGACATCGACGGCATGGGCGCCAAGCAGGTGGAACAGTTCTACCGCGATGGCTGGATCAAGGAGCCCGCCGACATCTTCATGCTTCGCGAGCGCTACGGTACGGGGATGCAGCAGCTCAAGAATCGCGAGGGCTGGGGCGAGAAATCCGCCGCTGCGTTGTTCGACGCGATCGATACCGCCCGCAAGGTGCCGCTGGGACGGATGCTGTTCGGCTTGGGGATCGCGCATGTGGGGGAAGTGGCCGCCAATGTTCTTGCCCGGCATTTCGGAACATGGGACGCGCTGATCACCGCCATCGATGCCGCCGCCAATGAGCCCGCGGCGCAGGCCGAGGACGACAAGGCGCGCAAGGTGGCCCTTCCCGACAGTCCGAACTGGGCCGAAATCACGGGTATCGACGGTATCGGCTTTACCGTGGCGGTGAGCCTCGTGACCGCGCTGAGCCAGGAGGCGGAGCGCGCCTCGGTCGACCGGCTGGTGGCGCAGCTCGAGATCCGGCCCGCCGAAAAGCCGCGCACCGAGAACAGCCCCGTGGCGGGCAAGACCGTGGTGTTCACCGGCACGCTCGAGAAGATGACCCGGGCCGAGGCCAAGGCCCGCGCCGAACAGCTCGGCGCCAAGGTCGCGGGTTCGGTGTCGGGCAAGACCGACCTGCTGATCGCGGGACCCGGCGCCGGCTCCAAGGCGGCCAAGGCCGAAGCTTTGGGCGTGGAGGTGCTCGACGAGGATGGCTGGCTCGCGCTGATCGGCGACGCATGAGCGTCAAGGGCCGCCCCGAGATCCTGTTTCCGCTTTTCGGGGACATCCAGAAGCTCAAGGGCATCGGCCCCAAGAGCGTGCCCGCCTTCGAGGCGGCAGGTCTGACGCGGCCGCGCGACGTCCTGCTGACCCTGCCGCATTCGGGCATCGACCGGGCCCGCAAGGGCAGCATCCGCGAGGTGGTGCCGCCCGCCGTGGTGACGGTAGAGGTCGAGGTGGTGCGCCACCATGCGCCCGCGGCCAAGGGGCGGCCCTGGCGGGTCACGGTGGAGGATAGCGAAACCGCGTTCCAGCTCGTCTTTTTCCATGCCAAGGGCGATTACGTGCCACGGTTGCTGCCCATCGGGGCGCGCCGCGTCGTTTCCGGCAAACTTGAGCTATTCGACGGGCTGGCGCAGATGGTGCATCCCGACCACGTGCTGCCGGTCGAGAAGGAGGACGAGATCCTCGCCTTCGAGCCGGTCTATCCGCTATCGAACGGGATCACCCAGAAACAGATGGCGCGCGCTGCGCAATCGGCGCTGGGCCTCGCTCCCGACCTGGCCGAATGGATCGATCCGGGCCTCCTGCAGCGCGAGGGCTGGCCATCCTGGCGCGAGGCGCTGGGTCGGGCGCATGAACCCCAAGGGGCGGCCGATCTCTCGCCCACCCATCCCGCGCGGCTGCGCCTTGCCTATGACGAGCTGCTGGCGCACCAGATCACCCTTGCGCTGGCCCGCGCCACCGCGCGCCGGGCGCCGGGACGATCCAGTATCGGCGACAGGCGGCATCGCAGGCGCGTCCTCGCGGCGCTGCCCTATGCGCCTACGGGGGCACAGGCCCGTGCGGTGGACGAGATCGCCCGCGACATGGGCGCGGAGAGCCGGATGAACCGGCTGCTTCAGGGCGATGTCGGGTCGGGCAAGACGCTCGTGGCGCTGATGGCGCTGCTCGTTGCGGTCGAAGCAGGCGGGCAGGGCGTGATGATGGCCCCCACCGAGATCCTCGCCCGTCAGCACCTCGAAGGCCTGCAGCCCTTGGCCGAAAGCGCGGGCGTGGTGATCGAGTTGCTTACCGGACGGGACAAGGGGGCGGAACGGCGCCGCAAGCTCGAGGCCTTGGTAGGAGGGCGTATCCAGATCCTCGTGGGCACCCATGCGGTGTTCCAGAAGGACGTGGAGTTCCGCGACCTGCGCCTCGCCGTGATCGACGAACAGCACCGCTTTGGCGTGGCGCAGCGGATGGAGCTTGGCGCCAAGGGGCGCGGCGTCGACGTCCTGGTGATGACCGCCACGCCGATCCCGCGCAGCCTCGCGCTTACCCAATACGGCGACATGGATGTCAGCGTGCTCGACGAGAAGCCGCCCGGGCGCACGCCCGTCACAACGGCGCTGGTCTCGACCGAGCGGCTGGGTGAGGTGGTCGAGAAGCTGCGTGCCGCCGTGGCGGAGGGGCGACAGGCCTACTGGGTCTGCCCGCTGGTCGAGGAGAGCGAGGTCTCCGACATGACGGCGGCCGAGGAACGGTTCAAGCATCTGCGCGCCGCGCTGGGCGAGGGCGTGGTGGGGCTGGTGCACGGACAGCTGCCCCCCGCCGACAAGGATGCCGCGATGGCGCGCTTCGTCGCGGGTGAAACCAAGGTGCTCGTCGCCACCACGGTGATCGAGGTGGGTGTCAACGTGCCTGCCGCCTCGATCATGGTGATCGAGCGTGCCGAGAATTTCGGTCTCGCGCAGTTGCACCAGCTTCGCGGTCGGGTGGGGCGCGGCAGCGCCAAGTCCACCTGCCTGCTGATGTATCAGCCGCCCCTTGGCGAGACCGCGCGACGCAGGCTGGAGATCATGCGCGAGACCGAGGACGGCTTTCGCATTTCCGAGGAGGACCTCTCGATGCGTGGCGCGGGCGACGTGATCGGTACCGCGCAATCCGGCCTGCCGCGATTCCGCATCGCTGATCTGGAGCGCCACGCCGGACTGATGGCCTTGGCGCAGAGCGATGCGCGCACGCTGCTGACCATCGATCCCGCTTTGGAAGGAGAACGCGGACGTTCCGCACGTGTTCTCCTTTGGCTCATGGAGCAGGACCGGGCCATACGGCTGATCTCCGTCGGTTGAAAAATTCTTACTTATTACAACTCATTACCTCGGCTCGGCTGCAATGTTCTCATAAAGTTCTTTACAGGGGCCGCCCTGTATGGGAACAAAGCGGCAACAGGAGCTTGGAGAGAGGAGACGCGGATGGCCCAGGAACTCAAACTTGCAGTGAACCGCTCTCGCGACACCCTCGTCGCCGACGCGCTGGGCGCGGCGTCTCTGATGATCCTGTTGTTCGTCGGATTGTGGCTGCCCGGCCTGATCTGATCTGCCCGGACCCTTTGCCGGTCGCCGCAGCCCTGATCCCGCGGGGCAATCGCGGCGGATCGCCCATCCGTCGCCTCGAAGCCATGCTTCGGCGCGCGGCCGGAGCCCCGAAGGGTCCCGCCTTCGCCGCCGCCATCCCGAAGGATGCGCGGCGGCTTTTTTTCCGTGCTGTCAGACTGCGGCGCGTCGGCGTGCTTCGGCTTCCTCCACCGCCTGCGTCACCGCCTCGATCGCCAGCAGGATCGAGGCATGCCGGTTGCGGTACTCCCGCGCAGGCAGAAGCACCTCGAACCCGTCGAAGGGGGCCTCGGGCACCTGACCGTTTTCGGTCAACATGGCGCGCAGCTGGTCGCGGGCGTGGGCCAGCTCGCCATGATCGCGCCCGATCACGGCACCGCCGACGATCGCCGCCGCTGCCTGACCCAGCGCGCAGGCCTTGACGTCCTGTCCGTATCCGCTCACCCGGCCATCCTCGACCGTCACATCGACCGTCACGGTCGAGCCGCACAATGGCGCGCGCCGCCTCACCGTGGCGTCGGGCGCATCCAGCCGCTCGGTCAGCGGCATTTCCGTCGTCAACGCGAGGATGCGCTGCGAATAGAGCTTGATCAGGTCGGTCTCGCCGCTGGCGCGCTCGGTCATGTTTGCCTCTCGTCAGTCGTGCCTCTAGATAGGCACGACGCCCCGGGATGCAAAAGGTTTGTGCCGATGTTCGACCCCAAGACGCTTCGCTACGACGCCAACGGGTTGATCCCCGCCATCGCGCAGGAGGCCTCCACGGGCGAGGTGCTGATGATGGCCTGGATGAACGCGGCCTCGATCGAGAAGACGCTCGCCTCGGGTCGCGTCACCTACTGGTCACGCTCGCGGCAGGAGTTCTGGGAAAAGGGCGCGACCTCGGGCAACCAGCAGGTGCTGGTCGAGATGCGCGTCGATTGCGACCGCGACTGCCTATTGTTGCAGGTCGAACAATCCGGCCCGGCTTGCCATACCGGCCGGCGCAACTGCTTCTATACCGCGATCCGCGAGGGTGAGGAGGTCGAGTTGACCCGGCCGATGGCGTGAGGCTGCCGGCGTCGGATCTGCGTATTTGAAGAACAAAGTAGCCTAGAAGCCGATCATCTTCCGGATATCGGCCGGGCTTGCCCCTTCGGCGCGGTAGAGGCCGATGGCCCGCGCGTCGTCGCGCTTGGCGAGACGACGGCCGGTTTCGTCGCGGATCAGGCGATGGTGGTGGTAATCGGGGACCGGTAGATCCATGAGCCTTTGCAGCGCCACATGCAGCGGCGTGGCCTCGAGCAGATCGCGGCCGCGCACCACCTCCGTCACACCCTGATCCGCATCGTCGATCACCACCGCAAGATGGTAGGAGGTGCCCATGTCGCGCCGCGCGAGCACCGGATCGCCGACGCTTTCGATCAAGGCGGCGGGGTCGATCTCGCGCGGGCCGGGATCGGTGCCGGTCTCGGTCCAGCGCAGAGGGCCGTCGATCCGGCTCATTGCATGCCGCAAGTCGAGCCGCAGCGGCATGTTCTCGGGCAACGGCCCCGATCGATCATGGCTGCGGCAGGTGCCGGGGTAGATCATGCCGTCGGGCCCGAAACGCGGCCCGCCTTCCTGGGGGGCCGAGGCCGCCTCCAATATGTCGCGCCGGTTGCAGCTGCAGGGGTATAGAAGGCCCTCGGCCCAGAGGTATTGGAGGGATTCGCGATAGACGGAGATCCGCTCCGACTGCCGCATCACCGGCTCGGGCCACTCAAGACCGAGCCAATGCAGATCGTCATGGATCCGACGCTCCCATTCGGGCTTCGACCGCTGACGGTCGATATCCTCGATCCGAAGCAGGAAGGTCCCGCCCTCGGCCCGCGCATGGGCCGTCAGCGCCGAAAAGGCGTGGCCCAGATGCAGGGGCCCGGTGGGCGATGGCGCGAAGCGGGTGACGCGCATTCAGCCGCGCTTCACCGCGCTTTGGTGAATGATCAGCCATGCCAGCAGGATGAAGATCGGGTGGCCCAGACCGCCGGAGATCAGGATCGCCGGGAACCAGATCACCAGCACCACCATGCCGAGGATCACCCGACCGGTGAGCATGATGGCGACGGGCGGTAGCAGCAGCGCGAGGATATAGAGCATCAATCGTCCATTCGTTGTCTGCCCCCGAGATGTGGTCCCGGGGGCCGCGCGGCAAGGGCTCAGGCGCCAGCGGCCTCCACGGAGGTTTCCTGCGCCGCGAGCCAGCCCCGCCAATCCTCCTTGGCACGGTCGGTATAGCCCTTGTAGCGGTCCTTGCGCCCGCGCCGCCCGCCACGCACGCCGTCCAGCGGCGGGAACAGCCCGAAATTCACGTTCATCGGCTGGAACGTCTTCGCCTCGGCACCGCCGGTGATATGGGTGACGAGCGCACCCATCGCCGTGGTTTGCGGCACCGCGGGCACCGAGCCGCCGAGGATCTCGGCAGCGGCGAGCCGACCCGCCAGCAGCCCCATGGCCGCGCTTTCGACATATCCTTCGACCCCGGTCACTTGGCCCGCGAACCTGATGTTCGGCCGGGCCTTGAGCCGCATTTCCGCATCCAGCAGCGTCGGGCTGTTGAGGAACGTGTTGCGATGAATCCCGCCCAGCCGCGCGAAACGTGCGTTCTCAAGTCCGGAAATCATACGGAAAACATCGGTTTGCGCGCCGTACTTCATCTTGGTCTGGAAGCCCACGATGTTGTAGAGCGTGCCCAGCTTGTTGTCGCGGCGCAGTTGCACCACGGCGTAAGGCTTGTTCTCCGGATCATGCGGGTTGGTCAGCCCCACGGGCTTCATCGGTCCGTGGCGCAACGTCTCGCGCCCGCGCTCGGCCATCACCTCGATCGGCAGGCAGCCGTCAAAATAGCCCGCAGTTTCGCCCTCGTGGAACTCGGTCTTGTCGGCAGCCAGAAGCGCGTCGATGAAGGCTTCGTGCTGGTCCTTCGTCATCGGGCAGTTGATGTAGGCGGTACGCTCTTCTTCGGTCTCGCCCTTGTCATAGCGCGATTGCAGCCAGGCCTTCGACATGTCGATGCTCTCGGCATAGACGATGGGGGCGATGGCGTCGAAGAATGCCAGCGCGCCGGTGCCGGTCACCGACGAGATGGCCTCGGCCAAGGCCGGTGAGGTCAGCGGCCCGGTGGCGAAGATCCAGTGCCCGGTCTCGGGCAGATCGGTGATCTCCTCGTAGCTGACCGTGACGTTGGGATGCGCCTTGAGCTGGGCCGTGACATCGGCGGCGAAGGGATCGCGGTCGACGGCCAGCGCGCCCCCGGCCGGCAGGCGGTGCCGGTCGGCGGTCGACATGATGAGCCCGTTCGCGGCGCGCATCTCCCAATGCAGCAGGCCCACCGCGTTCTGCTCGTCATCGTCCGAGCGGAACGAGTTGGAGCAGACCATCTCGGCGAGGTCGCCGGTGCGGTGCGCGAAGGTGCCGGTCTTGGGGCGCATCTCGTGCAGGATGACGGGAATGCCGGCATTGGCGGCCTGCCAGGCGGCTTCGGAGCCGGCCATGCCACCGCCGACGATGTGAAGAGGTTCTGTCATGGCGCCCAGATAGGCGCAGCGGCGGCCAAAGAAAAGCCCCGTCCGGCGAACCGGACGGGGCGCTGTCTCACTCGGTGCCGTCCTCCGGGGCCGCGGCCTCGACCGCGTCCACCGCGTCGCCCTGATCGGCGATCCGCGCCACCGAGACGACCTCTTCGCCACGCCCGGTGTCGAACACCTTCACGCCGCCGGCCGAACGCGAGCGGAACGAGATCCCGTCCACCGGTACCCGGATCGATTGGCCGGCCGAGGTCACCAGCATGATCTGGTCCCCGGTCTCGACCGGGAAGGCCGAAACGATCGGACCGCCGCGCATCCCCTTGTCGGTGGCATTGACGCCCATGCCGCCGCGACCGCGAACCGGATAGTCATGGCTCGACGACAGCTTGCCGGTGCCGCGGGCGGAGATTGTCAGGATCAACGTCTCGGAAGCCGACATCTCGGCATAGCGCTCGGGCGACAGCGCCCCGGCGACGACGCCCTCGTCATCATCCTCGGCCTCAGCATCGTCGGCGATCCCCGCCATGGCGCGGCGCATCTTGAGATAGGCCACCCGCTCAGAGGCCTCGGCCTCGAAATGCGGGATCACAGCCATCGACACCACGTGGTCATCATCCGACAGACGGATACCGCGCACGCCGGTCGAGGAGCGGCCCTGGAACACCCGCACATCGGTGGTGCGGAAGCGGATCGCCCGGCCGGAATCCGTGACCAGCATCACGTCGTCATCCTCTGACGCGATGCGCGCGTTCACGAGGCTGACATTCTCGGGCAGCTTCATCGCGATCTTGCCGTTGCGCATGACGTTGGTGAAGTCCGACAGCGCGTTGCGGCGCACGTCACCCGCGGAGGTCGCGAACACGATCTGCAGGTCGGACCAGTCCTCCTCGGGGCGGTCGACCGGCATGATCGCCGCGATCGAGACGCCCGTGGGGATCGGCAGGATGTTCACGATCGCCTTGCCGCGCGCGGTGCGGCTGCCGAGCGGCAGGCGCCAGCACTTCAGCTTGTAGACCATGCCTTCGGTGGTGAAGAACAGCATCTGGTCATGCGTGTTCGCGACGAAGAGCGAGGTGACGACATCGTCCTCCTTGGTCTGCATCGAGCCCAGGCCCTTGCCGCCGCGCCGCTGGGAGCGGAACTCGGCCAGCGGCGTGCGCTTGATGTAGCCGCCCTGGGTCACGGTGACGACCATGTCCTCGCGCTCGATGAGGTCCTCGTCCTCCATGTCGCCAGCCCAGTCGACGATCTCGGTCCGGCGCGGCACCGCGAAGAGATCGCGCACTTCGCGCAGTTCCTCGCGGATAATCGTCAGGATCCGCTCGCGCGAGGACAGGATGTCGAGATAGTCGCGGATCTTCGCGGCCAGCTCCTGCAGCTCGTCGGTGACTTCCTGCACGCCGATCTGGGTCAGACGCTGCAGTCGCAGTTCGAGGATCGCGCGGGCCTGCGCCTCGGACAGGTTGTAGGTGCCGTCATCGTTCACCGGATGGAGCGGGTCGTCGATCAGCTTGATGTATTCGATGATCTCATGCGCGGGCCATGCACGCGTCATCAGCTTTTCGCGCGCATCGGCTGCATCGGCCGAGGACCGGATCGTGGCCACGACCTCGTCGACATTCGACACCGCCACGGCGAGGCCGCACAGGATGTGGCTGCGCTCGCGCGCCTTGCGCAGCAAGAACGCGGTGCGCCGCGCGATCGCGTCTTCGCGGAAGTCGAGGAAGGCGGTCAAGAAACCGCGCAGGGTCAGGGTTTCGGGGCGGCCGCCGTTCAGCGCCAGCATGTTGCAGCCGAACGAGGTCTGCATCGGCGTGAAGCGGAACAGCTGGTTCAGCACCACCTCGGGCGTGGCGTCGCGCTTGAGTTCGACGACGACGCGCACGCCGGAGCGGTCGCTCTCGTCCTGCACATGGGCGATCCCCTCGATCCGCTTGTCGCGCGCGGCCTCGGCGATGCGATCGATCATCGAGGCCTTGTTCACCTGATAGGGGATCTCGTCGACGACGATGGCGTAGCGATCCTTGCGCAGCTCCTCGACATGGGTCTTGGCGCGGATGATCACCGAACCGCGGCCCTCCAGATAGGCCTTGCGCGCGCCGGAACGGCCCAGCATCAGCCCGCCCGTCGGGAAATCGGGGCCGGGGACGAACTCCATCAGCCCCTCAGAGGAGAGGTCCGGGTCGTCGATCAGCGCGAGACAGGCGTCGATGACTTCGCCGAGATTGTGCGGCGGGATGTTGGTCGCCATGCCGACGGCGATGCCGCCCGCGCCGTTGACCAGCATGTTCGGAAAACGGGCCGGCAGGACCGTGGGTTCGCGGTCCTTGCCGTCGTAGTTGTCCTGGAAATCGACCGTGTCCTTGTCGATGTCAGACAACAGGAACGCCGCCGGGCGGTCCATGCGGACCTCGGTGTAGCGCATGGCCGCCGCGTTGTCGCCGTCCATGGAGCCGAAGTTGCCCTGGCCGTCCAGAAGCGGCAGCGACATCGAGAAGTCCTGCGCCATCCGCACCAGCGCGTCGTAGATGGCTGAATCGCCGTGGGGGTGATACTTGCCCATCACGTCGCCCACGGGGCGGGCCGACTTGCGATAGGGCTTGTCATGCGCGTTGCCGGTCTCGTGCATGGCATAGAGGATACGCCGGTGCACGGGCTTGAGCCCGTCGCGCAGATCCGGGATCGCGCGGCTGACGATCACGCTCATCGCGTAATCGAGATAGGAGGTCTTCATCTCCTCGACGATGGAGACCGTGGGGCCGCTGGGCGCGGGGCGCTCGGGCATGGAATCGTCGGTCTCGGGTGTGTCGGGAATGTCGCTCACGGGGGGAAAGCCTGCTGTCTTGTGACTGCTATATATTGTGAGCCAAACCTATAGCACCCGCGCCATATGGGGCGCAACAGAGGATGCCGCCACCTGCTGGCAGCCGCTGAGGGCAGTGGCTAACAAACTGGGATAATTGACTTTTTGTGGTTTCATGCTGGAATCGAGTGGCGGGGTCAAGCCCGCATGCCACGCAGGAGCCATTCGATGCCGCAGGACCTCTCGGAAACCGAACTGATGCTCAAGGGCTACGGGCTCACCACGGCCGAGCTGTTCTATCGCATGCCCGACTACTGGCACGTGCTCAACAGCTTCGTCTGGCAGGATTACGACCTGGCGCCGGATCATCCTAGATTGTTCGAATTCATCGAGTTCTGGCAGGATGAGATCGAGGGGCCGCTGCACTCGGTTCGTTTCACGCACCGAAAGCTGATCTCGCCGGGTGAATGGCGCAACGTGACCGGCGAGTTCCATTATCATTGAGCGCGGCGCTGTCGGGAAGCCCCGGGGGCGCTGCCCCCGGACCCCCGGCGTATTTCGGGAACAAAGTCGCTCAGGCGCCGCGCGGGGTGGGCCGGTCGAACACCCTGCGACCCATCAGCGAAGCCGCCAGTTCGACCATCAACGCCGCGGTGCGGCCGCGCTCGTCGAGGGAGGGGTTCAACTCGACGAGGTCGAGCGAGGCCACGAGACCGCTGTCGGACAGCATCTCCATCGCCAGATGCGCCTCACGCACCGTCGCGCCGCCGGGCACCGTGGTGCCAACGGCGGGAGCGGCGGCCGGGTCAAGGAAGTCGACGTCGAGCGAGACGTGCAGGATGCCGTCGGCCTCCTGAACGCGGTCGAGGAATTCCGAGAGCGGGCGCGCGATGCCGATCTCGTCGATCATTCGCATGTCGACCAGGGTCGCGTCGCCATCCTCGAGCGCGGCGCGCTCCTCGGGATCGACGCTCCTGAGCCCGATCATGCCGACCCGGCTCACCGGCACCGTCGCCTGCAGCGGCGGAAAGGCGTCGAAGCCCTCGCGGCCCGTGACGTAGCCCAGCGGCGTGCCGTGCAGGTTGCCGGTGGTGGTGGTGTCGGGCGTATGGAAATCGCTATGTGCGTCGAGCCAGAGCACGAAGAGCGGGCGGCCGATCTCCTCGGCATGCGCGGCCATCCCGGCCACCGTGCCGAGCGACAGCGCATGGTCGCCGCCCATGAAGATCGGGAAGCCATTCGGCGCCTGCTCGCGCGCGGCGCGCATCAGGGCCGCGGTCCAGCCGACATTGAGCGCAAGTTCGTGCACCGCGCCGTTGCGCGGCGGTGCGACCTCGACCCGGTCGGGGGCGACGTTGCCGATGTCGGTGACACCGTGGCCCAGCGAGGCGAGCGCCTCTGCGAGACCTGCGGTACGATAGGCGTCGGGGCCCATGAGGCAGCCGCGGCGTCGCTTGCCGCAATCCACCGGGGCGCCGATGAGGATGCAATCTGTCATGCCGGGATCATGGCGTGCCCATAGGTGCGCCGGCAAGGGGTATCCTCGGGTCGCCCTGACGCCGGTGAAGCGCCCTCAAGGCGGATACCTCGCTCAGCTGCGGCGCAGCGCGGTGACCCACAGGCCGACCAGCACCAGCGAGAACAGGGCATTCCAGCTCGCCATCGACAGGCCGAACAATTCCCAGCTCACCACGTCGCACATCACCAGGCGCGGGCCGTCCATCGACAGCAGGTCGCCACCCGACAACGAGCCGAGGCTCTGGCCGGTGCCGGTGCAGCTCGCCGGGCCTTCCCACCAGTCGCGCTCGACCCCGGTGTGGAACACGCCGATGGCGGCCGTGGTCACGGCGGCCAGCGCGCCCAGCAGCGGCAGGACCCGGCCCGGCAGCATCAACGCGATCAGGCCGATGGCGATGGCGATGCCATGCGGCCAGCGCTGCCAGATGCACATGGCACAGGGCGGGTAGCCGAAGGCCTGGAAGATGAAGGCCCCGCCCAGCAGCGCGGCCGAGCCGAGCGTGGCGAGAAGAATGGTCAGGGTGCGGCTCACAAGTACCTCGTCGCGTAGAAACCGGCGAAGAGCATGGCGCAGAAGACGGTGAAGACCAGACCAAGCCGCCGCTCGATGAAGTCCCGCGCGACGTCGCCGAACACGCGCAGGATCGCCGCCACGAGGAAGAACCGCGCCGCGCGAGCGATGATCGAGGAGACAATGAACACCGGCAGCGAAAGCCCGGTCACCCCCGACGCGATCGTGATCACCTTGAAGGGAAACGGCGTGACGCCGGCGACCAGCACGGCCCATGCGCCCCAGTCATTGTAGCGCAGCCGGAACTCCTCGAACTTCTCGGCCTTGCCATAGAGGTCGAGCACCCATTGGCCGAGGCTGTCGAACAGCGCCGCGCCGATCCAGTAACCCAGAAGCGCGCCGGCCACGGAGGCCAGCGTGCAGACCAGCGCGATGACCCAGGCGCGGCGCGGCCGGGCGAGGATCATCGGGATCATCAGCGCGTCCGGCGGAATCGGGAAGACGGAGGATTCGGCGAAACTCACCGCGCCAAGGGCGGGCAGGGCGTGACGGTGACCCGCCAGGGAAATGGTCATGTCATAGAAACGGCGCAGCATGGAACTCGGGTCACCTCTGAAACGTCACCTGTTCAGGAACACGGCCCCGGCGCGGGGTCAACCGGGCAATCGCCCGCAGGGGAGAACGATGACATGAAATGGCGTGGACGCCGGGGCAGCGGCAACATCATCGACAGGCGCCGCTCGGGCGGCGGGCGCGGCGTGGCCATCGGCGGAGCGGGCGGCTTCGGGCTCCTAGCCATCGTGGTCGTAGGCTATTTCCTCGGGGTGGACCTGACGCCGCTTCTGGATGACGGACAGATGCAGGGGGGCGGTGGCGGCGAGATCACCGCCGCCGACGAGGAAGCGGCGCAGTTCGTGTCCGTCACCCTCGCCGATACCGAGGAAATCTGGGCCGACATATTCGCCAACGAGGTTGGAAGGGCCTATGAGCCGGCCGAGCTGGTGCTGTTCAAGGGGGCGACGCAATCGGCCTGCGGCGGCGCTTCGGCTGCCACCGGTCCGTTCTACTGCCCGCCCGAGGAGCGGATCTTCCTCGACACCGATTTCTTCACCACACTTGACCGGCGGCTCGGCGCGGGCGGCGATTTCGCCGCCGCCTATGTCGTGGCACACGAAGTTGCGCACCACGTACAGAACGAGCTGGGCGTGCTGGGCGAGGTCAACGCCGTGCGCCAGCGCAGCGACGAGGCCACTTCGAACGCTCTGTCGGTGCGCATCGAGCTTCAGGCCGACTGCTTCTCGGGCATCTGGGCGCGCCGGGCCGAGGCGATGTTCGGCTCGCTCGAGCCGGGCGACATCGAGGAGGCGATGAATGCCGCGGCTCAGATTGGAGACGACACCTTGCAGCGCGAGGCGGGGCGCACGGTGCGGCCCGACAGTTTCACCCATGGCACCTCCGAGCAACGCCAGCGCTGGTTCGCGACTGGCTATGAGCAGGGCAGTCTCGAGGCCTGCGACACCTTCGCCACGGATCGCATCTGAGGCGCGTTGACGGGATCGCCGGGCCGGTCTATGCGGGTCGGGCTGGCCGGTGTGGCGGAATGGTAGACGCAGCGGATTCAAAATCCGCCGCCCACAAGGCGTGGGGGTTCGAGTCCCCCCACCGGCACCAGCTTTCCTCACGTTTTGATGCGAGGCCGCTCTTGGGGCTGGCTCGCGCCGCGTGCTCGCGATAGGTCCGATTGGCGCGCAGGTTGCGCGCGGGAGGACCGATCATGCAGCGCATCGCCACGGGCGCCCGCCCGGATTTCGAGGAAAAGGCCCGCGAGGCCGGCTTTACCTTTCATCACATGCATGGCGAGCCCTATTGGGACGAGGACACCGTCTACGCCTTCGATCTCGACGAGGTCGAGACGATGATCGAGGACCCGGCTACCGAGCTGCATGGCATGTGCCGCGAGGCCGTGGACCACGTGCTACGCTCCGACGACCTGATGGACCGTCTCGCGATCCCCGAAGCGGCCCGGCCGATGATCGCGGCGTCCTGGGAAGCGGGCGAGCCTGAACTCTACGGGCGTTTCGACTTGGCCCATGACGGCGAGGGCCCCGCGAAGCTGCTCGAATACAACGCCGACACGCCGACCGCCCTCTACGAGAGCGCGGCCTTCCAGTGGCAGTGGCTCGAGGACATGGTCGGGGCGGGAGCGCTGCCCGAGGGTTCGGACCAGTTCAACGGGCTCCACGAGGCTTTGGTGGCGCGGCTGGCGGAGATATTCGCGCCCGATACCGATCTGCATTTCGCCTGTTTTCCCGATGACCCCGAAGATTACGCCACAACGGAATACATGGCGTGGGCCGCACGCGAGGCGGGCCTCGGCGCGCATTTCGTGCCGATCCCCGAGATCGGCCTGACCGAGGCGGGCCAGTTCGCCGATGGTGAGGGCCGGGTGATCGGCGCGATGTTCAAGCTTTACCCTTGGGAGGACATGCTGCGCGACGACTTCGCCGAGGCGTTGCCGCAGGCCCGCTGTCAGTTCCTGGAGCCGCCCTGGAAGGCGATCCTGTCGAACAAGGGCATCCTGCCGGTGCTGTGGCGGCTGTTCGAGGGGCATCCGAACCTGCTTCCCGCCTATTTCGAGGATGAGGCGACCCAGCCCGCCGCCCGCACGGCGCTGTCGGACGGCCATGTACGCAAACCCCTCTTCTCCCGCGAGGGATCGAGCATAGATATCGTGACGCCGCAGGGCAGGGAGCGTGCGCCGGATCGCAGCTATGACGGTCATCCGGCGATCCTGCAGGCCTACCATCCGCTGCCGGTCTTCGACGGCATGCACCCGGTGGTCGGCGCCTGGATCGTCGGCGAGACTTGCGTGGCGATGGGGCTGCGCGAGGATCGCGGCCGCATCACGCGCGACCTGAGCCGTTTCAAGCCGCATTTCATCCGCGCCTGACCGCGCGCGAGGAGGAGACCGCCATGACCATCGCCAGCCATCCCGCCGCCACCCCGCGCAAGCGCTCGCGCCACGTGCGCATCGCGCTTCTGGGCGCCGCCGCCTTCAGCTTGGCCGCCTGCCGCGAGGAGGAGGTGCCTTCCGCAGCCTTCCCGACGCTCGATGCCTGCCTCGAAGCCGCGGCCGGGCCGGGCACCTGGGTTACCGAAGAAAGCTGCGAGCAGGGCTTCGGCGAAGCGCTCGAGGCGCATGTCGAAACCGCGCCGCGCTACGACGACGAGGCACTCTGCGAGGCCGAACATGGCGGCGAGTGCATGGTCGAGGAACGACCGGGCGGCGGTGGCTCGGTGTTCCTGCCACTGATGGCGGGCTACCTTCTGGGCAACATGCTCGGCGGGCGCGGCGCGATGGCGCAGCCCTTCTATGGGCGTTCATCCGGCGGCTTCGCCACCCCCGGCGGTACGGTGTTGAATCAGGCGCGTGGCAGCACCTCGCTGTCTCCCAATGCCTTCAAGGCCGGGCCGGTGACCCGCACCGCGGCGCCGATGACCCGCGCCACCGTGGCCCGCACGGGCGGCTTCGGCGCGGCGCGCACTGGCGGCGGTCTACGCAGCTTCGGCGGCTGAGCCGTCGCCTTCGCCGCGTTTCCCTGCTCCGTGCGGATAATCGCCCCGAAGCTGCGCCACTAGCCGCGATCCGGCAACGAAGAATAGTGGCGGTAATGAGGCAAAGGTATAGGTCGGTGACGCATGGATTGTGGCGCCGGTCGTTCGGGTTCTGGCGACAATAAAATGACCGACAATCGCCAGTAGCCTGTTTTCGATGGAATTGTGGCGGTTTGGCGAAGGCTTCTGTTTCCTCAAGTCGGCCAATCTGCCGCCGCTGCTTCCATGAAGGCCCTCTCTTCTCCCGATAGATGACCCTTTGGCGCCATGTTTTGGGCAATTTTTCCTTTGTCGGCCGGGTCCTGCGTAATATTTGTGTTTCGAGCTTGGAAAGGACGCTCCGTCCCGAAACTGGCGGAGACCCGAAGTTCTGCACGTGACCCTGGGGGGAGACGGCAGACCTCCATATGGGCAGCCGCCCGAGCCGTTGCCGGAGTCCACCGGTGCGCCCATTGGCGGGCAGGCGGCGAGGATCCGAGCGAGTGCGGGCAGGGACGGTGTCCCGATGAAGGAGACGAGGAATGGCGAACGATCGGATCGACGGAACCCCGGGTGACGACACGCTGTATGGCGGGGCCGGCGACGACGCGATTTATGGCGGCGCGGGCAACGATCGGATCGACGGCGGCGCCGGGGCAGACGAAGTTTATGGCGATACGGGCGATGATCACCTGTCCGGGGACGCGCATGACACGCTGTATGGTGGCGACGGCGCCGACACTTTCACCTCCGGGCGCGGCGGTGCCGTGTATGGCGGCGGCGCGGGCGAGGCGGACGATTTCGATACGCTCGACCTGCGCGGCATGGGCAACGTCTATGCCAAGGACATCGTCCCCGATGGCGACGGCAACGGCTCGAGCGGCTGGATCCAGTTCCTCGACGAGCACATGCAGCCGACCGGCGAGCGGCTCGATTTCTACAACATCGAGCACTTCAAGAAGGACCCGCAGGGCAACCACGCGCCCGACGCCCAGAACGACAGCGCCAGCACCAGCCAGGGCATGGCCGTCACCATCGACGTGCTCGCCAACGACAGCGACCCGGACGGTGATCCGCTGCGCGTCACCGGCGCGCGCGCCAGCCGCGGCGAGGTGGTCATCCAGGATGACGGCTCGCTGCATTACACCCCCGAGCCGGGTTTCGCCGGCGACGTGGTAATCGAGTATACCATCACCGATGACCGCGGCGGCACCGACACGGCCGAGGTCGCGCTCAACGTGAGCTGCCCCAAGGTTCCCGACGGCATCGTCGAGGGCACCGCTGGCAACGACATGATCGACCTCGCCTATACCGGTGATCCGGATGGCGACCGGGTCGACAACGAGGATGCGATCCTCGGCGACGACGCTCCCAACGACGACCGGATCGAGGCCTATGGCGGCGACGACACGGTGCGCGCCGGCCTTGGGGACGACATCGTCCACGCAGGCGCCGGCCATGACACCGTCTATGGCGAGGCGGGCGACGACACCATCTTCGGCGGCGCCGGCAACGACACGCTTTTCGGCGGCGCTGGCAATGACGAGATCCATGGCGGCGACGGCGACGACGTGATCGACACGAGCGATGGCGACCGTCAGGCCGATCTCGATCGCTTCGACAACCCCTATCCCGATCTCAAGGCCGATCCCGACCCCTATGACGACCGCGACCTGGTCTTCGGCGGCAAGGGCAACGACACGATCACGACCGGCGACGATCAGGACACGATCCATGGCGGCGAGGGCAACGACATCGTCGATGCCGGCATCGATGACGACCTCGTCTATGGCAACAAGGGCAACGACCAGCTGACCGGCGGCGAGGGCAACGACACCATCTTCGGTGGCGACGGCGACGACGTGATCCGCGGCGGCCTCGATCCCAAGTTCCCCGACAGCCTGAACATCCGCGACGATCAGGGCGATCTCGTCACCGACAACGGCCGGGACGAACTCCATGGCGGCAAGGGCAACGACACCATCCTCGGCCAGGATGACGACGACACGCTTTTTGGCGGGCTGGGCGATGACACGCTCGATGGCGGCATCGACGACGACACCGTCTTTGGCGGCAAGGGCAACGATACGATCATCGGTGGTCAGGGCAACGATTTCCTCTCGGGCGAGGATGATCGCGACAGCTTCATCGGCGGCAATGGCGGCGACCACGTGGTCGGCGGCGAGGGCGGCGACGACTACGACACGCTCGACCTGAGCGGCGAGGATATCGACCGGATCGAATACACCTCGGACGACCGCGAGGATGGTATCGTCTACTTCAAGGACGGCACCACGCTGCGCTTCGAGGAGATCGAGAACGTCGTGCCCTGCTTCACCCCGGGCACCGTGATCGCCACGCCGCGCGGCGAGCGGCTGGTCGAGGAGCTGCGCGAGGGCGACCGCGTCATCACCCGCGACAACGGCATCCAGGAGATCCGCTGGGTCGGCCACAAGCAGGTCGGACCGGCGCAGTTCCTGACCAGCCCGCATCTCAAGCCGGTGATGATCCGCGCCGGCGCGCTCGGCAACGGGCTGCCCGAACGCGACATGATGGTCTCGCCCAACCACCGGTTGCTGCTCACCGGTGACCGGGCCCAGCTCTACTTCGAGGACAGCGAGGTTCTGGCCGCGGCCAAGCATCTGGTCGGCTCGCAGGGCATTCACGCCATCGACGTGATGCGCACCAGCTACATCCACTTCATGTTCGACCGCCACGAGGTGGTGCTGTCGAACGGCGCCTGGACCGAGAGCTTCCAGCCCGGCGACCACTCGCTCAAGGGGATCGGCGCCGAGCAACGGGACGAGATCTTCGAGCTGTTCCCCGAACTGCGCGGTCGCGAGGGACTTCAGGGCTACCGCTCCGCCCGCAAGTCGCTCAAGCGTCACGAGGCGCGCTTGATGGTGGTCTGAGAACACAAGGGCGCGCAGGACACGCGCCCGCCGAGTTTAACCAGTGCCGGGCGGGGGAGCGTATTCCTCCGCCCTTTTTCGTGCCCGCCATCCGGCCCAGTCCTCGGGCGTGTCTAGGTCACGCAGCGCCGCCTCTCCGGGCAGGGGCACGAGCCGTGTCCGCGCAGCATATGGCGCGAGCACGGCACGCCCGCCCTGCGCCTCAGAGAGGGCCGCGAAGCGCGGCCTCAGCGCGGCGTCGCAGAACACCGGGTGGCCAGGACGGCCCGCCGCCGTCGCGCCGCGCCAGACCAGCGCGCCATCCTCGCGCGCCGCGGCAGCGATCACCCGCGCGATCATCGCCGCGTCGAGATCGGGAAGATCGGCGGGCATCAGTCCGAAACGCCGCGCGGGGGGCAGCCGCGCGACGCCCGCGCGCAGCGTGCCGCCCATGCCCTCGGCGCTTTCCTCGAGCGGCAGGATCACGGCGTCGAGACCTGAGATCAGCGTAGCGCGCGGATCGCCGGGGCGCAGCGCCACATGGGCATGCGCCCCCGCCGCGATCGCCGCCGCCACCTGACGGCGCAGCAGCGGCACGCCGTCGATCTCCTGCGCGAGCTTGTCGGCGCCGCGCATCCGGCTCGAACGGCCTGCTGCGAGGATCAACAGGGGAAACACGTGCAACTCCCTTTCGATGGCTGGCGTTGGGGCCGTGACGCCGCGCGCATCAAGGCAGAAGCGGTCTGACACGGAAGAATGCATGTTTCCCACCCTGTTGCGCAAGATCCACCGCCTGTCGCGCCGGCTTTGGGTGCGCGTCGCGCTGATCTCAGGCCTCGCCTTCGTGGCGCTCGGCGCGGCCAAGCTGTTCGGCCCGATGATCCCGGACGGGCTGTCGGAGGTGATCGGTGCCGATGCGCTGAACCGGCTGCTCGACATCATCTCCACATCGATGCTCGCGGTCACCACCTTCTCGCTGTCGGTGATGGTGTCGGTGCACCAGTCGGCCTCGTCGAAATGGACGCCGCGGGCGCATCGGATGCTGCTCGCCGACACCACGACCCAGACCGTCCTCGCCACCTTCGTCGGCGCCTATATCTATTCTCTCGCCGCGATCATCCTGCTGTCGACGCCCTATTACGGCGAGAAGGAGATCGTGACGCTCTATCTCGCCACGCTGGCGGTGCTAGTGTTGATCGTCTTCGTGATCCTGCGCTGGATCCTGCATCTGCAAGCGCTTGGCAGTCTCGTCGACACCACCGCGCGGATCGAGCGCGAGGCGCTGCGCAGCTTCAAGGTGCGGATGGAGCGGCCCTGCCTCGGGGGGCATGTGCTCGAGCCCGGCGGGATTCCGGCCCATGCCCGGCCGCTGCTCGCCGAGCGCACCGCCTATGTGCAGGCGATCTACGAGGAAAGTCTTCAGGCCGCGGCCGAGGAACATGACGGACGGGTTTATCTGGACGCGCCGATCGGTCGCTTCGTGCATCGGGGCGAACCCCTGGCGCATCTGGTGGGCGGCGGCGAGGCGCTGGATCAGGCGGCCCGCGCGAACATCCATCTGGGCGAGCTGCGCACCTCCGAGCAGGACCCGCGCTTTTCGCTGATCATGCTGTCCGAGATCGGCTCCAAGGCGCTGAGCCCCGGCATCAACGATCCCGGAACCGCGATCGACGTGATCGGCCGGATCGGCCGGGTGATCGGCTCCTATCGCGACGAGATCGGCCATGGAGTGCACGAGACCCTGCACGACCGGCTCTGGGTCGTACCGCTCGATGCGGCGGATCTGATGCAGGACGGCTTCGGCTCGATCGCCCGCGACGGGGCGGGGCAGGTCGAGGTGCTGATCTCGATGCTCAAGACACTGGCCGCGCTGGAGCGTCACCCCGACCCGACCATCGCCGATGCCGCGCACCGCATGAGCGCCGAGGCGCTGGCACGGGGCCGCGCGGCGATCGGTTTCGCGCCGGATCTCGAACGGCTCGAGGCCACGGCGCCCGAGGCGCTGCGGCAGCGATGAGGTCAGGGGATGATGCGGCTGTACTTGGTCCCCTCGAGCGTCGCGCCGACCCGCAGCCCGGTCTGCGCGAAGACCACCGCGATCACCGGCGACAGCGACGTGATGGTCTCGGCGCGCAGCATCTCGCCACGGTCGTTGATCGCGTATTCCACGTCGGCGCCCGCCGCCCAGCCCGGCGCGCGACGGAAATCGCCCAGCGCCTGCTCGGTCATGAAGAACAGCACGTGGCTGAACTGCTGCGCACCGATCTGCAGGCCCGCGCTGGCGGAAGTCGCGGAGTAGTAATCGACCACGCTCTGCCCCACGAGAAGCGCGCCGCGCCCATAGGCGCCACCGAGACCGAGACCGACCTCGGTCACCAGCGGCATCACCAGCATGCCCCTGGACTGGGCCGCCAGCTCGCGGGTGCCCGGGTAGCGGTCATACATGTGATCGAGCGTGCTCTGCACCCTTGCGTCGATGCGCGATCCGCCGTCGCTGCCCACGCCGTTGCCGCAGGCGGCCAGAAGGCCGGTGGCGCCGAGGCCGAGCATCAGCCCGCGCCGTGTCGTCTTGTCCATGTCGCTGCCCCTCATGTGATGTCGCGCCGCCCTTGTGTCCGGGCGGTCGGGCGAACCATAGGCCAGCCCGCCCGCGCTGTCATCCGCCGATGGCCCGGCAGGGCTCAGCCAGCCATGATCCGCGCGGCACGCGGCGCGAAATAGGTGAGCACCCCGTCGCAGCCGGCGCGGCGGAACGCCAGAAGGCTTTCCATCATCACCCGGTCGCCGTCGAGCCAGCCACTACGCGCCGCGCCCTCGATCATCGCGTATTCGCCCGAGACCTGATAGGCGAAGGTCGGCACCTCGTAGGCGTCCTTCACGCGGCGGCAGATATCGAGATAGCTCATGCCCGGCTTGACCATCACCATGTCCGCCCCCTCGGTGAGGTCGCGCCCCACCATGCGCAGCGCCTCCTCGGCGTTGGCCGGATCGATCTGGTAGGTCTTCTTGTCGCCCTTGAGCGCGCCGGAGGCGCCCACCGCGTCGCGGAACGGGCCGTAAAAGGCCGAGGCGAACTTGGCGGCGTAGCTCAGGATCGCCACCTGACCGTGGCCCTCGGCCTCCAGCGCCGCGCGGATCGCACCGATGCGCCCGTCCATCATGTCAGAGGGGCCGAGTATGTCGGCCCCGGCCCGCGCCTGCGCCAGTGCCATCTTGACCAGCGCCTCGACCGTGGGGTCGTTGACGATCTCGCCATCGACCACGAAACCGTCATGGCCGTTGGCGTTGTAGGGATCGAGCGCGATGTCGGTCATCAGCGCCATCTCCGGCACCGCGTCCTTGATCGCGCGTATCGCGGTATTGGTGAGGTTGTCGTCCGACCACGCCTCGGCGCAGTCCTCGGTACGGCTTTCGGGGCCGGTATAGGGGAACAGGCACATCGCCGGGATGCCCAAGCCATGCGCCTCGCGCGCGGCCCTCACGGCGCGGTCGACGGTGAGCCGCGACACGCCGGGCATCGAGGCGATGGCGCTCTCCTCGCCGCGGCCCGCCTGCAGGAAGATCGGCCAAATCAGGTTGTCGGGCGTCATCGCCGTTTCGCGCACCATGGCGCGCAGCGCCGTGGTCCGACGCAACCGGCGCGGACGCGAGAGCGGGTAGGGGGCGGAGAAGGGCTGCATGGGGCGTCTCCCGGGCGGGGTTTTCATATCACAATCAGGGGGTGGCACGGTTTGCCGTGACCCACAAGGCTGGGCAAGTTCCGGGCCCGCGTCTAGGCTCGGCCCGATTGCAAGACCGGATGTTGCCGAACGTGGACCTGACCCAGACGCTCTTCGAAGTGATCGACATGCGATCCTTCTCAAATCTCTGGTTCTGGATCATGCTGGCGCTCATCTGGTCCGCGGCGAGCCATCGCGTGCTCGGCGTGCCCTTCGACATGGTGGTGCGGGCCCGCCGCTTCGGCGGTCAGTCCGAGCGCGATCTGATCGACATGGTGCGGATCAACATCAACCGGATGCTGCATCTGGGCCATGTCGCGGGCAGCTGGCTGATCGGGGTCACGACCTTCGGCCTGTCCTCGCTGTCGCTGCTGGCCTTCTGGTACGATATCGAGTTCGCCCAGGCGGTGGTGCTGATCCTGCTGCCGCTCAGCATCGTGGCGGCGATGAGCTTCGCCACCGCGCGGCGCATCGCGGTCGAACGCCCGGAGGCCGAGGCGCTCTGCCGCCACCTCTCGCGTCACCGGTTCTGGGTGCAGCTTCTAGGCATGGTGTCGATCTTCGTCACCGCCATGTACGGCATGTATCAGAACCTTTCGGTCGCCCCGGGGTTCTGATCCTTCGGGACGCTTGACAGTGCCCGCCCGAAAGGTAGGTGAGCGCAATGGCAAAGACGAACGGCAGCAGGATCACGGTCTCGGGCGCGCCCGAAGGCTACGACGCGACACTGGTCCTCAAGGAGGCCGAGAAGGCCGGTGGCCCGGTCATCCATGTCGCGCGCGACGACAAGCGCATGGCGGCGATGCGCGCCGCGCTCGAGTTCTACGCCCCCGACATGCCGGTGATCACTTTCCCGGCCTGGGATTGCCTGCCCTATGACCGGGTCTCGCCCGCCGCCGAGATCTCGGCCGCGCGCATGGCGGTGCTGGCGGGGCTTCTGCATGGCGGGCCGAAGCGCTTCGTGCTGCTCACCACGCTCAACGCCGCGACCCAGCGGGTGCCGGCGCGCGCCACGCTGAAGGACGCGGCCTTCACCGCCCATGTCGGCGACCGGATCGACGAAGCGGCGCTGCGCGCCTTTCTCGTGCGCATGGGCTTCACCCAGAGCCCGACCGTTACCGAGCCGGGCGATTACGCGATCCGTGGCGGCATCATCGACATCTTTGCCCCCGGTCAAGGCGGCCCGGTGCGGCTCGACATGTTCGGGGACGTGCTCGATGGCGCGCGCCGCTTCGACCCGGCCACCCAGCGCACCACCGAAAAGCTCGACCGGGTCGAGCTGGCCCCGGTCTCTGAGGTGATCCTCGACGAGGACGCGATCACCCGGTTCCGGCAATCCTACCGCATCGAATTCGGCGCCGCCGGTACCGACGACCCGCTCTACGAGGCGGTCTCGGCCGGGCGCAAGCAGGCCGGGATGGAGCATTGGCTCGGCTTCTTCCAGGACGATCTTGAGACGCTGTTCGACTACCTCCCCGGCGCGCCGGTGACGCTGGACGACCAGATCGCGCCGCAGCGCGACGCGCGCTGGATGCTGGTGTCCGATGCCTACGAGACCCGCCGCCACGCGTTGGCGCAGAAGGGGCGGATGGATTCGGTCTACAAGCCGAGCCCGCCGCAGCTCCTCTATCTCGACGACGATGCCTGGATCAAAGCCACCGAAGGCCGCCGAGTGCTGCGCTTTGCACCGCTGCCGCAGGCCACGGGCCCCGGGGTGATCGACGCGGGCGGACGCATCGGTCGCAACTTCTCTCCGGAACGGCAGCAGGAGAGCATCAGTCTCTTTGCCGCGCTGGCCACCCATGTGAAGGATCGCATGAAAGCCGGCCCGGTGGTCATCGCCTCCTATTCCGAGGGCGCCCGCGAGCGCCTGTCGGGGTTGATCGAGGATGAGGGGCTGGTCGAGACGATCCATGTGCGCGACTGGAACGGCGTTGGCAAGCGAGGGCTGCATCTCGCGGTCTGGCCGCTGGAACACGGTTTCCAGACCGAAGACGTCACGGTCATCTCCGAGCAGGACGTGCTGGGAGAACGGTTGATCCGCCGCGCCCGCAAGAAACGCCGGGCCGACAATTTCCTCACCGAGGCGCAGTCGCTGAGCGCCGGCGATCTCGTCGTGCATGTCGATCACGGCGTCGGTCGCTATCACGGGCTCGAGGTGGTGACGGCGGCAGGCGCTGCGCATGAATGCCTATTGATCGAATACGCCGAGAACGCGAAGCTCTATTTGCCGGTCGAGAACGTGGAACTCCTGAGCCGCTTCGGCCATGAAGAGGGCCTGCTCGACAAGTTGGGCGGCGGTGCGTGGCAGGCAAAGAAGGCCAAGCTGAAGGAGCGTATCCGGCAGGCCGCCGACCGGCTGATCCGTATCGCGGCCGAGCGCGCGCTTCGCACCGCACCACGGCTCGAGCCGCAGGACAGCATCTGGGAGCAGTTCCTCGCGCGCTTCCCCTATGACGAGACCGAGGACCAGCTTCAGGCGATCGAGGACGTGCTCAACGACCTCGAATCCGGGCATCCGATGGACCGGCTGATCTGCGGCGATGTCGGTTTCGGCAAGACCGAGGTGGCGATCCGCGCCGCTTTCGTCGCCGCGATGTCTGGCGTGCAGGTGGCCGTCATCGCCCCGACCACGCTGCTGGCGCGCCAGCACTACAAGAACTTTGCCGAGCGTTTCCGCGGCTTTCCGATCAACGTTCGGCCGCTGTCGCGCTTCGTCTCCGCCAAGGAGGCCTCCGAGACCCGCGCAGGCCTGGCCGATGGCAAGGTCGACATCGTCGTCGGCACCCATGCGCTCCTGTCGAAAAGCGTGAAGTTCCGCGATCTGGGGCTGCTGATCATCGACGAGGAGCAGCATTTCGGCGTGAACCACAAGGAACGGCTGAAATCGCTGCGCACCGATGTGCATGTGCTGACGCTCACCGCGACGCCGATCCCGCGCACGCTGCAGATGTCGCTCACCGGGGTGCGCGACCTGTCGATCATCGGCACGCCCCCCGTCGACCGTCTCGCGATCCGCACCTATGTCAGCGAGTTCGACACCGTCACCGTGCGCGAAGCGCTCCTGCGCGAGCGCTTCCGGGGCGGGCAGAGCTTCTTCGTGGTGCCGCGCGTCAGCGACCTGCCGGAGATCGAGGAGTTCCTCAAGACCGAGGTGCCCGAGGTCTCCTATGTCGTGGCGCATGGCCAGATGGCGGCGGGCGAACTCGATGACCGGATGAACGCCTTCTACGACGGGCGCTACGACGTGCTGCTGGCGACCACCATCGTCGAGAGCGGTCTCGATATCCCGACCGCCAACACCATGATCGTGCACCGGGCCGACATGTTCGGCCTGGCGCAGCTCTACCAGATCCGCGGCCGCGTCGGCCGCTCCAAGACCCGCGCCTATGCCTATCTCACCACCAAGCCGCGCGCGCCGCTGACACCCGGCGCCGAAAAGCGGCTGCGGGTGCTGGGCAGCATCGACAGCCTCGGCGCCGGATTCACGCTGGCGAGCCAGGATCTCGACATCCGGGGCGCCGGCAACTTGCTTGGCGAGGAGCAGTCGGGGCAGATGCGCGAGGTCGGTTTCGAGCTGTACCAGCAGATGCTCGAGGAGCAGATCGCGAAGATCCGCTCCGGCGAGGCCGAAGGACTGGCCGAGGAAGAGGGCCAGTGGGCGCCGCAGATCAGTCTCGGCGTTCCGGTGCTGATCCCCGAGGAATACGTCCCCGATCTCGACGTGCGGCTCGGCCTCTACCGGCGCCTGTCGGAGCTCACCACCAAGGTCGAGCTCGAGGGTTTCGCCGCCGAGTTGATCGACCGCTTCGGGCCGCTGCCCAAGGAGGTCAACACGCTGTTGCTGGTGGTGCGGATCAAGGCGATGTGCCTGAAGGCCGGGATCAGCCAGCTCGATGGCGGGCCCAAGGGCGCGACCATCCGTTTCCACAATGACAAGTTCGTCTCGCCCGAGGGGCTGGTCGAGTTCATCCAGGACCAGAAGGGCCAGGCCAAGGTGAAAGACAACAAGATCGTCGTCATGCGCGACTGGACCAAGGAGGCGGACAAGATCCGCGGCGCCTTCGGCATCGCCCGCGACCTCGCCGAGAAGGTCAAGGCGAAGAAGAAGGCAAAGGCCGCTGTCTGATGGCCGAAGTGACTTTAGATACGTCAATCAAGCGTATGATAAGCTTGGTTATTCCGGCATTCAATGAGGCTGGAAACATCGAGGTTCTGGTGCAGGAGGCGCTCGATCTTCTGCCTGAGGACCTGCTGGGCGAGGTGATCGTCGTGGACGATTGCTCCACCGATGACGGCGTGGCGCGTCTGCGGGCGCTGAGCGCGCGCGAGCCGCGGCTTCGGGTGCTGCGCCACGCGGTCAATGCCGGGCAGAGCGCCAGCGTGCGCAGCGGCGTCGCGGCCGCGCGCTATCCGCTGATCGCGACGCTGGACGGCGATGGGCAGAACCCGCCGGGCGACATTCCGGCGCTGGTTGCGGCCTATGACCCGGCCGGGCCGCAACTGGTGGGCGGTGTCCGCGCCAAGCGGCGCGACACCTGGTCCAAGCGCACCGCGTCGCGGCTGGCCAACGCGCTGCGTCGCCGTATCCTGCACGACGATTGCCCCGACACGGGCTGCGGGCTCAAGGTGTTCGAACGCGACCGGCATCTTGCCTTGCCGTTCTTCCACGGCCAGCATCGCTATCTTCCGGCGCTGTTCCGCGCCTATGGCGCCGTCACCGCCTATGTGCCGATCGGCGATCGGCCCCGGCAGCACGGCGCGTCGAAATATACCAATTGGCGGCGCGGCCTTCAGGGCGTACCTGACCTGATGGGTGTGCGCTGGCTGGTGATGCGGGCGCGTCCCGTGGGCGCGCAGGAGGTATCGTGACCATGCTCTCCAACTGGTTCGCCCAGAACGGCTGGGCCGAGATCGTCTGGCTCACCATCGGCTTCATGGCACAGGCGATGTTCTCGGCCCGGTTCCTCGTGCAGTGGATCGCCAGCGAGCGCGTGCGCAAGTCGATCGTGCCGGAGGCCTTCTGGTACTTCTCGGCGGCGGGTGGCGCGATGCTGCTGGCCTATGCGATCTATCGGCAGGACCCGGTCTTCATCCTCGGCCAGGCCTTCGGCCTCGTGGTCTATGCGCGCAACATCTACTTCATCTGGACCGAGCGTCGCGCCGGCGAGCCGGGGCATGAAGGCTGATCGCCACTGGATCGCGGCGATCCTGCTCTGGGCCGCCGCGCAGGTCGCATGGCGATTTGCGCAAGGGCCCTCGCTCGAACTCGACGAGGCCGAAGCCTTCTATCACGCGGGCCATCTGGCGCTTGGCTACAACGCGCAGCCGCCACTCTATTTCTGGCTGCAATGGGCGGTGTTCCAAGTGGTGGGCGACGGCATCTTCGCGCTCGCGCTCTTGAAGAACGCGCTCCTGGCCGGGGGCGGGCTGGCCCTTTACGCCATGCTGCGGCGTCTGCGCCCGCCCTTCGAGGCCGGGCTCGCCGTGATGGCGCTTGGCCTGCTGCCGCAGGTGCTGTGGGAGGCGCAGCGCGCGCTGACCCATTCGGTGCTGGCGATCTCGCTGTCGCTCGTGATCCTCGCGCTGGCCGACCGGGTGCTGCGCGGTCCGGGTCGGGCGGGTCTAGGTGTCTCGCTGGCCTTCGGCATCGCCGCCGGGCTTGGCGTGATCTCCAAGTGGAACGTGGCGCTGCTGCCGGCGGCGATCGCGGTGGCGGCGCTGATACGGGCCGAATGGCGGGCGCGGATCTCGCCCGTTGGCGCGCTCCTCGCGATAGCGGCGGCGTCCGCCGTCGTGGCAGCGCCGCTATGGTGGGTGGCAGGCAACCTCGCCACCGCCAGCGGTTCGCTCCACAAGCTCGGGATCGAGGCGACGGCACCGCTGCTGCGCGCTTTCGAGGGTCTGGGGAGTCTCGCGGCGGCATGGCTGGCCTTTTGCGGCCTCGTGATCCTCGTGGTGATCGGCATCGGGATTGCCACGCGCGCGCGACCGCGCTGGCGACCGGACGAGCAGGCGCGGCTGATGATCGCGGTGATGCTGACCGGCGCGGCGCTGCTCGCGGTGGGGCTGGTCGCGGGCGGGGCCACGGAGGTCAAGGATCGCTGGCTGCTGCCGGTTGCGCTCTTTGCAGGGCCCGTGGCGGCGCTCTGGGCGATCGACCGGCTCGGCCCCTCGGGACAACGGCGGTTTGGCATCGGGCTGGGCGGGCTCTGGGCGCTTGCCTTCGCTCTGCTTCCGGTCTCCGGCTGGGTCGATCCGGGCTATCGGGGCGCCGATTTCCCCGTCTGGGCCGAGGAGATCGAGGCGGCGCACCCGGACCTGCCGATCATCACTGACAGCATGTGGGCCGCCGGCAATCTTTCGATGATGTTGCCCGGCCGCGAGGTTCGGCTCGCGGCCGATGCCGATGAGCGCGACGGCGCGCGCCTGTGGATCTCGGAAGCGGACGAGGCGACGGCCTTGGCACAGCGGCTGGGACGCGATGCGGCGCCGCAGGGGCGTCGTGAGATTGCGCATGGGAACGAGATCGCGCTGTTCCGCCTCGCCATCAGCCAGTGAGGCTCAGCCCTCCGCGATCTGCTCGCGGATCTCGCCTATCACCTTGACCCACATCTCCTTGGTCTGGGCGCCGGGCACCGCGTGGCGCTGCGCCACGATGAAGGTCGGCACGCCGGTCACGCCCATCTCGCGGCTATGCGCGTCGCGCCGGCGGATGTCCTCGAGATCGGCGTCGCTTCCCAGAAGGCGGCGCACCACCGCGGCGTCCATCTCGATCCCGTCCGCGATGTCGGCCAGCACGTCATGGTCGCCGATGTCGCGGCCATCGGTGAAATAGGCCTTGAACAGGGCGCTGACGGCGGCGGTCTGCCGCCCCTCGATCCCGGCCCAGTGGATCAGCCGGTGCGCGTCGAGCGTGTTGGGCGTGGTCTTGATCTGGTCGAGATTGAGCGCGAGCCCCGCCTCTTCGGCGCGCTCGACGATCGGGGCATAGGCCCGCGCCGCGCCGTCGCGGCCGCCGAACTTGGCTTCGAGATAGGCGCGCCGCTCCATGCCCTCGGCCGGCATGTCGGGGTTAAGCTGGAACGGGTGCCACTCGATGGTGAAGGGGTGGTCGGGGATCTCCGCGAGCGCCGCGTCGAGACCGGCCTTGCCGATCCAGCACCACGGGCAGATCGGGTCCGAGAGGATGTCGAGTTTCACCATTGGCCGCGCCCCTTCCTTGTGCAGCCCCGCAGCTAGCCCCCCGGGCGCGCTGTTGCAAGGCCGCGCCGCGCGCGTATATGTCCAGCGGCATGACCGCCTCCTCGAAAACCCGTCCCGGCTCCCTGATCCGCATCGCCCGCGAGAACGGCGCCACCGAGACCGCGCCGCCGCTCGATCTGGGCGCACGCGTGCGCGAATTGCGCCGCGCACAGGGCTGGACGCTGGAGCAGGCGGCGGGCCGCGCCGGGCTGGCGCGGTCGACGCTGTCGAAGATCGAGAACGGGCAGATGTCGCCCACCTATGACGCGCTCAAGAAGCTGGCGCAGGGCATGGGCATCTCGGTGCCGCAGCTGTTCACGCCGCCG
This sequence comes from Limimaricola sp. AA108-03, assembly GCF_050847355.1. Classification (NCBI taxonomy): domain Bacteria; kingdom Pseudomonadati; phylum Pseudomonadota; class Alphaproteobacteria; order Rhodobacterales; family Paracoccaceae; genus Limimaricola; species Limimaricola sp. AA108-03. The sequence continues at coordinate 1,505,677 of NZ_CP193755.1, forward strand.
CGCCGCGATCAGGTGATGGGCCGGATGGTCACCACGCGCTCGGGCGAGGGCACCGGGCAGATCACCACCACATACGAGCACGAGCTCTTGGCCGAGGGGCTGAGATCGAAGAAGATGCTGCCCTATCGTGCCCGGATCCGGGCGCGCGCCTTCGAGGAGTTCGATGGCTGGGTACGTCATGACGGCGAGGAGTTCCTCTACGTGCTCACCGGCACGATACGCCTGTTGACCGAGTTCTACGAGCCGGTCGAGATGAAGCGCGGCGACAGCGCCTATTACGACGCCGCCATGGGTCACAACGTCATCTCGACCAGCCCCGAGGACGCGACCATCCTGTGGGTCACGTCGCTGGAGTGAATCGCCGGGCGGCGGCTTCGAAAAGCTGTGGAAGCCGCGCTCAGTCGTCGCGCCCGTCCTTGCTGTCGTCGTCGCCGAAGGCCGCGTCGTCGCTGTAGACGTCCTCCGAGGGGTGCATCGAGCGCGCCGAGGCGATGATGCGCTCGTTGTCGCGGGTCTCGTCCATCATCGCATCGGCGGGATCGGTCCCTTCGAGCCATTCCGACACCTCGTCGCGCGCATCCTCGCGGCTCATCCCGGTGACCTCGCAAAGATGGTCGAGGAACGGGCCCAGCTCACCCTCGGTGGCCTCGACCTCGTCGCTGTCGAGATCCGGCCACTGGGTCAGGATGTTGGGCACGAAAGCGTGCCAGTGCTTGGCCACATGGCTCCATTTCATCGCGGGTCTCCTCATACTGCCCGATGTCTTGAAGCGGCAACGGAAAGGGGGCGGACCGGGTTCCGGTCCGCCCCCTCGGGCCCGTCACGGCCAAGGCCTGCTCAGAGCGCCATGTCGACCACGCCGAGGCCGAGCTGCGCGGTGCCCACAGCGGCGTCGCCCACGACCCGCACCGGCGTGCAGGCGGCGATCAGGCCCAGCGCCGCAAGAAGCAGTAGGGCGCGCCTCACTGGGTGGTCTCCTCGGAGGTTTCGCCCGGCTCGGCCTGCGCTTCTCCTGCTTCGGCGTCGGCCCGCGTTTCGCCCTCGACCACTTCCTCGTACCACCAGACGTCGGGCTGCCAGCCCGGCCAGTCGCCGAAGACCGGGATGGTCTCGGGGTGGTGCAGGTCGGCGTCATAGGCGATGCGGCTGATGTTCCACTGGTAGATCGGGATCGCGTAGCGCCCGGTGGTCAGCACCCGGTCCAGCGCCTTGGCGGCGGCGATGAAATCGTCTTGGCTCTCGGAGGTGAGCAGCAGGTCGATCAGACCGTCGACGGCCGGGCTCTTCACGCCCATGGCGTTGCGCCCGCCCGGCGTGTCGGCGGCCTCCGAGCCCCAATAGGCGTATTGCTCGTTGCCGGGGCTGAGCGACAGCCCGCGCCGGAAATAGGTCATGTCGAAATCATAGGCGTCGGTGCGTTCCTTGAACTGGGCACTGTCGACGGTGGAGATGGTCGGGGTGATGCCGATCCGTTCGAGCGCCTGCACATACATGTCGATGATCGCCGCGTTCTCCGAGCTGCCCTGTTCGAGCAGGATCTCGAAGGCGAAGGCCTCGCCAGTGGCCTCGTTGGTCAGCACGCCGTTGTCGATCACCCAGCCCGCGCTCGACAGCAGCGACAGCGCCGAGGCGGTACCGGCGCGGTTGCGCTCGGTGCCGTCGCCCACCGGCAGCGCGTATCCCTCGAGCGCGCCGGGCAGAAGATCCTCTTCCCAGCGCATCAGGAATTCCCTGACCCGGCCCTCGGCGGGACCTTCCTCCATGCCCAGCGGCGAGTTCGAGAAATACGAAGTGATGCGCGGCTGCGCGCCGCCGGTCATCGCGTCGTTGATGAACTCGAAGTTGAACGCCTCGATCATCGCCTGGCGCACGCGCCAATCCTCGAAGACCGGACGACGGGTGTTCATTACGAAGCCGGTCATGCCGGTGGGACGGCCATGCGGCAGCTCCTCGAGCACCACCTCGCCGTCGCGAGCGCGCGGGAAGTCGTACTGGCTTTCCCAGCGGGCGACGTTGAACTCGCGGGTGAAATTGGTCTCGCCGGTCTTGAAGGCTTCAAAGGCGGCGGTCTCGTCGCCGAAGAACTCGAGCCGGATCTCGTCGAGCACGTTGGTACCGCGCCGGAACGGGATGTCGGCCCCCCAGTAATCCTCGTCACGCTTGAGCGAGATGTAGCGGCCCGCTTCGAAATCCTCGATCACGTAAGGCGCCGAAGTGATCGGGACGATATCGAGGCCGCTCTCGGCAAAGGCCTCGCCCTCCCATTGCGCCTTCTTGAGGATCGGCCGCAGGCCGGCCAGCAGCGCCAGTTCGCGGTCCGGCGTGTTGAAGGTCAGGCGTACCTTGCGCTCTCCGGTCTCCTCGATGCTTTCGACCTTTTCCCAGAAGCCGATGTAACGTGGGTGGCCTTCGGTGCCGAGCGTCTCGAAGGACCAGATCACGTCCTCGACCGTGACCGGGCTGCCATCGGAGAACTTCGCCTCGGGATGCAGGGTGAATTCGACCCAGGAACGGTCCTCGGCGGTCTCTACCGATTCGGCGAGCAAGCCGTAAAGCGTGAAGGGCTCGTCGAGCGTGCGTCCCATCAGGCTTTCGCCGATCAGGTAGCTCAGCTGCCACGGCACCGAGCCCTTCAGGATGTAGGGATTCAGGCTATCGAATCCGCCGACCTCGGCGGTCGCCATCCGGCCGCCCGTGGGGGCGTCAGGGTTGGCATAGGGCAGGGATGTAAAGTCCGCGGGCAGGGCAGGTTCGCCATACATTGCAATGCCATGCGCGGGCTCGGCGAGGCTCGCCCCGGTGCCGAGCAGCAATGCAAGCGTGCCGTTACGCAAGCTGTTAAAAATAGATGAAGTCATCTCGACGGAAGCCCCCTGTCGGTTCGGTTTTCTGACCAGACTTATAGTTGAAGAAGACCGTATAGCCCCCCCTGATCTTTATCAAACTTTTAGCTTGGAGGAGCGCGGGGAAAGGCTTATAAGAGAGTCACTGCTCGATAGGTTTCTTGCCTGTATGAAACCTGCCTCATAACTCAGCGCCCGCCTCGTGCGGGCGTTTTTTTTTGCCCTAGCATCGGGCGTATGCGGGGATGAGCGCGCAACGGGCGGTACCCTGCAAGATCGTTTTTATCAAGGCTTTATCATCGATTACCCCTCGCTTTTCCGAGGCATCGCTGCACAATCCGGGCCAGACGCCAGAAGCGAGGACAAGCATCATGCAGCTCAAGGGCAAGACAGCGATCGTCACGGGATCGAATTCGGGAATCGGGCTGGGAATCGCCCGGGAGCTGGCACGCGCCGGCGCCGACGTGGTTCTCAACTCCTTCACCGACCGCGATGAGGACCATGCGCTCGCGCAAGAAATCGCCGATGCTCACGGCGTGAGCGCCCGCTACATCGCCGCCGACCTCTCGGATGGCGACGCCGCGCGGGGGCTGATCGAGACCGCCGGGCGCTGCGATATCCTCGTCAACAACGCCGGTATCCAGCACGTCGCGCCGATCGACGAGTTCCCCGCTGCCAAGTGGGAGGCGATCATCGCGATCAACCTTACCTCGGCATTCCATACCACCGCCGCCGCATTGCCGATGATGCGCGAGGCGGGATGGGGCCGGGTGATCAACATCGCCAGCGCCCATGGTCTCACCGCATCGCCCTACAAGGGCGCCTACGTCGCGGCCAAGCACGGCATCGTCGGCTTTACAAAGGTGACCGCGCTCGAGACCGCGCGCGAACCGATCACTGCCAACGCGATCTGCCCGGGCTACGTGCTGACGCCGCTGGTCGAGGCGCAGATCCCCGATACCATGCAGAAATACGGCATGGACCGCGAGGAGGTGATCGAGAAGGTCATGCTGGAACGCCAGCCCTCCAAGGAGTTCGCCACGACCGAGCAACTCGGCGGGACGGCGGTGTTCCTGTGTTCGGACGCCGCGGCGCAGATCACCGGCACCACCATCAGCGTCGATGGTGGCTGGACCGCGCTGTGATCCGGATCAGCCTCGCGCTGCAGGGCGGAGGCGCGCATGGCGCCTTCACCTGGGGTGCGCTGGACCGGCTGCTCTGCGAGGAGGATGTCGAGATCGCCGGGATCTCGGGCACCTCCGCCGGGGCGATGAACGCGGTGGCGCTCAAGGCCGGCCTGGTGCGGGGCGGGCGCGAGGGCGCGCGGGAGAACCTCGCCTGGTTCTGGGGCCGCGTCGGGGCCGTCACGGATGCGCGTTGGTCCGACTGGATCTCGGCGCTGGCGCCGACGGCCCCGGCGCTGGCCCGCGCGATCGAATGGTCACCGGCCTTCCGCGCCATGGAGGCCGCGACGAAGCTGCTCTCGCCCTATGCCTACGGGCCGATGCTGCGCAATCCGCTGGAGCGTATCCTCAAGGAGATCCATTTCGAGCATGTGCGCGACGCCACCGGGCCGCAGATCTTCGTCGGCGCCACCAATGTTCGTTCGGGCAAGATCCGCGTGTTCTCGGGGCCGGAGTTGTCGGCAAAGGCCGTGCTGGCCTCGGCCTGCCTGCCGACGCTGTTCCGCGCGGTCGAGATGGACGATCCGGTCACCGGCCGGCGCGAGGCATATTGGGATGGTGGATATACCGGTAACCCTGCGCTTTTTCCGTTGTTCGAGAAGGGTTTGCCGGACGATCTTCTGATCGTGAACATCAACCCGCTCTACCGCGAGGACCTGCCGGATGACAGCCTTGCGATCCAGAACCGCATCAATGAGATCAGCTTCAACTCGTCGCTTCTGCGCGAACTGCGCGCCATCGATTTCGTGCGTCGCCTGATCGCGACCGACCGGTTGCCGGAGGGCAGCATGAAGCGGGTGCTGGTGCACATGGTCGGTGACGATGCGCTGATGAACGATCTCAACACCGCGACCAAGACGATCCCGGCACCGGTGATCCTTGCCCGGCTGCGCGCTGCGGGCGAGGCGGCGATGGACAAGTTTCTCGCCGCGCACAAGGCGGATATCGGCACGCGTGAGACGGTCGATCTGCGGGCGATGTTCAGCTGAGGGCGGCGCGCTTCAGCGGCCCGTGCCGGTCAGGAGCGTCGGCTGTTCCTCAAGATCCTCGGGGTGGCCGCGATCGGTCGGCGTGACGAGGCCCGCCGAGATCACCAGTTTGGCCGCGTCCTCGACCGTCATGTCGAGCACGATCACGTCGGCGCGCGGCAGGAACAGCAGGAAGCCCGAGGTCGGGTTCGGCGTGGTCGGCAGGAACACCGTGACGATGTCGCCATCGGTGGGCAGCTTGCGCGCCACCTCACCCTTGGCGGTGGTCGAGATGAAGGCCAGCGCCCAGAGCCCCTTGCGCGGATACTCGATCAGGCAGGCCTGGTCGAAGCTGGTCTCGGTCTGGGCGAACACCGTCTCGGCGATCTGCTTGAGCCCCGAATAGACCGAGCGCACCACCGGCATCCGACCGACCAGGCTTTCGCCCATGCGGATCAGGCTGCGCCCGACGAAGCCCTTGGCCAGCGCGCCGACCAGAAAGGTGAATAGGATGAAGAAGATGACGCCGACGCCGCGCAGGTTGATGCCGATATACTGCTCAGGGTTGAATCGGTCGGGCACGAAGGGCAGCACCCAGCCGTCGATCCAGCCGACCACGGCCCAGATCAACCAGACGGTCAGGCCGATCGGCGCGATGACGACGACACCGGCGATGAAGTTGTTGCGCAGGATGCCGATCAGGCGACGGCGCCGCGGCGGTTCGTTCGGATTGGGCGGCAGGATCGGCGGGCGTGTCACGGGGGGCTCGTCCTAATAGCGCGGGGCTGCTGCCTATCTAGGCTCCCGCGCGGGTCCCGGCAATGGGGCACGCGCGGGCCGGGGCTCAACCCCGTCGCTTGCCCAGCGCCACGGCGATCGCCGCGCCGAGCCGCGCATTGTTGAGCACCAGCGCGATGTTCGCCTCGAGCGAACGGCCGTCGGTCAACTCGAAGATCCGGCCCAGCAGGAACGGCGTCACCGCCTTGGCGGCGATGCCTTGCGCCTCGGCCTCCGACAGGGCCTGCTCGATCACCGGACGCAGTTCTTCGGCCGGGATTTCTGCCTCCGACGGGATCGGGTTGGCGACCAGCTGGCCGCCCTCTAGCCCCATCGCGGCGCGCATCCGAGCGGCGTCGGCAATCTCGGCGGCGCTGTCCATCCTGAGCGGAGCTGGCATCTCGGAGGTCGCGGACCAGAAGGCCGGCAGCACGTCCTGCCCATAGGCCATCACCGGCACGCCGAGTGTTTCCAGCACCTCGAAGGTCTTGGGCAGGTCGAGGATCGCCTTGGCGCCCGCCGCCACCACGGTCACCGGGGTCTTGGCCAGCTCGTGCAGATCGGCCGAGATGTCGAAGCTGTCCTCGGCGCCGCGATGCACGCCGCCGATGCCACCCGTCGCGAAGACCTCGATGCCCGCGAGCCGCGCCGCGATCATCGTCGCGGCCACCGTGGTCGCGCCGTCGCCGCCGCGTGCGAGGCAGGCCGCGAAATCGGCGCGCGACAGCTTGGCCACGTCCCGCGCCTGTCCCAGCCGGTCGAGCTGCTCGTCGGTCAGGCCGACATGCAGGCGACCACCCAGCACCGCGATGGTGGCTGGTACAGCACCATGGGCCCGGATCTCGGCCTCGACCCGGCGTGCCGTTTCGACGTTTTGCGGAAACGGCATGCCGTGGGTGATGATCGTGCTTTCGAGCGCGACGAGCGGACGGCCCTCGGCGCGCGCATCGGCAACCTCGGGTGAATATTGGATATCGATCACAGCGGGTTGTCTCCGGATACGTAGGTGGCGGCGGCGGTCAGCGCACGCGCGAGCGCCGCCTCGGGGGCCATGCCCTCGGCCTCGGACGCGATATGCGCCGCCATGAAGGTATCGCCCGCGCCGGTGACGCGGGTGACGAGCACCTCGGGCGGGGCTTGGGTGAAGATGGCTTCGGCCGTGGCCACGGTCGCGGCGCGCCCGCCATCGGTGACGAGGGCGCGATGCGCGCCACGCGCGACCAGCGCGCGGGCCGCGGCCTCGGAGGTCTCGAATGGCTCGTGGCACAGGAGCCCCGCCTCCTCGAGATTGACGTAGAGCGTCGCCGTCGGGTGGCCCATCAGCGCCAGTAGCCGCTCGGCCTTGCCGGGGCTGGCCGGGGCCACGCGCAGATCGGCGCGGGCGAAGAGCGGCGACCGGGCGATCTGCGCCAGTAGGTCGGTGGTCAGGTTGCCATCGAGCGCCACCAGACCGGTCCATGGCGCCTCGGTCGAGCCCAGTCGCCCGTCCGCCAGCGGGCGCAGAATCTTGTCGCCCGCCTGTTCGAGCGAATGCGCGTCGGCGATGGCGGCGATCAGGCCGTTGGCGCCCTCGATCGCCATGTAGATGTCGGTGGGCAGGTCGTCGGAGCGGTAGAGGTGATCCACCTCCATGCCCATGCGCGCCGCCTCGGCGGCCAGCTCATCGCCCTCGGCATCGCGGCCCAGCGCGCTCAGAAGAGACGGGCGCAGCCCGAACCGCACCAGCGTCATCGCGATGTTCATGGCGACGCCGCCGGGGAGCCGGTGGATGCGGCCGGGGACGTCGGAGCCCACGCGCATGTGGCTCGCGGTGCGGCCGATCACGTCCCATAGCACGGAGCCGATGCACAGGATGTCAGGTGTCTTGTTCATGGGCTCCGGTCTGCCGCAGCCCCGCGCCCCGGTCAATCGGGGATGGCGAAGGTCAGCGCCGCCCAGAGGCTTTCCCAGACGGCACCCGTGGTGACCGCCATGGCGTTGTCGGGTTCGCGCAGCACCACCGCGTTGACGAGATAGTCGTGCCCCGGCACGACTGGAAGCCGCGCCACGCCCTCTGCATCGGTGCGGTGCAGCGTTAGCTCGACGTCGCCATCGGCATCGCGGGCGAAGAGTTCGACCTGCGCGTCGGCGCGGGGCGCGTCATCATAGAAGAGCTGGACCCGCAGCCCCTGGGAGGGGTCGTCGGTATAGGGGTTGTCCAGCGCCACCAGCTCGGTCGCGAGGCCGAGACGGCTATCCGCACCTGCCGCCGCGCCGATGCCGAACAGGGCCTTGGAGTAGCGCGTGAAGACCTCCTTGAAGCCAATCTCTGGCAGGCCCCGCGCGGCGTGATCGTCCGCGACCGACCCGAGATCCTTGTGCGCGACGAAGCGCTCGAACACCGCCCGATCGTCATATGTCACGATGCTCGGCTTGGAGACGTAGGACGCGACCAGCAGCCCTTCCTCGGGGGCGGACATGTCGAGCGCGGGGCGGGCACCGAGCCGCCCCTCGACCGGGCGCGTCTCGCCGTTCATGTGCAGCTCGAAGCTTTCGAAGCGCTGCGGCAGGTAGGCGTAACGAATGCCCTCGAAGAGGTCGCCGTTGACAAGCTCGGCCCTGACCATATCGTCCGCCGCGATCTGCCATTCGAGCGGTTCGATCCAGAATTCATGCGCCGCGACAGGCGTGGACAGCAAGAAAAGGCAGGCAGTTATGACGCGCATTCGACGCCTCCCGGTATTCGAGGGCAGGGTGATCCTCGGCCTCGTATTGTCAAGCATCGCGATATTCTGGGCGGCCTTGGCGACGGCGCATGAGGTGCTGCCCGCCATCGCCGACATGGAGCGGCGCGGCGATCGGCTCGACTTCGTGGTCGAGACGCCGCTCGAGGGGTTCGTCGCCGGGATCGACCTCGGCGAAGTGGCCGATACCGACGCCGCCCCCGAGGCCGAGGCCGAAAGCTATGACGCGTTGCGCGCGCTCGACCCCGAGGAGATGGAGGCGCGGTTCCGCGCCTTCTGGCCCGAGATGGCCGCAGGGATCGATATCCTCGTCGACGGGGCCCGCGTCGCGCCCGAGCTGGAGGCGGTCGAGGTGCCCGCGCCTGGCGACGTGTCGCTGCCGCGCTCGGCGCTGCTGCGCTTTTCCGCGCCGCTGGCGGCGGAAGCGCAGACGGTCCAGATTGGATGGGATGCGGCTTATGGCACGCTGGTGCTGCGCCAGCAGGGGGTCGAGGCGCCCTATGACGGTTACCTGGAAGGCGGCGCGCTGTCCGATCCGATCCGCCTGTCGGGCGGCGATCAGGCCAGCGGCTGGCAGTATTTCCTTCGTTACATCCCGGTCGGCTTCGACCACATCCTGCCCAAGGGGCTCGATCATATCCTCTTCGTGCTGGGGCTGTTCTTCCTCGCGGCGCGCCTCAAGCCGTTGCTGTGGCAAGTCTCGGCCTTCACGCTGGCGCATACGGTGACGCTGGCGCTCGCGGCTCTGGGCTACGTCTCGGTGCCCGCCGCGATCGTCGAGCCGTTGATCGCCGCCTCGATCGCCTTCGTGGCGCTGGAGAACATCTTCTTCCCGCGCCTCGGCCTCTGGCGGCCGATCGTCGTCTTCGGCTTCGGCCTGCTGCATGGCCTTGGCTTCGCGAGCGTTTTGGGCGAATTCGGCCTGCCCGCGGGCTCCTTCGTCCCGGCGCTGATCGGTTTCAACATCGGCGTCGAGCTGGGACAGCTCACCGTGATCGCCATCGCCTTCCTCGTGGTCGGGCTGGCCTGGAAGCGCGACTGGTACCGCCAGGTCGTCGCCATCCCGGCCTCTGCGGCGATCGCCCTGATCGGCGCATACTGGGTGGTCGAGCGGACGATGCTCTGATCCCGGCGGTCAGCGCATGAAAAAAGGCGGCGACCATATCCGGTCGCCGCCCTTTCTCGTTCTTGCGAACCGCGCCTCCTAGCGCTCCGGCATCAGGCCCTTGGGACTGAAGCGCAACACTGCCAGCAGGATGATCCCCATGGTCATCAGCCGCATCTGCGCCGCCGAATCCGTGAGATGCGCCCGGAGCCAGCTGTCCGGCGACATGCCCGAGGTGATCAGCTCCATCGCCCAGAGGCCGAGCGGTTCGACCATCACCCAGAGCCACCAGATCAGGAAGCCGCCCAGCACCGCCCCGTAATTGTTGCCCGAGCCGCCGACGATCACCATCACCCAGACGAGGAAGGTGAAGCGCAGCGGCTGGTAGGAGCCGGGGGTGAGCTGGCCGTCCAGCGTGGTCATCATCGCGCCGGCGATGCCGCAGACGGCCGAGCCGAGGATGAAGACCTGAAGATGCCGCGCGGTGACGTTCTTGCCCATGGCAGCAGCGGCGACCTCGTTGTCGCGGATCGCGCGCATCATCCGGCCCCAAGGTGAGGCCAGCGCCCGCTGGGCGAGGAACAGGATCGCGATCAGGACCACGGCGAAGAGGCCGGAATAGAGGATCTTGACCCAGAGCGTCGAGGCGGTGACCGGGTCGAGCCCGTAGCCCGCGGCGGCCTCGACGAAGCCCGGATCGCGCTGCAGATCGACCTCGTAGGGCACGGGCCGGGGCAGGCCGACCACGTTCTTGACGCCGCGCGACAGCCAGTCCTCGTTCTTGAGAACTGCGATCACGATCTCGGCGATGCCCAGCGTCGCGATGGCGAGATAGTCCGAACGCAGGCCCAAGGCCGCCTTGCCGATGATCCAGGCGGCACCGGCGGCCAGAAGACCACCCACCGGCCAGGCGATGATGATCGGCAGGCCAAGCCCCCCCAGATAGCCCGAGAGCGAGGGGTTTATCGCCTCGATCGCGTTCACCGCCGGATCGAGCGACGCGCGGAACAGGAAGAAGCCGCCGATCAGCAGCGCCAGCATCACCAGCGCGCGCATCCGCCCGCCGATCTTGCGTTTCCAGACCTGCACGGCCGCGACGAGGATCGCGGCGCCCAGCGCCAGCGCGCCCAGAAGCCGCAGCCCGCCGGCGTTCCAGCCCTCGGCCACGGGCGGCATCGACACCAGCACCGCCGCGAGGCCGCCGAGCGCCACGAAGCCCATGACGCCGACGTTGAACAACCCGGCAAAGCCCCATTGCAGGTTCACGCCGAGCGACATGATCGCCGAGATCAGCCCCATGTTGAGGATCGTCAGCGCCAGGTTCCAGCCCTGAACGAAGCCGGTCAGGACGATCAGCAGCGCCATCCCGGCATAGAGAAGATAGCCACGCGCGGTCATACGGACTGTCCCTTGAAGAGGCCGGTGGGCTTGAACAGCAGCACGATGATCAGGATCGCGAAGCTCACGGCGAATTTGTAGTCGGTGGAGAGAAGCTGCACGAGGCTAGAAGGCTCGAGGTTCTCAGGCAGCAGGTATTCCAGCACCTTCTTCCAGGCGTAGGTGACCAGCACCTCGGAGAAGGCGATCACGAAGCCCCCGGCGATCGCGCCCAGCGGGTTGCCGAGGCCGCCGACGATGGCGGCGGCGAAGATCGGCAGCAGCAGCTGGAAATAGGTGAAGGCCTTGAACGACTTGTCGAGACCGTAGAGGACACCCGCCGTGGTCGCGAGCGCCGCGACGATCAGCCAGGTGACGGCGACGACGCGCTCGGGGTTGATGCCCGACAGCAGCGCCAGATCCTCGTTGTCCGAGAACGCCCGCATCGATTTGCCGGTGCGGGTCTTGTTGAGGAACCAGAACAGCAGCGCCACGGCGATCGCCGCCGTGATCAGCGTGATCAGCGTGGTCGAGCGGATCGCGAGGCCCTCGTCGAGGCCGGTCATCTCCCGGAACTGGCGCGCGTTGATCACGAAGCGGGCGCCGTCGGCGAAGTTGACGTCGCCGACGCCGATGATGAAGCGCACGAGGCCGTTCATCACGAACATCACCCCGATCGAGACGATCACCAGCACCACCGGCGCGGCCTTCTGCTTGCGATAGAAGCGATAGACCGCGCGGTCGGTGCCCAGAAGCAGCAGCCCGGTGATGGCGATGCCGACGGGCAGTGCGATCAGCGCGGTCGGCAGGAAGCCGAAGCTGATACCCATCGATTGCAGACCCCAGGTGACGAGGATCGTCGCCATCGTGCCGAAGGCCATGGTGTCGCCATGGGCGAAGTTGGAAAACCGCAGGATGCCGTAGATCAGCGTCACGCCGAGGGCGCCGAGCGCCAGCTGCGCGCCATAGGCGGCGCCGGGGATCAGCACGAAGTTCGAGAGCGCGACGATGGCGTTGAGGATATCGGTCATGTCTCAGCCCCCCAGGAAGGTGCGGCGCACCTCGTCATCGGCCATCAGCTCGGCCCCGGTGCCGGTATAGGCGTTGCACCCCTGCACCAGCACGTAGCCGGTGTCGGCGATCTCGAGCGCCTGACGGGCGTTCTGCTCGACCATCAGGATGGTGATCCCGGCGCGGGCGACCTCGATGATCCGGTCGAACAGCTCGTCCATGACGATGGGCGACACGCCCGCCGTCGGCTCGTCGAGCATCAGCACCGAGGGCTGGGTCATCAGTGCCCGACCTACCGCGACCTGCTGGCGCTGGCCGCCGGACAGCTCGCCCGCCGCCTGCCGGCGCTTGTCGCGCAGGATCGGGAACAGGTCGTAGACCTGCTCGATGGTCGGGCGGATGTCGTCGCGGCGCAGGAAGGCGCCCATCTCGAGGTTCTCCTCGACCGTCATCGACGGGAAGATGTTCGAGGTCTGCGGCACGAAGGCCATGCCCTTGGCGACGCGGTCCTGCGGGCTCAGATGGGTGATGTCCTCGCCGCCGATGCGAACGGAGCCCGAACGTAGGTTCAGCATGCCGAACACGGCCTTCATCGCGGTCGATTTGCCGGCGCCGTTGGGGCCGACGATCACCGCGATCTGGCCCTTGTCGACCGAGAGCGTGCAGCCATGCAGGATGTCGGCGCCGCGCCCGTAGCCGCCGGTCATCGCCTCGCCGATCAGATGCGGCTCAGCCATGGCGCGTCACCATTGTGTATATACGCAAATTTCGTCCCCTCATGCCGTCTCACCGACGGTCTTGTTCTTGAGCCCGGTGCCGAGATAGGCCTCGATCACCGCCTCGTTCTTCATGATGCTGTCGGCCGAGCCCTGGGCCAGCACCTTGCCCTCGGCCATGACGATCACCGGGTCGCAGAGGCGGCCGATGAAATCCATGTCGTGCTCGATCACGCAGAAGGTATAGCCGCGCTCCTTGTTGAGCCGGATGATCGCGTCGCCGATGGTGTTCAGAAGCGTCCGGTTCACGCCCGCGCCGACCTCGTCGAGGAACACGATCTTGGCGTCGACCATCATCGTGCGGCCCAGCTCCAAGAGCTTTTTCTGGCCGCCCGAGAGGTTGCCCGCACGCTCGTCCGCAAGATGCGAAATCGTCAGGAATTCAAGGACCTCATCGGCCTTCTTCGCAAGCTCCCGCTCCTGGGCGGCGATCTTGCCGCGACCGAACCACGCGTTCCACAGCGTCTCGCCATGCTGGCCCTCGGGGACCATCATCAGGTTCTCGCGCACCGTCATCGAGGAGAACTCGTGCGCGATCTGGAAGGTGCGCAGCAGCCCCTTGTGGAACAGCGCGTGCGGCGGCAGGCCGGTGATGTCCTCGCCATCCATGGTGACGCGGCCCGATGTCGGTGGAAGTCTGCCCGCTATCACGTTGAACAGCGTGGTCTTTCCGGCGCCGTTGGGGCCGATGAGCCCGGTGATCGAGCCGGTCTCGATCTTGAGGCTCGCCCCATCAACAGCATGAAAACCGCCAAAGTGGCGGTGAAGGTTCTCGACGGTGATCATTGGTCCCCGATCGGCCCGGTTTCCCTTGCTTTTCAGGGGTCTGGGCCATGTTATTGTTACGGGATGCGCCGCGCGCCTGGAGGCGCGCGGCGCGATGGGCTCAGCGGAAGCCGACGGTCTCGATCGCGCCGTCGCGGATCTCGATCTCCTTGAAGGTGCCGGCGCTTTCGCCCGGCTCGATCAGCTCGACGGCGGTGGCGCCGACATAGTCGATCTCCTCGCCGGCCTCGATCAGCTCCAGCGCCTTGGCCAGTTCGCCCGGCAGGATCTGCTCGCCCGGGGCGTTGGCGATGTCCATGATCTCGCCCGCGTAATCGGCGGCCGAGGTCGAGCCGGCCTTGGCCATGGCGAGGATCATCAGCGCCGCGGCGTCGTAGCTTTCGCCGGTATAGATGCCGGTCGGGTTGATGCCCGCCTCGGTCGCCATCTCCTGGAAGATGGCCGAGCCTTCGCTATCGGAGCCCGGCAGCTGGCCGAACGAGCCGGTGAGGCCGTCGCCGAGATCGTCGACGATCTGCTGACCGATCATGCCGTCGGGCAGCACGAAGGTGTCGAAGGCGCCACTGTCGAGCGAGGCCTGGATGATGCCCTTGCCGCCCTGGTCGGTGTAGCCCGCGACGACGAGCACTTCGCCACCTGCGGAGGCGAGCGAGGCGACCTCGGCCGAGTAGTCGGCCTTGCCATCCTCATGCGCGGCCGAGATGGTCACGGTGCCGCCAGCGGCTTCGAAGGCCTTCTGGAAGCTGTCGGCGAGACCCTTGCCGTAATCGTTGTTGGTGTAGGTCAGCGCGACCTCGGAAATGCCGCGATCCATGATCACCTGGGACATGATCTCGCCCTGGCGCGCGTCGGAGGGCGCGGTGCGGAAGAACATGCCGTCATCCTCGGCCTCGCTGAGCGCGGGCGAGGTGGCGGAGGGCGAGATCATCACCACGCCGTTGGCGCGGGCGACGTTCTGTAGGATCGCGCCGGTGACGCCCGAGCAGTCCGCGCCCATGATGCCGGCGACGCCGTCGGTGGTGACAAGACGCTCGGCCGCGGCGGTGGCGGCGGCGCTGTCGATGCAGGTGCTGTCGGCGCGCACGGCCTCGATCTGGGTGCCATCCATGAAGGCGCCGGATTCATTGACTTCGTTGATCGCGAGCTCGGCGCCGCCCGCCATGTCGGGGGTGATCGACTCGAGCGGTCCGGTGAAGCCCAGGATGATGCCGATCTTGACCGGACCCATGTGGCTTTCGGCCATGGCAGTGCCCGCGACGAGCGCGGTCGCGGCGGAAGCCAGCAGCAGTTTCTTCATCTTCGTCTCCCTGACGATTGATTATTATGAAGGCAGGCTAGACCCCGCTCATGCGAAAAGAAAGTGGTTGCGCAAACTTGCCGTAGCGCCAAGGACGCGCCGTTCCGGGCTGCGATATGCTTGCCACGGCCCGACTCCCGCTGTGCGAGAAACCGCGTCCTTTTCTGCGCTTTGCGGTGGCGGAACTCAGCTCGCCGCGGGCCGCGCGCCGTGGCTGCCGCGCTCGCGATAGGGCGTGGTCTGGTAATGCGCGCGATAGCATTTCGAGAAATGCGAGGGGCTGGCGAAGCCGCAGGCCAGCGCCACGTTGATCACGCTCATGTCCGTCTGCATCAGCAGGTTGCGGGCCCGGCTCAGGCGCAACTCCATATAGTAACGCTTGGGGCTGCGGTTCAGGTAGCGGCGGAACAGCCGCTCCAGCTGCCGCGTCGACATGCCCGCCCGCTCGGCGAGGATCGCGGGGCTCACCGGGTCCTCGATCGCCTTCTCCATCGCCTGGATCACCTGGGCGAGCTTGGGATGACGCACGCCGATCCGGGTCGGCGTCGAGAGGCGCTGCGTGTCCTGATCGGTGCGGATCGCGGTATAGATCAGCTGGTCGGCCACTGCGTTGGCGAGGTCCTCGCCGTGATGATCGGCGATCAGCTTGAGCATCAGGTCGATCGAGGCGGTGCCGCCGGCGGTGGTGATGCGGTTGCCGTCGATCACGAAGACCGACCGGGTCAGCGTCACCTCCTCGAACTCCTCGGCAAAGCTGTCCTGGTTCTCCCAATGGATCGTGGCGCGCTTGCCGTCGAGCAGCCCGGCCTTGGCCAGCGTGTAGCCCGCCGTGCACAGCCCGCCCATCACCGCGCCGCGCCGCGCCTCGCGCCGCAGCCAGTTCAACATCCGCTTGGTGCTGGCCGCCTGCACGTCGATGCCGCCGCAGACCATGACCATGTCGTCACGTGTCAGCTCGTCGAGATCCATGTCCAGCTTGAACACCGTGCCGTTGGAGCAGGTGGCGGTCTCGCCGCCATCGCCGGCCAGAACCCAGCTGTAGATCTCGCGACCGGCCATGCGGTTGGCGATCCTGAGCGCTTCCACGGCACAAGCAAAGCAGAGCATGGTGAAATTCGGCAGCAGCACGAAGACGAAGCGCCGAGTCCGGATCTGGTCGCCGGAGGGCAGGGGGATTGTCTGGATTTCGACTGTCATGGCGCGCCTGCGAAGCCCGCGGCGCCGTGCCGCGTTCGTTTCGAACGAAACAGGTTTGCTCGTCCGCATCAAGAGGCGCGGTCCGGTCGCGTGAGAGGCGTGTTCCAAGTCATGGATGGGCCAAGGACATGCCGCAAAGCGGCATTTCGCGTTGGCCCTGCGCGTCATGCGCGCTATAGAGGCCGCCGAGATCCCCGAAGCCTCCATGGGAGCGAAGACCATGACCGAGTGGAAAAAGGCCGATTGGCGCGCCAAGCCGCGGGTGCAGATGCCCGATTATACCGACGCGGAGCGTCTCTCCGCCGTCGAGGCGCGTCTTGCCTCCTATCCGCCGCTGGTCTTTGCGGGCGAAGCGCGCCGCCTCAAGTCCAAGCTGGCCGCCGCCGGGCGCGGCGAAGCTTTCCTGCTGCAGGGCGGTGATTGCGCCGAGAGCTTCGCGGCGTTCAACGCCGACCATATCCGCGACACCTTCAAGGTGATGCTCCAGATGGCCGTGGTGCTGACCTTCGGCGCCAAGGTCGAGGTGGTGAAGGTCGGCCGCATGGCCGGCCAGTTCGCCAAGCCGCGCTCCGCGCCGACCGAGACGGTGAACGGCGTCGAGCTGCCCTCCTACCGCGGCGACATCATCAACGGCTTCGACTTCACCCCCGAGGCTCGGATCCCCGAGCCCGAGCGGATGCTGCAGGCCTACACGCAGGCCGCCGGCACGCTGAACCTGCTGCGCGCCTTCTCGACTGGCGGCTATGCCGACGTGCACAAGGTCCACGCCTGGACGCTCGGTTTCATCGGCGCGCCCGAGGCCGAGAAGTACCGCGACATGGCCAACCGCATCACCGACGCGCTCGACTTCATGGAGGCCGCCGGTATCCGTGACGAGGCCGCGCATGCGTTGCAGACGGTTGAGTTCTTCACCTCGCACGAGGCGCTGCTGCTGGAATACGAGGAGGCGCTGACCCGCGTCGACTCCACCTCCGGCAAGTGGCTCGCGGGGTCGGGCCACATGATCTGGATCGGCGACCGCACCCGCCAGCCCGACGGCGCGCATGTCGAGTTCGCCAGCGGCGTGCAGAACCCGATCGGCCTGAAATGCGGCCCCTCGATGACCACAGGTCACCTCAAGGCGCTGATGGCCAAGCTGAACCCGCGCAACGAGGAAGGGCGGTTGACGCTGATCGCGCGCTTCGGCGCGGGCAACGTGGCCGAGCATCTGCCGCGGCTGATCAAGGCGGTGCAGGAAGAGGGCGCCAAGGTGACCTGGTCCTGCGACCCGATGCACGGCAACACGATCAAATCCTCCTCGGGCTACAAGACCCGGCCCTTCGAGAGCGTCCTGCGTGAGGTGCGCGAGTTCTTCGGCGTGCACAACGCCGAAGGCACGATCCCCGGCGGCGTGCATTTCGAGATGACCGGCGCCGACGTGACCGAGTGCACCGGCGGCGTCCGCGCCGTCACCGACGAGGATCTCTCGGATCGCTACCACACCGCCTGCGATCCCCGCCTCAATGCCTCGCAGTCGCTGGAACTGGCCTTCCTTGTGGCCGAGGAGCTGTCGGCGCGGCGCGCCGGGATGCAGACCGCCGCCGCGGTCTGACGTCACCTGCCGGAGTTCGGAAAAGGGGAGCCTCGGGCTCCCCTTTTTCTTGGCCGAATGCCGGTGTTTCAGCGGTCGGGGTCGTAGGTCTCGTTCGATACGACGAGCCGCAGATGCGCTCGCGTATCGCGCGTTTGCAGTGGCGGCGCCCCGATCCGCGCCGGCCCGGCAAGACCGAAGCGACGCGTCCGCCCGGGCGGCAGGTCATGCAACAGCGCCCCGATCATCTGCGGCGCGGCGCCGAGCCTGTGCCGCAGGGGCAGCAGCGCCAGCCCGCCGATCCGGCCGGACCCGCCGTCGGCCAGCAATGGCACCCGGCAGGGGTGCAGTTCCGCAAAGCACCGCTCCAGCAGCGCCGAGAGCCGCACGTGATCGGCGCGTCGGAACAGGCGCGACAGCGGCAGGCCGCGCGCCTCGGTGCCGACGACCTCGCACAGCGCCCGTCCAGCCACCCGCAGCCGGGCCTGTCCCGGCGCGATCCGGTCGAGCACGAAGGCACCGGGAAGCGCCGCGCCGATGCGGTCCGGGTCGATCTCGTCGCGCGATGGCGGCAGGCCGCGAAGCGCGAGGCTGCGCCAGTAGCGCTCCAGCTGCGTCAACCGCGCCGCCGCGTCATTGCCGGTCGGGACTGTCTCGTCACGCATTTCCATCCGAGTCCTCCACGATTTCGCCTCGTTTCCGCCATGATCTTACGGCGCGGCGGTCCGTTGGGCGCTTAATATCGGGTAAACTGATTAACGCGTGCCGGGGCCGCTCTTGCCCAGCGGGCGCGATCCGCCTAGTCCCGACGGACCGGAGCGGCACATCACGGGAGCAGCGGACACCATGCAAAGGCGCGGCCTACTCATCATCCTTTCCTCGCCCTCCGGCGCCGGGAAGTCGACGCTGGCGCGGCGGCTGCGCGACTGGGACCCGACGCTGGGCTTTTCGGTCTCGGCCACGACCCGCGCGCCGCGTCCCGGCGAAACCGACGGCGTCGATTACCACTTCGTCACCGAGGAGCGGTTCAAGCATCTGGTGGCCGAGGGCGAGATGCTCGAGCACGCACGCGTCTTCGAGAACTATTATGGCAGCCCGCGCGGCCCGGTGGCCGAGGCGACCGAGGCCGGACGCGACGTGCTGTTCGACGTCGACTGGCAGGGCGCGCAGCAGATATCGAACAGCCGCATGGCCGACCAGGTGCTGTCGATCTTCATCCTGCCGCCCTCGATCGCCGAACTGCACCGCCGTCTCGTCGGCCGGGCGCAGGACAGCGCCGAGGTGATCGAGCGGCGCATGCTCAAGAGCTGGGACGAGATCAGCCATTGGGACGGCTACGACTACGTGCTGGTCAATGACGACCTTGACGCGACCGAGGCGCGGCTCAAGATCATCATCGAGGCGGAGCGCCTGCGCCGCAGCCAGCAGCCCTGGCTGCTCGACCATGTCCGGTCGCTGCAGGCTGAGTTCGAGGAGAGATCATGACCCTGTATTCGCTCGACGGCGAGGCCCCCGAGATCGATGCGACCGCATGGGTCGCGCCCGGCGCGCATGTGATCGGCCGGGTGACGCTGGCCCCCGGCAGCTCGGTCTGGTTCGGCACCACGATCCGCGGCGATAACGAACGCATCACGCTGGGCGAGAACACCAATGTGCAGGAGAACTGCGTGCTGCACACCGACATGGGCTTTCCGCTCGAGATCGGCGCGGGCGTCACGGTGGGCCACAAGGCGATGCTGCACGGCTGCACGATCGGCAAGAACTCCCTGATCGGCATGGGCGCGACCGTGCTCAACGGCGCGAAGATCGGCCGCGACTGCCTGATCGGCGCGGGCGCGCTGATCACCGAGGGCAAGGAGATCCCCGATGGCAGCCTGGTGATGGGCGCGCCGGGCAAGGTGATCCGGCAGCTTGATGCGGACGCGATCGAGAAGCTGCGGCAATCGGCGCTGAACTACCGCGACAACGCCGCGCGCTTCCGTGACGGGCTCGCGGCGCTCTAGATCCGTCCAGCGCCGGGCTGCGGCGCGCAGCTCAGCCGCACCTCGAGTTCCGGCACCGCCGCGGCGATCTCGTCTCGTACCATCGCGGGATCGGGCAGGGCGCCGGCGATGATCCGGTAGCTGCCGCGATAGCCCAGCTCCACGAGGCGCCAAGCCACTTCGAGCGCGTCGAAACCCGGGCCGCTCAGCGCCGAAAGCACGATGCCCGGAGACATTTTCCTGAGGATTTCGGAATCCAGCACTTCGAAGCCGCAGCGGGTGGCCGGACTTCCGGCTCCGCCGATCGGTCGCGTGCCGTTGCCGCCGGTGATCAGGAGCATCGCAAGGTCCTGATCGTTCGGTCTGGCGGTGATTTCGAGCATCGAGCAATTCCGGAATTCGGGGAGGGCGTTGCACCCGTGGCGCGGTGTCGCAGCCCCGCATACTGCGGTGCGGCGGGAAATGAAACGGGAAATTGGCTTTTCGTACAGGTTGGGACTGTGCCGGATGGCGATCGCGCGCTACGACCGCGATATGAACACCTCCTTGCTCGAATCTTTTGCAGGCGCCCTGCCGATCCCCGTGCTGCTCATCGACCCGAGCGAGCGGATCGCAGCGGCGAACCCGCCCGCGCTGCGGCTCTTCGGCGCCGCCCAGGTCGGTCGGCACTACATCACCGCGCTGCGCCAGCCCGCCGTGCTCGACGTGGTCGAGGCCTGCCTGCGCGACGGGGTGACGGGGCAGGCGCGCTATCTGGGGCGCGAGGGCAGCCGCGACACCAGCTGGACCGTGACGGCGGGGGCGGTGGCGCTGCCGCACGGGCGCGGCGCGGTTCTGAGCTTCGAGGATATCACCGCCGTCGAGGCGGCCGAGGCGATGCGCCGCGATTTCGTCGCCAATGTCAGCCACGAACTGCGCACGCCGATCACCGCGCTCTCCGGCTTCATCGAGACGCTGCGGGGGGCCGCGCGCGACGACCCGGCGGCGCGCGAGCGGTTTCTGTCGATCATGGAGCGCGAGGCCGGGCGCATGTCGCAACTGGTGGCCGACCTGCTGTCGCTCGGCCGGGTCGAGCAGGAGGAGCGACAGCGCCCCACCGGAACCGTCGATCTCTCGGCGCTGGTCGCGCAGGTGGCGGCGCTTCTGGAACCGGTCGCGGCGCGCGACCGCGTGCGCATCCGTCTGGAACTGCCCGAGGCGCCGGTCGCCGTGCCGGGCGACGAGGAACAGCTCAGACAGGTGCTGAGCAACCTCGTCGGCAACGCCATCAAGTATGGCGGCGCCGATCGCGACGTGACGCTGTCGCTGGGCGCGCCGGCCCAACACCGGGAACTGCGCGGGCCCGGCGTGCGGCTGAGCGTCACCGACCAGGGCGAGGGCATCGCCCCCCATCATATCCCGCGTCTGACCGAGCGCTTCTACCGCGTCGACTCGCACCGTTCGCGCGCGGTCGGCGGCACCGGTCTGGGCCTCGCCATCGTCAAGCATATCGTGAATCGTCATCGCGGCAGGCTCAGGATCGAGAGCGCGCCGGGGCAGGGCAGCAGCTTCTCCGTGATCCTTCCGGCCTCCTGACCCCTTGCCGCATGGTCATCCGAGCTAGATCGCCGGGTGTCATGAAAGTTTTACACAACTGTCACAAAACCGAGTTCCCGGGGGCCTAGTTGGGCCGCAACGGAGCGCCGGTAGGGGCTCCGGGGGAATGAATAACAGGAGCGATCCATGTCCTTCGTCAAGCTGACCGCCTCGAGCGCGGCCCTCATTGCCGCCACCGCCGGCTTCGCCACGGCCCAGAGCCGCGACAACGTGCAGGTCGCCGGCTCCTCGACCGTGCTGCCCTATGCCTCGATCGTGGCCGAGGCCTTTGGCGAGAACTTCGACTTCCCGACCCCGGTGGTGGAATCGGGTGGCTCCTCGGCCGGCCTCGCGCGCTTCTGCGAGGGCGTGGGCGAGAACACCATCGACATCGCCAACGCGTCCCGCGCGATCCGCGAGGGCGAGGTCGAGAGCTGCGCCGCCAACGGCGTGAACGAGATCATCGAGGTGCGGATCGGCTATGACGGCATCGTCTTCGCCTCCGACATCGACGGCGAGACCTTCGCCTTTACCCCGGCCGACTGGTATCAGGCGCTGGCCGCCGAGATCCCGCAGGACGGCGCCATGGTCGCCAACCCGAACGCCTCCTGGGCCGACGTGAATGCCGAGCTGCCGGATCAGGAGATCCTGGCCTTCATCCCGGGCACCAAGCACGGCACCCGCGAGGTGTTCGAGGAGAAGGTGCTGCTCGCGGGCTGCGAGGAGACCGGCGCCTACGAGCAGATCCTCGAGATCAATGGCGGCGACGAGGATGCGGCCGAGGCGGCCTGCATGGAGACCCGCACCGACGGCGTGTCCGTGGACATCGATGGCGACTACACCGAGACCCTGGCCCGCATCGAGGCCAACCCGCAGGGCATCGGCGTCTTCGGCCTGTCCTTCTACGAGAACAACACCGACAGCCTGCAGGTCGCGACTATGTCCGGCGTCGAGCCCTCGACCGAGACCATCGCCAGCGGTGAATACCCGGTGTCGCGCCCGCTCTACTTCTACATCAAGAAGGCGCATCTGGGCGTGATCCCCGGCCTGCAGGAATTCGCCGAGTTCTTCGTCGCCGACGAGATCGCCGGCCCCGACGGCCCGCTCTCGGCCTACGGTCTCGTCGCCGATCCCGAGCTTGCCGCGACGCAAGAGGCCGTCGCCAACGGCACCACCATGGACGCGATGTAACCCAGACGTTATCGGAACGGGGCGGCGTCAGCGCCGCCCCCACCGGCGCCTCCGGGTGCAAGACAGACAGACACCGCCCGGCCCGACGCGACCCCGCTTCGGGCCTCGACAATTGAAGGCCCTGCCATGACCCCGTCCTGGATCGCCCTGATCGTTCTGGCCATCGCCGCCGCCGGCTTCGTGCTGGCCCGCGCAAGGGCGCAGGCGGCGGCACGCCGCGAGGCGCGCAGGCTCCATTCCCTTCCGAATTACTATGGCTGGACCGCGGCGATCTATGCCGCCGGTCCCGCGCTGCTGCTGCTCGCCATCTGGCTCGTGGCCCAACCCATCGCCACCCGCAGCCTGACCTGGCCGGTGCTCGCCGCCGAGGCGGGCGAGAACGCCGTGCCGTCGCTGATGATGGCCGATGTGCAGCGCCTCGCCTCCGGGCTCGACGCGGCGGTCGCGACCGGGCGCCTGAGCGCCGATGAGGCGCGCGCCCTGCCGCCCGAGGAACTGCGCGCCGCCATGGCCGCCCAGGGCGTGGCGCTCGGCTCCGAGGTGACGCCGGCCACCCGCGACGCTGCGCTGCGCTGGCGCCGCCTGTCGGGCACCGGCGACCTCATGCGTGGCATCGTGGTGATCGGTCTCGCCTTGGCGGGGGCGGCCTGGGGCGTGTCCCGGGCCAGGCCCGATTTCCGCGCCCGCAACGCGGTCGAACAGGCGATGCGCGGCGTGCTGGTCTCGGCCGCGCTGCTCGCGATCCTGACCACGGTCGGCATCGTGCTGGCGCTGATCTTCAACACCATCGAGTTCTTCCGCCTCTACCCGGCGGCCGAGTTCTTCTTCGGCACCACCTGGAGCCCGAGCTTCGGCGGCGGCTCCGAGCTGGGCATCCTGCCGCTGCTCTGGGGCACGCTCTACATCTCGATCATCGCGCTGCTGGTGGCGGTGCCGATCGGTCTTTTCGCCGCCATCTACCTTGCCGAATACGCGCATCGCAACGTGCGGTCCTGGGCCAAGCCGATGCTGGAGATGCTCGCCGGCATCCCGACCATCGTCTACGGCCTGTTCGCATTGCTGACCGTCGGCCCGCTGCTGGTCGAGGCCTTCGGGCGCGGCGGCTATCTGGGCCTGGGCTGGATGCAGGGCGGCACGGCGGTGATGACCGCCGGTCTGGTGATGGGCATCATGCTCATTCCCTTCGTCTCCTCTCTCTCGGACGACATCATCAACGCCGTGCCGCAAAGCCTGCGTGACGGCAGCCTCGGCCTCGGGGCGACCCGCTCCGAGACGATCCGTCAGGTGGTGCTGCCCGCAGCGCTGCCGGGCATCGTCGGCGCGGTGCTGCTGGCAGCATCCCGCGCCATCGGCGAGACGATGATCGTGGTGCTCGGGGCAGGGGCCGCGGCCCGGCTGTCGATGAACCCGTTCGATGCGATGACCACGGTGACTGCCAAGATCGTGAGCCAGCTCACCGGCGACGCCGATTTCTCCTCGCCCGAGGCGCTGGTCGCCTTCGCCCTCGGCATGACCCTCTTCGTGATCACGCTGGCGCTGAACGTCGTCGCGCTGTGGATCGTGCGCCGCTACAGGGAGCAATACGAATGACCGATATCCCGCAACCCGGCGCGACCCCGGTCGAACGTCCCGTGCCCAAGGGCGACTCGCTGCTCGTCACGGATGCGCGCACGAAGCGACGCAACCGCGCCGAGCGCCGCTTCAAGGCCTACGGCATCGCGGCACTCGGTGTTGGCATGGCGTTCCTCGTGGCGCTGCTCTGGGCGATCCTGTCGAACGGGCTGACCGCCTTCACCCAGAGCTACGTGCAGCTCGACGTGCCGCTGCTCGAGGAAAAGCTCGACAAGGACGGCGACCGCGACCCGGCCAAGATCGCCAAGGTATCGACCTTCGGCTATGCGCCGCTGATCGAGGCGGGGCTGGTGGATCTGGTCGAGAAGACCGGGGTCGAGACCGAGCTCGCGCCCAAGGCGTTGACCAAGATCCTGTCGTCTTCGGCGGCTGCGCAGCTGCGCGACCGGGTGCTCGCCAACCCGGATCTGATCGGCCAGACCGTCTCGGTCGAGCTTCTCGCCTCGAGCCGCGTCGACGGCTATCTCAAGGGCCGCGTCAGCCGCGCCAGCCTCGCGCGCGACAAGAACCTCGACGCCGAGCATCTCGACCTGATCGACGCATGGCGCGATGCGGGGCTGGTCGAAAAGCGCTTCAACTGGGATTTCATCACCGGGGCCGACGCCTCGGATTCGCGCCCAGAGCAGGCGGGCATCGGCGTCGCGATGCTGGGCTCGCTGTTCATGATGCTGGTGGTGCTGATCCTGTCGCTGCCGATCGGCGTCGCGGCCTCGATCTATCTCGAGGAATTCGCGCCGCAGAACCGGCTCACCGACATGATCGAGGTCAACATCTCGAACCTCGCCGCCGTCCCGTCGATCGTCTTCGGCATCCTCGGCCTCGCGGTGTTCATCCAGTTCATGCACCTGCCGCAGTCCGCGCCGCTGGTCGGCGGTCTGGTGCTGACGCTGATGACGCTGCCCACCATCATCATCTCCACCCGCGCGGCGCTCAAGGCGGTGCCGCCCTCGATCCGCAACGCGGCGCTCGGCGTCGGTGCGTCGAAGATGCAGGCGGTGACGCATCACGTGCTGCCGCTGGCGATGCCCGGCATTCTCACCGGCACCATCCTCGGCCTCGCGCAGGCCTTGGGCGAAACCGCGCCGCTCTTGCTGATCGGCATGGTGGGTTACATCGCGACCAACTATCCCGACGGCGTGGCCGAGGGCTTTCTTGCCCCGAACTCGGCGATGCCGGCGCAGATCTACGAATGGGCCAAGCGGGCCGATCCGGCCTTCTACGAGCGCGCCTGGGGCGGCATCATCGTGCTGCTGGTGTTCCTGCTGGCCATGAATCTCATCGCGGTGCTCCTGCGCCGCCGCTTCGAGCGGCGCTGGTGAGCGCTCAAAGGGCAGGGGGCCCGGACATGAACGACATGCGAACCATGGACAACACCGTGTTGAACGAGACCAAGATCACCGCGCGCGACGTGCATGTGCATTACGGCACCACCCACGCGATCAAGGGCGTCGACGTGGACATCGCCGACCGCACCGTCACCGCCTTCATCGGGCCGTCGGGCTGCGGCAAGTCGACCTTCCTGCGCTGCCTGAACCGGATGAACGACACGATCCCCGGCGCCGTGGTCACCGGCGAGATCAAGATCGACGAGGCCGACATCTACGACCCGCGCGTCGACCCGGTGCAACTCCGCGCCAAGGTCGGCATGGTGTTCCAGAAGCCGAACCCGTTTCCGAAATCGATCTACGACAACGTGGCCTACGGCCCCAAGATCCACGGGCTGGCGAAGAACAAGGCCGAACTCGACGAGATCGTCGAGAAGGCGCTGCGCCGCGGTGCGATCTGGGACGAGGTCAAGGACCGGCTGCACGCGCCCGGAACCGGGCTCTCCGGCGGCCAGCAGCAGCGGCTCTGCATCGCCCGTGCCGTGGCGACCGAACCCGAGATCCTGCTGATGGACGAGCCGTGCTCGGCGCTCGACCCGATCGCCACGGCGCAGGTCGAGGAGCTGATCGACGAGCTGCGCCAGAACTTCTCGGTGGTGATCGTCACTCACTCGATGCAGCAGGCCGCGCGGGTGAGCCAGCGCACCGCCTTCTTCCATCTGGGCAACCTCGTCGAATACGGCGAGACCGGCAAGATTTTCACCAACCCCGAGGACAGCCGCACCGAGAGCTACATCTCGGGCCGGATCGGGTAAGGGAGCTAGGACCATGCAGGAAAAGCAGCACATCGCCTCGGCCTTCGACCGCGATCTCGAATCGATCCAGGCGCTGATCCTGAAGATGGGCGGCCTCGTCGAGGCGGCGATCATCGACGGCGCCCAGAGCCTCGCCGACCGCGACATCGAGAACGCCGAGCGGGTCCGGCGCGGCGACAAGGCGATCGACGCGCTCGAGGAGCAGCTCAACGAGGAGGCCGCCCGCGTCATCGCGATCCGCGCCCCGGTGAGCCGCGATCTGCGGGTGATCCTGTCGGTGCTGCGGCTGGCCGCCAGCCTCGAGCGGATCGGCGACTATGCCAAGAACATGGCCAAGCGCACGAGCGTTCTGGCCGAGCTGAGCCCGATCGAGGGCTCGGACGCCGCGCTCAAGCGGATGGCCCGCGAAGTGCAGAACATGCTCAAGGACACGCTCGACGCCTTCGTCAACCGCGACGCGACGCTGGCGCATGAGGTGCTGCTGCGCGACCAGGACGTGGACCAGATGTACAATGCGCTGTTCCGCGAGTTCCTGACCCACATGATGGAGGATCCGCGCGCCATCACGGCCTGCATGCACCTGCATTTCATCGCCAAGAACATCGAGCGGATGGGCGATCTGGTCACCAACATGGCCGAGCAGGTGATCTATCTCATCACCGGCCAGATGCCCGACGAAGATCGCCCGAAGGGCGACAACACCTCCTACGTGGCAAGCCCGGAGTGAGAGAATGCGCCAGGTGCAGCCCCATGTCCTGATCGTCGAGGACGAGCCGTCGCAGCGCGCGGTTCTGAGCTACAACCTTGAATCCGAAGGGTTTCGCATCTCCGAGGCCGAGGATGGCGATGCGGCGCTCCTGATGGTCTCCGAGGAGGTTCCGGACCTGATCGTGCTCGACTGGATGCTGCCCGGCGTCACCGGCATCGAGATCTGCCGGCGGATCAAGTCGCGGCCCGAAACCCGCGACGTGCCGATCATCATGCTCTCGGCGCGCTCCGAAGAGGTCGACCGGGTACGCGGGCTCGAAACCGGCGCCGATGATTATGTCGTGAAGCCGTATTCGGTGACCGAGCTGATGGCGCGGGTGAAGGGCCAGCTGCGCCGGTCGCGACCGGCGGGCGTGGGCGAGACACTGAGCTACGAGGACATCACCCTCGATGCCGAGACGCACCGGGTGCATCGCGACGGCAATCTCCTGAAGCTCGGTCCGACCGAGTTCCGGCTGCTCGCGACCTTCATGGAAAAACCGGGACGGGTCTGGAGCCGCGAGCAGCTTCTCGACCGCGTCTGGGGTCGAGACGTCTATGTCGACACCCGGACCGTCGACGTGCATATCGGCCGACTGCGCAAGGTGCTCTGCGCCCATGGCGGAGACGATCCGCTGCGCACGGTGCGCGGTGCCGGTTACGCGCTTGGATGATCTGACCGAAAGGGAAGCCGCATATCATGGCTTCCCACATCCCATAACGATTAACTCATAATGAAGATTATGTAATTTACTGGATCGTTGCCGGTTCGAGATTTCGAATGATAGGTTTGGACATGTCCCACCTGTCGGAAATCCCGCAGCCTGCCTTGAGGTTCGTGTCGCGCGCCGCCCAATGCGGCGAAAGCGAAGAGCTCTGGCAACTGTTCTGCGCGAGGATGAAGGATTACGGGTTCGATCGCCTCGTCTATGCGATCACCCACTTGTTCGATGCCGACATCGCCGACCCGTCCAGCTGGGTCGTGCTCCATACGCATGATGAAGGCTATGCGCGCCGCCTCTTCGGCGGCGGCGGGATGCTGCGTGGAACGCGGATCGCCGACTGGGCCTTCACCGAAACCGGCATCCTGCCCTGGAGCCGGTACGACGAATTGCCGCCGCAGGACCCGACCGCGGAATTCCGGCTTCGGGAACTGGATCGCGCTTACCGGGTGTGCGCCGGCGTCACCGTGAGCTTTCCGCCGTTGCCGCGACGCACCAAGGGCGTGCTTTCTCTGACCGCGAAACCGGGCTTCGACCAGCATCGGATCGACCGGATGTGGCGCGAGCGCGCCGCCGAGATCGAGGCGCAGTTGCACGTGTTCCACCTGCGGTTCCTGACATTGCCTTTCGGGCCCTACAAGCTGACCGCCCGTCAGAGACAGGTGCTCGAACTCGTGGCCTGCGGGCATACCACGCATCACATGGCGGAAGAGCTGGAACTAACGCCGGCCACCATCGACAAGCATCTCAAGCTGGCCCGCGAAACCCTCGGGGTTGCCACGACGGCGCAGGCTGTGTTGAAGGCGTCACTCTTTAACCAGATTTTCAGTTGAGTTCGTTTTCGTACTTGTGTGGGTCAGGAATACCAGACTTCCAACGCGGCCCGCGCCATGAGATGGTCATTATGTTGACGAGTGAAGGCCGGTTTGGCCAAGTGATGCAGCCCTGGGAAGTGTTTGATCTGGCGCATGTATCAAACCGACAGCAGCAGGTCGGTATCCAGTATGAGATCGCCGCGTCCGTCACCGCCGCCGGGCGCGGCACTCTTTTGTAGCGCCCCCTGCCCTTTGCGATCACGCTCATTTCCGAAATCGCCCGGCTTCGACGGCGGAACGAAAAACGCCGCCCGCGAGGTGCGGACGGCGTCTTCGTCGAGATCGTGGGGCTGGATCAGCCCTTGGCGACCTTGGCCACCTCGGCGGCGAAGTCCTCTTCCACCTTCTCGATGCCTTCGCCCACGGCGAGACGCACGAAACCGGTGATCGTGGCGCCGGCCTCTTTCGCGGCGGCTTCGACGGTCAGGTCGGGGTTCACGACGAACGCCTGACCCAGCAGGGTCGACTCGGCCATGAACTTCTTCATGCGGCCTTCGATCATCTTCTCGATGACCTGCTCGGGCTTGCCGCTCTCGCGGGCGATGTCCATCTGGACCTGCTTTTCCTTCTCGACGATCGCGGGGTCGAGATCGGCCTCGCCGAGCGCGGCGGGGTTGGCGGCGGCGATGTGCATCGCGACCTGACGGCCGAAGGCCTCGTCACCGCCCGAAAGCGCGACCAGAACGCCGATGGTGCCCATGTCGGCGGCAGCAGCGTTGTGGACGTAGGTCACGACCTTCTCGCCCTCGATCGCGGCCATCCGGCGCAGCGTCATGTTCTCGCCGATCTTGGCGATCGCGTCGGTGATCAGCGTGTCGACCGGCTTGCCGTCGACCTCGGTGGTCTTCAGCTCCTCGAGGTTCGACGCCTTGACGCCGGCCTTCGCGATCTTCGAGACGAGGTTCTGGAAGTCGGCGTTCTTGGCGACGAAGTCGGTTTCCGAGTTCAGCTCGATCGCGACGCCGCGGCCACCCTCGACGGCGACGGCCACGAGGCCCTCGGCGGCGGTGCGGCCGGATTTCTTGGCGGCCTTGGCTAGGCCCTTGGTGCGCAGCCAGTCGACCGCGGCTTCCATGTCGCCGTCGGTTTCGGTCAGCGCCTTCTTGGCGTCCATCATGCCTGCGCCGGTGCTCTCGCGCAGTTCCTTGACCATGCTCGCGGTGATCGCCATCGCGTCTCTCCTAGAATTTGAATGGATTCCGGGCGCGGCATATCCGCGCCCGGCAACCGTGATGTGACGGTGCGCCTTATTCGGCGGTGGCGGCTTCGGCGTCGGCGGCGAGCTGCTCTTCGGTGAACTGCTCCATCGCACCCATGTCGACGCCGGCGGCGCCGAGCTGCGCACTCATGCCGTCGAGCGCGGCGCGGGCGGCGAGGTCACAGTAGAGCGCGATCGCGCGGGCGGCGTCGTCGTTGCCCGGGATCACGTAGTCCACGCCCTCGGGCGAGCAGTTGGTGTCGACGACGGCGACGACCGGGATGCCGAGCTTCTTGGCTTCGGAGATCGCCAGGTCTTCCTTGTTGACGTCGATCACGAACAGCAGGTCGGGCACGCCGCCCATTTCACGGATGCCGCCGAGCGAGGCCTGCAGCTTGATCTGCTCGCGCTCCATGCCGAGACGCTCTTTCTTGGTGAGGCCGGCAAAGCCCTGCTCGGCCGCCTCGTCGATGGCGCGCAGGCGGTTGATCGACTGCGACACGGTCTGCCAGTTGGTCAGCGTGCCACCGAGCCAGCGGTGGTTCATGTAGAACTGGGCCGACTTCTCGGCGGCGTCGGCGATCGGCTGGGCGGCCTGACGCTTGGTGCCGACGAAGAGCACGCGGCCGCCCTTGGCGACGGTGTCACGGATGACCTGCAGCGCCTTGTCCAGCATCGGGACGGTCTGGGTCAGGTCCATGATGTGGATGCCGTTGCGGGCACCGTAGATGTACTCGGACATCCGCGGGTTCCAGCGGGCGGTCTGGTGGCCGAAGTGAACGCCGGCCTCGAGCAGCTGGCGCATGGAGAACTCGGGAAGAGCCATGTCTCTATACCTTTCCGGTTTTGCCTCGACGGGGGATCAGGGCGGCTGCCCCAACCGGTGGACCCCGGGGGATGTCTCCCCCCGATAGGCCCGCCCCCGCCTGCGGGATTGATCGTGCGCTGCCCTTAGCGCCACCGCTCTGAAAAGGCAAGACCGGTCAGGTCACGGCTTTCGGAGCCGCTTGATCAGCGACGAGGTATCCCAGCGGCCGCCACCCATCTGCTGCACCTCCTTGTAGAACTGGTCGACCAGCGCCGTCACCGGCAGGCTGACCGACAGCTCGTCGGCCGCGTCGAGACAGATGCCCAGATCCTTGCGCATCCAGTCCACCGCGAAGCCGTGCTCGAAATGATCGTCGAGCATCGTGGAGTGGCGGTTGAGCATCTGCCAGCTGCCGGCGGCGCCCTGGCTGATCACCTCCACGAGCGCGCGGCCGTCGAGCCCGGCCTTTTCTGCGAAGGCCAGCGATTCCGACAGCCCCTGCACCAGCCCGGCGATGGCGATCTGGTTGGCCATCTTGGCCAGCTGCCCGGCGCCGCTTTCGCCCAATCGGCGGCAGATCTTCGCATAGGCATCGATCACCGGTTCGGCCCGGTCGAAATGATCCTGCGCGCCGCCGCACATCACCGAAAGCTGGCCGTTCTCGGCCCCGGCCTGCCCGCCCGAGACCGGCGCATCGACGAAACCGACGCCCTTCGCATCGGCGGCGGCGGCCAGCTCGCGCGTCACGGCGGCGCTGACCGTGGTGTGATCGACGAAGAGCGCGCCCGCCTCCATCCCCGCGAAGCCGCCGTCATCGCCCGCGCAGACCGAGCGCAGATCGTCGTCATTGCCGACGCAGGCAAAGACGATCTCGGCGCCCTTGGCGGCCTCGCGCGGTGTCGCGGCGTGCCGGCCGCCATGCTCGCGGGCCCAGGCCTCGGCCTTGGCGGTGGTGCGATTGTAGACCGTCACCTCGTGCCCGGCCTTCGCCAGATGACCCGCCATGGGGTATCCCATCACGCCCAGTCCCAGAAACGTCAGCTTCGCCATGATGCTCTCCCTGCCTCCCGGGGCTTTCGCTCGCCCCCGAGGCGCGATACTCACCATGCCCAACCGGCCCGTCAAGCACGGGCGACTGCCCCCCGGAGGATCGATGGCCACTCTGTTTCGCTGGCTCCTGCGCCTGACCGTCGGCGTGATCCTCCTCGGCCTTGCCGGGACGGTGCTGGTCTACTGGTTCTTCGCGCGCTCCCTGCCCGATTACGACGCCCGCGCCCGTGTCGCGGGGATTTCCGCGCCGGTGGAGATCGTGCGCGATCACGCCAACGTGCCGCACATCTTCGGCGACGCGGATCGCGACGTGTTCTTCGCGCTCGGCTACGCCCATGCGCAGGACCGGCTTTGGCAGATGACCCTGCTGCGCCGCACCGTTCAGGGACGCCTGTCAGAGCTGTTCGGTCGCCGCACCGCCGAGAGCGACATCCTGATGCGGCGGCTCGACCTCTACCGCGCCGCCACCGCCTCGGTCGAGGATCAGGACGGCCAGACGCGTTCGGCGCTCGAAGCCTATGCGGCGGGCGTCAACGCATGGGTCGGCGAGGTCAATGCCGGGGCGCGGGGCCGCGGCGCGCCCGAGATGTGGCTGTTCAACCAGCCGCTGGCGCCGTGGCAGCCTGCCGACAGCATCGCGATCCTCAAGCTGATGGCCTGGCAGCAGAGCGACCACCTGCAGGCCGAGGTGCTGCGGGCGCGCAGCTCGCTGCTGCTCGAGGAAGAGCGGCTGCGCGACATCCTGCCCGACGTGCCCGGGCCGGGGCTGACCGCCCTGCCCCGCTACGCCGACCTGATGCCCGAGATCCCCGAGCGTCACGCTGCCGCCGAGGCGCCCTTCGATCCGCTCGCTGCGAGCCTGCCCGCGGCGCTGTCGGGCGCCTCGAACGCCTGGGCCGCCGGACCCTCGCGCTCGGCCACCGGCGCGACGCTTCTGGCCAATGACCCGCACCGGCTGCTCACCGCGCCCTCGATCTGGTACCTGGCGCGGCTGGAACTGCGCTCGGGCGGCGTCATCGGCGCGACGATCCCCGGCATCCCGCTGGTGCTGGCCGGCCGCAGCAACGATCTCGGCTGGGGCATCACCGCCTCCTTCGCCGACGATCTCGACCTCTATGCCGAAGAGGTGAACCCGAAGAATGCGGGCGAATACCGCACGGAGGATGGCTGGGCCCGGTTCGAAGCACGCGACAGCATCGTCGAGATCAAGGACGCCGCCGCCGTCACGCTGCGGCTGCAACGCACCGCCAACGGGCCGGTCCTGCCGCCCGAGCAGTTCGCGCTCGACACGATCCGCCCGCGCGGCCACGTGATGACGCTGGCCTGGTCGGGGCTGTCGGACAACGACACCTCGATGACCGCCGGGCTGAGGCTGATGCAGGCCCGCACGATCGAGGAAGGCATCCGCGCCGGCCGGCTGCAGGTCGCGCCGAACCAGAACCTGATCCTCGCCGACCGCAACCGCGTCGCGCTCAAGACCGTGGGCGCGGTGCCGCTGCGCGACCCCGACCACCAGAGCAAGGGTAGGCTGCCGACGCTGGGCTACATTGCCGAGAACCGCTGGCAGGGCCGGCTGCCCTATGTCGACCTGCCCGAGTCCACCGAGCCGGTCGGCGGACTCGTCGGCAACACGAACAACAAGACCGTCGACCGGCCCTTTCCCGAGCATGTCTCCTACCATTGGGGCGACACCCAGCGGATCGCCCGCTGGCGCGGGCTGATGCAGTCGCGCGAGGTGCATACCCGCGACAGCTTCATCGAGGCGCAGCTCGACACGGTGAGCCCCACCGCCCGGGCGTTGCTGCCGATCGTCGGCGCGGATCTGTGGTTCACCGGCGAACCGGCGCCCGAGGGCACGCCGGCCCGGCGCCGTCAGCGCGCGCTCGAACTCCTGGGCGAATGGAACGGCGAGATGAACGAGCACCTGCCCGAACCGCTGATCTACGCCGCCTGGATGCGGGCCTTGCAGGAGCGGCTGATCCGCGACGATCTCGGCCCCCTCGCCAACGCCTATACCCATGTCCGGCCGCTCTTCATCGACCGGGTGTTCCGCGATGTGGACGGCGCCAGCGCCTGGTGCGACATCCGCCAGTCGGCGGCCGAGGAAAGCTGCGCCGACATCGCCCGGATGGCGCTCGACGACGCGCTGATCTGGATCACCGAGACCCATGGTGCCAATCTCGACGCACTACGCTGGGGCGACGCGCACGAGGCGCGGCAGGATCACCCGGTGCTGGGCCAGGCCCCGTTCATCAACTGGTTCGTCAATATCCGCCAGAGCACCTCGGGCGGCGACAACACGCTGAGGCGCGGCCTCACCGACGGGCGTGCGCCGAACCCGTTCCACAACGTCCATGCGGCGGGCTATCGCGGCGTCTACGACTTCGCCGATCCCGACAGCTCGGTCTTCATCATCTCGACCGGCCAGTCGGGCCACCCGCTGTCGCGCCATTACGACGATCTGGGCGAGCTGTGGCGGCGCGGCGAATACATCCCGATGTCGCTCGACCCCAGCCTCGCGCGCGGCGCGGCGGTGGGCATCACCCAGCTCCTGCCCGCCCGGCCCTGAGGCGGAACCGCCGCGCCGCGCGCCGGTTGCCCCTCCGAACCGACACGGAGGATCGCATGAGCGGCAAGTCGCATGAGCAGGTCTGGGAGGAATTCCGCGACCTGGTGAACATGGCCCCCAAGGAGATCGAGGATTTCCTCGACACCGAGGAGAGCAGGTCGGTCGGCGATACAGGCGGCGAGGGCGAGAGCACCGGCCACAAATCGGGCAAGCGCATCGTCGAGATCAAGCGCACCAACAAGGCCGATCTCTCGGAGGACCAGTGGGACCACATGGCCAAGGTCGTGGGCTACATCAAGCGGCACAAGGCGCAAGGCGGCCCCAAGGACGACATGGAGCATTCCAAGTGGCGCTATTCGCTGATGAATTGGGGCCACGACCCGCTGAAGTGACGCCTCAGACGGTCTCGCAGATTTCGATGCGGTTGCCGAACGGGTCCGACACGTAGAACCGCCTGAGCCCCGGCAGCTCGGTCTCGGTGCGCACTGCGATGTCATGCGCGTCGAGGTGGTAGCGCATCGCCGCGAGGTCGGCGACGCGGAAGGCGGGGTGCGCCTTGCGCGCGGGCGCGAAGGGCGTCTCAACACCCAGATGCAGCCGCAGGCTGCGCCCCTCGAACCAGACCCCGCCCCGGCCGGCCAGGATCTCGGGCTTGGCCACCTCCGCGAGGCCCAGGACGCCACCATAGAACCCGCGCGCCGCATCCTCGCCGCCTTCGGGCATGGCAAGCTGGATATGGTGGAGGTCGAGGATCATCTGCGGCGTCCCATGATTGTCATGCCGCACCCTGATAGCGCTATCAGGACGACGCGTCATCCCCCGGCGCGGGCGACGACGTGACGACATGCAGCCCGCCCCGCGCCTGCAGCGGCGCCAGCAGATCCTCGAGAAAGAAACCGGTGAGCTGCGACCTACTGGTCAGCCCGGACTTGCGATAGACGGCGGTGGCGTGCTGGCGCACCGTGGCGCTGGAACAGTCGCGCAGCGTGGCGATCTCCTTGTGGCTGAGCCCCTTGAGCATCAAGAGCGCGATCTCGCTCTCGGTCCCGGTCAGGCCCCATTCCGCGAACTGCGCCGCGATCGCGCGGCTCAGCCCGTCGACATGCGCCCGGCTGGCCTGCCGCCATTGCTCGCCCTCGCGCCGGGCACGGTCGAGATCGCCCAGTAGCCGCGCCCTTTCGCGCCGCATCTCGCGGCTGGCCTGCGAGCCGAAGGCCGTGAAGACGACGGCCCCGGCGAGAAGCGCGGTCTCGAACAGATCGACCGCGAAGGTGGCCCAGGTGAACTGCTCGTCGGCCTGCACGACCTCGAGCACCACCAGCAGGCCGAAAAGGCCGGCGGCAGCGGCGGCGTATATGACGATGCGGGACATGGCCGTCCTCCCGGACAGTGGCGCCCTCCCGGACAACGGAAGGATGCCACGGTTTTCGTTCCGTGGCACCCGTGATTTCAGTTGTCGGTGGCGAAGAAACCCAGGGCGATGGTCTGGTTGCCGGAGGCCTCAAGCGCCAGCACCTCGACCTCGTAGAGTGTGTCGGGGCGGAGGAACGCGGCCGGAACTGTGAAGCCAGTGGCCGCCGGCCCCAGATGCACGTCGAGTTCCGGCTTCGAGAACCCGTCCGGATCTTCGTATTCCTCGTCGGTGACGATCAGCTCGTAACCGGTGATCTCCGGCATCCGATCGTCGAGGGAGGCCGTCACCGGCTCCCATGTCACCTCCAGATCGGCCAGCGGCACGACGGGGGCCTCATCATCCTCGTCTTCGACAAGCGCCGGCGCCGTGATCACCGGCGGCTGCGGAACCAGCGTGGTGAAGCGCGCGATGCCGCGACGACCGGTATCGTCATGGAGCTTCGCGCGCACCGCGTAATCGCCCTCCGGGAAAGCGGCCTTCAGCGCCGCGTAGTCCCAGACCTCCTCCGGCGGCTCGCGGCTCTCGAAGAAGAACGAGCCGAGGCCCAACTCGCCGAGCTGCGCCCGAGGGGCGACATGCAGGACCAGCGCGCCGGAGGGATCGAAGACGCACAGCTCGCTCCAGCCGTCATCGTCGCCATAGCCATGCACGCCGATGTCGCCATCGGTATGGTTGTACTCGATGATCAGCCGCGCCTCGGCGATCTCGGTCGTCTCGGCGGGCATGTCGCCGCAGGGCTCCTGCGCCAGTACCGGCGAAGCGGCAAGCGCGAGTACGGGGATCAGGATGTCGGGTCTCATGGCGTCTCTCCCTGTCTTGAACACGGGGAAAGTCTGCGCCGGGCGAATGGCCGCGCCCATCCGACAGGGCGCGGCCATCGCATCTGTCAGGGCATCAGAGCCGTTCGAAGCGTGCTTTCTGCGCGGCCGACCAGCGGACCTGCATCCTGTGGCCCTCTTCGGTCGGCGTGTCCTCCTCGACGAGGCCCTGCTCGAACAGCCAGGCCCGCTTGCGGCCTGCGGCAAAGGGCACGACCAGCGCCTCGACATGCTTCGCGCCGCCGAGCGCCTCGGAGACCTCGGTCAGGAGCGCATCCATGCCCTCGCCGGTGATGGCCGAGACGGCCGAGACGTTCTCGGTGCGCGCCGCCCGCTCCAGCGCCGCCTCATGGGCATCCGACGCCAGCGTGTCGATCTTGTTCCAGACCTCGATCTTCGGGGTGTCCTCGGGAAGGCCGAGGCTCGACAGGATGCTCTCGACCTCGCGCGCCTGCTCCACCGTCTGCGCATGGCCGATGTCGCGCACATGCAGCACCAGATCGGCGTCGAGCACCTCCTCCAGCGTGGCGCGGAACGCCGCGACCAACTCTGTCGGCAGGTCCGAGATGAAGCCCACCGTGTCCGACAGGATCACCTCGTCGCCGGTCGGCAGCACCACGCGCCGCATCGTCGGGTCGAGCGTGGCGAAGAGCATGTCCTTGGCCATGACCTCGGCGCCGGTCAACCGGTTGAACAGCGTCGATTTCCCGGCATTGGTGTAGCCGACCAGCGCCACGATCGGAAACGGCACCTTGGCGCGCGAGGCACGGTGCAGCGCCCGGGTCTTGACCACCTTGTCGAGCTGGCGCTTGAGCCGCACCAGCTGTTCGTCGATGGCGCGGCGGTCCGCCTCGATCTGCGTCTCGCCGGGGCCGCCGACGAAGCCCAAGCCGCCGCGCTGCCGCTCGAGGTGGGTCCAGGCGCGGACCAGCCGCGTGCGCTGGTAGCTCAGCGCCGCCATCTCGACCTGCAACACGCCCTCGCGGGTCGCGGCGCGATCGCCGAAGATCTCGAGAATGAGCCCGGTCCGATCGAGGATCTTGACCTTCCATTCCTTTTCGAGATTGCGCTGCTGCACCGGGCCGACATGGCCGTCGATCAGCACCAGCTCGACCTCGTTCTCCTTCAGCCGCTGCTTCAGCTCCTCGATCTTGCCGGTGCCGAACAACATGCCGGGATGGCGCTTGGGCAGGCGCACGATCTCGGAGCCCACCACGTCGAGGCCGGGCAGCGCATCGGCGAGCGCCACGGCCTCGGCCAGCGCGGCCACGGGCTCACGCCGGTCGTTGTCGTTCTTGATCTCGGGGTGGATCACCCATGCGCGGGTGTCCGGGGCCTCGGGGATGTAATAATCGGTCAATCTTCACCGTCATAGAGGTTCACGGGCTGCGACGGCATGATGGTCGAGATCGCGCTCTTGTAGACGAGCTGGGATTGACCATCGCGGCGCAGCAGCACGCAGAAATTGTCGAACCAAGTGATGACGCCCTGCAGCTTCACGCCGTTGATCAGGAAGATCGTCACCGGCACCTTGATCTTGCGCACATGGTTCAGGAAGGCGTCCTGAAGGTTCTGCTTGTCACCGGCCATCACGGTCCCTTTGTTCTTGCGGCCGCGTACCGGCCTTTTCCCTCGTTGGAAAGGAGTATGTCGCGCCGCCGGTGGAGTTTCCAGCCCGGAAATAGGTGCAAAGGCGCAGGGCCGCGGCGCGTGTCTCAACTGCGCCAGCTGGAGGGGTTCAAAAGCGCGATGATCGCCAGCGTCTCGAGCCGGCCCAGCACCATCGCCGCGGCGAGGATCGTCTTGGCCATGTCGGGAATGCCGGCATAGGAGATCGGGTATTGCGCGCCGATCTCGGCCAGCGGCCCGGTGGTCGAGAGCGCGGCCACGGTCAGCGTCATCGCCACCTCGAACTGCACGCCCGTGAGCGACAGCGCCAGCATCACCGCCGTCACCGACAGCGCGAAGAGCATGAAGAAGATCCACGAGATGAAGGCGCCCTCGCGACGGATCCGCCGCGCCTCGACGCCGTCGCCGCCGACCGAATGCGGATGCACCAGACGCTCCAGCTCGCGCTTGCCATGCATCCACAGCGCATAGACGCGCAGCAGCTTCACCCCGCCCGCCGTGGTCGCCACACCGCCGCCGATCAGCGCGAGCCCGACGAGGATCAGCCCCGGCGTCTCGAGGCCGGACCAGTCGGCGGCACCGAGCCAGTACCGGCTTTCGAAGCCGGTGGTGGTGAGAAAGGACGAGACGGTGAACAGCGCGCCCCACAGCGCCGAGAAGGCCTGCGGCAGGTCGGCCTCGACCCGGTCCTCGACCGCGCCGAAGAAATGCCGCATGAAGAGCAGCCCGGGCACGATCAGCACCAGCGCGAGGCCCATGCGCAGCTCGGGGTCGCGCATCAGCCGGCCGCCCTGATCGCCGAAGAGGTTGCGCGCGAAGGTGAGCCGCGACAGCGCGAAGACCGAGAACAGCACGATCAGCATCTCGCCCAGCAGCCCGGAATTGGCGTAGCGCAGCCCGCCCACCGGGCTGATGCCGCTGGTGGCGAGGGTCGACATCGCGTGGCAGAACGCCACGAAGGGCCGGTCGCCCGCCGCCACGAGGCCGAGCCAGAGCAGCCCCGTGAGCCCGGCATAGATCGGCAGCAGCCGCGCGGCGTAGCGCACCAGCCGTTCGGAGGGATCGGCGATACGGGTGATCTGGCTCAGCCGCGCGCCGCCCTCGCCGATGATCGACGGGCTGCGCACCTCGAAGCCGCCGAGGTTCATCGGCGCCAGGATCGACACCGCGGTCACCCAGATCAGCAGCCCGCCGAGCCAGCCCACCGTGGCGCGCCACAGATGCAGGCTGTCATTGAGCCGCACCACGTTGTCGTAGACCGTGGCGCCGGTAGTGGTGAAGCTCGACACCATCTCGAACCACGCATTGAGGAAGGAGGTCGTCCCCAGCGCCTCGTGGAACGGGATCGCGAACATGACCGGCAGCACCGTGAAGGCCGCGACCAGCGCCGAAAGCTGGCTGCGCGGCACGCTGGCGGGCCGGTAATTCGCGGTGGCGAGGCCGATCAGCAGCGACAGCATCAGCCCGAGGATCGCGCCGTAGAGAAAGGTGCGCGACGTCAGCCATTCCTCGCGCACCAAAGCGTGGACCGCCGGCAGCATCATCGCCGCCGAACCGATCGCCATCAGCAGCACGAAGAACGGGATGCGGGTGAGACGGTGCTCCATGCGGCTCAGAAGAAATCGATCGAAACCTGGAGCAGCCGTTCGACCTCCGGCACGTCCGAGGCCATGGCGAAGAGCGCGACCATGTCGCCCTCCTCGATCCTAAGCGCACCGTGGATCTTCATCATCCGCCCGTCCTTGACCACGCCGCCGACCAGCACGCCCTCCGGGAAGGCGATGTCGCGGATACGCTGGCCCGCGATCGGCGAGGTGCCCAGGACCTGCGCCTCGATCAGCTCGGCCTCGGCGTCGCCGATCGAATAGACGCCGCGCACCCGCCCGTGGCGGATATGGCGCAGGATCGAGCTCACCGTCGTGGCGCGCGGGTTGATGTAGGCGTCGATGTCCATCGCCTGCATCAGCGGCACCAGAGTCGGGTCGTTGACCAGACAGATCGCCAGCGGGCAGCCGAGCGCCTTGGCGCGCACCGAGGCCAGAAGGTTGGTCTTGTCGTCGTCGGTGACCACCAGCACGGCGTCGGCGGTACCGATCTGCGCCTCTTCGAGCAGCGCCGCGTCGAGGCCGTCGCCGTTGAGCACGATGGTGCGGTCGAGCTGGTCGGCGGCGCGTTCGGCGGCGAGCCGGTCGCGCTCGATCATCTTCACGCGCAGCCGGTCGGCGCGGCCTTCCAGTGCCCGCGCCACGCCGAGGCCAACATTGCCGCCGCCGATCACCACGATCCGCTCCTGCTTGGCGGGCCGCTTGCCGAAGATCTCCAGCGTGCGGACCATGTCGGAGGTGTCGGTGAAGACGTAGATCGCGTCGCCCGGAAAGATCTGGTCCTCGGGGCTCGGCGCGAAGAGACGGCCGCGGCGGCGGATGCCCACCACGATGGCGCGCAGCGTCGAGAACAGGTCGGTGAGCTGCCGCAGCGGCGTGTTGATGACCGGGCAATCCTCGTCGATCGAGATGCCCAGCAGATGCGCGCGCCCGTCGAGAAAGCTTTCCGCGTCGAAAGCCGATGGCGCGGCGAGCCGCTGCAACGCCGCCTCGGCCACTTCCTTTTCGGGCGAGATCACCACGTCGATCGGCATGTGATCGCGCCGGTAGAGATCGGAATAGATCGCGTCGAGATAGGATTGCGCCCGGAGCCGCGCGATCTTGCGCTGGATCGAGAACACCGAATGCGCCACCTGGCAGGTCACCATGTTGACCTCGTCGCTATGGGTGGCGGCGATGATCATGTCGGCGTCGCGCGCCCCGGCGCGGTCGAGCACGTCCGGGTAGCTGGCGAAGCCGGTGATGCCTTGCACGTCGAGCGTGTCGGTGGCACGGCGCACGAGGTCGGGGTTGCTGTCGACGACGGTGACGTCGTTGCGCTCGCCCGACAGGTGTCGGGCGATCTGCCAGCCGACCTGCCCGGCGCCGCAGATGATGACCTTCATCTTCGTTCCCGGTCCTTTGGGGCGCGCCCGTGGCGGCGCTCATGCCGCCACGGAGTGCCAGAGCCCGAAGGGGCGGTCAATCAGTCCTCGACATGCGCCACGCGCGCGCCCGCCTTGGACGAGGTGACGACACCGAGGCTCTTGAGCTTGCGGTGCAGCGCCGAGCGCTCCATGCCGACGAAGGCCGCGGTGCGGGAGATGTTGCCGCCGAAGCGGTTGATCTGGGTCAGCAGGTATTCCCGCTCGAACAGCTCGCGCGCCTCGCGCAGCGGCAGGGTCGCGAGCCCGCCCGACAGCACCACGCGCCCTTCCTCGGCACCCGGATCCTCAAGGCCCGGCAGTTCCTTGGCGGTGATCTCGCCGGAAGAATCTCCGAGGATAAGAACGCGTTCGATGACGTTCTTCAGCTGGCGGATATTGCCGGGCCAGAGCATGGTCTGCAACAAGGCGCGGGCATCCTCGCCCAGGGGACGCAGCGGCAGGCCCTGGCTCTTGTTCAGCTCGGCGATGAAGTGCTCGGCCAGCAGCGGAATGTCCTCGCGCCGTTCCTCGAGACCGGGGACGTGGATCGGCACGACGTTCAGGCGGTGGTAAAGCTCCTGGCGGAACGAGCCGCCCTGGATCGCCGCCTGCAGATCGCGGTTGGTCGAGGAGATCACCCGCAGATCGACCTGCACCTTTTCCGAGCCGCCGACGCGGTGGAACGACTGGTCGACCAGCACCCGCAGGATCTTCGACTGGGTGCCGAGCGGCATGTCCGCCACCTCGTCGAAATAGATCACGCCGCCATTGGCCTGTTCGAGAAGACCCTTCTCGATGCCCTTTTCGGGGCTTTCGCGGCCGAACAGCACCTCTTCCATCCGGTTCGGCTCGATGGTGATCGAGTTCACGGTAACGAAGGGTGCGTCGGCGCGGTTCGAATTGGCGTGAATGTAGCGCGCGGCGACCTCCTTGCCGGAGCCGGGATGGCCCGACAGCATCACCCGGCCGTTCGAGCGCGTC
Organism: Limimaricola sp. AA108-03; assembly: GCF_050847355.1. Classification (NCBI taxonomy): domain Bacteria; kingdom Pseudomonadati; phylum Pseudomonadota; class Alphaproteobacteria; order Rhodobacterales; family Paracoccaceae; genus Limimaricola; species Limimaricola sp. AA108-03. The sequence goes on from NZ_CP193755.1 coordinate 1,547,632, forward strand.
ACCTTGTCGAGCTGCGAGCGCAGGGAGCGGAACGCGGCGCTGTCGCCCAGCATCTCCGCGGGGGCGGTATCGCCACGCCGCAATTCGCTGTTTTCGCGCCGCAACCGCGAGGTCTCCATCGCGCGCTTGATGACCACCAGCAGCTGGTCGATGTTGAACGGCTTCTCGATGAAGTCGTAGGCGCCCTGCTTGATCGCGGCCACCGCGATCTCGATGTTGCCATGGCCCGAAATGATGACGATCGGCACGCCGGGGTGGTCGCGCTTCACCGCCTTGAGGATGTCGATCCCGTCCATCCGGCTGTCCTTGAGCCAGATGTCGAGGATCATCAGCGCCGGGACCTCGTCCTCGATCGCGCTCATGCATTCGTCGGAGGTGCCCGCGAGCCGGGTGGAATAGCCCTCGTCGCGCAGGATGTCCGAGATCAGTTCGCGGATGTCGCGCTCGTCGTCGGTAATCAGGATGTCGCCCATCTCATGCCTCATGCTGTTGCCTGCAATGCCGGTTTCCCGGTCTTCTCGATGTCCCCCGATTCGCCATGACCCTGGCCCAGAACGGGAAGGGTGATGACCGCCATGGCGCCCTTGTGGGCGCCCTCCTCGAAGGCTGGCGCGTCGACGAGGGACAGGCTGCCGCCATGCTCCTCGATGATCTTCTTCACGATAGGCAGGCCGAGACCAGTGCCCTTGTCGCGGGTCGTCACGTAAGGCTCGAACAGCCGGGCCCGGTCTTCGGGCAGGCCGATGCCGTTGTCGGCGATGCTGATGCGCGCTTCGGCGGCATCGGTCTGCATCGTCACGCGGATGGTCGGGGAAAGCCCCTCCCCCATGCCTTTTTCAATTGCGCTTTCAATGGCTTCACCGGCGTTCTTGATCAGGTTCGTGAAGGCCTGCGTGATCATGGTGGCGTCGATCTCGGCGGGCACGGCCTGCGTCGGTAGATCCACTTCGAAGCGCACCTCCGGCTGCCCGGCCTCCTGCAGCGTCACCGCGTCGCGCAAGAGCGCGGCCAGGTCGTTGCGGCTGCGATCGGGCTCGGGCATGCGTGCGAATTTCGAGAACTCGTCGACGATGCGGCGCAGATCGCCGGTCTGCCGCACGATCACCTCGGTCATCTGCGCCAGCGCCTGCGCATCCGCCTCGCCAAGCTGGCGGCCGAACTTGCGCTGGATCCGCTCGGCCGAAAGCCGGATCGGCGTCAGCGGGTTCTTGATCTCATGCGCGATACGCCGCGCCACGTCGCCCCAGGCGGCCATGCGCTGCGCCGAGACGAGATCGCTGACATCGTCGAAGGCCACGACATAGCCTTCGAGCGCGCCGTCATCGGCCCGCCGTGGCGCCATCCGCACCAGAAGCACCTCCTGGCTGCCGTCGCGGACCAGCCGCAGCTGTTCCTGCACCGCGTCGCGCCCCTCGTCGCGCAACGATCCGAACAGCGGCTCGAACTCGGGCACCAGCATCGCCAGCGTCGCCGCCTCGGGCAGCACCGTGATGCCCAGAAGCCGCAGCGCCGAGCGGTTGGCGAAATCCACGCGGCCCTCGGCGTCGAGGCCGATCACGCCGGAGGTCACCGAGCCCAGCACGCTGTCGAACAGCCGGCGCCGTGCCTCGATCTGGCGCGTGTTGTCGAGCAGCCGGTCGCGCTGCGCCTTCAGCTCGGTGGTCATCTGGTTGAAATAGGTGCCGAGCTGGGCGATCTCGTCATCGCCCTCCTCCTCGATTACCCGCACGTCGAGATCGCCCGCGCCGACGCGCTGGCTGGCCGAGACGAGCCGCCCCACCGGCTTGGACAGCCGCTCTGCGAACCACAGCCCGAGCCAGATCGCCGCGAGGATCAGGATCACCGCGAAGCCCAGATACAGCAGGCCGAACTCGAAGAGCAGCCGGCCGCGCTCGGCTTCGAGCTGCTGGTACAGCTCGACCGTCTGCTGGGTGTCGTCCAGAAGCGCGAGGATCCCGCCATCGACCTCGCGCGTCACGTAGAGATAGCGGTCGGTGAAGTTCTCGAGCGGGATCAACGCGCGGAACTCGTTGTTGACCCAGTCCTCGACGATGGCGATGCCCTGCGCATCGGCGCGGCGGAAGATCTCCCGCGCCGGACGCTCGAAATCGAACTCGTAGCTGCGCGCGCCACGGGCGCGGATCTCGCCCGCCCCGTTGATCACGAAGGCCTCGGTCAGCCCCCGCTCGATCTGGCTCTGAACCCGGCCGAGCGCCTGGCGCACCTCGCCATCCGACAGGAAGGGCTGCGCCTCGCGCTCCGCGTCGAGAAAGGCGGCAAGTTCGAGCCCGTCGCGCGACAGGTCCTGCCGGTGCTCTTCCTCATACGCCTGCGCGGCGGTGAGCGAGGCGCCGAGCACGGTGCGCACCCGCTCCGAGAACCAGCCCTCGAGGCCGACATTGATGGTGAGCACCGAGAACACGGCGACCAGCACCGTGGGGATCAGCGCGATCAGCGCGAACACGCCGGTGAGCCGCAAGTGCAGCCGCGAGCCCGCCGAGCGCGCGCGCCGCGCCGAGATCATCCGCGCCACGCGGAACGAGACCAGCGCCGCCACGACCAGCGCGTAGACCAGATCGCCCAGAAGCACGAGGCGCAGCATCGGCGAGCTGGCACCCTGGTCGAGCGGTCCCAGCACCCAGAAGGTGGCGAAGGCCAGCAACGGCCCGAGAACGACCAACGACAAGGTCGCAGCGTTCTGCACCCGCCGCTGGCGTCGCCAGCGCGTCACGCGAGAGAATCGGGAGGTCGATAACCGCCTCAAGCACCCTGCCCCGTTGATGGGAACGCAAGTTCCGCCGCCTCATCGCCATGATCTCACCCCGGCCATGCGTCCGGGGGGTCACGGTTCTGTTGCGGTTTTACATCAACTTACGGCGTCGTGTCACGCGAATATCGAGGTCGGTGATCTTCTTGCGCAACGTATTGCGATTGATGCCCAGAAGATCGGCGCATTTCGCCTGATTTCCGCCGGTCGCATCCAGCGCGATTTCAATCAGCGGCGTCTCGATCTCCTTGAGAATCCTCTGATAAAGTCCGACGGGGGGCAGCTGCCCGCCATGCAGGTCGAAATAACGCCGCAGATGCCGTTCGACGCTGGCCGAGAGCTTCTCCCCCTCGCCGCCGCCGCGCAGCGGCTCTGCCGCCGGCTGTCCGCCCAGCACCGTCTCGACGTCGGCACGGGTGATTTCCTCCTCGGTCGAGGTCACCACGAGTCGGCGCACCGCGTTCTCGAGCTGGCGCACGTTGCCGGGCCAGGAATAGGCGCGGATCATCTCGGTGGCCTGGGGCGACAGGCGGCGCGGTCCGAGCCCGTCACGCTCGGCGCGCAGCAGGAAGTGCTCGGCCAGAAGCGGAATGTCGTCGACCCGCTCGCGCAGCGACGGCACGGCGATGGTGACGCCGGCGAGGCGGTAATAGAGATCCTCGCGGAAATCGCCCGCCTCGATGCGCCGCGCCAGATCGCCCTGCGAGCTGGCCATGATGCGCGGCGCGCTGTCGCCCATCGCGTCGAGCATGCGCACGATCCGGGCCTGCGCGTCGCCGTCGAGATCGCCGACCTCGTCGAACAGGATCGAGCCGCCGCGCGCCCGGCTCAGCACCGCGCCGGGGCCGTCCATGCCCGACAGGTCGCTGGCCGAGACGGTGACGAATGGCAGCGAACGGCGGTCCGAGAAATCGTGGATCGCCCGCGCGATCAGCGATTTTCCGGTGCCGCTTTCGCCGGTGATCAGCACCGGCAGCGCGGTGTTCATCACCCGCGCCACCAGCCGGTAGAGCGCCTGCATCGCCTGGGTGCGGCCCACCAGCGGCAGATCGCCGCCCGCCGCCGTCTCGCTCGGTGTCTCGCGCGGCGCGGGCGCGCGGCGCTTGGCCTCCAGGGCGCGCGAGGCGCGTTTCATCAGGTCCGGCAGATCGAAAGGCTTGGGCAGATAATCATAGGCCTCGGCCTCGGCGGCCTGGATCGCGGTCATGATCGTGTTCTGCGCCGAGATGACGATCACCGGCAGGCCGGGCCGCGCTTCGGAGATCTTCGGCAGCTGCTCGATGCCGTTGCCGTCCGGCATGACCACGTCGGAGATCACCAGATCGCCCTTGCCCTCCTCGACCCAGCGCATCAGCGTGACCAGCGAAGAGGTCGCATGCACCTTGCAGCCGGCGCGGGTCAGCGCCTGGGTCAGCACGGTGCGGATGGTGCGGTCGTCATCGGCGACCAGGATCGTTCCGTCCATCAGTTTTCTCCGCTTGGTAAGGCGTCTTTGGCGCGTGGCAGCGAGATCCGGAACACGGTCCGGCCGGGCGCGGAATCGACCGAGATCCAGCCGCCATTCTCGGCCACGAGCTTGGAAACCAGAGCGAGGCCGAGCCCCGTGCCGTTCTCGCGGCCCGAAACGAAGGGCTCGAACACCTCGGCCGCGATCTCGGGCGGCAGTCCCGGCCCGTCATCCTGGATCTCGATCTGCAACGGCAGTCGCGCCTGGCTGCCGTCGGGCTGGCGCACCCGCAGCGATGGCTCGTAGAAGCTGCGCAGGCGGATCTTGCCGCCGCGCTTGCCCGCCTCGCAGGCGTTCTTGACGAGGTTCAGCACCACCTGCAGCAACTGGTCGCCATCGACCATCGCGCGCGGCAGCGAGGGGTCGTAATCCTCGATGAATTCCATGTGGGCGCCAAAGCCCACCGCCGCGGATTGCCGCGCCCGGTCGAGCACGTCGTGCACGTTGACCGGCCGACGCGCGGGCGGGCGCAGATTGCCGAACTGCTCGACCTGTTCGAGCAGCTTCACGATGCGGCGGCTTTCCTCGACGATCAGGTCGGTCAGCTCGCGATCCTCGGCCGAGAGCCCCATCGACAGAAGCTGCGCCGCGCCGGTGATGCCCGCCAGCGGGTTCTTGATCTCATGCGCCAGCATCTCGGCCATGCCGATCGCCGATTTCGCGGCCTTGCCGGTGGCCTGGTGCTGGGTCAGGCGATTGGCCATCTCGCGCGGCGAGATCATCATCAGCATCATGCCGTCCGAGCCGGTGAGCGGTGCGAACAGGATCGAGCACTGCATCGCCGGGCGCTCGCCCGAACCGACATCGACGTCGTTGACGAAGAGCGAGCTTTTCTGCGACCGGGCGCGGGCGAAGGCCTCCGCGAGCGGCGCGTCGATCGAGACCTTGTCCCAGACCGGGGCCCCGACGAGGCTGCGCTGCGACAGGTTGAGGAACAGCTCGGCCGCCGAATTCGCGTCGGAGATGGCGTCGCGGGAATCCAGCAGCAGCGCCGGGACCGGCAACGAGTTCCACAGCGCGGTATCGTGGATCATGCCGCCCGCCTTTCGCCATCGAGCGCCAGTCCGAGAAGCCCCAGCACCCGTACCGGCGCGGCGGTCAGCACCTCGCGGCGCAGCGCCTCGGGCGTGCCCGCCTCGTCCATGTACCAGCCCAGATGCTTGCGCGCGACACGGCCGCCGAGCGTGCTGCCATAGAACGCGAGCATCGCCTCGTAATGTCCTGAAACCATGTCGATGAAGTCGCGTCCCTGCGGGACATTCGGGCCCGGCGTGCCGCGCAGCGCCGCGATGACCTGCGCCGGCAGCCAGGGGCGTCCCTGCGCGCCGCGGCCGATCATCACTCCGGATGCGCCGGATTGCGCCAGCGCCTGCCGGGCCGTGGCCGCGTCGGTGATGTCGCCATTTGCGATCACCGGGATCGACACCGCCTCGCGCACCTTTCGGATCGCGGCCCAATCGGCCGATCCCTTGTAGAACTGGCAGCGGGTGCGCCCGTGGATCGTCACCATCCGCACGCCTGCGCTTTCGGCGCGCCGCGCGATCTCGGGCGCGTTCAGCATGTCGTCATCCCAGCCCAGCCGGGTCTTCAGCGTCACCGGCACCGAGACCGCGCCGACCACCGCCTCGATCAGCCGCAGCGCATGGTCCGGCGTCTTCATCAGCGCCGAGCCCGACAGCCCGCCCGTCACCTTCTTGGCCGGGCAACCCATGTTGATGTCGATGAGCTTCGCGCCGTTCGCCTCGACCATGCGGGCGGCCTCGGCGATCCAGTAGGGATCGCGACCGGCAAGCTGCACGGCGGTATCGGCGCGCTCGAAGCCCAGCTCGGCCCGCTCCCGCACGCCTGGTTTGGCCTGCACCATCTCCTGGCTCGCCACCATCTCCGAGACCACCCAGCCCGCGCCGAAAGAGCCGACGAGGCTGCGGAACGGCAGGTCGGTGATCCCCGCCAGCGGCGCCAGCGCCACCGGTGCGTCCAGCGACACGCCGGAACCGAGATCGATACGGGAAAGCGGGGCGGGTGTCATTTGCCTAAAACCTGTGCGTCTGGGAGTGATCTACGGGTCGCCACGAGGCGCCACAATCGCAGGGGGTACAAGACTGCCTCAGCATATCGCGTTTGCACAAAATATATGCAGATGTTTGCCGAAAAGGATGGAATTGCACCGCCTCATGCCAGCCCCTACACAAGCCCGGCGGCCGCGTGAAGGAGACAAAGTGCCCCCGTTGACACCAACTTCCCGGGCCGAAGGCCCGGCCATCGTGATCGTGGCGGCGGGACGCGGCCTGCGCGCGGGCGGCGGACTGCCCAAGCAATGGCGTGATCTCGGCGGTCGGATGGTGCTGGCACGCACGATCGAGGCCTTCGCCGGTTTCGGTCCGATCTGCCTGGTGCTGCACCCCGAGGCGATGGGACGCTACCCAGCGGTCGAGGCGATGGCCGAGCTCGTGGTGCCGGGCGGCGCCGAGCGGGCGCATTCGGTGCGCGCCGGGCTCGAGGCGCTGGCGCCGCTGGCGCCGGACCGGGTGCTGATCCACGACGCCGCGCGGCCGCTGGTTCCGCGCGAAACGATCGAGGCGGTGATCGCCGCGCTCGATCACGGCCCGGCCGCGGCACCGGGGCTGGTGCTCACCGACGCGCTGTGGCGGGTCGAGGACGGTGCGGTCGCCGAAGCCCCCTCGCGCGAGGGGCTGGTGCGGGCGCAGACGCCGCAGGGGTTCGATTTCGAGGCGATCCTCGAGGCGCATCAGGCACATGAGGGCCCGCCCGCCGCGGACGACGTTGCGGTGGCCCGCGCCGCCGGGCTTGCGGTCACGGTCGTGCCGGGCCACGAGAACAATCTGAAGATCACCGATGCGCAGGATTTCATCCGCGCCGAGAGGATATTGGGGTGCGACATGGATGTAAGAACGGGCAACGGTTTCGACGTGCACGCCTTCGAGGCGGGCGAGAGCCTCTGGCTCTGCGGCGTCGAGATCGCGCATGATCGCGGGCTGAAGGGCCATTCCGACGCCGATGTCGGCATGCATGCGCTGACCGATGCGATCTATGGCGCCCTGGCCCATGGCGATATCGGCCAGCATTTCCCGCCGTCCGACCCCCAGTGGAAGGGCGCCCGTTCGGAGATATTTCTGGCGCATGCCGCCGATCTCGCGCGGGTTGAAGGCTTTGCCATAACGCATTGCGATGTCACGCTGATCTGCGAGCGGCCCAAGATCGGCCCGCATGCCGAGGCGATGCGCGCGGAGCTGGCGCGGATCATGCAGATCGAGCCGGGCCGGGTCAGCGTCAAGGCGACCACATCCGAGCGGCTAGGCTTTCCGGGCCGCGAAGAGGGCATCGCCGCCATGGCCACGGCGACGCTGGTGAAGGCATGAGCCGGCTGATCGCTACCTTCTTCTACAGTGGGCTGATCCGCCCGGCCCCCGGCACCTGGGGCTCGCTCGCGGCGCTCGCGGCGGCATTGCCGATCCACTGGATCGGCGGGCCGTGGCTGATGCTCGCCATGATCGCCCTGGCGCTGGGGCTCGGCTTTCCCGCCGCCCGCGCCGAAGCCGCCCGGTCGGGAGATCACGACCCCTCCCACGTCGTGATCGACGAGGTGGCGGGCCAGTGGATCGCGATCTGGCCGGTGCTGTTCGGCGCGGCCCATGTCGGCGCGCCGGTGCTCGATCTCTGGCCCGGCTGGATCGCGGCCTTCGTGCTGTTCCGGCTGTTCGACATCTGGAAGCCCGGGCTCGTCGGCCGCATGGACCGGCGCGGCGACGTGACTGGGCTGATGCTGGACGACGTCGTCGCCGGGATCTTCGCGGCGCTCGGCGTCGTTGTGCTCGCGGTGCTGGCGCATGGCGTCATGATCTTCGGAGGCTGAGCATGGGCGACACGGCGAGACTGGTGAACGGCGCGCGCGAGGCGGGGCTGCGCGTCGCCACCGCCGAGAGCTGCACCGGCGGCATGGTGGCCGCCGCGATCACCGAGACGCCGGGCGCCTCGAACGTCTTCGACTGGGGCGTCGTCACCTATTCCAACGCGGCCAAGCAGGCGCTCCTCGGGGTCAGCGCCGAGAGCCTCGAAGCGCATGGCGCGGTGAGCGAGCAGGTCGCGGACGAGATGGCGCGCGGCGCGCTGGAACGCTCGGGCGCCGACATCGCCGTCGCGATCACCGGCATCGCCGGGCCCGGCGCCTCCGAGCACAAGCCCGAGGGCCGCGTCTGTTTCGGGGTGGCGACCGCCTCGGGCTGCGAGACCGAGACGGTCGAATTCGGGGCACGCGGCCGCGACACGGTGCGCAGCCTCGCGCGCGATCACGCCATCGCGGCGGTGATCGGCGCGATCAAGGCTCAGCGGCGTCCGTAAAGCTCCTGCGCGCGCCGTTCGAAGGCGCGCACCACGCGCTGCATCGCCTCGTTGAAGAACAGCCCCGCCGCGCCCTGCAAGAGCCTGTTGCGGAACTCGAAATCGACGTCGAAATGCACCTCGGAGCCACCTTCGACATCGCGGAAGTTCCAGTTGCTGACGAGGTGGTGGAACGGCCCGTCGATGTATTCTGTGTGGATCTTCTTCTGCTCGGGCCAGAGCGTCACCCGGCTGCCGAAGCGTTCGCGGAATACCTTGAAGGAGATCACCATGTCGGCGAGCATCACCTCGTGATCGCCCTCCGGCGTCACCGAGCGGACCCGCGCGGCGGCGGTCCATGGCAGGAACTTGGGATAGTTGCCGACATCCGCGACCAGGTCGTACATCTGCTGCGAACTGTAGGGCAGCGTGCGGGTCTCGGAATGTGTCGGCATCGATCTTTCCTTCCTGTGTGGTCCCATCTCGCCCCGGCGGTGGTGGAGATCAACCCCGCCGGTCATGCGGCACCTCGTCTCGGCACCGATCTGGGGCCCGGAAACGACAGGGAAAGAGCGCGATGAACATCCATTGGCTGTTGCGGCTGGCGCATTGGGCACGGCATCCCCCCTCGCCGCGCCAGATGGCGCTGATCGCCGGGGTGATCCTGCTGTGTTTGCTGCTGGTGGGCATCGAGCGAATCTGGGGCTGGCCCGAGGCGCTGACCGTAACGCCCGGTGGCCGCACATCTTTCATGCGATAATGCAGATAACGGGCGCGTGATTCAGCTTTGGAGTGAGCCTTTCTTACGCTACGGTAACGCACACGATCACCGGAAGTTTTGGAGTACCGTTATGACACGTTCGTTCCGTCTTCTCGCCGGCAGCCTCGTCATTGCCGCCCTTGCCCCGATGGCGCTGGCCCAGGGGCTCGACCCCGAGCGCGCGCAATCGCTGCGCGAGGGTCACATGAAGCTCATGGGGCTCAATATCGGCATGCTCGGCGCGATGGCCAAGGAAGAGCAGCCCTACGACGCCGAGATGGCCGCCGCCGCCGCCGGCAACCTCGCCGCGCTCGGCTCCATCGATCAGAGGTTCTACTGGGTCGAGGGCTCGTCGAGCGAGGATCTCGAGGAGAGCCGCGCCCTTCCCGCCATCTGGGAGAACATGGACGACTTCAACTCCAAGACCGAGGCGCTGCACGAGGCCGCGATGAAGATGGAGGAAGCCGCCGGCACCGATCTGGCATCCCTGCAGGCGGCCATGGGTCCACTTGGCGAGGCATGCGGTAGCTGCCACGAAGATTACCGCAAACCCGAAGAATGATCAGACGCGCGCTCGGGGCGGCGATCGCCATCATCCTGTTGGCGGGCGGGGTGGGCTGGATGCTCACCTCGCCCGAGCCGCTGCCGGCTTCGGCGGTCGAAGGGCCGCCGGGCGATCCCGAGCGCGGCGCGCTGGTCTTCGCGGCCGCGGGCTGCGCCTCGTGCCATGTCGCGCCCGAGACCGATATCGGCGAGGCCCCCGTGCTGGCGGGTGGCATGGCCTTCGTCTCGCCCTTCGGGACCTTCCATGCGCCTAACATCTCGCCATCGCCGCAGGGCGTGGGGGGCTGGTCCGACGCCGAGATCATGGATGCGGTGATGCGCGGGGTGTCGCCCTCGGGCGCGCATTACTATCCCGCCCTGCCCTATGCCGCCTATGCCATGGCCGATCCGCAGGACATGCGCGATCTCGTGGCGCATCTGCGGACCCTGCCACCCTCCTCGCAGGAAAACCTGCCGCACGAGGTGCCATTCCCCTTCTCGATCCGACGCGGCGTCGGACTGTGGAAGACGCTCAACCTGCGACAAGGCTGGGTGATCGAGGATGATCTGCCGGAGCCCGCCGCGCGCGGCCGCTACCTCGCCGAGGCGCTGGGCCATTGCGGCGAATGCCACACGCCGCGCGGGCCCTTGGGCGGGCTCGATCACGCGCAGTGGCTCGGCGGCGCGCCCAACCCCTCGGGCGATGGACGCATTCCGAACATCACCCCCGGCGGGCTCAAATGGTCCGAGGGCGAGATCGCCTATTACCTCGGCACCGGCTTCACGCCGGAATTCGATACCGCGGGCGGCGAGATGGCGGCAGTGGTGTCCGAGCTCGCGAAGCTGCCCGACGAGGATCGCGCGGCCATCGCCGCCTATCTCAAGGCGGTGCCGGCGATCGAACCCGCCGCCGAGTGATCGGCGGCGAATTCTTCGATACGACCGAAATCAGGTGCCCAGACGGGCCAGCCGCGCCGCGCGCAGCTGCGCGAAATCCTCGCCCGCGTGATAGGACGACCGGGTGAGCGGCGTCGCCGAGACCATCAGGAAGCCCTTGCCGCGCGCCGCCTTCTCGTAGCTCGCGAATTCCTCGGGCGTGACGAAGCGGTCCACCGCGTGGTGCTTGGGCGTCGGCTGCAGGTACTGGCCGATGGTCAGGAAATCGATGTCGACGGCGCGCATGTCGTCCATCACCTGATGCACGGCCTGCTTGTCCTCGCCCAGACCGACCATGATGCCCGATTTGGTGAACATCGACGGGTCCAGCTCCTTGACCCGCTGCAACAGCCGCAGGCTGTGGAAATAGCGCGCGCCGGGCCGCACCTCCGGGTAGAGGCCGGGCACGGTTTCGAGGTTGTGGTTGAACACGTCCGGCTTCGCCTCGACCACCACCTCCAGAGATCCCGGCTTCGCGCGCAGGAAATCCGGGGTCAGGATCTCGATCGTGGTACCGGGGGACTGGCGCCGCACCGCGCGGATCGTCTGCGCGAAATGCGCGGCGCCGCCGTCATCGACGTCGTCGCGATCGACGGAGGTGATCACCACGTGGTTGAGGCCGAGCTTTTTCACCGCGTCGGCGACGCGGCCCGGTTCGAACACGTCGAGCGCGTCGGGCCGCCCCGTCGCCACGTTGCAGAAGGTGCAGCCGCGGGTGCAGATCTCGCCCATGATCATCATGGTGGCGTGGCCCTGGCTCCAGCATTCGCCGACATTGGGGCAACCCGCCTCCTCGCAGACCGTCACCAGCTTGTGCTCGCGCATGATGTCGCGGGTCTGCTTGTAACCCTCCGATGTCGGCGCCTTGACCCGGATCCAGTCCGGCTTCTTGGGCTGCGGCGCGCTGTCGGCGCGGCGCGCCTTTTCGGGGTGGCGGTCGCCGGGGATCTTCAGGTCGCGCACGGTCATGCCTTTCCTCTTGGCCTCGTCGATACATAGGCCCCATGACGTACGGGCGCAACGCGGCTCGGCCCCTTGGCCCGGCGGCTGCTGCAACCCCGCCATGCATCCTGCCGCGATGGCCGATCCGCCGCATCGCAGCATTGCGGAGCCCGGCTCGATTTCCTAAGTCACGCCCCGAACCTTTCCGAACCGACAGACAGGAGCATGCCCATGCAGCCCGGCGCCCGTATTCCCGACGTGACCTTCCGCACCCGCGTGCGCGACGAGAGCATCGAAGGCCCCAACCCGTTCCGCTGGGAAGAGCGCGACACCGCCTCCTATTTCGCGGGCAAGCGCGTGGTGCTGTTCTCGCTGCCCGGCGCCTTCACGCCCACCTGCTCGACCTACCAGCTGCCCGGCTTCGAGAAGAACGTCGAGGCGTTCCGCGCCCATGGCATCGACGCGATTTACTGCATGTCGGTCAACGACGCCTTCGTGATGAACCAGTGGGCCCGCGCCCAGAACCTCGAGAATGTCGAGGTGATCCCCGACGGCTCCGGCGAGTTCACCCGCCGCGCCGGCATGCTGGTGCGCAAGGACAATCTCGGCTTCGGGCTGCGCTCGTGGCGCTATGCCGCCGTGATCAACGACGGCCGCGTCGAGGCGTGGTTCGAGGAGCCGGGCCTGTGCGACAACCACCCCGAGGACCCCTACGGCGTCTCCTCGCCGGAAAACGTTCTCGCATGGCTCGAAGAGGCCTCGCGCGAGCAGGCCGCCTGATCCCCCACGGGTGGATCGCGCGGAACGCGCGTTAGGGACCAGATCGCGGAGCGCGCGTTACGGACAGACGGCGCGGGCCGAGCCCAGAAGCTCGGCCCCCGCCTCGCGCAGCAGATCGGCCAAGGGCGCGGCCCAGCCGCCATCGCCCCCGGCCCGCCGCACCAGCGCCAGCTCGCGCGCGGGCTCGGGCGCCGCAAAGCGCATCAGCGCCAGACCCGGCGCCGCCGCCGTTTCGGCCCGGAGCGCGATCTCGGGCAGCAATGTGAGCCCGAAGCCTTCGGCCACCAGCCCCGACAGCGTGGCCAGCGACGAGGCCCCCAGATCGACCCGGCCGCGCCCCCTGAGACCGCAGACCTCCAGCGCCTGATCGGCGAGGCAATGCCCCTCGTCGAGCAGAAGCAGCTGATCCGGCGCCAGCGAGGTCGGCCGCAGCGCCTCGGGATCGCCGACCCAGCGCGCCAGCCGCGCTGCCGTCCCGGCCAGCACGAAACGGTCCGAGACCAGCGGCTCGACCGCGAGACCGGCCACCGGCAGCGGCAGCGCCGCCACCACCGCATCCACCCGCCCCGCCTCCAGATCGTCGAGCAGCGTTTCGGTCTGCGCCTCGCGCACCCGGATGTCGAGCGTCAGGTCGCGCGCCCGCAGCCGCGTCAGGGCGATCGGCAGCAGATAGGGCGCGACGGTCGGGATCACCCCCAACCGCAGCCGCCCCGTGAGCCCGCGCGACAGCCGCGCCGCGCGCTCCAGCTCGGCCACCTCGCCGAGGATCCTGCGCGACCGCTCCAGCACCTCGCGCCCGGCGCGCGTCAGCCGGATGCCGCGCGGCAGCCGCTCGACCAGCTCGACCCCGAGGATCGCCTCCAGCTCCTTGATCTGCTGGCTCAGCGCCGGCTGCGATACGAAAACGGTCTCCGCGGCGCGGCCGAAGCCGCCGGTTTCGGCCAGCGCCACGAAGTAGCGCAACTGTTTCAGTGATGGATTCATGACGGACTCATAACCCAGCCTTATGAGAAGGGCCAGAAAATCCGATTTTGCCTTCTCGGGTGACCGGGTCATATTGCGCCGCGAAGCCACCCCCCGGAGGACAGCCATGACCGACAGACCCCGCCTGACAACTTCCGCCGGCGCGCCCGTCGCCGACAACCAGAACTCCAAGACCGTCGGCCCGCGCGGCCCCGTGCTGCTCGAGGATTACCAGCTGATCGAGAAGCTGGCGCACCAGAACCGCGAGCGGATCCCCGAGCGCGTCGTGCACGCCAAGGGCTGGGGCGCCTATGGCACGCTGCGCGTGACCGAGGACATCACCAAGTATTCCCGCGCCGCCGTGTTCAAGCCCGGCACCGAGACCGAGATGCTCGCGCGCTTCTCGACCGTGGCCGGCGAGCAGGGCGCGGCGGATGCCGAGCGCGACGTGCGCGGCTTCGCGCTGAAATTCTACACCGAGGAAGGCAACTGGGACCTCGTGGGCAACAACACGCCCGTGTTCTTCGTGGCCGACCCCTACAAGTTCCCGGACTTCATCCACACCCAGAAGCGTCACCCCAAGACCAACCTGCGCTCGGCCACCGCGATGTGGGACTTCTGGTCGCTCTGCCCCGAGAGCCTGCACCAGGTGACGATCCTGATGTCGGATCGCGGCCTGCCGCAGACCCCGATGCACATGAACGGCTACGGCTCGCACACCTTCTCGCTGTGGAACGACCAGGGCGAGCGGTTCTGGGTGAAGTTCCACTTCAAGACCCAGCAGGGTCACAAACACTTCACCAATGACGAGGCGGTGCAGGTCATCGGCAAGAGCCGCGAGACCTACCAGGAGGCGCTATTCGGCACCATCGCCAATGGCCATTTCCCGAAATGGGACATGTTCATCCAGGTGATGCCCGAGATGGAAGCGATCGAGTTCGAGAAGAAGACCGGCTGGTCGGCCTTCGACCTCACCAAGGTCTGGCCGCATGGCGACTACCCGCTGATCAAGGTCGGCGAGATGGAGCTCAACCGCAACGCCGAGAACTACTTCACCGAGATCGAGCAGTCGGCCTTCAATCCCTCCAACGTGGTGCCGGGCATCGGCTTCTCGCCCGACAAGATGCTGCAGGGTCGCCTGTTCTCCTACCCGGACGCGCATCGCTACCGGATCGGCACGCATTACGAGAGCCTCGAGGTCAACAAGCCGAAATGCCCGGTGCACCACTATCATCGCGACGGCACCATGCCGTTCGGCCTGCGCACCAACCCCGATGCCTATTACGAGCCGAACTCCTTCGGCGGGCCGGTCGAGGATCCGTCGGTGGTCGAACCGCCGCATCGCTACGAGGGCGAGGTCGGGCGCTACGACTTCCGCTCGGAGGCGGATCACTACAGCCAGCCGCGCGCGCTGTTCAACCTGTTCGACGAAGGCCAGAAGAGCCGGCTGTTCTCGAACATCGCCACCGCCATGACCGGCGTGCCGCAGGAGATCATCGATCGCCAGCTGGCGCATTTCGACAAGGTCGACCAGGCTTACGGCGACGGCATCCGCGCGGCGCTCAAGCACCAGAACGCCGAGAACGCGGGCGTCGACACCAGCCACGCGGCCGAATGATCGGCTGAGGCCAGTACGTCTTTCGGACGGCGGCGGGGAGACCCGCCGCCGTTTTTGTTGTGGGACTCCCCGAAGCGCGTCAGCATGGCGCTCATGTCGTTTCCAGTCCCGGGACTTTCGCCATGACCCCTGCAACGATCTACGGATTTTCGCCGGCCTTCGGCCTGCCGACCTCCGGCCCCTTCGCGCTCAAGCTGCTGTGCTGGTGCGCGCTGAACGGCGTGCCCTACGAGTTCGCGGTCGAGAACAACCCCGCCAAGGGCCCGCTGAAGAAAAGCCCATGGGCCGTCATCGACGGCGAGACCGTGGCCGACAGCGACGCGATCATCGCGCTTCTGGCGCGTCGCCACGGCATCCCGCCCCCGATGGCCGACACCGCCCCCGCCGCCGCGGGTCGCGGCTGGAAGATGGCCGCCGAGGAAGGGCTGCACCAGATCTTCGAATGGGAGCTGATCATGCTGCCCGAAGGCTCGGCCTGGTTCCGCGAACTGCTGCGCTCCGAGATGTCGGCGCCGCTGGCGGCGCTGGTGCACCGGATGTCGCGGCGCTCGCTCGGGCGGCAGCTGCATGCGCGCGGGCTGGTACGGCTCGGCCCCGAAAAGATCGCGGCGCGTGGACGCGATCTGCTCGACGCGCTCGATCTCTGGCTCGGCGTGCATGATTTCGTCGAAGGCCCCGCCCCCGGCATCGCCGACGCCACCATGTACGGCATGCTGGCGCCGATGCTGGGCTGGCCGATGGACACGCCGGTGGCGCGGCATGCGAAGACGCTGCCGGCCATCGGTGCCTGGTCGGACACGATCGCCCGGCGCTGCGGCTTCGCGCCGGGCTAGCCGATCATCTCTCCGCCGCCGCTGGCGTCGTAGTGACGCCTGAGCCGTTCCAGCGCGATCCGCAGCACGATCTTGCCCGATCGGGCCGACCAGCCCATGCGCCGCTCGAGGCTTTCCATGCCTTCGAGATAGCAGCAGCAGCGCAGCGCCACGTCGCCGAGCCCCGGCCCCAGATCCGCCAGCGCCGCCGCCAGCCGATCGCGCGCCCGGGACGGGCCCTGCCCGCGCCCCGCGCCGCCCTCGCAGCCGCCGGTGAGATAGCGCGACCAATCCTGCGTCACCCTCGGCCCGACCTGTGTCAGCTCGAAATCCTCGCGCAGCCGCTCCCCGGCGGCGACCAGTTCGCGGCCGAGGAACGGCCGCCCGTCGCGGTCGCGCCGCCGCGCCAGAAGCGTCAACGGCCCCTCGAACGGCGCCATGCGGGAGGCGCCGGGGGCCGGTTCGAAGCCGGTCGCGGCCTCGGCGAAGCCCGCTTGCGTTTCGGCCCCGGCGCCCCTGAGGGCGGCGCGGCCCTGCGAGGTGATGCGGTAGCGCGCCACGCGTCCCGTATCCGCCTGCGCGGCGATCCAGCCGCGCAGCGCCAGCGTCTCGGCCAGCGCCCGGTCGAGCCGCGCCAGTCGCTGCGTCGCGCCCTGCGGCCCCTCGCGCAGCACCGCCGCGATCTGCATCCCGGGCGCCAGCGCCAGCACCGCGCCGGGCTCGGCCATGCGCCGCAGCACGCGCATCGCCTCGGCCGTGCCGTTCTCCGTGCCGTTCTCCGCGCCGGTCTCAGGTTGCGGGCCCTTCGGGTCGTGACAGCTCATCGCATTCTCCTCGGGAGGGGCCGGCTTGAAACGGCGGGACAGGCGGCGCAGCGCGGCATCGATCAGCGGATCGTCGCGCCGGTTTTCCAGCTGGCGGACCTGGCGCAGCACGGTCGAGGCATGCACCTCGGACCGGCGTGCCAGCACCCGGATCGGGGCCCCGCCCTCGACATGTTCGAGATAATGCCGCACCGCCTGCGGCACCCATTCGGGCAGTGGTTCCGGCCCGTGGTTGCGGTCCTGTGCCGCGATCCCGGACGGTGGACATGGCGTCCGCGACCGGCTCTCCCTGACGTCCCCAAGATTCACGATCTCAACTCTCAGTTGCCCCGGTTAGCGAGGCGTTAATTTGCCCCGAACCCGTTCAGCTTGATTGAAGAATCCCAAACAAGGCTGAAGCCACCGCGCGTCGCGCGCCGGTCCCACGCAACGCGGGGCGGGGTGTGAGACAACTATGGCGATTGAAGCAGGTCACGAGGAGGACAGGCCATGCAGGACCCGCTGAGCAGGCTCGCGGCGCTGAGGCGGCCACCGCTACTGGTCGAGGCCGCGCGGTTCGGGCTCGACGCCTATGACCGGACGGCGGCGCTGCCACGGCTGATCGGGGCGGCGGTCCGCGGCCCGGCGCAGGCGCTCATGGCGCTGATCGAGCGCGAGGCCGATCTGGAGGCGCGGCGGCGGGCCGGGACCGGCGACTACCGCCCCGCCCGCCATGTCGAGTTGATCGTGGCCCTGATGGGCGAGGCGCGGCTGATGCGCGCCGCCGCTCTCAGCTGAAGCTGTCGGCCATCGAGGCCTTCTTGGCCTCGACATAGTCGTTCAGCCGCTGCGCGATCTCGGGGTCGAGCGGCGGCTGGCGGTAGGTGTCGAGCAGCTTGGCGACCCGTGCCGAGGCGAGCGCCTGGGTGTCGCGCGCGCCCTCTTCGTCCCAGGTCTCGAACGGCTTGTAGTCGAACAGCTCGCTGCGCCAGAACGCGGTCTTGAAGTTCGCCTGCGTATGCGCGCAGCCGAGATAATGTCCTCCGGGGCCGACCTCGCGGATCGCGTCGAGCGCCTGCATCTCCTCGGAGATGTCGACGCCCTTGGCCATCTGGTGCAGGGCCCCGAGCTGGTCGGCGTCCATCACGAACTTCTCGTAGGAGGCGACGAGTCCGCCCTCGAGCCAGCCGCAGGCATGCAGCATGAAGTTGACGCCGGACATCAGTCCCATGTTGAGGCTGTTCGCGCTCTCGTAGCCGGCCTGCGCGTCGGGCAGCTTGGAGCCGCAGAACCCGCCGGCCGAGCGGTAGGGCAGCCCCATCCGCCGCGCCAGCTGGCCCATCCCGTAGGTGATGAGCGAGGCCTCGGGGGTGCCGAAGGTCGGCGCGCCCGAATTCATGTCGATCGAGGTGACGAAGGCGCCGACGATCACCGGCGCGCCGGGGCGCACGAGCTGGCTGTAGGCGACGCCCGCCAGCGCCTCGGCCAGCACCTGCGTCAGCGTGCCCGCGACCGAGACAGGCGCCATCGCGCCGCCGACGATGAAGGGCGAGATGATGCAGGCCTGGTTCGCCTTCGCATAGACCTCGAGCGCGCCCATCATGATGCCGTCGAAGGTCAGCGGCGAGTTGATGTTGATCAGCGAGGTCATCACCGTGTTCTCGGCGACGAAGTCCTTTCCGAACAGGATCTCGCACATCTCGACGCAGTCCTGCGCCCGCTCGGGTGCGGTGACCGAGCCCATGAAGGGCTTGTCGGAATAGACCATGTGCGCCAGCAGCATGTCGAGATGGCGCTTGTTCACCGCCACGTCCGTGGGCTCGCAGACCGTGCCGCCCGAGTGGTGCAGCCATTTCGACATGTAGCCGAGCTTCACGAAGTTGCGAAAATCCTCGATCGTCGCATAGCGCCGGCCGCCATCGGCGTCGCGCACGAAGGGCGGGCCATAGACCGGCGCCAGAACGAGGTTGCGGCCGCCGATCTCGACGTTGCGTGCGGGGTTGCGGGCGTGCTGGGTGAAGCTCGCGGGCGCGGTGGCGCAGAGCTTGCGCGCCAGCCCGCGCGGAATCCGTACCCGGTCGCCATCGACATTGGCCCCGGCCTGCCGCCAGAGGTCGAGCGCGCCGGGATTGTCGGAAAACACCACGCCGATCTCTTCCAGCACGGTCTCGGCATTGCGTTCGATCACCTCGATGGCGGCGGCGTCGAGCACCTCGAAATCGGGGATGTTGCGCTCGATGTAACGCGCGGTCTCGACGCTGACCGCGGTGCGCTCGGCTCGTCGCGCGGCACCTCCGCCGGACCGGCCGCGCCGCCCTGCCCGCTCTCCGGCCATCTGTGCCGCTTCCGTCATCGCCCGCTCCCCGTGATGCATCCTTGCGCCCCGTGATAGCGGTGCGCGGCGCGCGCGCTTGGCCGGATTGCGCCGCCTCAGGTGTGAAAGCGACATGTCGCCCTGAGCGGCGCGATTTTTCGCGCCCGTCGCTCTTGCGCGGATGGGCGGGCGGGCCTATTCGCTGGGCCATGACCGAGCATAGCCAACAGCACCAGCGCCTTCTCATCGTCGATTTCGGCTCACAGGTGACGCAGCTTATTGCGCGTCGCCTCCGCGAGCTGAATGTCTACTGCGAGATCCATCCCTTCAACGCGGTGGACGAGGCGTTCCTCGACCGCTTCGAGCCGCAGGCGGTGATCCTGTCGGGCGGTCCCGCCAGCGTGCCCGACGAGGGCAGCCCGCGCCCGCCGATGCGGATCTTCGAGCTGGAGGTGCCGGTGCTCGGCATCTGCTACGGTCAGCAGGTGATGATGCAGATGCTGGGCGGCGAAGTGCTGCGCGGTGACGGCACCGCCGAGTTCGGCCGCGCCTATGTCGAGCCCGAGGGCGAGGCCACCGACCTGCTGCGCGGCTGGTTCATCGAGGGCCGCGAGCAGGTCTGGATGAGCCATGGCGACCATGTCAGCAAGCTGGCGCCGGGCTTCGAGGTCTGCGGCACCTCGCCCGGTGCGCCCTATGCGATCACCGCCGATCTGGAGCGGCGCTTCTACGCGGTGCAGTTCCACCCGGAGGTGCATCACACCCCGCATGGCAAGACCTTCCTCGAGAACTTCCTGCACATCGCGGGCTTTACCGGCGACTGGACCATGGGCGCCTATCGCGAGGAGGCGATCCGCCTGATCCGCGAGCAGGTCGGCGACCAGAAGGTGATCTGCGGCCTCTCGGGCGGTGTGGATTCCTCCGTCGCCGCTGTGCTGATCCACGAGGCCATCGGCGACCAGCTCACCTGCGTCTTCGTCGATCACGGCCTGCTGCGCGAGGGCGAGGCCGAACAGGTCGTGACCATGTTCCGCGACCACTACAACATGCCGCTGATCCACGCGCAGGAAGAGGATCTGTTCCTCGATGCGCTGGAAGGCGTCTCGGACCCCGAGGTCAAGCGCAAGACCATCGGCAAGCTGTTCATCGACGTGTTCCAGAAGCACGCCTCCGAGGTCGGCGGCGCCACCTTCCTCGCGCAGGGCACGCTCTATCCGGACGTGATCGAGAGCGTCAGCTTCTCGGGCGGACCGAGCGTCACGATCAAGAGCCACCACAATGTCGGCGGCCTGCCCGAGAAGATGGGCCTGAAGCTGGTCGAGCCGCTGCGCGAGCTGTTCAAGGACGAGGTCCGGGCTCTGGGCCGCGAGCTTGGCCTGCCCGACAGCTTCATCGGCCGCCACCCCTTCCCCGGGCCCGGCCTCGCGATCCGCTGCCCCGGCGAGATCACCCGCGAGAAGCTGGCGATCCTGCGCCGCGCCGACGCGGTGTTCATCGACCAGATCCGCAAGCACGGCCTCTATGACGAGATCTGGCAGGCCTTCGTGGCGCTGTTGCCGGTGCGCACCGTGGGCGTGATGGGCGATGGCCGCACCTATGACTACGCCTGCGCGATGCGCGCGGTGACCAGCGTCGACGGCATGACCGCCGACTACTACCCGTTCACCCACGAATTCCTCGGCGAGACCGCGACGCGGATCATCAACGAGGTGCGCGGCATCAACCGCGTCACCTATGACGTGACCTCGAAGCCGCCGGGAACCATCGAGTGGGAATGACCCGCCGGCCCGGCGGAATTTGAGCGAGACCTGCCACGGGCCCCTTCGGGGGCCCTTCGCATATCCGCCGCCGGTGATGCGTGGAGGTGACGCCGTGACGTCCACGTCAAGCTGCCGCGACGTCACAGATTGTAGGAAGCCGCGGTGCTGTTTCTCCTGCGGGGCGGAGGACGCATCATGCGACAGGGAGACATCATGAAACTGCATTACGGCGCCACGAGCGCCTTGGCGCTGGCGACGGCGCTGATGGCCAGCGGCGCGGGAGCCGTCGGGCTCGATCGCTCGAACCAGGACATCACCGCGATCTTCGAAGAGGGCAACGTCCTCGAGCTGAGCTTCGGCAAGGTGTTCCCGGAAATCTCGGGCAAGGACGTCGCCGTGTTCGGCGGTGGCGAATACGACAATGTCGCCGAGGATTTCCTCAACGTATCGACCAGCGCGAAGATTGATTTCGGCAACGGCTTTTCCGGTGCCGTCATCATCGACCAGCCTTTCGGCGTCGACATCGACTACCCGACCACCGCGCTTGCGCTGGGCGGCACGATGGCGCAGCTCGACGGCCACACGATCACGGCGCTGGGCCGCTACCGGTTCAACGAGAACATCAGCGTCCATGCCGGCGTCCGGCGCCAGACCCTCGAGGGGGACATCACCCTGTCCGGTGCGGCCTATGGCCCGTTGAACGGATATTCGGTGGCGCTGGAGGAGAACGACGCCACCGGATACCTCATCGGCGTGGCCTACGAGATCCCCGAGATCGCGCTGCGCGCGGCGCTGACCTACAATTCGGCGATCGAGCACGACTTCGACACGGTCGAATCGATCCCCGCCGCGCTGCAGGCCGGTCTCAGCCTGCCCGCACAGGTGCCCAGCACCACCACGGTCGAGACGCCCGAAAGCTGGAATCTCGACCTGCAGACGGGGATCGCGCCCGACACGCTGGCCTTCGCCAACATCCGCTACGCCGCCTACGAGGACACTCTGGTGTCGCCGCAGGTCTTCAGCGCCGCCACCGGCGGCGCCAGCCTGACCAATATCGACGACAATTATCAGGTGCAGGTCGGCGTCGGACGCAAGTTCTCGGACATGTTCGCGGCCCAGGTCGCGGTGGGCTTCGAGCCGGAGGGCGACGAGCGCATCTCGCCGCTCGATCCGACCGACGGCAAGCGCTGGGTCAGCCTGGGCGGCGCCTACAACATGGAAACGGTGACCCTTTCGGGTGGCATCCGTTACACCATGCTGGGCGATGCCAACCCGGAAACCCGCAACTCCGATGGCAGCATCTCCGACCGGGCGGAGTTCTCCGACAACTCGGCCCTCGCGATCGGCATGAGCGTCGCCTACCGCTTCTGATCCCGTCGGGGGTCACGCGCGAGGGGCCGGCCGCGGGGCCGGCCCCTTTCGCATTTCCATGCAAAGCGCATGTTTCGGATTGCGCCGATCCCGGCCGCGTGCACAGTGCCGGGCATGACCGTTCAGAAGACCATGACCAACGCCGCCTGGGCCCAGCTCGGCCTGCTCGCCCTGATCTGGGGCGGCTCGTTCCTCTCGGTGCGCGTGGCGCTGGACGAGGTGGGGCCGATGTGGATCGTCGGCCATCGCGCGGTCTGGGCAGCGCTGGTGCTGTGGCCCGTGGTGATGCTGCGGCGCCTGCCGCTGCCCCGGAGCTGGCGGCTCTGGGCCGTTCTGGTTGTGATGGGCGCGCTCAACAACGCCATTCCCTTCGGGCTTCTGGCCTGGGGCCAGCAGCATGTCGAGACCGGGCTGATCGCGATCCTCAACGCCGCCACCGCGATCTTCGGCGTGCTCTTCGCCGCGATCTTCTTCGCCGACGAACGGCTCTCGGCGCGCAAGGCGCTGGGCGTGGCGCTCGGCTTTTCGGGCGTGGTCTGGGTGGTCGGCCCGGCGGCGCTGTCGGGCTTCGATCCCGGCGCGCTGGGACAGGTCGCGGCGATCGGCGCCACCATCTCCTATGCGCTGGCCGGGGTCTGGGCGCGCAAGAAGATGGGCGGGCTGCCGCCGCTCACCGCCGCGGCGGGCATGACCACCGGCGCGGCGCTGATCATGGTGCCGCTGGCCTGGCTGCTCGAAGGCGCGCCGCGGCTCGACCTCGCCCCGGCGACCATCGCGGGGCTGGCCTATGTCTCGATCGGCTCCACCGCGCTGGCCTACATCATCTACTACCGGGTCATCGCCATCGCCGGGAGCGGCAACGTGCTGCTGGTGACCTTGATGGTTGCGCCGGTGGCGATCCTCCTGGGCGTGGTGGTGCTGGACGAGACGCTGCCGGTACGCGCCTATGCCGGCTTCGCGGCGCTGGCGGCGGGGCTCGTGGTGCTCGACGGGCGGCTGCTGCGGCGCGCCCGGGCCCGGGGGGCGGCGCCCGCCCCGAAGTTCTGAGGCCGAAGTTCAGACTGGACCGTGTCGCACGGCTTGTTTAGCGATGCGTCCATGATCCATTCCTCCGCCTCGGACTGGCTGTCCGCCCCGCGCAAACGCGTCCTGTTCTTCGGCATGTCGGGCCTCGGCAAGACGCATGTGTCGAACCTCCTGCGCCGCTCGGGCGACTGGTTCCACTACTCGATCGATTACCGCATCGGCACCCGCCACATGGGCGAGCTGATCGCCGACAACGCCAAGCGCGAGGCGATGAAGGTGCCGTTCCTGCGCGAGCTGCTGCTCTCGGACAGCATCTATATCGGCTCCAACATCACCTTCGACAATCTCGCCCCGGTCTCGACCTATCTCGGCAAGCCGGGCGACCCGGAGAAGGGCGGCCTGCCCTTCGAGACCTACCGGCAGCGGCAGGAGCAGTTCCGCCGCGCCGAGATCGCGGCGCTGGAGGACACGCCGTGGTTCATCGACCGGGCCGAGGCGCTCTACGGCTATCCGCATTTCGTCTGCGACACCGGTGGCTCGATCTGCGAATGGGTCGATCCCGACGATCCGCAGGACCCGCTGATGACGCTCTTGTCCGAGCGGATGCTGATGATCTGGATCGAGGGCTCGGAGGCGCATACCGAGGAGCTGATCCGCCGCTTCGACCGCGCGCCCAAGCCGATGGCCTACAGCCCCGACTTCCTGCTCCAGGCCTGGAACGACTATCTGGCCGAGACCGGCCTGTCAGAGACGCGCGTCGATCCCGACGCCTTCATCCGCTGGACCTATGGCCGGGCGCTGGCGCATCGGCAGCCGCGCTATGCGAAGATGGCCGAACGCTGGGGCCTCGCGATTCCGGCCGAGGCGCTGTCGGGCCTTGAATCCGCCCGTGATTTCGACGCCGTGGTGGCCGAGGCGCTCGAGGCGCGGCTTGGCAAACACCGTCGAGAAGCCTAGATCAGCCCTCCCTACAAGAAGGTCGAACCATGCCCATCAAGATCCCCGAAGCCCTCCCCGCCTACACCGTGCTGACGCGCGAGGGCGTGATGGTGATGTCGGAGGATCAGGCGGCGCGGCAGGACATCCGCCCGCTCAGGATCGGCCTGCTCAACCTGATGCCCAAGAAGATCCAGACCGAGACGCAGTTCGCGCGGCTGATCGGCGCGACGCCGCTGCAGATCGAGCTGACGCTGATCCGCATGTCGGATCATGAATCGCGCAACACCGCCGCCGAGCACATGGAGACCTTCTATCACTCGTTTTCCGAGATCGAGGCGTCGGGGCAGAAGTTCGACGGCTTCCTCGTCACCGGCGCGCCGGTCGAGCATCTCGATTTCGACGAGGTGACCTATTGGGACGAGCTGCGCCGCCTCTTCGACTGGACCGAGACCCATGCGCATTCGACCTTCGGCGTCTGCTGGGGCGGCATGGCGATGATCGCGCATCAGCACGGCATCGCCAAGCACCTGCTCGACAGCAAGGCCTTCGGCTGCTTCCGGCACCGCAACCTCAAGCCCGACAGCCCCTATCTGCGCGGCTTTTCCGACGATTGCACCGTGCCGGTGAGCCGCTGGACCGAGATCCGGCAGGAGGATATCGACGCGCGGCCCGAGCTGGTGACGCTTCTGGCCTCGGACGAGGTCGGCCCCTGCCTGGTCGAGGACCCCGGCCGCCGCACGCTCTATATCTTTAACCATTTCGAATATGACAGCCACACGCTGAAGGAGGAGTACGACCGCGACGTGGCTTCGGGCGCAGCGATCTCGGTGCCGGTGAACTACTATCCCGGCGACGACCCGACCAAGCCGCCCTCGAACCGCTGGCGCAGCCACGCGCATCTGCTCTATGGCAACTGGATCAACGAGATCTACCAGACCACCCCCTACGATCTGAACGACATTGGCCGCTAGGATCGCCGCAGTGCTCGCGATCGGCGCGCTGGCGGGCTGCGCGTTGGTCGATCACCGCGCCGAGCGGCGCGAGGCTCAGGCCATGGCCGCGCACCCGCCGCTCGGCCAGTTCGTCGAGATCGAGGGGCGCCGCGTGCATGCACTGGTTTCGGGCAGCGGCCCCGACCTCGTGCTGATCCACGGCGCCTCCGGTAACCTGCGCGACATGGCCTTCGATCTACTCGACCGGCTCGACGACGATTACCGCGTCATCGCCTTCGACCGCCCCGGGCTCGGCTATTCCGACCCGATCGACCCGGTCGCCGACGACGCCTTCACGACCCATGCCGACAGCCTCGCCGCGCAGGCGCGGCTGCTGCAAGCCGCCGCCGCCGAGCTCGGCGCCGAGAAGCCCATCGTGCTGGGCCATTCCTTCGGTGGCGCGGTGGCCATGGCCTGGGCGCTGGAGCGGCCCGACAACCTCGCGGCGCTGGTCGATCTTGCCGGCGCGACGATGCCATGGGATACCGGGCTAGCCACGCTCTACAGGGTCAACGGATCGGCCCTTGGCGGCGCGGCGGTGGTGCCGCTCATCACCGCCTTCGCCCCCGAGCGGATGGTCGATGAGACGGTCGAGGCGGTCTTCGCCCCGAACCCGGTGCCCGAGGGCTATGCCGATTTCGTCGGCGCCGGGCTGGCGGTCCGCCGCGACAGCCTGCGGGTCAATGCGCGGCAGGTGAACGGGCTGCTGCCGCAGGTCACCGAGATGCGCGCGCGCTACCCCTCGATCGATGTACCGGTCGAGATCGTGCACGGCGTCGCCGACACCATCGTGCCGCTCGAAGTGCATTCGGCCCGGCTGGCCGAGCTGATCCCCGGGGCGAACCTGACGGTGCTGGAAAACGTTGGCCATATGCCGCACCATACCGTGCCCGTCGAGGTGGTGGCGGCGATCGACCGGGCCGCGGCGCGCGCCGGCCTGCGTTGAACGCCGTCGCGGTCGGGGCCGCTTGAGGAGAGACATATGAATAAGCCGTTCGACGGGGCGATCAGCCGGTTTCGCGACGAGGAGGCGCCCGAGGAGATCCGCCGCATGCTGCACGAGGCGGGCAAGGACGGCATCGCCAGCACGCGCTTTCCCTATCCGTCGAAATGGAAGCGCAAGGATTACGCCGCCGCGATGGCGGATCTGCAGATCGAGCTGGTGAAGATGCAGGCCTGGGTCAAGGCGACCGGGCAGCGCGTCGTGGTGATCTTCGAGGGGCGCGACGCCGCCGGCAAGGGCGGCACCATCGCCCGGTTCCGCGAGAACTTGAACCCGCGCGGCGCCCGTGTCGTGGCGCTGGCCAAGCCCTCGGAGGTCGAGGCGGGCCAGTGGTATTTCCAGCGCTACGTGCGTGAATTGCCCACCGCCGGAGAGATCGTGTTCTTCGACCGCTCCTGGTACAACCGCGCCGTGGTTGAGCCGGTCTTCGGTTTTGCCGACGAGGAACAGGTGGTCCGGTTCTACGACCAGGTCGAGCCGTTCGAGAAGATGCTCGCCGATGACGGCATCCGGCTCTTCAAGCTGTGGATCAATGTCGGTCGCGCGACCCAGCTCGAACGGTTTCTCAAGCGCGAGAGCGATCCGCTCAAGCAGTGGAAGCTGTCCTGGGTCGATGTCGAGGGACTGCGCAAATGGGACGCCTATACCCACCGCATCGGCACCATGTTCACGCGGACGGATTTCGACTTCGCGCCCTGGACGGTGATCCGCGGCGACGACAAGCGCCGCGCCCGGGTCAACGCGATCCGCAGCGTGCTGGCCCGGCTCGACTATCCCGACAAGGACGAGGAGGCCGTCTGCGCCCTCGATCCGAGGATCGCGGGTGGTCCGGAACTCTGGCCGCGCGACTGACGTGGCCAAGCAGGGATATCATCACGGCAATCTGCGTCAGGCGCTGGTCGAGGCCAGCCTGAAGCTGATCGAGGAAAAGGGGCCGACGGGCTTCACCCTGTCGGAGGCGGCACGCGAGGCGGGCGTGACGCCCGCCGCCGTCTATCGTCATTTCGCGGGGCGCGAGGACCTGATCGCCGAGGCCGCGCGGCAGGGCTACGAGATCTTCGCCGATCTTCTGGAATACGCCTATGACGAGGGGCGGCCCTCGGTGCTCGCGGCCTTCGAAAAGACCGGGCGCGCCTATCTGGCCTTCGCGCGAAAACATCCCGGCCACTACGTCGCGATGTTCGAGAGCGGCATCTCGATGCAGCGCAACCCCGATCTCGCCGCCGCCTCGCGCCGCGCTCTGGGCGTGCTGGAGCGGGCCGCCGAGGCGCTGTCGGAGCGCATTCCGGAGGGCCGACGGCCGCCGCCGCAGATGTTCGCGGCGCATGTCTGGGCGATGAGTCACGGCGTGGTGGAGCTGTTCGCGCGCGGCTCTCCGGGCACGCGGGCGCCGTTTCCGCCGGAGGATCTGCTGGAGAGCGGTATCGGTGTCTACCTGCGCGGCCTGGGGTTGATCGCGCCGGACGAGTAGCTGGTGGCGGGCCCTGCCCTATACTTGGGAAACTCGGGGAACGGCAAAACTGACAGGACCCGCCTGAATACTCAGTGTCATGCCGCACCTAACCGTGCATGGTGCGAATGAACTAAACCTATAATTGTTTCGAGGATTCCCATGCCACCGCTGCCGCATAATGCTGCGATTGCAGGGTTGCTCGACGAAATCTACCATAGCGTGATTTCGCCCGAGCGCTGGGGCGCCCTTCCGGAGCAACTGGCCGCGGCCGCCGGCGGTGGCGCATGGGCCCTGCAGCTGGTCCGCCCGGGGCAGCCGCGCCGTGCCGATCTGCATGGCTGCAATTTCGATCCCAAGCTGGTCGCGCTTTACCCGGATCGCTACGCGGCGCTCAATCCCTGGCTCGCCTCGCTGCTGCAACGGCCCGCATTGCAACTGATCCATGACCATCATGTCATTCAACGCAAAGGATTTTTCCGAAGCGAGTTCTATACGGAGTTTCTCAGGCCGCAAGGCGACATCCATCGCACCTTCGGTACGATCATCACGCGCGGCGACAGCGGCAGCCTCGTGGTGAGCTGCAATTACGCCCCCTCGGAGGCCGAGGCGGTCGGCGTGACCGGCAGCCAGATGCTCGCGACGCTGGCCCCGCATCTGCGCCGGGCCTTCGATCTGACGAAGATGGCGGGTCACAGCACCTTGCAGGCGGGAACGCGCCTGATCGACGGGCTCGGCCTGCCGCATGCCTGCTATGCCATCGATTCGCGCGGCCGGCTCGTCGCCTGCGATTCGCGCGGTGCGGCATTGCTCGAGCGCGGGGATGCGCTGTGTCTTGGCGACGAGCGCCGGCTCCGCTTCGCGGATGCGGAGGCGAATGCCGCGCTGGACGACCGGCTGGCGCAGGAGGGACGCCTCGGCGGAAGCTTCGTGGTCGATGACAGTGCCCCGCAGCGGATGCTGGCGCGGCTGTCGCATCTGCCCCGGCCCCTCGCCGCCTCGCCGATCGAGAGCCTGTTCCGGGGCGAACGCGCGATCGCGGTGCTGACGGTGATCGAGCCGGGTGCGCCCGGCGCGCTGGACGAGGATCTCACCAAGCTCTTCGAACTCACCCCCGCCGAGACACTGGTGCTGCGGCGGCTCTGCGAGGGGCTTTCGATGGCCGAGATCGCCGCCATGCGCGAGGTCAGCGTCAACACGGTGCGCAACCAGATCCGCAGCCTGTTCGAGAAGACCGGCACGCGGCGGCAGGCCGAACTCGTGGCGCTGGTGGCACGGCTGGGGGGCTGAGATCGCCCGACCGGTTGACCGGCCTGCGATCGCGCAGCCTACTCGATCGCGGGTGCGGCCCTCCTGCATGGCGGCACACGACCTTCGCAGGAGCTTCCATGGACGGATCACTCGCCGCGCTTTTCGCCCTCGTCGCCGCCGCCGATCTCGCCTTCGGGGCACGGGGCTGCGGCCTCGATGCCTGCGATGCCCTGGAGACCACGCGGACCCGCACCGCGCTGCAATATGGCGAGGTGCTGTATCAGGGCGAACGACAGGGGGGCGAGCTGTACCTGCAGCAGATGCTGCCCCGGCGCTTCGGCGGGTTGGAACCGGTGCTGGGCCTCTCGGTATCCGCGGATGGCGACACCTGGGTCGGCGCGGGGCTGCAATGGACCGGGGCGCTGCCGCATGACAGCTTCGTGCAACTGTCGCTGCTGCCGGGCTTTCACGCGCAGACCGACGGCCCGGACCTGGGCCACATAATTGAGTTCCGCTCCTCGATCGGCGTCGGCTATGCCTTCGACAACGGCGCGCGGCTGTCGCTGCAATTCGATCATCGCTCGAATGCCGAGTTGTCGGATCCCAATCCGGGGCTGGAGACCTTCGGGCTGCGCGTCGCCCTGCCCCTGTGATCAGCCGGGCAGCAGCACCAGCGCGCGCTCGTCCCATGCCAGCCGCGCGGCCGCGCCGACATCGAGCACCGGGCGACCGATCAGGTTCTTCATCGACACGGTGAGCGGCCGCTCGATCCCCTCCACCCGCACGTCGTAATAGGTCATGTCGCCGTAATAGACGACCTCGCTCACCACGCCCTGAACCTCGCGGCGCGGCGCGGTTTCGCCCTCGAACAGGATCGCCAGCGTCTCGGGGCGGATGCCGACCGAGACGGCTCCGCCGATCTCGCCGGAGGTGGCAAGATCGGCGGTGGTGACGCGCCCCAGACCGGCGATGTCGATCTCGCGGCGATCGGCCGAAAGCGCACCGGGCAGGAAGTTCATCTTGCCGATGAACTGCGCAACCCGCTTGGTGGCGGGACGGCGGTAGAGCGTCTCCGGGTCGGCGAGTTGGCCAATCTCGCCCTCGAACATCACGGCGATGCGGTCCGACATCACCAGCGCCTCCTCCTGGTCATGGGTGACGAGGATGAAGGTGATGCCGACCTGTCGCTGCAAACGAATGAGTTCGAGCTGCATCTGCTCGCGCATCAGCCGGTCGAGCGCCGAGAGCGGCTCGTCCAGAAGCAGTACCTTGGGCTTGAGGATCAGCGCGCGGGCCAGCGCCACGCGCTGTCGCTGCCCGCCCGAAAGCGCGTGCGCACGGCGCTTGCCGTAGCCCGCGAGGCCGACCATATCGAGCGCCTCCTCGACCGCCCGCGCCTTCTCAGTCTTGCCGCGCGGATCGCGGCGCAGGCCGAAGCCGACATTCTCGGCCACGGTCAGGTGCGGGAACACGGCATAGGACTGGAACACCATGTTGGTGGGCCGGTGGTTGGCGGCGACGCCCTTCATGTCGCGCCCGTCGATGCGGATCGAACCCGAAGAGACCTCCTCCAGACCGGCGATGGTGCGCAAGAGCGTGGTCTTGCCGCAGCCCGAGGGACCCAGGAGCGAGAAGAACTCGCCGGCGCGGATCTCCAGATCGATGCCGCGCAGCGCGTGGTAGTCGCCGTAATGCTTCTCGACGCCTTTGAGTTCGATGAGAGCGGTCACAGGAAGCCTCCGGTATCCTTGATCCCGGCACGCGCGAGACCGCGGCGGCGGAACAGTTCTGCGATGATGAGAAGCGTGACCGACAGCGCCACGAGGATCGTGCCGAGCGCCATGACCACGGGCAGCTGCGCCGGAAAGCGCAGCAGGCCCCAGATATAGACTGGCATGGTGGGGTTCGCGCCGGTCAGGAAGAAGGCGATGATGAATTCGTCGAGGCTGATCGTGAAGGCGATCAGCATCGAGGAGATGATGCCCGGCATCACCAGCGGCAGCGTCACGAGACGAAAGGCCGAGA
The DNA here is from genome assembly GCF_050847355.1 of Limimaricola sp. AA108-03. Lineage (NCBI taxonomy): Bacteria > Pseudomonadati > Pseudomonadota > Alphaproteobacteria > Rhodobacterales > Paracoccaceae > Limimaricola > Limimaricola sp. AA108-03. The sequence goes on from NZ_CP193755.1 coordinate 1,578,532, forward strand.
AGCGGCTTTCGCCCAGATCCATCGCCGCCTCCTCGATCGAGGGATCGAGATTCTGGAACGCGCCGTTGAGGATCGCGATGGAGAACGGCGTGCAGATCAGCACATGCGCGGAGATCACGGTCCAGTTGTTGAGGTTCAGACCCAGTACCTGCCGCAGCACGATCAGGAGCGACACCGCGACGATGATCTCGGGCAGCACCAGGGGCAGCATCACGAAGCCGATGATGCCGCCCTTGCCCGGAAACCGCGCCATCGCGCCCGCGCGCGCGGCGCAAAGCCCCAGAAGCGTCGCGAAGATCGCGGTCATGGCGGCGATGAAGAGCGAGTTGCCCACCGCCTGCCGCAGCGCCGTGTTGGCCACGAGATCGGTGAACCAATGGGTGGTGAAGCCCGACAAGGGGAAGGCGATGATCGTCGCATCGTTGAAGGCGAAGAGCGGCAGCAGCGCGATCGGCGCATAGAGGAAAAGCAGGTAGAGGATCGCATAGACCCTGAGCGGCGCGCCTCTCATCCCCGCCCTCCTCATCCTCGCCCCCTGAGCCAGCGGCGGTTGAGCGCGACGAAGACCAGCGCGATGGCGGTGACGCAGACCATCGCCACCATGGCGATGGCCGCGCCCATCGGTGCGTTGTTGAGCTGCAGGAACTGGGTCTGGATCATGTTGGCGATGAGCTTTCCGCCGGCGCCGCCCATCAGCTCGGGCGTGACGTAGTCGCCGATGGTCGGGATGAAGACGATGAGCACCGCGGCCACCAGCCCCGGCATCGAGAGCGGCAGGGTGACGCGGAAGAAGGTGGTGAGGCGGGTCTCGCCCAGATCGCGGCTGGCCTCGATCAGCGAGCGGTCGATCTTTTCCAGCGCCACGAAGATCGGCAGGATCGCGAAGGGCGCGAAGGCGTGCGCCAGCGTGATGATCACCGCGTTGACGTTGTAGAGGATGAAGCTCAGCGGCTCGTCGATGATCCCGGCGCCGACGAGGCCGGAATTGATCACGCCGTTATAGCCAAGGATCACCTTCCACAGGAACACGCGGATCAGATAGCTGGTCCAGAACGGGATAGTGATCAGGAACAGCCAGAGCGACTTGCGGTGGCTGGGCACGTGGAAGGACAGGAAATACGCCACCGGGTAGGCCAGCAGCACGGTCACCAGCGTGACGATGCCCGACACCATCAGCGACCGGCCGAGCAGCACCCCGTAGATCGGCTTGTCGAAGAACTCGCGGTAGTTGGCCAGCGTGAACCGCGTGTCGATCGTCATGAAGTCCTGCGTCCAGAAGCTGAACAGCACCACCGCGAGAATCGGCAGCGCCAGCAGCGCCAGCGCGTAGAAGAATGGCGGCGCGAGCAGCGTGGCCGCGCGACCGCCTTCGGATTTCGCGAAACTTCCCAGACCCATGGCCGCCCCTTGATGCCCCGCCGCGATGCTTGACCGCGCGGCGGCAAAGATCAACCGCGCGCGCGCCTTTTGCCGCAAACCGGGCGCGACGCAAGTGGTCTCGTGCGATCCGGCCACATTGGTCAGCGCGCCCGGAGATCGCGCCGCCACACGCGAAAAGGGCGGCCCCGCGGGACCGCCCTTTCCTGTCGCATGATCTGCGAAGATATCAGCGCTTCGAGAACTGGAAGCTACGACGCGCCTTGCGCTTGCCGTACTTCTTGCGCTCGACGACGCGGCTGTCGCGGGTCAGGAAGCCGGCGGCCTTGAGCGCGCCGCGCAGCGAGGGATCGTAGAGCTGCAGCGCCTTGGAGACGCCGTGCTTCACGGCACCGGCCTGGCCCGAGAGGCCGCCGCCGGCGACGGTCGCGAAGACGTCGAACTGACCGGCGACGCCGGCCACCTGGAACGGCTGGCGCAGGATCATCTGCAGCACCGGACGCGCGAAGTAGGTGTCGATGTCCTTGCCGTTGACCACGACCTTGCCGGTGCCCGGCTTGATCCAGACGCGGGCGACCGCGTCCTTTCGCTTGCCGGTGGCGTAGGAGCGGCCCAGCTCGTCGCGGACCGGCTCGCGCGGGGCGAGGGCTTCGGTGTTGACCTGACCTTCGGTCGAGACGGCCGAGCCCAGCTCTTCGAGCGAATTGATCTGATCGGCCATTATGCGGTCCTCGTGTTCTTCTTGTTCATGGACGCGACGTCCAGAACCTCGGGCTTCTGCGCCTCCATGCCGTGCTCGGCACCGGCGAAGACGCGCAGATGGGTCATCTGCTGACGCGACAGGCGGTTGCCCGGCAGCATCCGCTTGACGGCCTGCATCACGACGCGCTCGGGATGCGCACCGTCGAGGATCTGCTGCTTGGTGCGCGACTTGATGCCGCCCGGGTGGCCGGTGTGCCAGTAGAAGTGCTCGTCGCGCTTCTTGCCGGTCATCTGCACCTTGTCCGCGTTGATCACGATGACGTTGTCACCCATGTCCATGTGCGGGGTGAAGGAGGCCTTGTGCTTGCCGCGCAGGCGCATGGCGATGATCGAGGCGAGGCGGCCCAGAACGACGCCCTCGGCGTCGATCAGGATCCACTTCTTCTCGATATCCGCCGGGGTAGCGGTAAAGGTTTTCATGGTTCTGCCCTTGATCTGCAACGCGCACCGCCCCGTACGGGCCGCCCGCGCAAATTCGATGGGCGGGTTCTAAACGAAGCGATGGCGCAGTCAAGCGCACATCTCGCTAAATAATCATGCAATATCAGTTACTTGAAATTAAGGTATCATAGTACCCCATCGAATTGCCGGTTTCAGACCTCCATCACCTGCGGCGGTGCGGCGAGAAGCGCCGCCAACCGGTCGATCGCCATCTCGAAGGCGGCGTCCTCGCGCAGGCCCGTCAGGGCGATGCGCACCGCCGACGGCGCCCGCCCGTCGATCAGGGCGAATTCGTCGGCGGGCTTGAGCCGGATGCCCTCGGCCTCGGCGGCACGGCTCAGCGACGAAGGCCGCCAGCCGCGCGGCAGGTCGAGCCAGGCGAAGGGCACGCCCTCGCGGGTGCGCGGTTGCCAAGGCGCGAGGCGCGCGCGCAGGATGGCGAGCCGCCTGCCCTGCACCTCCAGCACCGCGTCGCGTACCCGCTCGGCAAGCCCGCCCGACAGCGCCGCCTCGGCCAAGGACACGGTCGGCCGCGACAGGCCGAAGAACTGCTGCTGCGCCGCGACCCGCGGCAGCGTCACCCGGCCCGGCGCGGCGAGGATCGCGCCGAGCCGCAAATCCGGGCTCAGCGTCTTCGACAAGGTGGTCACGACCCATGAGCGTTCCGGCGCGAGGCGGCGATAGCTCGCATCCTCACCCGCATCCGACCGGAAGCAGTCGTCGTCGATGATTTGCAGATTGTACTGGCGGGCGATGGATACAATTTGCGCCCGCCGCTCCGGCGAGGTGCGGATCGTCGTCGGATTGTGTGCCTCGGCACTGGTACAAAGCAGTTGTGCCCCGGTCTCCCGGCAGGCCCGGTCGAGCGCCTCCGGCAGAAGCCCCTCGCCGTCGAAGGCGATCCCGGTGATCTCGGCCCGTACCAGCGCCGCGGCGTGGCGAAAACCGGGATAGGCCAGCTCCTCGGTGAGCACCACCGGGCGCGGGCCGTGCAGCAGCGCCTGCAGCAGCACCACCATGCCGTGCTGCGCCCCGGATGTGAGCACCACGTCCTCGGGATCGACCGGCCCATGCGCGGGCGCGGCGAACCATTCCGCCAGAAGCCCGCGCAGCTTGGCGTCGGCCTCGGGGCCGGGATAGCTGACATAGGCGCCCGGCGGCGGATCGGGCAGGTTCTTCAGCAAATCATGCAACATCCTGCCTTGGCCGACATCGGCCACCTGCGCGGTGCGCAGGTTCAGCATGCGGCCATCTTGGCCGGTGCCGCTGGCGTCGATGAGCGCCGGCAACGGTGCCGGCAGGTCCGGCTCGGCCACGAATGTGCCGCGCCCGACCACGGCGCGCAGCACCTCCTGTTCGACGAGATCCTTGTAGGCTCGCGCCACCGTGCCGGGCGTCACGCCGAGCCGCCAAGCCACCTCGCGCACCGGCGGCAAGCGATAGCCGGGCGCGATCACCCCCGAACCGATCGCCTCCTGGATCGAACGCTTCAGCGCTTGATGCTTGACCGGTCCGCCCTTGTCGAGGCTGGGCCACCAGATTGTATCCATGACAAAACTTCCGTGGACGTCATTTGCCCGGCATTGTATGCCTATTGGACAGCATATAGCTATATTGTACCAATACAAGAGAGATCGACATGACCACGCTCGCCCCGACCGCCACGCCCTTCGAGGCCGCTCTCGACCAGGGGGCCATTTCCGCGCTTCTCGTCGGCCTGGCCCGGCGCGTGGCGCTGTGGGAGCGGCGCGCCCGCACCCGCCGCGCGCTGGCGCATCTCGATGCGCGGGCGCTGCGCGATCTCGGGCTCGACCCCATCGCCGCGCAGGCCGAAGCCGCGCGCCCGTTCTGGAAGGGCTGATCCCCGGCCCGACCATGCCTCGGGGGCCGGAGCGATCCGGCCCCTTTTTTCATGCGGCCTCGCGGGTCGTCAGGCCGGTGCCGCGCCCTGCGCCGCCCCGGGCGGGATCGAATAGGTCATCGAGGCCCGCGCCACCGGCGCCGCCTGCCCTTCGCTGAACAGCAGCGCCTCGCCGACCGCGAGGCGGCGCCCGAGCTTCAGAAGCCGGGTTTCGGCCAGCAGGTCCGCCCCGGCCTCGGGCCGACGCAGGAAATCGATCGAGGCGCCGGTGGTGACCGCCTGCGCCACCGCGCCGATCTCCGACAGGATCGCCAGATAGATCGCCACGTCGGCCAGCCCGAACATCGCGGGCCCCGACACCGTGCCGCCCGGGCGCAGATGCATCTCGGCCACCCTGAGCCGCAGCACCAGACGTCCGTCCTCGACGCTCTCGACCGCGAATTGTGCGGCCACCTGCGCGAAATCGCGCGCGAGAAATGCGGTCAGTGCCGCCCGGTCCATCTTCATGCCGATCTCCTCCCCCAGGCGCCCAAGCTCCCGCAAGCCCGGATGGGGGGCAAGCCCCCAGTTGAGCCGGGCTCATATTCGTCGTGGGTCCTTTTCATTTGCATCCTCGTCGGTTGCGATGCAGGCAGTGTCGGAAACGGCCGCGACCCGCGCGCCGATCCGGGCGTTGATCCGCCCCAAGACCCATCGCCCGCCCCAGGAGCCCCGTGACATGGCTGACGAAGACGACGACCTGATCCTCTCCGAACTCGACGATGAAGAGCTCGTCGCGCAGATGTTCGACGACCTCTATGACGGTCTCAAGGACGAGATCATGGAGGCGACGCAGATCCTGCTCGATCGCGGCTGGCAGCCCTATGACGTGCTGACCAAGGCTCTGGTCGGCGGCATGACCATCGTCGGCAACGATTTCCGGGACGGCATCCTCTTCGTGCCCGAGGTGCTGCTCGCGGCCAATGCCATGAAGGGCGGCATGTCGATCCTCAAGCCGCTGCTCGCGGAGACCGGCGCGCCGCGCATGGGCAAGATGGTGATCGGCACCGTCAAGGGCGACATCCACGACATCGGCAAGAACCTCGTGGCGATGATGATGGAGGGCGCGGGCTTCGAGATCGTCGATCTCGGCATCAACAACGCGGTCGAGAGCTATCTCGAGGCGCTGGCGCGCGAGAAGGCCGACATCCTCGGCATGTCGGCGCTGCTGACCACCACCATGCCCTACATGAAGGTGGTGATCGACACGATGAAGGAGCAGGGCATCCGCGACGACTACATCGTGCTGGTGGGCGGCGCGCCGCTCAACGAGGAGTTCGGCCGCGCGATCGGCGCCGACGCGTATTGCCGCGACGCCGCCGTCGCGGTCGAGACGGCCAAGGACTGGATCTCGCGCCGCCACAACCAGATGCAGGCGGGCGCCTGAGCGAGACGATGCAGCCGGATGACGCGACGCTGACGCGCGACGGTCTCGCCCCTTCGGGGCGGGGCCGCGTGCTGCTCGTCGCCTGCGGCGCCCTGGCGCGCGAGATCCTGGCGCTGATCGGCCGGAACGGCTGGGATCATCTCGACCTGCACTGCCTGCCCGCGATCCTGCACAACCGGCCCGACAGGATCGCGCCCGCGGTCGAGGCGGCGGTGGCCGCGCGCGGCGCGGGCTACGAGCGGGTCTTCGTGGTCTATGCCGATTGCGGCACGGGGGGCGATCTGGCCCGGACCTGCGAACGCCTCGGCATCGGCATGGTCGAGGGGCCGCATTGCTACGCCTTCTACGAGGGCGTCGAGGCCTTCGTGGAAAAGGGCGAGGTCACCTGTTTCTACCTTACCGATTTTCTGGTGCGGCAGTTCGATGCCTTCGTCTGGACGCCGCTCGGTCTCGACCGGCACCCGGAGTTGCGCGAGATGTATTTCGGGAATTACACGACGCTGGTCTACCAGGCGCAGACCGACGATCCGGGGCTCACCGCCCTCGCCCGCGCCCATGCCGAGCGGCTGGGGCTCGGCTTCGAGCGGCGGCTGACCGGCTATGGCGATCTGGAGCGGGCGCTGGCCCGCGCCTGACGCGGTCAGGCCGCGGTGAGCGCGGTTTCGCGAATCCGCTCGACCATGGCGCGCAGGCCATTGGAGCGCTGTGCCGAAAGATGGTCATTGAGCCCGAGCCGCGCCAGCTCGCCGCCCGCGTCGATCTTGGGCACCTGCGCCACCGGCACCCCGTCATAGAGCGCGTGCAGCACCGCGATCAGGCCGCGCACGATCATCGCGTCGCTGTCGCCGCGGAAATGATAGGTGCCCCCCTCGGGCGAAGGCACCAGCCAGACCTGGCTGGCGCAGCCATGCACCTTGGTCGCGGGCACCTTCAGGGCCTCCTCGAGAGGCTCCATCGCCTTGCCGAGTTCGATCACGTGCCGGTAGCGATCCTCCCAGTCGTCGAGAAACTCGAAGGTCTCGGCAATGTCTTCGAAGGCGGGCTGGGCCATCTGCGTCTCCTGCGGTTCGGGCTGTGGCTCAAAGGTAAGTACTGCGCCCGGATTTGCCAGTGGGAGGGGGCGCTGCCCCCGCCGCCTTTGGCGGCCCCCCGGCGTATTTTCGGAACAAAGTGGCCTCAGAGATCGACCGTCACCACCTGCGCGCCCTTCGCGGCGAGCGCCACGCGACCCTCGCACAGCGCCAGCGCCTGCTCACCGAACACCTCACGGCGCCAGCCGTAGAGCGCGTGCACCTCGCGCTCGCCCGCCGCCAGTGCGTCGAGCTCGGCCGAGCTCGCGATCAGCTTCGGCGCCACGCCTTCGGCTTCCGAGCGGGCCTTGAGCAGCACCCGCAGCAGGTCGGCCAGGGCCGGGTTCACCTGCAGCTGGTCGCGCGGCTTCTCGGCCTTGGGCATCTTGTCGGCGGGCAGATTGGAGGCGCGCTCGATCGCGGCGAGGATGCCGTCGGCGATCTCGCCCTTGCGGGCCTCGCGCAAGAGCAGCCGCGAGCGCCCCAGATCCTTCTCGGAGGCGGGGCGCGTCGAGGCCAGCTCGACCAGCGCATCATCCTTGAACACACGCGAGCGCGGCACGTCGCGCTCTTGCGCATAGGCCTCGCGGAACTGCGCCAACTCGCGCAGCGCTGCGATGAATTTCGGCGAGTTGGAGCGCGTCTTGACCCGCTGCCAGGCCTCGGCCGGATCGACGCGGTAGGTAGAGGGATCGTTGAGCACCGCCATCTCCTCGGCGACCCAGCGGGCGCGGCCCGACTTCTTGAGCTGCGCCGCGAGCCATTCGTAGATCACGCGCAGATGCGTCACGTCTGCCAACGCATAGGCCTTCTGCGCCTCTGACAGCGGCCGACGCGACCAGTCCGTGAAGCGCGACGATTTGTCGATCTCGGCCTTGGCGATCTTGCGCGCCAGCGTTTCGTAGCCCGCCTGCTCGCCGAAGCCGCAGACCATCGCCGCGACCTGCGTGTCGAACAGCGGCGCCGGGATCAGACCGGCCTCGACCTGGAAGATCTCCAGATCCTGCCTTGCAGCGTGGAACACCTTGACCACGCCCGGATCGCGAAACAGCGTGTAGAGCGGCGCAAGGTCAAGGCCTTCGCCGGCCAGCGGGTCGACCAGCACGGCGCTGCCCTCGCCGCCATCGGGGCCGTCCTCGCCGGGATGGGCGAGCTGGATCAGGCAGAGCTTGGAATAATAGGTCCGTTCGCGCAGGAACTCCGTATCCACCGTGACATAGGCGTGCTTTGCGGCCCTCTCGCAGAAGGCGGCGAGGTCTTCGGTGGTGGTGATGGTCTGCATGTCGTCCCGTGCTTGCGGAGAAAAGGGGGCGGCGCGCGGCGCCGATCCCCGATCTCTTAGGCGATGGGCGCGCGGATGGAAAGCATGAGCCTCAGAGCCGGATCGGCGTCCTGTCGCCCATGGCGAAGCGGCGCAGCACCATCGGGTAGAGGATATGTTCCTTCTCGAGCACCCGCGCGGCCAGCCGCTCGGGCGTGTCGTCGGGACGCACGGGCACCCGCGCCTGCCCCAGCACCGGCCCGCCATCGAGCTCGGCGGTCACCTCGTGCACCGAAACCCCGTGCTCGGCATCGCCGGCCTCGATTGCCCGCGCATGGGTGTGCAGGCCGCGGTATTTCGGCAGCAGCGAGGGATGGATGTTGAGCATCCGCCCTTCCCAGCGCGCGATGAAGGAGGGCGTCAGGATCCGCATGAAGCCCGCGAGGCAGATGATGTCGGGCCGCGCCGCCTCCAGCCGTTCGGTCAGGGCCGCCTCGAACGCCTCGCGGTCGCGGCCGAAGGGCCGGTGATCCACCGCCGCCGTGTCGATGCCCAAGGCCGCCGCGCGGGCGAGACCGCCCGCGCCCGGATCGTTCGAGGCCACGAGCACCGGGTGGCACGGATGGTCGGGCCCCATGTCCCGGACCAAGGCGAGCATGTTCGAGCCGCCACCCGAGATCAGGATGGCGACGCGCTTCTTGTCGTTCACGACAGCTTGCCCGTATAGGCAACCCCCTGCCCGGCCTCCACCCGGCCGAGCCGGTACACGGTCTCGCCCTCGCCCGCCAGCAGCGCCTCGATCGCCTCGGCGCGTTCGGCCGAGACGACGACGACCATGCCGATGCCGGAATTGAAGGTCTTGAGCATCTCGGCCTGCTCCAGCCCGCCTTCGCGCATCAGCCAGTCGAAGACCGGCGGCAGCGACCATGCGTCCAGATCGATCTCGGCGCCCATCCCCTCAGGCAGCACCCGCGGCAGGTTCTCGGTCAGGCCGCCGCCGGTGATGTGGGCCAGCGCATGCACGCCGCCCGCCCGGATCGCCGCCAGCACCGGCTTCACGTAGAGCCGGGTCGGGGCCAGCAGCGCCGCGCCGAGGCTGCCGCCAGCGAAGGGCGCCTCGTCGTCCCAGCCCAGCCCCGCGCGCTCGACGATGCGGCGCACGAGGGAGTAGCCGTTCGAATGCACGCCATCCGAGGCGAGGCCCAGGAGCACGTCGCCCTCAACCACGCCATCGGGCAGCGCCGAGCCGCGCTCCATCGCGCCCACGGCGAAACCGGCGAGATCGAAATCCCCGGCCGAGTACATGCCGGGCATCTCCGCGGTCTCACCACCGATCAGCGCGGCGCCGGAGGCCTCGCAGCCCGCGGCGATGCCCTCGATCACCCGCGCCGCCTCGTCGAGCGCCAGCTTCCCGGTGGCGAAGTAGTCGAGGAAGAACAGCGGCTCGGCGCCCTGACAGACGAGGTCGTTGACACACATCGCCACGAGGTCGATGCCGACGCCGTCGAGATGGCCGGTGTCGATGGCGATCCTGAGCTTGGTGCCGACGCCGTCGGTGGCCGCGACCAGCACCGGGTCGGTATAGCCCGCCGCCTTGAGGTCGAACAGCGCGCCGAAGCCGCCCAGGCCGGACATGGTGCCCGGGCGGTCGGTGCGTTTCGCCGCGGGCTTGATCCGTTCCACCAGCGCGTTGCCCGCATCGATATCCACCCCCGCCTGCGCGTAAGTGAGCCCGTCCTTCTGCATCGCGTCCCCCGAATGCCGGTTTGTGAAGTGACGCCGCGATACCTCAGACCCCCCGCGAGGGCCAGCGCCAACTTGACCCGCCCCTCCGGTCTGCTAGGAGGAACGCGGGGGCCCGTAGCTCAACGGTCAGAGCAGACCGCTCATAACGGTTTGGTTGGGGGTTCAAATCCCTCCGGGCCTACCACGAAATCAACGAGTTGGCCGCAAACTGCGGCCATCTCGCTGGTTCACTGAACCGAACCGATGGCATGTGGGGCGCAACCTCGGTCCTACGGCAGGGTCCGGATAGTCCAGCAAGATGGGCCGGTATTTGAGTATACCAAATAATAAACGAGCGCAGCTCCGCCCACTTAAACCTCCTGAACGAAGACTCCTAATTTACCGACCGTCGATCATTCGCTGCGCCTCGACAGCGTCATAAGAAAAGTCAATCGCATCCTCTGCCACGCTTGATTTTCTAATTGATATCTTACCGCCACCTTCATCAAGAATATTTCTTATCGAATGGAGTGGAGTAAGGATTAAGTTCCTCACATGCAGATTTTTATCTAATATCAGATGTGCCAACCAATCGAAGTTTCGATTGGTCTTGAGAACCGCGCGAGTTTCCGTGCAGGACCTGCCGTTTGCTAGATCTAGAAGCGTTCTCGTCTTCACCTGAACGCGCCCATAGTGCGGATGTTCAATGTCGTAGTCCTTCCATGTCGGAGGCATAAGTTTGCCTCCAATAACCTCATGAACAATGAGCTCCCCATAGTCGCCGTCGAAGCTAGAAATGCCATGTCGAACAAGCGCATTGTGGGCTCGGACATGCAATTCTCGCGCTACTCCAAGATTCAATCTAAGCACTCCTTATATGCAGGTGAATGTGGCCGATAGCTTCAGGGGAAAATCCCCTGAGGCGAATATATACGCGTCATCTTGAAGGATACTTACGAAGGAGTAGTGCGTCGCGCCAAAATACACCGCCCCCCCCCTATTTGCACTCTCAGGTATCACGATACTTTAAAGGCCCGAAACGCACTCGAGCCAAATGCCCCGAGATGTCTGCCCGCATATCGTAAAGGGCAATCCAAACTGGAAAGACCCCAGGGCCCTACATGATCCCATACTTTAGCCTGCGCTTGACGAAGGCAGGCTGAGACCCTTCCAGAATATCGATAATCCTTTTATTTAGCCGAGGATTCTCTATGGCACCAGCTTCGTAGGTGAACTTATAGTTCTTCGGCTTATCGAGGTTAACATAGACAATCTGCTCGGCATCCGCTCCCACCGCCAAATTGGGGTTATGAGTAACCAATACTACTTGTCTACGCTTCTTCGCCTCGCGAATGCAGCCCGCCAGAACGCTAAATATGCTGGCATTGTCTAGGTTGTCTTCTGGCTGATCTATGATGAGCGGCGTGTCTTTTTGGTCAAGTTGAAGGTAAAATACGAGTAGTAGAAGGCCCTTCTCGCCGGGAGACAGTTCGTTCAGATTCTTGCCGTCGAGCCTAAGCTCATAGCGGGGGAATATATAATCGAGAGAAAACAGATAGTCATACATTTCTCCGATATCTCTGGATTGATCGGAGATTGAAGATCCTTCCTCTTGCATGCGAGAAATGATCCCCTGGCAAAACTCAGCAACCGACTCAAAGAAATCCCAATTAGTGTTGCCAATCATCGCCCCGAGTGTCTTTTCCGCTTCATGCGCAGGCCTAAACGGGCCCTTTTTCCTCTGATCCACATAATGAAGAAAATCACTCCGAAAGTTTCGATCAAGTATGAAGGAGGCGCTGATCGCAATATTAAACCCTTGGTCGCGAACAATCTTGAGTCTGCTGTCTACGCTATCCTTAAGATCCCTGTAGAACTGAAGTATTTCACTTTTGCTTCTGAATATCTCCTCCACAATCCCCTTTCGAGCATCATATCTTTCCTTGAGGATTCGGCGAAGGTCGTTGTCGATGTAGTTCAACTGCGACTGGAGGGCATTTAGAGTTCCAGCTGGGGGCGGAGCCACTTCACCTATCATATCCGTCCGCTTTGCGTTCCAAGAAGCAAGGCGGTCTACATAGGCCTGATAGCGACGTTGAGGAGTGCTCAGCTGCTCCATAGCGGAGCCCATCTCTCTGCGCAAAAAGTCGTATGCCAGACGTAGGTCTGGTATCGAACTAAGCTGGGAAAAATCGAAATCAGACGAGAAATCGGTAACGTTTAAGGATTCGAGTAGTTTTAACTCGTCCCTCATGTCCTCGGCTGCATTGAATATCGGTGCAAAATCAATCGTCAACTTCACGACTTGATCCAGATCCACCCCGACGGCAGCCAGTCCGGGAGAGATGTCCGCCCTAACGGTATCAACTTGCCTTTTTAGTCCCTCAATCTGCTCTTGAGCGGTGCTTATCCACTGTAGATTTTTCTTAAGTTCGGTGGCTCGAGCGGTTAGCCGAAACCCTTCAGCTCTAATACCCTCCTGCATGTGGCCAAGGAGATCAACTCGGGCTGCAAGAGCCTTTTGCTCCTCAGTTTCCGTATCAGGCTTTGGAACTTCGGTAGGCTTTGCTTTTTCTAAGGCAGCAATCTCGTCACGCTTGGCCTCCAGTTGAGAACAGATCCTCCTCCGGAAATGTGGAGACACCTGCTCCTCTAATTCGGAAATTTCTGCATTGAGAGCGGATAGTTTGAGTTTTAATGCTCCGATCTCTGCCTTACTCTTCTGAGTCTTAGAAATCTCTAGCTCCGAAAATGACGCCGCCCCTAGTCTTTCGGTCTCTTCGACATGAGAGAATACGACGTCCTCAATTTCCGCCCGGAACTGTTCTATTTCTATTTCATTGGTTAGCTGCTCGAAATAATTTTGCGGCAAATACTCGACAGTTTCAGGGAGATCGAAGTCGCATGCTTCATCGAGTTTTTTCTCGTCGACTTTCCCTGCATGCCACGTGATCGATGCGACGAAATTCTCTGAGTATCCGCGCCGACGAAACTTCTTGCTCTTCGTGTCATCCGCTAGAAACGAGAAATAGTTTTCCTGACGGCTGTTTCCAAGGAGTCCGATGATATCTATGATTGCGCTTTTGCCACTTCCCTTATTGCCTATTACCGCAGTTAGCTCAGGGTTGATTGGGATGGTCACATCTTTGAACCAAGCCCCATTCTCCTCCTCGTAACCCTCGATCTGGTTGATCTTGAGGGACTCTATAAATTTCGTTCCATCCTGCTCCAGTCGCGTAGCGGCGTCGGGTGTCTCCCCAATAAATATTCTACTCTCCGGCTCGTGACAGATCTGCTTTAGTCCGAGGAAAGTAGGGTCAGCCTTGATCCACGTTGCGGGAAAGCCAGCTGTGTCGCCTGAAAGACGCTCAAGATCGTCGAAGCTGTGCGCGTCGCTGCCTGAAACAACTGGCTTTGGATCAGAGGAACCCTTCTCATAGCGGTCCGGTCGAAGAAGATATTCCCTGTTCCCCGCACCCCCAAAGAACAGGTGGCAAGATTTGTCGATCCTGTCAGCTAATGCGATCTTCCTTGGGGATTTGCTGTCTGTTGAGCGAAGGCCGTTATTGTTTGCTGGAAAAGCTAGCAAGTAGGGCTTCTCACTGCCAAATGTTTCCGCTAGTGCTTTGGTGAGTCCGTCTAGAGTAACTGTTGCGGCTGTAAATTGCGCCTCACCTTCGAGGTCGATGCAGCGAACTTTGGCGCTCGCATGGTCCACATCTTGTATCTCTAAGTTTATTAAAAATCTCTCAATTTTTTCTCTCGGGGCCTTGCCTTCGTCGTTGTCGAATATGACATGTATGTCAGGGTGGGATCCGTCTTTGCTAATCGACTCTGAGAGACGAAACTCGATATTCGGAAAGAATACCTTTTCAGTTTGGGGGAATCTTTCTTCGTATCGGCGTTTAAACTCATAGTAGTTGTCGCACGAAAAGTAGTCAGTTACACCAAATACGCTAACCGGGGATTCCTCTAGCTTGTCGATGAACTTTTCCCAAGTTTCTTCATCCACTCGCCCATACGCATTATTCAGTTTAGTTCCAGGCGCGTGAATATGCAGATCCCAGCGCCGCCAGAGAGAGCCGCGCATATCGTTCTTGCCGTTCATTTATTTCCTCAGACGATCATTTCTTATAGCGGTGCCGGAATTTCCGCGGCCCTATCGCAGGCTTACCTGCGGTTGTGCGGACACTGTCACTTGGAGGGGTCTGGCGCAAGTCTTCGGGGGGTAGCGTAGTCCCTTCTCCTCCGGCTGCAATGAAGCGCTAGGATGCGCGTCGCGACTGCGTTTTGGCAAGGGAAGCAATGTCTTAACGTGATCGAAGGCAGCCGGTGTTTGCCGGCTATCTTCTATTCGTATCGGCACTTTTTTTCGCGGCCTAGTAGAGCGATAGGCCACGGTTCGTTTAAGTTTATCACCGTAAGCTGGCAGCGAATTCCTCTACCTCGATGAAGTGTCGAACGAGGCGAAGCTGAGCGGTCCCACCTGAGTGCTCCAGGTTAATGGTTAGTGCATGGTCGGCCTCTGGTCGACGGGCACGACGCTTTCCGGCGCCGATGGGCGGTAGCATACAGAAGTTGAGAGCGCTTAAGAAACGCCCTCCGCCGATCTAGTGCTTCTCGTCGACGACGATGCGATGCATGACGGCGTCTGTCCGGCCGGCCCACCGAAGGACAGCGCGCCGACATGTGCCCAAGTCCTGACCGCCTCCCCGAGGGAGATCTTGGAGGGTTCACGATCTGCCCTTGTTGGTCGGCCAGTCGTGGGTGCCTCTTCGATCCTGGTGGCTCTCTTCGTCATTGCGGGAAGCTTCGTGCTCGGAGCCGCTGTGCTCTGGTGGTGTTGGAGACAATAGGAAGCTGCTCGAAGCCGTCCTTGACTTGGCCTAAGCGACGGCTTTCTTGTCGATCATGCCTGACCTTTCCACTCAATCACTGGATGAACTGAGCCTCGACGAGGCCGCCCGACCGGCAGCGCCGCCGGTGCCGGAGGCAACGGATGGCCACCGGCGTCAAGGGCGGCAGCTGGCGGCGATCCACCGTCACTACCTGATAGAAATCGGTCAGATCGCTGCGGTCCTTGCGCGGATTGAAGCCGGGGACAGTCCTCCCAAGAACCTCAAGCGGATCGTTCTGTCGCTGGATATGGCTGAAAACTTTCGCGCATTCGGATCTTTTTGCGGGCGCGAGTGCCAAATTCTGAAGTTTCACCATGACATCGAAAGCGCCGACATGTTTCCGCGGATCGAAGCGGTGGGCGGCGGCAAGTTCCGTGAGGTTGTGGCCAAGCTGAAGGCAGAACACGAGGTCGTCCACGAATTGATCATCCGCCTCGGTGAGGCTGCGGATGCTCTGGCGAACAACCCGAACGATGCGAATTTCGTTCAGGCCGCCAATACGTTCAGGAAGTTGGAGGAGGTCATACGCTCTCACTTCGGCTACGAGGAAACCGAATTGGCGGAAGCCATCGGTTACTACCTTGGGTCGATCTGACAGCCTCAGGTAGACGACCCAGCATTCTCATCTCAAACGGCCGCTTGGTCGCCCGAAGCGAACAAGAATTCACCAATTGGACAGTCTCTTCGTCCCGCATGGCCGACGTTTGTCCGCCCAGTATGTTGCGGTCTGCATCAATGGCAGTTTCGGGAAAGCGGCGATGCGGCGTCCTATTTCGTTGCCCAGTTCGGCTTTGGGCCGGAACCGGTATCAGGTATTGCACGGCGGTTACACGCAATAGCGCTGCACGCCTTCACGCAAGGTCGTCGATGCCATCTTCCAAACTCTCGCCGGTCAGCTCGCAGTAGGTTTTTAACGCACCCTGAAGCGTAAAATATTGGTGCTCGCTGCGGTGAACGAACAACTCGCCTCGGATAGTGATCATTGCGACAGCCCAGTCCTTAATGGCATCAGCTTCCGCAGCACGGGTAAGAACGACCAAACCACCTTCTACGAGCGCGCATTGAACGACTAAGCTCTGGTATATGTTGTTCCGGGCGAAGACCTGACCGAACCGGAGGTTCTGGGCGTATCGCTCCAATCCATCCTCTGATACCGCCTCCGGACATCCAGGAAACTCTGTCGGGACCCTCCATTTTAACTGGATGGCCGATGGCGTCAGGCTTTCATACTCTTCCGGCTCCGGCTCGAAGTCAGCTCGCTCACGCGTGCCGTAGAGCCACTCGCCGATTGCGCCTCCGCTTGGAACCGATCCGCTCCTCGCCCATGACTCGAAGCGGGACTTTGTTCTAGCACCCTCTTCCTTGGTCACGGTCCGCATCCACGAGACGTCGGGAAATGATGCCTCGCTTATGGGCTTGGAGGGATCTTGGAGAAACACATCAATCGACCCATAGGCCAGCTCAATGCGGCGGGCGGTTATTTCGTTCAGGAGGGCGTTTTCCAGCCTTGTGAGCCAGCGCAAATTCTCGGGCCTGTTGTTCGCGCGGTTCGTGTCGATGTGATCGACGACGTGTTGATCGCTGGGTGGCGGACCATTGAAGGCGGTGCAGACCATGCGATGGATCGGCACACCGGCCAACAGACGGTAGCCGGTCGTGAGGCTCTGGCGTCCAAAGGACCATGTTTTATCTAGCGGACGGGCGCGTTTCCGGAACTCGTTTAGTCGATAGACCGCGCCGTTGTTACGGACGCGATATCGCTCACCACGATACTCGACCTCAACTTCGGCGTCATAGATTTCCAACAGGTGGTCATGCTCGCCCACAGGTGCGTTCGAAAAAGGAATCTTGTTCTCCAGTGCAAGGGTTTCTCGGCCTTTTCCGGAGGGACCTGGCGTCGGTTATCGTTGGCAGACGAAGAACATGGGTCGGGCGCTGCCTCGTGCTCTTGACACGCCCAGAAACTGTCGAATGTGCGAGGTTGGAGTCAAGGAAAATGAGGGATAGCGCACATTCTTCCTGCGCCCGCAGATACTTAGCAACGCCAATGTCGGCTGTGCAGACTGCAACCGCAGCATCGAAGCATGGCGGTGAGGGTCCACTCTGGGCCGAGAGCGATCGCAGCATGGAAGGGCGGAGAGCCGGCATTCGCCGCAGTCCGGGCAGAGGTCCGCTTGGTGGACATTCCCGTCCTTCACTATGGACGCTCTATAGGTGCTGCGCCTACGAGGCCGCTTGGCAAAAAAAACAAGAAGCGGACCTTCGCTGCGAGTGCGGAAGCAAGATTCATGCTTTTCGTTCGGCTGCGTGATTGCTCGATCTTGTAAGCGACATCTTCTGGTGTCACGCTTAGATCGTAACGGCAGGAATGCAAAAATGAGATATTTTTTTGCAAAGCACCAGCTCATTTGGGGGTTTGAAATGACTTATCTTTTGGCGCGTGTGGAGAATTTCTCTCGCTTCGAGGGGGAGAACTTGTCCGCGAAGCCTGTCATGGGCTACGGCAAGAGTGGCGAGGCGCCACACGAAATGCATAATTTTACTATTGCATCTGATGGTTTGATATATGGCTACTTGCCGAAGGAAGGAGGAGGTAACCTACAGCGGCTGGGAGGGAAGTCGGGCGAAGAAGAAGTATCGAATGTAACTGTAATATTCATCAGCAGCGGCGTATTGTGTGGGTATTACAGGAATGCCACGGTTTTAAGCTCTCCAGTGAGGCATCCAGACCGCCTCATGGCCGGAAACTCGAAGATTTACTGTAGAGTAAAGGTTGACCCTAAAGATGCCTTTTTGATTCCAGTCGAAAAAAGGGTGGAGAAAGTAAAGCCCCGGCCTCAGGGTCAATTCCCTGTGCTATACGGGGATGCCAAAAGCGATTGGGTCCGTTGGTTTGAGGAATTCACTAAAGGAAGCGATGCTCCTACTGCGAGCGAAAAAAAACGTAGAAGATGGACGGAAAGGGTTGAGAGGTCATCAAAGGCCCGGAGAATGGCGCTCAAATATTATGGAAATAAATGCGAATGTTGTCAAATATCTCATGAGGATAACGTGCGCGCTGCCAAGTTCGAGGTTCACCATAAGATGCCGTATGCCGAGAACTTTGAGGCGCGTCACCTGAAGGCTACTGATCTAGCAGTCCTCTGTGCAAATTGCCATCGAATGATCCACAAGATGCCGGACGTCGCAGATATCGCAGGCCTTCGCGGATATCTTAATTTTGATTGAGTATCCTCCGTCATCGGACTCATTGTGATCTCGCATATGCTGGAGCCGGTGACTGCGCTGTTACGATCGAACCCGCTGCCAAACGCAGGTTTGGGCACCCATGGCGGAAAAGGATCTGCAAAAACCGCCACCTTTAGCGCGTTCAGCTCGGGCTCGAAGCGGTCAATCGCCCTGCTGACGATCACACCCGATCGGGGCGCGATAGTCAGCTCATCTAGTGCGAGGCTTACATCACGAAAGGCCTTCTTCTCACTGGGCAAGTGAGCGGAGATGGGTCCGGAAAGAGGTGCGGCTCGCTCTTTCCGGGAGTGGGGGAGGTTCGGAGGCGAGCGTGGAGCGGCATCCTCCGGCAGTAGAGGGCCACGGGGAGCGCGGAACGATGACCCGAGCTCGTCGGGAGACGCCAAGGGGTGCAGGGGGAGTGGCGAATGATGACTCTGCCCTGGGTGTCCAGTGGGGCAACGCGTTCTCTAATCCGGCTGAAAGCCACTGGCGGGTTCGGCAGGGCGGAGCGCCTCCCGAGCGGCGCGTCAGCGGCGCCGGGGTCCGGGGGTGTCAGCCCCTAGCCCTTATCGTTCGTGTGGTCGGCAACCACACGCTGGTAAACTGTGGACAAGATGGCTTGCGGCTTCGTAGCGTCTTATGAATAGTATCAATCTCGAAAAGCTTCACCCAGAAATAACGATCAGTGGTTGTAAAATGAACGAATATTATCGCCAACTAATAACAGAAAAGCTGGAAATGCTGGCGCCAGCAAGCCGATTTAACCTTCGAGAGCTGCTTGGACATGAATGGCCTAATGATGCCGGCGCAGCCCGGAAACTCGGGCGAGACTTTCGCGCCCAGATTGCGGATTTTCATGGCATTGCCGATGAGGGGCGCGACAACGAAAATCTACGATGGTATCGAAAGCAATAAGTTTAAATTAAAGTAACAAGCAGGGACTGAGCTTAATGGATTTCAGGGTGAATGATCGACGCGTTCTGCTGGGAACGGTCGCGATAGCGGTTCTTAGTGTATCTGGATTTTTTTACATGCAAACCGCAACAGGAGCTTCAGCTGATCAAATGCGTCGTGCAGAGACTGCTTGCGTGCGCTGGTTCAGCGATGACAGGGACTTGGGAGGTCGTGACGCGTTTGGCTCAGATGCCTGGACGAAAGATGGTTCAGTCGTTGTTGAGGTTGGGTTTGATCGGCGTGGAAGTTCATACAGCACACGACTATGCGTATATGATCTGGAATTCAACAGAATGTCCGCGCCAAATAACTTCACAAGAGGACGTTGGGAGAAGTAGTTTTCCCAGCCCTTTTACTTCGTGCTGTCAAGAGCCCTCTCGCGGCTATGCGACCGTCATACTCGGTCAATCCCGCGATGGCTTGTCCCGCAACTCGACAATTGAGATGTTCCTGCGATAAGAAGGCCTAAGCAAAGCCTCGTGCCGCGCGACTTCGATTGCCAGGCCGCCGAGATCCAGGTCCGCGCTGCCGTGCTGAACGGCTACACCGCTCTCGGAATACCGATCACCGAGCCCGTGGGATAAGTCCGTCCGGGGAAAGGGGAAGTGTGCGCTTCACGCTGTTTGCGCAACGAAGCCTTCTGAAGGGAGAACCGCTAATTATGTGTCTCGGTGCGAGTGCGGAGCGCAATTGTAGTCCCGACCGATCTACGAGTGGCCTGTTGCCCTCGAGAGTATCGCAGCCAGCCGCTAGCTGGCTGCAACGAGATACTGCGCGTTCTGGCAAGAGTGGCGGTAGCGGACGCCTAGTTGGTCTGTCTAAGTAATATACAGAGCCTGTCTGCCTCGAGTGTATCTTCGACGCGCCGTAGTGCGGTCAGAATGCCATCTAGCTCGATACGCGCTGCCGCGATTGCACGCCCACGCTCGGTGAATGAGGACCGTTCGCAGTCCTCTGACATGCAGTGTTCATCGTGAATGATCTCGGTCACATACTCTCGTCTTGATGCGTGAAACAGCGCCTCTGAGGTCATACGGATCCGCTCTTTGGCTTGCACCGAGAACAGGTTCGGCACGTCTAGCCAAGGATCGAGCTCCGCAATCTGGTATTTAAGAGGTCCATCAGGTATCCATCCTGCGCTGCCCGCCCTTAGGCTTTCACGCGCGCCTGCTGCGGCTTCCAGTGTGTCGAGAATGGCATCTACGAGGCCGCTAGGATCTTGGTCATCGGTCATGTCCCTGGGCGTGGTGTAGCTGAGGCGGCCATCGGGTTTCTCGGTAGGGTCGGGTTGCGAAAGCCAACCTGAACCGAGGGATGCCCCCGATGACCAAACCCATGATGGACCTGAGAGAGCTCGTCGAGAAGAGCGGTGATGCGGATCTTCTACGCGAGATGATCGGCTTTGCCGCCGAGCGCCTGATGGAGCTCGAGGTCGGCGGCCAGACCGGCGCCGCCTATGGCGAGAAGAGCCCTGAGCGTCGGGCGCAGCGCAACGGCTACCGTGACCGGGACTGGCAGACGCGGGCCGGGAACGTGGAGCTGCGCATTCCCAAGCTGCGGACGGGAAGCTACTTCCCCTCGTTTCTCGAGCCCCGGCGAGCCGTGGAGAAGGCGCTGACGGCGGTCATTCAGGAAGCCTATGTGCATGGCGTCTCGACGCGCGCCATGGACGATCTCGTGCAGGCCATGGGCGGCACCGGCATCTCGAAGAGCCAGGTCAGTCGGCTGTGCGAGGAGATCGACGAGCGGGTCGATGCTTTCCTGACTCGACCGATCGAGGGCGAGTGGCCCTATCTCTGGATCGACGCCACCTACCTGAAAGTCCGCCAAGGCGGCCGCATCGTGTCCGTCGCCGTCACCATCGCCGTGGGTGTGAACACCGATGGCCGTCGCGAGGTGCTTGGCATGGCCATCGGGCCCTCCGAGGCGGAGACGTTCTGGACCGATTTTCTGCGCGATCTCGTGCGCCGAGGGATGTCCGGCGTGAAGCTGGTGGTCAGCGATGCCCACGAAGGCATCAAGGCCGCTACGGCTCGTGTGCTGTCCACGACCTGGCAACGGTGCCGTGTACATTTCCAGCGAAACGCCTTGGCCCATGCCGGCAAGAGCAGCCGGCGCGTGGTCTCGGCCTTCATCGCCACGGCCTTTGCCCAGCCCGACCACAGCGCGGCCAGAACGCAATGGCGCCTCGTGGCCGACCAGATGCGGGGCAAGCTGCCGAAGCTCGCCACCCTCATGGACGGGGCCGAAGAGGATGTCCTTGCCTACATGACCTTTCCTCAGCAGCACCGGGCAAAGTTGCACTCCACGAATCCGATTGAGCGATTGAACGGGGAAATCAAACGGCGCACCGATGTCGTCGGCATCTTCCCCAATGAGGCCGCCATCCGTCGCCTGGTGGGAGCGATCCTGATGGAGCAGACCGAGGAATGGGCCGTGCAGCGCTCCCGCTACATGACGCTGGAAACGCTCGCGCAAGTCTGCGACGATCCCATCGTCAGCCTGCCTGCCGCGCAGACGGACTGATCAGCTCGGCCCGCCGACACCAGTCAGGCCAGCCAAGAGCTACACCACGTCGTGGGACACGATCTTGGTCATCCATGGTCAGATCTCCCCTTTGTGAGTTAGCGTCGCTGTCTGCGCCTTGCGTTCGGTCCCCTTAGAGACGAGGTCGATTGCGTCAGCCAATCCCTCTGCGAGTAGGCAGATTTCTTCGACGTATGGCTGTGCAGGATCGAGCTTTGCAAAGTATCCCGATTCTGGACGATCTTCATCGTGAACATGCTCGAGCAAAAGCAGATCGAGTATCTCCATTAGTTCGCGTTGAAGGTGCCGCGTAATTGTCGGCGACCGGTGAAGTTGGTCTATTAGGCGTTGCGTGCGTTCAAGCCAGCAATATCCGCCGAGAAGTAGAGCTGCGTTTTGTAGCCCATCTAGGTTTTCGTAGACGTAAGCGTGCACCACACTTCGTGCATCGTAGGGGGTATCGAACATCCAGTTCTCCCATTCAGACCTGCCGCTGGATGCGACAGGTTCACAAGAGCAGCCGTCTTCCTCGCTCAAGCTGCGCGTTCAGGGTCCTTGAATGAACCCACGTCGATTATTATTTTTAGAAGCGATGCACCACCCTTTGCGCGGCTCACATGCAGAAGAGCCGCGCAAAGAGAGGGCAATCGATTAGGTATCTTTTGGCGTCATCTGCAACGCCACCGAGATATTAGATCACTGGAAAAACGTGCACATGACACTTTGCTGGGAACACCCATTTCGATGAGTGTCACGTCCACGGCTCATACTAGGCCTCGAGCTGTGTGATCGACGTGCTTAGATCCAGTTATAGACGCTGATAGCGCTAGTGCTTCTCCGCGTGGAACCAGCTGGCACCAGCTGCAAAGCCTTTCTTCGATTCTGCAATCCCGCTCGCGCCCTTTTATCTAAGGGATTGGAAGATATTTTAAGTATTCCTCCTAGTTCTTTTCATCTTAGCGCCGCGACGCGCCGCAATCTTCATTAGGTGACCTATATCCACCGCACTCGCCTCTTCCTTAAGATGATCCGGCGCAAACTTCGCATAAACCTTCCGGGTGATGGCAGGATCTGAATGCCCCAGATAGGCTGCGATCCTTTCCATTGAACACCCAGCCGCGGCCATTCTCACCGCCGCGGTGTGACGTAGAACGTGCGGAGATACATCTTTTAAGCCAGCGTCTGCTACAGCTCTATAAAAAGCGGTCTTTATGGTCTTAATCGGCCTGTCGTGCCACTCTATTACATGGTTACATGTCGCGTGTGCCTTCGCGGACAATAGTATGCCCCGCAAGGAATCAGTCATGGGAACTTTAGCTCTCTTCTTTTTCCTGCCCGGGACGGCGACACGTAGATCTATGGTTCCTTCTTCAAAATTGACGCGGTCCCAAGTGAGCTCTAGAACAGCACCTACTCTACCTGCAGTGGCGAGCAGTATATGTATCGCAAGGTGTAAATGCGGTGTATTGGACGTTGCTATCAGTAGGTCGACGATTTCATCGTCATTCAGCCACCTGTCTCGTGGCTCTGGCTTTTGCGGTCGAGGTATGTATCTGATATCATTAGCTGTTATCCAGTGCTTTCTTTCCGCATACTTTATGGCATCCCGGAGGCGCCCGAGTTCGGTCCAAAGTGTCCCATCACTCACTTTGCCACCAGAGTATCGGTGCACACGTGATGCTATGTATGTTTGAACCAATTCTTCAGTGATGTCGCTAGGCCTAAGATCGCCAAAGACCGGGATGATAGATTGCCCTTCGCCAACCATGTTTCTTCCCGAAGGCCGGTTGCCCAAATGCAGCTTGTATGCATTCCATATCTCACCGATCGTCCAGCTTCGCCCTCTCTCTATTTTTTCTCTATACTCTAGGTATATCTGATATCCTTCGATCGCTGCTTTTTCAGGGGTGGTGGCGTTAAGTCGGATCCTTATCCGCTTTCCATCATTGCCGGAGAAGGTTACAATCTTTCTTCCGTTTAGTTTGCCTATTCTAAAATCCATCCTGTCCATGTCGTTTGCCTCGATTTTGAAGGTTCCGAGCCGCTAACATGTGGCCCATCGGCTTTCATATTCCTCAACCGCACTAATCGGGACGCCATATCTTCTTTCTCCGACTCTGAATGCTCTAAGCTTCCCCCTATTAATTTCGTTCCTTACCGTGTTCGAGCAGCAGTTCCATCTTTCGGCGACTTGGTTCAGCGTCAAAATTTTTTCCAACTGGTTCTCCCTTTGCGGTTGCGCGCTTTGCGGCTATGGACTCGGTAACTTCACCTTTTTCCCGCCGTTTTCCCCAATGGATAGCAGGCGCAAAAGTGCGGCAAGGTTCCACTGGAGCCCTGTGCGAGAAGAGCGGAATAATTGCTCCTGAGTTCATATTGGCCAATTCACGCGAAACCAAAGCCCATCGAAAAATTTTTCGATAGAGCCAGCGTTCAGGCGTTACAGGAGCTTGAAAAATTCTTTATGGAGACATCCGATAGCCCTCCAACACGGCGACGAGCCTCGAAGAGCCTGCCGCTTTAACTTTCATCCCAGATTGCCGTCCGGGATCCGAGTTATCTGCGCCCGAGGGCGCGGTGTTGTTGGACTATCTTCCTCGGCGTTTCACATCCGAGCAAAATGCATCATATCATGGAAAGGTTTGATGCGGTAGTTTCTTTTGCTTCGAGGTGCTTCAGTAGGTATCATCTTTAGGGTTTGGTGTTGCAGGGTGGCCGCCCAAGCGCTTTCGCGTCGATTCCTTCCGGGCGACAGTGCATTCTTTATGTCTCGCTATACGACGGGCGGCTTGGGGTTCGTCGAACCGAAACCATGGCAAAACACCGCTATTTGAGAGAAATGTTTTGAGATAGCTGAGCGCGATCTGCAATATTTCAGTTACTTAGTCGCGAGACGGCTCGCTCATAACGGTTTGGTTGGGGGTTCAAATCCCTCCGGGCCTACCAAGACACCCGCCGAGGCGCCGAGTTGCAGCGGCTGGCGGGAAGCAATGTCCGAAATTTCCGCGTCCCGAAGGGTCATGAGGCCCTCATGGCGATTTCCC
The DNA here is from genome assembly GCF_050847355.1 of Limimaricola sp. AA108-03. NCBI lineage: Bacteria > Pseudomonadati > Pseudomonadota > Alphaproteobacteria > Rhodobacterales > Paracoccaceae > Limimaricola > Limimaricola sp. AA108-03. The sequence continues at coordinate 1,603,108 of NZ_CP193755.1, forward strand.
CTGGAGCTCGGTGCGATCGGACCTGCACCATCGGAAGTTGAATCGCTTCGGCGGACCGACTGGCACCAATTGTTGGCCATGCCCCGAAGCGGAATCATTACCCGCCTACAGAGGTCCGCGCGGATCATTCCGATCCGGCGCGGCCCCTTGGACTTCACCGTGATCAGCGCTTGAGGTTGGTGGTTTCCTGCAGCATTTCGTCGACGGTGGTGACGATCTTGGCGTTGGAGGAATAGGCGCGCTGGGTGCTGATCAGGTCGGTCAGCTCCTGCGCCACCTCGACGTTGGAGCTCTCCAGCGCCCCGGCGGTCAGCCCGCCGGCCGAGCCCTCGCCGGCCTGGTTCAGGCTGAACTTGCCGGAGTTGCGCGACAGCACGTAGGCGTTGCCGTCGGCGGCCAGGAGCCCGTCGGGGTTGGCGACCTCGGCCAGCGGGATGTTGTAGAGCGGCTTGCGGCTGCCGTTGTTGAACACGCCGTAGACGTCGCCGCGCTCGTCGATCTCGGTGCGCACCAGCACGCCGCTCTCGGCGCCGTCGGCGCCGATCTTGAGCGCCGAGTAGTCGCCGGCGAACTGGGTCATGCCGGTGTGGCTGTCGGGCGCGCCGATCGAGACCTCGATGGTCTGCGGCACGGCGCCGTTGTCGACGGTCAGCGTCGCGATGCCGGTGGCGGCGTCGAAGGCGAAGCCCGCCGGCGCCGCGGCGTTGGAGGTGGCATTCGAATAGAGCCGCGGCGCGCCGGCGAGCGGGCCGCTGTCGTGGAAGTCGACGGTGACCTCGCCGTATTGCGCGCCGTCGGCGCCGGAGATGCTCAGCGTCCACTGGCTGGCGGTGGCGCTGGGCTGCCAGGAGAACTGCATCCGCTCGGCCTCGCCCAGCGGGCTGTAATACTCGGCCGAGCTGAGGAACGGCTCGCCCGGGGTGGCCAGCCCGGTCTGCTGGGCCGGGATGTTGCCGCTGACGGTCATCTCGCCGGTGGGCGAGCCGGTCTGCGACAGGCTGCCGAGATTGACGGTCCTCAGGTCGCCGAACTGGTTGCGGTCGACATTGCCGATCGAGGCGGTCTGGTCGTAGGGAAAGCCCGCGAGGTAGTAGCCGGCGGCGTTGCGCAGATCGCCGTTCTCGTCGGGCAGGAACGAGCCGGCGCGGGTCAGCATGAAGTTCGCCTCGTTGGTCTCGCCCGGCTGCTTCGAGACCACGAAGAACCCCTGCCCGCCGATCGCCAGATCGGTGGCGCTGGCCGTCGTTCGCACGGCGCCGCCTGTGCTGACATCCGAACCCTGAACCGCTCTTACGCCCGAGGGCGCGATCCCGGCATTGTCGCTCAGCGTGCTGGTGGTCACCATCTGCACGAAGCTGCGCCGGTAGCCGTCGGTGTTGGCGTTGGCGATGTTCTCCGAGATCCGGCCCACCGCCGTGGAATTGGCGCGCAGACCGCTCACGCCGGTCTGCATCGCATAGGAGATGCTCATAGATCTGCCCTTTGTCTCTGGTGCAGGCCCCTGACGTCCACGGCTTCTGACGAGCCGATGAGGTGAGTGGGTCAGGTCGCTACCCAAAAGTACTAGTTTCTTGCTGCCCATAGGAACGATGATTGTGGCAACAGTGTGGCGGCGCCGTTCACAATTCGGCCGTAAGCCACTCCGGGCAAAGGCGTTTGTCCATCGGACCCAAATCAACACCCTATGAATCTTCCCGGGGCTGGGACGAGCCGGGCAATCTCTTTCAGGCATCGAGATGAGCTCCGGGACGCGACGCTTCGCTCGGCCGCCGCCGGCCATCAGCCGCATGACCCGGCATGCCAAGTCGCTGGTCCGCTGGCCCCTTGGAAACAGACGGACGATCGGTCGAACAATCGACCAAGCCAAAGCAAATTGACGCCCCAAATCGGGGCGAAAGCTTTAAGGGAGCGCGAGCTTCGTCATGGTTTGATCCTCGATTAAGGCACGCGTTCGAAGAACCGTTACCGACTGCCCACAGGACCCGTTTCTTGACCTATCTTTCCCAGCCACGTCTGGCCTTGCTCTGCGTTCTCTTCTTTGTCGAGACGCTGATGATCGTCGCCGTCTATCAGTTCGGCGTGTCGGTCGAGTGTCGCGCCAGTGCGGCGGAACTGTGGTGCCAACAGCTGCGCGGATCGCTCGGGCGCGGGATCACCGTCATTGCGGCGTTGTCGCTTTACTTCGTGGCCCGGCCCAAGGCCGGGAAGACCCTCGTGGCCCTGAGCGGCGGCGCGACGTCCGGCCTCTGGCCCGCCATTCACGCATTGGGGATAGCGCTGATCTTCTCGCCGGTGATCCTCTTCGGTCCGGCCCTGCTGCAGGACCGGCTGGAAACGGCACTGCCGATCATGGCGGCCGGGGCGCTCGCCGGGGCTCTGGGGGGTGCGTTCTGGATGGTGTCGCCGCGTGGCTGGGCCGTCTGGTTCGCCGACCAGCGCTGGGTGCCGGTATGGCTCGCCCTGATCGCAGCGCTGCTGCCCGAGGCCGCGACGACGAGCGGCATGCTCTGGAACTGGGACTGGCTGGCGCGGCCGACATTCCAGGCTGTGGCGCTGATCATGTCGATGAGCGGACTCGCGGTCATGGTCGATGTCTCGGAATACATCATCGGCGCCAATGACTTCTTCGTGCAGATCGCGGCGGCCTGTTCCGGGGTCGAGGGGCTGGCCTTGGTCACCGGCTTCGTCGGCCTCTACGCGGTCCTATTTCGCGACACGCTGCGGCAGCGCCGGCTCTGGCTGGTGCTCTGGCCATTGGCACTTGGCCTGAGTTGGGTATTCAACGTCATCCGGATCGCCATCCTGGTGATGATCGGCGTGGGTGGCGCCCCGGACCTCGCGGTGAACGGGTTCCACAGCTATGCCGGCTGGCTCGCCTTCACCATTCTGGCATTGCTGATCCTGGCCCTGGCCCAAAGCCTGCCCTGGCTGCACCGAAACCGCGCCGCTCCATCTGCGCGCACGCCGTTGTTGCGAGATTGGGATGCGGCGCGGATCCTGCCCTTCGTGGTCTTCATGATCTCGGGCATCGTCGTTTCGGCGTTCTGGACTGCGCCCGAGGCGGGCTACCCGTGGCGGGTGATCGCCATGGCCTTGTCGCTGGCGCTATTCTCACAGGTCTACGCGCGGCTGGAATGGCGCCCGGATGTGCTCTCTCTTGCCGCGGGCGGAGTCGTGGGGATCGGCTGGATCTTCGCCGGCGTGGCAAGCGGCGCACAGGCCACGATCACCGATCTTGCCGGGCCGATCGGTGGTGCTGCTCTGGCACTATGGATCGGGGCCCGGCTCGTCGGGACCATTATTCTGGTACCGATGATCGAAGAGCTTTTCTTCAGAGGCTACCTGCACGCCCGGATCGATGATGGCAGTATGCGTCTTCGCTTTCTGGCCTTTACCATATCGGCTATGGGCTTCGCCCTTCTGCATGGGCAATGGCTTGCCGCCGGAATGGCGAGCTTGGTGTTCTCGGCCTTGTTGATACGGCGAGGCCGCGTCGGCGATGCCGTCGCGGCCCATGTCTCGGCCAATGCCGTCGTTGCCCTGTGGGCCGTTTCGAGCGGGAACTGGGCCCTGATCTGAAGACGGCGGGGCCGCTCAGCCGCGCTTTCTATTCCGCTCCCACGCGAAGATCAGCATCGCGGCCACGGCAGCGACAGCCAGCAAGCCGCTCGACGCGTCGATCTCCGGAACCGCATGCGGCTTGCTCTTGTAGGCGTACCAGTCACGCCAGGAAAAACGCCATGTCGCGAAGCTTGGCGTTGCCATGGCGGCAAGGAATGCGGCGCTGGTTGCGAGTCGCACGGCAGTCTTCATGGTCGATCCCCTCACATTTGCTCCGTTAAAAAGACGCAAATGCGACATGTTTCGCAAGGGTTTGGGGCCAAATTCGACGCAATGTCCGGCCTAACTAAACAGTGGCGGCGCGGCGGAATTATTGTTGTCGCTTTCCGGCGCAAAAATGTCCGGTCCGCCCGAGATGATGCCCGCCGCTACTCGCTTCGTCGCACTCGTCAGGGGTGGAACAGGAATATCGACATACTCAATCCTCTTCGTCGTTGAGGCCGCCACCGGTCTGCAAGACAGGGTCGCCGCCGGGCCGATAATCCGCGCGGTCTTCATCATTGAATGCGGTGCCATCGGCGCCTGCGGGGGTCGTCACGCCCGTCTCACCTTGCATCTCGGCGCAGGCCGCGAGCAGGAAGAAGACCGGCATCATGGAATTGTAAGTCATCTCGATTCCTTTGGCTGATGGCGGGCCAACGCCCCATGGACGGATCGGGTCCGGGCCGGATCCGACCGGACCTCCGCCTGCCATCTGAAGAGATGCTTCAGCGCGCCAGCACCAGCTCGGCCCTGAGCCCACCCAACCGCTCGCTGTCGCCCAGATGCAGCGCGCCGCCATGCGCATGGGCGATATCCGCCACGATGGCGAGGCCGAGGCCGACGCCGGTGCCGCGATCCTGGTTGCGCGCGGGATCGAGCCGGGTGAAGGGGCGCATCGCCTCTTCGCGGCGCGCTTCGGGGATGCCGGGTCCGTCATCCTCGACCAGAAGCCGCAAGCTGCGCGGCGACACGATCAGCGATACCTCGCAGCGCGTGCCATAGCGCAGCGCGTTGCCGATCAGGTTCTCGAGCGCGCGGCGCAGCGCCGTGGGTCGCAGCGGCATCGCTTCGCTCCTGCCCTGCACCGGCCGCATCTCCACCGCCTGCCCGGTGCGCCGCGCATCCTCGACCACCCGCGCGGTCAGCTCCTCGGGGTCGATCCGCTCCACCTCGTCGCCCGCATCGCCCCGCGCGAAATCGAGAAACGCGTCTAGAAGCCGGCGCATCTCGTCCACGTCGCCGACCAGCGGACCCACCTCCTCCTCCGGCAGCATCGACAGGCCGAGCCTGAGCCGCGTCAACGGCGTGCGCAGGTCGTGGCTGATCCCGGACAGCATCAGCCGCCGGGCCTGGCTCTGCCGCTCGATCCTCGCGCGCATGTCGAGAAAGGCCATCCCCGCAGCCCGCACCTCCGAGGCACCGCCCGCCCTGTAGGGCACGAGCCGTCCCTTGCCATAGGCGGCGGCCGCCGCGGCGAGCCGGGTGATCGGCCGCAGCTGGTTGCGCATGAAGAGATAGGCCACCAGCGTCAGCAGCGCGCCGAGCACCACGATCAGCACGATCAGTTGGTGCGGGTTGCTGGCCGACACCCGGCGCCGGTCGAAGCCCAGCTGCAGCGTCCCGTGATCGGTGCCGGCCCAGACCGAGACCTGACGCCCGGCGGTCAGCTCGACCGCCTGCACGTCGTCGAGCCCGGACCGTAGCGTGGCGATGACCTGCTGACCCGACAGATCCCACGGCTTGACCGAATCGCCGCCGGGCGGCGCCGGGGCAAAGCGGGTCTCGAGTTCGAGCGGCTCGCCCAGCCGGGCCGCCGCCTCGGCCGCGGCGGCGCGCCCCGGCATTGCATTCACGGTTTCGGCCACATAGCGCAGATCGATCAGCACGGATCTTGTCATCTGCCGCGTGACGCCTTCGAAATGGCGCTGCACGAAGCTGATCGAGATCACCAGCTGGAGGGTGACCACGGGCAGCAGGAGGATCAGCGCGGCGCGGCCCTGCAAACCGCGCGGCATCCATCGTTTCAACCAGTCGAAGGTCATGGCGCAAGCTAGCCGCCCGGACCGGAAAGGAAAAGCATGAGCGACGACGCCCGCGCACGCCTCGAGCCGGGGCTGGTGCGGCTCCGCGCGGCCAATCCCTCGCCGATGACCGGGCCCGGCACCAACAGCTACGTACTGGGCCGCGACCGGCTCCTCGTGATCGACCCCGGCCCGGCCGAGAACGGACATCTCGCGGCATTGCTGGCCGAGATCGACGCCCGCCCGGTCGAGGCGATCCTCGTCACCCACGCGCATCGCGATCATTCCGCCTTGGCCCCTGCCCTCGCGGAGGCCACCGGCGCACCGATCTGCGGGTTCGGGACCGCGCATGCCGGGCGCAGCCCGCTGATGCGGCGGCTGGCCGAGGCCGGTCTTGGCGGCGGCGAAGGTCTCGACGCGGCCTTCCGGCCCGATCGGATCCTGCGCGAAGGCGAGCGGATCGGCGCGGGCGGCACGCCGGTCACCGCGCTGCACATGCCGGGCCACATGGCCGGGCATCTGTGCTTCGCCTGGCGGGGGGCGGTATTCTCGGGCGATCTGGTGATGGGCTGGGCCAGCACCCTGATCTCGCCACCCGATGGCGACCTCGCGGAGTTCCGCCGCTCCTGCGCGCGGCTGCGGGCGCTGCAGCCCCGGCGGCTCTATCCTGGCCACGGCGCACCGGTCGACCGGCCGGCGCCCCGGATCGACTGGCTGCTGTCGCACCGCGCCGAGCGCGAGGCGCAGATCGTCCGCGTCCTCTCGAAGGGCCCCGCCGATGCGAGTGAAATCACGCGGCAACTCTACGTCGACATCCCGGCCGAGTTGCAGGGCGCGGCGCGCCGCAACGTCCTCGCGCATCTCCTTGATCTCATGTCGCGAAACCACGCGATCGCCGAAACGCCCGGTCTTGCCGAGGCCCGATTCAAGCTGACGTGAGGGGAGCGAAATTTTTCCGCCCCGGCCTCTGGACACCCCCGATCCAATAACTGTATATCGCCCACATGTTCCGGCGTAGCTCAGCGGTAGAGCAGTTGACTGTTAATCAATTGGTCGTAGGTTCGATCCCTACCGCCGGAGCCAAATAATTCTAAGCTACTGCTTCTGAAGGGCTTTTTCGACATGGCGTCGAAGAAGCTCTTTTTGCATGCGATTCCTGTCTCACCGCCGGTCACAACCGCTGGCACAGGAGTCGAAGACATGCGGTCCCAAGTCTCGGCACAGTCGCACCTCGAATACCGGCCGTCAGGCGTCCACTGGCGCCGACGCTGGCCTCGACGTGTCCTGAAGATCTGGACCCCATCGAAAAAGATCGCACTCCTCTTCCCGCTACGATCCCACGTCCTTCCCGACGCGAAGGTCCTCGCTCAGAAACTTGCGCTTCTGAGCGACATCGCCTTCGCCGGAGTGACGGAGAGAACGATGGCGATCGCGCCCGACATCATGGAAAGGCTCCTCGTGGAGCTTTGCCGCTTCCTGATCGAAGCGGCCGATGTCGCGCGCGAGATGGCCCCATCTCGAACGCCCGAAGTTGCCGCTTACGAACTGGCTTGCGCCAATGCTGCCGTCGAGACGCTGCGGCACGCTATCGCGAGCCGCGACCGTGAGCGGGCCCGCCAGCCGCTCCGTGAGGTCGCCTTGCGTCTCGGTATCGCTCTCGACGAAGCCGATCCCGACTGGCAGCGGCTCGCGTTTCGCGCGCTCCGCGTCATGCTCGATGCCGAGCAGGAGAACCTCCGCCGCGATCAGGGCGACTTCGGGGGGCCGTCACCGGCCTTCCAGACAGCTCGCTCCCTACTCGATGGGGGAACCCCATCGGCTGTCGTCCAGCCTCTTGAACCGCTGGCGCATCCGGCACCGATCATGCCGCCTGCCATGCCGGCAATGGACGACGCGTCGACCATCGCGACAGCGGCCTCCAAGCAGCCTCACGACGCGCCACGGACGGGTTTCTCGCCCCGTATTGAAGTCGCCGCCGACGAGGTAACCCCTGACGCCAAGGCATCGAAAGCCATGCCCGAAAGATCGTGTCCCACGACGTGGTGTAGCTCTTGGCTGGCCTGACTGGTGTCGGCGGGCCGAGCTGATCAGTCCGTCTGCGCGGCAGGCAGGCTGACGATGGGATCGTCGCAGACTGGCGCGAGCGTTTCCAGCGTCATGTAGCGGGAGCGCTGCACGGCCCATTCCTCGGTCTGCTCCATCAGGATCGCTCCCACCAGGCGACGGATGGCGGCCTCATTGGGGAAGATGCCGACGACATCGGTGCGCCGTTTGATTTCCCCGTTCAATCGCTCAATCGGATTCGTGGAGTGCAACTTTGCCCGGTGCTGCTGAGGAAAGGTCATGTAGGCAAGGACATCCTCTTCGGCCCCGTCCATGAGGGTGGCGAGCTTCGGCAGCTTGCCCCGCATCTGGTCGGCCACGAGGCGCCATTGCGTTCTGGCCGCGCTGTGGTCGGGCTGGGCAAAGGCCGTGGCGATGAAGGCCGAGACCACGCGCCGGCTGCTCTTGCCGGCATGGGCCAAGGCGTTTCGCTGGAAATGTACACGGCACCGTTGCCAGGTCGTGGACAGCACACGAGCCGTAGCGGCCTTGATGCCTTCGTGGGCATCGCTGACCACCAGCTTCACGCCGGACATCCCTCGGCGCACGAGATCGCGCAGAAAATCGGTCCAGAACGTCTCCGCCTCGGAGGGCCCGATGGCCATGCCAAGCACCTCGCGACGGCCATCGGTGTTCACACCCACGGCGATGGTGACGGCGACGGACACGATGCGGCCGCCTTGGCGGACTTTCAGGTAGGTGGCGTCGATCCAGAGATAGGGCCACTCGCCCTCGATCGGTCGAGTCAGGAAAGCATCGACCCGCTCGTCGATCTCCTCGCACAGCCGACTGACCTGGCTCTTCGAGATGCCGGTGCCGCCCATGGCCTGCACGAGATCGTCCATGGCGCGCGTCGAGACGCCATGCACATAGGCTTCCTGAATGACCGCCGTCAGCGCCTTCTCCACGGCTCGCCGGGGCTCGAGAAACGAGGGGAAGTAGCTTCCCGTCCGCAGCTTGGGAATGCGCAGCTCCACGTTCCCGGCCCGCGTCTGCCAGTCCCGGTCACGGTAGCCGTTGCGCTGCGCCCGACGCTCAGGGCTCTTCTCGCCATAGGCGGCGCCGGTCTGGCCGCCGACCTCGAGCTCCATCAGGCGCTCGGCGGCAAAGCCGATCATCTCGCGTAGAAGATCCGCATCACCGCTCTTCTCGACGAGCTCTCTCAGGTCCATCATGGGTTTGGTCATCGGGGGCATCCCTCGGTTCAGGTTGGCTTTCGCAACCCGACCCTACCGAGAAACCCGATGGCCGCCTCAGCTACACCACGCCCAGGGACATGACCGAATCCCATGGCCGACCCATGCTGCCGTGTCTTGAAGCTATTGCATCCATGCAAAGGTCGCCCGGTGGCGACGCGATGTTTCGGCGCCCATGATTTCAGGGCCCATCCGCACGAAATCGCGCTTCCCAATCAGGCGTGGCGAGAAGATGCAACGCTAAGCGGGCCGCTTGGACATGGCTTGAGCGCCGCTTGCTTCACTCTCGTCGAGGCCATTAAGGGCGCCTCCGCGCCGAATACAAACTCTTAAGTCGCCGCAGTCATCGGTTGCGAGCGCGGCTTTGCTCACGGTACCCCGGCATGATTGCACGCAACCTCAATACGTCCCTGCGCAGACGGCCCCGGGCCAACCCGATGCGTGAGTTCGATGCCCTGCCGCCTGCCTTGCGGCAATGGTTGAGCCAAGCCCGCTTGCCCAGGAGCGCTCGGTCGGCCCTCAGGATCTGGCGACGAGCATCGGCTCGACATGGGGAGGATCTGGCCGCTGTAATAGCGGCCCTTGAACAAGCTGAGCGAAGCACTCTGTTGCGAGATATTCCCAGGATCTGGAGCGAGGCACATCCGGGCATTGATACCGGGACTCTTCCTGTTCCTGCTGCATCCCGCGCGCGAAGCGGACCTTCCAGCGTCAGTATGCATCAGAGGTAGACCAGTAGAGCGGCCCTCCCTGGCGCGAGCAGCGAACGACCGTTTCCCGCCCGCTCTGCCAAAGCGTCGCGAACGGCCCTTAACCGACATTGGTGGATCGCGCGGCGAAGGGCCGCTGTTCTTTTTAGAACATCGACCCGACGTCGGATGCCCCTGTCGGGTAGGCTGCCGGCATGGCCTTCACCTGCGCCGCCGTCAGCCCCAGCTTGATCGCCAGGGAGAAGACATTGATCAGCTCGGCATAGTCCGGGCCGAACATGTGCGCGCCGAGGATCTTGCCGTCCTTGCCGGTGATGATCTTCGCGCCCGCATGGCTTTCTCCCAGCCGCTTCTGCGAGAACCAGCCCGAGGTGTCGGTGAAGCTGACATCGACATCGCCCCTTGCTCGTGCCTCCTCCTCAAGCAGGCCGACCCGCGCCAGTTCGGGAATGGTGAAAACGACGCTCGGAACGCCGGTGTAGTCCGGCTCGGTGCGCTTGTCCTTCAGCATGTTCGAGGCCGCGATCTTGCCCTCGAACACTGCCACCGGGGTCAGCGGTTTGCCGGGCGAGGCGGCCGCGTCGCCGGCGGCATATATGCGCGGGTTCGACGGGGATTGCAGCCAAGGGGTGACCTTCACGCCGCCATTCTCAATTTCGATCCCGGCAGCGGCGAGGTCGAGATGGTCGATGGCGGGCACGCGGCCTGCGCCGTGGACGACGAGGTCGGCCTCGATGGCGTGGCTCTCCCCCGCCTTCCGATAGATCACGTGGTGCGTGCCGTCTGCATCCTCGATGCTCTCCGGCACGGCCTCGGCCACGATCTCGATCCCGGCGGCGCGGCTGCGCTCGATCAGCATGTCGACGAGATCCGGATCGAACATCTTCAACTGTCGCGCGCCGCGGTCGAGGATCGTCACCTGCGCCCCGGCCCGCGCCGCGATATGCGCGAACTCAAAGGAGACGTAGCCGCCGCCGACGAAGACGATCCGGCGCGGCAGTTCGGCGAGGTTCAGGAAGTCGTTGCTGTCGATCAGCTTCTCGGTGCCGGGGAAATCCAGCAGCCGCGGCTTTGCCCCCGTGGCGATCAGCGCGTGGCGGAAGGCGATCTCGCCGTGACCGTCGATCGCGAGCCGATCCTCGGCCGTGAAGCGCGCGCGGCCATGCAGCGTCCGCACCCCGGCCTCCTTCAGGCCGCTTTCCATGTTTTCGGGCACGGGGTCGGTGAAGCTCTCCTTGTGCTTCATCAGCGCCGGCCAGTCGATCCGGGTCTCGCCGGTGATGCCCTTGCCGGAAAGTCGCCGGGCGGCCTCGGCCGCCTCGGCCCCGGCGCGCAGCATCTTCTTCGGGTCGCAGCCCCTGAGCGTGCAGGTGCCGCCATAGGGCAGCTCGTCGACGATGGCTGTGGACCAGCCGGCCTTGCTGCATTTCTTCGCGGCGTTGATCCCGGCCATGCCGGCGCCGATGACGATCAGGTCGAGCGTGTCGGTCATCTCTGCTCCTCGTTTTCCATAGGTCGGGCAATTGTGGTGCTGGGTCTCAACGGTAGCGGCCTAGCAGTCGTTCGCTCAGTCCCCAGATCACCGCTGTGCCAGCGCCAATCGAAAGGCCGAGCAATAGCCAGCCAGCCTCGCCCAGCGGCACCAGCCCGGTGCCATGCCCCAGCACCGGCAGCGTCATCGCCAGCAGGAAGGGCCCGGTGTAGCGGCAATGCACCCGGCCGCAGCGCCGGATGTTGAGAAGGCAGGCGCCACCCATCCATGCCAGCGCCAGCACCCAGATCGCGGTCTTGGGCCGTCGGGCAGCGGGATCGCCAAGAGCTTGGCGCCGATAGGCAGCCACCACGCAAGGACGGCGCTGAGGGCCGAGCCAAGGAGGTCGCGCTTCGATCTCTCGCTCATGGGGTCACCCGGCGCAGCAGCTGAGCGCGGCCACGTCCTTCTCGAAGGTCTGGGCGGCGAGCTTCAGCCCCTCGACGGTGGTGAGATAGGGCATGATGGTGTCGCCCAGCTCTTCGTAGGTCATGCCAGCCTTGAGCGCCATCGCAGCCGCCTGGATGCTGTCCGCGCCCTCGGGGGCGAGGATCTGCGCGCCCAGGAGCCGCTTGCTCCCGGCATCCGCCACCAGCTTGACCAGCCCGCGCGTGTCGCGGGCGGACAGCGCGCGCGGCACGGCGTCGAGCGGCAGAACCGAGGTGACCACCTCGTGTCCGGCGGCCCGGGCCTGCGCCTCGCTCAGCCCCACGCCCGCCACTTGCGGGTCGGAGAACACCACCCAGGGCATCGTGCCATTGTCATAGCTGCGCGCCTCGCCCGCCACCGCATTGCGGGCAGCGAGCTTGGCGCCATAAGCCGCCATGTAGACGAACTGGTCCCGCCCGGTGACATCGCCCACCGCCCAGACGTTCGGGTTGGCGGTGCGCATCTGCGCGTCGACAACGATACCGCCCCGTGCATCCATTTCGATCCCGGCCGCGTCGAGGTTCAGCCCGTCGCTGTTCGGCACCCGACCGGTGGCGAGCAGCAGTTGCTCGGCTCCGAAGCTCTCTCCGCCTGTTGCGGTCAGGCGCACCCCGCCGCTGTCGCGTGCCATGCTCTCGTAGCCACTGACCCGCGCCAAGCGGATGCCTTCCTCGGAAAGGTAGCCTTCCAGCGCCTCGGAAACCTCGGGCTCGGCCTCCGGCAGCACGGCGCGGCGGCTGACCAGCGTCACTTCGACACCGGCACGGGCGAATAACTGCGCCAGTTCCACCCCGATATAGCCCGCGCCGAGGACCAGCATCGAGGTGGGTAATTTGGTCAGCTCCAGCGCCGAGGTGCTGTCGAGGGCGTCGACCGCCTCGATACCGGGGATCGCCGGCACATGCGGGCGGGCGCCGGTCGCGATGACGATCTTCGCCGCCGGGAAGGCATCGCCGCCCACGGTGAGCCCGCCCGCATCATCGAACCGGGCGCGGCCCTCGACGTAGTCGATGTTCTCGTGCCGGGGCAGCACGTCGGCGTATTTCGCCGCCCGTAACTCCTCCACCAGCGCCTGCTTCTGCACCACCGTCGCGGCCCAGTCGGTGACGTCGGCCCCGGCCTCGATGCCGTCGAACCGGGTCGCAGCGCGCGCATGGTGCAGGCCCTCCACCGCGCGGATCAGCGCCTTGGAAGGCACGCAGCCGACGTTGACGCATGTGCCGCCGATGGTCCCGTCGCCGATCAGGGCGACCCGTGCGCCAGTTTCTGCGGCGGTGATGGCGGCCGAGAACCCGGCCGAGCCGGCGCCGATGACGGCTAGGTCGTAGGCGCCGCCCTTGGGGGTGCAGCAATCTCTCATGGCAGACTCTCTCAGTTGGTGCTTTGGCGCCGCCAGAGCGCATAGAGGGTGATGCCGATGAACACCGCGAGCGCTGGCAGCAGAACGATGTCGAGCCAGCCCAGCAGCGCCGACAGCCCGACCGCGCCCAGCAGGACCACCAGGATCGGGGTGAAGCAGCACAGCGCCACGATCACAGTGCCGATCAGGCCGAACCTCAAGAGGCCGGTTCGGGCGGGGTCGGAGGCAGGATGCTCATTCTCGGATCTCATGACCAAGCCTTCGCCATAAGGCGGGCCGGTCCTTCGGATGCGCCTACTTGCCCAGCCTGCCGCTGCCTGTTCTCATGTCCAGATGTCATCGCTGCGCCCTTGATTGCTGCGTAGTGACCGGCAATGTAGGGTCTGTAGCCACTACAGGATCAAGGGATTTCTCGATGCCATCCGGTCACGGCGATGCGACTGTGTTGAAGCGCTCGGAACTCGCGCAGCACACCGGCTGCAATCTCGAGACCATCCGCTACTACGAGAATGTCGGGCTGATGCCCGATCCGCCGCGCAGCCCCTCTGGCCACCGGCAATATGGAGCGATGCATGTCGAGCGTCTGAGTTTCATCATACGCGCCCGGGAACTCGGCTTCACCATGAAAGAAATCCAAGGCCTGCTGTCCTTGGTTGATCGAGGCGAACACACCTGCGCTCATGTCGAAAAGATGGGGCGCCATCACCTCGAGGTGGTCCGGGCAAAGATTAGCGATCTTCAGGCCATCGAGACCATTCTGTCTGAAACGATCTCGAGCTGCACTGGAGCGGGCACGCCGGACTGCCCTCTTCTTGATGTGCTCTCGCTCAAGAGAATGACGCCTTAAACAGGGTCGTTTTTTCACTTCCGGACTCCCCCCTCCTCCTTGCCCGAGCGGGAACTCCGCCCTCAGGCTGCTGTCACAGGCCAAATCGTACCAGACCGGTCCCCTATCCTTCAGCCCAAGCACCATTCGAAAGGGCTGAAACAGCCACGGCGCATGAAGAATTTGCCTCGGGAAAACGAAAGGCGCAGTGTGGATAGCAGTCTTTCCATCAGTATACCGGTGCTGACTGCCCCCGTTCGGGCCGTGCATTTGGGGCCCTGAGCATTTGGCAGCGCCAGCCGAAAAGCTGCGCAAGCAAGGGGGCTTCCCAGTAGAAGCGGGGGTGCCTTCATCGGCCCTTGCCGCGGCCTTTCCGCAGATCGGCATCGACACCAGGCGCGTCCTGCGCGCCGTCGGCGATATCGGCTTGGACGCGTTTGTGAGGTCGAACGTTTTCGCCATTCTCTCGATGAGGGTGACAGCCTACGCGGCGATCCGCAGAACGCATATCGACGGGCATGAAAGACATGCCGAGCACTGGCAAGCGCATCTTCTAAAGGCCGATCTCCGGGCCTCCACGGCACAGGCCCTACCGTATCTGTGGATCATCGCGCTTTTCACCCCGCTGACACTACCCGCACCGTTGCGGGGCCTCTCGCCATTCGCTCGCTGGCTCCTGCTTCTTAGCTCTTTTGCATATGTCACACAGGCTCTGAAGCGCGGACGCGATGAGGGCGAAAAGGTCGAGTGGGTTTCGAAGGACAATCGATTGGCGGCGTCCGCATCGAAGCCCAACCAAAGCCTCCCGTCGTCTAAGGGCGCTTTCCGCTGCGCGCACGCGCGCAGCAGCGGATAGCGCGATGGCAATGGAGCTCGCCGCCCGAACCTTGCTGAACGACCCAATCGACTCCACTCGATAGCTCATCCGGGTGCCACGCGAGATCAGCCTTGTTTGGCGCGGTGTCGGTGGTCAGCAACGGCAATCAGCGCGACAGGCCAAGCTTTGTGGATCGCCCCGCCAAGTTCGAGATCGAGGCGAACCTTCATCGACCGCATGAGAAATGGCCTGAATGCGCGCGCGCTCATCAGAAGCGCATCGCGGCGAATGGCGAGGCCGCCAGCGGCTGAGCACGACATCTCGGACGGCGCGCCTGAAGGCGTCTTGCCTTTGTCACCTCGTTCAGGCGTGGTGGTCCATCCCGTGCTGGTCCGGCCGGTACGGGTTGCCCGCCTTCGGGTAGAGGAAGACCTTCGTGCCCAAGGGGACCTTATCGTAAAGCTCGATGATGTGGTCGTTCACCAGCCGAGCGCAGCCGTTCGAAACCGCCTGACCGATCGTCGAGGGCTGGTTGGTGCCGTGGATGCGCAGATAGGTGTCCCGGCCGTCGACGAAGAGATAGAGCGCCCGTGCCCCGAGCGGGTTGTCGAGACCGCCGGGCATGCCATCCTCGGCGTATTTCTCGTATTTCTCGGGCTCGCGCCGCACCATGGCCGGGGTCGGCTTCCAACTCGGCCATTCCTTCTTGACCTGAACGACGTAGCTGCCGGCGTGATAGAGATCCGCGCGCCCGACGCCGACGCTGTAGCGGATCGCGCGGCCTTCGGACAGCGTCCAGTAGAGCGCGAACTCGTCCGGCATCACGTGGATCTCGCCCGCGGGAATGCCCGATGCGATCTCGACCTCGCGTGGCAGGAACTTTTCGGGCAGCGCGCCCCCCGCATGCGCCTGCGCCAGGCCCGGCAAGGCAGTCCCGGTTAGACCGAACCCCGCCATCCGCGTCAGAAACTGTCTTCTCTGCATACCACTCGCCTCGTGATTGGTCGCCTGTGACAGACCAAGAATATTCGGGCCGATTCGGTTCGGCCAGTTCGATATCGCAAGGATATCTTTCCGATGATCGGTGCGAACGGGTCAGCCCTCGTGGGACAAGGGTGCCTTGCCCCCCATCACCTGGAGCATGAATGAGCCCGAGGCTGTGATCGTCAGGAAGCCGTGGAACGCCTCGATTCCGGTGATGAAGCGCAGATGGCCATCCGGGTTCAGATCGCCGCGGCCCAGCGTGGTGAAATTGACCAGCGAGAAATAGAAGTAGTCCATGAGCGTCGGGTCGGGCGCATCGGGTGAGGAAGGCTTCAGGTCGCCGATCTGCAATCCCTGCACCGCCCAGACAAAGGCGAAGGTGTAGATCAGCGCCTCGATCACATGCGCCACGGTGATCGCGCCGATCGTCATGGAGAGATGACGGCCCCGGGCATAGGCCGGGCCGGATGCGATTGCATCCGAGACCTGCTTGAGCGTGACATAGTGAATGGCGCTGCACAGCGCCACGACGACGGCGGATATCACGATGGCCAGGATCATGCGACCTCGACGGCATGGCTTATCGGATCGTATCGCGGATCAGTCACGCGCCTTTTCGAGCAGAGCGACCATTTCGCGGAACTTGGTGCGCTGCTCGTCCGGATTGCCCGAAAGGATCGCGGCTTCGAGGCAGTGATTGGTGTGATCCTCGATCAACAGCCGCTCGACCGCCTTCAGCGCTGAACGCACCGCCGCGGTCTGGGCCAGCACATCGACGCAGTAGCGGTCCTCCTCGACCATGCGCGAGATCCCCCGGACCTGACCCTCGAGCCGCGCCAGCCGCTTCTGGATCGCCGCCTTGTTCTGCTTTTCCTGCATGCTCATCGCCTCCAGCCAAGCCTTCTGCCTCCGGCCCATGGAACCATACGCCATCCGACCGGTTCCGAACATACCCTATGTGGGTATCTCGACGACATATACCCCACTGGGGTATACTGAGGCATCGGGGCGCCGAGTCGGCGCTTTCGGAGCAAAGGAGGACGCGCCATGGACCACGATTGCCATGCGCATGCGCATCACCACGATCTGCCCGGCGACCGCACCGCGACCGATCCGGTCTGCGGCATGTCGGTCGATGTCGAGACCGCGAAGCATGTATCCGAGCACGAGGGCGAGACCTTCTATTTCTGCTCGGCCAAGTGCCGCGAGAGGTTCGACACAAGGCCCGAGATCTTCCTCGATCCCGCGCTGAAGGCCGCGCCGCCCGAGCGCGAAGACGTGATCTACACCTGCCCGATGCATCCCGAGATCGAGCAGGTCGGTCCCGGTTCCTGCCCGATCTGCGGCATGGCGCTCGAGCCCAAGGGCATTCCGATGACCGAAGGCCCGAGCGAGGAATATCTCGACTTCCGCCGCCGCTTCGTACTGGGCGCGGTGCTGACCGTACCGCTGGCGGTGATCGCGATGGGGCGGCACTTCGCACCCCATGCCTTCGCCATCATCTCCGCGCCAATGCTCGACTGGATCGAGCTGATCCTCGCCACGCCGGTGGTGCTCTGGGCGGCGTTGCCGTTCTTCGAACGCGGCTGGGCCTCGATCGTCCGTCGCAGCCTCAACATGTTCACGCTGATCGCGCTCGGCGTCGGCGTCGCCTATGTCTACTCGGTCGTCGCCACCGTCGCGCCACAGCTGTTTCCGCCGCAGTTTCGCGGTCACGAGGGCGAGGTCGGCGTCTATTTCGAGGCGGCGGCGGTGATCGTTACGCTGGTGCTGCTGGGCCAGCTTCTGGAACTGCGCGCGCGCGAACGCACTGGGGGGGCGATCCGCGCGCTTCTCGACCTCGCGCCCAAGACGGCGCGGCTGGTCGACGCGCAGGGCGAGCGTGACGTGCCGCTCGACATGGTCCGATCGGGCGACCGGCTCCGGGTGCGGCCGGGCGAAAGCGTGCCGGTGGACGGCGTGGTGGTCGAAGGTCGCTCCTCGATCGACGAGAGCATGATCACCGGCGAGCCGATCCCGGTCGAGAAGGCGGAGGGCGACCCGGTCACTGGTGGGGCATTGAACCAGACCGGCAGCTTCGTGATGCGCGCCGAGAAGGTCGGCGCCGAGACGATGCTCAATCGCATCGTCGCCATGGTGGCCGAGGCGCAGCGCAGCCAGGCGCCGATCCAGAAGCTCGCCGACAAGGTGTCGGGTTACTTCGTCCCGGCGGTGGTCGGCGTCGCCCTCCTTGCCTTCGTGGTGTGGAGCCTGTTCGGCCCCGACCCGGCCATGGCCTTCGCGCTGGTCTCTGCCGTGTCGGTGCTGATCATCGCCTGTCCCTGTGCCCTGGGCCTCGCCACGCCGATGTCGATCATGGTTGGCGTCGGCAAGGGCGCTGGACACGGCGTGCTGATCAAGAACGCCGCCGCACTCGAACGCTTCGCCGCCGTCGACACGCTGGTAGTGGACAAGACCGGCACGCTGACCGAGGGCCGCCCGGCGCTGGTCGAGGTGGTAACCGAGGGCATGGCGGAGGAGGAGCTTCTGGGCCTCGTCGCCGCGCTCGAGGCGCAGTCCGAACACCCGCTGGCCCGCGCCATCGTCGAGGGCGCGAACGAGCGTGGCATCCCCCTGCCCGAGGTCGAAAGCTTCGACAGCATCACCGGCAAGGGCATCTCGGGCCGGGTCGCGGGCCGCAACGTCGCGATCGGCAATGTCGCGATGATGCAGGAAGCGGGCGCCAACACGGCATCCCTGTCCGAGCGGGCCGATGCCGCGCGTCGCAAGGGGCGGACGGCGATCCTCGTGGCCGTCGACGGTCGCGCGACCGGGCTGGTCGCGGTGGCCGACAGGATCAAGGAAACGACGCCCAAGGCCATCGCGGCGCTGCACGAGGAAGGGCTCAGGATCGTCATGCTGACCGGCGACAACGCGGTCACCGCCCGCGCCGTGGCCTCCGATCTCGGTATCGACGAGGTGATCGCCGAGGTTCTGCCCGCCGACAAGCAGGCGGCGATCCGGCGGCTGCAATCGGAGGGCCGCACGGTGGCGATGGCCGGCGACGGGGTGAACGACGCGCCTGCATTGGCGGCCGCCGATGTCGGCATCGCCATGGGCACCGGCGCCGACGTCGCGGTCGAAAGCGCCGGCATCACGCTTGTCCGCGGCGACCTGACGGCGCTGGTGACCGCCCGGCGGCTGAGCCGCGCCACGGTCCGCAACATCAAGCAGAACCTGCTCTTCGCCTTCCTCTACAACGGCCTCGGCGTGCCGGTGGCGGCAGGCCTGCTCTACCCGTTCACCGGGCTGCTGCTGTCGCCGATCATCGCCGCCGCGGCGATGAGCCTGTCCTCGGTCTCGGTGATTGGCAACGCGTTGCGCCTGCGGGCGGCGCGGGTCGGCTTCGAGACGAACTGAACCAACCGGGGCGCCGCCGGGCCAGCGGTCCGGCGGCGCCCCTTCGTATGTAGACGGACCCTCCCCGGTCCGGCAGTAAAAGGAGAGTTTCCATGTCCTACTGGCGCTTTGCCGCGATGATCGCGACCTCGACGGTGGTGATGTTCGGGCTGATGTACATCAACACCTATGCCTTCGAGCACGTCTTCTTCAGCGAGACCCGGACCTACATGGCGCTCCTGATGGGTGCGGCGATGGCGGTGATCATGCTCAGCTTCATGCTGTCGATGTATTCGAGCAAGGCGATCAATGTCGCGATCTACGCGGGCGCCGTCGCGGTGTTCGGCCTGACGCTCTGGCTCATTCGTAGTCAAGAGACGGTGGACGACACCAGCTACATGGCGGCGATGATCCCGCACCATTCGATCGCGATCATGACCTCCGAACGGGCGCAGATCGAGGATCCGCGCGTGCGCAAGCTCGCCGACGAGATCATCGCCGCGCAGCGCAAGGAGATCGGCGAGATGCGCCACCTGATCGCCGATATCGAGGAGAACGGCATCGCTACGGACCCGGCGCTCGGCGAATCCGAAGCGCCCGCCGAGGAAGGCACCGTCGAGGAGGCGCTGGACTCCGCGCAACTGGCCGGCCTCGACCCGGCGGGATTGACCCCCGAAGAGATCGAGACCGCGCTCGAACGCGACGCGACCTGCGAGTTCCGTCGCACAAACGAAGGCGAGCCGGTCCTCGCCATGGCAGGCGAGAACGGCGCGATCAAGCTGTCTGGCGTGCTGATCCCGCTGGCCGCCGGTGGCCCGATCGCCGTCGAGACGCTGGAAGACGGCGCGCGGTTCGCGGCCGAGGGCGTCGATGTCTCCGTCATGCCCGACCCGGGCGCCGACTGGACCGACACCGATGGCAGCCTGCGCCGCGCCGAGGCCGAGATGACATTCCATCTCGAAGAGGGCCTGCGGGTGGGTTATCGCGGCTTCCTCGACTGCTCGGCTTGATCCCGGCAGAACTCCGCTTCCCCCATTTGCGCTATCACGCCGGACCTGACAGGGTCCGGCGCTTTGCCGACATCTGAGCGAAAGGACCGCCAATGAAGAGCCTGATCACCGCACTCGCCCTCGTTCCCCTCGCCGGTGGCGCCCTCGCCGGGCCGGGCCACGGCTCCGCCCAAGGCATCGGCGAACCGGGTGATCCTTCGGAGATCGACCGGATCGTCGAGATCGCCATGGACGAGATGAGCTATACCCCCGCCTCGTTAGAGGTCACCGCTGGCGAAACGATCCGCTTCGTCGTGAGCAACGAAGGCCGGCTGTTCCACGAGTTCAACCTCGGCACCCCCGACAGCTGGGCCGCGCATGAGGACGAGATGCAGGCGATGATGCGCAAGGGCATGATGAGCATGCGCCGCGTCGATCACGAGAAGATGCAGGAGATGGGCATGGCGCATGACGACCCCAACAGCGTGCTGCTGGAGCCGGGCGAGAGCGCCGAGATCGTTTGGACCTTTCCCGAGGACGGCCGGGTCGGCTACGCCTGCAACGTTCCGGGCCATCTCGAAGCCGGCATGAAGGGCGAGGTCGAGCTGGAAGCGAGCTGACACAATCCCGGAGCGGTGAGGTGCCCGCGCGGCCCGACCCGCGCGTCCGAGCGAGCAGGATGGCTTCGACAGCGGCTGAGCGCCCTGCCCCGATTGATGCAGATCAATGCGACACTGGCCCTGCCCCCTCATGGTTCGTGGTAGAAACGAGCCATGGAGACCAAGATGAACCGCATTGCATTCGGCCTGGCCCTGATCGCGGGCCCGGCCTCCGCCGATACGGAGGGCTATGGTTACGGGCACATGATGGGCTGGAGCGGCAGCGGCTTCGGCATGGTCTTCGGCCCGGTGCTCTGGCTGATCGTACTTGGCCTCGTGGTCGCCGGGGTGATCTGGCTGGTCCGGCGGCTCGATGATGGCGCCGGACCGGGCCGGAAATCCGGCGCGCTTGCCGAACTCGACATGCGTTTCGCCAAGGGCGAGATCGACCCGGAGGAATACGCCTCACGCAAGAAGCTGCTGAGCGACGCCTGACCCGCGGCTGCCGGTGCGAGGAGAAGAAAGACGGCCGCCCTTGGGCGGCCGTTCGATTCTCGGGCTTCGGCTTGGAAGGCCTTCAGCTGATGGCAGCGTGTACCTACCGACAGATCAATGGGCAGCGCCGAGGGTGGTTGCCGCTGTGCCATGGTCCGGCGCCGAATGATCGTGGTCGTGACCGTCATCATGCGCATCGCCGTGCATCGTCGCCGCCGCGACGCCGTGATGACCGACACCAACCGGCAGGCTGCTGGCATAGCTGCGCAGGGCGAGGTGAAAGACGGTCGCAAAGACGACGCCCAGCAGGATCATGAAGACCCAGTTCCGGCGGTGCAGGACATAGCCCTGACGGATCGCGAAGGCGAGCGAGGATACGAAGATGCCGATCGGCGCGATGTAGCTGGCGAAGATCGGGGTATCGTAGAAATGCTGCGCGGCCCCGGAGACCATGCCGATGCCGAGCGCGAGGAGCAGCGACACCGAGACGTATTTCAGGACGCTGTCACCGAGGATGCCTGTCTTGAAGAGCACCTCGTTGAGGTAGGAGCCGAAGGCGAACAACACCGCGCCGATGGCCATCAGGACAAGCGCATACTGCCGCATATCTGCCTGCGCCGCGTGCACGATGGAGCCCGAGATCAGGCCCATGCCGAGGAACATCAGCAGGTAGGAGAAATAGGGTTTGAACACGTTCCAGGGCGTGGTGAAGGTCACGTCGCCCGGTTGAGCATTGATCGACATCTGGTCGAAGCTTTCTCTGAGATTGAGGTTTTGGTTCGGTCCCCGCAAGCATGCCGGGACCGGGATCGTTCTGCATGGCGCCGTCCTGCGGGCGGTGGCCGGCCCGTGCCAGCGCATGCCGGTTGGCACGGCCAAGCCGGCCGACCGCTCGCATCGGACAGCAGAGAGCGCAGCCACCCGGAGGGAATGGCCGCAGCGGGCCCGCTTCAGTTCGCTGCGACGGCGAACTCGGTCATCATCCCGCTCGCGAGATGCGGCATCTGGTGGCAGTGCAGCATCCAGCGTGCCGCCTCGCCGGCATCGAGCGCCACGGTGACCGCAGCCATCGGAGGCACGTAGACCGTGTCACGCACCGCGCCCGAGAAGCGCTGGCCACCCGCCTCCACGACCTGGAACACGTGCCCGTGCAAATGCATCGGGTGACCCATGGACGACATGTTGTGGAAGGTCAGTTCGACCCTTTCGCCGGTGACGGCCGGGACCGGCTGGCGCTCGGCCCACGTCTTGCCGTCGATGGTCCAGACATAGGGCTGCATCTGCCCCCCCAGCATCACCATCTGCCGCCGTTCGGCGGCGCGCTCGGGCAGCGGCTGGGTGGCGCGCAGCGATCGCTCCTGCCCGAGATCCAGATCGAAGGCCGGCGCCGCGGTAGGTGCGGTGCCGTGTATCTTCTCGACCTGCGCCCCGGAGCTCGCCAACACGATCCCGGTGCGTTCGCGCGCGCCCTCGCGCAGCGCGAGGATCGGGAAGGCCCCGCCCGAGGACAGATCGATCTCGATGTCGAGCCGCTGCGCCATCGCCGCGCCGAAGCGACGCCCGGAGATCGGCTGCACGGCATGGCCGTCCACCGCCACCAGCCGCGCCTCTACCGCGCCGGTCTCGATCCAGAAGCTCGTCGCGGCGGCTGCGTTGATCACCCGCAGGAGCACCCGACCGCCCGGCTCGACCTGCACAAGCTCGGGGTCCGAGAGCGTGCGGTCGTTCGCCAGATAGGCATCGAAGTCGTAGTCGTTGAGATCGGCGGTCATCGCCATGCCGCCATGATCCATTCCGGCCATGGCTCCATGGTCCATCCCGGCCATGCCGCCGTGATCCATTCCCGGCATGCCGCTCATCGCGCCGTGGTCCATGCCGCCCGTCGCGCCCATCCCGGCCATGCCACCATGGTTCATGCCATGCATCGCCATGCCCGAGGTGATCTCCTCCATCACCTGCTCGGGCGATTTGAAGGAGAAGTCGTGCAGGAACATCACCACCTCCTGCCGGTCGGCGGCAAGGTCCTCGGCGCGGCGCACGATCAGCGGCGCGGCGAGAAGCCCGAGCTCCTGAAGCGGCAGGTGGCTGTGCATCCAGTGGGTCCCCGGCAACGGCGCGAAATCGTAGTCGCGGCTCTCGCCCGGGGCCAGCGGGGGCAGCGGCAGGTTCGGCACGCCGTCCTGGGCATTGGGCGGGATCTGCCCGTGCCAATGGATCAGCGTCTCGACATCGAGTTGGTTCTCGAGCCGCACCGCGAAGCGCTGGCCTGGATCGAGCGAGAGACCGGGCCGGTCATCCGGACCGAGCAGCCCCATGACGGTGGCGGCGCGGCCGTCGATGTCGAGCGTGCGCGTCATCGCTCGCAGAAGCAGCGGCTCCAGAGCTTGTGCGCGCCCGACGACGGGCATGGTGGCATATGCGGCCGCGGCCGCGCTGGTGGCGAGGAAGCCGCGACGGGAAAGGTGATGGGTCATATGTCTGAAATCCTTGCGGCGCATGGGCCGCGATGCGGGGGCGCCCGATCAATCGGGGGCGGTGGCGCGGGACTTCAGGCGTTCTGTGGAGGATGCCAGGGTGGCATGGGTGCCTGGCCCACCATCAGGATCGGAGCAAAGCCCGTCTCGACCGCTGTCCGTCGGGTCAGGCTACGATAGCCCTCGGGGCGCAGGGGGCGCAATCGTTCGGCAAGGCATAGCAAGGCACACTCGGTCGATCCGGCCTCTTCCGGAGGCGGGTCACCGTGCTCGGGCATCGAGAGATGATACGCGCCATGTCCCTGACCCTCGCCAAGGGCGGTCGCGGCGCTTGCCCCGGAAAGCGCGACGGACAGCATCAGCAGCCCTCCGAAGAGGACCGTCAGGAGCCGGGGAATCACATGTCGACGTCGCATCTTGAAAGGAGAAATGGCAGGTTCCGGCCCGGATACAAGTGGCTCGCATCCGGGGCGGAGCCGCGGCGGCGCTTCGCCGCCAAGGGATCACCTTCCGGCCGTCAATCGATGCCGTTCTCGCGCTGCAAGGCCCGCACGTAGGCGACGACGTTCGCCACATCCGCATCGGTCAGCCCTTCGACCGGAGGCATGTCCCCGAAGTCCCAGTGATGCGACCGCACGCCGTTGCGCACGGCGGCGAGGAAGGCGTAGTCGCCATGGTGGCTCGGCTCGTAGGTCTTGTGGACCAGCGGCGGCGCCACGCCGTTCTGCCCGGCGGCATTCTCGCCGTGGCAGTCGGCGCAAACCGCCTCGAAGGCGCGCTTGCCCATCTGCGCCTGCTCGGAGAGCTCCGCCGGCAGCGCCACCCGGACGATCGCCGCGCCCTGCGGGATCTCATCGGTGTCGGGCGGGCTCATGGAATGGCCGGCCATGTTGCTCGCGTCCGGACTCGATACGACCCAGAGCAAGCCGCCGGCAAGGAGGACGCCCATGGCGCCGAGAATGATCGTCTTGTTCATCGCTTCGTCTTTCGAATGGAGTGGGCCCGGCGCGCTCTGCGGACGCGCCGGCGCGCCAATTTCGGTGCGGTCAGCGCAGCTGCGCGACTTCGTCGGTCGCGGGCGTCACGGGCCGGGGCGTGGGGTCGAGCAGATAGGCCGCAATGGCGCGGCGGTCGCTCTCGTCGAGAAAACCGGTGCCCTGCTCCACCACCTCGGCCATCGAGCCCCCGAACACATCGCCCGAAGGAGTGATGCCGGTCTCCAGCGCATAGGCGAGCGCCGAGGCGGTCCAGCCGCCCTCGCGCAGCGCCTCCGCCCGGATCGACGGCGCCGCCGATCCGCCCGGCAAGTCGTCATTGCCGCCGAAGGGTGCCGCGTCGAGGCCCCCCATGAGGCCCCGGCCGGTATGGCATGCGCCGCAATGCGCCGCGCCCTCCACGAGCTCTCGTCCCCGGTTCCATGCCTCGGAGCGACCCAGCACCGGCGCGACATCCGAAGGCCTGAGCGCGGCCGCGCGCCAGAGCTTCAGCCCGGCCCGGACGCTGAAGGGAAAGCCGATGTCGCTCTCCGCCCGGGTCTCGGCCACCGCCGGCACCGTCGCCAGCGCGGCCCAGAGATCGGCGATGTCCTGATCCGAGAAGCCCGCATAGAACTCGAAGGGAAAGGCCGGGTAATAGGGCTCGCCCTCGGGCGACACTCCTTCCCGCAGCGCCCGGGCGAGATCGTCCGGGGTCCAGTTGCCGATGCCGTGCTGGAAATCGGGCGTGATGTTCGGCGGAACGAAGCTGCCGAATGGCGTGTCGAGCGGCGCGCCGCCCGCCAGCGCCGGACCATCGGCTGCCGTGTCGGTGTGACAGGCCACGCAGCCCGCCGCGCGCGCCAGATAGGCGCCGCGCCGGGCATCCCCATCGAGGGAGATCCTCGCATCCGCCTCGCCGATCGGCCATGCGCGCAGCCCGGCATAGCCGCCTCCGGCCAGGGCGGCTGCCAGCAGGACGCTTCTGAGCAGACCACGCATGCTCAGCTCCCCGCCCGGTAGCGGCCATGACAGGCCGCGCAGGTCTCGCCGATCCGGCGGAAGACGTCGGGCGCGGCGAGTGTCGCGTAGCCGGGCGTGGAGCTGCCCTCGGCCTTCGCGGCCGTGGCCCCCGGCACCTCCTGTTCCGCGCGTCTGCGCGGTTCGATGCCGAGAAGCTGCGCCACCGTGTATCCGGCGCCCGGGCCGGCTCGACCCGAAGTCTGGCCCGGCATCGCCATACCCTCGTGCCCCGCCATGGAACCGCCCATCGCCATGCCGGCATGGGGATCGGGCGCGGTCAGTCCGTTCGGAGCGGCCTTCACGAGACCCTCGGCATGGCGGCGCAACTCCTCGGCCAAGGCGTCGAACGTCTCGGGCTCCTGCCAGATGGCCTCCTTCGCGTAGGAGACCCCGTCCGTGCTGCCTTCCGGAAAGAGCCGGGTCATCTCCCTCCCGGCATGCGCCGCGATCGCGCGACCGGCCTCGACCACGCGCGCCGCGTCATAGGGCGCCTCTCCCCGCATCATCGGGGTCACGTCGCGCATGGCGTCGCGCATCGCGACCATCCCCTCCATGCGTTCGCGCACCACGCCCGTCGCGCCGCTATGCGCGAGCGCGGCCCCTGCCGCGACCAAGGTCGCCAGCGTGGCCATCGCCATCTTCTTTCTTGTCATACTGCCCTCGTCGACTGAGTCCGATTGTCCAGATCAGACCTTTCGACGAGGTGGAGGCAGCGCGATGTCGGGGTGTTGCGAAGGCGGTTCCGAGCCCGCGACCCCGAAGGTCATCCGGCCGGCCAGCCGCAGCGGCGGACTGGCAAGTGCGCCTTCGTCCGCCGGAACTATGATGCACCGCACGCTGGGATGACAGGCCGTGGATTGAGATGCAGGGCCGGAGAGAACGGGAACTGCGACGGAGGCGTGCTCCGCGTTTCCGTCTGCCACGTGGGCATGTTCCGGACCGGCAACCTCTCCCAGCCCCACGAGGAGCAGAAGCCAGCACAGGGACAACCCGATGATTTGCCTCAGCAGCATACGAGACGATGCCTTCTGCATGTTCAGCGCTCCGCCACGCTACGGCACCCGGTCGCGAGAGAGAAGCCGACACGTCGTCGGAAGCTGGGAAAGGGCGAGAACGCGCCGAAACTGCAACGCGGGGCAAGAGGGAAGCCCGTCCCCTTTCGAAAACAACAACCCAGGCAATCGCAGCCCGCGTTCCCTGCTGAATGGAGGACCGGCCGTGAATCCGCGCTCGGTCCGGATCCCGGCCGCTGCCGAATGCGCCTCTCTGCCGTGCGACGATGCCGCAAAAGCCCGCACCGCTGTCGACCCCATGCCGAAATCGACCTCTACCCCGAGACGGCGCTTCGGCCTTGCAATAACTCATGTCCCCGAGAACCGGATGCGTGCCGCCTGCATGAGTGGTGATCATCCGCTCGGAACGTTTCCGTCCCGGCCCTTTCTCATTGGGACATAGCGTTTCGCCATGCCTCTTTTTGTAGCAGGAATTGCGCCCTATTGTCGCCCGATTGGGCAGTAGTTTGACTGTTGAACAGCAGCCATGGGACCGACTGATGAAACTTCTGACCACCGCCTCGGCGCTTGCGATAAGTGCTCTCCTGTCCACCTCGGGCATGGCCACCGCCCAATCGGTGACCTTCGAGACCTATGACACCGATGGCGATGGCATGTTGTCCCGCAAGGAATGGGCCCGAGCTTCCGAAATCCGCAGCAAGCGCATTTTCCGGATGGCGTCGCAGGGCGACCGCTTCATCACCGAGGAAGAATTCGCCGAAGCCATCGACGACAGCCGCCTCACCCTGCGGCTCGCGGCGCTGCGGGACAAGGTGGAGAGCGAGGACGACGCGGAGGCGGTGGACGATCTGGAAGAGGAACTCCGCGAGATCCGCGACGAGTACAAGGATGCCATCCGCGAGTTGAAGGACGAGATCGCCGACGTCGGTGATGATGACGACGAAGCCCGGAGCGAGCTCGAGGACGCCCTCGCGGAGATCGAGGAGGAGGAGCGCGAGGCTCTGGCCGAGCTGGAGGACGAACGCCGAGGCATCGATCGGGACTTTGCAGAGGCTCTGCGCGAACTCGAGCAGGAGTTGAGGGACGCCGATCCGGGCGACCGCGCCGACGTGGAGGAGGAACTTCGCGAACTGGAAGCGGAAAAGGCCGAAGCCCTCGCCGAGCTTGAGGAAGAGAGCGAAGGCATCCTGAACGAGAAGCGCGAGGCCATCGCGGACCTGACCGAGGAACTTGCCGGGATCGACGAGGACCACGACGAGGCGCGGGCCGAGCTCCGCGAGCGGCTTCGTGAATTGAAGAAGGAACAGCGCGAAGCCATCCGGGACCTCGAGGAAGAGGCCGAGGACGTGGAACGTGATCGTGACGAGGACGAAGACGACCACGAGGAGGACGACCACGACGAGGACGATCACGACGAGGATGAGCGCGACGAGGACGATCACGACGAGGACGATCACGACGAGGACGAGCGCGACGAGGACGATCACGACGAGGACGAGCGCGACGAGGATGAGGACGACCGCGAGGACGCCACTGATGGCTCGGGCGCCAAAGCCGAGAAAAAGAGCAAGCGCGAGCTGAAGGCCGAGAAGCGCGAGAAGCGCAAGGCCGCGAAGAAAGAGCGTCGTGAGCGCGAGAAGGCTGAACGCCGCAACAAGCGCAAGCAGAGGGACAGCGACGACGAATAAGTCGCCATCGAGCCAAACTAACGGCGGCGGCGCTCTTGCGCCGCCGCCGTCGTTCGGGAACGTGCAGCGACGCAGCCATGCGGCAACATGATGGTGAGGAAACGGAAAGGCGCTCACCGGACGGGGGCGCTTTTCGTGCTTCGGCCAGGATCTTCGGCACGCTTCAGAGCCGTAGCCCTACCGGAGACCGGCCCGGTCCGGGGCCGCATGCTTCGGAGCCCTGCACGGTCATGCCGGGGAGCGGGTCGACGGTGGCGCCGACGCGTGCAAGGTTGGCGCGAAGCCGGCGCGATCCGGATGAGAGCCTCGGGGAGATGCGCGAGAAGATGAAGGACAGGGTGGTCGAACTCTATCGGGGCGCGACGCCGCGCGCGCATCGTTTTCGCTATTGGCTGCTCGGCTTCGACATCGTCGCGATCCTGTTCGTCGTGGTCACCTCCTTTACCGCCTATGGCCCATGGGTGCAGGGGCTCGACCTGCTCTTCGGCTCGGTGATCCTCGCCGATCTTGCGGCGCGGCTGTGGATCGCGCCCCGGCGGTGGCGGTTCCTGTGCTACCCCACCACGCTGGCCGATCTCGTCAGCGCAGCTTCCTTCTTCGCGCCGCTGGCGGGCGAGGGCTTTGCCTTCCTGCGGATCCTGCGCACCTTGCGGCTCTTGCACATGTTCCAGACCAAGGACCGGCTCAGGGCCGATTTCCGGTTCTTCCGGGACAATGAACAGCTGCTCGTCGCCGCGACCAATCTCGGCGTGTTCATCTTCGTGATGTCGGGCTTCGTCTTCGCGACCCAGCATCGTAGCAGCGCCGATATCGGCAACTATGCCGATGCGCTCTACTTCACCGTCACGGCGCTGACGACCACCGGGTTCGGCGACATCACCCTCGCGGGCACCGGCGGGCGGATGATCTCGGTCGCGATCATGATCTGCGGCGTCACGCTTTTCCTGCGGCTGGCGCAGGTGCTGTTCCGCCCCAGCAAGGTGCGGGTGACCTGCCAGACCTGCGGGCTTTTCCTGCACGATGCCGACGCGGTGCATTGCAAGCATTGCGGCAACACCATCAACATCAAGACAGATGGCCAGGTCTGACCTCTACCCGATGGTGACGCTCAACCCTGCCGGTCGACCGCCAGGGCGTCGAGATAGATCCGCACCGCGTCCTGCACGTGCCGGAAGCGGTCGCCGCCCAGATGCTTGCCGCCATACCAGCGGGTCACGATGATGAGGTGGTCGTGCAGCCCCTCGCGCTCGAGCATGCGCAGGATCACCATGCCGGCCCCGCTCTCGCCGTCATCGTTCTTCAAGGGACCGTCCGTCGCCAGCAGGGCCCAGCTGTTATGGGTGGCCTTGGCGAATTTCTTGCGGCGTTGCAGCTCCTTCAGAAGCAGCTTGGCCTCGGCGTCGGAGGTGCAGGGCGCGCCCGAAACGGCGTATTTCGAACCACGATCGCTGATGATGTTCTCAAGGACGCGCATGGGTGGGGCGTAGTATGCGGGGACCTCGGGGATCAAGCCGTTTCACCGGCGAGAGCCCGCTTCTGTGGGGCGCGCGGCTCGCCCTTTCGGCGACCGCCGGTGAACTGCTGCGCGACGCGGGCGGTCTCGTGGTGATCGCGTCGCATCCGGGCGACGAGATCCTGGGATGCGCGGCGCTGATCCACGGCGCGGTCCGGGCCGGGCTGCCGGTTCGGGTCATCTGCTTGACGCGCGGCACCGCCGTGGCGGCCCTGCAGGACGTCTCGACCGCTCTGTCGGGCCTTGCGCCGAAAGCGGTCCTGCATTGCTTTGACGAGCGGGAGGGGATGTTGACCTCGGGCGGGCGGCCATTCGACCTCGTCGCCGCAAAGGTCGCGGCCTGCCTTCCGGAGGAGGCTGCGGTACTGCTGCCTTGGCGCGAGGAGGCGCATCCCGACCGGCAAAGGGGTCATGCCATCGGCCGGGCCGCCATGGGCGAGACGCATCGGGCGCTGGCCTATCCGCTCGCAGGGCGGTTTCAGGCGACCGCGCCGGTGCCGCGCGCCATGCGTCTTCTCTCGGCCCCGCCGGCGGCGCTCGCCGCCAAGCGACGGGCGCTGGGCCTGCTGTCGACGATGCCGCTGGGGGAGATCGATGGCGACGTGCCACCGCTGCGCGAGCATTTCCTGACCCAGCCCGAGATCTTCATCCTCGATTGACGCGCGAGAACGATCCCGATGCGCGGGGCTCGACCGGTTCACTCCGGCCGGGACGCAACGAGATGCACCGAGACATAGCTCAGGCCGAGACGGCCATCCGGCAAGGCATGCTCGGCGCGCCAGCGCGCCTCTGCGGCGCGCAGGGCGCCCCGCCCCCAGCCGGCGCGGGCGTTGCCGGTGACGCCTGTGGCGCGCAGATGGCGCAGCAGCTGCGGCAGGTCGTCGAAACCCATCACCTCACGACGGGCCTCGATCGCGGCGATCCGCAGGCCGGGCGGCAGCAATTCCGGCCAATCCTCGGGGTCTGCATAGGAGAGCGGCGCGGGCGCGCCCAAGGCGGCGATCTCCGCGAAATGACCGCGCCCGAAGCCCCCGAGCAACAGGAATCCACCGGGGGCGAGATGCGCACAGAGCCGCGACAGCAGCGCCCGGGGATCGGCGATCCACTGGATCGTGGCGCCGGAGGCGATCAGGCCGAAACGCCCGTCGAGCGCCAGCCGCTCCACCGGCCCGGCGCGAAAGCCCGGGCGCAATTCGGGCGACAGATGCGCCGCCGCCTCGGCAAGAAGATCGTTGCTCAGATAGTCGCCGATCTCGAAGCGGGCGCGCAGCGCCTGGGTCAGCAGACCGGTGCCGCAGCCGAACTCGAACGCCCGATCGATGCGTGGCCCCGCCCCCTGCTCGGCCAGCATCTCGGCCAGGCGCGCGGCGCTACGGGCCTGTACCCGCGCCTCGGCGTGGTAGCTCGACAGCCCTCGGCGAAACGCCCGGGCGACACGCTCGCAGGACGGGGTCACGAAAGCACCTCGTCCCAGCTCGTCCAGCCGCGAAACGGCGCATGTGGTGCCTCGACCTCGCGCAGCGGCACATCGGCGAAGGCCCGGCGCAGATTGGGGGCCGGAAAGACATGGTCGCGCGTCGCGATCAAAGCCGCGTCCCATGCCGCAGCCGGTGCCGGGCCGCGCGCCGCGACGACGTCCAACTCGGCGCGCAGGGCGTCGATGTCGGGGGCCGCCACGGGGGGGGCGCCGGCGCGGTCGAGAAACGCCGCGAGCGTCGTCTCGTCCAGGCGATCGCGGGTGCGCGCGAAGATCGCGGGCGGGATGCCGAGGCGGCGGTCGACCGGGTTCGGGCTGCCGCAGATCGCGACACGGCGATGGAACGGGTCCGCGCGCCCGGCCTGCCAATGGGCATAGGCCGCCACCCCGAACGACCACGCGACGAGGCTGCGCCGCGCATAGCCCGATAGCGAAGGCAGCTCGGCGTCGAGATCGCGCCAATCCTCGACGAACAGGACGTCGCGGTCATCGCCGAGATGCCGGAACGCAGCGGCCCCGGCGGCCCAGCCGCCGAACAGCACCACCACCTGCCCTGCCCGCTCCGATCCGCTGAGCCAGCGCCAACGCATCGGCCTAGAGGATCTCCGCCAGGCGGATCATCGCGGCACTCACCTGCCCGACCTCTTCCGGCGACAGGACGTAGGGCGGCATGGCATAGATGTTGCGCCCGAAGGGCCGCAGCCAGACCCCGGTTTCGCGCGATACCGGATGCGCGCGGTCGGCGCTGACCTCGTGGTCCATCTCGATCACCGCGATCGCGCCCAGCACCCGGACATCCGCGACGCCCGGAAGCGATCTCGCTGGCGCGAGCTCGGCCTCCATCTGCCAGGCGATGCCCGCCACGCGGTCGCGCCATTCGCCATCCGCCATCAGGTCGAGGCTGGCGCAGGCGGCGGCACAGGCGAGCGGATTGCCCATGAAGGTGGGCCCGTGCATGAAGAGCCCCGGCTTACCGGAGCCGATGCGCCGCGCCACTTCGCCCGAGGCCATCACCGCGGCAAAGGACAGGTGCCCGCCGGTCAGCGCCTTGCCCAGGCACATGATGTCCGGGGTGACCCCGGCCAGATCGGCCGCGAACAGCGCGCCGGTCCGACCGAAGCCGGTGGCGATCTCGTCGAAGATCAGCAGGATCCCCAGCTCGTCGCAGAGCTTGCGCGCCCGGCGCAGATACTCGGGGTGGTAGAAGCGCATGCCCCCCGCCCCCTGTACCACCGGCTCCAGGATCAGCCCGGCGATCTGGTCGCCATGCTCGTGCAGCAGCCGCGACAGGCCCGCGACGCCGTTGGCCTCGTCGTCCTCGGGCCAGTCCTCAGACATGGTCACCGGCGGCTGCGGTACGAAATACTGGATGTTGAGCGCCCCCTCGAACAGGTGGTGCATGCCGTTCACCGGGTCGCAGACGCTCATCGCCTTCCAGGTATCGCCGTGATAGCCGCCGCGCGGCGTGGCAAAGCGTGTGCGGCCCGGATTTCCGGCGGCGAGCTGGTGCTGCACCGCCATCTTCATCGCCACCTCGACCGCGACCGAGCCGCTGTCGCAGTAGAACACGTGGTCGAGCCCCTCGGGCGTCATCTCGACCAGGCGGCGCCCCAGCTCGACCGCCGGGCGATGGGTGAGCCCGCCGAACATCACATGCGGCAGCCGGTCGATCTGTGCCTTCATCGCCGCCGTGATCGCGGGGTGCCGATGGCCGTGGATCGCGCACCACCACGACGACATGGCATCGATCATCCGCGTGCCGTCGTCGAGCGTGATCCACGCCCCTTCGGCGCGCTCGACCATGTAGGTCGGACCCGGCGCCATGACGTTGGTATAGGGATGCCACAAATGGCGGCGGTCGAAATCGGCGTCGGTCATGCCGCCTCCATCGCGCGGCGGATCGCGGCCATGTCGATCGCCGCGAAGGCATCCCGCAGGCCGTCGCCATCGAGCGGATCGAGCGGCCCGACCCGGCCCAGATGCGTCACCTCGCCCATCTCGGCGATGGTGCGCTCGACGCGGGGCGCGGCCTCGCCCGAAAAGATCACCCCGGCCACGGGCACCCCGGCCCCGCGCAGCGCCGCCAGCGACAGCAGCGAATGGTTGATGGTCCCGAGCGCTGTGCGCGCGACCAGCACCACCGGCGCGCCCCAGCGGGCAAAGAGATCGAGGAAGGTGGTTCGGTCGTCGAGCGGCACCATCAGCCCGCCCGCCCCCTCGACCACCAGCGGCCGGGGGGTGTCGGGCAGCCTCAGCGCCTCGACGTCGATCCGCACCCCTTCGGCCTCGGCCGAGATATGCGGGCTGGCCGGGAGTTCGAGCCGCACCGCCTCTGGCAGCACCGGCGCACCGGCGAGCCGCGCCACGATCTCGCTGTCGGTCTCCTCCTCGAGGCCCGACTGCACCGGCTTCCAGTAATGCGCGCCGAGGGCCTGGACGAGGCCCGCCGAGACCACGGTCTTGCCGATGCCGGTATCGGTGCCGGTGACGACGATCGGTTTCATGCGGCGGCCTTTCGGATGTCCGCGAGATCGGCGAAGAGCGCGTCGATCTCGTCCGTGCTGACATTGGGGGTGATCGAGACGCGCAGCCGTGCCGTGCCGCGCGGCACGGTGGGCGGGCGGATCGCGCGCACGTCGTGGCCGCGCGCCTGCAAGGCTTGGGCCAGCGCCAGCGCCTCGGCATCGTCGCCGATCAGCACCGGCAGGATCTGCGTTCCGAATGCGCCGAGGCCACCGAGTCGCGCGGCCTCATGCGCGTGGCTGATGCTGCGCCAGGCCGCCTCGCGCAGCTCGGGCCGCTCCGCGACCAGCCGCAGCGCCGCGCGCATGACAGCGGCGTCGAGCGGCGATGGCGCGGTCGAGAAGATGAAGTTGCGGGCGCGGTTGACCAGCGTGTCGATCAGCACCGGATCGCCGCAGATCAGCCCGCCGGCCCCGCCGAGCGCCTTGCCGCAGGTGTGCAGGCTGACCAGATCGACCGAAGGGTCGAGCCCGTGCGCCCGGCCCTGCCCCTGCGCGCCGTAAAGCCCGGTCGCATGCGCCTCGTCGACAACCAGCACCGCGCCGTCTTCGGCCGCGACGGCGGCGAGGTCATCGAGCGGCGCGAGATCACCTTCCATCGAATAGAGGCTCTCGCAGGCGATCCACGCCCGGCCGGTACCGCCGGCGGCGCGCCAAGCCCGTAGTGCGTCGCGTGCGGCGTCGGCGTCGTTATGAACAAAGCTCTGCGTCTCGGCCCGGCCGAGACGCATTCCGTCATGGGCGCTGGCATGGACCAGCGCGTCGTGCAGCACGAGATCGCCCTGCATCGGCAGGCTCGAGAAGATCGCCACGTTGCCGGGAAACCCCGCCCCCATGTAGAGCGCCGCCGGCGCTCCGAAGAACGCCGCCGCCTCTTCCTCCAATGCCGCGTGCTCTACGTCGTTGCCGCGCAACAGCCGCGAGCCGCCGGAACCTGTGGCCACGCCCCGGTCCAGCGCCGCGCGCGCCGCCGCGCGCAGCATCTCGGAACTCGCCAGCCCGAGGTAGTCGTTCGAGGAAAAGTCCCGCCCCGCACGGGGCATCAGCGCCCGCCTGCGGCCGCGCGCGCCGAGCGCTTCGAGCGCCTCGGCGTGGCGCGGAAAGCCGGGGCGGCCCCGTGAGGCCGCCGCGCTCATCGCGCCCCGGTCTCGCCCAGTTCCATCGGCTCCAGCCCGAGCCGTCCGAACAGGACGGAATCCTTGTCCTCGCCCGGGTTCTCGGCGGTGAGCAGCACGTCGCCCGAGAAGATCGAGTTGGCGCCCGCGAAGAAGCACAGCGCCTGCGTCTCCTCGCTCATCGCGGTGCGCCCGGCCGAGAGCCGCAGATGCGCCTTGGGCATCAGGATGCGCGCCAGCGCGATGACGCGGACGAAGTCGATCCCGTCGACCGGCTCGGCATCGGCGAGCGGCGTGTCGGGCATCGGCATCAGCTGGTTGATCGGTACGCTGTCGGGATGCTCTTCGAGATTGGCGAGGGCCAGCAGCATGTCGATCCGGTCCATCTCGGTCTCGCCCATGCCGAGGATGCCGCCGGAGCAGACCTTGATCCCGGCCTCGCGCACGCGGTTGAGCGTGTCGATCCGGTCGGCAAAGGTCCGGGTGGTGATCACCTCGGGGTAATAGCGCTCGGAGGTGTCGATGTTGTGGTTGTAGTAGTCGAGCCCCGCGCCCTTGAGCCGGATCACTTGGTCGTCGTCCAGCATGCCCAGCGTCATGCAGGTTTCCATGCCCATGGCGCGCACGCCCTCGACCATGGCGACCAGCTGGTCCATGTCGCGCTCCTTGGGCGAGCGCCAGGCCGCGCCCATGCAGAAGCGGGTCGAGCCCTGCTCCTTGGCGCGGCGCGCCTCGGAGAGCACGCGCTCGACCTCGATCAGCTTCGAGGCCGGTAGATGCGAGCCGTTGCGGGCCGACTGGCTGCAATAGGCGCAATCCTCGGCGCAACCGCCGGTCTTGATGTTCGACAGCCGGCTGCGCTGAACCTTGTTGGGGTCGAAGTTCTGCCGATGCACGGTCTGCGCCTGGAACAGCAGGTCGTTGAACGGCTGGTCGAAGATCGCCTGCGCCTCGGCGCGGGTCCAGTCGTGGCGGATGGGGCTGGCGTCGGTCAAGGCAGTTCCCGCTCTTCTCGGAAGTGTTGCCGACTTCTAGGCCCCCCTGTGCTGCGGGTCAAACGGGTTCGACCCGCAGCACCCCGGCGCCCTGCCCGTCGTGGCGCGTAATGGTGGCGCTGGGAAAGCCCTACGGCCTGCGCTAGTGAAGCGCGAGGACCCACGCTGCGGTTGAGGAGCACGCGGAGATGACCCCCAGCATCGCCCGGCCATCGCGCACCGCGCCGCTCTATGCCGCCCTCTGGATGATGGGCGCCGTGGCGGCCTTCACCTCGATGGCGATTGCCGGCCGGGCCGTGTCGATCGAGCTCGACACCTTCGAGATCATGGCGTGGCGGTCGCTGATCGGCATGGCGATCGTCGCCCTCGTCCTGAGCCTCGGGCATCGCTGGCACGAGATGACGCCGCGCCGCCCCGGCCTGCATCTGGCACGCAACATCGCCCATTTCAGCGCCCAGAACCTGTGGTTCTATGCCCTCGCTTCGCTGCCCTTGGCGCAGGTCTTCGCCTTCGAATTCACCGCACCGCTCTGGGTGCTGGTGCTGTCGCCGCTGCTTCTGGGCGAAAGGCTGACGCGGCCGCGCGCCATCGCGGCGATCCTCGGCTTTATCGGGATCGTGATGGTCGCGCGTCCCGGCGCCGCGCCGCTCAGCCCCGCGCTTCTGGCCGCGGCGGGCTGCGCCGTGGGATTTGCCTTGACCTACATGCTGACCCGGCGTCTCACGGCGGAGGCCCCGGTGGCCTGCATCCTATGGTGGATGACCGCGAGCCAGACGGTGCTCGGCTTGGCCTGCGCCGGGGTCGATGGCGCCATCGCCGCCCCGTCGCAGTCGACTCTGCCCTGGATCGGCGTGATCGCCGCGGCTGGTCTCGGCGCGCATTTCTGCATCGCCAACGCGCTGCGCCTCGCTCCCGCGACGCTGGTGATGCCGTTCGACTTCCTTCGCCTGCCTGTCATTGCGATGATCGGGCTGGTGCTCTACGGCGAACCCGTCGGCCCGCTGATGCTGATCGGCGCCATGCTGATCCTCGGCGGCAACTACCTGAACATTCGAGCCGAAGCGCGGCGCCCGACTAACGCCTAGGTAGATCCGAAGCAGCCGGGCCGCGACGCATCGAACAGCGTTCGACGATCGACCCGCTTAGCAGCGGCTTGTCTCACGGCAGAAAGGGAAAATGGCGCACCCGAGAGGATTCGAACCTCTGGCCTCTGCCTTCGGAGGGCAGCGCTCTATCCAGCTGAGCTACGGGTGCCGATGCGGGATCGATAGGGGAAAGCGGGAGCGGGCGCAACGGCTTTTCGCACCCGCCCCCGCGTCAAGCGATGCTCAGGCGAAGAGCTCGTGGCACAGCTCAAGCGCCTCGACCAGGCGGTCGATCTCGGCTTCGGTGTTGTAGAGACCGAAGGAGGCGCGGCAGGTGGCGCCGAGGCCAAGATGCGCCATCAACGGCATCGCGCAATGGGTGCCCGCGCGCACCGCGATGCCCTTCTTGTCCAGAACGGTCGAGATGTCGTGCGCATGCGCGCCGCCCTCGATGGTCAGCGAGAAGATCGCGCCCTTCCCGGCCGATTTGCCCTGGATGTCGAGCCAGTTCAGCCCCTTGAACCGGCCGATCGCATGGTCGCGCAGGCGCCGCTCATGCGCGGCGATGTTCTCCATCCCCACGCCCATCATCCAGTCCAGGGCCACCCCCATGCCGATGGTCGAGACGATCGAGGGCGTGCCGGCCTCAAACTTCATCGGCGGCACGTTGTAGGTGACCGTGTCGCGCGTGACCTGATCGATCATGTCGCCGCCGCCCATGAAGGGGCGCATCTCGGCCATGCGCTCGCGGCGAACATAGATCGCGCCAGAGCCCGAGGGGCCATAGAGCTTGTGACCGGTGATCGCATAGAAATCGCAGCCGATCTCCTGCACGTCGACCGGTATGTGCACCGCCGCCTGGCTGCCGTCGACCAGCACCGGCACGCCCTTTGCATGCGCGCCGTCGCAGATCGCCTTCACGTCGACCACCGTGCCCAGCACATTGGACATGTGGGTGATGGCGACCAGCTTCGTCTTCGGCCCGATCGCGTCGATCACCGCCTGCGGGTCGAGGTCGCCATTGGCATCCACGTCCACCCACTTGATCACCACGCCCTGCCGCTCGCGCAGGAAGTGCCACGGCACGATGTTGGCGTGATGCTCCATGATCGACAGCACGATCTCGTCGCCGGGCTCCATGCGCGGCATCGCCCAGCCATGGGCGACCATGTTGATGCCCTCGGTGGTGCCGGTGTTGAGGATGATCTCCTCCTGGCTCGCCGCGCCGAGAAACTTGCGCACCACGTCGCGGGTGCCCTCGTATCTCTCAGTCGAGATGGTCGAAAGCGTGTGCAGCCCGCGATGCACGTTGGAGTATTCATGCGCATAGCCGCGGGTGATCGCGTCGATCACCACCTGCGGCTTCTGCGCCGAGGCGCCGTTGTCGAGATAGACCAGCGGCACGCCGTTGATCTCGCGCGAGAGGATCGGGAACTGGGCCCTGATCTCTTCGACATCATACATTGGTCAGTCCTCCCTGGGCGGTCAGCCCGGTGAGCGCCAGCAGCAGCGCGAGCGCCGTGCCGATGGCGATGAAGGCAAGGAACAGCGCCACCGTGGCGCGGCCGACGCTGCGAAAACCGTGCAGCACTTGAACGAAGCGCGCGAGGCACCAGAACAGCCAGACCAGCCCGGCCAGCCCGACCAGACCCGCAAGCGGCGGCAGCACCAGGATCAGCACGCCCTGCACCAGCCGCAACGCCATGGCCAGCACCTCGAGCCAGACCACGAGCGCCAAGGCGGGTCCGAAACTCCCGACACCGCCCAGCAACCGGCCCGTGGCGGTCACGCCGCCGGCGAGCAGCACCAGAGACGCCCCGAGAAGCCCGGCATAGCCAAAGGGCGACAGGCCGAACGCGCCCTCGGTGTCCATGGGCATCACCGGCATCGCGCCCTGGAT
The DNA here is from genome assembly GCF_050847355.1 of Limimaricola sp. AA108-03. Taxonomy (NCBI): domain Bacteria; kingdom Pseudomonadati; phylum Pseudomonadota; class Alphaproteobacteria; order Rhodobacterales; family Paracoccaceae; genus Limimaricola; species Limimaricola sp. AA108-03. The sequence goes on from NZ_CP193755.1 coordinate 1,641,928, forward strand.
GAGCGCGGTCACCACGACGCTGACGCAAGTGACGAGCACCAAGGCCTGCCAGGTGGCGGTCGAACCGGGAAACCCGCGCAGGAGCCGCGCCGCGGCCTCGGCCGGGGCGCGCAGGCTCAGCCGCAAAAGATCCGTCAGATAGCTCCACATGGTCTCAGCCCCGCCCCGTGACGGCGGCGCGCAGACCCTGCGCCCAGAACCAGAAAAAGGCGGCGATCCAAATCGCACCCACGAGTTGAGCGCCCGGGCCGAACCCGTTCAGGCCGGTCTGCAGCCCGTAGAGAAGCCCAGCCGGGGTTGCCGCGAGAAAGGCCCAGAACAGCGCCAGCCGCGCCGAGAAGGCGGAGATCCCGCGTCCCGCGAACCGCAGGGCGAGAAAGCTCAGCCCCGCGATGGCATAGAACATCAATGGCCAGAAGAAGATCCAGGCCACAAGCTCGTAGGCGACGAGCTTCGACAGCTCGTCACCGGTCTCATGCGCCACCCGCGCCAGACGCGGCCATTGCGCCACGAAGATCAGCCCGCAGCCCGCCATCAGGAAGGCGATGGCCCGATCCTCGCGCCGCCCCTGGTCGAGCAGGTCGGCCACGACCCGGCGCGGGTGGCGCCAGGTCCTCAGGATGTCCGAGGACACCGCCATCTCAGCGGCGCCGCTCGAGCCAGCCCGCGAGCTGCGTGCGCAGCGTCTCGGCCAGATCCTCGTCCTCGATCTCGGCCAGCGCCTCGGCAACGAAGGCCAGAACCAGCAGGTCCTGCGCCTTGTCCTCGGGGATACCGCGCGACTTCAGGTAGAACAGCGCCGTTTCGTCGATCGCACCCGAGGTCGAGCCGTGGCTGCACTGCACGTCGTCGGCATAGATCTCCAGCTCCGGCTTGGCGAGGAAGTTGGCGTCCTCGTCCAGCAGCAGCGACTGGCTGATCTGGTAGCCATCGGTCTTCTGCGCGTCCGGCTGCACGAGGATCTTGCCCTGGAACACGCCGGTGGCGCCGTTCCGAAGCACCTTCTTGAACACCTGACGGCTTTCGCAGTTCACCGCGTCATGGGTGATGAACACGGTATCGTCGTGGTGGAAATCGCGCCCGTCGCCAAGCGCGGCCCCGGCCACATGCGCCACCGCGTCGTCGCCCTTGAGCGTGATGATCACCTCGTTGCGGGTCATCATGCCATTGAGCGAAAGCGTGAAGCTCTTGAAGGTGCTCTCTTCGCCCAACCGCGCGAAGACATGGGTGGCGGCGCGACGCTCGTGGTCACGGCCCTGCATCCGCACATGGTGGAACACCCCGCGATCGGCGATGTCCACTTCCATGCCGGTGTTGAGCCGCGAGGCCCCGACACCGCTTTCCAGAAGCGTCAGTTCGGCGCCGTCTTCGACGCGCACCATGTGCCGCAGCACCGCCTCGGCCGTATCGTCCGAACGGCGATACTCGACATGCACGGGCTTCGACACCTTGCCGGTGGCGCGCAGTACCACGCCGTCCTCGGCGAAGGCGGTGTTGAACGTGGCGAAGGGCCGATCGACGCGATCTTGGCCGGCCGTCTCAAGAACGCCCAGCAAACCCTTGATCCAATGGATGTCCTTGGTCACGGCGTCAGCAAAGCGCTCGATCTCCAGACCTTCCTGCGACAGCGCGTCGGAGGCGTCGGCGTCGAACACGCCATCGGTGAAGACCACACGAAGGACGTCCGTGTCATCGAAGCCCGGCGCGTCGAGCGCGATCTCGGCGCGCGGCGTCTCGGGCTTCAGGAACTCCGCCGGGTTGGTGAAGCGCCAGTATTCGTCGCGGCGCTGGGGCAGCCCCATGCCGGTCAGGCGGTCCAGCGCATCCTGCCGCGCTTCGCGCGCCCAGCCCGCGCCGCCCTCGGGGATCTGCATCCCCGACAGGCGCGCCTCGGTGGCGTCGGATTTCGCTTGTGCGAGCGCCATTACTGCACCTCGTCCATCAGGTCGGCATAGCCGTTCTTCTCGACCTCGAGCGCCAGCTCGGGACCGCCCGACTTCACGATGCGGCCGTTCGCCATGATGTGGACGACATCCGGCGTGATGTGATCGAGCAGGCGCTGGTAGTGGGTGATCACGAGGAAGCTGCGGCCCTCGTTGCGCAGCGCGTTGACGCCGTCGGAGACGAGTTTCATCGCGTCGACGTCGAGGCCCGAGTCGGTCTCGTCGAGGATGCACATCTTCGGCTCGAGTACCGCCATCTGCAGGATCTCGTTGCGCTTCTTCTCACCGCCAGAGAAGCCGACATTGACGGGACGCTTCAGCATCTCGGCGTCGATCTTCAGGTCCTTGGCCTTCTCGCGCACGATCTTGAGGAACTCGGCCGCCGAGGCCTCCTCCTCGCCGCGCGCCTTGCGCTGCGCGTTGTAGGCGGTGCGCAGGAAGGTCATGTTGCCGACGCCCGGAATCTCGACCGGGTACTGGAACGCGAGGAAGAGACCGGCGGCAGCGCGCTCCTCGGGCTCCATGTCGAGGAGGTCGATGCCTTCCAGCTCGGCCGAGCCTTCGGTCACTTCATAGCCATCGCGGCCCGACAGCACGTAGGACAGCGTCGACTTGCCCGAGCCGTTCGGCCCCATGATCGCATGTACCTGACCCGCGCCGACCTCGAGGTCGACGCCCTTCAGGATCTGCTTGTCCTCTTCTTCAAGTTTGACCTTCAGGTCTTTGATCTTCAGCATTTATTTCTCCTTCCGCATCACTTCCTGCGGGTGAATGTCTCAAGGATCCAGGTCAGGTCGTCCGCCGGGATCGGTGTGGGGTCGAGGGCGAACTCGGCCATCCGGCCATGCATCGCCACCGGGGCGCCGTAACGTTCGACCTCGTGATAGATCGGTCGCTCGGCATAATCGTCGAAGAACAGCCGCACCGGACGGGTGATCCGGAACAGCGTGGTCAGGAAACAGGCCGCGCGAAACCGCCCGTCGACCAGCACCACGTCGGGATGGACGAAATCGTCGCGATCCCAGACCGTGGTCGGGTAGCGGTGGAACCGCCGCCAGGTCGCGGCCTCGTCCGCCGGCTGGCCCCACTTGCCCGTGGGGCCGATATCGCCGTGATGCAGATGCACCGTGGCCTCCGGCGGGCTGGCCTCGAACCAGCGGTTCAGCTCCGCGATATAGGCGCGGTCGCTCTCGACGGCGAAGACGGTCCGTCCCGGCAGCAGCGCCGCCATCGCGGTCGAGCCGCCCGAGCCGTATTCGAGGATCGCGGTCGCACCCTCATAAGCCGCGCCAAGGGCGCGGGCCTCCGCCTCCGGAAAGGCGAAGTCCGGGGGCGCGACCAGATCCATCAGCCGACCGAGCCTTCCAGCGAGATCGCGACGAGGCTCTGCGCTTCCATGGCGAATTCCATCGGCAGCGCCTGCAGCACCTCCTTGCAGAAGCCGTTGACCACGAGGGCCACCGCCTCCTCCTCGTCCATACCGCGCTGGCGACAGTAGAACAGCTGCTCGTCATCGACCTTCGAGGTGGTCGCCTCGTGTTCGACGCGGGACGAGTTGTTCTTGACCTCGATATAGGGGACGGTGTGCGCCCCGCACTTGTCGCCGATCAGAAGGCTGTCGCACTGGGTGTAGTTGCGGCTTTCCTTGGCCTTGGGGTGCATCGAGACGAGGCCGCGATAGGTGTTCTGCGCCTGACCGGCCGAGATGCCCTTGGAGACGATGCGCGACTTGGTGCGCTTGCCCAGATGGACCATCTTGGTGCCGGTATCGGCCTGCTGGTGGTTGTTGGCGATGGCGATCGAGTAGAATTCGCCTTGGCTGTCATCGCCGCGCAGGATGCAGGACGGGTACTTCCAGGTCACGGCGGAGCCGGTTTCCACCTGCGTCCACATCACCTTGGCCCGGTCGCCACGGCAATCGGCGCGCTTGGTGACGAAGTTGTAGATGCCGCCCTTGCCGTCCTCGTCGCCCGGATACCAGTTCTGCACCGTGGAGTATTTCACCTCGGCGTCTTCTTCGACGATGATCTCCACCACGGCCGCGTGCAGCTGCGCGGTGTCACGCTTGGGCGCGGTGCAGCCTTCGAGGTAGGACACGTAGGAGCCCTTGTCGGCGATGATCAGCGTCCGCTCGAACTGGCCGGTGTTTTCGGCATTGATGCGGAAATAGGTCGAGAGCTCCATCGGGCAGCGCACGCCCGGCGGCACGTAGACGAAGGAGCCGTCCGAGAACACGGCCGAGTTCAGCGTCGCGTAGAAGTTGTCGGACTGCGGCACCACGGTGCCGAGATACTTCTTCACCAGCTCGGGATGCTCGCGGATCGCCTCGGAGATCGAGCAGAAGATCACGCCCGCCTTTTCCAGCTCCTTCTGGAAGGTCGTGCCGACCGAGACGCTGTCGAACACCGCGTCGACGGCGACCTTGCGCTCGCCATCGGCGGGGGCGGCGTTCTCGGCGCCCTCGACGCCGGCGAGGATCATCTGTTCCTTCAGCGGGATGCCGAGCTTCTTGTAGGTCTCGAGCAGCTTGGGATCGACCTCGTCGAGCGATTTCGGCTTCACCTCCATGCTCTTGGGGCGCGCGTAGTAGAAGATGTCCTGGAAATCGATCTTGGGGTAGTTGACCATCGCCCAGTTCGGCTCGTCGAGCTTTTCCCAGCGCGCGAAGGCCTGCAGACGCCATTCGGTCATCCACTCGGGCTCTTCGTTCTTCTCCGAGATCAGCCGCACGATGTCGGGATTCACGCCCTTTGGGGCGTAATCCATCTCGATCTCGGTGTTCCAGCCGTGCTTGTAGGTGCCCGAGAGCTTGGCCACGGCATCGACGGTCTCCTGGTCGACGCCTTCCTTGGCTTCCTTGGTCATGTCCTGCTCGAGGATCGCCATGACGGTCTCCTTTTCCATCTCACGCCGCGCGGGCGCGCATTTTCCTGTAGGCCGAGCTCCAGGCCTCCGCGAAACGCGAAACCTCGTCCTCGGTCGTTTCCACTCCGAGCGAGACGCGGATCGCCGATCCTGCCAGCTCGCTGTCGTATCCCATTGCGGTGAGCACCCGGCTGGCGCGCACCTTGCCGCTCGAACAGGCCGATCCGGCGGAGATCGCGATCCCGGCGAGGTCCATCGCCATCACCTGGGTCTCGCCCTTCCAGCCCCGGGCCGCGAAGCAGCTCGTATTGGGCAGACGCGCGGCGCCTCTGCCCGCAAAGATAAGATCGGGCGCGGCGTTTTCCACCGCCCCTTCCAACTTGTCGCGCAGGGTTGAAACCCTGTCCCAGACACCGGTTTCGAGATCGCGCTGCGCGGCCTTGGCCGCCGCCGCCATGCCGGCGATGCCGATCACGTTCTCGGTGCCGGCGCGGCGGCCCATCTCCTGCCCGCCGCCTCTGATCCGCGCCGCCAGATCGGTGCCGCGCCTGAGGATCAGCACGCCGATCCCCTTGGGGCCGCCGAACTTGTGGGCCGAAAGGATCGCCATGTCGAGCCCCGACCAGTCAAAGGCGAAGGGCACGCGGCCGAAGCCCTGCGTGATGTCCGACAAGGCGAGGCCCCGGGGCAGATCCTGCAGCACGCCGGTCTCGGAATTGGCAAGCTGCAGCACCGCGCGGCCGGGCTCGGCCACCTCGACATGGCCCTGCCGGTCCACCGGCAGCGCGTCCGAGACCCATGCCGCGACGGCATCATGCTCGACCGCCGCACCGTCGAGATCGCGCCCCTCGAGCGCCAGAGCCGCCGCCTCGGTGGCGCCGGAAACGAAGACGATATCGGCCGCGGCGGCGCCCGCCGCCTCGGCGATCTCGGCGCGGGCGCGTTCGACGATCGCCTTCGCGGCGCGGCCCTCGGCATGCACCGAGGACGGGTTGCCCGTGACCTCCATCGCCGCGAGCATCGCCTCGCGCGCTTCCGCCCGCAGCGGCGCGGTGGCGTTGTGATCGAGATAGATCCGGCTCATCCGTCCACCACCTGGAACAGGTTCGGCACGGCGGGACAAGGCGCGAGACCGTTGCAGGTCACGTCCGAAAGCCGGGTCTGGTGCAGGAACACGTAGACATGCGCCGACAGCCCCTCCCACAACCGGTTGGTCAGGGATTGGGCGCGGCTGCCAGAGGCGCCGCCGGAGGCGCCCGCGCCCTTGTGCATGGCACTCACCGTCTCGTCGACCGCGGCGAGGATCTCGACCACGCGGATCTCGGAAGACGGCCGCGCCAGACGATAGCCGCCACCCGGCCCGCGCACCGACTCGACCAGACCGTCGCGCCGCAGCTTGACGAAAAGCTGTTCGAGATAGGGGAGCGAGATGTCCTGACGCTTGGAGATCTCTCCGAGCGTGATCAGCGTGCCCGCAGGCTGGAGAGCCATGTCGGCCAGCGCCACCATGGCATAGCGCCCCTTGGTCGACAGCTTCATCGCGTACCGCTCCGTTCCGACACCCGCTGGGGCATTGCCACCCCCCGTCGGGGCATTCTCACCCTCTGGAAAGGGCATTCTCATTGACGCCGCTGGGGGGTCTGGTTAACTCCCAACAGCCGCTCCGACGCAACCGCTTTCGGAGTTAGAACCGTTCTAAGGTGCCCGATGGTTTCTGTCAAGAAACTGTCACAGGCACCGCAGCCGCAAGGGACGTCCATGCCCGAAGTCATCTTCCCCGGCCCCGAGGGCCGGCTCGAAGGCCGCTACCACCCGCAGAAAGACCGCGATGCGCCGATCGCCATCGTGTTGCATCCGCATCCGCAGTTCGGCGGCACGATGAACAACCGGGTCGTGTACAACCTGCACTATGCCTTCTACGAGATGGGCTTCACGGTGCTGCGCTTCAATTTCCGTGGCGTCGGCCGCAGCCAGGGCGAATACGACCAGGGCGTGGGCGAACTCTCCGATGCCGCCTCGGCGCTCGACTACCTGCAGTCGATGAACAACAACGCCAAGCATTGCTGGGTCGCGGGCTTCTCCTTCGGGGCCTGGATCGGCATGCAGCTGCTGATGCGCCGCCCAGAGATCACCGGCTTCGTGTCGGTGGCGCCGCTAGCCAACATGTACGATTTCTCGTTCCTGGCGCCCTGCCCCTCATCGGGGCTGATCATCAACGGCTCGGCAGACCGCGTGGCCCCGCCCGCCGACACGGTGGGCCTCGTCAACAAGCTGCACGACCAGAAGGGCATCACCATCACCCACGAGGTGATCGAGGGTGCCGGGCACTTCTTCGAGGACCCGCATATGGACACCCTCATCGGCTCGGTGAAGGGCTATGTCGGGCGGCGGCTGACCGAGAATACCCGCTGATGGGCATCACCGAGGATCTCGCCGACGCGCTGGCGCGCGATGCCATCGCCGCCGCCGAGAGGCTCGGCGACGACAAGGTGATTTCCGAGGTTTCCGACGAGCTGGGCGCCTCCTCCACCACGGTGCAGGAGGCGTTCCTGACGGCGGTGCGCGTGCGCCTCGCCGAACAGAGGGCGCGGCGACATCTCGACGAACGGCTGCGCCGCGGCCCCCGCGCATGAGCCGCCTCGACGCGCAGCTGGCCTTCCTCGCGGAGGCCGACCGGCTGAAATCGGTGCTGCGCGCCACCAGCCTGCACGACCGCTCGCGTCGCGAGAACTCGGCCGAGCACAGCTGGCACGTGATGCTGCACGCGCTGGTGCTGTCCGAGCACGCCGCGCGCCCCGTCGACGTGTCGCGGGTCATGACGATGCTGCTCCTGCATGATCTGGTCGAGATCGACGCGGGCGACGCGCCGATCCATGGCGACCACGACCCGGCACGGCAGGAAGCGCTCGAACAGGCCGCGGCCGAGCGGATTTTCGGGCTTTTGCCCGAGGATCAGCGCGCCGAGATGCGCGCGATCTGGGAAGAGTTCGAAGCCGCCGAGACCGACGACGCGATCTTCGCCAAGTCGATCGACCGGGTGCAGCCGGTGCTGTCGAACCTCGCCACCGATGGCGGCACATGGCCCGAATACAACGTCACGCCGGAACAGTTGGAAACACGCGTCGGCAGCAAGGTCACGCGTGGCGCGCCGGCGATCTGGACCGGGCTCAGATCCCGCATCGACGCCTGGTTCGACGGGCGCTGAACGCCTCCATACCGTCTTGTAAAAACTCGAACTTCACGGCCGGGCTCAGCTACGCGGCGTCACGTCGCGCATCCCCGCCCCGGCCTCGCGCTCCAGATGCTCGCGCAGGATCGCCGCGTTGCGCAGGTTCGCCTTGAAGCCGAAATCGACGAGGTCGCCGATCACCGGGATCGAGCCCACCACGTAATCGACCCCGGTATTCACCGCCATCCGGCCGATCTTGCGCTTCGGCACGCCGAGCTGATGCGCGCGCCAGACCAGCCAGGCCGAGGGCGCCAGCGAAATAGTGTCGCCGATGCCCGGGATCAGCCCGAGCAGGCTGTCATAGCCGAAGCGAAAGCCGAACAGCTTGAACCGCGCATCCATCAGATGCGCGAGACGGTCGAGCCGGGCCAGTTCCTCGGCGTGGCGGATCGCTCCGGTGGTATCCTTGGGCATGATCGGGCTCCTTTCGTCCCCCAACCCGCGAAACCGGGCGAAGTTCGACCGTATACGAGTGTATGCCGTCTTCCAAAGCGCCGCGAGACGCGTTATGCCCCGGCGCGAGACAGTCCAACAACCGCGGAGGCCCCCGTGACCAAGATCAAAGTCGAAAATCCGGTCGTCGAGCTCGACGGCGACGAGATGACCCGGATCATCTGGGACTTCATCAAGCAGAAGCTGATCCTGCCCTATCTCGACATCGACCTGAAATACTATGACCTCGGCATCGAGGCCCGCGACGAGACCGACGACCAGATCACGGTCGACGCCGCCGAGGCGATCAAGCAGTACGGTGTCGGCGTCAAATGCGCGACCATCACGCCCGACGAGGCCCGCGTCGAGGAGTTCGGCCTTAAGCGGATGTACCGCTCGCCCAACGGCACGATCCGCAACATCCTCGGCGGCGTGATCTTCCGCGAGCCGATCATCTGCCGCAACGTGCCGCGCCTCGTGCCGGGCTGGACCCAGCCGATCGTCGTCGGCCGTCACGCCTTCGGCGACCAGTACCGCGCCACCGACTTCCGCTTCCCCGGCAAGGGCAAGCTGACGATCAAGTTCGTCGGCGAGGATGGCGAGACCATCGAGCACGAGGTGTTCCAGGCGCCCGGCGCCGGCGTCACCATGGCGATGTACAACCTCGACGATTCGATCCGCGACTTCGCCCGCGCCTCGATGAACTACGGCCTCGCCCGCGGCTGGCCGGTCTACCTGTCGACCAAGAACACGATCCTCAAGGCCTATGACGGCCGCTTCAAGGACCTGTTCCAGGAGGTCTTCGACAACGAGTTCGCCGAGGAGTTCAAGAAGAAGGGCATCGCCTACGAGCACCGCCTGATCGACGACATGGTCGCGGCGGCGATGAAGTGGTCGGGCGGCTATGTCTGGGCTTGCAAGAACTACGACGGCGACGTGCAGTCCGACACCGTGGCGCAGGGCTTCGGTAGCTTGGGCCTGATGACCTCGCAGCTGATGACCCCGGACGGCAAGATCGTCGAGGCCGAGGCGGCGCACGGCACCGTGACCCGTCACTTCCGCCAGCACCAGCGCGGCGAGCAGACCTCTACGAACTCGATCGCCTCGATCTACGCCTGGACCGGCGGTCTCAAGCACCGCGCCAAGCTCGACGGCAACGACCAGCTCCTGAACTTCGCGCAGACGCTCGAGAAGGTCACCGTGCAGGCGGTCGAGGACGGCCACATGACCAAGGACCTCGCGCTGCTGGTCGGCCCCGACCAGAAGTGGCTCACCACCATGGGCTTCCTCGAGAAGATCGACGAGTACCTCAACAAGTCGCTCGCCTGAGCGCGATGCGCCTGATGCGCAAGCTGAAATGGACTGCGGCGGCCCTTCTCGGGGCCGCCGTTCTCCTTCCCGTGGCCCAGGACCGGCTCGGCCCCGAACGTCTGCCCGTGGCCGATGACTGCATCTCCGCGGTGCGTACCAATCGCTGCGATGCCGATCTCGTGGTGCAGGCCGGCGACATGGCCACCGGGCGCCGGATCTGGCTGCCACCGGGCCGGACCCTGCCGCGAGACGCCGAGCCGCCCTACCACGCCTGCGAGATCCCGACCCTGCCCGCGCAGCTGCCGCATCGCTTCATTCCCGGTGCCACGGTCTGGGGCTGCGAACTGCCGCCGCGTCTCAAGGGCGACTGAGCCCACTGGACAGGTCAGCATTCCTGCCCTAGATGGCGCGCATGCGCCGCGCCTCCACACCCACCCGCCACTCCGCCCTCGAAGACCTCCAAGGTCTCGGCATCGGCATCTTCGCCTGCTCGATCGGGCTGCACGTGCTTACCCAGGTGGGACTCATCACCGGCCAGACCGCGGGCGTCGCGGTGATCATCTCCTATCTGACGAGCTGGTCCTTCGGCGCGGTGTTCTTCGTGATCAACCTACCCTTCTACGTTTTGGCATGGTTCCGGCTCGGCCCCCAATTCACGCTAAAATCGATCGTGTCGGTGACGCTGTTGTCGCTCCTGACCGAGCTGCTTCCCGCGCATTTCGAGATCGTGCGGCTCGACACTTGGCTCGGCGCCATCATCTTCGGCACGCTGACCGGTCTCGGCCTTCTAGGCGTGTTCCGCCACAATGGCAGCCTCGGCGGTTTGGGCATCGTGGCGCTGATCGTACAGGACCGCTACGGCTTTCGGGCGGGCTACGTGCAGCTCGCGGCGGATGCGGCGATCTTTGCCACCGCGCTGGCGCTGTTTGACGCGGCGACGGTTCTGTGGTCGCTTCTGGGGGCCGTGATCCTCAACACCGTGATCGCCTTCAACCATCGCCGCGACCGTTACATCGCCACCTGAGGTGCCGCCCATGCCTTGGATCGTCCTGCTGTTCGCCATCGCCAGCGAAACCATCGCCACCACGGCGCTGCATGCCAGCCAGCAGTTCACCCGCATCGGCCCGGCCCTCGTGGCGGTGCTGGGCTACTGCCTGTCCTTCTACCTGCTGTCGCTGGCCCTGAAGGCGATCCCGGTGGGCATCGCCTACGCGATCTGGGCGGGGCTGGGCATCGTGCTGATCGCCGCGATCGGCTGGAGCCTGTTCGGCCAGAAGCTCGATGCGGCAGCGGTGATCGGCATGTCGCTGATCCTGTCGGGCATCGTCGTGATCAACGTATTTTCCGGCGCCAACCCGCATTGAGCGCCGCCCGCTGCGCGCAAACCCGCCTTGATGCCGCAACGCGGCGACAAGACTAGCCAGCGGCGGCCTTTTGCTGTAAAGGCGCGCTGACCCCTGAAAGAGTGAATTGAATGGATATCCGCAACATCGCGATCATCGCGCACGTTGACCATGGCAAAACGACGCTGGTGGACGAGCTCCTGAAACAGTCCGGCGCCTTCCGCGAGAACCAGGCCGTCTCCGAGCGCGCCATGGACAGCAACGACATCGAGCGCGAGCGCGGGATCACCATTCTCGCCAAGGCGACCTCGGTCGAATGGGGCAACACCCGGATCAACATCGTCGACACCCCCGGTCACGCCGATTTCGGCGGCGAGGTCGAGCGGATCCTGTCGATGGTCGATGGCGTGGTGCTGCTGGTCGACGCCGCCGAAGGCCCGATGCCGCAGACCAAGTTCGTGACCTCCAAGGCGCTGGCTCTGGGCCTGCGCCCGATCGTCGTGCTCAACAAGGTCGACAAGCAGGACGCCGAGCCCGACCGCGCGCTCGACGAATGCTTCGATCTCTTCGCCAATCTCGGCGCCGATGACGAGCAGCTCGACTTCCCGGCGATGTACGCCTCGGGCCGTTCCGGCTGGGCCGACATGGAGCTCGACGGGCCGCGCAAGGACCTGACGGCGCTGTTCGACCTGATCGTCAAGCACGTCCCCGCGCCGAAGCAGCAGGCCGCCAAGTCCGAGCCGTTCCGCATGCTCGCCACCACCCTCTCGGCCGACCCGTTCCTGGGCCGGATCCTGACGGGCCGAGTCGAGAGCGGCACGCTGCGCGCCAACGAGACCGTCAAGGCGCTGTCGCGCAAGGGCGACAAGATCGAGCAGTTCCGCGTCTCCAAGATCCTCGCCTTCCGCGGCCTCGGCCAGCAGCCGATCGAGGTTGCCGAGGCCGGCGACATCGTGACGCTCGCGGGCATGTCCAAGGCCACCGTGGCCGACACGATCTGCGACCTTTCGGTCGAGGAGGCGATCCCGGCCCAGCCGATCGATCCGCCGACCATCACCGTGACCTTCGGCATCAATGACAGCCCTCTCGCGGGCCGCGACGGCAAGAAGGTTCAGTCCCGCGTGATCCGCGAGCGCCTTCACAAGGAAGCCGAGTCGAACGTCGCGATCCGCATCGACGACACGCCGGGCGGCGAGGCCTTCGAGGTGTCGGGCCGTGGCGAATTGCAGATGGGCGTGCTGATCGAGAACATGCGCCGCGAGGGCTTCGAGCTGTCGATCTCGCGTCCGCAGGTGATCTTCCGCGAGGAGAACGGCGTCCGCATGGAGCCGGTCGAGGAAGTCACCATCGATGTCGATGACGAGTACACCGGCGCCGTGGTCGAAAAGCTGACCGGCGCGCGCAAGGGCGATCTCGTCGAGATGAAGCCCGCCGGTGCCGGCAAGACCCGGATCATCGCGCATGTCCCCTCGCGCGGCCTGATCGGCTATCACGGCGAGTTCCTAACCGACACGCGCGGCTCGGGCGTGCTCAACCGGATCTTCCACGGCTGGACCCCGCACAAGGGCCCGATCCAAGGCCGCCGCCAGGGCGTGCTGATCTCGATGGAGAACGGCACCGCCGTGGCCTATGCGCTGTGGAACCTCGAGGATCGCGGCAAGATGTTCGTGCATCCGCAGGCCCCGGTCTACGAGGGCATGATCATTGGCGAGCACAGCCGCGACAACGATCTCGAGGTGAACCCGCTCAAGGGCAAGAAGCTTACAAACGTGCGGGCTTCGGGCACCGACGAGGCGGTGCGTCTGACGCCCCCGGTCGAGATGAGCCTCGAGCAGGCCATCGCCTATATCGACGATGACGAGCTGGTGGAGGTCACCCCGAACGCGGTGCGCCTGCGCAAGCGGTTCCTCGATCCGCACGAGCGCAAGCGTCAGGCCCGCGCCAGCTGATCGCTAGGATATCAGACATGAGAACGCCCGGTCGAAAGACCGGGCGTTTTTCGTTCCGTTTCGCCGGATTTCATACCGGGATGACGGTGCCGCCCCGCTCCAGTCGCCCCGGCTCGACCACCTCGCAGCACCAGCCGCCATGGCCGCGCATCGCGTTGTAGCCGCCCTCACCGAGCGCCACCTCCATCCGCGAGCAAGGCGCGCAGGGCACCGTGAACCGCAACAAGGCGGTCCCGACGCGCAGAAGCCGGTGCCGCGCCGCGGTGAGGTTCAGCCCTGAGACGACGATGTTGCGGCGTAGGGTTTCCGGCGCGAGGGCGTCATGTCCCGACAGGGCGGCGATGACCGGCAGATGCTCGGCCTGAATCAGCGTTACCGCCCGCTTGCCGGGGCGCGCGTGATCGCCCGCCAGCCCGGTCTCGGTCATTTCTGCGCTCTCGACATGGAGAAGGCCCGCGCGTCGCGCGGGCCTCAATCCGATCCATTCGATTCGACCGGGGCGCGGAAACCGCGCGGTCAGGCTTGCGACCGTCTCCAGCCTCAGACCTCCTCGACGATCACGAGGTCGCGTTCGGCCGCATTGCGGGCAAAGCTCAGCGCCTCCTGATAGGCCGCGGAATGGTAGCAGTCATGCGCCGCCTGCAGGCTCGGAAACCGCGCCACGACGTTGCGCGGGCGGTCCTTTCCCTCGAGCTGCTCATAGGCGCCGCCACGCGCGAGGAAGACGCCGCCGTGATCGGCGATCGCCCCAGTGGCGCGCGTGGCGTATTCCTTGTAGGCCGCCTCGTCGGTGACCTTCACATGGGCGATCCAGAGCGCGCTCATGCCACGCCCTCCGCTGCCTGCGCCAGAACCGCCTCGGCGGCCTTGATCGCGGCCTCGGCGTTGTCGGCGCTCGCCGCACCGCCCTGCGCCATGTCGGGACGGCCGCCGCCGCCCTTGCCGCCAAGCTCGGCCACCGCCGCCCGCAGAAGCTCGACCGCCGAGACGCGGTCCTTGAGATCGTCGGTGACGCCCGCCGCCACCGCCGCCTTGCCGCCGGTATCGGCGATGAGCAGCACAGCGCCGGAGCCGATCTGCGCCTTGAGCTGGTCGATCAGCGCCGGGAGATCCTTGCCGGTCACGCCCTTGAGCACCTGACCCTGGAACTTCACGCCGCCGACCTCGACCGGCTGGGCGCCGGCGCCGCCGGCGCTGCCACCCATCGCCATCTCGCGCTTGAGCTGGGCGATCTCGTTGGCGAGGCGTCGACGCTCATCGGCCAGCGCCTTCACCCGGTCGAGCACCTCGGCCACCGGCGTCTTGAGGATCTGCGCCACCTCGGTGAGGGTCTGGCCTTGCTGCGCGAGATGCTTCAGCGCCTCGCGGCCGGTCAGCGCCTCGACCCGGCGCACGCCCGAGGAGGACGCGCTGTCCGACAGCAGCACGAAGGCGCCGATGTCGCCGGTCTGGCGCACATGGGTGCCGCCGCAGAGCTCGATCGAATAGGTCGCCTGGTCGGTGCCCTTGCCCGAACCGTCGAGCTTGCCCATCGACACGACGCGGACCTCGTCGCCGTATTTCTCGCCGAACAGCGCCTGCGCGCCGAGGCCCCGCGCCTCGTCCGGGGTCATCACCCGCGTCTCGACGGTGGAGTTCTGCCGGATCATCTCGTTGACCTCGTCCTCGATCTTCTCGATCTCGGCCGGGGTCAGGGCGGCGCTATGGCTGAAGTCGAAGCGAAGACGGTCATGCGCGTTGAGCGAGCCGCGCTGCGCGACGTGATCGCCGAGCGCGCGGCGCAGCGCCTCGTTCAGGAGGTGCGTGGCCGAGTGATTGGCGCGGATGCCGGTGCGACGGTCGTGATCGACCTTCAGCTCGGCGCCCTGCCCGCGATCGACATGGCCCTCGGTCACCTCGCCGACATGGACGAAGAGCCCGGCGATGCGGCGGCAGTCCGAGACGCGCACGAGGCCGGTCTCGGTGCGGATCGTGCCGGTGTCGCCGACCTGGCCGCCGCTTTCGGCGTAGAACGGCGTCTGGTTGAGGACGACCTGCACCTTGCGACCGGCCTCGGCCTTCTCGACCTGCTCGGCGCCGTCGAGCACGGCGAGGATCTGGCCCTCGGCCTCCTCGGTGTCATAGCCGAGGAACTCGCTGGCGCCGTGCGTATCGGCGAGATCGTACCAATGGCTCGCATCGGCCACCTCGCCCGAACCGGCCCAGGCGGCGCGCGCCTTGGCCTTCTGCTCGGCCATGGCGGCGTCGAAGCCGTCGGTGTCGACGGTCCGGCCCTTTTCGCGCAGCGCGTCCTGCGTCAGGTCGAGCGGGAAGCCATAGGTGTCGTAGAGCTTGAACGCCGCCTGGCCCGGCAGCGCCGCGCCTTCGGGCAGGTTCGACAGCTCGTCGTCGAGAAGCCGCAGACCGCGATCGAGCGTCTGGCGGAACCGAGTCTCCTCGGCGCGCAGCGTCTCCTCGATCAGCGCGCGGGCTTGCCCCAGCTCGGGATAGGCCGCGCCCATCTCCTGCACCAGCGCCGGCACCAGCCGGTGCATCAGCGGATCCTGCGCGCCCAGCAGATGCGCGTGGCGCATGGCGCGGCGCATGATCCGGCGCAGCACGTAGCCGCGCCCCTCGTTCGAGGGCATGACGCCATCGGCGATCAGGAAGGAGGTCGAACGCAGGTGGTCGGCGACCACGCGGTGATGGACGCGGCCGTCACCATCCGGATCGGACGAGGTTGCGTGCGCCGAGGCCTCGATCAGCGACCGCATCAGGTCGGTGTCGTAGTTGTCGTGCTTGCCCTGCAGCAGCGCGCCGATCCGCTCCAGCCCCATGCCGGTGTCGATCGACTGCGCGTCGAGATCGCGGCGGGTGCCGTCCTCGAACTGCTCGTACTGCATGAAGACGATGTTCCAGATCTCGATGAACCGGTCGCCGTCTTCCTCGGGCGAGCCCGGAGGGCCGCCCCAGATCGACGGGCCGTGATCGTAGAAGATCTCGGAGCAGGGTCCGCAGGGCCCCGTGGGCCCCATCATCCAGAAATTGTCCGAGGTCGAGATGCGGATGATCCGCTCGTCCGGCAATCCGGCGATCTTCTTCCACAGGTTCGCCGCCTCGTCGTCGGTGTGGAACACCGTGACCAAGAGCTTGTCGGGGTTCAGGCCGAAATCGCGGGTCAGCAGCTCCCAGGAATAGCGGATCGCCTCTTCCTTGAAGTAGTCGCCGAAGGAGAAGTTGCCCATCATCTCGAAGAAGGTGTGGTGCCGCGCGGTATAGCCCACATTGTCGAGATCGTTGTGCTTGCCGCCGGCGCGCACGCATTTCTGCGCCGTGGTGGCGCGGCTGTAGTCGCGCGTCTCGACCCCGGTGAACAGGTTCTTGAACTGCACCATGCCCGAATTGGTGAACATCAGCGTCGGGTCGTTGCGCGGCACCAGCGGCGAGCTGGGCACCACGGCGTGGCCCTGCCGCCGGTAGAAGTCCAGGAAGGTGGAGCGGATATCGGCGAGGCTGGTCATGTCGTCTCCTTCGGGTCGCGGCGTCCACGTCCTATCCCCGCCCATGCATCGCGTAAAGTCCCGCGCGCATGAGGGGCACCCAAAGGCGAGGGGCCGAAGCTTGCGCCCCGGCCCCTTCCTGTCGTTCCGTGTCACCCCGAGAGGGTGGCGTCACATGTCGACGAGATCGTCGTCGCCGCTGCCGCCATCATCGTCGGACATCAGGAATTCCAGCCCATGCGCGGCACGGATCTTGTCCTCGATCTCGGTCGCGACGGCGGGGTTTTCCTTGAGGAAGGTCTTGGCGTTCTCGCGACCCTGGCCGATCCGCTGATCGCCATAGGAGAACCAAGAGCCGGACTTGTCGACCACGCCCGCCTTGACGCCGAGGTCGAGTAGTTCGCCGGTCTTGGAGATGCCCTCGCCATACATGATGTCGAACTCGACCTGCTTGAACGGCGGCGCGACCTTGTTCTTGACGACCTTCACGCGGGTCGAGTTGCCGACCACCTCGTCGCGATCCTTGATCGCGCCGATGCGGCGGATGTCGAGGCGCACGGAGGCGTAGAACTTGAGCGCGTTGCCGCCGGTGGTCGTCTCGGGCGAGCCGAACATGACGCCGATCTTCATCCGGATCTGGTTGATGAAGATGACCATGCAGTTGGAGCGCGAGATCGAGCCGGTGAGCTTGCGCATCGCCTGAGACATCAGGCGGGCATGCACGCCAACCGAGCTGTCGCCCATGTCGCCCTCGAGCTCGGATTTCGGGGTCAGCGCCGCGACCGAGTCGACCACGACCATCGACACCGCGCCGGAGCGCACCAGCGTGTCGACGATCTCGAGCGCCTGCTCGCCGGTGTCGGGCTGCGAGATCAGCAGCTCGTCGAGGTTCACCCCGACCTTCTTGGCGTATTGCGGGTCGAGCGCGTGCTCGGCGTCGACGAAGGCGCAGACGCCGCCCTTCTTCTGTTCCTCGGCCACCGCGTGCAGCGTCAGCGTCGTCTTGCCCGAGCTTTCAGGGCCGTAGATCTCGATGATCCGGCCCTTGGGCAGGCCACCGATGCCCAGCGCGATGTCGAGACCGAGCGAACCGGTCGAGGTCGCCTCGATGTCGGGAAACTGGTTTTCGCCTCCCAGCTTCATGATGGAGCCCTTGCCGAACTGCCGTTCGATCTGGGCCAGGGCGCTGTCGAGCGCCTTCTGCCGGTCTGCCGTGCGCTTGTCGCTCATCTGGAGAAGATCTGCCATTGCCATTGTCCGCAATCCTTATCCCACACCCGCCACATGGCGGCAATCATTGCGTCGTTCATGTCTTGTTCACTCCCCGCCATATGAGACCATAATGGGAACATTGCAAGTGAAACCTGCCGCCAGTTTCCCTCGAGAGCGGTTAATGTAAGGTTGAGCCGATCACGTCATGGAGAGCTCGATGCTGGTATTCTGGAAAGAGCGGCTGATCCTTCTGGCGGTGCCCAAGACCGGCACCACCGCGCTCGAGGGGGCGCTGGCGCCGCGCGCGCAATTCGTGCTGCGCGACCCGCCGCAGATCAAGCACGCGCCGCTCTACCGCGCCCGGCGCTTCGTGGTGCCGCTGATCGAGGCGGCGGGCGGTTCGGGATTCGAGACCGTGGCGGCGGTGCGCGAGCCGGTGGATTGGCTCGGCAGCTGGTGGCGCTATCGCCAGCGCGACGATCTCGCGGGGCATGTCAATTCGACGCGCGGCGTGGGCTTCGACGACTTCGTCGACCAGTTCGCGCGCGGCAAGCCCGCCCCTTATGCCGCCGTGGGCAGCCAGGCGCGCTTCGTCGGCGATGGCGAGGGCAACGTCGCGGTCGATCACCTGTTCCGCTACGAGTCGATGGAGCTTCTGGTGGGCTTTCTCGAGGAGCGGCTCGCGACGCGGATCGACCTGCCCCGGGTCAACGTCTCGCCCGAGCATCCGATGGATCTGCCGGAGCACGTCGCCTCGAAGCTGCGCCGCAAACGCGCGGCCGAGTTCACGGTCTGGGAACAGGCGCGCGCCTAGGCGGCGGACTCGCTCTCTCCGCTCAGCGCCGCGCCCAGCGCCGCAGCCCGCTCGGGATCCATGCCGCGCTTGATCGCGCTTTCATGCACCGCCTCGCGCAGCGCCGGGCTGCGCCGCAGAAGCCGCAGGAACCGCGCCTCGTCCAGCTCCAGCAGCACCCCGTGGCTGAGCGCCCGCACCTCGGCGCGGCGCCGCTTCGGAGTGAGTAGCGCCAGCTGGCCGAACATCTCGCCACGGCCGAGCCGGATCTTCTGTCCGGCGGTCTCGATCTCCACGGCACCCGAGGCGATGAAGCTCACCGAACGGGCCGGCGCGTCGCGCGCCTGAAGCACCTCGCCCGCGGCCACGAAGCGGGTCACCAGCGCCTTGGCCAGCCGCTGCCGCACCGCCTGATCGAGATCGGCGAAGAGCGGGAACTGCTGCACCAGCACCGCCTTCTGCACCGCGAGGTCGAGCTTGGGCCGTGCCTCGGCCTCGCCGCGCTGCGCCTCGATCTGCGCCAGCAGCGTCGCGTGCAGCTCCGGCCCGATCAGCCCGTCCTCGCGCAGCGCCGCGTATTCGCGCTCCTCGATCCTGAGCGCGGTGCGACGGATGAACCGGCGTTCCAGCTCCTCGGCATAACCCGGATACTGGAGCCTGAGGCCGTCGAGCGCCTGCGCCACCTGCTCGGCCCTCCGTCCGATAAGCTCGTGCAGAAGCTCGGCCACGCGACGGCCATGGATGCGGCGGATCCGGCTGTCGATGAACCCGTCGAGGTCGCGCAGCACCAGGCCTTGGGTCAGCAACAGCTCGAAGCGGTCGGCGGTGAGCCGCGCCAAGGGCCCCGAGATATGCAGCCGGTTGTGCAGGAAGGCGGCCATGCGGACCTGCCCGCCCTGCCCGAGGCTTTCGCGCGCCGCGCGCCGATAGCCCGCGCGTCCGCCGGTGCGGGTCGTCTCGATTAGCCGGTCGGCCTCCGACAGCGCCCGCTCGGCCTGCCGGTTGGAAATCGCCCGATCCCGGAACAATTGAAGAACATGCTCGCGCTCGGCACCGGCCAGCGCGATCAGTCCCAGCGTGATCCGGTCGCGATCCAGGATCGCCTCTCCCTCCTCGGCCCTCTCGACCGCCCGATCGAGCCGCTCGGCAAAGAGCTTGGCCTCGGAACGCACCGTCTCGCGGGTCAGGCCGTAATTCTCGGCCGCTTCGCTCACGGCCTCCCGCACGCTTTGCAGCGCCACGGCGACCACCTGCCGGGCCAGCGCGGCGTCCAGCGGCGACAGCTTCTCCAGCCCCAGCCGCTTGATCAGCGGGCGCAGCGTCACGCCCTGCACGATCAGCGTGAACAGCGTGAAGCCGGTGGCGAGGATGCCGGTGAGGCGCCGCACATCTTCCGGCACGCGGAGACTCTCGGTCACCGCCAGCGCCAGCGCCAGCGTGATCGCGCCGCGCAGGCCGCCCCAGAGGATCGCGGTGCGGTAAGGCCGCTCCACCGGGGGCGACAGCTTCAGCAGGCTCAGCAGCGGCAGCAGCCCCCACAGGATCGCCGCACGGGCGCCCAGCGCCGCCACGATGACCACGGCGACGAGGGCGAAGTCCACCGGCCGCACCCCGTCCAGGAGGCGCGGGATCAACAGCGCCGCGAGCAGAAAAATGAAGGCCCCGGCCCAATGCGCCAGCAGGTCCCACACCTCGCGCATGTTGGTCCATGCCATCGGCGACAGCCGCCCCGGCGCCGCGAGGTTGAGCGTGAGCCCGGCGCCGACCACGCCGATCACACCGGAGGCACCGACCAGCTTCTCGGCCGCGACATAGGCCAGATAGGGCAGCGCCACCGAGATCGAGATCTGCGCCAGAGGGAACCGCCCGAGCCAGCGCATCAGCCGCACCGCGACCTGCGCCATGACCCAGCCGGTGAGGCCGCCGGCGCCAAGAAGATAGGGAAACTGCGCCAGCCCCTGCAGCATCTCCGGGTTCGGCACGCCCCGCATCACGAAGCCCATGAACAGGCCGAACAGCGCGATCGCAGCGGCGTCGTTCAGCAGGCTCTCGCCCTCGATGATCCGGCTCAGCCGGCGCGGGGCCGCGAGGTTGCGAAAGATCGAGACCACCGCCGAGGGATCGGTGGTCGAGACGATCGAGCCGATCAGCAGGCAGGCCATCAGCGGCAGCACGCCGGTGAGGAACAGCGCGTAGCCCACAGAGAGCGTCGCCACCACTACCGCGACCACCGCGAGCGTCAGAATCGGCACCCAGTCATCGAGCATCCGCCGCAGGTTCACCCCCAGCGTCACCTGGAACAGCAGCGTCGGCAGGAACACGTAGAGGAACACGTTCGAGCGGATCGGCAGGTTCAGGATCGCCTCGGCCACCGGGTTCAGCGCATCGGTGAACTGGGTGGTCAGGAAGAAGGTCGCGCCGGCACCAGCCGCCAGACCGAACCCCGCGAGGATCACGTTGTAGGGCAGCCGCAATCGCGCGGCGAGAGGCTCCCCCAGACCGATCAGCAAGAAGAAGGTGGCGAGGATGACGGTGGCGATGATGATGTCCATGGCCCTGCGATACAGCCTTGGCGCGGCTTGGGAAACGGGTCTCGGGCCGGGATCGGCGGCAAAGCGTCGCGCCAGCCGATCCCCCCTGCGAGGCGGTCAGGAAACATGACCAACGCGCTTGCCAGACCCGCCCCCCTCATGCAGTCTCCTGCCCAGCAGGGCGACCGGGGAGGGTCGCCGCAACGGGAGGAATTCATGACCATCAGCACCATTCTCAAAGGCGCCGCCGCAGCCACCGCGCTCGTCGCCACGCCGCTCGCCGCCAACGCGCAGGAGTTCATCAACATCCTGACGGGCGGCACCTCGGGCGTGTACTACCCGCTCGGCGTCGGTCTCTCGAACATCTACGGCGAGAACATCGAGGGCGCGCGCACGCAGGTGCAGTCGACCAAGGCCTCGGTCGAGAACATGAACCTGCTGCAGGACGGTCGCGGCGAACTGGCCTTCGCGCTGGGCGACACGGTGGCGATGGCCTGGGAAGGCAACGCCGATGCGGGCTTCACCGCGCCGCTCGACCAGATCCGCGGCATCGCGGCGATCTACCCCAACTACATCCAGGTCGTGGCCTCGGCCGAGAGCGGCATCACCGAATTCGCCGACCTCGCGGGCAAGGGTCTCTCGGTCGGCGCGCCGGCCTCGGGCACCGAACTCAATGCCCGCGCGATCTTCGGCGCCATGGGGATGAGCTATGACGATCTCGGCAAGACCGAGTACCTGCCCTTCGCGGAGTCGGTGGAGCTGATCAAGAACCGCCAGCTCGACGCGACGCTGCAATCCGCCGGATTGGGCGTGGCCTCGATCCGCGATCTCGCCTCTTCGATCGACATCAACGTGGTGGCGATCCCGACCGAGACCGCCGAGAGCCTCGGTGCGCCCTATATCGCCGCGACCATCCCCGCCGGCACCTATGACGGGCAGGAGGAGGACGTCTCCACCGTCGCCGTGTCGAACTACCTCGTCACCCATGCCGGCGTCTCGGACGACCTCGCCTACCAGATGACCAAGCTGCTCTACGAAAATCTCGACACGCTCGAGGCGAACCACATGGCCGCCGCCGACATCAAGATCGAGAACGCGCTCGAAGGCATGCCGATCCCGCTGCATCCGGGCGCCGAGCGCTATTACCGCGAGCAGGGCATGATCGACTGATCGGCCAGACCCGCCCGGACGCCCCGAGACGGCGGCGTCCGGACCCCGATCCCGATCCCGCCCCGCCATCCCCCCGGATGACGGGGCTTTTCGCACCAGACCGAAGGCACGCCGCATGACCGCAACGCCCGATCCGCTCACCGACATCCCCGCCGAGGCGGGCGGCCCCGACCACCACATCTCGGGCTTTCCCCCCGGCGCGACCGGACGGCTCCTGTTCTGGATCGCCGTGGTCTTCTCCAGCTTCCAGATCGTGACGGCGGCGCATCTCGTCGATCTGCCGAGCCAGGTCACCCGCGCCCTGCATGTCGGGTTCCTGATGCTGATGACCTTCCCGCTCGTGGCCGCGGCGCGGGGCCGCGGCGCGTGGCTCAAGACGGTGGCCTGGGCCTTCGCGCTCGCGGGCGTGGCCGTGGCCCTCTACCAGTGGTGGCAGTACGAGCCGCTGATCATGCGCGCGGGGCGGCCGTTGCCGATAGATCTGGTGATCGGCGTCGTGGCGCTCGTCACCGTCTTCGGCGCGGCGCTGGTGCTGATGGGCCCGGCGCTGCCGATCATCTCGGGTGTCTTCCTCGCCTACACGCTGTTCGGACAGCTTTTGCCGCCGCCGCTCATCCATCGCGGCTATGATTTCGAGCAGGTGATCGACCACATGGCCTTCGGCACCGAGGGCATCTACGGCATTCCGATCTACGTCTCCTCGACCTACATCTTCCTGTTCATCCTGTTCGGCGCCTTTCTCGAAAAGGCCGGGATGATCCGGCTCTTCACCGACGTGGCGCTCGGGCTCTTCGGCCACCGTCAGGGCGGCGCGGCCAAGGTGGCCGTGGTCTCCTCGGGCCTCATGGGCACGATCTCGGGCTCGGGCGTCGCCAACGTCGTCACCACCGGCCAGTTCACCATTCCGCTGATGAAGCGTTTCGGCTACCGCGCCGCCTTCGCGGGCGGGGTCGAGAGCACCGCCTCGATGGGCGGGCAGATCATGCCGCCGGTGATGGGCGCGGTCGCCTTCATCATGGCCGAGACGCTGGGCGTCGAATATGTCGAGGTGGTCAAGGCGGCGATCGTCCCGGCCCTGCTCTATTTCCTCTCGGCCTTCTGGATGGTGCATCTGGAGGCGGGCAAGCACGGGCTGCGCGGGCTCTCCAAGGCCGAGCTGCCCTCGGCGCTGGGCGCGCTCAAGGAAAACTGGATGCTGATCGTCCCCTTGGGCATCCTCGTCTACCTGCTCTTCGCGGGCTACACGCCGCTCTTCGCGGGGACCGTGGGCCTCGGCCTGACCGTGCTGCTGATCCTCGGCGGCTCGATCGCGCTCGGCCTGCCCAGCGCGGTGCTGCGCGCGATCATCTGGGTCGGCCTCGGCCTCGTGGCGGCGGCGTTCCTGCAATGGGGCATCGAGGTGCTGGTCGCGGCGATCCTCGTGCTGATTGCGGTCTGCCTGTTCTTCAAGGGCGGACGCGAGACGCTGCTTCTGTGTCGCGACAGCCTCGCGGACGGGGCGCGCACCGCGCTGCCCGTGGGCGTGGCCTGCGCGCTGGTAGGTGTGATCATCGGCGCGATGACCCTGACGGGGGCGGCCAACACCTTCGGTCAGTTCATCGTCGCGGTGGGCCAGAACAACCTGTTCCTGAGCCTCGTGCTGACCATGGTGACCTGCCTGCTTCTGGGCATGGGCATCCCGACCATCCCCAACTACATCATCACGTCATCGATCGCGGGGCCCGCGCTTCTGGCGCTGGGCGTGCCGCTGATCGTCAGCCACATGTTCGTGTTCTATTTCGGCATCCTCGCGGATCTCACGCCCCCGGTGGCGCTGGCCTGCTTCGCCGCCGCCCCCATCGCGCGGGAGAACGGGCTGAAGATCTCGATCGAGGCGATCAAGGTGGCGGCCGCGGGCTTCGTGATCCCCTTCATGGCTGTCTATTCGCCGGCGCTGATGCTTCAGGCGGGCGGACCGCTGGCCGAGGCGATCGGCTACTGGCCCGCCGTGGCCTGGATCATCACCAAATCGGTCTTCTCGATCGGGCTGTGGGGCGCGGCCGTGATCGGCTGGGTCGGGCGGCCCCTGCCCGCATGGCTCCGGGTGCTGGCGATGATCGCGGCCTTCACGCTGGTGGCGGCATGGCCGATCACCGACTGGATCGGGCTCGGCCTCGCCGCGCTCACCGCCGTCCTGATCGTTCGCCGCCCGGTCGCGGCGACGGCATGAGCGCCTGCCTGATGATCGGCGCCACGGCGCTCGGCCTCGCCACCGGCGATTTCGACCTGAGCTGGACCCATTCCGTCGAAAAGGTGGAATGGCGCGAAAGCTGGCGTGTCGATGGCGATGCGCTGCACTTGGTCGAGGCGCGCGTACGCGGATCGGGCGCGGGAATGGAGCCCGGGCCCGGGGCCGTGCTGAGGGATGGCTGGTGGGTCTGGTCGCCCGGCCTCGCCGTGCCCTCGCTCGCCCTCGCGGCCTCCGGCGCGACCGGTGCCGGCTGGACGCTCTGCGCCGACGGGAGCTGTCGCGAATTCGGCACAGAAGCGGGCGGGACGCTGCACCTCACGCCCTGTTGAGGGACCTCCGCAGCGGCGTCCCCGTTAGGTTGGCGAAAGGTCGCCCACGGGGTGCCGCTTTTTCGCCCGGCGGCTGTCGCCATGCGCGTGCAGCCTTGAAGAATCGCTACCGCCGGAGTGTAGCGGCACCGCATGAGGCGGCCTGAGCGAAGGCCGCAGACAAGGAACGCGACATGCCGAGCAACACCACGTCCAAAGACGCCCCAGCGCAGCCCCGCAAGGGTCAGAAGCCCCCCGCAAAGCCGATGTTCCGGGACTTCGCGGCGATCTGAGCCGCGGGCCCCGGCCAAGCCGCGCTTTCGCGGCGCGGCGCGGCGGGCTAGAACGGTCGGACCGCTTCCTGGACGGAGTTTTCCGATGCGTTACAGCCGCCGCGCCGCCCTTGGCCTCTCACTGGCTGCCCTCGCCGCCTGTGGCCGACGGCAGCCCGAGCCCGCCGAGCTCTACCCCAACGAATCGCCCCAGATCAGGCGACTGATCAACGCCTATGCCGATGCCTACAAGGTACCGCGCGATCTGGTGCACCGGGTGGTGCAGCGCGAAAGCTCCTACAATCCGCGCGCGCGCAACGGGTCCTATTACGGGCTGATGCAGATCAGTCCCGAGACGGCGCGCACCATGGGCCATCGCGGCCCCGCCTCCGAATTGCTCGATCCGGCCACCAACCTGCGCTACGCGGTGAAATACCTGCGCGGCGCCTGGATCGTCGGCAACCGCAACCGCGACGCGGCAGTGAAATGGTACAGCCGGGGCTACTATTACGAAGCGCGCGATCGCTGCCTGCTGGTCGAGACCGGCCTGCGCGACAGCGAAGTGAAGTGCTGAGCCGGTGAGCGTTTCGGACCCGGTACGGCTGCGCGAGATCGTCGACGAGATCTGCGAGCGCATGGCGGGCGAGACCGAGCGCGGCCGCGTCGCCGACTACATCCCCGAACTGGCCAAGATCGATCCCGGCCGCTTCGCGCTGGTGCTGTCGACCGCCGAAGGCAACGTGATCGCCGGTGGCGATGCCGATACCCGCTTTTCGATCCAGTCGATCTCCAAGGTCTTCGCGCTCGCGGTGGCGCTGGGCCGGATCGGCGATCAGCTCTGGACCCGGGTGGGCCGCGAGCCATCGGGCGATCCGTTCAACTCCATCGTCCAGCTCGAGCACGAGCGCGGCATCCCCCGCAATCCCTTCATCAATGCCGGCGCCATCGCGGTGACCGACGCGATCCTGTCGCGCTCGGAACCACGAGAGGCGCTGGGCCAGATCCTGCAATTCGTCCGCTTTCTCGCCGATGACGACGACATCGCCATCGATCCGGCAGTTGCCAAATCCGAGACCGAGACCGGCTGGCGCAACGCGGCGCTGGCCAATTTCATGCGCGATTTCGGGACGATCCAGCGCCACCCCGAAAAGGTGATCGGCACCTATTTCCACCATTGCGCCATCGCGATGACACCGCGCCAGCTGGCGCAGGCCGGACGCTTTCTCGCCTTCGACGGCGCGCTGCATCCGGGCGGGCCGCGCGCCATCGCGCCGCGCATGGCGCGCCAGATCAACGCGCTGATGCTGACATGCGGCCATTACGACGGCTCGGGCGAATTCGCCTTTCGCGTGGGCCTGCCGGGCAAGAGCGGCGTCGGCGGCGGCATCCTCGCGGTGGCGCCGGGCCGCGCCGCGATCGGTTGCTGGTCCCCGGGGCTGAACGCGGTCGGCAATTCGCAGCTCGCCTCGATGGCGCTGGAAATGCTGGCGGATCGCACCGGCTGGTCGGTCTTCGCCTCGAATTGAGCGTGGTCGGATAGGTCGCACATCCCCAATCAAGGCACGCGGACATGATCGCATCACCGATGCTGCGGCGCAGCCCCCGCATGTGGAAGCCCGGCAGTTCCGAGACGAGGTTCAGACGATCGCCCGCTGAAGCGCGCGTCCTTCAAATGTGCCGGGTGATCGGATAGGGCCTGTGCCGGTTCGAATGACTAGGATCGAGGACGGCAATGCTCCCGTGGATTCATCTGGCGACGGCTACGGCTCCGCAAGGGGACACGCTCAGGCTGCTGCGGCGGGGCGAGGAGTTCTCGATCCGTCTCGGCGACGGGAACGAGCTGATGAGCAGCCGCCTCAGCGGGTCCGAGGAAGCGCTCGCTAGCTTCGCCTTCGACCGTCTGGCCGGTCGCCCCGCCCCGCGTGTCCTGATCGGGGGATTGGGGATGGGCTTCACCTTGCGGGCGGCGCAGGCGATCGCGCCACCCGACGCGCGGCTGATCGTCTCGGAAATCGTGCCGGAGCTGGTCGATTGGGCGTCTCGCCACATGGGGTCGGTCTTCGGTGGCTGCCTGTCGGACCCGCGGGTCGAGATCCGGCTCGGCGATGTGGGTCAGGAGATCCGCGCGGCGTCAGAGGCCTACGACGCGATCCTGCTCGACGTCGACAATGGCCCGGACGGGCTGACGCGCGAGGGAAACGACGCGCTTTACGGCAAGGCCGGGCTGCGCGCCGCGCACCGCGCCCTGACCCCCGGCGAGTTTCTGGCCGTCTGGTCCGCCGCGCCGGACAGGAAATTCTCGGAGAGGCTGTCCCTGAGCGGCTTCGAGGTGGATGCGAAGACGGTTCGCGCCGGCCGCACCAAGCGCGGGGCCCGGCACACGATCTGGACCGCCATCCGCGCTGGCACCTGAGCCGCCAGAACCGGTTCGCCGGGAAAGCTGGACGCTTTTGGCGGTGCGGGAAGGCGACCACGACTGACCGCAGTGGCCTGCGGCGTCGTAGCAGAGGGCCGGCGACGCGTTGACGATTTCCACCGCTGCCTGTCTTCTCGTTCACCCGTAGGCGTTTACGAAAAAGGGCCCGCGCAATGGCGGGCCCTTCGGTCGTTGCGAAACGAGGTGGCCTTAGCCGACCAGTTCGAGGCCCGAGAAGAAGAAGGCGATCTCTTCCTTGGCGGTCTCGGGGGCGTCCGAGCCGTGCACCGAGTTCTCGCCGACGCTCTCGGCGAACTCGGCGCGGATGGTGCCGGCGGCGGCGTCGGCGGGGTTGGTCGCGCCCATCACTTCGCGGTTCTTGGCGATCGCGCCTTCGCCTTCGAGCACCTGCACGACGACCGGGCCGGAGGCCATGAATTCGGTCAGCTCACCGAAGAAGGGACGCTCCTTGTGAACGGCGTAGAACTGACCGGCCTGGTCCTGGGTCAGCTGGATCCGCTTCTGGGCGATGATGCGCAGGCCCGCATCTTCGAACTTGGCGTTGATCTTGCCGGTCAGGTTGCGCTTGGTGGCGTCGGGCTTGATGATCGAGAGCGTGCGTTCGGTGGCCATGATGTCCCTCATTTGAACGGGTTGCAGCAGGGGGCGCGGATATGCGCCTCCGGTCGCCGCGCGCCCTAGCACGAGCCGGGCGAGGTGAAAAGACGCCGGATGTGCATGGGGTTCAGGCGGCGTCTCCTAGTCCGCCTTCGGGATCCGCGTATTTGCGAGAAGATGAACCGGAGGAAGCACCGCCCCCGTTCATCTTTCTCCAAATGCGCATGGCGCCCCCGAGCCGCTCGGGACCGGCCCCGTTGACCTCGCGCCCGGCATCGGGCAAGGCCCGTCCATGTTGCGCATCACAGACATCTCCTATTCCGTCGAGGGCCGTCCGCTTCTCGAACATACCTCCGCCGTGATCCCGGCCGGCCACAAGGTCGGCGTCGTGGGCCGCAACGGCACCGGCAAATCCACGCTGTTCAAGCTGATCCGCGGCGAGCTGACGCTCGACACCGGCGAGATCGAGCTGCCGCGCGGCGCCCGCATCGGCGGCGTCGCCCAGGAGGTGCCGGGCAACGAGGTCTCGCTGATCGATACCGTGCTGGCTGCCGATACCGAGCGCGCCAGCCTGATGGCCGAGCAGTCGAGCGACCCGTCGCGGATCGCCGAGATCCAGACCAGGCTCGCCGATATCGACGCCTGGTCCGCCGAGGCGCGCGCCGCGACGATCCTCAAGGGTCTGGGCTTCACCCATGACGAGCAGCTCATGCCCTGCTCCGCCTTCTCGGGCGGCTGGCGGATGCGCGTGGCGCTGGCGGCGGTGCTCTTCTCCGAGCCCGACCTGCTGCTGCTCGACGAGCCGACCAACTATCTCGACCTCGAAGGCGCGCTCTGGCTCGAAAGCTACCTCGTGCGCTACCCGCACACGGTGCTGATCGTCTCACACGACCGCGAGCTACTGAACCGCTCGGTCGGCGGCATCCTGCATCTGGAAAACCGCCAGCTGACCTACTGGTCCGGCAATTACGACCAGTTCGCCAAGGCCCGCGCCGCGCAGCGCGCCGTGCTGATGGCGGCCTCGAAGAAGCAGGAGGCGCAGCGCGCCCATCTGCAAAGCTTCGTCGATCGCTTCAAGGCCAAGGCGTCCAAGGCCAAGCAGGCCCAGAGCCGGGTGAAGATGCTCGAGAAGATGGAGACGATCCGGGTGCCCGAGGACGCGGCCCGCACCGTCTTCACCTTCCCCGAGCCCGAGGAGCTGTCGCCGCCGATCATCGCCACCGAGGGTGTCTCGGTCGGCTATGACGACAAGGTCGTGCTCTCGAAGCTCGATCTCAGGATCGATCAGGACGACCGGATCGCGCTTCTGGGCCGCAACGGCGAGGGCAAGTCGACGCTGTCGAAGCTGCTTTCGGATCGGCTCGCCCCGATGGGCGGCAAGATCGTGCGCTCGAACAAGCTGCGCATCGGCTTCTTTGCCCAGCACCAGGTCGACGAGTTGCGCGTCGAGGAGACGCCATTGCAGCACATCCAGCGCGCGCTGCCCGACGTGGCGCCGCCCAAGCTGCGGGCCCGGCTCGCGGGCTTCGGCCTCGGCGCGGCGCAGGCCGAGACCGAGGTGGGCCGGCTCTCGGGCGGTCAGAAGGCACGGTTGTCGCTGCTGCTCGCCACTATCGACGCGCCGCATCTGCTGATCCTCGACGAGCCGACCAACCACCTCGACATCGAGAGCCGCGAAGCGCTGGTCGAGGCGCTCACCGCCTATTCCGGCGCGGTGATCCTCGTCAGCCACGACATGCATCTCCTGTCGATGGTCGCCGACCGGCTCTGGCTGGTGAAGGACGGGCGCGTCTCGGCCTATGAGGAAGACCTGCAGGCCTATCGCAAGATGCTGCTCAGCGGCGACAAGCCCGCCGAGAAGCCGAAAGCCGAGAAGCCCAAGGTCGAGAAACCCTCTCGCGAGACGATCCTGGCGCTGCGCTCCGAGGCCCGCAAATGCGAGGAGCGGGTGAACAAGATCAACGAGATGCGCGACAAGCTCGCCAAGAAGCTCGCCGATCCCGCGCTCTACGAGGATGGCCGCAAGGGCGAGCTCGAGACCTGGAACAAGAAATACGCCGAGGCCATGGAGGCGTTGGGCCGGGCCGAGGCGATGTGGATGGCAGCGCTCGAGAAGCTGGAGCGGGCCGAGGCGGCCTGACCGGGTTTCGGGGGCGCTGCCCCCGGGCCTGCGGCCCTCCCCCGGCGTATTTGAAGAACAAAGTCATGGGCGGTGCCGCGTCATTTCCGGCGCGGACTTGCCCCCATGAGCGCCGCCCGGCACGGTGCGACAGGAACGCGGGTTCGGCCCGCCGACAGGCCCGAGGACCCGACCGTGATCGAAATCGCCACCCTTGTCACCGCTTTCACCACGCTGTTCGTGATCGTCGATCCGATCGGTCTCGCGCCGCTTTACGTGGCGATGACGGCGGGGATGACTCCGGCGCAGCGGCGCGGCGTGACCTTCCGGGCGCTCTCGACCTCCGCCGTGCTGATGCTGCTGTTCCTGGTGCTGGGCGACGCGGTGCTGCGCTTCATCGGCATCTCGGTCCCGGCCTTCCGCATCGCCGGCGGCGTGCTGCTGTTCCTGACCGCGCTCGACATGCTGTTCGAGAGGCGGCAGGCGCGGCGCCGCGACAATGCCGAGGAAGGGGCCGAACCCGATCAGGATCCTTCGATCTTTCCGCTGGCGCTGCCGCTGATCGTCGGCCCCGGCGCGATCACCACGCTGATCCTGCTGACTGCCGAGGCCACCGGCCCGCTCGGCTATGCCGCGATCTACGGCGTGGCCCTATCGGTTCTGGCGACCGTCTGGATCGCCTTCGCGCTGGCCGATCCGCTGGCGCGGGTGCTGGGCTCGGTGGGGCTCAACGTGGTGACGCGGGTGCTCGGCATGCTGCTCGCCGCGCTCGCGGTGCAGTTCATCATCGACGGTCTGCACGGTTCCGGTTTCGGTCTGCCTTTCCCTGCCGAAAATTGATACCATATTAGGGCGATGAACCCAGACAACCTTGCCAGCCTCGCCTATCTCGGCCTCCTCGGCGCCGCCATCGCCGGCTGGTTCTTCGTGCAGAATCGCGACCGGCTGGGACAGGTCGCGCAGCAGGCCGCCGTCTGGACGCTGATCTTCATCGGCGCCATCGCCGCCGCCGGGCTGTGGTCTGACATCCGCGAGGATGCGATGCCGCGCCAGACCATGATCGGCGCCGAGGGCATCGAGGTACCGCAGGCGCGCGACGGGCATTACTACCTGACGCTCGAGGTCAACGGCGCGCCGATCAACTTCGTGGTCGACACCGGCGCCACCGACATGGTGCTGGGCCGCGAGGATGCGCGCCGTGCCGGAATCGACCCCGAGGAGCTGACCTATCTGGGCTCCGCGGTGACCGCCAACGGCACGGTGCGCACCGCGCGGGTGCGGCTCGACAGCGTCGCGCTGGGCCCGATCGAGGATGCGGGGCTGAGCGCCGTGGTCACCGATGGCGACCTCGCCGGATCGCTCCTTGGCATGGGCTACCTGCGGCTCTTCGGCCGCATCGAGATCGAGAACGGCACGCTGGTCCTGACGCGCTGAGCTTCGTGACTTTGTTCCCGAAATACGCAAATCCCCGGCCCGCCCCGGAGCGTCACCCCTCGGCCTTCTTGGTCCAGCGCCCGCCCTCCTGCGCCCAGTACTGCGCCGCGCAGCCCGCGCCTGTCAGCCGCTTCCACTGGCCGCGCGCCGCCTGAACCGCCGCCTCGTCGAAGCCGTCGAACAGGATGCAGGCGCGCTCGGCCGCCTGCACCTCCTCGGGCGCGATCTCGGCGCCGTCGAGACAGATCACGCAAGGCAGCTTCGGCGCCGCCTCGCCCTCGGCGGTGAGAAGGATCGGCTGCGCCCCGTCATGCGGCCCGCCGGCGCGCCCATGCGCGAGAAAGCTCTCGGGCGGTCCCATGCGCCACAGCGCCGCGTCGAGCCGGTCCATGGCGCGGGCGGCGCGGCCCCTGATCTCCACCCGCCAGCCCTGCTTGCCCGCAAGCCCGAGAAGCTGCGGCAGCAGCTCCTCGGCCGGTCCTTCGGTAAGGTGGTAGAAGAAGGCCGCGCCCATCGTCTCAGCCCTCGTAGCGGTCGGCCACGAGGCGGTTGAGCGCCATCACGCCCCAACCGGTCGCGCCCCTGGGGCCAAGCGCCGAATCCGACTTGAGCGACGCGGTCCCGGCGATGTCGAGATGGATCCAGGGCGTGCCGTCCTGCACGAAGCGCTTGAGGAACTGCGCCGCGGTGATCGATCCGCCCTCGCGGCCAGTGCCAACGTTGCGCATGTCGGCGACCCGGCTCTTCAGGACCTTGTCATAGGCCTCGCCCATCGGCAGCCGCCACGCGCCTTCGCCCTCGGCCTGCGCCGCCGCCAGAAGCGCCTCGGCAAAGCCGTCCTCGTTCGAGAAGACCCCCGCATTCTCGTGGCCCAGCGCCACGATGATGGCACCGGTCAGCGTCGCGAGATCGATCATGCCAGAGGGTTTGAACCGCTCCTGCGCGTACCACATCACGTCGGCCAGCACGAGCCGGCCCTCGGCATCGGTGTTGATCACCTCGATCGTGTCGCCCTTCATCGAGCGCACCACGTCGCCGGGGCGGGTGGCGTTGCCCGAGGGCATGTTCTCCACGAGCCCCACGAGGCCCACGACATTGGCCTTGGCGCGGCGCAGCGCCAGCGCCCGCATCGTGCCGGCGACGGTGCCCGCGCCGCCCATGTCCATGGTCATGTCCTCCATGCCAGCGGCGGGCTTGAGGGAGATGCCGCCGGTGTCGAACACCACGCCCTTGCCCACGAGCGCCAGCGGGGCCTCGTCGCCGCCGCCCTGCCAGCGCATCACCACCACCTTGGAGGGGCTTTCGGAGCCCTGGCCCACGGCCAGAAGAGCGCCCATGCCAAGACGCTTCAGCTCGTCCTCCTCCAGAATCTCGACCTCGAGCCCCAGCTCCTGCATCGCCGCGAGACGTGCCGCGAAATCGTCGGTGGTTAGCACGTTGGCGGGCTCGTTGACGAGATCGCGAGTGAAGGCCACGCCCTCGGCAATGGCGGCCATCGGGCCGGCCTCGCGCCCCAGCGCCTCGGCATCCTCGGAGATGAACCGCACGCGCCCATCCGGCTCGGCATCGGGGTCCTGCTTCTGATGCGCATCGAAGCGGTAGGCGCGCAGCGCGAGGCCCAGCGCCACCTCTCCGGCATGGCGCAGGCCCGAGGCCAGCACCGTCAGGTCGCCGCGCCCGGCCTTGGCGGCGATGGCACCACCGGCGCGGCGCATCGCGAGCCGGTCGGTATCGGCATCGTGCTTCACCACCAGCACCGCCTCGGCGGCGAGGCCCGCGGGCACGGCGATCTCGACCACCTCGCCGGTCCCGGCCCGGCTCCAGCGCCGGCCCCCGGCCAGCCGCGCCAGCGCCCCGCTCATCGCCTCGTCGAGCGCGCGCACCGCCTCGGTCTCGGGACCGTCGGGGCCCATGAAGACCGCGACTCGGCCCTGCGCGGCGGTGAGATCCTGCGCGTCATGGGGAAGGAAATCGATGCGGGGGGTGCGGGACATGCCGGCTCCTTGGGTCGTTGTCGGGGATCATTGGCTCTGGCGGCGGAGCCTAGCCGCCGAGACCGGCAAAGGCCAGATCACGGTTCAACCTGCCCGCACCCTCGGCTAGGATGCGCGAAGACGGGCGGCCACCTCGGCGGCCATGGATGGACGAGGGACCGGTGGCGCGATTCGACAGGTACATGCTGTCGCAGCTGATGATGCTGTTCGGCTTTTTCGCGCTGGTGCTGGTGCTGGTCTACTGGGTCAACAGCGCCGTGCAGCTGTTCGACCAGCTGGTGGCCGACGGGCAGAACCTCTCGGTCTTCCTCGAACTCACCATGCTCACTCTGCCCTCGCTGATCCGGCTGGTGCTGCCGATCGCGGGCTTTGCCGCGGCGCTCTACGTCACCAACCGGCTGAGCTCGGACAGCGAGCTCACCGTGATGCAGGCCACCGGCTTCTCGCCGTTCCGGCTGGCGCGGCCGGTGCTGGCCTTCGGCATCGTGGCCGGGCTGCTCACCGGCGCGCTGACCTTGGTGATCAACCCGCTCGCCAATGCGAGGCTCGCCGACCGGCAGGCCGAGATCGCGCGCAGCGCCACGGCACGGCTGCTGCAGGAGGGCGAGTTCCTCTCGCCGATCTCGGGCATCACCCTCTACATCCGCGACATCACCCCCGAGGGCGAGCTGCGCGACCTGCTGATATCCGACAGCCGCGACCCTAAGGAGACCGTGACCTACACCGCCTCCAGCGCCTATCTGGTGGAAACCGCGACGGCGCCGCAGCTGGTGATGATCGACGGGCTGGTGCAGGTGCTGCAGCCCGAGGCGGCGCGGCTTTCGACCACCCGCTTCGAGGATTTCGCCTATGATCTGGAGCCGCTGACCCGCGCCTCCGACAGCGGTCGCAGGCGCACCCGCGAGGTCTCGACGCTGGAGCTGCTGCGTCCGACGCCCGAGACCCTTGAGGCGACCGACCGCAACGCGGCGCAGCTCGCGGTGGAGGCGCATGACCGCGTCGCGGCGGCGCTCCTGTCGGTGGCGGCGCCGCTGATCGGCTTCGCCACCCTGCTGATCGGGGGCTTCTCGCGCTTTGGCGTCTGGCGCCAGATCCTCGGCGCGATCGGGCTGATCATCCTCGTGCAGTCGCTGGAATCCGTGGTCGCCTCGGCGCTGCGCGGCGATCCCTCGCGCTGGCCGCTGGTCTATGTTCCCGCCATCGCGGCCCTGGCCATCGTCGCCGTCGAGCTGGTGCTGGCGGGCCGGCCGCGCCGCAAGTACCGAAGGGGCGTCCCGGCATGATCCTGCACCGCTATTTCGCCCGCCGCTACATCATGGCGTTTCTCGGCACGCTCGGCATCTTCTTCGCGATGCTGACGATGATCGATTTCGTCGAGCAGGCGCGGCGCTTCGGCGGCACCACCGGCATCGGCGAACTTCTGGCCGTGAGCATGCTCAACGCCCCGGCCCAGCTCTACGAGATCCTGCCGCTGATCGTGATCATCTCGGGCATCGCGCTGTTTCTCGGCCTTGCCCGCTCCTCGGAGCTGGTGGTCACCCGCGCCGCCGGCCGCTCGGCGCTCGCGGCGCTGATCGCTCCGGTCGTGGTGACGCTGCTCCTCGGCGTCGCCGCCGTGGCACTGATCAACCCGCTGGTCGCCGCGACCACCCGCGCCTACGAGGCCCGCACCGACAGCCTCAAGGGCGAGGAACGGGTGATCACCCTATCCGATGATGGGCTCTGGCTGCGTCAGGGCGACAGCGAGGCGCAGACGGTGATCCGCGCCAAGAGCAGCAATCTCGACGGCACCGTGCTGCGCGAGGCGAGCTTCCTGACCTTCGACACCGAGGGCCGCCCGCGCGAGCGGGTCGAGGCGAGCCTGGCCGAGCTGCAGACCGGCCACTGGCTGCTGCGCGGGGTCAAGCGCTGGCCGCTCTCGGCCGAGAACCCCGAGACCGCCGCCGAGCGGCTGCCGCAGATGACGCTGGCCTCGTCGCTCACCGCCACCCAGATCCGCGACAGCTTCGGCGATCCCGCGGCGATCTCGGTGTGGAAGCTGCCGGGCTTCATCGACCGGCTGCAGGCCGCGGGCTTCACCGCGCGGCGCCACCAGGTGTTCCTGCAGACCGAGCTGGCGCAGCCCGCTTTCCTGACCGCGATGCTGCTGATCGGCGCCGGCTTCACCATGCGCCACCAGCGCGGCGGCCGGGTCGGCGTCATGGTGCTGGGCGCGATTTTGCTGAGCTTCGGCGTGTACTTCCTGCGCAACTTCGCGCAGATCCTGGGCGAGAACGGACAGATCCCGCCCGCGCTCGCGGCCTGGGCCCCGCCCGTCGCGGCGATCCTGTCGTCGCTCGGTCTGCTGCTACATCTGGAGGATGGATGACCCGACGCCTGCTCGCGGCCCTGCTGGGGCTGATGCCCGCCATGACGCCGCTGCCCCTCGCCGCGCAGGGTCTCGCCCAGCTCGTGGCCGACAGCGTCACCGTCACCGCGCAGGAGGTGCTGGTGGCGCGCGGCAATGTCGAGGCCTTCTACGACG
Source organism: Limimaricola sp. AA108-03 (assembly GCF_050847355.1). NCBI lineage: Bacteria > Pseudomonadati > Pseudomonadota > Alphaproteobacteria > Rhodobacterales > Paracoccaceae > Limimaricola > Limimaricola sp. AA108-03. The sequence goes on from NZ_CP193755.1 coordinate 1,678,100, forward strand.
GCACCCGGCTCAGCGCCTCCGCGATTACCTATGACCGCGCCGCCGACCGGCTTACCGTCGCCGGGCCGATCCTGATCACCACCCCCGATGGCGAGGTGTTCACCGCCGAGGCCGCCGAGATCGATCCGCGGCTCGAAGCCGGGCTGCTGCGCGGCGCGCGGCTGGTGCTGGATCGGCAGCTTCAGGTCTCGGCGGCGCGGATCGACCGCACCGGCACCGGGCTGACCGCGCTCACCCGCACGGCGGCGACCTCGTGCCGGGTCTGCGGCGACGAGACGCCGCTTTGGGAGATCCGCGCCGCGCGGGTCGTGCATGACGAGATCGGCCAGCAGCTCTATTTCGACGATGCGAGCTTTCGCGTCGCCGGCGTGCCGGTGTTCTGGCTGCCGCGGATGCGCCTTCCGGACCCGACGCTGGAGCGCGCCTCGGGGCTCTTGGTGCCGCAGCTCTTCTCCTCGGATGCGCTCGGCTTCGGGCTGAAGCTGCCCTATTTCATCCGCCTCGGCGGCCGCCGCGACCTGACCGTGACGCCGTGGATCGCCACCGGGGCGCGCAATCTCGAACTGCGCTACCGGCAGGCCTTCCGCAGCGGCTGGACCCAGATCGAGACGCATCTCGCCGAGGATGACGGCGCGGTCTCGCTGCGCTACGCGCTCTTCGCCGAGGGCGCCTTCGCGCTGCCGCGCGACATCCGGCTCGAATTCGATCTCGAAGCCGTGTCGGACGAGGCCTTCCTGCTCGATTACGACCTCTCCGACCAGGATCGGCTCGACAGCAGCCTGCGCGCCTACCGGCTGCGCGACGACGGATACGCGCTGGCCGAGATCGCCTATTACGAAAGCCTGCGGGAGGACGAATCCAGCGCCTCGCTGCCGCCGCTGGTGGCCCGGATCGAGCGCGAGGCGGTGCTGCGCCCGGCTCCGCTGGGCGGCCGGCTGCGCCTGCGCGCCGACGCCGACGCGCTTTGGCGCGACGGCGACCCGGGCGACCCGGAGGCGACGCGCGACGTCACCCGCGGCGGCGTCTCGGGCGATTGGTACGGGGATCTCATCTTCGGCCCCGGCCTGCAGTTCACCACCGAGCTGCGCGGCCGGCTCGACGCCTATGCCATCGACGACGACCCCGAATTCGACGACACGGTCCTGCGGGCGGCGCAATCGGCCGGGGTGACCCTGCGCTGGCCGCTGCTGCGGCGCGGTGATGACGGCACCGCCCAGATCATCGAGCCGGTGGCGAGCCTCGCCGGCGTGGCGACGCAGGGCGGCGACGTGCCCAACGAGGATTCGCGGCTGGCCGAGTTCGACGCGGCCTCGCTCTTCGCGCTCGACCGGCTGCCGGGCGAGGATCTGCAGGAAACCGGTCTCAACGCCGGTCTCGGCCTGCGCTGGAGCCTGCTCGGCGCCGATGGTCGGAGCCTGTCGGTGCTGGGCGGGCGGCTGCTGCGCGACGAGGCGCTGCAGGGAATCGACGACATCACCGGGCTGACCTCGACCCGCTCCGACTGGCTGATCTCGACGAGGCTCGATCTCGGACAGGATCTCGGGCTCGAGGCATCGACCACCTTCGATGACGATTTCGGCATCTCCACCGCCGAGGCGCGGCTCGGTTTCGACCGCGAGAGCTTCGATTTCACCGCCGCCTATCTGTGGCTCGAGGAGGGACCGGCCGAGGACCAGCCCCGGATCTCCGAGATCGCGTTCGACACGGTGCTGAATCTGGGCCCGCGCTGGAGCCTCTCGGCCGAGGCGCGCTACGACATCGCCGCCGACGAACCGGTGCGCGCCGAGATCGGCGCCGGCTGGCGCAACGAATGCGTCACGGTGGACCTTTCGGCATCGCGCCGCTACACCGATACCGATGACGTGGACCCCTCCACGAGCTTCGGGCTCTCGGTCAATCTTGCCGGTTTTTCAACCGGTCAGACGGCCCTGCCCGCGGCGCGGAGCTGCGAGGGCTGAGACGGAACGATCGGACGAGGATGGGAGCCGGAATGCGGGCTTTTGATGTCGTAAAGGCCGTGGCGCTCGCCACCGCCCTGGCCGCGCCGGTGGGCGCCGCCGCGCAGGGGCTGTTCGCCCCGGCGGTCACGGTGAACGGCAGCGCCGTCACCAATTACGAACTCGACCAGCGCGCCAAGCTGCTGGCCGCGTTCAACACGCCGGGCGATCTCGGCGCGGAGGCCCGCAAGCAGCTGGTCGAGGAAAAGCTCAAGCTCCAGGAGCTGAACAGCGCCGGGATGCAGCTCACCGAGGAAGGTCTCGAGGCCGCGATGGCCGAGTTCGCGCAACGCGCGAACCTGTCGCTCGACGCCTTTCTCGCGCAGCTCGCCACGCAGGGCGTGGCGCGCGAGACGCTGCGCGATTTCGTGCGGGTCAACGCCTCGTGGCGCGACTATATCCGCCGCCGCTACGGCTCGGGCGTCGATGTCTCCGAGGCCGAGATCGATGCGGCGCTGGCGCGGACCGGCGGGCCGGAATCGGTCGAGCTGCTGCTCTCCGAGATCATCATCCCGGCGCCGCCGCCGCGCGCCGCCGCGGCGATGGCCCGCGCCGAGGCGATCTCGAAGCTGCGCTCCACCGCCGCCTTCGAGGCCGAGGCCCGCGCGGTTTCGGCCCTGCCCTCGCGCGCCCAGGGGGGCCGTCTCGACTGGGCCGCGCTGAGCGATTACCCGGCCGGGCTGCACGGGCTGCTTCTGTCGCTCGAGCCGGGCGAGGTGACGCCGCCGATCCCGATCCGCAACGGCGTCGCGCTGTTCCAGCTGCGCGACATCCGCGAGGCGCCGCAGGCCCCGGCCGCGATCGCCGAGATCGACTACGCGCAATTCGCGATCCCCGGCGCCGGCACCGCGCAGGCGCAGGCGCTGGCCGAGGCGGCGCGGATCGACGGTCTCGTCGACACCTGCGACGATCTCTACGGCGTCGCCAAGGGCCTGCCCGAGGAGCGACTGGTGCGCCAGAGCGTCGCGCCCGCGGCGCTGCCGCAGGATCTCGGGCTGGAACTGGCGCGGCTCGACCCCAATGAGGCCTCGTGGAACCTGAGCCAGGACGGCACGCTGTTCTTCACCATGCTGTGCTCGCGCACGCCCGTGGCGGCCGAGGGCGTCGATCGCGAGTCCGTGCGAAACAGGCTCCTGAGCCAGAAGCTCTCGGCCCGCGCCGACATCCTGCTCGCCGAGCTGCGCGCACAGGCGCGTATCGGCCAGTGAAGCCGGTCGCGATCTCCTGCGGAGAGCCCGCGGGCATCGGCCCGGAGATCGCGGCCCGCGCCTGGGAGAAGCTGCGCGGCGAGATCCCGCTCCTCTGGCTCGGAGATCCGCGCCACCTGCCCGAGGCGCTGCCATGGCAGACGGTGAGCGGGGCCTCCGAGGCGGCGGATCTGAGCGGAACCGCGCTGCCGGTGCTGGCGCGAGATTTCGGCCCGCCGGCCGTACCGGGACGACCCGATCCGGCCCATGCGCAGGGCGTGATCGACGCGATCCGCGACGGCGTCGACCTCGTGCGCTCGGGGGCCTGTTCGGCGCTGTGCACCGCGCCGATCCACAAGGCCGCGCTGATCGACGGCGCGAGTTTCGCCTATCCGGGCCATACCGAGTATCTCGCGGCGCTGGCGGGCGTGGACGAGGTCGTGATGATGCTTGCCTGCGACGCGCTGCGCGTCGTGCCCGCCACCATCCACATCCCGCTGTCGCAGGTGCCCGAGCGGCTCACGCCAGAATTGCTCGAGGCCACGATCCGCATCACCCGCGACGCGCTGATCCGCGATTTCGGGATCGAGGCGCCGCGCATCGCCGTCGCCGGGCTGAATCCGCATGCGGGCGAGGACGGCAAGATGGGCCACGAGGAGATCGCCATGATCGCACCGCTGATGGCGCGGCTGGGCGACGAGGGCTTCGATTTGCGCGGACCGATGTCGGCCGACACGATGTTCCATGCGGGTGCGCGCGCGGGCTACGACGCGGCGATCTGCATGTATCACGACCAGGCGCTGATCCCGATCAAGACCATCGATTTCTCGGGCGGGGTCAACGTCACGCTCGGCCTGCCCTTCATCCGCACCTCGCCCGATCACGGCACCGCCTTCGGCATCGCCGGACAGGGGCTCGCGGACCCGTCCTCGATGATCGCCGCGATCCGCATGGCCGCCGATATGGCGCAGGCGCGCGGCGCGCGCTAAGGGAACGGCGCGGCGGTCCCCGGCGGAGCGCCATGCGTATTTTCGGAAAGATGAACGAGGGATCGCCCCCATGGCCGCTATCGACGATCTGCCGCCCCTGCGCGAGGTGATCGAGACCCACGGCCTGCGCGCCAAGAAGACGCTGGGCCAGAACTTCCTGCTCGACCTCAACCTCACCGCGCGGATCGCGCGGGCGGCGGGCGACCTGGCGGGATCGGACATTCTCGAGATCGGGCCGGGCCCGGGCGGGCTGACGCGCGGCCTGCTGGCCGAGGGCGCGCGCAGGGTCCTCGCGATCGAGAAGGACGCGCGCTGCATGCCCGCGCTCGAGGAGATCGCCGCGCGCTATCCCGGTCGGTTGCAGGTGATCGAGGGCGACGCGCTCGAGATCGATCCGCTGACGCATCTGACGCCGCCGATCCGGGTCGCGGCGAACCTGCCCTACAATGTCGGCACCGAGCTTCTGGTGCGCTGGCTGACGCCGAAAGAGTGGCCGCCCTTCTGGGAGAGCCTGACGCTGATGTTCCAGCGCGAGGTGGCCGAGCGGATCGTCGCCGCGCCGGGCTCCAAGGCCTATGGCCGGCTCGCGATCCTCGCGCAGTGGCGCGCCAGCGCGCGCATCGTGCTCGACCTGCCGCCGCAGGCCTTCGTGCCCGCGCCCAAGGTGTCCTCGGCGGTGGTCCATCTCACCGCCCTGCCCGCGCCGCGCTTTCCGGCCGATCCGGCGGTGCTGAGCCGCGTCGTGGCGGCCGGGTTCAACCAGCGACGCAAGATGCTGCGCGCCTCGCTCAAGGGGGTGGCGCCGGGGATCGAGGATCACCTCGCCGCCGCCGGCATCCCGCCGACCGAGCGGGCCGAGCAGGTCGGGCTCGAGGCGTGGTGCGCGCTGGCCCGGTCGGTGGCCGCAGCGCAGTGACGAAAAAGGCGGCGCCCGGATACGGGCGCCGCCTTTTCTTCATCCTGTCGGAGCGGGCCTACTCGGCCGCTTCGGCCGATCCGCTCTCCGCCTTGGCGGCGGGCTTGGCGCGGCGCGGACGCGGCGCGGGCTTTTCGCCCTCGGGCGTGTCGCGCTTCACGCGCGGCTTGCGCGGCCGCTTGGGCTTGTCCTCGGCCTTGGGCGCCTCGGCGCCGGGCTGGGCCTCCGCGGGCTGCGCCGGGATCTCGCGCGCGGGCTCGCGGTTCTCCGGGGTCTCGACCAGATCGCTGGCGGGCTCCTCGGCCTGCCGCGCCTCGTGCCGCTCCTCGTGACGGGGCTCGCGCTGCGGTTCGGGCTGCTGGTGCTGCGCCGCTGCCGCCTCTTCCTGCGCCCGCAGGCGGGCCGCGCGCTCGCGGTCGCGCTCGGCCTGGCGGTCGCGCTCGGCCTGACGCTCGCGGTTCTGGGCCTCGGCTTCCTCGCGCTTGGCCTCGATTTCCTTCTGCGCCTCGGCCAGCATTCTCAGGTAATGCTCGGCGTGCTGGGCGAAGTTCTCGGCCGCGACCCGGTCGCCCGAAAGCTGGGCGTCACGGTGCAGCTGGGTGTATTTCTCGATGATCTGCTGGGGCGTACCGCGCACCTTGCCATCGGGGCCCGAGCTGTCGAACACGCGATTGACGATGTTGCCGCCCGAAGGACGGTTGTTGTTGCGGTTCTTGTTGCCGCGCGAGCGTGACTTCGATGATCTCATGTGATTCTTCGGTTCCGGCCTGGCTCAGGCGTTGCGCTTTGACCCGGTCTGCGCGCGCGATGCGCGCTGCTGCGACGTCGGGGCCTGCGATGATCTGGCAGCGTGTCGGGGCGGGAGGGCGCGTGCGCCTTCCTCCGTCCGATGCCAAGGACTAACCATGCGGACCGCCCGGTGACAAGCGGAAACTGCGATCCTGGCCGAAAGAGCGGTGTTTTTCGCGCTCAGAAGCCCGATTGCGGCAGTCCCAGCACGATCACCCGGTCGCGCCCGTCGAGATCGGGAATGAGCGCGACGGGGGCGAAGCCGCGGGCCACGGCGAGGCTTCCCACCGCCTCGGCCTGCCCCACGCCCAGCTCCATCACCAGCCGCCCGCCCGGCGCCAGAACCTCGGTCGCCCCGTCGAGGATCGCGCGGTAGCACGACAGCCCGTCGGCGCCGTCGGTCAGCGCGCCCGCGGGCTCCCAGTCGCGCACTTCCGGGGCGAGCCCTTCCATTTCGGCGCGCGCGATATAGGGCGGGTTCGACACCACGAGGTCGAACATCCCCTCGACCCGGCTGACCCAATCGGACACCTGGATATGCACCCGGTCGGCAAGCCCCAGCGTCACGGCGTTCTCGCGCGCCACGGCGCAGGCGGCCTCCGACAGGTCGACGCCGACGCCGCGCGCATCCGGCATTTCCGCCAGCAGCGTCAGCAGGATGCAGCCCGAACCGACGCCAAGATCGAGCACGTGGCCGAACGGTTCGGACAGGGCCGCCTCGACCAGCATCTCGGTCTCGGGGCGCGGGTCGAGCACGTCGCGCGTCACCTTGAAGCGGCGCCCATAGAAGGCACGGCTGCCGGTCAGGTGCGACACGGGTTCGCGCGCCGCGCGCCGTTCGATCAGCGCCTCGAACTCGGCCAGTTTCCCGCCATCGACCGGCTCGGGCAGCACCAGCGTCAACCGCCCCGGATCGACGCCGATCGCGTGGCTGAACAGCCGCCGCGCGTCGCGGCCCGGATCGGGCACCCCCGCCTCGGCCAGCAGGCGCGTGGCCGAGACCAGTGCCGCGGCGCCGGTCAGCGGACCTGATGGCAGCGGGCTCATGCCTCCATCTCCGCCAGCAGCGCCGCCTGCGCCTCCGCCGTCAACGCGTCGATGATCTCGTCGAGATCGCCGCCCATCACAGCGTCGAGCTTGTAGAGCGTCAGGTTGATGCGGTGATCGGTCAGGCGTCCCTGCGGGAAGTTGTAGGTGCGGATGCGCTCGGACCGGTCGCCCGATCCCACCTGCGCGCGACGGTCGGCCGAGCGCGCGCCCTCGACCCGCATCCGCTCGGCGTCGAAGAGCCGCGAGCGCAGCACCTCCATCGCCAATTCGCGGTTGCGGTGCTGCGATTTCTGGCTCGACGTGACGACGATGCCGCTCGGGATATGGGTGATCCGCACCGCCGAGTCGGTGGTGTTGACGTGCTGGCCGCCGGCGCCGCTCGCCCGCATCGTGTCGATGCGGATATCGGCGGGGTCGATCTTCACGTCCACTGCCTCGGCCTCGGGCAGCACCGCCACGGTGGCCGCCGAGGTGTGGATGCGGCCGCCGCTCTCGGTCTCGGGCACGCGCTGCACCCGGTGCACGCCGGATTCGTATTTCATCCGGGCGAAGACGCCCTCGCCCTCGATCCGCGCCACGACCTCCTTGATGCCGCCCAGCTCGGTCGCCTGCTCCTCGATGATCTCGAAGCGCCAGCCGCGCGCATCGGCATAGCGCATGTACATGCGCAGCAGGTCGGCCGCGAAGAGCGCGGCCTCGTCGCCCCCGGTGCCGGGCCGGATCTCGATCATCGCCGGACGCGCATCGGCGGCGTCCTTGGGCAACAGCGCGAGGCGCAGCGCCGTTTCGGCGGCCTCCAGCCGTTCCCGCAGGCCGGGCAGCTCTTCCTCGGCGAGATCACGCATCTCGGGGTCGCGCAGCATCGCCTGCGCCTCGGCGATCTCGGCTTCGAGGCGGGCATGCTGGGCGGCGGTCTCGACCACCGGCTTGAGTTCCGCGTATTCGCGGCCCAGCTCGGCGATCTCGCCCCCCGAGGCGCCCGACGACATCTTCGCCTCGAGAAACTCGAAGCGGGCGGTGATCTGGTCGATCTTGTCCTGTGCGATCATGGATCACCCATCCTCCATCGCCACTTAGGCGTCAAGTGACGCTCAGCGGCGCGGCAGCCGATCTTCGAGCGCCGCCATCCACGCCTCGACCCGCTTGCGGTTCACGCCCATGTCGGCGACCCCGAAACGCTGCCGCGCCCAGATCATCAAGGCGGCGCCGCCGGCCTCGGGGACCGCCTTGACGCTGGTATAGTCGGGAAAGCCGAGGACGGCCGAGCGGCTGACATAGGTCACGCGCCCCTCGGCCGGGCTTTCGAACAGGACCCGGGTGCGCGGCGTCGCCCGCGCGATCTCGTCGAAGGCCGAGAGCAGCGTGGCCGGGTCGGTGTCGAAGACCGGCGGCGCGGCATTGGCAGGCCCCGTGCGCAGCAGCCAGCCGCCACGGCGCGGCGCCTGCGGCACCCGTTCGACCTCCATGGGATCGACGTGCCAGCGCGCCACATCCGCCGGCGCGACACGTATCCAGACCAGTGGCACCGCCAAAGATGCCGCGGTCGCCAGGGCCATTATTCCCATCTTTTTCAAATACCTGACCGCTGTTTTTTCAACTTCGCCTCAGGTTCAACCGCGCGCGGGCTGCGCGCGTTCGACCAGCCGGGCGAAAAACGACGCGCCATAGGGCGCCGTCTCGTCGTTGAAGTCGTATTCGGGGTGGTGCACGCCCGCCGTCTCGCCGTTGCCGATGAACAGATAGGCGCCGGGGCGCGCCTCGAGCATGAAGGAGAAATCCTCGGCCCCCATGGCGCGCGGGCTGTCGGCATCGCAGCCGAGCCCGACCTCCTCGGCCACGCCAGCGGCGAATCCGGCCTTCCCGGCGTCGTTCACCGTGGCCGGGTAACCGAGATTGTAGTCGAGATCGGCGCGCACGCCGTAGGCCATGGCCTGCCCCTCGCAGATCTCGCGCATCCGCCGCATCACCATTGCCTGCACATTCTTGTCGAAGCTGCGCACCGTGCCGTTGATCCAGGCGGTGGCCGGGATCACGTTGTCGGCGCTGCCGGTATGAATCTGCGTGACCGAGATCACCAGATCCTGCCGCGCGTCGTGGTTGCGACTGACGATGGTCTGGATCGCGGTGACGATGCCACAGGCCGCGACCACCGGATCGGTCGCATCATGCGGCATCGCGCCATGCCCGCCCTTGCCGGTCACGGTGATGGTGAAATCATCCACCGCCGCCATGATCGGTCCCGGCGCGGTGCGGAACCGCCCCACCGGCAGACCCGGCTCGTTGTGCAGGGCAAAGACCTCATCGATGCCGAACCGCTCCATCACCCCTTCCTCGACCATCACACCGGCACCGCCGCCGCCCTCTTCGGCGGGCTGGAAGATCAGCGCCACGGTGCCCGCGAAATTGCGCGTCTCGGCGAGGTATTTCGCGGCCCCCAGCAGCATCGTGGTGTGGCCGTCATGTCCGCAGGCATGCATCCGGCCCTTGTTCGCCGAGGCATGCGGCAGCCCGGTCTGCTCGTCCATCGGCAGCGCATCCATGTCGGCGCGCAGGCCGATTACCGGGCCCTCGCCCCGGCCCCGGATCAGCGCCACCACCCCGGATGTCGCGATGCCCTCGTGGATCTCGTCGACGCCGAATTCGCGCAGCCGCGCCGTGATGAAGCCGGCCGTTTCGTGGCAGTCGAAGCCGATCTCGGGCGCGGCGTGAAGCTGGTGACGCCAGCCCTTCATCTCCTCGGCGAAATCGGCGATGCGGTTGATGACGGGCATGTCTGGCGCTCCGGGCTTTGAAATCCTAGCCTGCGGCTTGCCATCGACAGGAGCCCTGCGCAATGCCCCAGACCGAGCCCGAGATCCGCGACACCGACCTGGACGCCGCCCGCGAGATCGCGCGGCTGTCCGCGATCATGCGGGCGCTGCGCGATCCCGATCACGGCTGCCCATGGGATATCGAGCAGGACTTCGCCTCGATCGCCCCCTACACGATCGAGGAAGCCTACGAGGTGGCCGATGCCATCGCCCGCGAGGACTGGCCAGAGCTTCGGGGCGAGCTGGGCGACCTGCTGCTGCAATCGGTCTACCACGCGCAGATGGCGCGCGAGGCCGGGCATTTCGATCTCGCGGCGGTGGCGCGCGCGATCTCGGACAAGATGATCGCGCGTCACCCGCATGTCTTCGGCGAAGAGGATCGCGACCGCACCGCCGAAGAGCAGACCCACGCCTGGGAGGCGATCAAGGCGGCCGAACGCGCGGGCCGTGCCGAAACCGGCGTGCTCGACGGCGTCGCGCTCGGCCTGCCGGCGCTGATGCGCGCGGCCAAGCTGCAGAAGCGCGCCGCGCGGGTGGGATTCGATTGGCCGCAAACGGCGCAGGTTCTCGACAAGCTGGTCGAGGAGGCACATGAGCTGGTCGAGGCGCGCGACCGTCTGAGCCCCGACGAGATCGAGGCCGAGATGGGCGACCTCCTGTTCGTCATGGCCAACCTGTCGCGGCATCTCGGTGTCGACCCCGAGGTGGCCCTGCGCCGCTCCAACGACAAGTTCGCACGTCGATTCAAGTACATAGAGGACGAACTTCACAAGCGCGGCAAGCGTCCGGTCGAAAGCGACCTGACCGAGATGGATGCTTTGTGGAACGAGATCCGAAGAGCGGAAAAAAACGTCGACTGAAAAAGTCGGGTATTGACCTGAGCAAATTGCTCGGATTTAAGCGCCACCAACGAAAACGCTGATTTGGAGCGCTACATGACCCTTCGCCCTGTCCTCACCATCGCCGCCGCGCTGGCCGGCACCTCCGCTCTGGCCGACGTCAACGTCTACACCACCCGTCAGCCCGAGCTGATCCAGCCGGTGGTCGATGCCTTCACCGAAGAGACCGGCATCGCCGTCAACCTCGCCTTCGTCGAGGACGGCATCGTCGAGCGGCTCGAGGCCGAGGCGCAGCGCTCGCCCGCCGATCTCGTGATGACCGTCGACATCGCCAACCTGCGCCAGATCGTCGATGCCGGCGTCACCCAGCCGGTCGAAAGCGACGTGCTGATGGAAGCCGTGCCCGCCAACCTGCGCGGCGAGAACGGCGAGTGGTTCGGCGTCACCACCCGCGCCCGCATCGTCTATGCCAGCCAGGAGCGGGTCGAGGACGGTGAAGTCACCACCTACGAGGATCTCGCCTCGGACAAGTGGGAAGGCCGGATCTGCACCCGTTCGGGCCTGCACAACTACAACCTCGCCCTCGTCTCGGCGATCGTCGCGCATCACGGCGAAGAATACGCCAAGGAATGGGCGCAGGGCGTGAAGGACAACCTCGCGCGCAAGCCCGAGGGCAACGACCGCGCGCAGGTCAAGGCGATCTGGGCCGGTGAATGCGACATCTCGCTCGGCAACACCTACTACATGGGCAAGATGCTCGAGGATCCCGAGCAGACCGAATGGGCCGAGTCCGTGCGCATCGTCTTCCCGACCTTCGAGAATGGCGGCACCCATGTGAACGTCTCCGGCGTCGCGCTGACCCAGGCCGCGCCGAACAAGGAAGAGGCGGTTCAGTTCATGGAGTACCTCGTCTCGCCCGAGGCGCAGGAAATCTATGCCGAGGCGAACTACGAATACCCGGTGCTCGAAGGTGCCGAAGCCTCGGAACTGGTCAAGGGCTGGGGTGAGTTCACCGCCGACGAGACCGACCTGCCGACCATCGCCGACCACCGCGCCACCGCGCTGCGGATCATGGAAGAAGTGAACTTCGACGGCTGATCTCGCCCAGAGCGAAAGAAAAGCCCGCCTTCGTTCCGAAGGCGGGCTTTTTTGTTTTCGAACAGTGGCTTGAAATTCAGGCCCCGGCCTTCTCCTCGAGTTCCAGCCACTCGGTTTCGGCCGCGTCGAGCGCCGCCTGACGCTCCGCCATCGCCTCGGTCGCCTTGCGGAACTTCACCGGTTCTCGGGTGAACAGCTCGGGATCGGCGAGCAGCTCCTCGAGCTTGGCGATCTCGGCGGTGAGCCGGTCGATCACCTTCGGCAATTCCTCCAGCCGGTGTTTCTCGGTGAAGCTGAGGCCGGGTTTCGGCGCGGCGGGTTTCGGCTTCGGCGCGCTCGGCGTCGGGCTCGGCGCGCTTCCCCGCGGCGCGGGGGCCTGCGCCGGCGCTGGCGTCTCGTTGAATTTCCGCTGGCTCTGGTAGTCGCTCCAGCCGCCGGCATAGAGCGTCGCGCGGCCGTCGCCCTCCATGGCGATGGTCGTGCTCGCCACCCGGTCGAGGAAATCGCGGTCGTGGCTCACCAGCAGCACCGTGCCATCGTAATCGCCCAGCAGGTCCTGCAGCAGGTCCAGCGTCTCGATGTCGAGATCGTTGGTCGGTTCGTCGAGCACCAGCACGTTCGAGGTCTGCGCCATGATCCGCGCCAGCAGGAGCCGCGCCTTCTCGCCCCCCGAGAGCGACTTGACCGGCGCGCGGGCCTGCCCCTCGTCGAACAGGAATTCCTTGAGATAGCCCACCACGTGCTTGGGGGTGCCGCGCACCATCACCTGGTCCGAGCTGCCCGAGACCGCCATCAGCGGGTCGTTGGTCAGGCTGTCCCAGAGCGTCGCCTCGGGATCGAGCCGGGCGCGTGCCTGGTCGAACACCGCGATCTCGAGGTTGGTGCCATGCTTGACGCTGCCCTCGTCAGGTTCAACTTCGCCCAGCAACATCTTGATCAGCGTGGTCTTTCCGACGCCGTTCGGGCCGACGAAGGCGATCCGGTCGCCGCGCATCACCGTCAGGTCGAAGCCCGAGACGATGCGCTTGCCGGCGTATTCCTTGCTCAAACCAAAGGCCTCGATGACCTTCTTGCCCGAGGTCGGACCCTCGCCAAGCGCCATCGCCGCGGTGCCCTGGCGGCGGATCTGGTTCGCCCGTTCGGCGCGCAGATCCTGCAACGCCCGCACCCGGCCCTGGTTGCGCTTGCGGCGGGCCGAGATCCCCTCGACCGCCCAACGCGCCTCGGACTTGATCTTGCGATCGAGCTTGTGGCGCGCCATGTCCTCGTCTTCCCACGTCTTGTCGCGCCAGGCCTCGAAGCCCTCGAAGCCGGTTTCCTGGCGGCGCACAGCGCCGCGGTCGATCCACAGCGTCGCGCGGGTCAGCGCCTTGAGAAAGGCGCGGTCGTGGGAAATCAGCACGAAGGCCGCGCGGGTCTGGCGCAGCTCCGCTTCGAGCCAGGCGATCGCCTCGATGTCGAGGTGGTTCGTGGGCTCGTCGAGCAGCATCAGCTCCGGCGCCTCGGCCATCAGCCGCGCCAGCGCCGCGCGGCGCCGTTCGCCGCCCGAGGCGGTCGCCGGGTCACGATGCGGATCGAACTTGAGCCCCTCGGCCACCACGTCGAGCTTGTATTCCTCGCCCATGTCGAGGTTTTGCGCCGCCCATTCGCCCAAGGTCGCGAAGCCTGAGAAATCGGGGTCCTGCTCCATGTAGCCCACGGAGGTCGCGGGGGGCACCGCGCGGGTGCCGCGATCGGGCTCGACGAGGCCGGCCATCACCTTCATCAAGGTGGACTTGCCGGAGCCGTTGCGGCCCACGAGGGCGACGCGGTCGCCCTGCTGGACCGCGAGCGACAGCCCGTCGAAGACGGGATCGCCGCCGAAGGTGAGGGAAATATCGGTGAGCTGGAGAAGGGGTGCGCGTGCCATGATCGCCAGCTAGAGGGCGCCGCGCGGCTTATCAAGGGCCGAATGCGAGGGCGCGCAGCGCCCGGGCGCGGGCCGCCGGGATCGCCGCGACATCGAGCATGCACAGCACGTGGATGGTGTTCATCACCCGATCCACCACCGCGTGGTCGCTGACCACGGCGCCCATGCCGAGATAGCTGCGCAGCAGCGGCGGCAGCCCCGCCGGCGCGGCGTCGGGCGCACCGACCGGCCCGGCGAGATCCAGCACCTCCACCGCCCCGCGTCGTCCGGGCCGCAGCCCGGTAGGGGCGGCGTGCCGCGCGCCGAGCCAGGACAGCGCCGCGCGGTGCGGGCGCGGGTCGGTGCCGGGAAACGAGGCGCAGCCGAACAGCAGCTCGACCCTTTCGCGCAGCACCAGCCGGGTCAGCGCCCCCAGCGCCAGCCTGAGCGCCTCGCCGTCGCGGGCCTCGGGCGCGGTGCAGAAGCGGCCGATCTCCATCGCCCGCCCCGGCCGCGCCGCCAGCGGACCGAGATCGTAGCTCTCGGCGCTCGCGGCCTGCCCGATCTCGCCGGGCGCGAGGACGCGCCAGCGCAGCGTGCAGAGCGCTCGGCCCGTCGCGTCCTCGACCAGCAGGTGCCGGGCCCGCGCGTCATGCCCGTCGGCGTCGCGCAGCGCCCCGCCCAGATCGACGAAGCAGCGCGCGCGCAGCGCCATCGCGCGAGCCAGCGCTTCGCCCTGCGCCGTACGCGCGACCAGCCGGCCACGCCGCAGGATCACGCCCATGCCGGGCCCCGCTGGCATCCGGCGCGGTGCTGACTACATAGGTGGACGAGATCACGGAGGACCCAATGGACAAGATCACCAAGACCGACGCGCAGTGGCGCGAGGAGCTGTCCGAGCTCGAATACAAGGTGATGCGCAAGCACGGTACCGAGCGCGCCTTCACCCATGACGATTTTCCGAAAGAGCCCGGCACCTTCGCCTGCAAGGGCTGCGGCCGACCGCTGTTCTCGGCCGAGACCAAGTTCGACAGCGGCACCGGCTGGCCCAGCTTCTACGCCCCGATCAGCGATGAGGCGGTGGGCGAGAAGACCGATCGCAGCTTCTTCATGAAGCGCACCGAGGTGCATTGCGCGGCCTGCGAATCGCATCTTGGCCACGTCTTTCCGGACGGGCCGGCCCCGACGGGCCTGCGCTACTGCATGAACGGCGTGGCGCTCGAGTTCAAACCGGCGACCTCCGACGAGAGCGCGGCCTGAAACCGGGCTCATTCGTCGTCGATCAACATGCTCGGGTCGAAATTGCCCGCAGCCCCCGCCAGTTGCCGCAGGAAGGTGCCGTTCTGGACGCTGTCCTCGGTGACCCGGCGGGTCAGCGGCACGATGCGGCCATCGCTGAGATCGAAGCGCTCGACATTGCTGACGCCGCCACTGGGAGCAAAGCTGATCGCGACCACCTCGCGGCTCACCTCCTCGGGGGCGAAGAACCCGTAATGGCGGAACACCGAGCGGATGTAGAAGATGTCGTTCTCGCCGAGCACCCCGCTGGTGGTCGGCGGACCGGCCTTCTCGATCACCGAGGCGCGGTCCTCGCCGAGCGAGATCGTCGACAGCACCGCCTCGGCCGGCACGTAGCCGTGGAACCGCTCGGTCGGACTGCAGGCCGCCAGCCCCGCGAGTCCCAGAATGGCTGCGCCGCGGCGAACCCCGCGGCCGGTCCTGTCACGGCCGGTTTCCATGCCCATCTGCGACTGCCCCTGCTCTTGCCTCAAGCCCTTGCGGCTTCTAAAGCCGCTTACAACAACCCCATGCATATCTTCAAGGAAGGAAGCGGACCATGGTCGACGCGACCCCTCTCCCGCGACAGGTGATCCGCCTGGGCGATCTGTCGCAGCGCCGCGCCACCGAGATGGTGATCGAACCCGACGCCGCCGGACGCGCCGCCGTGGCGGAGGCGCTCGATATCCGCGGCGTGCGCAAGCTGCGCTTTCGCGCGCGCCTGTCGCCAGAGGGCCGCGATGGCTGGCGGCTCGATGGCGATCTCGGCGCCACCGTGGTGCAGGATTGCGTGGTGACGCTCGAACCGGTGGTGACGCGGATCGACGAGACGGTGATGCGGCGCTACCTCGCCGACGTGACGGAACCCGAGGGCGCCGAGGTCGAGATGCCCGAGGACGACACGATCGAGCCGCTGCCCTCGGCGCTGGACCTCGCCGCGGTGATGATCGAGGCGCTGGCGTTGGCGCTGCCCGACTATCCGCGCGCCGAGGGGGCCGGAACCGGTGACGTCAGCGTGACCGAGCCCGGGGCCGAGCCGCTCACCGACGAGGACGTGAAGCCGTTTTCCGCCCTCAAGGGGCTGCGCGAGCGCCTGAAAGGCGACGAAGACGGCGAGGAATAGCACCTTCCTCTTGCTTTTCGCCGCGACCGCAGTATTTTCGCGGCCTCTTTCCATTCCACGGCTCGACAGCCCGGTTCTTATCGCCTAAGAGCGGCCGGACGTCGCGGGATGGATCCCCTGACCGGGGCCATGCGCCCACCCGCCAGCCGGGCCGGACCCGTTCCGCGCCCATTGAGACTAGAGCCAGTATTACTTCGAGGTTGTGACATGGCCGTTCCGCAGAACAAGATCTCCAAGTCGCGCCGCAACCAGCGTCGGGCCCATGACGGCCTGACCGGCGCGAACCCCAATGAATGCCCCAGCTGCGGGGAGCTCAAGCGCCCGCACCACGTCTGCCCGTCCTGTGGCAACTACGCCGATCGCGAAGTGATCGCGCGTGCCGCCGAGACCGATCTGGACGACGACGCGGCGTAAGTCCGTGACCGGGCTTTGGCGCGGGACGGGCATGGTCCCGGACCGCGCCGCCCCTCGGGGCGAGCCCGGATGTCTGCCGCAGCGAGACCGGCGCGCGTCAGACGACCGCGCCCAAGCATCGGGGCCGCGATGACGGGCTTGTCCCAAGACAGATCCATCACGCTTTCCGTCGACGCCATGGGCGGCGATCAGGGCCCGGCCGTCGTGGCCGCCGGCGTGAAACGCTTTCTCCAGTCCGATCCGACCGCGCGCGTGCTGCTGCACGGCCAGCGCGACAAGCTCGAGCCGATCTTCTCGGGCTCGGTTCTGGCCGACCGCCTCGAGATCATCCATGCCGAGGGCGTGGTCGCGATGACCGACAAGCCCAGCCACGTGATGCGCGGCGGCAAGTCGACCTCGATGTGGTCGGCCGTGGATGCGCTGCGCGATCGCCGCGCCGATGCCTGCGTGAGCTGCGGCAACACCGGCGCCCTGATGGCGGTGTCGATGATCCGGCTGCGCAAGGCCGAGGGCGTCAACCGCCCCGCCATCGCCTGCCTCTGGCCCTCGCGCAACCCGCAGGGCTTCAACGTCATGCTCGATGTCGGCGCCGATATCCGCGCCGATCAGGACGACCTGCTCGCCTATGCGATGATGGGCGCCTCCTATGCGCGCAACGGGCTCGGGCTGGCGCGCCCGCGCGTCGGGCTGCTCAATGTCGGCACCGAGGAACACAAGGGCCGCGCCGAGCTGAAGGTCGCGGCCGAGATGATCGGCGCCGCCGCCGACAAGGGCGATTTCGACTATGTCGGCTTCGTCGAGGGCGGCGACATCCCCTCGGACCGGGTCGATGTCATCGTCACCGACGGCTTCACCGGCAATGTCGCCCTGAAGACCGGCGAAGGCACCGCCACGCTGATCTCGGGGCTCATGCGCGAGGCCTTCCTCTCCTCGATCGCCTCGAAGATCGCGGCGCTGCTGACGCGCGGCGCCATGGCCGGGCTCAAGGCCCGGATCGATCCGCGCCAGGTCAATGGCGGCGTGTTTCTCGGGCTGGGCGGCCTTGTGGTGAAAAGCCACGGCTCGGCCGATGCCACCGGCGTCTGCGCCGCGCTCAGCCTCGCCGCGCGCCTCGCGCGCTCCGATTTTTCCGAACGGCTGGCGCATCGCATCGCCGGCGTCTCGGCCCTGCATCAGGACGCACCCAAGGAGATCAAGGCATGACCATTCGCGCGGTCGTCAGGGGCGTGGGCCACTACCTTCCCGAACGGGTGATGGAGAACGTGGAGTTCGAGGCGCTCGTCGACACCTCCGACGAATGGATCCGCACCCGTTCCGGCATCGAGAGGCGCCATATCGCCGCCGAAGGCCAGACCACCTCGGATCTCGCCACCCGCGCCGCCCGCGCCGCGCTGGCCGATGCCGGGATCGAGCCCGGGGGGATCGACGCGATCATCCTCGCCACCTCGACCCCCGATTTCACCTTCCCCTCCGCCGCGACCATGGTGCAGCGCGAACTGGGCATGACGCATGGCTTCGCCTTCGACGTCCAGGCGGTCTGCGCCGGTTTCATCTATGCCCTGACCACCGCCAACGCGATGATCCTGACCGGTCAGGCCAAGCGGGTGCTGGTGATCGGCGCCGAGACCTTCAGCCGGATCATCGACTGGACCGACCGCGCCACCTGCGTGCTGTTCGGCGACGGCGCCGGCGCGCTTGTGCTCGAGGCGGCCGAAGGCGAAGGGCGGTCCTCGGATCGCGGCATCCTCGCGGCGGATCTTAACTCGGATGGGCGCCACAAGGACATCCTGCACGTCGATGGCGGCGTCTCGACCGGGACCACCGGCCATCTGCGCATGGAAGGCCGCGAGGTGTTCCGCCACGCGGTCGAGAAGCTGGCCCAGACCGCGCATCTGTCGCTCGAGAAGGCGGGCCTCACCGCCGAGGACGTCGACTGGGTGGTGCCGCACCAGGCCAATATCCGGATCATCCAGGGCACCGCCAAGAAGCTGGGCCTGCCGATGGACAAGGTGGTGACCACGGTTCAGGACCACGGCAACACCTCGGCCGCCTCGATTCCGCTGGCGCTCTCGGTCGGGCGCGCCAACGGCCAGATTCGCGAAGGCGACCTCGTGGTCACCGAAGCGATCGGCGGCGGCCTCGCCTGGGGCTCCGTGGTCCTGCGCTGGTAGGCCAGTGTCCGCGCTGCAACTGTGCCATCCATCTTCTTGAGATTGACTTGAAATTGCCGCTGCCCTTAAGGTTGCGACAGAGCAGGGAGATCAAGATGGCGGACAAGACATTGACGCGGATGGATCTCGCCGAGGCTGTGCATGAGGAGCTGGGACTCTCCCGCAACGACAGCGCCGAGCTGGTCGAGGCGGTATTGGGGCATATCTCCGATGCGCTCGTCGCCGGTGAGCAGGTCAAGATCAGCTCCTTCGGCACCTTCTCGGTGCGCGACAAGGCGGCGCGGATCGGCCGCAATCCCAAGACCGGTGAAGAGGTGCCGATTCATCCGCGGCGGGTCCTGACCTTCCGCTCTTCGCACCTGATGAAGGACAAGGTCGCCTCGGGCAACAGAAGCTGAGGCGGGCCTGATGGCGAAATCGGCTCACGCGTTCCGCACGATCGGCGAGGTGTCCGAGGCGTTGAATACGCCCGCGCACGTGTTGCGATTCTGGGAAAGCAAATTCGCGCAGGTGCGCCCGGTGAAGCGCGCCGGCGGGCGGCGCTATTACCGCCCCGAGGATCTCGACCTGCTCGGCGGCATCAAGGCGCTGCTGCACGATCAGGGCATGACCATCAAGGGCGTCCAGAAGCTGCTGCGCGAAAAGGGCGTGCGTCACGTGGCCGATCAGGGCCGCGATCTGGTCGCCGAACCGGAAGCGCGCAGCGCGCCGGAGCGCCGGACCCGGCCGGATTCGTCGCAGGCCGAGGACGCGGTCCTCGTGCTCGACCCCGTCACCGATCTGGCGCAGCTGCTGCAACGCCGCAGCGCCCCCCCGGCCCCCGCCGAGACCGCGTCATGCGCGCCGCTGGCGCTGCTGCACGCCGCCGGACCCGCCTTCCTCGAGACCCGCGCCGCCCGCATCGCACCGCTCGTCGCGCGGCTCGAAAGCCTGCGCGGCCGCATGGTCGCCGCCCGCGACGGCAAGCGCTGATCGGGCGAATTTTTTCCGCAAATCGGCTTGCCCCCGCCCGCCAGTTCGGGCATTAGCAGCCTCAGTCGGGCTATAGCGCAGCCTGGTAGCGCGTCCGTCTGGGGGACGGAAGGTCGCAGGTTCGAGTCCTGCTAGCCCGACCAATCATGACCGCCCGCCGCTCCAAAGCGGCGGGCGTCGTCATGTCAGCAGGAGGCTAAAGAGTGATCGGAGTTCTGCCCCGTCAGGGCATCGCCCAGCTGATCGAGAGCGGTGCGATCACCGCCAATCAACCCATCGCTTCCGAGCAGATCCAGCCCGCCAGCCTCGATCTCAGGCTTGGCCGCGTCGCCTATCGGGTGCGCGCCTCCTTCCTCGCCGGCGACGGTCGCAGGGTCGAGGATCGGCTGGCCGAGTTCGAGATGCATCGCATCGATCTCGACCAGGGCGCGGTGCTGGAAAAGGGCTGCGTCTACGTGGTGCCGCTGATGGAACGGCTCGCCCTGCCCGACGGCATCCAGGCCGTGGCCAACGCCAAGAGTTCCACGGGCCGGCTCGACCTGCTGACCCGGCTGATCGCCGATGGCGGCACCGAGTTCGACCGCATCGCGCCGGGCCATGACGGGCCGCTCTATGCCGAGATCTGCCCGCGCAGCTTCTCGGTGCTGGTGCGCCCGGGGATGCGGCTGAACCAGATCCGGTTCCGCGCCGGGCAAGCGGTGCTCGACGACGCCGCCCTGACGGCACTGCACGTGCAGGAGCCGCTGGTCGATGGCGAGGCGCTGATCTCCGAGGGTCTGGGCTTCTCGGTCGATCTCTCGCCCGCCTTGGCCGCCTGCGCGGGCTTTCGCGCCAAGCCCCATGCCGGGGTGATCGATCTCGACCGGATCGGCCATTACGACCCGGCCGAGTTCTGGGAGGTGGTGCCCAGCCCGCGCGGCAGCATCATCCTCGACCCCGGTGCCTTCTATATCCTTGTCAGCCGCGAGGCGGTGACCATACCGCCAGCCTATGCCGCCGAAATGGCGCCCTACCTCGCCATGGCGGGCGAGTTCCGGGTGCATTACGCGGGCTTCTTCGATCCGGGCTTCGGCCACGCGGCGGCGCAGGGCAAGGGCTCGCGCGGGGTGCTCGAGGTGCGCTGCCACGAGGCGCCCTTCGTGCTCGAGCACGGGCAGGTGGTGGGCCGTCTGGTCTATGAGCGGATGGCCGAGATCCCGGACCAGCTCTACGGCGCGGGCATCGCCTCGAACTACCAGGGTCAGGGGCTCAAGCTGTCGAAGCAGTTCCGCGCGCCCTGACAGCCTCCGGGCGGTCGATGCGAGGCGCGCGTGGCCTGACCCTCGCGCGGGGCCAGCGGCCGTCAGGTGCCGAACAGGCTGTCCTGCGCCTCGTCCGCGGTCCCCTCGTCCTCGCCGCCCGCGCCCGGCGGCGGCCGGTTGTCGAGCAGGCCCGCGGCGCGCAGCTCGCGCAGCCCCGGCAGGTCGCGGGCGCTTTGCAGGCCGAAATGATCGAGGAAGCCCTCGGTCACCACGAAGGTCACCGGCCGGCCCGGGGTCATCTTGCGCCGCCCCAGTCGCACCCAGCCCATATCGATCAGCTGGTCGATGGTGCCGCGGCTCACCGTCACGCCGCGCACCTCCTCGATCTCGGCGCGGGTCACCGGCTGGTGATAGGCGATGATCGCCAGCGTCTCGGTGGCGGCACGGCTGAGCTTGCGGGTTTCGACCGCGTGGCGCTCAAGCAGGTGGCCGAGATCGGCGGCGGTGCGAAACGCCCAGGCATCGCCGGTCCGGCGCAGCTCGACGCCGCGCCCCTCGTATCGGGCCCGCAGCGCCTCGAGCGCGCCCGCCACGTCGGTGCCCTCCGGCAGCCGCCGCGCCATCTCGGCTGAGGCCAGCGGCTCGGCGCTGGCGAACAGCATCGCCTCGAGCATCCGCTCGGCCTCTTCACGCGACGGCGCGTCGAACTGGGCGGTCTCGGGGATCTCGGTCATGCGCGGTCCTTCCGGCGAATCTCGATGGGGGCGAAGCTCTCGCCCTGACGGATCTCGATCCGGCCCTCCTTGGCCAGTTCGAGCGAGGCCGCGAAGGTCGCGGCGGTGGCGGAGCGGCGGCGCTTGGGCGCGGCGCGCCAATCCTCGGGAAAATAGGCCGAGATGTCGGCCCAGTCGGCGGCCTCGCCGACCATGGCGCGCAGCCGGTCGAGCGCCTGCTCCATGGTCATCAGGTCGCGCCGGTCCATCACGAAGGGGCGGAACTCGTCGCGCGTCTTGACCCGGGCATAGGCCTGCATGAGGTCGAGCAGCGAGGCGTGGTGCACGGTCGAGCGATGCACCGTCACCGCCTCGGCGGCGCCGCGCGCGAAGACCTCGCGACCCAGCCGCGGCCGCGCCATCAGCTGCGCCGAGGCCTCGCGCATTGCCTGCAGCCGCTCCAGCTGGAACGCCAGATGCGCCGCGAGATCCTCGCCCGAGGGCTCCTCGCCCTGCGGGTCGGGCGGCAGCAGCAGCCGCGACTTCAGGAAGGCGAGCCACGCCGCCATGACGAGGTAATCGGCGGCCAGCTCGATGCGCAGCTCGCGCGCCTTCTCGACGAAGCCGAGATACTGCTCGGCCAAGGCGAGGATCGAGATCTGCCGCAGATCGACCTTCTGGGTGCGCGACAGCACCAGAAGCAGGTCGAGCGGCCCCTCGAAGCCCGCCACGTCGACGATCAGCGCCTCGGCGGCGCGGCGCTCCTCGACCGAGGCATGGCCCTGCCGGGCCGCGAAATCCTGCCCGCCATCCATCAGGCGTCTTCCCCGGTGAGCGCGCCGAGCTCGTCGCGCAGCGCCTCGAGATCGGCCTCTTCGGGCGCACGGCGCTGCGCCAGCGCCGCCTCGGCACGGCGGATCGTCTCCGCGCCCATCGCGCCGCAGGCCGCGACCACCGCTTCCATCTCGTCGCGATCGCCGTTGCAATGCAGCACCACGTCGCAGCCCGCCGCGATGCTGGCGGCGGCGCGCGCGTCGATCTCGCCCGAAAGCGCCTCCATCGACAGGTCGTCGGTCATCACCAGCCCGTCGAAGCCGATCTCCTCGCGGATCATCCGCATCGCCTTGGACGAGGTGGTGGCGGGCCGCTCGGGGTCGACGGCGTCGAGCACGATATGCGCGGTCATGCCCATCACCATGTCGTTGAGCGCCACGAAGGGCGCGAAGTCGCGGTCGCGCAGATCGCCAAGCGGCACCGAGACGCGCGGCAGCGCCTTGTGGCTGTCGACGCTGGCGCGGCCATAGCCGGGGATGTGCTTGAGCACCGGCAGCACGCCGCCCGCGAGAAGCCCGTCGGCGGCGGCGCGGGCGGCGGCGACCACGCCATCGACCGTGTCGCCATAGAGCCGGTTGCGCAGGATGTGATGCGTCTGCGGCTCCACCAGATCGGCCAGCGGCGCGCAGTTCACGTCGATGCCGACCTCGTGCAGCTCGGCCGCGATCAGCCGATGCCGCAGCCATTGCGCGCGCAGCGGGTCGCTGGCGCGGCGCATCTGGTCCAGCGCCGGCAGGTAGGCATGCCAATGCGGCGGCCGCATCCGCTGCACGCGCCCGCCCTCCTGATCGATCAGGATCGGCGCCTCGCGGCCCACCGCGTCACGCAATTCGGCGGTGAGGCGGCGCAGCTGCGCCGGGTTCTCGACGTTGCGGGCGAAGAGGATGAAGCCCCACGGATCGGCGTCGCGGAAGAACGCCGCCTCGTCGCGGTCCAGACGCGCGGCTTCGGGGCCGAGAATCGACGCGGAGGTCATCGCACCACCACCGGGATGCAGGCCGCGTCCTCGGCTACCAGCGCCGAGCAGAAGCGCCGCGCCTCGGCCAGATTGGCGAAACCGGTGGCGCGCAGCCGGAAGAAGGTGCGCCCGCCGCTCATCGCCTCCTGCACCAGCCGCTCGCGGCCCGACAGCAGTTCGCCGAAGCGGGAGGTGAGGCGCGCCCATTCCTGCCCCGCGACCTCGGGGCTTTCGAAGGCGCCGAGCTGCACGAGGCTGGTGCCGGGCGCGATCTCGCGCGTGTTGACCGCCACCGGGGCGATCTCGGGCTCGGGCGCGGATGCGGCGGCGGCGGCCATGGCGGTGGCCGGGCGCAGCGCGGTGGGCCGCAGCGCCGGGCGCGCCGGCGGCACCGGCCCGGCGGCGGCACCGGGTGCCGCGAGCGCCGGATCCGCGGCGGCGATCACCGAAGGGTCGGGACCGGCCACGGTGCCCGGGGCGGGCGCCTCGGCGGTGGCCAGCGGCACCGTGCCGGCGACGATGCGGTCGGCGAGATCGGCGACGTCGTCCACCGACATCGGCCGGTTCGGGTCGAAGACCGGCGCCGCGCCGGCGAGATCCTCGCCGGGCCGCAGCTCGCCCGCCTCGGCGGTGGGCTGGACCATCAGGTCCTCCTCGGTCAGGCCCGGCCCCTGCGGCGCCAGCACCAGCCGTTCCTCGGGACCGGCCGCCTCGCCCATCGCGGCGATGTCGTTCACCGCGAGACCGGTATGCAGCGCGATCTCGCCGCCCGGATTCTTCGGCGCCTCGCGCATCGGCCCCTGCATGGCGCGCACCACCGGGATGCCGGTGACGTCGCGCATCCACAGCTTGTAGCCCCAGATCGCGAGGCCCAGCACCAGCGTCAGCGACAGGATCGCCCCCGCGTAGCGGAACGCCAATGCCGTCACCGCCGCCAGCCGGCCCGGCCCCTGCGGATCGCTCGGTTGTGCCATCTCAGCCTCTCTGCCGCTCGATTTGTCTCGGGGATCGCGCGTCCCCGTGGCCTTGTCCGACCGCCCGATCGCGCTCAGCGCATCTCTTCGACCGGGGTGACGCCAAGGATACCAAGCCCTTCCCCGATCACAACGCCGACGGCGCGGGCGAGCGAAATCTTGCCCTGGGTCGTGGCCGTCTCGCCCTCCTGCACGAAGCGCAGCGCGGGCTCGTCATTGCCACGGTTCCACAGCGCGTGGAAGGCCGAGGCGAGATCATAGAGGTAGAAGGCGACGCGGTGCGGCTCGTGGCCCTTGGCGGCGATCTCCACCAGCCGCGGCCACTCGGCGAGCGCGCGCATCAGCGACAGCTCCGCCTCGTGGTCGAGCGCCGAGAGATCGGCCTCGGCCAGCGTCGCGTCATCCACGGCGATGCCCATGGCATCGGCCTTGCGCAGCACCGAGTTGATCCGCGCATTGGCGTATTGCACGTAGAAGACCGGGTTCTCGCGGCTCTGCTCGAGCACCTTGTCGAAGTCGAAATCGAGCGGCGCGTCGTTCTTGCGCGTCAGCATGTGGAACCGCACCGCGTCCGGGCCGACCTGATCGACCAGATCGCGCAGCGTCACGAAGTTGCCGGCGCGCTTGGACATCTTGAACGGCTCGCCGTTCTTCCACAGCTTGACCAGCTGGATCAGCTTGACGTCGAGCGGCACCTTGCCCTCGGAGAGCGCAGAGACAGCCGCCTTCATCCGCTTGACGTAGCCGCCGTGATCGGCGCCGAACACGTCGATCAGCTGGGTGAAGCCGCGCGCCACCTTGTCGTGGTGATAGGCGATGTCGGGCGCGAAATAGGTCCAGGCGCCGTCCGATTTCATGATCGGCCGGTCGACGTCGTCGCCATGCGCGGTGGAGCGGAACAGCGTCTGCTCGCGCGGCTCCCAGTCCTCGGGGGTCTTGCCCTTGGGCGGCTCCAGCGTGCCGCGATAGATCAGCCCCTTGGCGCGCAGGCTCTCGATCGCCTCCTCGATCCGGCCGGTGCCGTAGAGCGACTTCTCGGAGAAGAACACGTCCATGGTGACGCCCAGCGCCGCGAGGTCGGCGCGGATCATCTCCATCATCGCCTCGGTGGCGATCTCGCGCGCCTCCTCGAGCCAGTCCTCCTCGGGGGCGTTGAGCTTGCCCTCGCCCCAGACCTCCTTGAGCTTCTCGCCCACCGGCACGAGGTAGTCGCCCGGATAGAGCCCCTCGCCGATCTCGGGCGTCATGCCGCAGGCCTCGCGGTAGCGCTCGAAGGACGAGCGCGCCAGCACGTCGACCTGCGCGCCGCCGTCATTGACGTAGTATTCCTTGGTCACGTCGTGGCCCGCATAGTCCAGCAGCCGCGCCAGCGCGTCGCCGAACACCGCGCCACGGGCGTGGCCCACATGCATCGGCCCGGTGGGGTTGGCCGAGACGTATTCGACGTTGACCTTCTCGCCCTGCCCCATGGTCGAGCGGCCGAAGCCCTCTTCGGTCAGGGCGGCGCGCACGATGCCCTGCCACAGCGACGGCGCGAGGCGGAGGTTGATGAAGCCCGGCCCCGCCACCTCGGCGGAGGCGATGCGGTCGTCGGCGCCGAGCCGCTCGGCCAGATCCACCGCGATGTCGCGCGGCTTCTTGCCCGCGGGCTTGGCCAGCACCATCGCGGCGTTGGTCGCCATGTCCCCATGCGCCGCGTCGCGCGGCGGCTCCACCGTCACGGCGCCGGTCTGCATCCCCTCGGGGATCGCACCGTCGCGCGCCATCGCGTCCAGCGTGTCGAGCACAAGCGCCCGGATGTCGGTGAAGAGGTTCATGCGCAGTCCTTTCGGCCAGTCGTGCCGCGAGATCGGCCCGCGACCCTTTACCACGGCGGCGCCGCGCGTCAACGCGGCGCGCGCCGTATCGGACCGGTCTCAGCCGCCGCGCGTCATGCCGCGCCTCATGCCGCGCGAGGCGGCTTGCCATCCGGTTTGCGCGGCTTGGCGCCGGGCTTTGCGCCGCCGGGCCGCCACAGGCTGCCGGGTTTCGGGCCCCATGCCTTGACGCCGGCCATGCTGCCGCTCTTGCCCGGGGGCTTGCCATTGCCCTTGCCGTGGTTCTTCGCGGCCTGCTTGGCGATCTCGTGTCCGGCCTCGGGATCGGTGCCCTTCTCCTCGCCCGGCGGCAGCAGCGAGATGATCCGCACGTCGGGCGCGGGGCGGATGTCCTCGTCCTCGCGGATGAACTCGGTGGTGCCCTGCGGTCCGACCCGGGCCACGACCTTGGCGTGCGGCCGCTTGGCGCGCCACTCCTCGAGACCGTATTCCTCGGTCAGCCGGGTGACGCGGAAGCTCCAGCCCTCCTGCATCAGCTTCTCGAGCCCGTTATAGCCCTCCTCGGGGCCGAATTCGCGGCCCGTCAGGCTGGAGGACAGCGCGTGCCGCGCGCTCTCGTTCTTCTGCCGGGTGATCTGGTAGACGTTGTCGCGGCCGAATTCCGGGCCGAGATCGGTGGCGACCAGCGTGTTGTAGGCGTCGTTCTCGGTCGCGGCGACGACCACGTCGTAGCTCACCAGCTCGAGGAAATGCTCGGCCGATTCCGACAGGATGTCGCCGGAATAGGTCGGGATGCCCTCCGAGCGCGCGGCGCGCAGGTTGTTGTGGTTCGGATCGGCCATCAGCACCGGCACCTCGATCTTGCGAAGCGCCTCGGCCAGACCGCGGGTGAAGCGCGAGCCGCCGATCAGCAGCACGCCCGGCACGGCGCCGCCCGACAGGCCGAGCGCCCGCGCGAAGGGCACCAGCGTGAAGCCGTGCACCACCACCGTGAATGCCACCAGAACGAAGGCCAGCGGCGCCACGACATGGCCGTCCGGCACGCCGAGATCGGCAAGTCGTTCGCCGAAGAGACCCGCGACCGCGACGAGCACGACGCCGCGCGGTCCGGTCAGCGCCACCAGAAGCTGCTCGCGCCACGGCACGCCGGCGCCCAGCAGCGACAGCCAGACGGTCAGGGGCCGCACCACCAGCACCACCGCCAGCACGAAGACCACCGCGCGCCAGTCGAGCGCGGCCAGCGTCTCGAACTCGATCGCGGCGGCGAGCAGGATGAACACCCCCGAGACCAGCAGGATCGTCGCGTGCTCCTTGAAGCGGCGCAGCTCGGCATAGGAGGGCAGATCGGCATTGGCGATGCCGATGCCCATCACCGTCACCGCCAGCAGGCCGCTCTCGTGCAGCACCGTGTCGGAGACCGCGAAGACCGCCAGCAGCAGCGAGAACAGCACCGGCACCTTCATGTATTCCGGCACCCGCCCCTTGCGGAAGCCCCAGGCCACCACCGCCGCGCCGGCCGCGCCCAGCGCCAGCGCCACGACGATGCCCAGCGCCAGCTCCCACACGGCGCTGCCGACGGTGACCGCGGTGCGCAGCACCAGCACCACCTCGAAGGCCAGCACCGCGGCCAGCGCCCCGATCGGGTCGTTGACGATCGCCTCCCATTGCAGGAGCGAGGCCGGGCGGCGCGCCAGCCGCGCGGTGCGCAAGAGCGGCGCGATCACCGTGGGACCGGTGACGATCATGATGCCGCCGAACACCGCCGAGCTTTCCCAGCTCAGCCCCGCGCCGTAGCGCAGCGCCAGCGTCGAGAACAGCCAGCCCAGCGGCGCGCCGATGAAGACCAGCCGGCTCACCCCCTTGGCCTCGTCGCGCAAGCTGCGGAAGTTAAGCGTCAGGCCGCCCTCGAACAGGATGATCGCCACCGCGATCGAGATCATCGGCTTGACCAGATCGCCGATGTCGCGCGCCGGCACGAACCAGCCGAGGCCCGGTCCGATGACGAGGCCCGCCGCCAGCATCAGCACGATCGCCGGCAGCCGCAGCCGCCATGCCAGCCATTGCGAGCCGACGCCGATGGCCCCCACCAATGCGAAGGCCATGATCGGGGTCAACCCGGCGGCATGTTCTGCCGTCATTTCAATTTCCACTCCAGGCCCCCGCAACGTTCGTCTTCTCAAGGATGTCCGAGCCGGTCAGCCGCGCATGTTCCTGCAGCGCGAAACGGTCGGTCATCCCGGCAATGTAGTCCGCCACGATCCGTGCCAAGGCGGTTTCGTCCGAAGCCTCGGCCACATCCTTGCGCCATTGCTTCGGCAGGTTCTCGGGATGCGCCATGAACAGCGGGAACAGGTCGTGGATCACGCCGGTCACCCGCTCGCGCATCACCACCACCTCGGGGGCGCGGTACATGCGATGGAACAGGAACTTGCGCAGCACCTTCAGATCGGACCAGAGACCGGGCGTGAAGCGGACCATCATCCGCCCCGCCTCGCGCACCTCACGCGCCGATTTCGGGTTGGCCTCTGCGAGATTGGCCCGCGCCACGCCGATCACGTCCTCGACCAGCACCCCGAAGAAACGGCGCAGCGCCTCGTGGCGGCGGCGGTAGTAGTTCAGCCCCGGATAGAGCCGGTCGACCTCCGAGAAGCAGGCGTCGAGGATCGGCAGCTCGGCCAGCTCGTCGGTCGAGAACAGCTCGGCCCTGAGCCCGTCATGCAGGTCGTGATGGCTGTAGGCGATGTCGTCGGCCAGCGCCGCGACCTGCGCCTCGGCGCTGGCATGGGTATGCAGCTCCAGGTCGTGCAGTGCCACGTAGTCGGCCAGCGCGTAAGGGATGTCGCCGGTCACCGGCCCGTTGTGCTTGGCGATGCCCTCCAGCGTCTCCCATGTCAGGTTCAGCCCGTCGAAATCGGCGTAGTGCCGCTCCAGCGAGGTGACGATGCGGATCGCCTGCGCGTTGTGATCGAAACCGCCATAGGGCGCCATCAGCGCGTTCAGCGCGTCCTCGCCGGTATGGCCGAAGGGCGGGTGGCCGAGGTCATGCGCCAGCGCCACCGCTTCGGTCAGCTCGGTGTTGAGCCCGAGCACGCCGGATATGGTCCGCGCCACCTGAGCCACCTCGATCGAGTGGGTCAGCCGGGTGCGGAAATAATCGCCCTCGTGCTCGATGAAGACCTGCGTCTTGTGCTTCAGGCGCCGGAACGCGCTCGCATGGATGATGCGGTCGCGGTCGCGCTGGAATGGCGAGCGGAAGGCGCTCTCTTCCTCGGGGTGGAGCCTGCCGCGCGTGTCGCGCGGGTCGGAGGCGTAGGGAGCCGTCATCTGATCCGCCAGCTTGTCGTCACTATTCACCTTACCTATATGGGTCGGGAAGCCGCCCGGACAGGGAATTCGCACGGATTCCCGCGCCCGGACCCGGTCAATGACCCTGCCCATGGATAGGTTCCACATGCTGACGCTGCCCCCCAAGGTCACCCCCCGCGCCTGGGAACGCCTCGCCGAGATCGGCGCGCAGGCCCAGGGCAAGGCGCTGCGCGTCGCGGTCGAGGGCGGCGGCTGTTCGGGCTTTCAATACGAGATCGCGCTCGACGAGCCCAAGGAGGACGACCTCGTGCTCGAAGGCGCGGGCGAAAAGGTCGTGGTCGACAGCGTGTCGCTGCCCTTCCTCGCCGACGCGGTGATCGATTTCGCCGACGAGCTGATCGGCGCGCGCTTCGTGATCGAGAACCCCAACGCCACCAGCTCCTGCGGCTGCGGCACCAGCTTTTCCATCTGATCGCTTTCGGGCGGGCCGCGGCCGCTTGACGCGGCCCGGCCCTCGCCTACCCTCCGGGACTGACAGCACCGGAATTTCAAGATCATGACAGACGACAAGATGCCCGACCGCCCCGAACATGCCGCTGAGGGGACTGGCCCGGAGCCTCTTGCCGAACCGCGCGCGCACGCGCCCGGGACCCCGCCCGAGACCGATCTCGCGCAGGCCGCGCGCGCCTTCTGGGCCGCGCTGATGCGGGCGCTGGGGCGCGGCGGGCGTGGCCTCGGCCGCGCGGCGACCGCCGGGATCGGCCATGGGAACAAGGCCCTGAGCGGCCTCTCGGCCAAGGCGGCGCAGGGCGGTGCCGTCGCGGCGGAACGGCTGCGCGCCCGTCGTGACCGACCCGAACCTCGGACCGCCTCCAATACGGACACCGGCCCGACCGCGCCGGACACCGAGGCCGCGCCGCGCCGTTCGCTCGCCGCCCGCGCGGCGCAGGGCTGGCGCGACGCCTCGGCGCGCCGCCGTGCCCGGCTCGACGAGCGCAAGCTGCACCCGGCCGCCACGGTGCGGGCGACGCGCTGGATCTGGCGCACCGTCTTCGGCCTCGCCTTCCTGCTGCTGCTCGGCATCGTGCTGGCGGGCGGCGTGCTGGTCTGGGCGGTGCGGGACCTGCCGCTGGCCGACATGCTGCCGCCGCTCGAGGAGCCCACGCTCACCGTGCAGGACGAGGCGGGGGACACGCTGTTCACCCGCGGCGCCTATCGCGCGGGCTACGTGCCGCTCGACCAGATGCCGGAGCACCTGCCGCAGGCGGTCTCGGCGATCGAGGACCGGCGCTTCTGGGATCATCCGGGCGTCGACATCGAGGGCATCGGCCGGGCGATGTGGCGCAATTTCTCCTCCGGTGGCGTGGTCGAGGGCGGCTCGACCATCACCCAGCAGCTCGTGAAGGTGCTCTATCTCGACCCCGACCGCACCTACAAACGCAAGCTGCAGGAGATGGTCCTCGCGCTGGGGCTGGAGCGCCAGCTCGGCAAGGACCGGATCATGGAGCTCTACCTGAACTCCACCTATCTCGGCGCCGGTGCCTGGGGCATGCCCGCCGCGGCGCAGCTCTATTTCGACAAGCCGGTGCAGGAGCTGAGCCTCGCGCAGTCCGCGATCCTCGCCGCGACGATCCGCGCGCCCTCGGTGATCAACCCCGAGGCCGATCTGGAGCGCGCCCGCGAGCGCGGTCTGGTGGTGCTGTCGGTGATGCGCGATCTCGGCCGCATCGACGATGCCGCCTTCGAGACCGCCAGCGCCGAGATGGCCACGATCGAGCCCTCGCCGCCCCCCGCCCGCGCCGGCAGCTACTTTGCCGACTGGGTGCTGGGCGAGGCGCAGGAGCTGTCGGGCGCCGTCGACGGCCCGCTCACCGTTACCGCGACGCTCGACATGGAGTTGCAGGCCAAGGCCGAGGAGATCCTGCGCAACGCCATGTCCGGCCCCGGCGCGCAGGCCGGTGCGAGCCAGGGCGCGATCGTCGCCATGACCCCAGACGGGCGGGTCCGCGCCATGGTCGGCGGCGTCGATTACGGCGAAAGCCAGTTCAACCGCGCCACCGACGCGCTGCGCCAGCCCGGCTCGACCTTCAAGCTGCCGGTGTTCCTCGCAGCCCTCGTCATGGGTGCCGACCCCGAGACCCGCCTGCCGGACGAGCCGATCGACATCAACGGCTACAAGCCCGAGAACTTCAACGGCCAGTATGCCGGTGTGGTGACGCTGCGCGAGGCCTTCGCACGCTCGCTCAACGCCGCCACGGTGCGGCTGGCCCAGGAGGTCGGCATCGACCAGGTGATCGAGGTATCGCGCCAACTCGGCATCGAGGGCGAGCTGACACCGACGCCGAGCCTCGCGCTGGGCACCTCCGAGGTATCCCTGCTCGACATGACCGAGGCCTATGCCGCGATCCTCGCCGGGCGCGCGCCGATCAAGGCCACCGGCATCGCCAGCCTGAAGCTGGGCGATACCGGCGTCGCCCTGTCGGTCTCGGGCTCGGACCCCAACGCGGTGCAGCTCAACCGCACCCGCGACCCGATGCTGTCGATGCTGCGCGCCGTGGTCACCGACGGCACCGGCAAGCGGGCGCAGATCCCCGGCTTTGCCGCCGGCAAGACCGGCACCAGCCAGAACAGCCGCGACGCCTGGTTCATCGGCTTCACCGACAAGCTGGTGGTCGGCGTCTGGATCGGCAATGACGACAACTCGCCGATGGACCAGCTCACCGGCGGCAGCCTTCCGGCCGAGATCTGGCGCGAGGTGGTGCAGGCGGCGGGCGGCGCGAGCGCGGCGCAGGCGCCCAGCGCCGAGAGCCAGACGCCGGTGCGGGTACGCCGCGGCACACAGGTCGAAACCACCCGCGCCGACCGGCTGCGGCGGCGGGCGGCGGCGCAGGGCCAGCCGCAATGCGACGTGCGCGCCTGTTCGCGGGCCTACCGCTCGTTCCGCGCCTCGGACTGCACCTTCCAGCCCTATTCCGGCCCGCGCAAGCTCTGCACCCGCTAGCCTTGCCCGCCCGGCCCCGCCTGCTACAAGCCCCGGGACCCCGCCAAAGGATGCCCGCATGAAACTCGCCACCTTCAACATCAACGGCGTCAAGGCGCGGATCGGCGCGCTTTCGGACTGGCTGCAGGAGCAAAAGCCCGACGTGGCGCTGCTGCAGGAGATCAAATCCGTCGACGAGCAGTTTCCGCGACAGCATTTCGAGGAGATGGGCTACACCGTCGAGACCCATGGCCAGAAGGGGTTCAACGGGGTGGCGATCCTGTCGCGGCTGCCGCTCGAGGACATCAGCCGCGGCCTGCCGGGGGACGAGACCGACGAGCAGGCGCGCTACATCGAGGCGACGGTGATCGGCGAGACGCGGCCGGTGCGGATGGGCTGCCTCTACCTGCCCAACGGCAACCCGGCGCCGGGGCCGAAATACGACTACAAGCTGGCTTGGATGGAACGGCTGCGGGACCGCGCCCGGGCGCTGCTGGCGCTCGAGGAGCCGGCGCTGCTCGCCGGCGACTGGAACGTGATCCCGCAGGCCGAGGACGCGGCCCGGCCGGAGGCCTGGGTCGAGGACGCGCTGTTCCGCCCCGAGACCCGCGCCGCCTATCGCCGGATCGAGACGCTGGGCTTCACCGACGCGTTCCGCGCCCGGGTGCGCGGCGCCGGGCACTATTCCTTCTGGGACTACCAGGCCAATTCCTGGGAACGGAACAACGGCATCCGCATCGACCACCTGCTGCTGTCGCCGCAGGCGGCGGATCTGCTGCGCGACGCCTGGATCGACCGCGAGGTGCGGGGCCGTGACAAGCCCTCGGACCATGTCCCGGTCTGGGTCGAACTCGACGCCTGACCCCGAACCACAACACGCAAAGGGGGCGCGCGGTGAAAGCCGCGCGCCCCTTTCGCATATCGGCGCCCCCTCCCCGCATCGGCAGCGCGAAGACAATGCCGCCCTGCCGCACAAAGAGAACTTCACGAATGCACATACTAAACTGTTCAGTTTACAGGATGGAAGCCCTATCTCTCCCTCATCGCAAGACACTGGAGACACCCCGAACGACACCAAGACCAAGGCGCGCGGCATGATCCGAAAAGGACATTCCGCGAGGCAGACGAGAGCTTTCAGCCCGAGTTTGTCGCCGCCTGTAACGGCACCGCCGCCTGCGACAGCTCGCGACAAAGCCGTGTTGGTCATGCGCCGCCAGGGGCGCGATATCCGAACTTGCAAGGCGCGCCGCAATCCGCGGTCGCCACCGGTACACATCATCGCCCCACCTCCCCGGGGCATTTCGAAAGGAAGACACCATGAAAACCCTGACCTTCGCCGCCGCCGTCGCTGCTGCCCTGACTGCCGCCCTGCCCGCCGCCGCCCTGACCGACAACCTCGGCGCCCAGCGTGCCGTCGCCGATGCCGGCCATGTCGAGCTTGACCGCGTGACCAGCGCCACCGGCGGCTATGTCGAGATCCTCGACGGTTCCAGCATCGAGACCGGCGTGCTGCTGGGCTCCGAAGATGTCCGCGCCGGGCTCGAGACCGACGTGCGCGTGCAGCTGATCCACCGCCCCTACCGCGACAACGTGATCGCCGTCCTCTACGACGCCGACGGCCAGGTCACCGCGACGCGCGAACTGCGCGTTCAGAACTGATCGCGCTTCGGGGGCGCCAAGCCCCCTTCTCTGCTCCAGTGGAGAACGGGCCCGTCATCTACGCGATGGCGGGCCTTTCCCGTGTCACGTCATGCGCATGGAGCCATGCCATCCGCGCGGTGAACCGATCCGGCGCCAGCCGACCGATCGCGCCGAGCCCCGCATGGGCCAGCCACCGCGCGGGACCCGAAAGATGATAGTTGCGCGCATTGGCCTCGGCCGCCGCGATGGCGCGCCGCACCCGTGGCCCCCGCGTCTTGGCATAGAGATCCAACGCCGCGTCGAGATCGGTCTCCGCCTCGAGCGCGCGGGCCAGCACCCAGCCATCCTCGATTGCCAGATTGGCACCCTGCGCGAGAAAAGGCAGCGTCGGATGCGCCGCGTCGCCCAAGAGCACCAGCCGGCCACTATGCCAGCGCTCGGGCACCGGGTGCCGGAACAGCCCCCAGAGCCGCACCGCCTCGACCCGCTCCAGCAGTGCCCGCAGCTCCGGCGCGGCGTCCGAGAAAATGGCGCGCAGCCGCGCCGGATCGTCCTCATGGTCCCAGCCCTCGGGCGCCCAGCCCGGCTGTTCGCGTACCGCCACCATGTTGAGCCGCCCGCCGGGCAAGGGATAGGTCACCACGTGCCGCCCCGGCAGCATCCAGATCCGTGCCAGCGGGGCCGCGCCTGGCGCGTCGATCACCATGCGCCATGCCACTTGGCCGGTGAAGACGGCCTCGCTGCCGGGAGCGACGAGGGGCCGCAGCGCCGAACGCAGCCCGTCGGCCGCGACGATCAGATCGGCCGCGGTCGAAGCCCCCTGTTCGAAATGAAGCTGCCCCGCATGCGGCTCGGCCCCCGTGACCGTCCGTCCGGTGATAATGCGGATACCGGCCTGACGTGCGGCCTCGGCCAAGAGATCGACGAGCGCGGCGCGATGCAGGAAACGATAGGGATATGCGCCACGATCGAGCGCGAAGCGGGCAATGGCGCGACCGGAACGGCCATCCATGGGCTGCACCGCCTCGGCGCGGGCCGAGGCGGCATCGAGCGCCGGACCGAGGCCCAGCCGCTCGAGCACCGCGGCGCCGTTGGGCGTGATCTGCAACCCGGCGCCGATCTCTCGCAGCGCCGGTGCGCGTTCGAAGATGTCGACTTCATGCCCCGCGCGCGCGAGGCAAAGCGCGGCGGTCAGGCCGCCGATCCCGGCGCCCGCGACGGCGATCCGCCGGGAGGGGCCGGGATTCACCGGATCAATCGTCGCGGTGCACGCGCTCGCGGCGTTCGTGGCGCTCCTGCGCCTCAAGGCTCATCGTGGCGATCGGACGAGCGTCGAGGCGGCGCAGCGAGATCGGCTCCCCGGTGATCTCGCAGTAGCCGTACTCGCCCTCGTCGATCCGCCGCAGCGCGGCGTCGATCTTCGAGACCAGCTTGCGCTGACGATCCCGGGTACGCAGCTCCAGAGCCCGGTCGGTCTCTTCGCTGGCGCGGTCGGCGATGTCGGGAATGTTACGCGTCGCGTCCTTCATCCCCTCGATGGTGTCGCGGCTGTCCGACAGCAGTTCTGCCTTCCATGCCAAGAGTTTGCGACGGAAATATTCGAGCTGCCGCTCGTTCATGAACGGCTCGTCCTCGGCGGGCCGGTAGGTGTCGGAAAGAAAGGACTCGGCTTTCATGTCTGCTCCCGTTGAAGGGCCAGCGCCGGGTCCCCAATCACCCCGCTACCGGCGTACCCCTTATGCCGCCGTCCTACTCCCTGCGTCACCTCCTGTCACCCCTGTTTCTGCACCGCCGTGTCGCGGCGGCAACGGCGACTGCGGCTTTAAAATCAGGCGTTTCACAAATTCGTCATGCCAAAACACCCTGCCCGTGTTACTTGTTTGCAACATAACGTGTCTCATCCGTGGGATGAAAATGACGATACGGCAGCTCGCCGCGACGCTGCGACGCGGCGCGGGTGCTGGACAGGCGCCTCTTGCGCAGGCTAGGGACGGCGTCGCGGTCAGGTCCGGCCGCGTCCCGCGCGGAGAGCTTGCGATGATCCTTCCCCTGACCGGCCTCGTGATCGGCGCCATCCTCGGCGCATGGCGCGCGCGCCGTCATGGCGGCGGCGCCGCCGACATGGCGCAATGGGGAGCCGCGCATGGTGTCGCGCTCGGCGTCGTGGGGCTGTTCCTGCTTCTGCTCGTGAGCCGGCTCGCCGGCTGAGACACACGGGATCGTGCCGGGGATCAGCCGGCCCGGTCCTCGCGGCGCTTGTCCTGCCCCTGGCCGCGCGCCTGCAACTGCCGAAGCAGCTGGCTCAGGCGATCGGGGACGTCCTGTTCGAGCGGAAAGGCCCGCTGCAACGCCGCGTCGCGTATCTTCTGGTCGAATTGCTCGAAATTCATGGTTGCCTCGTTCAGTTGGACAACCCCCCTGACATGGTGACAATAGCATTAGCCCGGATTTGGTTCCCGAAGGGTTAATCACACTTGACGCAATC
This sequence comes from Limimaricola sp. AA108-03, assembly GCF_050847355.1. Classification (NCBI taxonomy): domain Bacteria; kingdom Pseudomonadati; phylum Pseudomonadota; class Alphaproteobacteria; order Rhodobacterales; family Paracoccaceae; genus Limimaricola; species Limimaricola sp. AA108-03. Next base: position 1,714,570 of record NZ_CP193755.1, read on the forward strand.
TGTGGCGTATCAGCCGCATGTGATCCGCAAGAGACGGTGCTTGCGGCGCCTCGTTCCCACCACCATATTCGCCAGATGCTGAAGCTCTCGCCGCTCATCTTGGCCCTGCTCTACGGGTTCGCCGTCTACCAGGTTTCGGTCTGGCGCACCCGCCGTGCGCTCGACAGCCAATCGACCGAGCTGGCCGAACCGCGGCTGCGCGCGGCATGCGAGAAGCTGGCCCGCGCGCTCGAGCTGCCCCGGATCAAGGTGCATGTCTACGAGATCGCGCCGGTCAACGGGCTGGCCGCGCCGGACGGGCGGATTTTCCTGACCCGCGGCTTTCTGCAGAAATTCACCGCGGGCGAGGTCACCGCCGAGGAGATCGCCTCGGTCATCGCGCATGAGTTGGGCCACGTGGCGCTGGGTCACTCGCGTCGTCGCATGGTCGATTTCTCGGCGCAGAACGCGCTGCGCACCGCGCTTGCGGCGCTCCTGTCGCGCATCATTCCCGGTATCGGCGGCCTGATCGCCAGCGGTCTGGCGCGGCTCGTGGCGGCGCGGATCAGCCGGGTCGACGAATACGAAGCCGACGCCTACGCCTCGGCGCTGATGATCAAGGCGGGCTTCGGCACCGGACCGCAGAAATCGTTGCTGTCCAAGCTCGACAGGCTGGCGGGCGCCGGCGGCGCCACCCCGGCCTGGCTGATGAGCCACCCCAAGACCGAGGCGCGGCTGAAGGCGATCGAGACCAACGAGGCGAAGTGGCTCGGCGCTTAGCCCGCCGCCTCGACAGACTTGCCGAACCGGTTCAGCCGCGCCTTCTTCAACAGGCGGCGCGGCGTCCATTCCTCGCCCGAGAGGCGGCTCGCCTCGGACACCACGCCGGCCACCACCTCGCCCACCGGGCCCGGGTTCGCCTCGAACAGCCCCAGCAGGAAATTGTCCGGATCGGCGCGCGACAGCCCTTCCTCGGCGAGGACGTCGCGCGGGAAATCCTTGGCGTTCATGGTGACGATCACGTCGCAATGCCCTGCGACCGCGCTGGCCAGCACGTGGACGTCGTCCGGGTCGGGCAGCCAGAGCCGGCGCTCCAGATCCGTGGCCACGGCGACCTCGGCGCGCGGGAACCGCGCGCCCAGCAGCGCGATCTCGCCGCGCGCGATCGCCTCGCCCCCCGGCCCCAGCCGCGCCGCCGCCCGCGCCCATTCCTCCGAGATCCGCGCGCTCCAGCGCGGCTCGTAGAGCCCCCGCCCGGCGCAGCCGAGCAGCAGTTCGCGCATCACCGTGGGATACAGGACGCAGGCGTCGAGCAGGACCCTCACAGCCGGAACACGAGCGCCTTGAGATAGCCGCCCTCGGCCAGTTGCGGCAGCACCGGGTGGTCGGCTCCGGCGAAACCGGTGTAGCAGATCGCGCCCTTCCGGCCCGCCTTGCCGATGCCGCGCGCCGAGGCGGCGCGGAACTTCGACAGGTCGGCCGCGTGGGAACACGAGCACAGCACGAGGTAGCCGCCCTCCTCGACCAGCGGCGCCGCGAGCCGGGCGATCCGCTCATAGGCCCGAAGCCCCGGCTCCAAGGCCTGCTTCGACGGCGCGAAGGCGGGCGGGTCGCAGACCACCACCTCGAAGCGGCGGCCCTCCTTGTCGAGCGCCGCCAGCGTGTCGAAGGCGTCGCCCTGCCGGGTCTCGAACCGCTCGGCCACGCCCGAGGCCTCCGCCCCCTTGCGTGCCAGGTCCAGCGCCGGGGCCGAGCCGTCCACGGCCAGCGCCGAGGCCGCGCCCTGCGCCAGCGCCGCGAGGCCGAAGCCGCCGACATGGCTGAACACGTCGAGCACGCGCGCATCCTTGGACAGCCCGGCGGTGAAGGCGTGGTTCGGGCGCTGGTCGTAGAACAGCCCGGTCTTCTGGCCACCCATCAGATCGGCCATGTAGGTGGCGCCGTTCATCGGCACCTCGACCGGCCCCTCGGGCGCCTCGCCGCGCAGCATCCGTAGTTCCTCGCCCAGTCCCTCGAGCCCGCGCGCCCGGCCCGAACCGTTGAGCACGACGCGGCGGATGCCGGTCGCGGCCAGAAGCGCGTCGGCGATGGTCTCGGCCCCGGTATCGGCCCAGGCCGCATTGGGCTGCAGCACAGCGATGTCGCCGAAGCGGTCGATCACCACGCCCGGCAGCCCGTCGGCCTCGGCATGGACCAGCCGGTAGAAAGGCTGATCGAACAGCGCCTCGCGGTGGCGCAGCGCGCGCACCAGCTTGGCGGCGATCCAGTCGCCGTCGATCACCGCCTCCGGGTCGCGGTCCAGCACGCGGGCCGCGATCTTGGAGCCGGGATTGACCGTGACCACGGCCATCGGCCGGCGCTCGGCATCCTCGAGGATCGCCAGCGCGCCGGGGGCGAGCGCCTTGGTGCGGCGGTCGAGAACCATTTCGTTGGCGAAGACCCAAGGAAAGCCGTGGCGGATCGCGCGGGCATCGGCCTTGGGCATCAGCCGGACGGTGGGATAGGGCGGGAGGTGCGGAAAGGGTGTCATGCGCTCTCCTACCCCGAGCGCCGGTCCACGAAAAGCCGCACCGCACGAAACCGGGCCGCCCATGGGCGGGTTTTTCCTTCAGGCGCCGCCGGTCCCGCTGGACCAGACCAGCGGGACAGGTTGTTAGCGCTAACGATCCGTGCTAACTGCGCGGCAACCCGATTACCGACAGGAGCTGCCAGATGGCCCTCAACCGCACGCTCGAAGCCGTCACCGACCGCATCCGTGCCCGCAGCGAAGGCCCGCGCCGGACCTATCTCGACACCATGGCCGCCGCCGCCGCCGAAGGCCCGCGCCGCGCGCATCTGACCTGCGGCAACCAGGCCCATGCCTATGCCGCCACCGGCCCCGACAAGGACGCGCTGGCCGAGGGACGGGTACCCAATATCGGCATCATCACCGCATATAACGACATGCTCTCGGCGCATCAGCCCTTCGAGACCTACCCGGCGCTGATCCGCGAGGCGGCGCGCAAGGCCGGCGCCACGGCGCAGGTCGCGGGCGGCGTGCCGGCGATGTGCGACGGCGTGACCCAAGGCCAGACCGGGATGGAGCTGTCGCTGTTCTCGCGCGACGTGATCGCGCTCGCCGCGGCGGTGGGCATGTCGCACAACGTGTTCGACAGCTCGGTCTATCTGGGCGTCTGCGACAAGATCGTGCCGGGCCTCGTGATGGCCGCCGCGACCTTCGGCTATATCCCGGCGGTGTTCCTGCCCGCCGGCCCGATGACCTCGGGCCTGCCCAATGACGAGAAGGCGCGGGTGCGCCAGCAATTCGCCTCCGGCGAGGTCGGCCGCGACGCGCTGATGGCGGCCGAGATGGCCTCCTATCACGGGCCGGGCACCTGCACCTTCTACGGCACCGCCAACTCGAACCAGATGCTGATGGAGTTCATGGGGCTGCACCTGCCCGGCGCCAGCTTCGTCAACCCGAACACGCCACTGCGCGACGCGCTGACCGTCGCCGGCACCGAGCGGGCGGCGCAGATCACCGCGCTCGGCAACGAGTTCACGCCGGTCTCGGACGTGCTCGACGAGCGCGCCTTCGTGAACGGCATCGTTGGGCTGATGGCGACGGGCGGCTCGACCAACCTCGTGCTGCACCTGCCCGCCATGGCCAAGGCGGCGGGCGTGATCCTCGATCTCGAGGATTTCGCCGAGCTTTCGGCGATCACCCCGCTGATGGCCAAGGTCTACCCCAACGGGCTCGCGGACGTGAACCATTTCCACGCCGCCGGCGGGCTTGGCTACATGATCGGCGAACTCTTGAACGCCGGGCTGCTGCATCCCGACACCCGCACCGTCGCGGGCGAAGGGCTCGAACTCTACACGCAGGAGCCGAAGCTGCAGGAGGGCCGCGTCGCCTATGCGCCGGGCACCCGCGAGACGCTCAACGACAAGATCCTGCGCCCGGTCTCTGACCCGTTCCAGAAGACCGGCGGGCTGCGCCAGCTGACCGGCAATATCGGCCGCGCCGTGATCAAGACCTCGGCCGTGTCGCCGGAGCGCCATGTGATCGAGGCCCGCGCCCGCGTCTTCCACGATCAGGCGGCGGTCAAGGAGGCGTTCCGCAACGACGAGTTCAAGGAGGACACGATCGTCGTTGTCCGCTACCAGGGCCCGAAATCGAACGGCATGCCCGAGCTGCACAACCTGACCCCGACCCTCGCGGTGCTGCAGGATCGCGGGCTCAAGGTGGCGCTGGTCACCGATGGCCGGATGTCGGGTGCGAGCGGCAAGGTGCCGGCGGCGATCCACGTCACGCCGGAGGCCGCCGATGGCGGTGCGATCGCGCTGATCCGCGACGGCGACATGGTCCGGCTCGACGCGCCGGCGGGCACGCTCGAAGTGCTCGACAGCCTCGATGGCCGCGAGCCCGCCCCGGCCGATCTGGCCGGCAATGGCAACGGCGTCGGCCGCGAGCTGTTCGAGACCTTCCGCAAGAACGTGGGCGGCGCGGCTTACGGCGCCGCGGTGGTGGTCTGATCAATCGGTGGTCGCATGGAACTGGCCCGTCAGGACATGCGGCTGATCGGTGAAGGGCGCGGTGAGGATCGTGCCCGACACCGGCCCCGCCAGCACCCGGCCGCGCGCACCGCGCAGCGGGCTTTCGAGGCCGATGTCGAGGCGGCGCGCCGCGCCCGCGAGCGGCAGCTCCGCGCCGAACCCCGCCGCGACCGCCCCGCCCTGCCGTTCCAGCATCAGGCGGCCGCCGCCCGGCACCATCCCCAGCGCGTCGATCCGCAGGTCTTCTCCGAGGAAACTGCCGGTGATGTCGTGCAATTCCCCACGGATCGGCAACGTCGCGGGCGCTTCGGCAAAGTCGAGCGTGATCGTCACGCCGCCCTCGATCCGTCCGCTGGGTGTGACGTCGCCCTGCCGGATATCGGCGACGAAGCCGCCATCGTAGCGCGCGCTGCCGCTCTGCGGCAGGTCGGTGGCGGAGGGCAGCGCCGACAGGCGGCCGAAGGCCGCACGATCGAACTGCGACGACGGCAGGTGTGCCTCGGACCCGCCGCCGCCGCATCCGGCAAGAGTGATGGCGCTCGTGAGGGCACCCGCAAGACCCCTCAAACCGCCGCGCGCCATTGCCTTCCTCCTCCAGCCACCCCAGTCTGCCGCCAAAGGGTTAACCACACGTTAACGGCGAACAGATTCATTCGAATTCATCCTAAAAGCGATAGGACCGCATCATGACTCCCGAACATGCCTCCGAACTGACCGCCAAGGTCTGCGCCCTCGCCCCGGTGATCCCGGTGCTGGTGGTCGAGGATGCCGGCCGCGCCGCCGATCTCGCCCGGGCGCTGGTCGAGGGCGGGCTGCCCGCGCTCGAGGTGACGCTGCGCACCCCCTCGGCGCTCGACGTGATCCGCGAGATGGCCTCGGTCGAGGGCGGCGTCGTCGGCGCCGGCACGCTGCTGTCGCCGAAGGATGTCGAGGCGGCCAAGGACGCCGGCGCCACCTTCGGCGTCTGCCCCGGCGCCACCGACCGCATCCTCGACGCCTGCGAGGCCAACGACCTGCCGCTGCTGCCCGCCGCCGCCACGGCGTCCGAGGTGCTGCGCCTGCTCGATCGCGGCTACAGCGTGCAGAAGTTCTTCCCGGCCGAGGTGAATGGCGGCGTGCCCGCGCTCAAGGCGATCGGCGCGCCGATCCCGCAGGTCAAGTTCTGCCCCACCGGCGGCGTCAGCCTGAAGAACGCGCCCGAATACCTCGCGCTGCCCAACACGCTCTGCGTCGGCGGCAGCTGGGTCGCGCCCAAGGACATGGTCAATTCCGGCGACTGGGCCGGGATCACCCGGCTCGCCGCCGAGGCGGCGCAGCTCGCCCGCTGAGACGCCCGACGCGCGGCGGCTCAGCCCGCCGCGCGGCCCGCGCGCCCGCCGCGCCTGCGCGGTTCGGGCGAAACGTCGAGCCCCTCGGTCAGCACCCGGGTCATCGGGTGCCCCTCGGGCGCGGTGGCGTGGCGCTCCAGCAGCCGCCGGATCGCCATGCCGCTCTCCTGCCCCTCGGGCAGCGACAGCGCCCAGTCGAGAAAGATCGAGCGGCATTCCTCGATGCTGATGCCCTCGATCCTGTAGGCCTCGCGCACCAGCCCCTTGGGGTCGATCCCGTCCGTCATCGCGCCTCTCCCGGCTCCACGCCCTTCAGGGCTTCCGAGATCACCCCCTCTGCCCGCGCGGCGGCCGCGTCAAGGGCGCGCTTGAGATCCGCCAGATCCTCGCAGCCGCTTTCGCGCAGCAACAGCCGCGCGCCGCCCTCGGCCGGCTCCTCGGGCAGCGTGCCGCCGCCGGTGAGCAGCCGCGCCACGCATTGCACCCGCCGCAGCAGCCCGGCGGTCTCGCGCAGCACCGCCTCGGCCTCCTCGTCGATCAGCCCGGCATCGCGCCCGGCGGCGATCTGCGCCTGCACCTCGCGCGCGGGCGAGCCGGCGCGCAGCGCGAGGCTCTGGGCGAAGAGCTCGACATCCTGCAGCTGCCCCGCCCCGTCGCGCAGGTTCCAGCCACCGCTGGCGGGCCGCGCCTCGGCCAGCCGCGCCCGCATCGCCGCGAGATCGGCGAGCACGGTCTCGCCCCCGGCCTTGGCCGCGATCAGCTCGCGCCGGAACGCCTCGATCTCCGCGCCGAGGCTGGGCTCTCCCGCCACCGGGCGCGCCCGGGTCAGCGCCAGATGCTCCCAGGTCCAGGCCTCGTCCTGCTGGTAGGATTTGAATGCCGGCAACGCCGTCGCCACCGGGCCCTGCCGCCCCGAGGGGCGCAGCCGCATGTCGACCTCGTAGAGCTTGCCGTCGGGCATCGGCGCGGTGAGCGCGGTGATCAGCCCCTGGGTGAAACGCGCATACCATGTCCGCGCCGCGAGCGGGCGCGGGCCGTCCGAGGACTCGACCCCCTCGGCGTCGTAGATCACGATCAGGTCGAGATCCGATGACGATCCCAGCCGCCCGGCGCCGAGCGAACCCATCGCCAGCACCGAGAGGCCGCGCCCGGGCGGCGGGCCGTGGCGGCGCGAGATCTCGTCGATCACCACGGGCACCAGCGCCGCGACCACCGCCTCGGCCAGCTCGGCATATTCGCGCCCCGCCCGCTCCGCGTCGATCAGCCCGCGCAGATGGTGCACGCCGATCCGGAAATGGATCTCCTTGGCCCAGATCCGCGCCGCGCCCAGCCGCGCCTCGTGGTCGGGCTGGCGCGCCAGCCGGTCGGCCAGCTCCGAGCGCAGCGCCTCGGTGCCGGGCCAGTCGGCGAAGAACCCGCCGCCGATCACCGCGTCGAGCACGCCCGAATTGCGCGACAGGTACTGCGCCAGCCCCGGCGCGGTGGCGCAGATGTCCACCAGAAGTCGGGTCAGCTGCGGGTTGGCCTCGAACAGCGAGAACAGCTGCACGCCGGCGGGCAGCCCCGCCAGAAACGCGTCGAACTGCGCCAGCGCCTCCTCGGGACGGGCGGCCTCCGACAGGGTCTTGAGGATCTCGGGGCGCAGCCGGTCGAAGATCTCGACTGCCCGGTCCGAGCGCAGCGCCGGGTAGCCGGGCCAGCGCGCCGTCACCTCCTGCCCGAAATCGGGCACCTCCGAGCTGGCATGACCGGGGGCGAAGAAATCCTCGGTCAGCGCGTGGACCTGCTCCAGCCGCTCGGTCAGGTCGGATTGCAGATCGTCGAGATCGCGGTCCATGAAGGCCGCGAGCCGCGCGAAGCCCTCCTCGGAGGCGGGCAGCATGTGGGTCTGCTGGTCGCCCACCATCTGCACCCGATGCTCGATCTCGCGGTGAAAGCGGTAATGACGGGTCAGGGCCTCGGCCGTGTCGCGCTCGATCCAGCCCGCCGCGGCCAGCCGGTCGAGCCCCTCGACGGTGCCGCGCACCCGTAGGCTCGGATCGCGCCCGCCCGAGATCAGCTGTCGCGTCTGGGTGAAGAACTCGATCTCGCGAATGCCGCCGCGCCCGAGCTTCATGTCGTGGCCCGGCAGGCTCAGAGCGCCGCCCAACCCCTTGTGATCGCGTATCTTCAGCCGCATGTCATGCGCGTCGCGGATCGCGTGGAAATCGAGATGCCGACGCCAGACGAAGGGGCGCAGCGTCTCGACGAAACCGGCCCCCGCCGAGAGATCGCCGGCGCAGGGCCGGGCCTTGATCCAGGCGGCGCGCTCCCAAGTCCGGCCGACGCTCTCGTAATACTGCTCGGCCGCGGCCATCGACAGGCAGACCGGCGTGACCGCCGCGTCGGGACGCAGCCGCAGGTCGGTGCGGAACACGTAGCCCTCACCGGTGATGTCGCCGATCAGCGCCGCGAGCTTGCGCGTCACCCGCACCAGAACGGCACGCGCCTCGTGCTGGTCGCTGCCCTCGTAGCGGGTCTCGTCGTAAAGGCAGATCAGGTCGATATCCGAGGAATAGTTCAGCTCGAACGCGCCCATCTTGCCCATCGCGAAGAGCGCCATGCCGGCGCCGCTCTCGATATCGGCCTCGCCCATGCCGGGCAGCTTGCCGCGCGCGATCTCGGGCGCGATCAGCGCCTCGAGCCCGGCCTGCAGCGCCGCGTCGGCAAGCCGGGTCAGGCTGCCGGTCACCTCTTCGAGCGGCCAGGCACCGCCGAGATCGGCCAGCGCCGCGATCAGCGCCACGCGCCGCTTCGCCTGCCGCAGCCTCGGCCCAAGCGCCGTGGCGTCGCGGCCCCCGAGATCGGCCAGCTCGGCCGCCACCGCCGCTTCGGGATCGGCGCAGGCGGCCTCGAGCCAGCCCGCCTCGCGCGAGATCAGCCCGGCGAGATAGGGGCTGCACCCGGCGGTGCCGCCGATCAGCTCGGCCGTGGCCGGGTCGGCCCAGCCGCATTGCTGCCGGGCCTCGGCGGCCATGTCGGAATCGAAGGGGCGCGGGGCGCGGCGCAGGCGCGAGGCGAGATCGGTCATGACCGGACCGTGGCGCGCCGCGCGGGGGCCGTCAATCGGCCAGCCGCGCCGGGCCCGCGCGAAAAATGTTAATCTTGTTCACATCACCCCTTGAAGTGGCGCTTCGCCCCGCCCATCTGCGGTAATGTGAAGCACATTCACATTCCACCGGCCCGGCAGACGGGCCCCTTCCACGAAGGAGTTCCTCGATGTCCACGACCGACATGCCCCTGTCACGCCACGTCGGGCGCCCCGGGTTCAAGGACTGGCTCGTCCGCGCCGAGAACTGGCTCGACGCCCGTGGCAAGCCCGCCTGGATCGCCGCCATGGTGCTTGGCTTCATCGCCTTCTGGCCCCTGGGCCTCGCCATCCTCGCCTACATGATCTGGAGCAAACGCATGTTCAGCAAAACCTGCCGCAGCCGCGGTGCCCGCGTCTCGCCCTTCACCGCCATGCGCTCCTCGGGCAACACCGCCTTCGACGCCTACAAGGCCGAGACGCTGCGCCGGCTCGAAGAGGAGCAGCGCGCCTTCGAGAGCTTCCTCGAGCGGCTGCGCGAGGCCAAGGACAAGGCCGAGTTCGACCAGTTCATGGAAGACCGCGCCGCCAAGGCCCGAACCGCCCGCGAGGACGACGAGAACGGCAATGGCGACAAGGACGCGGCCTGACCGCGACGCCAGCCCCGCGCGGCCCCTTCGGGGGCCGCCACCCTTGCCACCGACCCGCCCCGCATGAGAGGATCGCGACATGACCGCCACCCCGACATTCGCCGCCCGACTGCGCGGCCTGCCCGACCCCGAGACGAGCCCCGAATGCTATGACGGCGTCGCGCTCAAGCGCGGCATCGCCTGGCTCGTCGACGTTACCGTGATCGCGGTGATCTCCGCGCTTCTGGTGCCGCTCACCGCCTTTGTCGGGCTGTTCTTCTTTCCGCTGATGATGATGGTGGTGGGCTTCGTCTATCGGGTCGCCACGATCGCCTCGGGCTCGGCCACCTGGGGCATGCGGCTGATGGCGATCGAACTGCGCGACGGCGACGACCGACCGCTCGACACCACGCAGGCCTTCCTGCACACCACCGGTTATGCCGTGTCGATGATGGTGTTCCCGCTGCAGCTGGTCTCGATGGCGATGATGCTGCTGACGCCGCATGGTCAGGGCCTGTCCGACAGCGTGCTGGCCACCACGGCGCTGCGCCGCCGCCGCTGACATCACGGGGTCCGGCCGGACAACCCGGCCGGACAAGCCGTGCGGGCAACCGCGCGTCATGTCCCTTCGGGGACTTGGCAGGTGCCCGGTCGGGCGCTAGCTTTGCTCGGGACAAGGAGCCCGAGCCCTTTTTATGCGCCATTCACTGCCCTTCGCGCCGCAGTTCTACGTGACGGCCCCACAGCCCTGCCCCTATCTGGCGGACAGGATGGAACGGAAGCTGTTCACCGCGCTGCAAGGCGAGCAGGCCGAGAAGCTCAACGACGCGCTGTCGAAGCAGGGCTTCCGGCGCAGCCAGAACGTGCTCTACCGCCCCTCCTGCGCCGAATGCACCGCCTGCCTCTCGGCCCGGATCGACGTGAACCGCTTCACCCCGTCGCGCAGCCAGAGCCGCGTGCTCAAGCGCAACCGCGACCTCGCGCGCCGCGCCACCTCGCCCTGGGCCACCGAGGAGCAATACGCGCTGTTTCGCGACTATCTCGACAGCCGCCACGCGACCGGCGGCATGGCCGACATGGACATGTTCGAATTCGCCGCGATGGTCGAGGAGACGCCGGTGCGCTCGCGGCTGGTGGAATACACCGATCCCGAGGCCGCGCATGACGCGCGCCACGGGCTGCGCGCGGTCTGCCTGACCGACATCCTCGATGACGGGCTGTCGATGGTGTATTCCTTCTTCGACCCGGCCGAGGACCGCCGCTCGCTCGGCACCCATGTGATCCTCGACCACGTGCGCATCGCCCAGGAGATGGGGCTGCCCTACGTCTATCTCGGCTACTGGGTGCCCGGCAGCCCGAAGATGGATTACAAGGCGCGCTTCGCGGCGCTGGAACTCTACCGGGGCGGCCGCTGGCAGCCGATGGGCGACCGCGACGATTATTCCGCCGAGACGCATCCGCTCTCGGTGGCGCCGATCTCCGAGCAGGTGGCGCGCATCACCCTGCCCGACACCCGCCCGGTCACCAGCGGCTGAACTGCCGCGTCGCGGGCGGGGCCTTGGGCCCGCTCGGCGGACGGGGCCTCAGGCCCGCTCGCCGTCGATCCTGAACCAGCGATAGCCATGGCCCGGCAGCGCGATCTCGTCACCGGGCGCGAGCGGGTCGCCGGTCGCCTCGTCCGGCCCGCCGAGCAGCGCCACGAGATGGCTCGCCCCCTCGATCTTCGGAGCGCAGGTCACGGCCTCATCCGACAGGTTGTGCAGCGTCAGCACCCGCGAGCCGCGCCAGGACGACACCAGCCCCAGCACCGCCTCGGGCAGGCCGTCGATGACCGCCGTGTCGCCCCAGCCGATCTCGGGACAGGCGCGACGGCAGCGCACCAGCTGCTGCACCCGGGTCAGCAGGCTGCCGGGGCGACCGCGCTGCGCCGCGACCGAGGTCTCGTGAAAGCCGAACGGCCCGTCCTCGACCAGCGGCCGCACCGGGTCGCAATCCGCGCGCGAGAACCCGGCCCGATGCTCGTCGGCCCATTGCATCGGCGTGCGCACGGCGTTGCGCTCGGACAGCGACAGGTCCTCGCCCTGCCCGATCTCGTCGCCATACCACATCACCGGCGTGCCCGGCAGCGCGAACAGGAGCGACTGCGCCAGCGCCACCCGGTCGATGTCGCCCAGCATCGGCGCGAGGCGGCGCCGCAGCCCGCGCCCATAGAGCTGCATCTCCTCGTCGGGGCCGAAGGCGTCGAACACCTCCTGCCGTTCCGCCTCCGAGAGCTTGTCGAGCGACAGCTCGTCGTGGTTGCGCAGGAAGGTGGCCCATTGCGCCTGATCGGGCGCCTCTTTGGGGCGCGAGCCCAGCGCCTCGACGATTGGCGCCGCCTGCGACCGGGCCAGCGCCAGGAACAGCGCCTGGTTCAGCGGAAAGTCGAGGATCAGGTGCATCCGCTCGTCGGTGCCGAACTCGCGGCCGCCGAAATACTCGGGCGCCTTGTCGCGGGTGATGTTGGCCTCGGCCAGCATGATCGCCCCGGCGCGCCGCCATGACAGGAAGTCGCGCATCTCCGACAATAGCAGCAGCGGGTCGCGGTCAGGCTCCTCTTCAAGACCCTTGTACTCGACCAGGAACGGCACCGCGTCGATCCGGAAGCCCCAGACCCCCAGCTCGAGCCAGTAGCCCATGATCTTCAGGATCTCCTCGCGCACCGCCGGGTTGGCGATGTTGAAATCGGCCTGATGCTCGTAGAAGCGGTGCAGGTACCACGCCCCGGCCTGCTCGTCCCAGGTCCAGACCGCCTCCTGCACACCGGGAAAGATGATGCCGTCGGTGATGTCCTCGGGCTTCTCCTCGGACCAGACGAACCAGTCGCGATAGGGGCTGTCGGGGTCGGAGCGGGCCGACTGGAACCACGGGTGATCGATCGAGCAGTGGTTGACCACCAGATCGACGATCACCTTGAGCCCGCGATCGGCGGCGGCGCGGGCGAAGCCCACGAAGTCGCCCGCATTGCCCGATCGCGGATCGATGCCGTAGAAATCGGTGATGTCGTAGCCGTTGTCGCGGTTCGGCGTCGGGTAGAACGGGTTGAGCCAGATCGCCGTGGCGCCCAGGCCCTCGATATGATCGAGCCGGTCGGCCAGGCCCCTGAAATCGCCGATGCCGTCGCCATTGGCATCCATGAAGGTCTCGACATCGAGACAGTAGATCACGGCGTTCTTGTACCACAGGTCGATCATCGCGGCCTCCCTTTCCACGCCAGTTAGGCCGCGCGCCCGCCCCGGCGAGAGCGGCTGCGAAAAGGGCGGCCCGGATCGCTCCGGGCCGCCCCCACCTCGCCGATCGGCGGATCGATCAGCCGATCACGGCGCCGTCGGTGCGGCGGATCGCGACGATCGAGGAGCGCGGCAGCGCCTCGGGGTCGGGGAAGTTCATCGGGTGCTGGATGCCCACGAACATGGTCTTCCGGTCGGTGGAGAAGGTCGCGCCGGTGACCTCGGAGCCGTTCGGCCCGGTCATGAAGCGCGCGATCTCGCCCGTCTCCGGGTCGCCGCAGAGCATCTGGTTGTTGCCCATGCCGGCAAAGTCGCCCTCGTTGCTGTCGTCGCCGTCGGTCTGGATCCACAGCATGCCCTTGCTGTCGAACTTCATCCCGTCGGGCGAATTGAACATGTTGCCCGGCGTGACGTTGTCCGAGCCCGCATAGGCGTCGTCATGCACCTCGGGGTTGCCGGCCATCACGTAGAGATCCCAGTCGAAGCCATCGGCGGCGTGATCCTCACCGGTCGGGCGCCAGCGGACGATCTGGCCGTAATTGTTCTCGGCCCGCGGGTTCGGCCCGGTGGCCGGGGTCTCGTCGCCGCCCGCATTGGGCTTCACGGCGCGGTTCTTGTTGTTGGTGAGCGCGCAGTAGGCCTCGGCCTTCGCCGGGTTCACCGCGACCCATTCGGGGCGGTCCATGGTGGTGGCCCCCACGGCCGAGGCGGCCTGACGGGTGTGGATGTGGATCATCGCGCGATCCATGCGGGTGGCCTCGGGGGTCAGCGCCAGCCATTCGCCGGTGCCGTCCTCGTGGAACCGGGCCACGTAGAGCTGGCCGTCATCGAGCAGCGTCGAGGTGTCGCCGCCCTCCTCGTAGGTGCCGTTCGAGACGTAGCGGTAGAGGAACTCGCCGCGCTCGTCATCGCCCAGATAGACCACCACGCGGTTGTCGGCGGCCAGCGTCACCTCGGCGTTCTCGTGCTTGAAGCGGCCCAGCGCGGTGCGCTTCACCGGGGTCGAGCTGGCGTCGGCGGGGTCGATCTCGACCACGTAGCCGGCGCGGTTCGGCTCGTTGGGGGTCTTCGAGATGTCGAAGCGGGCGTCGAACATCTCGTAGTCGTAGCCCGATTCCAGCTCGATGCCGTAGCGGTCGAAGCCCTCGGGGCGCTCGAACGCCGCATCGGTCGAGCCGAAATAGCCGTTGAAGTTCTCTTCGCAGGTCAGGTAGGTGCCCCAGGGCGTGCGGCCGGCGCCGCAGTTGTTGAAAGTCCCCAGCGCCTCGGTGCCCGTGGGATCGGCCTCGGTCTTGAGCAGGTCGTGACCGGCGGCGGGGCCCGCGATGCGCATCGGCGTGTTGTGGGTGATGCGGCGGTTGTAGGGGCTGTCGACCACGATCTCCCAGCCGTTCTCGCCCTCGGCCACCTCGAACACCGCCACGCCCTGCGCGTCCTGGATCTTGCGCACGTCATCGGCGGAGACCGGCGCGCCCTCGTCGTTCTGCGGCAGGTTGATGTCGAGATTGGCGTATTCGTGGTTCACCGCGATCACCTCGCGGCCATCGATCGAGAACAGCTCCATGCCGTCGGTGTTCTCGCCGAAGGCGCGGGCCTGGCCCTCGACCGTGGTGCCGGTCTGCGGGTCGAAGGCGGGCGCGTCCGAGAACAGCGGGTCGCCCCAGCTCGCCACGGTCTTCCACTCGTAGCCCTCGGGGACGTGGATGGTGAAATCGGTCTGCGCCGCGATCGGGGTGAAGGCGAAGCGCGAGCCCCCCTGCGCCAGCGCCGTCGATCCCCTGAGCATGCCCGAGCCCATCACGGCGGCACCCGAGCCGAAGGCCACCAGACCCGACAGGAAGCCGCGACGCGACACCGCGCCCGCGACGACGCGGTCGAAATCGGTGGTCTCGGGCGTCGGCCGGCGCAGCTCGTCGAGCTCGTCCCAGCTAATCTTGTTGATGTTGAAGCGCTTCATGGCATGTCCCCTTGTTGCCGGACGGCTTGTGCCGCCCTGCTAGTGCCCGGCCTTGAAGGGGATGCGACGGTTTTGTGAGAGTTTTGTATCAAGGTCGGTTTCGGCGGGAACCCGCGGGAACGGCCCCGGTGCTTTCACGTTGACGTGTCGACAGACATCATCGGAGGCCCGACATGGCGCACGCGAAGAACCCAGATGCCCATCCGGGCGACATCAACAAGCCGGGCTGGTTCGCCACCCTCAAGCGGGTCTATTCCGAGATCGGCGACGACCATGTCAGCCTGATCGCCGCCGGCTGCGCCTTCTACGGCCTGCTCGCGATCTTTCCCGGCATCGTCGCCGCCATGGCCATCGCCGGGCTGTTCTTCGAACCCTCGACCGTGGTGAACCAGCTCGAAAGCCTCTCCGGATTCCTGCCGCAGCAGGCCGCCGAGATCGTGCTGGGTCAGGCGCAGGAGGTCGCGGGCTCCGAGGAAGGCGGTCTCGGCCTCGCCGCGGTCTTCGGCATCCTCGTCGCGATCTATTCGGCCTCCAAGGGCGTGCAGTCGCTGATGGAGGGGCTCAACGTCGCCTTCGAGGCCGAGGAGAGCCGCGGGCTGGTGAAGTTCAACCTCGTGAAGCTGGCGCTGACGCTGGGCATGATCCTCGGCTTCCTGCTGATCGTCGCGGTGGCCGCGCTGCTGCCCGCCGTGCTGGGCGTGCTGCCCTGGGGCGCCACGACCGAGCTGATCATCAACATCGTGCGCTGGCCCGTGCTGCTGGTCTTCGTGGCGCTGGGGCTGGCCATCCTCTACCGCTACGGCCCCGACCGGGGCGAGAAGAAATGGCGCTGGATCACGCCGGGCGCCGCGCTGGCCTGCCTGCTGTGGCTGGTGGGATCGCTGGGCTTCGCCTTCTACGTCCGCAACTTCGGCGGCTACAACGAGACGTTCGGCGCGCTGGGCGGGGTGATCGTGCTGCTGATGTGGCTCTGGCTGTCCTCCTTCATCGTGCTGATGGGCGCCGAGTTCGACAGCGAGATGGAGCGTCAGGCCAAGCACGACCCGCAGCCCGAGGACGCCAGGAACGACCCCCTCATGGAAGATGCCAAGGCCGAGGCCGGAAAACCCGCCGCGCAGAGCTGAATCCTTTGCGGATCGACCCTGAATGACCGCGAAGCGTTAAGAAAGTTTCTCGCGCTGTGCGGTCCGCGACATTTTCTCCGCCGTTTGCGGTTGACCCCCGCGCCCGCCCGTGCATATCTGCGCGGGCGGAACGGAAAGGACCGGAGAAGATGGATCTCCTTCTTGTAATCGGTGAGGCAGGGCGCGTGGGCCGGTAACGGCAGGGACCATGACGGTCGACCATGCGCCCCCGGATCACCGGGGGCTTTTTTGTGCGCAGGGCGCGACAGACAGACAGGGAAACGGCACGATGACAGGGCAGACGCAATCGGCGCAGACCGGCAGGCAGATGACGGGCGCGAAGATGGTCGTGCAGGCGCTGAAGGATCAGGGCGTCGACACGGTGTTCGGCTATCCCGGCGGCGCGGTGCTGCCGATCTATGACGAGCTGTTCCAGCAAAACGACATCCGCCACGTGCTGGTGCGCCACGAACAGGGCGCGATCCACGCCGCCGAAGGCTATGCCCGCTCGACCGGCAAGCCCGGCGTCGCGATCGTCACCTCCGGCCCCGGCGCCACCAACGCCGTCACCGGCCTGACCGACGCGCTCTTGGATTCGATCCCGATCGTCGTGCTGTCGGGCCAGGTCCCGACCTTCATGATCGGCTCAGACGCGTTCCAGGAGGCCGACACGGTCGGCATCACCCGCCCCTGCACCAAGCACAACTGGCTGGTGAAGGAGACCGACCGGCTGGGCCAAACGCTGCACGAAGCGTTCCACGTCGCCACCGCCGGCCGTCCCGGCCCGGTGCTGGTCGACATCCCCAAGGACGTGCAGTTCGCCACCGGCAGCTATGGCGGCAAGGAAACCCGCTCGACCCGCTACGCGCCCGCCGTCAAGGGCGACCGCGCCGCGATCGAGGCGCTGGCGCGGGCCATGGAGACCGCCAAACGCCCGGTCTTCTACACCGGCGGCGGCGTCATCAACTCCGGGCCCGAGGCCTCGAAGCTGCTGCGCGAGCTGGTCGCGGCGACCGGCTTCCCGATCACCTCGACCCTGATGGGTCTCGGCGCCTACCCGGCCTCGGGCGAGCAGTGGCTCGGCATGCTCGGCATGCACGGTCTCTACGAGGCCAACATGGCGATGCATGGCTGCGACCTGCTGATCTGCATCGGCGCACGCTTCGACGACCGGATCACCGGCCGCATCGACGCCTTCTCGCCGAACTCGATCCGCGCCCATATCGACATCGACCCCTCCTCGCTCAACAAGGTGATCCGCACCGACATCCCGATCATCGGCGACGTCGCCCACGTGCTGAAGGATCTGCTCGAGGCGTGGTCGGCGGGCGGCCGCAAGACCGATCGCGAGGCGCTGGCGCAATGGCAGGCGCAGATCGGCGAATGGCGATCCAAGGACTGCCTCGCCTTCCGCAACTCCGACAAGGTGATCAAGCCGCAATACGCTTTGCAGCGGCTCGAGGCGCTGACCAAGGACCGCGACCGCTACATCACCACCGAGGTCGGCCAGCACCAGATGTGGGCCGCGCAATATCTGGGCTTCGAGGATCCGAACCGCTGGATGACCTCTGGTGGCCTCGGCACGATGGGCTACGGCTTCCCGGCCTCGGTCGGCGTGCAGATGGCGCATCCCGACAGCCTCGTCATCAACGTCGCCGGCGAGGCGTCATGGCTGATGAACATGCAGGAGATGGGCACCGCGGTGCAGTATCGCCTGCCGGTCAAGCAGTTCATCCTCAACAACGAGCGTCTGGGCATGGTGCGCCAGTGGCAGGAGCTGCTGCATGGCGAGCGCTATTCCCAGAGCTGGTCCGAGGCGCTGCCCGATTTCGTCAAGCTCGCCGAGGCCTTCGGCGCCAAGGGCATCCTGTGCAAGGATCCCGCCGATCTCGACGACGCGATCATGGAGATGCTCGATCATGACGGCCCGGTCATCTTCGACTGCCTTGTCGAGAAGCACGAGAACTGCTTCCCGATGATCCCCTCAGGCAAGGCTCATAACGAGATGCTGATGGGCGAGGTGTCCACCGCCCACGCCATCGAAGCCGGCGGCGCGGTGCTGGTGTAAAATGGACTTGAGCGACCCTCGTATCGCAAAGTATTTCGCGCTGTCCTTGGTTTTTCTTTCGTTTGCGAATTACTTTCGGTTTGCTAACGATGCCGCAAACGGAAGAATATCACCATGGATTGACTGGCCTGCGGGGCTGCTTAGTCTTTTAGCATTGGGGTTTTGCGTTCTCGGGAGCGTAACCCTGATGCGTGAGGACACTGGCGATGGCACACCAATAATTCTTGCAGCTACGGCTCTAGTAGCTGCACCCATGAGCTTCTGTCACTTGTATCTGACGATGGACTTGTATGGGTCGTGCTTTAAGGCAGGAACGATGGTTTCGCCTTGGGACATCATATACTTCTCCTATTCTTCTTTTACGACATTGGTATACGGCGATGTGGTGCCGGTTGGATGGTGTCGCCACTTATCCGTTATTTCCGCTCTGAGTGGATACGTTCTTCTAGGGATATTTATCGCTAGTTTGATCAATAAAACGAAAGGCACTTAATGCCATGCTGAACATCAAGGAAGGCTCGACCAGCCACTCCGCCTACAATCTGCGCTCCACCTTCTCCGACGTTGAGGAGCGCCACACCCTTGCGGTGATCGTCGAGAACGAGCCCGGCGTGCTGGCCCGCGTGATCGGCCTGTTCTCGGGCCGCGGCTACAACATCGAAAGCCTCACCGTGGCCGAGATCGACCATACCGGTCACATGTCGCGGATCACCCTCGTCACCTCCGGCACGCCGCAGGTAATCGAACAGATCAAGGCGCAGCTGGGGCGCATCGTGCCGGTGCACGAGGTGCACGACCTCACCGTCGAGGGCCCCACGGTCGAGCGCGAGCTGGCGCTGTTCAAGGTGCGCGGCGAGGGCGAGCACCGGGTCGAGGCGCTGCGCCTCGCCGACATCTTCCGCGCCAACGTGGTCGACTCAACGCTCGAAAGCTTCGTCTTCGAGATCACCGGCACCCCGGACAAGATCGACGCCTTCGCCGATCTGATGCGGCCCCTGGGCCTCACCGAGCTGGCCCGCACCGGCGTCGCCGCCCTGTCGCGCGGCCCCGAGGCGCGCGTCTGAAACCTGCGCGGACACGCTGACGCCGCGCGAGGCTTGCCCCCGCGCGGCGTTCCTGCCTTGCTGTGGGCCTGAGCGACGGAGGACCGCATGGCGCAGAAGATCATCATCGACACCGATCCCGGCCAGGACGACGCCGTGGCAATCCTGCTGGCGCTGGCCTCGCCCGAGATCGACCTGCTGGGGATCACCGCCGTCGCCGGCAACGTGCCGCTCGACCTGACCCAGCGCAACGCGCGGCAGGTGGTGGAGCTCGCGGGCCGCGACACCCCCGTCTTCGCCGGATGCGACGCACCGCTCGCGCGCCCTCTCGTCACCGCCGAGCACGTGCATGGCAAGACCGGCCTCGACGGCATCGCCCTGCCCGAGCCGACCCTGCCCCTGCAAGCGCAGCACGGCGTCGATTTCATCATCGAGACGCTGCGCCGCGAGGCCCCGGACAGCGTCACGCTCTGCCCGCTCGGGCCGCTCACCAACATCGCCACGGCGTTCCAACGCGCGCCCGACATCGTTGAGCGGGTACGGCGCATCGTGCTGATGGGCGGCGGCTGTTTCGAGGGCGGCAACATCACCCCCGCGGCCGAGTTCAACATCTATGTCGACCCCGAAGCCGCGAAGATCGTCTTCGGCTGCGGCCGCCCCATCACCGTGCTGCCGCTCGATGCGACGCACAAGGCGCTGACCTCCAGAGACTGGATCGCCACGATGCGCGGCATGGGCCGGATCGGAGAGGTGGTGGCGAGCTGGACCAATTTCTTCGAACGTTTCGACGTGGCGAAATACGGCTCGGAGGGCGCGCCGCTGCACGACCCCTGCGTCATCGCCTGGCTGCTGCGCCCCGAGCTCTTCAAGGGCCGCGAGATCAATGTCGAGATCGAGACCGGCTCGGAGCTGACGCTGGGCATGACCGTGGCCGATTGGTGGGGCGTCACCGACCGGCCCGCGAACGCGCTGTTCATCGGCGATGTCGATCGCGACGGCTTCTTCGAACTGTTGACCGAGCGGATCGGGCGGCTCTGACCGACCTCTGGCGCGCCTGCCACCACCCGGCCGCCATGCGTATTTGAGGAACAAAGTGGCCCGCGACGCCAAAATCGGCGGCGCTCCGCTTGGTTCGGCGGCGCGACGGCATAGATCGGGTGCATGAGCCTGCACATCGCCTTCGACAATTCCTATGACCGCCTGCCCGACCGCCTGTTCACGCGGCAGGCGCCGGTCCCCGTGGCGGCACCGGGCTGGATCGCCCTCAATGACGGGCTCGCTCGCGAGCTCGGGCTCGATGCGGACGCGCTGCGTTCCGAGGAAGGGTTGGCGATGTTCTCGGGCAACGCCGTGCCCGAGGGCGCGGCGCCGCTGGCCCAGCTCTATGCCGGGCACCAGTTCGGCAACTGGAACCCGCAGCTGGGCGACGGGCGCGCGATCCTTCTGGGCGAGGTGGTGGGCCCGGACGGCATCCGCCGCGACATCGCGCTCAAGGGATCGGGGCGCACGCCCTATTCCCGCATGGGCGACGGCCGTGCCTGGATCGGCCCGGTGATCCGCGAATATCTGATGAGCGAGGCGATGCACGCGCTCGGCGTGCCGACCACCCGCGCGCTCGCCGCCGTCACCACCGGCGAGGAGGTGATCCGGGAAACCGCCCTGCCCGGCGCGGTGCTGACCCGCGTGGCGCAAAGCCATATCCGTGTCGGCACCTTCCAGATCCTCACGGCGCGCGGCGATCTGGAGGGGCTGCGCGCGCTGGCCGATCACGCCATGGCGCGGCATTACCCCGAGGCGGGTTCGGTGCCCGAGATGCTGGCGCAGATGGTGGCGCGGCAGGCCGATCTGATCGCGCAGTGGATGAGCCTCGGCTTCATCCACGGCGTGATGAACACCGACAACTGCTCGGTCGCCGGCGAGACCATCGATTACGGCCCCTGCGCCTTCATGGATGCCTACCACCCGGGCCGCGTCTTTTCCTCGATCGACGCCTATGGCCGCTATGCCTACGGCAATCAGCCGCAGGTGGCGCTGTGGAACATCGCGCAGTTCGCCACCGCGTTGGTGCCGCTGATGCCGGACCAGCAACGCGCTGTCGACGACTTCACCGCGATCATCAACCGCTTCGCGGATCTCTACCAGGAGGCGTGGATTGCCCGGTTCGGGGCCAAGCTCGGCCTGCCGGACCCGCGCCCCGAGGATCGCCCTCTGATCGAGGGGCTGCTCACGGCCATGACCGGCGCCGAGACCGATTTCACCAATGGCTTCCGGGCACTGGCCGAGGATGCGCCGGAACGTACCGGCGCCTCCCCCGAGTGGATCGCCCGGTGGCGCGCGCGCGGGCCCGATTTCGGCATCGCGGCCGCTGCCAACCCGGTGGTCGTGCCGCGTCTGCACCGGATCGAGGCCGCGATCACCGCCGCCATGGCCGGCGATCACGCTCCGTTCCACGAAATGCTGGGTGTCGTGACCCGGCCATTCGACCCGGATCCGGCGCTGGCGGAACGTTACGTAGCGCCACCGCAGGAACACGAAAAGGTCGACAAAACTTTCTGTGGCACGTAAAAGCGACCGGATCATTCGCCATTTTTCCGACAGGACCCGCCGATCCATGCCGGTCCCGACCAAGAGGCCGCCTGTGAAAGACGTTTCCGATCACTCGGCCGAGCGGCGGGCGGACGCGATCCGCTCGCTCGGGATCATGGACAGCGAGGACGAGGCGGATTTCGACGAGATCACCGCCTATGCGGCCGAGATCTGCGGCGCGCCGATCTCGCTGGTCACGCTGGTGAGCACCGACCGGCAATGGGCGAAATCCGCCTTCGGCACCGAGCAGCGCGACTACAGCATGGACGAGTCGATCTGCTCGCACGGCCTCACCGGGCCCGATTTCCTCGAGATCGAGGACACCGCCACCGATCCGCGCACCTGCGACAACCCGCTGGTCACCGGCCCCGAGGCGATCCGCTACTATGGCGGCGCCATCCTCAAGCTGAACGACGTCACGCCGATCGGCGCCCTGTGCATCCTCGACCGCAAGCCGCGCCGCCTGTCCGATGAGACCAAGCGCCTGCTGGTGATCCTCGCCCGTCAGGTGACGCGGCGCATGGAGCTGCGCCGGGCGCTGGCGGTGCAGGAGACGCTGGCCAACGAGGTCGACCACCGGGTCAAGAATTCGCTGCAGATGGTCACCGCAATGGTGCGGATCCAGCGCGCGCAGGCGCAGAGCGACGAGACCCGCGACGCGCTCGCGGTGACGATCGACCGGCTTTCGGCGATCGCGCTCCTGCATGCCGAGCTGCACAAGGTCTCGGCCCGCAACGAGATCGCGCTGCACCAGTTCCTGCCCGACATCTTCCGCCATCTCGACAACAGCCTGCCCGACAACGTGGTGATCTCGCACAGCCTCGTGCCGATGCTGGTGCGCTCCGAGGTCGCGACCTCGCTGGCGCTGCTGGTCAGCGAAGCGATCACCAACGCCGCCAAGCACGCCTTTCCGCAGGCGCGCGCGGGACGGATCACGGTGACGCTTGAGCTGAACGGGGCGATGGGTCGGCTCACGGTTGCCGATGACGGCGTCGGCAGCGACAGCCTGCGGGCCGAACCCGGGGGCGGCAGTGGCCTCGGCCGGCAGATCATCGATGCCTCGGTGGCCCGGATCAACGGCGAGATCCGCCGCGAAAGCGGCGCGGGCGGCACCGCGATCGAGGTGCGCTTTCCGGCACCGCGGCTGCTGCCTCACGACTAGCGAAGCGCCGCGGCCCGCGCATGGGGCCGCGACGCCGGCGCGCGTCACTCGGTGACGCGCACCTCGCGCATCACGTCGGGCTCGCCGATCACCGCGCCGTTCGGACCCTCGCCGCGCTTGATCGCGTCGAGCACCTCGAGACCTTCGGTGACCTGCCCCACGACCGTGTACTGGCCGTTGAGGAAATCGCCCGGGGCGAACATGATGAAGAACTGGCTGTTGGCCGAGTTCGGGTCCTGGCTGCGCGCCATGCCGACGGTGCCGCGCTCGAACGGGATGTCCGAGAACTCGGCCTCCAGATCGTCGCGTTCGGAGCCGCCCATGCCGGCCATGGCGGCGTCGCCGCCCTCGCCGCCGAACTCGACGTCGCCGGTCTGCGCCATGAAGCCGTCGATCACGCGGTGGAACATCACCCCGTCATAGGCGCCCTCGCGCGCCAGCGCGGTGATCTGCTCCACGTGGTTCGGCGCGACCTCTTCGAGCAGGTCGATCTTGATCGTGCCATTGGCCTGCCCCGCGACGTCGATCTCGAGCCCGGTGGCGGCGGCGGGGCCGGCGGTGAGCGCCAGCAGAACGGCGAGCTTACGCATCGGCGGCCACCTTCACGCTGATCATCCGGTCGGGATTCGCCGGCGGCTCGCCCTTGGTGATGGCGTCGACATGCTCCATCCCCTCGATCACCCGGCCATAGACGGTGTACTGGCCGTTGAGGAAGTGGTTGTCCTTGAAGTTGATGAAGAACTGCGAGTTGGCCGAGTTCGGGTTGGCCGAGCGCGCCGCGCCCAGCGTGCCGCGGTCATGCGGCAGCTTGGAGAATTCGGCCGGCAGGTCCGGCTTGTCCGAGCCGCCGGTGCCGGCGCGGCGCGGGTTGTAGTCCTTTTCCATGTTGGCGTGCTGCACGTCGCCGGTCTGCGCCATGAAGCCGTCGATCACGCGGTGGAAGGCGACGTTGTCATAGGCGCCGGCGCGGGCCAGCTCCTTCATGCGCTCGGCGTGCTTCGGCGCCACGTCGGGCAGAAGCTCGATCACCACGCGGCCGTCCTTCAGCTCGATGATGATGGTGTTCTCGGGGTCCTTGATCTCGGCCATCGCCGGTCCTCCTGCTGCTTTGCTCCCGACATAAGGCCGTGCGACGACTAAGCCAATGGCTTGAGAGCCCGGGCCCCCGGCGCTACCTATTCGCCAACGCGAAACGGAAAGGACGCCGCATGGGCTGGAAGACGATCGACGAGATGGACCTCGCGGGCAAGCGGGCCCTCGTGAGGGTGGACGTGAACGTGCCGGTCGAAGCGGGCCGCGTCACCGACGCGACCCGGATCGAGCGCATCCTGCCCACCGTGAACGACATCGCGGACAAGGGCGGCCGGGTGATCCTGCTGGCGCATTTCGACCGGCCCAAGGGCCGCGTGGTGCCCGAGATGTCCCTGAAGCAGATCGTGCCGACGCTCGAGGAAAAGCTCGGCCGCAAGGTCGCCTTCGCCGAGGATTGCGTGGGCGACGCGGCGCAGGCGGCGGTCGACGCGCTGAGCGACGGCGAGGTGCTGCTGCTCGAGAACACCCGCTTCCACCCCGGCGAGGAAAAGAACGAGCTGGAATTCGCCGAGAAGCTCGCGCATCTGGGCGATCTCTACGTCAACGACGCCTTCTCGGCGGCGCATCGCGCCCATGCCTCGACCGAGGCGCTGGCGCGGCTGCTGCCCGCCTGCGCCGGCCGGCTGATGGCCGAGGAGCTTTCCGCGCTCGACAAGGCGCTGGGCAACCCCGAACGCCCCGTCGTCGCCGTGGTCGGCGGCGCCAAGGTCTCGACCAAGCTCGACCTGCTGTCGAACCTCGTCGAGAAGGTCGACACGCTGGTGATCGGCGGCGGCATGGCCAACACCTTCCTCGCGGCCCAGGGGCTCGATGTCGGCAAGTCGCTGTGCGAGCACGACCTGACCGGGACCGCGAAGGAGATCGCGCAGAAGGCCGCCGACAAGGGCTGCACCATCCTGCTGCCGCGCGATGTCGTGGTGGCGCGCGAGTTCAAGGCCGGCGCCGCGAGCGAGACGGTCAAGGCCGAGGACACGCCCGCCGACGCGATGATCCTCGACGCCGGCCCCGACAGCGTCGCGCATGTCGAGATGGCGCTCGAGAACGCCAAGACGCTGGTCTGGAACGGGCCGCTGGGCGCCTTCGAGATCGAGCCCTTCGACCGCGGCACCGTCGCGGCGGCGAAGAAGGCGGCCGAGCTGACCAAGGCCGGCAAGCTGGTCTCGGTCGCGGGCGGCGGCGACACCGTGGCCGCGCTCAACGCCGCGGGGGTGGCGCAGGACTTCTCCTACGTCTCGACGGCGGGCGGCGCCTTCCTCGAATGGATGGAAGGCAAGGTGCTTCCGGGCGTGAAGGCGCTGGGCGCATGAGCGGGAGCACGCAGATGAACCACGCCCGCACCGACCTGGTCCCGCAAAGCCGCGGCTGGACGCTGATCACCGGCGCCTCCTCCGGTCTCGGCGTCGAATTCGCCCGCATCGCCGCGCGCGGCGGCCGCCGGCTGATCCTCTCGGCCCGCTCCGAGGACAAGCTCGAGACGCTGGCCACCGAACTGCGCGAGCGCGTCGAGGTGGTGGTGATCCCCGCCGATCTCGCCCGCCCCGGCGCCGCCGAGCGGCTGTGGCGCGAGGCCTCCGAGGGCCGTCGCATCGAGATCCTCGTCAACAATGCGGGCCTCGGGCTGCAGCGCCGCTTCGGCGATGGCGGCACCGAGGAGGTCGAGACCCTCGTCGCGGTCAACGTCTCGGCCGCCACCGTGCTGATGCAGGCCGCCGTCGCGCATATGCGCAAGGAGGGCGCCGGCCACATCATGAACGTGGCCTCGGTCGCGGCCTTCATCCCCGGCCCCGGCATGGCGGTCTACCACGCCACCAAGGCCTACCTGCTGTCGCTCTCGGACGCCGTGTCGAGCGAGCTCTCGGGCGAGGAGATCGACGTCACGGTCACCGCGCTCTGCCCCGGCCCGGTCGATACCGGCTTCTTCGAGGCGGCCGGCATGGCGGCGGGCGGTCCCTCGGGCCCGATGCGCCCGGCGCGGGCCCGCGACGTGGCGCAGGCCGGCTGGGAGGCGATGCTGGCGGGGCGCCAGACCGTGGTTCCCGGCGGCATGACGCGGATCGCGGCGCTTGCCGGGCGGGTGCTGCCGCGCGGCCTGACCGCGCGGATCGCGGGCCGCGCCTACGGCCGGGGCTGATCCCGAAACCCCGTGCGATCACGGGGGTTTGGTGGCGCTAACAGTGCCGCCCGGTGGCGCTAACAGGATTGTGAGCCGCCGGGCGGAGCCCTAGGTTTGCCGCAACCGCAAACCGAAAGGCTCCCCATGCAGACCACCGAAACCGTCCGCGACATCCTTCGCAACTACGAGGGCGAGACCCCCGGCGTGAAGGCCAACCTCGCCCGGATGCTGATGGCGGGCAAGCTGGGCGGCACCGGCAAGATGATCATCCTGCCGGTCGATCAGGGCTTCGAGCACGGCCCGGCCCGCAGCTTCGCGCCCAACCCCGAGGGCTACGACCCGCATTACCACTACCAGCTCGCCATCGATGCCGGGCTCAACGCCTATGCCGCGCCCCTGGGCATGATCGAGGCGGGCGCCGACAGCTTCGCCGGCCAGATCCCGACCATCCTGAAATGCAACAGCGCCAACTCGCTGATGTCCGGCACCGCCGGCAAGAACCAGGCCGTCACCGCCTCGGTCGATGACGCGCTGCGGCTGGGCTGCTCGGCGATCGGCTTCACGATCTACCCGGGCTCGGACTGCGCGCTCGAGATGTTCGAGGAGATCGTCGAGATGCGCAAGGAGGCCGCCGCCAAGGGCGTGGCCACCGTGATCTGGTCCTACCCGCGCGGCGAGGCGCTCGACAAGGACGGCGAGACTGCGATCGACATCGCCGCCTATGCCGCGCAGATCGCGGCGCTGATCGGCGCCCATGTCATCAAGATCAAGCTCTCGACCGATCACCTGTCGCTGCCCGAGGCCAAGAAGGTCTACGAGGCCGAGAACATCGACATCTCGACCCAGGCGACGCGGGTACGCCACTGCGTGCAGTCGGCCTTCGGCGGCCGCCGTCTGATGGTGTTCTCGGGCGGCGCCAAGAAGGGCGCGGATTCGGTCTATGACGACGCCCGCGCGATCCGCGACGGCGGCGGCAACGGCTCGATCATCGGCCGCAACTCGTTCCAGCGTCCGCGCGCCGAGGCGCTGGAGATGCTCGGCAAGCTGCAGGACATCTATCTGGGCAAGGCCTGAGGGACAGCCTGACCGGATCGACTGCGCCAAAGCGGCAATCCGGTCACGGTCTCCGGCAATAAGGCGCCAAGGCGGCGGAAACGCGATGTTTCCGCCGCCTTTTTCGTGGCATACTGGTCGCAGCCGCCCGACCCAAGAGGTGGCACACGAGGCACGAGTGATGTTGAAACGCACCCCTTCTCTGGGCCCCGCCCTCTACCTGATCGGCATGCTGCTGATCGGTCTCTACTTCACCTTTGCCGCCGTTCAGGGCGATTACGGCGTGTTCCGCCGGGCCGAGGTCGAGGCCGAGGCCCGGGGCCTGGAGAAGGAACTCGCCAGCCTGCGCGAGGAAGTGGCGCGGATGGAGAATCTGACCCGCCGACTCTCCGACCGCTATCTCGATCTCGACCTGCTCGACGCCCGCGCCCGCGAGGTGCTCGGCATGATCCGCGCCGACGAGATCGTCATCCGCTGACCCTGCGGCAGCCCCGGCTGCCTTGTTTTGCTGCGCCGCGCCGGGAAATCCGGGCGCGGCCGCCGTCATTCCGCGCATGGCCGAATTGCCCTGTTGCATCCGGCCCAACTTCTGTAAGTGATAGTTCAAGGCTAAACTATCCGTCACAGCGCGAAGGGAGACGCCATGGCGACCCGGAAGACCTCCGACACAGGCCCCGCCAAGGGTTCCAATCCTGCCCCCAAGGGCTCCAACATCCCCGCAGAAGAGCTGAAGCACTACTACCGCGAAATGCTGCTGATCCGGCGCTTCGAGGAGAAGGCGGGCCAGCTCTACGGCATGGGTCTGATCGGCGGCTTCTGCCACCTCTATATCGGCCAGGAGGCCGTGGTGGTCGGGCTCGAGGCCGCGGCCGAGGAAGGCGACAAGCGGGTCACCTCGTATCGCGACCACGGCCACATGCTGGCCTGCGGCATGGACCCCAAGGGGGTGATGGCCGAGCTCACGGGCCGCGAGGGCGGCTACTCGAAGGGCAAGGGCGGGAGCATGCACATGTTCTCGAAGGAAAAGCACTTCTATGGCGGCCACGGCATCGTCGGCGCGCAGGTGCCGATCGGCGCCGGCCTCGCCTTCGCCGACAAGTATCTCGAGAACGGCCGCGTGACCTTCGCCTATTTCGGCGACGGCGCTGCGAACCAGGGCCAGGTCTACGAGACCTACAACATGGCGCAGCTGTGGGAGCTTCCGGTCGTCTTCGTGATCGAGAACAACCAGTACGCGATGGGCACGAGCGTCCAGCGCTCGACCAAGTCCCCCTCCCTGTGGGAGCGCGGCGCCGCCTACGGCATCAAGGGCGAGGAAGTCGACGGCATGGACGTGCTGGCGGTGAAGGAAGCCGGCGAGCGCGCCGTGGGCCACTGCCGCGAGGGCAAGGGTCCCTACATCCTCGAGATCAAGACCTACCGCTACCGCGGCCACTCGATGTCCGACCCCGCGAAGTACCGCTCGCGCGAGGAAGTGCAGAAGATGCGCGACGAGCGCGACCCGATCGAGCAGATCCGGCAGGTGCTGCTCTCGGGCCAGCACGCGACCGAGGACGACCTCAAGGCGATCGACAAGGAGATCAAGGAGATCGTCAACGAGTCCGCCGAGTTCTCCAAGGAGAGCCCAGAGCCCGCGCTCGAGGAACTCTGGACCGACATCTACGCTAAAGAAGCCCCGCAGGAGGCCTGATCCATGGCGACCGAAATTCTGATGCCCGCCCTCTCCCCGACCATGGAGGAAGGCACGCTCGCCAAGTGGCTCGTGAAGGAGGGCGACACCGTCTCCTCCGGCGACATCCTGGCCGAGATCGAGACCGACAAGGCCACGATGGAGTTCGAGGCCGTCGACGAGGGCACCGTCGGCAAGATCCTGATCGCCGAGGGCACCGAGGGCGTGAAGGTGAACACCCCGATCGCGGTGCTGCTCGAGGAGGGCGAGGACGCCTCCGCCGCCGAGAGCGCCGGCGCCAACAAGGGCGACGACGCCAAGACGCAGGTCAAGGAGGAGACCAAGGCCAAGGACACCCTGCCCTCCGACACCCCCGCCGCCGCCTCGCCCGCCGCCGCCGCGCCGAAGCCGCCGCGCACCCCGGACTGGCCCGAGGGCACCGAGACCAAGACCACCACGGTCCGCGAAGCGCTGCGCGACGCGATGGCCGAGGAGATGCGCCGCGCCGACAACGTCTTCCTGATGGGCGAGGAAGTCGGCGAGTACCAGGGCGCCTACAAGATCAGCCAGGGCCTCCTCGACGAGTTCGGCCCCAAGCGCGTGGTCGACACGCCGATCACCGAGCACGGCTTCACCGGCATCGCGGTCGGCGCCGCCTTCGGCGGGCTGCGCCCGATCGTCGAGTTCATGACCTTCAACTTCGCGCTTCAGGCGATGGACCAGATCATCAACTCGGCCGCCAAGACGCTCTACATGTCGGGCGGCCAGATGGGCGCGCCGATGGTGTTCCGCGGCCCGAACGGCGCCGCCGCCCGCGTCGCCGCGCAGCACAGCCAGGACTTCGCCGCCTGGTTCATGCAGATCCCCGGCCTCAAGGTGGTGATGCCCTACTCCGCCGCCGACGCGAAGGGCCTGCTCAAGAGCGCGATCCGCGACCCCAACCCGGTGATCTTCCTCGAGAACGAGATCCTCTACGGCCGTTCCTTCGAGGTGCCGGTGCTGGACGATTTCACCATTCCGCTGGGCAAGGCGCGCATCGCCCGCGAGGGCACGGACGTCACCATCGTGTCGTTCGGCATCGGCATGACCTATGCGCTGGAGGCGGCCGAGAAGCTGGCCCAGGACGGGATCGAGGCCGAGGTGATCGACCTGCGCACGATCCGGCCGATGGACACCGACGCGATCATCGAGAGCGTCAAGAAGACCAACCGCTGCGTCACCGTCGAGGAAGGCTGGCCGCAGGGTTCGGTCGGCGGCTACATCTCGAACGTGCTGATGCAGGAGGCCTTCGACCATCTCGACGCGCCGGTCATCAACTGCACCGGCAAGGACGTGCCGATGCCCTATGCGGCCAACCTCGAGAAGCACGCGCTGGTGACGACCGACGAGGTCGTCGAGGCGGTGCGCAAAGTGACCTACAAGTAAGGGGCGCGAGACATGCCAACGGAAATCCTGATGCCCGCGCTGTCGCCGACCATGGAGGAAGGCACGCTCGCGAAATGGCTGGTCAAGGAGGGTGACAACGTCTCCTCCGGCGACCTTCTGGCCGAGATCGAGACCGACAAGGCGACGATGGAGTTCGAGGCCGTCGACGAGGGCGTCGTCGGCAAGATCCTGATCGCCGAGGGCACCGAGGGGGTGAAGGTCAACACCCCCATCGCCGTGCTGCTCGAGGATGGCGAGAGCGCCGACGACATCGACGCCTCGACCGAACCCAAGAAGGGCGACGCCGACAGCCACGCCGAACCCGCCACGCCCAAGGCCGAGACCTCGCCCGCCAAGGGCTATGGCGACGATGCCGGTGCCGCGCAGCAGGCCAAGGGTGGCGACGCCGCCCCGGCCTCGTCGGGCGCCTCCGGCGATCGCGTCTTCGCCTCGCCGCTGGCGCGGCGGATCGCGGCCGACAAGGGCCTCGACCTGAGCCAGATCAAGGGCTCGGGCCCGAACGGCCGCATCGTCAAGGCCGATGTCGAAAGCGCCAAGCCCGGCCAGAAGCCCGCCGCGGCCGAGGCCGAAAAGGCCCCCGCCGCGCAGGCCGACAAGGCCGACAAGGCCCCGGTGGCGGCCCCCGCCGCCCCCGGCGTGCAGGCCGAGCAGATCCGCAAGATGTACGCGGATCGCGAGTTCGAGGAGGTCAAGCTCGACGGCATGCGTCGCACCATCGCGGCGCGTCTCACCGAGGCCAAGCAGACCATCCCGCATTTCTACCTGCGCCGCGACATCAAGCTCGACGCGCTGCTGAAATTCCGCTCGCAGCTGAACAAGCAGCTCGAAGCCCGCGGCGTGAAGCTCTCGGTCAACGACTTCATCATCAAGGCCTCGGCCCTCGCGCTGCAGGCGGTGCCGGACGCCAACGCCGTCTGGGCCGGCGACCGGGTGCTGAAGCTCAAGCCGTCCGACGTGGCGGTGGCCGTGGCGATCGAAGGCGGTCTCTTCACCCCGGTGCTGCGCGACGCCGAAAGCCGCTCGCTCTCGTCGCTGTCGAGCCAGATGAAGGACCTCGCCAAGCGGGCCCGCGACAAGAAGCTCGCGCCGCATGAATATCAGGGCGGCAGCTTCGCGATCTCCAACCTCGGCATGTTCGGCATCGACAATTTCGACGCCGTCATCAACCCGCCGCACGGCGCGATCCTCGCGGTCGGCGCCGGCGTGAAGAAGCCGGTGGTCAACGACGCGGGCGAGATCGAGGTGGCGACGGTGATGTCGGTGACGCTCTCGGTCGATCACCGGGTGATCGACGGCGCGCTGGGGGCGGAACTGCTCAAACAAATCGCCGAGGCGCTGGAAAACCCGATGATGATGCTGGCCTGACAGGTCGCGTCACGCCGTTCGAAGGGGCCGCACCACAAGGGTGCGGCCCCTTTGCGTTTCGCGTCCGTGTCGCAGCGGTCGGCCAGTTCGATCGGTCGCCTCAGTTGGTCGGCGGCATCCTCTCGTCATGCTCGGCCTTGTACGCCTCGAAGTCGTAATCCATCCCGTTGAGCATCGTGCTCCACATGCGGACATTGGCGGCGGTCGCCACCGCCTCCCGGACCTCGGCTTCCGTCGCGCCCGCGCTCATCGCATTCTTCTTGTGGGCATAGACGCAGTAATCGCAGGGGATCTGCGCGGCGACCGCGAGCGCGACAAGCTCGCGGGTCTTGGCGTCGAGTTCCGCCCCCTCGCCGCCAAGGGCACTGTAGAGTGCCATCGCCTCGTCGAAGGCATGTTCGGGATAGATGCTGCGGAAGAATTCCGGGGGTCCCTGGTCGCCCGATGCGTCGGGCATCGCCTCCTGGGCCTCCTGTGCGCCGGCCATCCCCCCGGCGCATGCGACCGCGATGGCCATCATCATGCGTTTCATGGCGTATCCTCCCATGAGCTTCTGAAGATGTCGGATCAGGGCCAGTCGCCAAGATGTTTTCGGCGAAGGCCGAAAATTTCCGCGAGTCTGTTCACGAGTCTACCACGTATTGGTGCGCGATGCACTTGGAGCCGTTGCTGCGCCCTAGTCGTCCAGCATCATGAACCCCGGCGCGTTGCCTTCCTTCGGCGCGACCTTCCTTCTTCATGGGCGATGCGCCGTCGTTCCCTCGTTCCCTCGGCGCAGGCAGGAACCCGCCGCCCGACCTCGCGTTTCCCTGAGGTAAAAGTGAGGGAACCGAATGACCTATCGTGACAAGCAGCCGGGCATCGGCCTGACCCTGATCGCCGCCATCGTCGCGAGCGTGGCGCTGGCGATCGCCTATTTCCGGCCCGAGAGCGGCGTCGCGGGCAGCGTCGGCGCCGGGCTGGCGCTGTTCGGGGCGCTGGCGGTCGCGGTGGCCTCGGCGCTGGTCCTGTTCAAATGGATGCCCTACTGGCTGAACCTCACGCTGAAATGGCTCACGCTTCTGGGCGCGGCGCTGACGGCGCTGGCCGCCTATTTCCTGATGCAGGACATCGCGATGTGGTCGATGATCCTCGCCACCATCGGCGCCATCTGGAACCTCGTCTCCCGCAAGGGCCACGACCGCCGAACCGCCGCTCTGGTGCTGCTGGCCCTGCCCCTCGCCCATGCGCCCGAGGCGCGCGCGCAGGACTGGCCCGGCTTTCACGGCGACCTGCAGGCGCGCAAGTACAGCCCGCTGACCGAGATCACCGCCGCCAACGTGCACCTGCTGGAGCCGGTCTGGGAGGTCGAGACCGGCGACGTCTCTGACGGCTCGGGCGATCTGCCGCAGACCGTCTGGTCCGCCACCCCGGTCTATGCCAACGAGACGCTCTATGTCGGCACCCCCTTTTACCGCATCCTCGCCCTCGACCCCGCCACCGGCGAGGAGCTCTGGTCCTATGACAGCCAGGCCCGGCTCGAAGCCCTCACCCAGCCCGCGCTGAAGAACCGCGGCGTCACCTATTGGGAGGAGCCGGGCGCCAGCGGCACCTGCGCCAAGCGCGTCTATATCGGCACGATGGACGCCAAGCTGCACGCCGTCGACGCCGATACCGGCCAGCCCTGCGAGGACTTCGCCGAGGGCGGCGTGCTCGACGTGAACCAGTGGAACGACACCAACGACCGCTGGCCGCTGTCGCTGTTGCAGCCGCCGGTGGCCCATGAGGGCCGCCTGTTCATCGGCTGGGCCGGCAAGGACTGGGAAAGCGCGCAGGCCCCTCCGGGCACCGTCTTCGCGGTGGACGCGAAGACCGGCGAGCTCGACTGGACCGTGAACTTCATCCCCAAGGAGCTCTGGGACCGCACCGGCACCGCCAATGTCTGGACCCACATGACCGTCGATCCCGAGCGCGACATCATCTACATGCCGGTCTCCTCGCCCTCGCCCAACTATTACGGCGGCAACCGCACCGAGGAGCTGCCACTGGCGACGAGCGTGACCGCGGTGGACACCAATTCGGGCGAGATCATCTGGTCGCGCCAGCTCGTGCATCACGACATCTGGGATTACGACACAGGCGCCGCCCCCACCCTCGTCGACATCGAGCGGGACGGCGAGGTCATCCCGGCGCTGATCCAGACCTCCAAGCAGGGCATGCTCTACGTGCTGAACCGCGAGACCGGCGAGCCGGTCTTCGGCATGGAGGAACGGCCCGTCCCCGCCTCGGACCTGCCGGGCGAAGAGGCGGCGCCGACGCAGCCCTTCTACGACGTGCCGAAGCCCACCAATACCTACGACACATGGCCCGGCATCTGGTGGCTCGCCGATCTGGCGAGCTTCGGCTATTGCTCGCGCACCCTCGAAGAGCTGCGCTACGAGGGGCTGTTCACGCCGCCCACCGCCGAAGGCAAGGGCACGCTGATGTATCCGGGCACGGCGGGCGGCATGCAGTGGGGCGGCGGCGCGCTCGATCCCGAGAGCAACACCTTCTACGTGAACACCCAGAAGGTGGCGCAGATCCTGCGGATGATCCCGCGCGAGGAATACGAGGAGATCGCGGGCGAAAGCGGCGCCGAGCAGGGCTTCTACCCGCAGGAGGGCGTGCCCTACGGGTTCGAGTTGACGAATTTCCTGACGCCTCTGGGCCTGCCCTGCTGGAAGCCGCCCTTCGGCACGATCCTCGCCTATGACCTCGACACCGGCGAGCAGCTCTGGGAGCGGCCCTTCGGCCAGACCCAGCAATGGGGCTTCTACGCGCCCGAGGATTGGGGCAGCCCGACGCTGGGCGGCCCGGCGGTGACGGCGGGCGGCGTGATCTTCATCGGCGCCTCGATGGACGCGCATGTCCGCGCGCTCTCGGCCGCCTCGGGCGAGGAGCTGTGGAAATGGCGGGTCGAGGCGCCGGCCGTCGCCATCCCGGCGGTCTACGAGCATGAGGGGCGGCAATATGTGAGCTTCGTCGCCGGCGGCAACCCGATCCTCAAGCCGCAGGTCGGCGACCAGTTGATCACCTTCGCGCTGCCGATGCTGGAGGACTGACCCCATGGCCGTCGCAAGGCACGCGCCGGGCGGATCCGGCCGCCTGCCACGGTCGGAACGCGTCCGACCCGCCCGTCGCGATGCCGATCCCGTCCTGCCGGGAGAGCCGCGCCCTTGACCGATGAGACCACCCGCCGCGTCGCCAGCCTGCTCGTGGTCGCCTCGGGCGTGCTCTGGGGCTTTTACTGGCTACCGGTCCGAAGGCTCGAGGAGATCGGCCTCTCGGGCGCCTGGGGCACCTTCGCGATCACGCTGGCCGCGACGGTGCTGCTCGCGCCCGCCGCGCTGGCGCGCGGGCGGCTGCGCCATGCCGACCCCTGGGCCCTGGCCTCGGTGGCGCTCGGCGGCGCGGCCTTCATGCTCTACTCGGTGGGCTTCGTCTATGGCCGGGTCGCGATCATCATCCTGCTGTTCTTCCTCACCCCGGTCTGGAGCACGCTGATCGGCCGCCTGCTTGGCTGGCACACGCCGAGGCTGCGGCTTGTGGCGATCGCGGCGGGGCTGGCGGGACTGGCGGTGATGCTCGGCGCTGACGGCGAATGGCCGCTGCCGCGCGGTGCCGGCGAATGGCTGGCGCTGGCCTCGGGCCTCATGTGGTCGGTCTCGACCACCGGCATCCGGCTGCGCCCGGCGCTGGCGCCGCCCGAGGCCGCCTTCGTCTTCGCCACGGGCGCGAGCGCGGGCGCGCTGGCGATCGCGCCGCTGTTCGGGCCGCTTCCCGGTCCCGGGGTCGAGATCGCCCCGGCCCTCCTGTGGTCGGGCGTCACCGGCGGGCTGTGGTGGGGGGTCTTCATGGCCGGGCTGATGTGGGCCACCACCCGGCTGGA
The DNA here is from genome assembly GCF_050847355.1 of Limimaricola sp. AA108-03. Lineage (NCBI taxonomy): Bacteria > Pseudomonadati > Pseudomonadota > Alphaproteobacteria > Rhodobacterales > Paracoccaceae > Limimaricola > Limimaricola sp. AA108-03. The sequence continues at coordinate 1,749,963 of NZ_CP193755.1, forward strand.
ACCGGCGCGCACCGGCATCCTTTTGATGTCCGAAGTATTGGTCGGCGCGCTATCGGCCGCGTGGCTCGCGGGCGAGCATCTGGGGCCGCTGGAGCTCGCGGGCGGGGCGCTGGTGCTCTGCGCCGGGGTGCTGGAGGTCTGGCCGGTACGCCGCCCGCAGGCGCCGCTGCCCTCAGAGGGCTGAGGCGGCGGGCGGCCCCGAAGGCCGCCCATGGCGCTCAGCCCCGTTCGTCGCCCTTGAAGGTCTGGTCCATCGACACCGAGGGCTGGGCGCAGCCCGCCTCGCCGACGATCCGCGCGGGCACGCCCGCCACGGTCTTGCAGGCCGGGATGTCGATCAGCACCACCGAACCGGCGGCGATCCGCGAGCAGTCGCCGATGCGGATGTTGCCCAGCACCTTGGCGCCCGCGCCGATCAGCACGCCGTTGCCGATCTTGGGGTGGCGATCCTGCTCTTCCTTGCCGGTGCCGCCAAGCGTCACCGAATGCAGCATCGACACGTTGTCGCCGACCACCGCCGTCTCGCCGATCACCACCGAATGGGCGTGATCGATCATCACGCCGCGCCCGATCCGCGCCGCCGGGTGGATGTCGACGCCGAAGGTCTCGGAGACGCGCATCTGCACGAAATAGGCGAGGTCGAGCCGTCCCTCCTGCCAGAGCCAATGGCCGAGCCGGTAGGCCTGGATCGCCTGGTAGCCCTTGAAGTACAAGAGCGGCTGCAAAAAGCGGTGGCAGGCCGGGTCGCGCTCGTATGTGGCGACGAGATCGGCGCGGGCCGAGACCACCAGCTCCGGCTCGGCGCCATAGGCGCCGTCGATGATCTCGCGCAGGATCTGCGCCGGCATCTCGTCCGAGGCGAGCTTCAGCGACAGCCGGTAGGCCAGCGCACAGGCAAAGCTCTGGTGATGCAGCACGCTCGAATGGATCAGCCCGCCCATCAGCGGCTCGGCCGCGATCGCCTCCTCGGCCTCGCTGCGAATGCGGCTCCAGACCGGATCGATCTCGGCCAGCTGCGCCTGTGGTTTCGCCATCGCCATGGCCTCCTGATGCCGCGTCCTGTCTAGCCCAGATAGGGCCTCCCGGCCAAGATCAAAGGCCGGAGGAGCCGTCAAGTGCATCGAGCACCTGCCGCAGCGCCGCCCGCGCCTCGCGGCCCAGCGATGGCGGCAGCGGCCGCGCCGGGTGCCGCAGCGCCGCCGACATCAGCGAACCGTCGCCCCAGAGCGGATGCGCCCGGCCGCGCCGCTTGCGCCAGGCATCGGCGGCGCGCGCCTCCGACACGATCCGCAGCGCCAGCCCCGCGCGCCCCTCGGGCGGCGCGGCGAGCAGCGCCGCCACCGCCCGGTCGAGGCATCCCGGCAGGATCGGCCTCATCCCGCCACCGCGATGTCGGCGAAGGGGCCCGGCCCGAACGCCTCCGAGATCTGCGCCACCTGCACCACGAGCGGCCCGGCCGCGCCGTCGGCCATGCGCATCGCCGCCGTGTAGGCGTAGCCCGGCGCGCCGAGCTCCGCCTCGCGCAGCAACACGCCATTGGCCGAGATGCGCAGCAGGTAGGCCTCGCGCGCCTCGCCCAGCGGCACCTCGCGCCCCGCCCAGCCATCGCCGCCGATCCGCGCCCGCCGGATCCAAGAGATCGCGAGATCGCCGCCGGTTTGCCGCGCCCGCAGATGCACCGGCGCCCAGGGCCTGAGCCCGACGCCCGAAAAGGCCCGCGCCGCGTGCAGCCAGCTCGGATCGGTCAGCGGCCGCCGCGCCGGGCCATAGCGGTAATGGCGGGTCAGCCCGCGCGCCGCGTCCGGCAGCGCGACTTGGCGCGGCACGCCGTCGAGCAGCACGACGCGGCTGCCCGCGGGCCAGATGTCGGGCATCACCGCGTCGGTCCCCGCCTGCCCCCTGAGCCGCATCGAGACCTCGAAGACCCCCGGCTCCAGCGGATCGGCCCGCAGGAATTGCAGCAACTCCCAGTGATCACTCTCGCCATCGCCGATCGCCATGAGGTTGGCCCCCGCCAGCACCGCCGCCCGGCTGGCCCCGGTCAGCTGCCCCTGCGCCAGCCGCAGCCGCAGCGCCGGGCCGCGATCCCACAGCCCGGCAGGCGCGGCGGCGAGCGGCGTCAATGTCGTGCCGATGGTGGCGGCCAGGGGCTGCGTCAGGTCGAGCCGGTGATCGGCATCCTCGACGCCCGAGACCAGCGCCACCGCGCCGGGCCATGGCCGCGCCGTGGCCGCGAAATGCGGCGCGTGCGGCACCTCCTCCCCGGTGAGCAGCGGCAGGTCGAGGAACACCCCCTCCACCGGCACCGGCGGGACATGGGCGCCGGGGGCCCCGGCCTCGTCCTCGGCGGGCTGCGGCAGGTAGAGCCCCGGCGCGGTGCGCACCGCCTCGATCGCGGCAAAACGCGTCCGCTCCAGCCGCTCGATCCGCCAGGCGCCGCCCTCTCCGCCATCCTCGCCCGCGATCTCGACCACATCGCCGGGGCCGAGGCCATGCGCCGAGGGCGGCAACGCGAACTCGGCGCGCTCGCGCCCGAGCCGCATCTCCGCCAGCCAGCGCGCGGCCATGGCCTGCGCCTCGGCCCGGGTCAGAACCATCGGCAGCTCGGCCGCCTCGACATGGCGCGCCGCGTCGCCCGGCGGCGCCGCCTCGACGCTGCCCGTGGCCCCGGTTTCGGCCGCGACATAGCCCAGCCGCACCCGGTCGGGCAGCGCCGCGCCGGCCTCGCGCGCGATCTCCAGAACCGGCATCTCCGGCGACACGCGCACCAGCCCCGCGGGATCGAGCGCGGCGTCCGCCAGCCCGTCGCGGCTGCGGAACACCAGCCGCCCCTCGCGTTCGACCGCGTCGAAGCCATGCGCCAGCATCAAGGGCTGCAACATCGCCCGCGCGCTCTGCTGGCTCCGGGCGAGATAGCCGCGCACCAGCCCGTGCAACCGCGAGGTGTCGATCTCGCTCACCCCCGCCTCGGCGCAGATGTCCGCCACCACCGAGGCGAGGTCGCGATGCGCGGTGCGCCCGGTGATCCAGTGGCCGCGCGCCCAGTTCGCGCCGTCGCTCCAGATCTCCGACAGCCCCGGAAACCAGGGATAGGGCCGCAGGTCCCAGGCCCAGACCAGCATCCGGTCGGTGTCGAGCATCGGCGCGCCGTAGATCTCCGAGACCGGGTTCGCCCCCGGATCGGCGAAATGCCGATGCACGGCGCGCAGATACTGCATCTGGATCCGCTCGTCGCGATGGCCGCGCGAATGGTAGGGCAGCGCCGATTCGGAGGATTTCGGATCGATGAACTTGTTGGGCTGGTTGCTGCCCCGGTCCACGGCGGCGCAGCCCAGCTCGGTGAAGCGAATGGGCTTCGATCCCGGCCGCCACGCGGTGGGCTGCGACTGCCGCACCCCGTCGATCCGCTCGTGATGCGGGTTGCCCCACCAGCCCTTGAGGTCCTTGTAGCGCCAGACCCACGGCTCGCCGTGGCCATCGGTGATCGGCGTGCGGATCTGGGCCACGCGGGCCTCGGGCGAATGGTAGTACCAGTCATGGCCCTCGCCGCCCGCGACATTGCCCGCGAGATAGTCGAGATCGTAGATCGAGCGGTGCCGCGCCGCGTCGAGGTGATCGGTGCCGTCGCGCCAGTCCGAGAGCGGCATGTAGTTGTCGATGCCGATGAAATCGATCTCCGGGTCGGCCCAGAGCGGGTCGAGGTGGAACCGCTTGGTCGCCCCGCCGGGCTGGTGGCCGTGATATTCGGTCCAGTCGGCGGCGTAGGAGAGCTTCACGTCCCGCCCCAGGATGCCGCGCAGCTCGGCCGCCAGATCGCGCAGCGCCTCCACGGCGGGGTAGCTGTCGCCCGCCCCCCGGATCGTGGTGAGCGCCACCAGCTCCGAGCCGATGCAGAACGCCTCGACCCCGCCCGCCATGGCGCACAGATGCGCCTGATGCAGCACGAAGCGCCTGAGCCCCCAATCCTCGGGGCCCTCATAGACCGGCCCGTCCGGCGTGATCGTGAAATCCGAGGCCCGCGCCGCGCCGAAGAAGGCCGCGACCTCGGCCTCGGCCGCCGCCGTCCGGTCGGTGGTTCCCGGCTGCCCCGGCGCGCGCGCGGTGCTGATCCGGCCGCGCCACGGCAAGGCGGCCTGCTCGGTCCCGCCCCACGGATCGGGCAGGCCGTTGCCCGGCAGCTGGTCCATCAGGATGAAGGGGTAATAGGTCACCTCCAGCCCGCGCGCCGCCATCGCCCGGATCGCCCCGATCACCGAGAGGTCCGAGGGCGTGCCGCCATAGACCGGCCGGTCCTCGACGCGCGGCACCGCCATCGCGCCCGCGCGGTCCAGCCCCGAGACCCGCCACGGCATCTCCTCGCCCTCGGTCTCGCGGCGCTCGACCTTGGGGCGGATCGTGCAATGCCCGGCGCGCAGGTCATCGCCGAACCACGACACCACCAGCGAGGCGGCGCGGCATTCGGGCAGCTCCTCGACCAGATCGTCGAGCGCGGCCTCGGCGTCGCTCGGCCCCGAGGGCCCGTGCAGGTTGGCGGGCCTCCGCTCGGCAAAGCCCGAGGCGACATGCACCGGGCTCGTCGCCCGCGCGTATTCGCCGGTGCCGGGGATCACCGCGACGCCGCGCACGAGACGGGCGATGTCCTCGGCCCGGGCGGGGTCCGACACGTCGGCGGGGCGCAGCACCTCGAAGGAGAACTGCGGCACCCGGTTGCCGAAGCGCGCGAGGTCGAGATCCTCGATCACCACATAGGCCAGCCCGCGATAGGCGGGCGCGCGGCCGATGCCCTCGACCGCCTCGATCTTCGCATCCGGCCGCTGGTCCTCGCGGCCCTCGTGCAGCCGCCACGTGATCTCGTCGCGGCCCAGCTCGACCCCGTCGGCCCAGATCCGCGCCACCCGGCGCACCGGCCCCTCGCAGAGCCCGATGGCGAGGCTCACCGTATAGGAATACTCGACCACCTCCGGGCGCGGCGCGCCCTTGCCGCCGCCCGAACTGGCGCGGCGCTCTTCGAAATCAGAGGCCCAGATCACCTGCCCGCCGATCCGCATCCGGCCCCAGAGCCGGGCGATCGGCTCGCCCTCGCCCGCGCCGGTGAGGCGGAACCGGTCGACCCGCCCGGTCTCGACCGGATCGGCCCCCGATCCCAGGAGCCGCGCGTCGATCGCCCGGCCCAGCGCCGCGCCGCCCGCGCGGCCCAGCACTGCGCCCGACAACCCCATGAGGCTGCCGCCGACGGCGCCGCCAAGGGCCATCCCCGCCGCTCCGAACACGATGGTCGCCATCAGCCGATCCTTTCCGTCAATGCGAAACCGGCGGCGATGCGCCGCCGCCATGGCGGGGTCAGCGGGCTCTCGACCACGCCATGCCCCTCATAGGCGTGGATGAAGCGCGGGGCCTCGGGCGGCCCCGAGAGCAGCCCCAGATGCCGCGCCGCCATCCCGGCCCGCAGCCGGAACAGCAGCAGGTCGCCGGGCCGGGCCTCGGCGAACGGGATCTCGCGCAGATGCCGCCGCGCCGCGTCGCGCAGCACCTCGCCGCCCCGCGCCTCGTGGCGCGGATAGGCGGGCACGGGCTCGGGCTCGGCGCCCGCCAGCGCCACCCAGACGCCGCGCACCAGCCCGAGGCAGTCGCAACCCGCGCCGCGCCGCGCGGCCCCGTGCAGATAGGGCGTGCCGATCCAGAGCCGCGCCGCGGCCACGATCCGGTCGCCCGCCCCCGGCAGCGATCCCGCGCCCGCCCTTGGCGAGGATTTCTTACGCGCGTTCGGCAGGATTTCCCTGCCTGAACCGGGCAAGACCTCTGCACATGGCGAAACGCCTGCGCCTGCCACTGGCACGCCTTCCCCGCACGCCTTCGGCACGCCTTCCCCGCACGCCTTCGTAGTGACCCGCCTCACGCGCCGCCCGCCCGTGGCACCGCCATCAGCCAGTCCGCCCCCGGCAGATGCGGGAAGCCTCGGAAATTCAGGAAATTGTCGAATTTCAGACGACAGGTCTCGCCCCGCTTGTCGCAGCCCGCGACGAGGCGCAGCGCCGTGCCGGGCGCGAGGTCGGCGCCGACGGGCCGCCACAGGTCGAGGATCCGCGCGCCCGCCTCGATCCGGTCCTCGCGGATCGCCGCCGCGAGCCCGGCGCCGGGCCCGTCCAGCACCTCGACCCGGCCATGGGCGAACCAGCCCGCCACCGGCCCGTCGGGCCAGTCGAGGCGCAGCCGGGCGCCCTCCGCCGCGCCGAGCGGGCGCGCCACCGAAACACCGGGCTGGTCGAGATCGACCCCGCAGCGCGCATCGCCGAGGCAGGCGTCGCAGCGCGGCTGGTAGACCCGGCCCAGCGGTTGGTTCAGCAGGTCCGAGAGCCCGCGCAGCTCGGCCCGGAACAGCGTGCCGTCGCGGCGGATCTCGCCCAGGCGCCCCCGGAACTCCAGCAGCCGCTGCTCGGGCGCCGCCCAGTTGACCCGCCAGAGCCGCAGCTCGGCCCCGTCGAGCCGGCCTTCGGCGATCTCGGCCTCGGTGATCCCCGCATCCGAGATCGCGCCCAGCGCCTCGCCGGTATCGGCCGCGAGCCCCGCGCCCTGCACCAGCGCGCTGGCGCTCATCCCCGTCTCGGGGCGGAACGCGATGCCCTCGAAGGACAGCGCCCGGTCGTGATCGGTAAAGCCGCGCTCCAGCCCGTCGGCGCGCCTGAGCGCCCAGGCGCGGCAGAGCGTCGTCACCCCGCTCGCGAGATGGCCCTCGAGCCCGCTCACAGCCGGATCTCCACCACCGGGATCTCCGGCACCGTCCCGGCCCGGAACCCCGCGACCGATCCCGACAGCGTCTCGGTGTCGAACCGCGCCGGCACGTCGAACTCGAACCCGGCGGTGACGATCTCGCCCATGGCGGGCGGCACCGCGAAGCGCACCAGCCCCGTGGCGTGATCCACCTCGACCCCCTCGCCCGGGCCGATCTCGTCGCCGCCCACCGCGACCCGGACGCTGCCCGCGATCGGCTTGGCGATGGGGCGCAGATAGGGGCTCGGGCCGTCGCCATAGCGCTTGACCAGCTGGAACGCCGTCGTGGTGTCGTCGCCGAAGCCGATCTGCTGGTCGAGCGGTTCGACCGGCCGCGCCGCCGGGGCCGAGCGGAAGTCGAGCCAATCCTTCCAGCGAAACCCGAAGAGCGGGCCGCGCCGCGCCTCGAAGAAGCCCATCACCGTCTCGACATCCTCGAGCGCGCGCAGCCCAAGCCCGGCATCGTAGCGCCGCCGCGCATGCGCCCAGGGGCTGTTGCGCTCCTCGAAACCATTGGCGAGGGTGACGATCTCGCAGCGCCGCTCCGGCCCGCCGAAGGCACCGAAGCTCAGCGCCACGGGAAATCTCACATCGTGGAACCCCATATTCGCCTCCCTCACCTGTCGCGGCGGCCGCGATCGACCGCGCGGGCGATCTGCGCCGCCACCTGCCCGCGCGAGCGGCGGAACCCCTCGATGTCGGGCGTGGATATGTTGACCGTGACCTGCGCCGCGCCGCCGCCGCCGCCGCCGCCCGCGGCGACGCCGAGCCGGCCGTCGGCGCCGCGCGCCAGCGGCAGGATCGCCTCCGGCCCCGCCTCGCCCATCAGCCCGGCGCCGCCGCGCATCGGAAAGGCCACCGGCCCCGAGACCACGCCGCCACGGGCGAATGGCGTGACCCGCCCGCCCGCGAAGGCACCGCCCTCGGCGAAGGGCATCAGCCCCGCCACCAGCCCGTTCACCCCCTGCGCCAGCATCCCGCCGAGCCGGTCGGTCACGGGCCGCATCGCGTTGCCGTAGACGGTGCCCGACATGCTCCCCGCCAGCCCCTTGAGCGCGCCGCCGACCGAGCGGCCCTCGAACAGCACGCCGTCGATGGCGCGGCGGATGCCGCCGGAAATGCCGCGCTCCAGCCGGCCGAGATCGCGCGTCGTCTCGCTCAGCCCGGCGCGCATCCGCTCCAGCTCGCGCGAGAAGCTCTCGGCGACGCCGCCCGCCTCCTCCATGGCGCGTTCCAGCGCCTCGAACTCGTCCTCGGTCATGTCCTCTCCCCGTCAGGATGCTCGCGGCACAGCGCCTCGAAGCGGGCCCGGTCCATCGGCGCGGGCCCGGGCGGGCCCAGCATCAGCCGCAGCTCGGCCGGGGTCAGCGCCCAGAACTCGGACGGCCTGAGCCCGAGCCCGCCGATCCCCGCCCGCATCATCGCCGCCCAGTCGAGCCGCATCAGCCGATCTCCCCGAAGGCGCGCGCCACCAAGAGCGCGGCAAGGCGCGCCGCCTCGACCGGCCCGCCCTCGATCTCGGCCGCCACCAGATCGGCGGCCCGGCCGGGCCAGCCGCCGCCCCGGAGCCCCGCGACGATCAGCGCCATGACGTCGCGCGCCGACACCGCGCCGCCTTCGAGCCGCGCCACCAGCGCCGCGATGCTGTCGGCACCGAGGCTCTCCTCCAGCTCGGCCAGCGCGCCGAGGCTCAGCTTCATGACATGGCGCCGCCCGTCGAGGATCAGCGCCACCTCGCCGGCGCGCGGATTGGCCATCAGGGCGCCGCCTCGAAGGCGAGCGGCCCGGCCGAGACCAGCGCGATCTCGAAGCTGGCCTCGCCGTCATGGCTGCCGGCATAGTCGATCGAGGCGATCTGGAACGGCCCGGTCATGGTGCCGAAACCGGGGATCACCAGCTGGAAATCCGGCGTCTCGCCCGCGAAGAAGATTGCCCGCGCCCGGGCGTCGGTCGAGGCGTCGCGGAACACGCCCGAGCCCGCCACGGCGGCCGAGCGCATGCCGGCACCGCCCAGAAGCTCGCGCCAGCCCTCGCTGCCCAGATGGGTGATGTCGACGCTCTGCGCGTTGAGCGTGAGCCGCGTCGCGCGCAGCCCTGCCATGGTCTCGAACAGCCCGTCGCCGGTCATGTCGATCTTGAGCAGGAGATCCCTGCCGTTCTGAGCCGCCATCCTCTGGCCCTCCCTCGCTTGTGTTCAGATGTCCTCGCTGCGTGCGCGGAACACCAGGTCGATGCGCCGCGCCTCGCCGCTGCCGATCCGCTTGGCCCGGGCGCGCAGGAACCACAGCCCCACCAGCCGCCCGCGATCCAGCGCGGGCGCGGTGCCCGCCAGCGCGTCGCAGATCGCCGCCGCCGCCAGCTTGGCGCTTCGGAACCCGGCCGCGTCGCTGACCACGCTCACCGTGATGTCGTGCAGCGCCCCCGCCGCCGTGCCGTCGGAGCGGTCGCGCGCCGTTTCGGGGCCGAGCACCGCGTAGAGCGGCGGCAGCGGCCCGGCGGGCAACGCGTCGTAGATCGCGGCGCCCAGCAGGTCGGCCAGGGGCGGATGCGCCGCCAGCCGCGCATGGATCGCGGCTTGCAGCGCCGCCGAGACCGCGTAGCTCATCGCGCCACCTCCTCTTCGGCCTCGCACAGGAGATAGCGCCCCTCGGCGTCGAGCTCGCGCACCGCGCGGATCGCGAAGATCCGCGCCCCCTCGCGAAAGCGCTGCTCGGGCGCCGGGCGCATCGTCGAGCCCGGCGGCGCGGCGCGGGTGACGATGCGCAGCCTGACCCGGCTCAGCGCCGCGCCCATGCCGTCGAGATCGCGCCCGGAACGGGCCTCGACCGAGGCCCAGAGCGTGCCCAGCGCGGTCCAGCCACGCTCGAACCCGCCAGCGCCGTCGGGGGCGCGCCGGGGCGCTTCGAGCAGGAGTGCCCGGTTCAGCCGCACCGGCCTCATGCTCCGCCCCCCGCCGAAAGCCGCAGCGCCCGGAACCGCTCGGTCAGCGCGGTGACGCCGAACGGCATGCAGCCCGGACCGAGCGCGGTGTCATGCCGGTATTCGTGGTAATGCGCCGCCAGCATCATCACCGCCTGCGCCAGATCGGCGGGGATCTCGGACCAATGCGCCCCGTAACCCGCCTCGAAGCCGATGCGCGCGGTGCCGCCCTGCGGTATGCCCGGCCAGCCCGCCGCGACGGGCAGGAGATGCGGCCGCTGGTCGTCCATTACCGCCTGCCAGCGCTCGGGGGCGACGGCCACGGCCACGCCCTGCGCGTCGACGATCTCGAACGCCGTCACCGCGCGCAGCGGCGCCACCGACAGCGCCAGCCGCCGCGCGTCGCGCCAGCGCCCGACCTCCAGCACGAAGCCGCGCGCCAGCAGCACCTTGCCGGTGCGGCCCTCGATCGCGGCGATCGCCGCGCGCAGGAACCCCGCCAGCGCCGCGTCCTGCAACCCGGCCTCGGCAAAGCCGGTGCCGATCCGCAGATGCGCGCGAAAGCCCTCGACCGGCAGCGCCGCCTCGGGCACAGCGCCCGTCTCGATCAGTCTCATCACCCGTCCTTTCGCGGTCGCAGCCATGATGCCGGGCCGCGTCGTCGCGCGGCCCGGCCCCCCGCATCAGGCGATGCCGAATTTCAGCAGCTTGATCGCCGCGAAATCGCTCACCGCGCCGCCGACCCGCTTGGTCGCGTAGAAGATGACGTGCGGCTTGGCCGAGAACGGATCGCGCAGCACCCGCAGGTCGGGCCGCTCGGCGATGGTGTAGCCGGCCTCGAAATTGCCGAAGGCCACAGCGCAGGTGTCGGAGGCGATGTCGGGCATGTCCTCGGCGATCAGCACCGGGTAGCCCAGGAGCCGCGCCGGTTCCCCCGCTGAAAGGCCGTCGGACCACAGGAACCGGCCATCGGCGTCCTTGAGCTTGCGCAGCGCGCCGGCGGTGCGCGAGTTCATCACGAAGCTCGCGCCCGCGCGATACGGCGCGCCGAGCCGGTAGACGAGGTCGATCACCGCCTCGGCCGGGTTCGCGGCGTCGAAGCCGCCATCGGTGCCGGTCGCGACATAGCCGAGGCTGTTCCAGGCCCAGCCGTCATCATCGACCCGCGGGTAGTCGAGGATGCCGCGCGGCTTGTCGACGCCGTTGCCCGAGACGAAGGCCGCGGCCTCGGCCCGCGCGAAGGTGTCGGCGATCCGGCCCGCGAGCCAGCCCTCGATGTCGAAGGCGCTGTCGTCCAGCAGTCGCTGCGAGGTCTTGGGCAGCGCCGAAAGCTCGTGCAGCGGGATGTTGATCCGGTCGATCTGCGGCGTGCCGGTCTCGGTCCGCGCCGAGGTCTCGTCGGCCCAGCCGGCGCCCGGCTCGGCATGGTCGATCAGCACGTCGTAGGAGCCGGCATCCACCGCCACGACGCTGGCGATGGCGCGCAGCGAGGCGGTCGCGCCGAGCACGCCGCGCACCCGCTCGGCGGTCTGCGGATCGACGAGATAGCCGCCATCGGCCGCCACGGTGGTGCTCATCGCCTTGCCCTCGAGCCCGAGCCCGCGCAGCCCCTCATCCTCGCCGGTGCGCAGATAGGCGCCAAAGGCGGCGCGGTGCGGCTGGCCTGCGGCCTTGGCTTCGAGCGGGCTGCGCGCGGCGAGCGCGGTCTTGCGGTCCAGTCGGGTCATCCGGTCGTCCTGTGCCTTGAGTTTCGTTCGGATCTCGGCCGAGAACCGGCCCAGCTCTTCCATCAGCCCGCCGATCTCGCGGCCAAGCTCGTCGTCGTCGTCACGCATCGCGTTCCCCCTCTCGTCCCCCGAGCGCGCCCCGCGCCGCCCGTATCTTCGCCAGGAGCGCGCCCGACCGCTTGGTGCCGACCCGCGCCTCGCGCAGCATCGGGAAGGTCACCAGCGACACCTCCCACAGCTCCAGCTCGTCGAGCCTGCGGCCCGTGCCCGCCTTGCTCGATCGCCGCGTCCGGTAGCCGATCGACAGCCCGTCGATCGCCCCCGCCGCCACCAGCGCCGCCGCCTCGCGGCCCTGCGCCACCTCCGTGAGGATCCGGCCCTTGACCCATAGGCCCGTGCCGTCCTCGCGCACCTCGTCCCAGACGCCGATCGGGCGCGCCGGGTCGTGCTGCCACAGCATCCGCACCCGGCCGCCACAGCCCTCCAGCCGCTTCAGCGAGGCGGCATAGGCGCCCGGCGCCACCACGTCGCCGCCCTGGTCGGCGCGGCCGAACAGCGAGGCGTAGCCCGAGATCACCGCCCCCTCGCCGATCTCCAGCGGCCCGGTGCGATCCGTGCCGCCCGCGCAGAACTTGCGTTCCAGCTCCATCAATCCCTCCCTCAAAGCCCCACGATCCCCTGCGCCGCCTGCGCGCCGATCGCCGCGACGACGCCGTAGACGGCGAGCCAGAGCCGGCGCTCCAGCCGCTCCATCACCGCCTCGATCCGCTCCAGCGTCGCGGCCACCTGCGCGAATTGCAGCGCCACGAGCCGCTCATGCGCCTCGATTCTGAGGCCCGGCGCGCAGGCGAAGCGATGTTCGCGCAGATCATCCATCCGAGCCGACCTCGCGCGCGGGCAGGCCCAGCAGCGCGCGTTTTTCCGCATCGGTCAGGAACAGCGCCTCCGAGACGCGGCGCCACTGGCCGTCGCGCTCGGCGGCCAAGGCGGGCACTTGGTCGAGATCGACCCGAAGCTCGAACCGCTCGCCCGCGAAATCCGACAGCCACTCGGCCAGGGCCGCCGCGACCCGCGTCATCAGCGGCAGCACGGTCAGCCGGTAGAAGGCGCGGTTGGCCTCCTGGTAATTGGCATAGGTGGCGTCGCCCGGGATCCCGAGGATCATCGGCGGCACCCCGAAGGCCAGCGCGATCTCGCGCGCCGCGGCCTCCTTGGTCTTCTGGAACTCCATGTCGGAGGGGCTGAAGCCCATCGGCTTCCAGTCGAGCCCGCCCTCGAGCAGCATCGGTCGGCCGGCGTTGCGCGCGCCCTGGTGCTGGCTTTCCATCTCCTCGACCAGCCGGTCGTATTGATCGGGGGTCAGCCCCGCCTGCCCGTCGGCGCCGCGATAGACGATGGCGCCAGAGGGGCGCGCGGCGTTGTCGAGAAGCGCCTTTGACCACGCCGAAGCGGCGTTGTGCACGTCGATCGCGCTGGCGGCGGCGGTGAGCGCCGAGAGACCGTAATGGTCGTCCTGCGGGTGAAAGCTCTTGATGTGGCAGATCGGCGAGAGGCCATCCGTCACCGTGAAGCGGTGCTTGGCGCCGCCGGCGGCATATTCATAGGCCGTGGGCCAGCCATCCGCGCCGGGCACCAGCGCCATGCGCTCCGAGCGCAGCACGTGCAGCTCATAGGGCAGCCCCTCGGCGCCCACCGCCTCGACATAGCCGTTGCCGGTGAGCAGGATCTGACCGACCAGCGCCTCGATCATCTCGGCCCGGCCCTGTCCGGGGTTGGGCCGCGCCAGGAGCGCCAGCGCCGGGTGCCCGTCGTAGCGGCGGCCCCGGTCCTGCAGCATCAAGGGCAGCGCCGACGCCGCCTCGGAGATGAGCCGGACCGCGCGAAACCCCACCGGGTTGCCCAGAAAGCCCGCCCGGGTGAGCGATCCGGTGTCGCGCGCGCTCCAGGCCGGGCGGCCCGCCCCGGGCCATGCGAGGCAGCGCCCCGCCGCCGAGGCCTTGGCCTCGGGCGCCCCCTTGCCGCGCTTGAGAAACTCGAACATCGCCGCCCCCCGCTGGTCGTCTTCCTGGCTCGGGAGGGAGAATGGCAGCGCCGGGTTGGGAAAGCCGGAACGGCGCGAACGGTGGTCCGGCCCGGGGCGCAACGGCCAGGGGTGGAGGGGCTGCCGCCCCCGCCGCGTGCCGCGGCTCCCCCGCGCGTATTTTCGGAACAAAGTCGGGCCCGGGAGTCGGGCCTCAGAGCTGCCGCAGACGCGGGCGGCGCCATTGCTTGGCCGGCAGGATCATCAGCTCGTGCAGCGCCCAGACCAGCGCGTCCACCCGGTCGGGCGAGCCCGATCCGACGAAACCCCGCGCCGTCATCTGCGCCATCTGATCCTCGAGCGCACCGAGACCGCGCAGGTGATGCACGCGGCCCTGCTCGTAGAGCGCCGCGACCGGCTCGGCCCGGCGCGCCTTGCCCCGGCTGGCATGCAGCGCCCTGAACGGCACCAGGGGATCGATCTGGCGCACCACCGCCTCGACCAGCGCGCCGCCCTGGTTCACCTCGGCGACCATCCGCCCGGCCTCGTGCCGCGCCATCGCCGCGCAGGCGGCGCGGGCCCAGCCATGCGGCGAGGCCGCCGCCACCGTGGCATCCTCGAGCACGAAGGCGCGCCAGTCCTGCGGCGGCCCCTGGGTCACGGCGCCGGCCACGACGATGCCGCAGGCGTCCGAGCCGGCATGACCGCTCACCGAAGGGTCGACGGCGACGACGACGCGGTCGAGGGCGGGCGCTGTCTCGACCGTGCAGGCGGCCAACATATCGGCGGTCCACAGCGCGCCCTCGGCATCCGCCAGCAGCACCCCGTCGAGCTCCTGCCGGCCCTGCCGGGTGCCGGCGTAGCGACGGGCCATCTCGTCGAGGAACCCCTGGGCGAGGTTCGCCGCGTTGGCGGCGGTCGGCGCATGGGTGGTGACGGTGCTGTCGGCGGCCAGCAGGTCGCGCAGCACCGCCACGTTGCGCGGCGTCGTGGTGACGCAGGCGCGCGGATCGCCCAGCCGCAGCCCGAATTGCAGCATGTCCCAAGCCGCCTGCCCGCGTTTCCACTTGGCCAGCTCGTCGGCCCAAGCCGCGTCGAATTGCGGGCCGCGCAGCGCCTCGTAATCATGCGCCGAAAAGAGCTGCGCCACCGCGCCGTTGGGCCATGTCAGCATCCGCCGCGTCGCGCTCCATTCGGGGCGGCGATCGGGCGGTGAACAGGCCATGATGCCGCTGTCGCCGAACACCATCACCTCGCGCGCCTGGTCGAGCGTCTCGCCCAGAAGCGCCACCCGGCGCGCAGGTCCCGGTGCGCCGGGGCGCGCGCCCTCGACCTGCGCGCGGACCCATTCGGCGCCGGCGCGGGTCTTGCCCGCGCCGCGCCCGCCAAGGATCACCCATGTGCGCCAGTCGCCTGCGGGCGGCAGTTGATGCGGCAGCGCCCAGAGGTCGAAGAGCCATGGCAGCGCCGCCAGCTCGACCGGCCCGAGCCCGTCGAGAAACTCAGCCCTCGCGGCAGCAGGCGCGCAGGCGATCCAGCCGGCAACCGATCCGTCGCCGCGCCTCGTCGAGATCGAAATCGCCCGCGGCGAGCCCGCCATCCTGTCGCCTGAGCCAGTCATTGAACTTCCTCTCGACCTCGAACGCCCCCTTAAGAGCGCTCTCCAAGTCACTGATCTTTTTCTGAATGTCCTTCGGGGCTACGGCGTCCGACCGTAGCTCCGTCAGCAGGTCCGCCAGCGTCGACCGCACCGATGACAGGAGCAGCCACGCATCCTCCCATTCCTTGCGGCGCGCGGCTTCGTCCGGTCCCGAGGGGCCCGTCATCTCGCTCATCTTCCATTCTCCCGGCTGTGTCCCGGCCGGGAGCGGACATGAAAAAGGCGGCGCCGGGTTGCCCCGGTGCCGCCTCGTCGTTCTTTCCCAGCCTGTGCTTGACCCTAGGTCATACCGCGCCGAATGTCAATCGAAA
This sequence comes from Limimaricola sp. AA108-03, assembly GCF_050847355.1. Classification (NCBI taxonomy): domain Bacteria; kingdom Pseudomonadati; phylum Pseudomonadota; class Alphaproteobacteria; order Rhodobacterales; family Paracoccaceae; genus Limimaricola; species Limimaricola sp. AA108-03. The sequence goes on from NZ_CP193755.1 coordinate 1,765,368, forward strand.
CGAGTTGAAGTGCGCCCTACAAGCGCCCGGCCCGTTTACGAAAAATCAATTCTGAACTGCGCGCTCGGCCTCGATCTTGCGCCATTCGGCGACGTTGCTGTTATGCTCGGCCAGCGTTTCGGCGAAGGCATGGCCGCCGGTGCCATCGGCCACGAAGAACACGTAGTCGGTGGTCGCCGGGTTCAGCGCCGCCTCGATCGCCGCGCGCCCGGGATTGGCGATCGGCGTCGGCGGCAGCCCGTTGATCACGTAGGTGTTCCACGGGGTCTCGGCCTGAAGCTCGCTGCGGCGCAGGCCCCGGCCCAGCACGCCCTTGCCCTCGGTGATGCCGTAGATCACCGTCGGGTCGGTCTGCAGCGGCATGCCCTGGCGCAGCCGGTTGATGAAGACGCTCGCGACCTGCGGGCGTTCGGCGGCGATGCCGGTCTCCTTCTCGACGATCGAGGCGAGGATCAGCGCCTCTTCCGGGCTCTCCAGCGGCAGGTCGCCGGCGCGGTTCTCCCAGGCCTCGGCGAGGATCGCGGCCTGCGCCGCCTCCATCTGGTCGAGCACCGCCTCGACCTGCGTGCCCGGCGCGATCTCGTAGCTGTCGGGCGCGAGGCTGCCCTCGGCCGGGATCTCCTCGACATCGCCTTCGAGCGTGTCGAGCGCGTTGAGCGCCTGCACCACCTGCCAAGAGGTCACGCCCTCGGCCATGGCGATGCGGTAGCGCGTATCGGCACGGCCGCGCATCTCCGTATAGGCTTCGGGGATCTCGACGCCCTCGGCGGTCGGGTCGAACTCGGCGAGCTCGTTGAATTCCGAACTCGCCGGGTCAAGCTCGCGCACCTCGGCCAGCACCGCGTTGACGCCGATCTTGTAGAGGATCTCGGTGCCGCAGGTCGAGGCGCCGCCGCGGGTCACGATGTCGACGATCCGCTCCATCGAGGCCCGCTCGGGGATCAAATGGCTGCCGGCCTTGAGCTGGCCCGCCTTCTCGGAATACTCGGCACCGATGCGGAAGATCGGCGCCGAGCCGATCGCGCCCTGCTCTTCGAGCCGGGCGCTGACGCTGCGCATGTTGGTGCCCGGCTCGACCCGCAGGCAGATCGCCGCCTCGAGCGGGCCGTCGCCCGAATACTCGTTCACGCCCCAGGCGATGACCCCGGCGGCGCCCGCGAGCCCCACGATCAGGAAGGTAATCGTGTTCGAGGCGAGATGACGCCACATCAGGAGGCGACCTTTCCGAACAGCACGCTCGCATTGGTGCCGCCGAAGCCGAAGCTGTTGGACAGCGCATAGTCGATGCGGCGCTCGCGCTTCTGGTTCGGCGCGAGGTCGACGACGGTCTCGACCGCCGGGTTGTCGAGGTTGATGGTCGGCGGCGCGACCTGGTCGCGGATCGCGAGGATGGAGAAGATCGCCTCGATCGCACCGGCAGCACCGAGCAGGTGGCCGGTCATCGACTTGGTCGAGGACATGGTGACCTTCGAGGCCGCCTCGCCCATCATCCGCTCCACCGCGCCGAGCTCGATCGTGTCGGCCATGGTCGAGGTGCCATGGGCGTTGATGTAGTCGATCCGCTCGGGCGCGATCCCGGCATCCTTGAGCGCGGCGCGCATCGCCCGCTCGCCGCCCTCGCCGTCCTCCGACGGGGCGGTGATGTGATAGGCGTCGCCGGACAGGCCGTAGCCCAGCACCTCGGCATAGATCTTGGCGCCGCGCGCCTTCGCGTGCTCGTATTCCTCGAGCACCACGATGCCGGCGCCCTCGCCCATGACGAAACCGTCGCGGTCGGCGTCATAGGGGCGGCTCGCCGCCTGCGGGTCGTCGCGCCGCTTGGTCGAGAGCGCCTTGCAGGCGTTGAACCCGGCGATGCCGATCTCGGAGATCGCCGCCTCGGCACCGCCCGCCACCATCACGTCGGCCGAGCCGTACTTGATCAGCCGCGCCGCGTCGCCGATCGCATGCGCGCCGGTCGAGCAGGCGGTGACCACCGAGTGGTTCGGCCCCTTGAAGCCGTAGCGGATCGAGACCTGGCCCGAGATCAGGTTGATCAGCGCGCCGGGAATGAAGAAGGGCGAGACGCGGCGCGGGCCCTTTTCCTTGATCAGGATCGCCGTCTCGGCGATCGAGTTCAGCCCGCCGATGCCGGAGCCGATCATCACCCCGGTGCGCTCGCGCGCCTCGTCATCCTCGGGCGCCCAGCCGCTGTCCTCGACCGCCTGTTGGGCGGCGGCGATGCCATAGAGGATGAAATCGTCGACCTTGCGCTGCTCCTTGGGCTCCATGTAGGCGTTCGCGTCGAAACGCACCGACGGATCGGCATCCTCGCCGCGCGGCACCTCGCAGGCGTAGTTCGTCGCGAGATGGCTCGCGTCGAAGCGGGTGATGGTGCCCGCGCCGGATTTCCCGGCCAGGATCGCGTCCCAGCTCGGCTCGACCTTGTCTGCCAGCGGCGTCACCAGCCCCAGCCCCGTCACGACCACTCGCCGCATCTGACCATCCTCTTCGCAATAACTCGCGCCCTGATACCGCAGGGCTTCGCGCGGGAGCAAGAGCGCGGGCGTGGCGAATTCGCGGCTCGGCGCCACTGCGCGGCTTAACGCGGAGTTCAGCAAGATCGGCTTTGCTGCGCAAAAGGAGTTCCGCCATGCGCGTCTGGCCCGTGCTACTGTTCCTGATGCTGGCCGCGCCGCTGCGGGCCGATCCCGCCTGCGATACCGTGGCGGCGCTCGGCCGCGTGGTGACGAGCGCGCAGGACCGCGATGTCGCGATGCTGAACCGGGCGCTGCGGCGGATCGATGCGGCGCGGGCGATGTGGAACCTAGCGGGTCACCCCTTGGTGCGGCATCGCACGGAGATCGAAGCCGCGCTGCGGATCGCGGCAGATTGGGCCAATGCGGCGCGCGGACCGGGCCTCGACCGCGCACCGCTGTCCCCGGAGGACGAGGCCGCCCTCGCGCGGCTGGAGGCGTTGCTGGCCGGCGCCGGCTGCGGTGACGAGATCGGCGCCCCGGGCGCGTCGGGCTTGGCCGAGCGCAAGGCCGGGGCGGTCGCGGGAAGCGGGGGCTGGCAGGCGATCCGGCTCGTCGGCGTCGGCGTGGCGGCGCTGGTCGTCGCCGGGAGCGGCGGCGCGCTGGTCTGGATCCTGGTGCGTCACGGGCAGAGGCGACGACGGCGCGAGCAGCGCCATTCGGTGAACCTACCCGCGCGGCTGCGCAGCGGCGGCGAGGAGATCGAGGCGCGGCTGCTCGACATCAGCCGTCTGGGCGCCAAGCTGCGGATTGACCCCGGCGTCGGAGCGCCGGACCCGTCGCGGATCGTGCTGTTTCTGGGCGATCGCGAGATCGAGGCGGCGCCGCGCTGGCGCAACACCCATTATCTCGGGGTGCAGTTCGTCAAACCGCTCAGCGAGGAGATGATGGCGCCGCTGATCCAGCCCGCGCGCGGGCCGCGCGAGGGGCCCTGAATCGAAAACGGCACCCGCGAGGGGTGCCGTTTCCCGTGCCAGGCCGGAAGGCCGTGGCCCCGTCGGTTACTGCGCTTCCTTGATGAAGCGGACCGCGTCGCCGAAGGTCTGGATGGTTTCGGCGGCATCGTCGGGGATCTCGATCCCGAACTCTTCCTCGAAGGCCATGACCAGCTCGACGGTGTCGAGGCTGTCGGCGCCCAGATCGTCGATGAACGAGGCGTTCTCGACGACCTTGTCCTCTTCGACACCCAGATGCTCAACAACGATCTTGCGCACGCGGTCGGCGACGTCGCTCATAACAGTTCCTCACGTCTTTCCGGCCCATTTGGGCCTTTTTCTCTTGCCCCGAAGGACATTCTCATGCCCGAGCGGGCCGCTCACCGACAGGGGCCGCGACGGCCCCTTCCGGAAAATCTCGTCGTCCTTTAGCAGAGAATCCGGGCCGCGCAAACGCTTTGTGGGCCCCGATCTTCCCGGCCTCAGAGCATCGCCATGCCGCCGTTGACATGCAGCGTGGCGCCGGTGACATAACCCGCCTCCGGGCTCGCCAGATACAGCACCGCCGCCGCGATCTCCTCGGCCTCGCCCATGCGGCCTGCGGGAATCTGGCCCAGGATGCCCGATTTCTGCTCGTCGTTGAGCTTGTCGGTCATCGCCGTGGCGATGAAGCCCGGCGCCACGCAGTTCACGGTGATGCCGCGGCTCGCCACCTCGTAGGCGATGGATTTCGACATGCCCACCATGCCGGCCTTGGCGGCGGCGTAGTTGGCCTGGCCGGGGTTGCCGGTGGCGCCGACGATCGAGGAGATGTTGATGATCCGGCCCCAGCGCGCCTTCATCATCGGCCGTACCACGCCCTTGCACAGCCGCATCGTCGAGGTGAGGTTGACCTCGAGCACCTGCGCCCAGTCCTCCTCGGACATGCGCATGAACAGGTTGTCGCGGGTGATGCCGGCGTTGTTGACGAGGATGTCGAGCCCGCCCATCGCCTCGATCGCCTGTTTTGGCAGGGCGTTGACCGCCTCGGCCTCGGACAGGTTGCAAGGCAGGACATGGGCGCGGTCGCCCAGGGTCGCCGCCAGTTCCTCGAGCGGCGCGGTGCGGGTGCCGGACAGCCCCACGGTGGCACCGGCCCCGTGCAGCGCGGTGGCGATGGCGCCGCCGATGCCGCCAGAGGCGCCAGTGACGAGCGCGCATTTCCCGGTCAGATCGAACATGTGTGGTCTCCTGCGTAAGCGGTTGGCAACGGGTCTAGCAGCGCCGAGGCGCCCGGACCACCGCCCGCGCGCATCGCCGCGCGCGCGGGTTCGCGTATTTGTGGAACAAAGTGGCCGCGACCTCAGCCCTTGGCCGCCGCGACATCCTCGGGCGTGCCGATGGCGCGGGTCTCGGCCCCCTTGGCGATGCGGCGGATCATCCCCGAGAGCGCCTTGCCGGCGCCGACCTCCCAGAAGGCGGTGACGCCCTGCGCCGCCATGAACTCCACGCTTTCGCGCCAGCGCACCGCGCCGGTCACCTGCTCGACCAGCAGCGTGCGGATCAGCGCCGGGTCGGAGACCGCGTCGGCGCGCACATTGGCGACCAGCGGCACCGCCGGCTCGCGGATGTCGACGCCTTCCAGCGCCTCGGCCATGGCGCGGGCGGCGGGCGCCATCAGCGCGCAGTGGAACGGCGCGCTGACCGGCAGCAGGATCGCGCGCTTGGCGCCCTTTTCCTTGGCGATGTCGAGCGCCCGCTCGACCGCGGCGCGGCTGCCGGAGATCACCACCTGCGAGGGATCGTTGTCATTGGCGGCCTGGCAGGTCTCGCCCTGCGCGGCGGCCTCGGCCACCTCGCGCGCGGCGGCGAGATCGAGGCCGAGAAGCGCGGCCATCGCGCCCTCGCCCACCGGCACCGCGTCCTGCATCGCCTCGCCGCGCAGCCGCAGCAGCCGCGCCGTGTCGTCGAGGCGCAGCGCGCCGGCGGCGCAGAGCGCCGAGTATTCGCCCAAGGAGTGGCCTGCCACGTAGGCGGCGTCGGTGACGCCGATGCCCTCGGATTTCAGCGCCGCCATCGCGGCGATCGAGGTGGCCATCAGCGCCGGCTGGGCGTTGCGGGTGAGGGTCAGGGTCTCGATCTCGCCCTCGAAGATCAGGGTGCTGAGCTTTTCGCCCAGGGCCGCGTCGACCTCGTCGAACACCTCGCGCGCGGCCGGATAGGCCTCGGCCAGCGCCCGGCCCATGCCGATGGTCTGCGATCCCTGCCCCGGAAAAACGTATGCGCGCATGGCCCTGCTCCCTTGTGATGCGGTGCGTCGCGCCACCGCATAACGGCTCGGGCCCGCCGCGACAAGAAAGCCTCAGCCCATGGCAGCGCGGCGGAACAGCGGCACGCCCGGCCGCTGCGGCAGGCCGAGATCGGCCTCGATGCGGCGCGCCAGTTCGGAAATCGCGTGCAGGTCGCCCTGCGCCACCCGCACCGAGAGGTTCTCGCCCGACAGCCGCAGCTCGGCCCGCAGCGCCATGCGCCGCGCGTCGTGGCGGTCGCGGATCTCGGTGGCGCGGAATTCGTCGAAGCCCCAGCTCGCGACCTGCTCGACCCGGCCGCCGGGGCGGCGCAGCACCTCGCGCACCAGCCGCCGCTCGGTGTCGAAATGCATCTCGCTGCGGCTGCTCAGCCCGGCATAGCAGAGCAGCCCGCCGCCCAGCGCCACCGCCAGCGCCAGCTTGGCCCAGAGCGCGGCGTCGAACGGCTGGCCCAGCGGCGACAGCCAGACCGCCCCCGCCGCCGCGGTGACGCCGAGGCCGAAGGCCCAGATCGCGAGGAGGCCGAGGCCGGCCAGCCGGCGGCAGCGGGGGCCGCAGCCGAGCACGAGGGGGGCATCTTCGGAGCGGGCTTGGGCGGATGCGTTCATGAGGCGCGACCTTGGAACCTGTGCAATCGGACAGGTCGAGCTTCCATAGGGATAAGGGCGGGATTATGGCCGGCTGCGGGCGCGGATCGGCCTTTCCACGCGGTTTCGCCCACGCCGCTTGCGCCGCGCCGCATGATCTGTATAAGGCCGCATCCTTCCGCGCATTCGCATGAACCGCGCAGACTCTCGTGAACGGGGAGCGGAAGGCCAAGGCCCCGTTCTATGAAATGCGCCCGGAAATCGAACTGGAGTTCACATGCCGCTTTACGAGCATGTCTTCATCGCGCGTCAGGACCTGTCCAACGCGCAGGCCGAAAGCCTCGTCGAGCACTTCTCGACCGTCCTCGCCGACAATGGCGGCAAGGTGCTCGAGAACGAGTACTGGGGCGTGAAGACCATGGCCTACAAGATCAACAAGAACCGCAAGGGCCACTACGCCTTCCTGCGCTCGGACGCGCCGTCGCCCGCCGTGCAGGAAATGGAGCGCCTGATGCGCCTGCATGACGACGTGATGCGCGTCCTGACCATCAAGGTCGACGCCCACGAAGAGGGCCCCTCGGTCCAGATGCAGAAGCGCGAAGAGCGCGGCGAGCGCCGCGAGCGTCGCTGATCGCCTCCAGGAAAGGATAAGAGAATGGCCACCAAACCGTTTTTCCGTCGCCGCAAGACCGACCCCTTCGAGGGCGAGAACGCGCCGAAGATCGACTACAAGGACACGCGTCTGCTGCAGCGCTACATCTCCGAGCGCGGCAAGATCGTGCCCTCGCGCATCACCGCCGTCGGCTCCAAGAACCAGCGCAAGCTCGCCCAGGCGATCAAGCGCGCGCGGTTCCTGGCGCTGCTGCCCTACGCCGTGAAATAAGGAGACCGACTCATGGACGTGATCCTTCTGGAACGTGTGGCCAAGCTTGGCCAGATGGGCGAAATCGTGAAGGTGAAGGACGGCTACGCCCGTAACTTCCTTCTGCCCCAGGGCAAGGCGCTCCGCGCGAACGAGGCCAACAAGGCCCGTTTCGAGGACCAGAAAGCCCAGCTCGAGGCGCAGAACCTCGAGTCGAAGAAAGAGGCCGAAGCGATGGCCGCGAAGCTCGACGGGCAGCAGTTCGTCGTGATCCGCTCCGCCTCCGACGGCGGCTCGCTCTACGGCTCGGTCACCACCCGCGACGTCGCCGAAGCCGCGACCGCCGACGGCTTCTCGATCGACCGCAAGCAGGTCGTGCTGCGCGGCGCGATCAAGGAACTCGGCCTCTACGAGGTGACCGTGGTCCTGCACCCCGAGGTCGACGCCACGATCGAGATCAACGTCGCCCGCTCGCCCGAAGAGGCCGAGCTGCAGGCGTCGGGCAAGTCGATCCAGGATCTGGCCGCGGAAGAGGAAGCCGCCGCCGAGTTCGAGATCCAGGGCCTGTTCGACGACATTGGCGGCGCCGCCAATGACGACGAGGGCCAGGAGGGCTGAAGCCCGCCTGAACCGGCATGAGGACATGGCCGCGTCGAAAGACGCGGCCATGTTCATTTCGGGAGACAGGATGCGCCAGCCTCGCGGACGCGACGCCGTGTCGCCGGTCGGTACGCTTTTCCCCCCTACTGACACCCCCGGCGGCGGCCTATATGATCCGACTGTACTCGAGTGCCGGGCCCGTCCGGCCTCGCTCGGGCAATGGGCGCAACGACCGGGAGATGGACGGGCGGTGAATATCGAAGCGGACACGACCACGCGGCCGGAAACCGACCGGCTGAACGAGGAACGGCTCCTCGAGACCATCCGGCATGCCCGGCTGCCCTTGTGCATCACCGATCCGACCCTGCCCGACAACCCGATCGTCTTCGCCAACGCGGCGTTCTGCGCGCTGACCGGTTACCCGATCGAGGAGGTCGTCGGCCGCAACTGCCGCTTCCTGCAGGGCCGCGACACCACCGAGGCCAGCATCGACCGGATCCGCCGGATCATCGCCAGCGGCGAGGTCGACACGGTCGAGATCCTGAACTACCGCAAGGACGGCACCAGCTTCGTCAACGCGCTGCAGATCGGACCGATCATGGGCGAGGACGGCACGCCGGTGCTGTTCTTCGGCTCGCAGCTCGACACCTCGTCGCGCCGCGAGGGCGAGCGACAGGCGCGCGAGCTGGCCGATCGCGAGCTGGGCCATCGGCTGCGCAACATCGTCAACGTCATGTCGGTGATGATCCGCATGTCGGCGCGCGAGGCCGCGGACGTCCAGACGCTGGCCCGGATCGTCGACGGGCGGCTCAAGACCCTGAGCGAGGCGCATTTCCGCACCATCGGCGACAGCTCCGAAAGTGCGGCGCGGCTGCGCGAACTGCTGCGGCCGATCCTCGACGCCTACGCGCCGCGCGGCGACGCCCAATTCGCCTTCGGGGGCGACGATCCGCAGGTCCCCGCCGATCTCGTCTCGGCGCTGACCCTCACGGTCCACGAGCTGGCGACCAATTCGGTGAAGCATGGCGCCTTGGGCGCCCATGAGGGCCGGGTCGCGTTCGAGGTCTCGGCCGATGACGGGCTGAGGCTGTGCTGGACGGAGCGCGGCGGCCCCGAGGTGGTGGCGCCCGAGCGGCGCAGCGGCTCCGGCATCATCCGCTCGCTGGTGGCCGGTGTCGGCGGCACGCTCGAGCTCGACTGGCAGCGCGAGGGGCTGGTGGCCCGGCTTGCCTTTCCCGCCGACCGCTGAACCGGCCCGGCCGCGCGCCCGGCGCGCGATGTTCCGGTCGATGATCCTTCATTGCCGCCACCCTGCTGGATACGGACGCCCTGCCCGCGCACGCGAGACGCCGCAATTGCGCACGCGCCTGCCCCTGCCCTGGCCGATGCCGCCAGCCGGGGCGGCATGCAGGCTTCCGCCACGGCAGCCTGCGAATGGTCATTCCCCTGTGACGCGAAGCCGCTACCCTGCGGCCACCAATTACGGGGGCGAAACGACCCCCGACACCAGGGAGACGATCAATGGCACTGATCCTGAACCGCCGCGGCTTTCTCGCCGGAAGCTCGGCCATGCTGGCGCTGCACCCCTTCTCGGTCCGCGCGCAGGCCAATCAGGCGCATCTGCGCATCATGGAGACGACGGACCTGCACGTCCACGTCTACCCCTATGATTATTACGCCGACAAGGAGATCGACACCGTCGGCCTCGCCCGCACCGCCAGCCTGATCGAGGACATCCGGTCCGAGGCCACCAACTCGGTGCTGTTCGACAATGGCGATTTCCTGCAGGGCAACCCGATGGGCGACTACATCGCCTATGAACGCGGCATGCCCGAGGGCGCCATGCACCCGGTGATCGAGGCGATGAACACACTGGGCTTCGACGCCTCGACGCTGGGCAACCACGAGTTCAACTACGGGCTGGAGTTCCTGATGAACTCGGTCTCGGGCGCCGCCTTCCCGATCGTCTCGGCCAACGTCGTGACCAGCATGGGCGAGGAGATCACCGGCGACGAGACCCTCGTGCCGCCCTACGTGATCCTCGACCGCGAGATCACCGACGGCGCCGGCGAGACCCACGCCATCAAGATCGGCGTGATCGGCTTCGTGCCGCCGCAGATCATGAACTGGGACCGCAAGCATCTCGAGGGCAAGGTCGAGCCGCGCGACATCGTGCGCGCCGCCGAGGCCTACGTGCCGAAGATGAAGGAGGAAGGCGCGCATATCGTCGTGGCGCTGAGCCATAGCGGCATCGGCCCGGTCGAGCATAGCGAGGGCATGGAGAACGCCGCGATCCCGCTGGCCGGCGTCGACGGCATCGACGTGGTCCTCACCGGCCACAGCCACCTCGTCTTCCCCGGCCCCGACTACGAGGATCACGAGGGCGTCGATGTCGCCGCCGGCACGATCAACGGCAAGCCGGGCGTGATGGCGGGTTTCTGGGGCTCCCACATGGGTCTCGTCGACCTGATGCTGGAGCGCGACGGCGAAGGCTGGCGCGTCGCCGGATCGGAGGTCGAGGCGCGGCCGATCTACGAGCGCGGCGAGGACCGCTCGATCACGCCGCTGGTCGAGAGCTTCGAGCCGGTGCTGGAGTCGGTGGCGCAGGAGCATCAGGAGACGCTCGACTACGTGCGCCGCGCCGTGGGCAAGACCGACGCGCCGCTGCACAGCTACTTCGCGCTGGTGGCCGACGATCCGAGCGTGCAGATCGTCTCCAACGCCCAGACCTGGTATATCGAGCAGATGCTCGCGGGCACCGAGCACGAGGGGCTGCCGATCCTCTCGGCGGCGGCGCCCTTCAAGGCGGGCGGTCGCGGCGGCCCGGACTACTATACCGACGTGCCCACCGGCGACGTGGCGATCAAGAACGTGGCCGATCTCTACCTCTATCCCAACACGGTGCGCGCGGTGCGGGTGACCGGGGCCGAGGTCAAGGACTGGCTCGAGCGTTCGGCGGGGATGTTCAACCGGATCGAGCCGGGCCGCGAGGATCAGGTCCTGCTCAATGACGAGTTCCCCTCCTACAATTTCGACGTGATCGACGGCGTGACCTACGAGATCGACCTGTCGGAACCGGCAAAGTTCGACCGCGAGGGCAACGTCGTGGCGCCCGAGGCGAACCGCATCAAGAACCTGCAATTCGAGGGCCAGCCGATCGACCCCGAGCAGGAGTTCATCATCGCGACGAACAACTACCGCGCGACGGGGGGCGGCTCCTTCCCCGGGGCCGACGGCTCCACCATCGTGTTCGAGGCCCCCGACACCAACCGCGACGTGATCGTGCGCTACATCGTCGAGCAGGGTACGATCAGCCCCTCGGCAGATGCCAACTGGCAATTCACGCCGATGGACGGCACCACGGTGCTGTTCGACACCGGCCCCCGCGCGGCCGAATACCTCAACGACGTGAAGGGCGTGCAGATCGCGCCCGCCGGCGACGGCCCCGACGGCTTCGCCCGCTTCGTGATCCGGCTCTGACGCCAAGGCCGCCGGGCGCCACGGCGCCCGGCGGCTCCACCGCTTCGTGGTTCGCCTCCGAGCCGCCTCCTCGACACGCAGGAGGCTGGGGCCGATCCCCTGCGAATCCCAGCCCTTTGCACTTCGTGGTGCAGCCTCCCGCGAAGGCCCTTAGGACTGCAAAGTCATGGCAATCAGAGGCTCCCGAAAAAATCGTCGGGAGCCTCTGATTGATGTCTGCCATGCTGACGAAGCTGACCTTACACTTTGTCAATGAACGAAGACACGAGCGCTTTAAACGATACACTGCCTGATGTGGTCAGTGCCGTTCGTTGCAATGTCCGGGTGGAACAGACATTAATGAATACTACTAAGATATCGATCAGGCAGGCGGTTTCTGCGGAATCCGATGCCGTCGCAGCGATTGCACGTAAATCTCGATCGCATTTCCTGCCATATCTGCCCGACTTGCATTCTTTTGATGACGACAAGAAATTTTACAGAAACAGTGTTTTCTTAGAGTGCGACGTCTGGGTTGCGATCGAAAATGAACATATTATTGGCTTTTGCGCTTTCCAGAAGGGCTGGGTGGATCATCTCTACCTTTTGCCAACGCATGTCGGTAGGTCAATTGGCGAATCTCTCTTAAATAAGGCAAAAGAAAGCCATGACCTGCTACGCCTTTGGGTGTTTCAGGAGAATAAACGCGCCATTAGCTTCTACCAACGCAACGAGTTTCAAAAGATAAGTGAAACCGACGGGTCATCGAATGCAGAAAAGGCCCCTGACGCGTTGTATGAATGGCGTAGGCCAACCTGAACTTGCTGAGCCAGGACAGCCGAGGTGGGCTCAACGCCGACATCGCGCTCCGAGCCTTGGTATCACTCACCCGCACCACAAAGTGCAGAAGACTGACTGCGCACCCCCCGTCCCGTTTACCGCCCTTGAGGCCCTTGGAGAGGCGATTGCCCCGGAACTGCTCGCATTGGTTGCGGAGCCCTCTGGCTCCGACGCGGGAAACGCGATCTAATGACCTTCGGGACCAGATGCGCGGAGGATCGAGTGGCAGGCGAGACGGAAGATCACCCATCGCTCCCGGACGAACCGGAAACCCGGCAGGTCAGCGTCCGCGTCGAGGCGACCCTCGTCGAGCGCTTCGTCGCGGCGCGGCGGATCTGCGAGGCAAACGGCAAGGAGTTGCCCATCGCCGAGGTGGTGCGGCTCGGCATGGAAGCTGCCATCCGCGAGGTCGAGGCGACCTTCGGGGAGGCTGCCGAGAAACAAGCTCCTTCGCGTGGCGATGCCCGGGGAACCGCGCCCGGCACCTGAGCGCCAGGACTGCATGCCTCGGGCAGCCCGTCGATCGGTCGAAACCGTATCGGGCGCAGTCGTTCGGAAAGGCTGCATGAGGACGCAGGCGCGGTTGGGCCGCAGGCTCATGCGGGGCCCGGTCGGGCGTGTCCCCTTGGGAGGCGCCGCGGCCAAGCCCTGTTCCTATGCCATGACGGCGTCCGCCGGGCAGATCAGCGCCCCCGCCGCGATCAGCGCCTCGATCCTCTCGGGCGCATAGCCCAGTTCACCGAGTACCTCGCAACCATGCTGGCCCAGGAGCGGCGCGGGCGTCGCGGTCGCGGTCTCGGCGGCCGAGAACTTCACCGGGTGGCCGATCCCCTTCACGCGGCCCGCGACCGGGTGCTCGGTCTCGACGATCATCCCGCGCGCCAGCGCCTGCGGATCGGCCTGCATCTCGGGGATGCTCAGCACCGGCCCGGCGGGCAGGCCCTGCGCCTCCATCCGTTCCAACCAGTCGGCGGTGCCGCGCTGCCTGAGATGATTGTTGAGCAGATCGACCAGCGCCGGAAGGTTCTGCATCCGGTCGCGGTTCGTGGCAAAGCGCGGGTCCTCGCCCAGCTCGGGCGCCTCGATCACCTGCAGCAGGCGCAGCCAGTTCTGCTGGTTGGCGGCGCCGACATTGATCCAGCCATCGCGGGTCTCGAAGGCTTGGTAGGGCGCGTTCAGCGGATGCGCGGAGCCCACCGGCCCCGGCGTCTCGCCGGTGGCGAAGGCGATGGCGCTCTGCCAGTAGGTGAGCGTGATCCCCGCCTCGAACAGCGAGGTGTCGACCTTCTGCCCCTGCCCGGTCGCGCGCGCCTGCGCATAGGCGGCGCAGCAGCCCATCGCGGCGAGGATGCCGGCGGTGATGTCGGTGATCGGCGCGCCGGGCTTGACCGGCGGACGCCCCGGCCCTTCGCCGGTGATCGACATCAGCCCCGACATGCCCTGCGCGATCAGGTCGAAGCCGCCGCGAGCCGCATAGGGACCGGTGCGGCCGAAGCCGGAAATCTCGCAATAGACGAGGCGCGGATTGATCTCGCGCAGGCTCTCGTAGCCGAGGCCCAGCTTCTCCATCGTGCCGAGGCGGTAGTTCTCGATCACCACGTCGGCCCCGGCCAGCAGATCGCGCAGCGCCCGCACCGCCTCGGGCCGCTTGAGATCGAGCGCGATGCCGCGCTTGTTGCGGTTCATCATGAGATAGGCCGCACTCTCGCCGGCGATCTCGGGCGGCACGAAGCGGCGGCTGTCGTCGCCCGTGGGCTTCTCGACCTTGATCACGTCGGCGCCCATATCGGCCAGCATCAGCCCGCAGGCCGGCCCGGCCATGATATGCGCGAGCTCCACCACCTTCATGCCCGCCAAGGGTCCCTTGCCGCTCATCTGCCCCTCCATTCCGGCTTGCGCTTGGCGAGGAAGGCTTCCATCCCGTGGCGGAAATCCTCGCTCATGTAGCACATCTCGATCAGGTCGGCGTCCTCCACCGCGCGCGCCTCGCGGTTGCGGCGCATCGCCTCCTTGGTGGCGCGCAGGGTCAGCGGCGCCATGCCCGCCAGCGTCCCGGCGATCTCGTCCGCGCGCGCCATCAGCGCCGCCTCGTCGGGCAGCAGCTCGGAGACGAGGCCGATGGCGCGGGCCTCCTCGGCCCCGATCAGCCGGGCGGTGAAGATGATCTCGCGCAGCCGCCCCGCGCCGACGAGTTCCGACAGCCGCGCGAGATTGGCGGCCGAGAGGCAGTTGCCCAGCGTCCGCGCGATCGGGAAGCCGAAGCGCAGGTTGGCCGCCGCGATCCGCAAATCGCAGGCCGCCGCGATCGCGGCCCCGCCCCCGGTGCAGGCACCGTTCAGCGCCGCCAGCGTCGGCAGCGGACAGCTCTCGACCGTGCCCAGCACCTCGGCGATCCGCGCCTCGTAGCCATGCGCGTCCGCCGCGGTCTCGAAGCCGCGGAACTGGGTCATGTCGGTCCCCGCCGCGAAGGCGCGGCCGCCCGCGCCCGAGATCACCACGGCGCGGACCGAGCCGTCGGTGGGCACGTTGGCGCAGGCTTCGGCCAGCGCCTCGTACATGCCGAAGGTCAGCGCGTTGCGGGCATCGGGACGGTTGAAGACGATGTGGAGCGTCGCGCCGCGACGCTCCGTGATCAGCTCATCACTCATCGGTAGAAATACTCCACGAGGAACAGCGGCACCGAAGGAACATAGGTGCACAGCATCAGCACCGCGAGCAACACGCCGACGAAGTAGACATTGACCTTCGAGACCTCCCAGATATTGGCCCGCGCCACCGCGCAGCTGGTGATCAGCACCGAGGCCACGGGCGGCGTCTGCTGGCCGATGGCGAGGTTGAGCGTCACGACGAGGCCGAAATGCACCGGGTCGATGCCGGCCTGCTGGATCAGCGGGATCACGATCGGCACCACGAGGATGATCGCCGCCGCCGAGTGCAGGAAGAAGCCGATCACCAGGAAGAAGACGTTGAGGATCAGCAGGATCGCCCATTGCGCGCTGGTGATCGACAAGATGCCCTCGGCCAGCTGCTGCGGGATCTGCGCCCGGGTGAGAAAGCCGCCCATCAGCACCGAGGCCGCGACCAGCAGCATCACCACCGCCGTCTGCATGCCGCCGTCGAGCATCGCCTGCCGCAGATGCTTGAGATCGACCTTGCGATACCAGGCCGAGACCACCAGCGCCGCGATCACCGCGAGCCCCGCCGCCTCGGTCGCGGTGACGTAGCCGCCGAAGATGCCGCCCAGGATCACCACCGGCAGCGCGAAGGCCGGCAGCGCGTCGATGAAGGTGGCCTTGAGGCGCGGGATGTTGAAGGCCTCTTCGGTCGGCAGGTTGTAGCGCCGCGCGAACCAGTAGGCGACGCCCATCAGCCCGGCCGCGCCGAGCACGCCGGGCACCAGCCCCGCGACGAAGAGCTGCTCGACCGAGGTGTTGGCCGAGGCCGCGTAGAGGATCATCGGGATCGAGGGCGGGATGATGATCGCCAGCGAGGCCGAGGAGGAGGTCACCGCCGCCGAGAGCGCGCCGGAATAGCCGCGCTTCTTCATCTGCGGGATCAGGATCGAGCCCATCGCCGCCACGTCGGCCACGGCCGAGCCGGAGATCTCGGCGAAGAACAGCGACACGCCGATATTGACCATGGCGAGGCCGCCGCGCACGAAGCCGATCAGCGCCGCGACGAAGTTGATCAGCCGGTCGGTGATGCCGCCCGCGTTCATGATCGCGCCCGCCAGCACGAACATCGGGATCGCGATCAGCGAGAACTTGGTCGCGCCGCCATACATGTCGAGCGCGATGGCGGCGAGCGAGTTGACGCCCTCGGTGGCCAGCAGGCCGATCACGCCCGCCATGGCCAGCGCCACGGCGATCGGCACGTTGATGCAGATCAGCGCCACCAGCGCCACGAAGATCAACAGCATCAGCATCAGCGCACCTCCCCGATCACGTGGCCGGCGCTGCGGCTCATCTCGGTATCGACCTCCTCCTCGATCTCGGCATGTTCGAGCGAGATGCCGCGCGCGGTCTTGGACCAGTAATCCGGCAGGCTCAGCAGCTGGCCGATGATGAACAGCAGCGCGCCGATCGGGATCACCGACTGGGTGAACTGCACCGGCACCCAGGTCAGCGAGACGAGGTAGGAGCCTTCGAGGATCGCCAGCACCTGGAACCCCGCCCAGGCCATCAGCGCGAAGAAGGTCAGCACCACCGCCTCGCCGAACAGGAGCGCCGCCAGCCGGGCCCGCGGCGGCAGCGCCAGCAGCACCGTGTCGAAGCCGATATGCCGCCGCTTCAGCGCCGCCAGCGCCGAGCCGTAATAGGTGATCCAGGCCAGCATGATCGCGGCGACCTCGTCGTACCACGAGAAGCTCTCGCCCATCAGGCGGGCGATCACGGCGACGATGACCACCACGGTCAGCGTCACCATCAGCGCCACCATGACCCATTCGAGCAGCAGCGCCATCACGGTCGATATTCGGTTGAGAATTTGCATGGCCCTTCGGGTCCTCGCGGCCTGTGAGGGGGTGCGGCGGAGCGAATGCCCGGCGCCGATCGTCGCTTGCTGTGTCATCGCTCGCTCGCTGGATGGCAGGTCGCGCCCCGCCTCGCGCGGGGCGCGCGGGAGGCAATGGGCAAGCGGGGCGCCCCTGATCGAAGGCGCCCCGCTTGCGTTCCTCAGCTCGAGCCGCCGAGCGCGAGCACCTGATCGATCAGCTCGCCACCCCCATCGACCTCGGCCGCGAAGGCGTCGTAGACCGGGCGCGAGGCCTCGATGAAGGCGTCCTTGTCGGCCTCGTTCACCTCGACCCCGGCGGCCTTGATCTCCTCGAGCAGGTCGACCTCGAGCTTGGCCGCGTGCTCGTAGGTGAAGTCCTGGGTCTGGCTCGCGCAGTCCTTGAGCGTCGCCTGCACCTCTTCGGGCAGCCCGTCGAAATGCTTCTTGGAGGCGAGGATGTAGGCCGGCGTGTAGACGTGGCCGGTGATCGAGAGATAGTCCTGCACCTCCTGAAACTTGGCCGAGGCGATCTGCGCGTAGGGGTTCTCCTGCCCGTCGATCACGCCGGTCTGAAGCGCGGTGAACACGTCGGAGAAGGACATCGGCGTCGGGTTGGCGCCGTATTGCTGGAACATCTTCACCCGCCAGCTGCCATTCGGGGTCCGCAACTTCACCCCGTCGAGATCGGCGGGCACGTTGATCGGCCGCAGGTTGTTGGTGATGTGGCGAAAGCCGTTTTCTGCAAGACCGACGATGGTATAGCCCTTATCGTTGGCGGCCTGCTCGAAGGTGTCCATCATCTCGGACTGGACCCGGCGCATGTGGTCGCGATCCTTGATGATGTAGGGCATCTCGAACACCCCGAAGCGGTCGTCGACCGAGGACATCACCGAGGATGGCAGCGCGAACTGCACCTGCCCGAGCTTGAGCTTCTGCAGCATCTCCTGATCGTTGCCGAGCTGCGACGAGCCGAAGGTCTGCACCTCGGCCGTCTCGCCCAGCGCGGCGTTGGCGCATTCGGCGAAATGCTCGGCGGTCGCCTCGAACAGCGAGCCCGGGTTGCCGACATGGCCGAAACGCAAGGTCATGTCGGCGGCCATCGCCTGGCCGGCGATCAGCGCCGACACCGCGGCGGTCGCGAGAATCCTGATGGTCATTCTGTCCTCCTCCCTGATGGACATTCCTCGATCATGGCTGGGCGCCCGGCCGTTCCGGCTCTGTCCGCCCTGCCCTTCGCCTTGCCTGAAACCCGCCATTTCCTCCAAGCGGCGGGCGCGCGGCGCTACTCGGCGGCGGCCCGCATCGCGGACTGGCCGCCGCCGAGCACCTCCATCGCCGCCTGCACCCCGCCCTTGCGATGCGGCACGCCCGCATCGCTCAGCGCCATCTCGACCCCCGACAAAGTGCCGCAGAGCATGAGGTCGTTGAAATCGCCCAGATGCCCGATGCGGAACACCCGGTCGGCCACCTTGCTCAGACCGTTGCCGAAGGAGATGTCGTAATTCTCGAGCGCCGTGGCGCGGAAGCCGTCGGCGGAATGACCCTCGGGCATCACCACCGCGGTCAGCACGCCTGAATAATCCTCGGGCCGCGCGCAGAGCACCTCGAGCCCCCATGCCTTCACCGCCGCCCGCGTCGCTTCGCCGTGGCGGGCATGGCGCGCGAAGACGTTCGCCAGCCCCTCCTCCTTGAGCATCGCGATCGCCTCGTTGAGGCCGTAGAGCAGGTTGGTTGCCGGGGTGTAGGGGAAGTATCCCCTGTCGTTCGGTCCCATCATGTCGTCCCAGGCCCAGTAGGATTTGGGCAGGCCCGATCGCTTCGACGCCTCGATCGCCTTCTCGCTGATCGCGTTGAAGGACAGGCCCGGCGGCAGCATCAGCCCCTTCTGCGAGCCGGACACGGTGACGTCGACGCCCCATTCGTCGTGGCGGTAGTCGATCGAGGCGAGGCCCGAGATGGTGTCGACCATGAACAGCGCCGGGTGGCCGGCGGCGTCGATGGCGCGGCGGATCGCGGCGATCGGCGAGACCGAGCCGGTCGAGGTCTCGTTGTGGACCACGCAGACCGCCTTGATCTCGTGGCCCTTGTCCTCGCGCAGCCGCGCCTCGATCGCCTCGGGGTCGGCGCCGCGGCGCCAGTCGCCCTCGATGAACACGGGCTTCAGCCCGAGCCGCTCCGCCAGCGCCTTCCACAGCGTCGCGAAATGGCCGGTCTCGTACATCAGCACGGTGTCGCCCGGCGACAGCGTGTTGACCAGCGCCGCCTCCCAGGCGCCGGTGCCCGAGGACGGGTAGATGATCACCCGGCTGTCGGTCTTGAACACCCATTTCGCACCGTCGAGCGCGGCACGGCCGACATCGGCGAAGGCCGGGCCGCGATGATCCATGGTCGGGTAATCCATGGCCCGCAGGATGCGGTCGGGCACGTTGGACGGGCCCGGAATCTGAAGGAAATGGCGGCCGGCAGGCATGGGTGACGCTCCTTTGACAGGTGGCCCGGTGCGCTTGGCGGCCCCGGATTACGGGACCGGGCCTCTCGGTTGACTTGGATTGAATTCTGAATTCATAATTCGAGTCAAGAACGAATATGATCGGAACGGCCGGGGGATCGACAGGATGCTGCGCGAGGGCTTGAGACGCCGGCTGACGGAGGAGTTCGAGGGCGAGGTGCTGTTCGACGCCTTCTCCCGTGGCCGCTACGCGACCGACGCATCGCATTACCAGATCATCCCGATGGGCGTGGCGGTGCCCAAGGGCGCGGCCGACGTGGCGC
This sequence comes from Limimaricola sp. AA108-03, assembly GCF_050847355.1. NCBI lineage: Bacteria > Pseudomonadati > Pseudomonadota > Alphaproteobacteria > Rhodobacterales > Paracoccaceae > Limimaricola > Limimaricola sp. AA108-03. The sequence goes on from NZ_CP193755.1 coordinate 1,784,721, forward strand.
GCGCATTGGAGGCCGCCCGCGAGGCCGAGATCCCGGTCACCATGCGCGGCGGCGGCACCTCGCAATGCGGCCAGACCATCAATACCGGGCTGATCCTCGACTGCTCGCGGCATCTCAACCGGATCCTCGATCTCGACGTGGCGGGGCGGCGGGCGCTGGTCCAGCCGGGCATCGTCCTCGACGAGCTGAACCGCCAGCTGAGGCCGCACGGGCTGTGGTTTCCCGTCGACGTCTCGACCGCCTCGCGCGCCACCATCGGCGGCATGGTCGGCAACAATTCCTGCGGCGCCCGGTCGCTGCGCTACGGCACCACGCGGGACAACGTGATCTCGATCCAGGGGCTCCTGTCGGACGGTACCGAGTTCGATTTCGGCCCCGGTTCCGGCAACCGCGTGCCGGAGGAGCTGATGCAGCGGCTTCTGGGACTGGGCGAGCGCGAGGCGATCGAGATCACCAGGCGGTTCCCGCAGGTGCAGCGCCGGGTCGGCGGCTACAACATCGACGCGCTGATCCCGAACGGCCACCCGGTCAATCTCGCGCATCTGCTGGTCGGCTCGGAGGGCACGCTCGCGGTCTCCACCGCGATCGAGATCAGGCTGTCACCCCTGCCCGCGCAGCAGAAGGTGCAGGGCGTCTGCCACTTCCCGACCTTCCGCGCGGCGATGGAGGCGGCGCAGCACCTGGTGAAGCTCGATCCCACGCAGGTCGAGCTGGTCGACCGCACCATGCTGTCGCTGGCGCGCGACATCGCGGTCTTCGTGCCGACGCTCGACGCCTTCGTGAAGGGCGATCCGGCGGCGCTCCTGTTCGTCGAGTTCGACGATCCCGACACCAATGCCGAGAAGATCCGCGAACTGCACGATACCATGTCGGATCTGGGCTACGGCTTTGGCCGCGGCGGCGAACATGAAGGCGGCGTGGTCGAGGTCTGGGACGCGAGGCTGATGGCCGATATCGGCGAGCTCAGGAAATCCGGCCTCAACATCATGATGTCGATGAAGGAGGCCGGAAAGCCGGTCTCCTTCGTCGAGGACGCGGCGGTCCCGCTCGAACATCTCGCCGATTACACCGACCGGCTCAGCGAGGTGTTTCGCAAGCACGGGACCGAAGGCACATGGTATGCCCATGCCTCGGAGGGCTGCCTCCATGTCCGCCCGGTCCTGAACCTGCGCCTCGAGAAGGACGTGAAGGCGATGCGCGCCATCGCCGAGGAAGCCTTCGACATGGTGCGCGAGTACAAGGGTTCGCATTCGGGCGAGCATGGCGACGGCATCGTCCGCTCGGAATTCCACGAGAAGATGTTCGGCCGCCGGATGGTGCGCGCCTTCGAGGAGGTGAAGGACGCCTTCGACCCGGAGCGCCGCCTGAACCCGAACAAGATCGTCGAGCCGCCGCGCATGGATGACCGGTCGCTGCTGCGCTACCCCGCGGGCTATCGCTTCGCCGATCTCGACACCGGCTTCGACTGGTCGGCCTGGTCCGGCGCCTCGGGCGGGTTCCAGGGCGCGATCGAGATGTGCAACAACAACGGCGCCTGCCGCAAGCTCTCGGGCGGCGTCATGTGCCCGAGCTACCGGGTGACGCGCGACGAACGGGACGTGACCCGCGGCCGCGCCAACACCTTGCGCCTTGCGCTGTCGGGCAAGCTCGGCCGCGACGCGCTGTTTCGCGACGAGATGGCCGAGACCCTGAAGCTCTGCGTCGGCTGCAAGGCCTGCCAGCGCGAATGCCCCACCGGCGTCGACATGGCGAAGATGAAGACCGAGGTGTTGTATCAGCGCGGCCAGCGGCTGGGCTTCCCGCTCAGGGACCGGCTTATCGCCGAGATGCCGCGCTATGCCTATCTCGCCGCGCTGGCAGGCCCGCTCTTCGCGCTGCGCGACAAGGTCCCGGCCGTGGCGCGGCTCGTCGAGCGGGTCACCGGCATCTCGGCCCGTCGCTCCCTGCCCCGCTTTCGCCGCGACGCCTTCCGCGAGGCCGAGATCGACGCCGCGCCGCAGGGCGACGCAGGCGAGGCCGTGCTCTTCGCCGACACCTTCAACCGCTGGATGGAGCCCGAGATTCCCCGCGCCGCGCTCAGGGTGCTGGGCCGTGCCGGCTACAAGGTGCATTCGGCGGTGCCCGAGGGGGAACGGCCGCTTTGCTGCGGGCGCAGCTACCTCGCCGCCGGGATGCTCGACCGCGCCCGCGACGAGGCGCGGCGCACGCTCGCGGCGCTGTTGCCGCATGTCGAGGCGGGCCGCCCGGTGATCGGGCTCGAACCCTCCTGCCTATTGACGCTGCGCGACGAATTCAAGGCGCTGCTGCCGGGGGCCGAGGCCGAGAAGCTCGCGGGCAATGCGCTGCTCTTCGAGGAGTTCGTGGCGCGCGAGACCGGGGCCGGCCGGATGCGTCTGCCCTTCGCGGCGACCCGGGCGACGGCGCATGTGCATGGTCATTGCCACCAGAAGGCCGCGGGCACGATGGGCGACATGACCCGCGCGCTGGCCGCGATTCCCGGTCTCGAGGCCGATGTGATACAATCATCCTGCTGCGGCATGGCCGGGGCCTTCGGCTATGGCGCCGACACGATCGACGTGTCGCTCGCCATGAGCGAGGCCGATCTGCTGCCGGCCGTGCGCCGCGCCGCGCCGGAGGCGCTGATCATTGCAAACGGCACCTCCTGCAGGCATCAGATCGCCGACGGGACCAGGCGGCGGGCGCTGCACATCGCGGAGGTCTTCGACCGGATGTCGGCGGGTGAATGAGGAGAACGGCATGAATGTGGACCGGCCGGTTCCGGAACAGGCGGGGCTTCTCGCCCGGCCCGCGCTCGCGGTGCAGGTGGCCGACGCGCTGCGCAACCTGATCCTCGAAGGCGAGCTGAAGGGCGGCGAGAAGATCCGCGAGATCGAACTGACCGAGCGCTTCGGCGTGTCGCGCACGCCGCTGCGCGAGGCGATGAAGATCCTCGCCGCCGAGGGGCTGATCGATCTGATCCCGAACCGCGGCGCCACCGTGGCGCGGCGCTCCGACGCGGAGCTCGCCGACGCCTTTCCCGTGCTTGCCGCGCTCGAGGGGATCGCCGGGACGCAGGCCGCCGAGCGCGCCACCGACGCCGAGATCGCCGAGATCGGGCGGCTCACCGCGCGGCTGCGCGCCGCGGTGGAGGCCGGTGACCGGCCCGGCTATTTCGAGATCAACCAGCAGATCCACGCGGCGATCCTCGCGGCGAGCCGCAACGAGGTGCTGGCGCGCACCCATGCCACCGTGGCCGGGCAGATCCATCGCGCCCGCTACCAGGCCAACCTGACGCGAAGCCGCTGGGAAAAGGCCATGGCCGAGCACGAGCGGATCGCCGAGGCCCTCGCCACACGCGACGCGGCGACGCTGGGGCCGCTGCTGCGCGACCACATGATGGCCAAGCTCACCGCGATACTGGGCGCCCGCCGCGACAAGACCGCGACCGACTGACCCGCGCCGACCCTCGATCGCAGCATCATGCGGGCCTTGCGCTGCACGATGCCCCCGACCCCGGCCGATCCCGCATGATCAGGTCTTCGCGTCGCGGGCCGACTGGATCTGCTCGGCGCGGAGGTAGTGATCCCTGAGCGCGAGATCGGCGGCCGCTTCGGCGTCGATGACGACCCGGACGCGCGGATGCATCTGCAGGATCGAGGCCGGGCACATGGCCGTGACCGGGCCCTCGGCCATCGCGCGGACCGCCGCGGCCTTGCGGGCGCCGGTGGCGAGCACGACGATGCTTCGGGCCTCGCAGATCGTGGCGATGCCCATGGTCACGGCGGTTTCCGGCACGGTCTCGCCCGGGCCGAAGAACCGCCGGTTCGCCTCGACCGTGTCGTGGCTCAGCAGCTTTTCGCGGGTCCGCGATCCGAGCGAACTGCCCGGCTCGTTGAAGCCGATATGACCGTTCTCTCCCAGCCCCAGAAGCTGCAGATCGACCGGACCGCGCCGCGCGATCTCGGCCTCGAAGGCGCGCGCCGCCTCGGCGGGGACGCCGCGGCCGGACGGCACGAAACAGGAGGTTTCGGCGATGTCGACATGGGCGAACAGGCGCTCGCGCATGTAGCGGCTGTAGCTCTGCGGATGCTCCGGGCCCAGCCCGACATATTCGTCGAGGTTGAATGTGGTGGCCTCGGCAAAGCTCAGACCGGCACGGTGACGGGCGATGAGACCCTCGTAGACCGGCTCCATCGTGCCGCCCGTGGCGAGGCCGAGAACGCTGCGCGGGTTCTCCCGCAACTGACCCGCGATCAACTCGGTCACGTGGCGCGCCGCATCATCGGCGGTCGGAAGGATGACGACCCGCATGGCCCTAGACCGCTGCCCTGAGCACGTGCGCGCCGGGATGGCGGCGCGGAGCAGGTTTTGCCGAACCCGAGCCGCTTTGCCCCCGCCCGGCCCGAACGGCGGATGGTTCGCTCGCCCGAACGTCACGGAGGACGTCGGCGTGGGACCGGAAGATCGAAATCTCTGGGACGCCGTGCTCGTGGGCCACCACGCCGCGCCCATTTCCGCAGCCCGGGATCAGCGAAGCCTCTGCAAACGCTCCGGGCAATCGGCCCGGGCTGGGCGCGGCGATCCCGGCCCTCGTCACGTGCCCCGCTTCGGCGGAGCCATTGATACCATTGTCCGATACGGGTTGAGGATGCATCCGAAACCGACCGAGATGTTGTCCCATCGCAGGCTGTTACGAAGCCACATACGATGCAAGGTGATTTGTCCGCCCATGTCTAATATGACATCGCAGTGTATCGAGAGATTGGAACGCCGGGTCATGGCCCGAACCACGACGGATGCGCGAATGAAACGAGTCGATAGCCGTTTCGGCATTGAACTGACGGGGGCGGAAGCGTGCGTCGCCCGCGTGCCGACACGTGTGAAAAGGCCGGTCGGGGCGGTGCCCTCGAACGAGATCGCCGCTTGGGCCAGGACGCCGGTTGCCGCGTCGCTCCCGAACCGGCCGGAACGTTCCTCTGTCGGGCATGACTTGTCGGACGCCTCGTTCGCGGCAAACCGCTCTCCGGGCCTGCGCGAAGGGCGGTCGACATGGGCGCGTTGAGCTGCGGCGGCATCGATCTCGGCGGGACCAAGATCGAGGCCCGCCTGTTCGAGGGGCCCGAGGCCAGCACCACCGAGATGCGCCGCATCCCGACGCCGCGCCGGAGCTATGCCGCCATGCTCGACGCGCTGGAGGAGCAGATCCGCTGGCTTTCCGAGATGGCCGAGCGTCCCGACCTGCCGATCGGCATCGCCGTGCCGGGGATCATCGACCCGCAAGGCGGCCGCATCTTCGCCGCCAACATCCCCGCCACCGGCCATTCGGTGCGCGACGACCTGCAGAGACGCCTTGGCCGAGCGTTTCCGGTGGTCAACGACTGCATGGCCTTCGCCCTGTCGGAGGCACGCGGCGGCGCCGGTGAAGGCCATGGCACGGTGATGGGTCTGATCCTCGGCACCGGCGTGGGCGGCGGCATCTGCGTCGATGGCGTGCCGGGTCGTCGCCATGGCGGCCTCGCGGTCGAGCTGGGCCATATCGGTCTCCCGGCCAGCGCCGCCGCGCGCCACGGCCTGACGCTCAGGCGCTGCGGCTGCGGCCGGATGGGTTGTCTGGAAACCGCCGTCTCCGGCACCGGCCTCGCCAATATCGCAGAGGACATGCTGGGCACCCGCATGAGCGGCGAGGAGCTGGTCCGACATGGCGAAAGCGGGGTTCTCGACGTCTGGGCCGACATCGCCGGGGAATGCCTGCTGACGATCCAGCTCATGCTCGCGCCGGACTGCATCGTCCTGGGGGGCGGCCTGTCCAACCTGCCCGAGGTGGTACCGCGACTGGAGCGGAGCCTGCAGCACCACGCGCTCGACAACATGACACCCACAAGGCTCTTGCGGGCCCGACACGGCGACAGCTCGGGCACCCGCGGAGCCGCATTGCTGGCGAGAAGATGAGCCGACGGATCAAGAGCACCATCCATGCCGACCGGACCGGGCGGGGCGCCGCCCTGCCCGCCATCCGACAGGCCCAACCCGCCCTGCCCACCGCGTCGCGGGCCCGTGCCGGGGCGACCATCAACGCGCATGGGCAGCAGAGCCCCGTGCCCGGCCTCGACGGGACGCCGCGATGCTGATTTCCGTGAAAGCCCTGTGGCGGGACGGACGCCTGCTCCAGGACATGGCGCTCGACGTCCGAGCGGGCCGGATCGACGCCATCCGTCCCCTGGGCGGCGACACGGCGGATACCGAGGTGGCGCTGGCCTCGCCCCTGCTATGCGACCTGCAGGTCAATGGCAGCGGCGGCGTCATGGTCAACGGCACCCCGACCCCCGACGCGCTGCGGACCATCGCGGCGGCGCAGCGGCGCTGCGGCACCGGCGCCATCCTGCCCACCGTCATCACCGACACGGCGGAGGTCATGGAGGCGGCCGGGGAAGCCGCGCTGGCCGTGTTCGGCGAGGACGGCATCGTCGGGCTGCATATCGAGGGGCCGCATATCGCCCCGGCGCGACGCGGCACCCACAAGGAGGGCTACATCCGCCCCCTCGACGCGCGCAGCGTGGCCCTGGTCGAACGGCTGCGCGCGGCCGGAATACCGGTGATGATCACCCTCGCCCCGGAGCTCGCGCCACCCGACCTCTTCGCCCGGCTCGTCGATTGCGGCGCGGTGGTCTCGGCCGGTCACACCATGGCCACCGCCCAGGAAACCCGCGACGCGCTGGCGCGGGGTCTGTCGTGTTTCACGCATCTCTTCAACGCGATGCCACCGATGACCTCGCGCGCGCCCGGCGTGCTGGGGGCTGCCCTGAACTCGGAAGCCCATGCCGGGATCATCGTCGACGGCATTCATGTCAGCTGGGACATGCTGCGCATCGCGCTGCGGGCCCGCCCGAGGCCCGGGCTGACCTTCGCCGTCTCGGACGCGATGGCCACGGTGGGCGGTCCGGATCATTTCGAGCTCTACGGCCAGAGGATCGCCGTGCGCGACGGCATGCTCGTCAACGCCGAAGGCGCCCTCGCCGGGGCGCATATCGACCTGCGCCAGAGCCTGGCCAACCTCGTGACCGAGGTCGGCCTGCCGCTCGCCGAGGCGCTGCCCATGGTCTGCGACATCCCGCGCCGGGTGATGGGCCTGAGGCCCGCCCGTCTCGACGAAGGCAGCGCCATCGCCGATGCGCTGCTTCTGGACGAGGGTTTCGCGCGGATGGAACTGGCATGAAGCCCGAACGCGAGACGATCGATCCGAACGGGAAGCGGTCGAACACTACCTGATCGACATCCGCCGAGAGTTCGAACTGCGGAGTTGCACCGAAACCACCACGCGTAACGGCAATATTCCGAGTGGACCGCTCTCCTCCGTTCAGGGCGCGGCTGCTCCGCCTCCGGCCGGTGGCATCGCCCCGCCCGATCGCCATGGCAGAATGCCGCCCAACACCGAAACCGGGGGACGCCGAGCTTGCTCGAAAACCGGGCTGGCGCTATCGTTGAGCAATTCGACGACCGCGTTGCCCACTGGTTTACCGGCTGCAGGCTGTGCCGCATGTCTCGAAGCTAGCGCGTCCGAAGGCAATCTGGTCCTCCAAGCGGTACTGGGGTTGCCTTATGTGTTACCCAGATGGCGCAAGCTCAGTGGGCGTCCAGGGAAAGCCCCACGGCTCCCGGGTGACGACCGCCTTGGCATGGGGCCTCCGCGTCCTGATCCTGCTGTGTCTCGTCGTTCTGGGGCCCGCCCTGCGCGCGCAGGAATCGGGGGGCATCGCCGGCGAATTCTCGGATTTCGATCACGGCGCGACCGGGTTTCCGCTGGAGGGCGTCCATGGGGAGGTGACCTGCGAAAGCTGTCATCTGGACGGCGTCCTGACTGGGACACCGGAAACCTGCGTCGGCTGCCACGACAATGGCATCGCGGCGGGCAAGCCGGAATCCCACCCTCCCTCCTCGGACAGTTGCGGCCAATGCCACACCGCCCAGAACTGGAAGCCCTTCGCCTTCGACCACGCTTTCGTGGAAGGCGCCTGCGTCGAATGCCACGATGGCGGGACGGCGTCCGGCAAACCGGCGGACCATATCGCGAGCACCGACAGCTGCGACGCGTGTCACGTCACCAGCGACTGGACCGATGTCCGCGTCGACCACGCCGCCGTGCGCGGCACCTGCGTCAGCTGCCACGACGGCGTGACGGCGACCGGAAGGTCCGAGACCCATCTTCCGACCACGGATACCTGCGACGACTGCCACGTCGTCACCGACTGGACCGATGTCCGCTTCGACCACGCCTCGGTCAGCGGCGCCTGCGCCAGCTGCCACAACGGCAGCACCGCCACCGGCAAGCCCGGCAACCACATCCCGAGCTCCAATACCTGCGACGACTGCCACGTCGTCACCGACTGGACCGACGTCCGCTTCGACCACGCCTCGGTCAGCGGCGCCTGCGCCAGCTGCCACAACGGCAGCACCGCCACCGGCAAGCCCGGCAACCACATCCCCAGCTCCAATACCTGCGACGACTGCCACGTCGTCACCGACTGGACCGATGTCCGCTTCGACCACGCCTCGGTCAGCGGCGCCTGCGCCAGCTGCCACAACGGCAGCACCGCCACCGGCAAGCCCGGCAACCATATCCCGAGCTCCAATACCTGCGACGACTGCCACGTCGTCACCGACTGGACCGATGTGCGCTTCGACCACGCCTCGGTCAGCGGCGCCTGCGCCAGTTGCCACAACGGCAGCACCGCCACCGGCAAGCCCGGCAACCACATCCCCAGCTCCAATACCTGCGACGACTGCCACGTCGTCACCGACTGGACCGATGTCCGCTTCGACCACGCCTCGGTCAGCGGCGCCTGCGCCAGCTGCCACAACGGCAGCACCGCCACCGGCAAGCCCGGCAACCATATCCCGAGCTCCAATACCTGCGACGACTGCCACGTCGTCACCGACTGGACCGATGTGCGCTTCGACCACGCCTCGGTCAGCGGCGCCTGCGCCAGTTGCCACAACGGCAGCACCGCCACCGGCAAGCCCGGCAACCACATCCCGAGCTCCAACAGCTGCGACGACTGCCACGTCGTCACCGACTGGACCGACGTCCGCTTCGACCACGCCTCGGTCAGCGGCGCCTGCGCCAGCTGCCACAACGGCAGCACCGCCACCGGCAAGCCCGGCAACCACATCCCCAGCTCCAACAGCTGCGACGACTGCCACGTCGTCACCGACTGGACCGACGTCCGCTTCGACCACGCCTCGGTCAGCGGCGCCTGCGCCAGCTGCCACAACGGCAGCACCGCCACCGGCAAGCCCGGCAACCACATCCCCAGCTCCAACAGCTGCGACGACTGCCACGTCGTCACCGACTGGACCGATGTCCGCTTCGACCACGCCTCGGTCAGCGGCGCCTGCGCCAGCTGCCACAACGGCAGCACCGCCACCGGCAAGCCCGGCAACCACATCCCCAGCTCCAATACCTGCGACGACTGCCACGTCGTCACCGACTGGACCGACGTCCGCTTCGACCACGCCTCGGTCAGCGGCGCCTGCGCCAGCTGTCACAACGGCAGCACCGCCACCGGCAAGCCCGGCAACCACATCCCCAGCTCCAATAGCTGCGACGACTGCCACGTCGTTACCGACTGGACCGATGTCCGCTTCGACCACGCCTCGGTCAGCGGCGCCTGCGCCAGCTGCCACAACGGCAGCACCGCCACCGGCAAGCCCGGCAACCACATCCCCAGCTCCAATACCTGCGACGACTGCCACGTCGTCACCGACTGGACCGACGTCCGCTTCGACCACGCCTCGGTCAGCGGCGCCTGCGCCAGCTGTCACAACGGCAGCACCGCCACCGGCAAGCCCGGCAACCACATCCCCAGCTCCAATAGCTGCGACGACTGCCACGTCGTTACCGACTGGACCGATGTCCGCTTCGACCACGCCTCGGTCAGCGGCGCCTGCGCCAGCTGCCACAACGGCAGCACCGCCACCGGCAAGCCCGGCAACCACATCCCCAGCTCCAATACCTGCGACGACTGCCACGTCGTCACCGACTGGACCGACGTCCGCTTCGACCACGCCTCGGTCAGCGGCGCCTGCGCCAGCTGTCACAACGGCAGCACCGCCACCGGCAAGCCCGGCAACCACATCCCCAGCTCCAATAGCTGCGACGACTGCCATGTCGTCACCGACTGGACCGACGTGCGCTTCGACCACGCCTCGGTCAGCGGCGCCTGCGCCAGCTGCCACAACGGCAGCACCGCCACCGGCAAGCCCGGCAACCACATCCCGAGCAGCAATCTTTGCGAGGATTGTCACCAGACCACCGAATGGTCGGAGGTGCGGGTCAACCACGACTCGGTCGCCGGCGCCTGCGTCACCTGCCACAATGGCAGCTTCGCCGAGGGCAAACCCAGCGACCATCCGCAGTCCTCGAATGCCTGCGACGATTGCCACGACACCCGCGAATGGGATGATTGATGCGGCGGACCTGCGATCCGCTCCGTCCGTCACGGACAGGATTGCCCCCCACCTGTCGACCCTTCCGCTAGCGGCTCTCTCAGACGGCCCGACCCCGGGCGGCCACGCGGAAAATGGCCCAGCCTCCGGCTTTCGGTTCATTGACAGCTTTCCCTGAACCCCGAAGCTGAGAGAGACTGCGAATGGGAGGGATCGGGATGGGCGACCGCAACGGGTTGGACTGCAAACCAGGTTACGGCCCGATCGCGGCGCTCTCGCTGCTCGCCGCGCTGACCTGTCCGGAAACCGCCCGGGCGCAGGCCGTGCTGGTCGGGGCGAGCGCGGATTTCGATCCGGATCTAGGCTGCCCGATCCTCGCCGTGGAGTTCGCCGAGCCGCTGGAACTCCTCGTGCAGAGCGGGGCGGAAGCCAGCAGCCAGATCGATTTCGTCCTGCGCGAGGAAACGGAGGATGGCGAGGGCCTCGAACTGGACGCGCCCGAGTCCATTCCCGCCCCGTCATCGAGCGATCTCGGCGTGACCAGCATCGGCCTCGAGCAATCGGGAGCGGACCTCGTGCTCGGCATTTCCTTCGCCCGCGCGGTGATCACGAACGCCACGATGTCCTCGGACGGGTTGCGCCTGTCCGTCGCGGTCGCCGATGCCGGTGACGAGGGGGAATGCCTTGCCAGCCTCACGGGAGAGGGTCCCGAGCCGGACGGGCCGGAGCCGGATGGCACGGCCCTGTCGGAGCCGGAAACCGATGCCGATCCGGCGGAGACCGCGGGCGACGAGCCTGCCGTCGACGAGGACGACATCGAGACCGATTTCGCCGATGCGCGCGCCGCGATCACTGCAGAGGACTATGATCTCGCGATCCGCTTGCTGACCAGGATCCTGAATGCGCCCGAGAACAGCCGGAGCGCCGAGGCCCGGGAACTGCTCGGCGTCGTGCGGGAGCGCAACGAGCAGTTCGCGCAGGCCGAGGCCGAGTACCTGCTCTATCTGGAGCGATATCCGGACAGCGAAGGCGCTGTCCGCGTCCGTCAGCGCCTCGACGCCTTGACCACGGCGAGGGGCGCCCCGCCCGAACCGCTTCGCGAGGTCGCCGAAGCGGACAGTGCCCGTCCCGAACCGGCGGAGGCGGAAGAGGAGGAAGAGGAAGAGGAAGAGGACGTACCCGTTACTCCCGATCTGGAGCAGCCGGAGCCCCCCGAGGTCACGGACCGGAGGCGCGCGGATGCGCCGGAGGCGGAGGAGGACGAACGAGAGGAAGAGGAAGAGACGTTTCCGAAGCTCGAATACTCCGGCAGCGTCGATTCCACCTATTTCTTCCGGCAGGGCACGACCCGTTTCACGGAGTTCGACACCTCTCGCCGATCCGTGGACGATTTCGTGCTGCAGAACTCACTGGTGACCAGCCTGAGCACCATCGGCTCCTACGAGACCGAGGACTACCTTCTGTCCTGGCGCGTCGCGGGCGCTTTCGAAATCGACTTCGACGACGAGGAAGAGAACTTCCGCTTCTCCCGGCTCTATCTCGACTACGATCAGAAGGGGACCGATCTGTCGCTGCGTTTCGGGCGGCACCTTGTCCGATCCGGCGGGGTGTTCGACCGGTTCGACGGCGCGACCCTCAGCTGGCAGCATCAGGAGGATATCAGCAGCCATTTCCAGATCGGCTCGCCCGTGGACAGCGTGCGGGATTCCCTCTTTGCCTTCGACCGGTTGTTCTATGGCATCAGCGTCGATTTCGCGGAGATCTATCCCGACACCGACCTGACGATCTATGCGGCCGAGCAACGCGTCGGATCGCTGGTCGATCGCCGCACGGTCGGCTTCGAGCTGGAATACGAGGGCGAGTGGTTCAGCGCCGACGCCGCCGTGGATTACGACATCTATTTCGACCGGCTGAACTACGCCCGGGTTTCGGGCACGCATATCTTCGAGGACCGCTCGACGATCACGCTCAGCCTCGATTTCGTCCAGTCCCCCACGCTCGCGCTGAGCAATGCCGAGCAGGGTCAACTCGGCATGACGCTGGACGACCTGCGGGACAGCTTCACGCTGAGCGAGCTGAGACAGCTGGCGCTGGACCGCACCACCGCGTCGCGCTCGGCCACCCTGACCTATTTCCGGCCCCTGAACGAGACATGGCTGCTCAACATGGATGCCACGATCTTCGACACCGAAGGCAACCCCGCCTCGGGCGGCGTGGCCGAGATCCCGGCCCCGGGCAAGGATTACTACGCCTCCATCGGCGTCTTCGGCTCCGGCGTGTTCTCGGAAACCGATGTCGTGAGCGCATCGGCGCGCTATGCCGACACCTCGTCGTCGACGCTCGTGCTCGCCGATGCCTCCTACCGCTTCGAGCCGACGCAGCAATGGCGGCTGCGGCCCCGCCTGCGGCTCGGCCACCGGGACCTGAAGAACACCGGCGGCACCGAGATCTTCGCGATCCCCTCACTGAACGTCGATTACGAGATCAGGGACAACACCATGCTCGAACTCGAGATCGGCGGCCGGCTGTCGAGAACCGAGACGTCGACGACGCGCGACAACAGCACCGAGAGCTACGCCTTCATCGGCATAAGGCAGGATTTCTGACGCCTCGAACGAGCGCCTATTCCAGCAGTTCGGCGACCTCCGCGTGACCCGCCGCGAGGGCCAGATCGTGCGCACGGTGGCGGTCCTGGTTGCGGAGCCACTTGTCGGCGCCGGCCTCGAGCAGCAGGCGGACCACCTCGACACGGTTGGCCTGCGCCGCGAGCATCAGCGCCGAGTTGCGCTTTTCGTTGCGCAGATCGATGTCCACCCCGGCCTTCAGAAGGCGGCGGACCGCGTCCAGATTGCCCTGTTGCGCCGCGATCAGCAAAGGCGTGTTGCCGGTGGAGGTGGCGAGGTTGGCATCGGCGCCCCCGGCCAGGAGCAGCTTCGCCGTCTCCGTCTGGTCGAAGCGGAGCGCGGCATGCAGCGGCGCCTCACCGGCATGGTCCGCCTGATCGAGCCCGAGCCCGTTTTCGATCAGCAAGGCCGTCGCGGGCGCGTTGCCAGAGGCGGCCGCATGCCACAGCGCGCCCCGGCCGTCTTCGTCCAGAAGATCGAACGGCAGGCCGTGATCGGACAGCAGGCGCAAGAGCTCGGGCCCGCTGCTGCGCGCCGCGGCCATGAGCAGGCGTGACTGGTGCTCGGGGTTCTGGACGGACAGGTCCTCGCCCGCCAGCAGCATGGCGATGCGGGTCCGTCCGTCCGCGATCGCCAGTTGCAGGGGGCGGTTGCCCGACCTGTCGGCAAGATCGCTGCGCGCGCCCTTCATGACGAGATATTCGACGATCTCGAAATGCCCCGCGCCGGTCGCGAGCCCCAGCGCCGTCCTGCCCTCGGCATCCTGCAGGTCGGGATCGGCCCCCGCCTCGACCAGCGATCGGGCCGTGTCGAGATGCCCGGCCTCGGCCGCGTGCATCAGCGCCGTGCGCCCCTGCTTGTCGGTCTCGTCCGGTGCGGCACCCTGTTCGAGCAGTTTTCGCGCGGTCTTTACCTCGCCACGGCGCGCCGCCTCCATCAGCAGGGTCCAGCCCAGCTCGGTCGCGATCCGCGATGGCGCGAGCGTGATCGCCGGCGTCTCCCCCTCCGGCGGCGACACCGCCGCGTTCGAGGCCGGCTCGGCGGCGCGAGCATCCAGCTCCGACAGCGCCGCCCTGGCCCGGCGATGCCCCGCCTCGCTCGCGGCGGCGATCCAGCGGCGCGCCTCGGCGGCATCCTCGTCCGTACCGCGCCCCGAGAGGTAGAGGGTTCCGAGGCTGAACTGCGCCTCGACATGCCCCGCCTCGGCCGCCGTCCGGGTCAGGTCGAAGGCCATCGCCTCGTCCTGCGGCACGCCACGGCCACTCCGGTAGAGCGTGGCCAGCATGTAGTTCGCCTCGGCATTGCCGGCGGCGGCGAGCGCCGTGAGCATTTCGGCGGCCTCGGAGTAATTGCGCTGCCGCACCGCCCACTGCGCCTCCTCGAGCCGCAAGGCCGTGGTCGGGTCCGCCCCCTCCTCGGCGTGAACCGGAAAGGCCAGCAGGGCCAGTGCCAGCACGAGCGGCGATTTATGCAGTGCCATGTTTGGTCTCGATGGTGATGCCGATGGATTTCAGGAACGGGGTCGGAAGGATGCCGCCCGCGCAGACGATGACGGCGTCGTTGGGACGGCTCGTCGTCTCGCCAGATTGCTCGATCTCCACATGCGTCTCGCCGATCGCCTTGACGTTCGAGCTGAGGATCACGTCGAGGCGCTTCTCGGCCTCGGCCTCTTCGAGCCGCTTGCGGTTCTTGGGCTTCACCCGCGAGAAGGCGGCGCTGCGATAGGACAGGGTGACGTCGGTATCGGGCAGGTCCGCGATGCTGGTCGCCGCCTCGATCGCGCTGTCGCCGCCGCCCACCACCAGCACCGACTGGCCCTTGTACTGCTCGGGATCGATCAGGCGGTAGACCACCTTGCTCTGCTCCTCGCCCTCGACGCCCAGCTTGCGCGGCGTGCCGCGCCGCCCGATGGTCAAAAGCACGGCCCGGGTGCGGTAGGTGCCCTTGGTGCTGGTGACCACGAAGCCGTCGCCCTCGGGCGCGATGTCGGTGACCCGTTCCTCGTAGTTGATCTCGAGCCCGGTATCCTCGAGCACCTTGGTCCAGAACTCCATGAGCTTTTCCTTGGTGGTCTCGCGGAAATTCGCCTTGCCATAGATCGGCAGCGTCACCGGCGCGGTCATCACCAGCTTGCCGCGCGGGAAATGCGAAACCGTGCCGCCGAAGCTCTCCTGTTCGAGGATCACGTGCTTGAGCCCGTGCTGCTTGGCGCCGAGGCCGGAGGCGAAGCCCGCCGGGCCGGCGCCGACGATGACCACGTCGACCCCGCCTTCGGGCGCCTGCGGCTTCTGCTTCGCGATCTCGCCAATCGCCTGTCGGCCCTGTTCGATCGCGTTGCGGATCAGCCCCATGCCGCCGAGTTCGCCCGCGATGTAGATGCCGGGCACGTTGGTCTGGAAATCCGGCCCCACCTCGGGGATGTCGACGCCGCGCTCGGCGGTGCCGAAGACCAGGCTGATCGCATCCATCGGGCAGGCCGCCGCGCAGGCGCCGTGACCGATGCAGTTGGCGGGCTCGACCAGCTCGGCCTTGCCGTTCACAAGCCCGAGGATCTGGCCCTCGGGACAGGCGCGCACGCAGGCCCCGCAGCCGATGCACATGTTCGCGTCGATGTCCGGGTGCAGCGAGGCGGGCTGGGTCAGCCCGGCGGCCTGCGCCTCCTGCTTTTGCGTCAGCGCCCTGCGTTCGCCCCGCCGGCGCAGGACCACGAACACCACCCACACCAGCGCCAACGGCACGGCATAGATCAGGAATGTCGTATCAATCAGGGGTCCGTTCCTCTGTTCAATCCGCCCGGAGGCCCAGCTCGTCGGCCTTGGCATCGATCCGGGCAAGGGTATCGGGGAACCGGGAGAACTGTCGTAACGCACGCTCGTAGGCCGCGCGGGCCGCCTCGGGATCGTTCAGCACCATCCGCGACTGCATCAGCCGCATCCAGCCCTCGGGATCGTCCGGCGCGTCTTCGAGACGGGCCTCGAGCCCGTCCACCATGCCGGCGATCATCGCCTGCCGCTCGGCGGGCGTCATTCCCGCCGCCTGCTCGACATCCGCCCGCGTCGGACCCGGGGCGACCGGCGGGGGCGGCAGCAGCGACTCGCCATCCGGCAGCCGCCCGGCGATATCGATGCCGTGCTGGCTAGCCAGTTCGCGCACGCGCTGCAAGACACCCGGCGCCCAATCGGCGTCGGGCCGCGCATCGGCCAGCATCTCGATCCACAGGTCGATCGCCGCGCGCGGGTCGCCATCCTGCTCCAGCGCCATCCCCTTGAAAAACCGCGCGCGCGCGTCGTCGGGGTTCAGGGCCAGCGCCGCGTCGAAGGCCTCGTGCGCGGGGGTCGTGACCAGCCCGTCGGCCGCCCTCACCAGCGTCTCGCCATAATGTGACCAGAGATCGGGGTCGTCCTCGACGAGCGCCACCGCCTGCGCATAGGCCTTCGCGGCCTCGGCATGGCGCCCGGTGTTGAAGTAGGACCAGCCCAGCATCCGCCAGCCCTCGGCGTCATCGGGCGTCTCGCGCAGCCGCGCGACGAGACTGGCGATCGCGCCGTCGACGCTGCCGGCGGGCTGGGACATCTCCGCCTGCACCGGGCTCGCGGGCGACACCGTGGCGGTCGCGGGCGCGGGCGCGACCGGCTGGGCGAGGCTGGCCATCGGCAGGTGCGGCGCCGCCGGCAGATCGGGCCGACCGATCGAGAGGTAGAGCGCGGCCGAACCGATCACCACCCATCCCGAGACGACCGCGACCGCGACCAGCCGCACCTTGTCAGGGGCCTCGCCCAGCGCAAAGCGCGGCGCCCGGGACGCCGCGACGATCCGCCGTTCGATCTCGGTGCGCGCCGATTGTGCCTCCTGCGGGGCGAGCAGCCCCTGCGCCACCTCGGCCTCGATCGCCTCGATCTGGCTGCGCGCCACAGCGATCGACTGGTCGCTGCTGCCCGGACCGCCCATCCGGCGTCGCAGGAACGGGGCGACCACCAGCGTGGCCGCCACCGAGATCATGGCCGTCAAGATGATCCACAGCGTCATGGTCCGTCCCCCTGTGCCGCGCCCTGCCCCGCTCCCTGCCCGAGCGCCCGCGCGAGTATCGCTCTCTCGTCCTCCGACAGGGCCTCGGGCTCGGGCGACGGTCTCTTGTGTCGCCAGAGGATCGAGAACCCGGCGAAGGCCGCGCCCAGCATCAGCGCCGGTGCCAGCCACAGCAGCAGCGTATTCGCGCCGATCTGCGGCCGCAGCAGGATGTAGGCGCCATAGCGGGCCACGAGGTAGTCGATCACCTCGGCGTCGCTGTCGCCCGCCACCAGCCGCTCGCGGATCAGCACCCGCAAGTCGCGCGCGAGCTCGGCGTTGGAATCATCGATCGATTGGTTGCGGCAGACCGGGCAGCGCATCTCGAGGCTCAACGCCCGCGCCCGCTGCTCCAGCGCCGGGTCGGCGAGCATCTCGTCGGGCTGCACGGCAGGCGCGGCGAGCGGAGCGAGGGCGCAGAGACAGGCGACGGCCAGTGCCCGCGCGAGCTGCCGCGGGCCGGTCATGACGGTTTCTCGATTTCGCGGATCAGGGGTTTGAGAACCTCCTGCCAGACCTGCTCGGTCAGGGCGCCGACATGGCGATAGCGGATGCGGCCCTCGGCATCGACGAGATAGGTCTCGGGCACGCCGGTCACGGCGAGTTGCGCGCCGAGCCTGCCTGCGGCATCCTCGCCCGTGGCGACATAGGGGTCGCCGTGCCGGTCGAGGAACCTCCGCCCAGCACCGGGCCGATCCCTCCAGTTCAGGCCGTAGAGCGCGACCTCCTCCTCCTCGGCCAGACGCATCAGCATCGGGTGTTCGCTGAGACAGACCGCGCACCACGAGGCGAAGACGTTGATCAGCGCCACCTCGCCCCGGATGTCCGAGGCCGCAAGCCCGCGCTCGTCGCCGATGAGCGGCGGCTGCGCGAATTCCGGCAGCGGGCGGTCGAGATACCCCTCGCCGGCCACCTCGCGGCCGCCCGACGACGCCAGAGCGAGCAGCGCCCCGCCGATCAGCACGAAGACGGCGACCGGGATCAGCACGGATTTGCGGATGCCACCTGCCATCACGCCTCCACGCCTTGGGGGCGCCCCAGCGATCGCTGGGGCGCGCCGATGCGCATCCGGCGGTCGCTGAGCGACACGAAGCCGCCCGCCGCCATGCTCAGCGGGCCGAGCCAGATCAGCAGCGCCAGCGGGTGGTGGTAGAGCCGCACCACCCATTGCCCGCCATCATTCGGCTCGCCGATCGCGACGTAGAGGTTCGAGAGCACCACCGCCCGGATGCCGGCCTCCGTGGTGGTGTTGCGGCTCACCGTGTAGAAGCGTCGTTCCGAGGTCATGACGGCAAAGGGCTCGCCGTCGCGCTCGATCGTGAACCGGCCCTGCTCGGCGATGAAGTTCTCGCCATTGAGCTGCTCGACCCGGTCGAGGCTGACCTCGTAACCGGCCAGCGCCACCCGGTCGCCCGGTGACATGGAGAGAATCCGCTCCTCCTGAAAGGCGGTGACGCCGGTGATGCCGGCCACGAGAAGGCCGAGGCCCGCATGCGCCATCACCATCCCGTAGACCGAGCGCGGTACCTTGCGGGCGAGCGTCGCGCTGCGGCGCCACGGCTCGCGAAACAGCCGGATCCAGAGCGCCAGCGCCCAGAGCGACGCGGCCACCAGCCATGCCGCGAGGCCGAATGCCGCCGCCGCGAAGGGATGCGCGCCGCCGCCCGCGACGAAGACCGCCAGCGCCACGACCAGCGCCACCGCCGCGGGCGGCCGCAGCTGGCCCAGCGCCCGGCGCAGGCTGTCGCGCTTCCACCGCAGGATCGGACCCACCGCGACGGCGACGAGCAGCGGGATCATCAGCGGCACGAAGGTCTGGTTGAAATAGGGCGGACCGACGGAGATCTTGTCCGGCCCCAGCAGTTCGACGGCCAGCGGGTAGAAGGTGCCGACGAAGACCGTGCCGGCCGCCACCACCAGAAAGATGTTGTTCAGGATCAGCCCGCCTTCGCGGCTGACCGGGGCGAACACGGCCGGCCGGTCGAAGGACCCGGCCCGCATCGCGAACAGGACCAGCCCGCCGCCGGTGGCGGCGAACAGGATCGCCAGAACCCCCATGCCCCGCGACGGGTCGGTCGCGAAGGCGTGCACGCTGGTCAGGAGCCCCGAGCGCACCAGGAACGTCCCCACCAAGCTCAGCGAGAAGGTCAGGATCGCCAGCAGCACGGTCCAGACGATCAGCGTCTGTCGTCGCTCGACCACGAGCGCGGAATGCAGCAGCGCAGTGCCCACGATCCACGGCATGAAGCTCGCGTTCTCGACCGGGTCCCAGAACCACCAGCCGCCCCAGCCCAGCTCGTAATAGGCCCAGAAGCTGCCCAGCGTGATGCCGATGGTCAGAAAGCACCACGCAGCGAGCACCCAAGGCCGCACGAAGCGCGCCCAGCTGGCATCGACCCTGCCCTCGATCAGCGCGGCGATGGCGAAGGCGAAGGTCACCGAGAAGCCGACATAGCCGAGATAGAGAAACGGCGGGTGGATCGCGAGGCCCACATCCTGCAACAGCGGGTTCAGCTCCTGCCCGTCGGCGGGCGCCGGGGACACCCGCGCGAATGGGTTGGAGGTGAAAATCATCAGCGCGAGGAACGCCGCCGAGATCATGCCCTGCACCGCAAGGACGCGCGCCTTGAGCGTGGCGGGCAGGTTGTCGCCCCTGAGCCCCAGCGCCGCGCCGAACAGCGTCAGGATCAGCACCCACAAAAGCAGCGATCCCTCGTGGTTGCCCCAGACGCCGGTCACCTTGAACAGCATCGGCATCGCGGAGTTCGAATGCATGACGACGACGCGCAGCGACAGGTCGGTGACCATGAAGGCGCGGACCAGCGCCGCGAAGGCGACGACCACGAAGCCGAGCTGCACCACCGCAGCGGCATCCGCAAACGACATGAGCTGGGTTTCGCCCCGCTTGGCGCCGATCAGGGGAACGACCGATTGCGCGAGCGCGATCATCAGCGCCAGCACCAAGGCGAACAGTCCGATCTCCGCCACCATCGCCGATCACCCCCGATCCTTCGGCGGCGCCTGACGGCGGCTTCGCGGTGCTTTGCCGGTCGTCGAGGCCACGCAAGGCGGCGCTCCGTAGGTTCCTCCCGACCGGAGCGCGTTGAGGCATTCTTCGCCCATAACGAAGTTTTGTCCAGAAATCCGGCTTGAAGCTGCGCAATTTTGCGCCAGTTTCCGCCGCGACCCGGCCGCGCGCGCGCGTAAACCCGCCGGAATCGGAACATCGACACGGCCGAAGTGGCGCGACCCGCGCGGAGCCATTACGCGGCCTCGGTCGATATCACATGTTCCCTGCCCCGAGGCCCGTAGATGACTGCAACACTCGTCGGAACTGCCGGAGTGGATCCGGGTGCCAGCCCGTCTGGCGGAGAGGCGACCCAGCCCAAGAGCAAGAAACTGAAGGCCCAGCGGCGGACCTCGGGTGCGTTCGAGCTGCCGGTGATGCTGACGCTCTCCTTCCTCGTCCTTGGCTATGCCTGGACCCGGCGGCTGGAGGGCGATCTCACGGCCGAGACGGGGCTTGGGTATTTCCTCGGGATCGGCGGCGCGCTGGCGATGCTGACCCTGCTGCTCTACCCGCTGCGCAAGCGGTTCGCCGGGCTGCGCTTCATCGGCAATGTCCGCAACTGGTTCAGGATCCACATGATGCTGGGCATCATCGGCCCGGTGCTGATCATCCTGCACTCCAACTTCACGCTCGGGTCGCTCAACAGCACGATGGCCTTCTTTGCCATGCTGGTGGTGGCGGGCAGCGGCCTGATCGGACGCCTGTTCTATTCGCGCATCCACAAGGGGCTCTACGGGCGGCGGGCCTCGGTGCGGGAATACCTGAACGACATGGAGGACCTGAAACACGAGTTCGACACGGACATGCCCGACCCGTCATGGCTTCTGGAGACGTTGAAGGACTACGAGACGCGCCGCCTCACCCCGTCGCAGGATCTGTGGTCGAACCTCCATCGCACGCTCACCGGACCGGTCTCGCGCTATCGGCTGCGGCGCGACGTGATGCGGCGCTACGCCCAGCTGCTCGGACGCAAGGACGGCCCCAGGCGCGACCGCAGCGCCTTGGTGAAGCAGCACCTCGACAGCTATCTCCATGCCGTCGCGCGGGCCCAGTCCTTCGCGCTCTATGAGCGGCTGTTCGCGCTCTGGCACCTATTTCACCTTCCGCTGTTCGTGATCCTCGTCTTTGCTGCTATCGTGCATGTCGTGGGGGTTCATCTGTATTGAATGTACCTTGTTAGCAGCATAACGCTCCGCGCCGTCCGCCAGGTTCTGGCCGGGGTCTTCCTGCTGCTGATGCCCACCCCCTCCCTCGCACAATCCCTGCTCGAACGGCTGGTCATGCCGGGCGATCTCATCGAGGGGCATGCCGAGCTGGAGGACGACTGCTCGAACTGCCATGTCTCCTTCTCGGAGGAAGGCGAATCCGAACTCTGCCTCGACTGCCACGAACTGGTCGATCGCGACATCGCCGAGCGGCGCGGCTTTCACGGCCGCAGGCAGGAGGTGCTGGAGCAGGAATGCCGGTACTGCCACACCGATCATGACGGGCGCGACGCCGATATCGTGCAGCTCGACACGGAAACCTTCGATCACACCGATACCGATTTCATGCTCGAAGGCGCGCATGCGATCCTGCCCTGCGCCTCCTGCCATGCGGACGAGGCCAAGTTCCGTGAGGCGCCGAACGACTGCGTCGGTTGCCACGAGGAGGACCAGCCGCATCAGGGGCGCCTCGGAACCGACTGCGCCGCCTGCCATGCCGAGACGGGCTGGGCCGAGCTGAAGCCCTTCGACCATTCCGAAACCGGCTTCGCGCTCGCGGGGGCACATGCGGAGGTGACCTGCACGTCCTGCCATGTCGGCGAGGTCTATGAGGGGCTGCCGACGGACTGCATCGGCTGCCACCAGATACAGGACGTGCATGCGGGGCGGTTCGGCGAGGAATGCGACACCTGCCACGTGGTCGAGGCCTGGACCGAGGTCAAGTTCGATCACGACCGAGACACCGAGTTCAGCTTGGTCGGTGCCCATGAGGATGCGGCTTGCGAAGCCTGTCACGCGACCAACGCCTTCGCCGAGGATCTCGCCACCGACTGCTTTGGCTGCCACGAGGCCGACGACGCGCATGAGGGTCAGCTCGGCGAGGCCTGCGACACCTGCCACGCGCCGACCGGGTGGGCCGTCGACGTCGCCTTCGACCACGACATCACCCGCTTTCCCCTGCTCGGGCTGCACACGCTCGTGCCTTGCGAGGGCTGCCATCTCGACCCCGCCTTCCGCTCGGCCAAGCCTTCCTGCGCGAGCTGCCACCAGGATGACGACATCCACGAGGGAAGCCTCTCCGACCAGTGCGAGACCTGCCACAATCCGAATGGCTGGGAGTTCTGGACCTTCGACCACGACACCGAAACCGACTTCGCCCTCACCGGCGCGCATCAGGGCGTGAGCTGCGGATCGTGCCATACCGAGGCCGCGGCCACGAGCATGGCGATCTCCCGGGATTGCGTGTCCTGCCATGCCGAGGACGACGTCCATGACGGCCGGTTCGGCAAGAACTGCAGCGCCTGCCACGACACGCAGGGCTTCGAGGACGCCCGGCTGCGATGATCGGCGCGGCCGCGTGGCGGCGGGCCTTCCTCCGCACCTGACAGATGGGCGCGAGAGCCGTTGCCGCCAGGCGGGCCTGCTCGGAGAGGGACGCTTCTGGCCAGGAGGTGCCGACGTTTCGGCAGCGCCGCGCACCCGCCAAGCGTTGCCGTTTTGGCATCGGCCTAGCCGGAATTCTCTTCTTTATTGGATCACCCTGCGGCTCGATAGTCGCCTCGTGACCCGGAGGAGCACCCCCATGGCCTATGTGATCGCGGAGCCCTGCATCGACATCAAGGATGGCGCCTGCACGCTGGCCTGCCCGGCGGACTGCATCTACGAAGGCGGGCGGATGTTCTACATCCACCCCGAGGAATGCATCAATTGCGGGCTGTGCCTGTCGATCTGCCCGGTCGACGCGATCCATTATGACCGGGAACTGCCGGAGGCCGCGCGCCCCTTCGAGGCCATCAACCGCGAATTCTTCGGCGCGGAGGTCAGCGGGCTCGGCGATCCCGGCGGCTGGGACAAGTCGGTCTCGACCGATGCGGACCACCCTCTCGTCGCGGCCTATCCGAAATCCGAACGCCAGACAGCCTGAGGTGCAGATGTTCCCCAAACGACCGCGCGGCGTCATTGCCGCGATCGCTACCGCCCTGACCGAAGACGGACGCCCCGATCCGGCGCCGATGCTGCGCCATGCGCGCTGGCTTCTGGACAATGGCTGCGACGCGCTCAACCTTCTCGGCACCACCGGCGAGGCCAGCTCGCTGCCCGCTCCCGCGCGGATGGAGCTGATGAGCGTCCTTGCCCGCGAGATCGCCCCCGCCCGCATGATGGTCGGCACCGGCTGCCCGGATCTCGCCACCACCGTGACGTTGACCCGGCACGCGGCCGAGCTGGGCTTTGCCGCGGCGCTGGTGCTGCCGCCCTATTACTACAAGGGCGTCGACGAGGCCGGGCTGCACGCGTATTTCGAGCGGCTGATGGAGGCGACGGCGGACCGGCCGATCCCGATCTATCTCTACAATTTCCCGCAGATGACCGGGCTTCGCTTCGAGCCGGGCTTCGCGGCCTGGCTCAAGGCCAGCTTCCCGGACCGGATCGCCGGGGCCAAGGACAGCTCCGGCGATCTCGACTACGCCGCCGAGCTTGCGCGGATCGGGGGTTTCGACGTGTTTCCGAGCGACGAGGCCGCGCTCGCGCAATGCGAGGCGCGCGGCTTTGCGGGCTGCATCTCGGCCACCGTCAATCTCACCGCGCCGCTGGCGCAGCGGCTCTGGACCGATCCCGCGGACGCCGCCCTTGCGAATGAGGTCGGCCGCCGCCGCCGCGCCATCGCGGCGACGCCGTTGATCCCCAGCGTCAAGGCGCTGGTCGCGCGGCTGCACGACCTGCCGGGCTATGCCCGCGTGCTGCTGCCGCTTGCCCCGCTCACCGATGAACAGGCACGGGCCCTGCCCGAGCTGTCCCCGCACGCCGCCGAGCCGGCCTGAGCGACAATTTTCCAGAACGACAGGACAGACCAGATGAAGATGAACGACGTGACCAAGCAGCACCGCAACCTGATCGCGGGCGAATGGGTCGAGGGCGCGGACGTCAACGAGAACCGCAACCCCGCCAATACCGACGAGATCGTAGGGCTTTATGCCCGCGCCTCCAAGGACGACGCCAAGCGCGCCATCGCCGCGGCCCGCGCCGCCTTTCCCGCCTGGAGCCGCTCCGGTCCACAGCAGCGCCATGACCTGCTGAGGAAGGTCTCGGACACCATCGCCGCGCGTGCCGAGGAGCTGGGCGAACTTCTGGCCCGCGAGGAGGGCAAGACCTTTGCCGAGGCCAAGGGCGAGGTGATGCGCGCCTCCCAGGTCTTCGGCTTCTTCGCGGGCGAGACGCTGCGCCAGACCGGCGACGCGATCGACAGCGTGCGCCCCGGCGTCGAGGTCATGGTGCAGCGCGAGGCGCTGGGCGTGATCGGGCTGATCACCCCGTGGAACTTCCCCATCGCGATCCCGGCCTGGAAGATCGCCCCGGCGCTGGCCTATGGCAACTGCGTGGTTCTCAAGCCCGCCGATCTGACGCCGGGCTGCGCCTGGGCGCTCGCGGAGATCCTCCACGAGGCGGGCGTGCCCGAGGGCGTGTTCAACCTCGTCATGGGCCGCGGCTCGGAGGTCGGCGCCGAGATCCTCGACAACCCCGAGATCGACGCGGTAAGCTTTACCGGCTCGGTCGAGACCGGGCGCATGGTCGCGGAGAAATGCGTGGCGCAGATGAAGAAGGTGCAGCTCGAGATGGGCGGCAAGAACCCTCTCGTGGTGCTCGACGACGCCGATCTCGACACGGCGGTGAACTGCGCGCTGAACGGTGCCTTCTTCTCGACCGGCCAGCGCTGCACCGCCTCGTCGCGACTGATCGTGACCGAGGGCATCCATGACCGTTTCGTCGAGGCGCTGACCGAGAAGCTCAAGGCGCTCAAGGTCGGCGACCCGATGGACGATGCTGTCCATATCGGCCCGGTGGTCGATGAGAACCAGCTCGAACAGAATAAGCGTTACGTGAAGATCGGCCAGGACGAAGGCGCCACACTGGTCTGCGGCGGCGAGGTGATCGAAGGGCCGACGCCCGGCCACTTCATGACGCCCGCGCTCTTTACGAACACCACCAACGAGATGCGCATCAACCGCGAGGAAATCTTCGGCCCCGTCGCCACCGTCATCAAGGTCGCCGACTACGACGAGGCGCTGCGCGTGGCCAACGACACCGATTTCGGCCTCTCCGCCGGGATCTGCACCACCAGCCTCGGTCGCGCCGCGCATTTCCGCCGCCACGCCGAAGCCGGCATGGTGATGGTCAACCTGCCGACGGCGGGCGTCGATTACCACACGCCGTTCGGCGGGCGTAAGGGATCGAGCTACGGCCCGCGCGAGCAGGGGCAATACGCGCGCGAATTCTACACCACGGTCAAGACCACCTACATCCAGGCCTGACCGGCACGGCGTCACCACCTCCTCCCGGTGACCCCCGGCGCGCGCCCGCTTCCCCGCGGCGCGCGCCTTTTTCGATGCGGCCCTGCCATGGCGAGCGCGTGCTATGCTGGGGAGGGACCGGGGCGTCCAGCCCCGCGCATCGAGGCGAGGGAGGTCCAGCCATGATCATGCGGATATTTCAGGTCGTGACCCGGCCCGGCAAGGAAGCGGCTTTCGAACGCTTTTTCCGCGAGACGGCGATCCCGCTCATGCGGGCCACGGACGGTCTCGTGCAGGTGCTGCCCGGCGCCGCGCGCCCCGACAGCCCGCGCGAATTCGCCTTCGTGATGATCTGGCGCGATCTCGACGCGCTCCGGGCCTTCGCGGGCGAGGATTACACGCAGCCCCATGTCGACCCGGCCGAGGCCGAGCTGGTCGAGTCCCGCAGCATCCGCCATTACGACCTGGTCGAGGTCTGAGCCGCCCGCCTCAGCTTTGCGCGTAATGCGCCTTCGTCAGCGCCGCGATCCGCGCGACATCGACCCGCAGCGCGTCGAGACGCGGCAGGTCGGCGCGGGCCTGCGCCATCAGCTCGGCCAGGGCCGCATCGGCATCGAAGCCGGTGAGCGCCCCGTCGCGCAGCACCGCGCGGCCCGCGACCACGAGATCGCGGACATGGCGCGCGCCCATCCGGGCCAGCAGCCTCTCGCCCGGCGCGTCGTCGGGCCACAGCGCCTCGGCGCTCAGCGTGGCCCAGTCGAGCGTCACCACGTCGGCCCCTTCCGGCATCGCGCCGATATCGGCATTGGTCCTGCAGGCCGCGTCGAAGACGGCGGCCACGGGCATCTCGGTTTCCAGCCCCCGCCCCGCCTGCAGCAAGCCGAAGAGCCGCATCTCGGCCCAGATGTCCTGCGCGTCGTCGAACCCGGTGCCGTCGAGGCCGATGCCGGTCGCCACGCGCGCGCGGACCGCGCCGGGCAGGATGCCCGATCGCAGCCGCAGATTGGCCGAGGGGTTCGAGGCGAGCCGCACGCCGCGTTCGGCCAGAAGCTCCGCCTCGGCCTCGGTCAATTGCACGCCATGCGCCACGGTGAGGCGCGGCGACAGGAACCCGATCGCGTCGAGATGCGCGACCACCCCGCCCGGAAAGCGCCGGTCGAGCCAGTCGCGCTGGCGCGGGCTTTCCAGCAGATGCATGTGGATGCGCCGGTCGTGGCGCTCGGAGGCCTCGGCCACCGCCTCCAGCATCGCGTCCGAGCACCATTGCGGGCCGATGGGGCCGAGCTGCACGTCGACCATCGGCCCGGCATGGCGCCGGGCGATCTCCTCCACGGCGGCGATCTGCTGGGGGATCGGCGCATAGCGCGGCAGCAGCCCGTCGAGCCAATCCGCATCGGCAGCATCGAGGCTCTGCCGGTAGGCCTCCGCCCCGCCATAGACCAGTGGCGAGGCATCGAGCAGCGGACAGCTCAGCGCCAGCCGGATCCCGACATCACGCGCCGCGCGGACCACCTCGCCCGCCTCCTCGACCAGCCGGTCGGCATTGAGCGAGTTATGGCAATGCACGGTGCCCGCGCAGCCGGCGCGGGCCAGCCGCGAAAAGGCGACCAGCGCCTCGAGATAGGGATCGGTGCGCGGCCTGAGCCGCAGCCCGGCGATCCACGGCTCCAGCGCGTCGTCATTCGCCCCGAAATCGAGCGTGCGGATGCCGTAGCCATGATCGTGCCCGTTGATCGGCGCGGGCAGCGCCATCAGCCCGGTGCCGCCCTGCCCCGGCACCGCCTGCGGTTCGGGGCCGAAGGTGATGCGGCGCGGCCCCTCGGGGGCGCCGTGCCCGGGGCGCGGCCACCAGCGGTCGACCTCGAGCGCGAGGCTCACGCGCCTTCCAGCGCGTTGAACTTGCGCATCCACGGCGCGTCGCGCAGCTCCTCCAGCCCCTCGGTCAGCTGCGCGACGAGGGCCTCGGCGGCCTGCGTCAGCTTGCGGCGGCGCGGCACCAGAAGCCCCAGTTCCAGGCCCCCGAGGCGCGTGCCCGCGAGCGGTACCGCGGCGATGCTGCCTTCGGTGAGTTCGCGCACCATGCCCAGCGGCGTGTAGAAGGCGACACCGTCGCCTTCGAGGATCAGCGGCTTGAGCATCAGCAGGTTGTTGGAGGCCGCCAGCACCCGGCCGGTGCGGTTGAGCACCGACAGTTCCATCTCGATCAACGAGCGGATCGGCGCGGTGTCGAGCTGCAAGAGCAGGTTGTAGGCGGCGCAGTCGGCCAGGGTCACCGAGGCGCGATCCGCCAGCGGGTGGTCCTTGGCGACCATCGCCATCAGCGGCATCGGGATCGGCGAGATGAACTCGGTGTCCTCTGGCCGCGCGAGGCTGAAGGTGATGCCGAGATCGGCCTCGCCCTCGGCGACCATGGTGGCGACGGTGCCATGCGCGCCGGTGCGCACCCGGAAATCGACCTTGGGATGGGCCTTGTGATAGCGGCTCACCTGCTCGGGCAGGAAGCTCACCAGCAGGCTGTCGAGCGAGGCGATCGAGACGGTGCCGGTCTTTTCGCCCCTGAGCGCGCCCAGCTCGCCCTTGAGCACCTCGAAATCGTTCAAGGTCTGATCGGCATGGGCCAAGAGCCGCTTGCCCGCCTGCGTCAGCCGCAAGCCCCCCGGCAGCCGCTCGAACAGCGGCGTGCCGAGCTCGTCCTCGACCTTCTGGATCTGCCGGCTGATCGCGGAGGAGGCGACATGCAGCTGCTCGGAGGCCGCGCGGATCGATCCCGCGCGGGCCACCACCGTGAAATAGCGCAGGAAGGCTGCGTGCATGTCGTCTCTCCGGTCAGGCGCCTTGCCAGACCGGCGCGCGCTTTTCGAGGAAGGCGCGAACGCCCTCGTCAGCATCGGCGCTTTTGAGCGCCTTCACAACCGCGGGCAGTTTCATCGCCTGCGCCTCGGACGGGCTCAGATGGCCGGTGCGGTTCACCACCTGCTTGATCGCGCGCAGCGACAGCGGCGCGGAGGCGGCGATATCCTCGATCCAGCGCTCGGTGACGGCGTCGAGTTCGCCCTGCCCCGCCACCTCGTTGACGAGGCCGAAGCGCTCCATCGTGGCCGCGTCGATGCGCCGCCCGCCCAGCATCACCCCCATGGCGAGGTTGTGCGGGATCTTGCGCTGCAGCATCACCATGCCGCCATCGAGCGGCATCCGCCCCACCCGCGCCTCGGGCAGGCCGAACTTCGCGGTCTCGGCGGCCACCACGATGTCGGCCCCCAGCACCATCTCGAAGCCGCCGCCCAGCGCGTAGCCGTTGACGCGCGCGATCAGCGGCACGTCGAGCGAGCGGCGAAACGAGATGCCGCCAAAGCCGTTGGGGCGCGGCGCGGCCCAGTATTCGAGGCCCGAAAGCGACGAGTCCTTCATGTCGGCGCCGACCGAGAAGGCCTTCTCCCCGGCCCCGGTGAGGACCGCGACGGAGATGTCGTCGCGCTCCTCGATGTCGCACCAGATCCGCTCCAGCGCGGCCTCGGTCTTCTGGTCGATCGCGTTCATCACCTCGGGCCGGTCGATGGTGACCCGGGCGACGCGGTCGCGGACTTCGTAATGGACGCTCATGCCACCTGCGCCTTCTTCGGGGCGAGCCCGGAGAGGATCTCGCCATTGTGCTCGCCGAGCTGCGGCGGGCCCTGACGGACGCTGAGCGGCGCGGCCGACATGTCGATCGGGCTGCCGACGAGGCGGATCTTGCCCGCCGGCGTCTCGCCCGCCTCGATCACCATGTTGTTCACGATGGTCTGCTCGTCATCGAGCGCCTCCGCGAGCGTGCGCACCGGCGCGCAGAGGATGTCGACCTCCTCCAGCCGCTGCAGCCAGTGCTCGCGGCTGTTCTTGGCGAATTCGCGCTTGAAGATCGCCTGCAGCTCGGCGCGGTGCGCGGCCTGCGCGTCGAAGTCGCGGAAACGCTCTTCCTTCGACAGGTCCTCGATCCCGATCGCGGTGCAGATGTCGCGCAGCGGGTTTTCCTTGAACGCGCCGACCATGACGAAGGGCTCGGTCGTGGTCTCGAACACACCGGTGAGCGGGAACGCGCCCCAGTTCAGGTCGCGGCCACGCATCATGTGCGCCGCCGCCTCCTGCATCTGCATCGCCAGCATCGAGGAATAGAGGCTCACCGCCACCTGCTGGCCCTCGCCGGTCTTCTGGCGCTGCAGGATCGCCAGCAGCACGCCTTGGACGAGGTGCATGCCGGCGGTGTAGTCGCACAGCGCGGTCGAGAAAATCGCGCGCGGCAGCTCGGGGTCCGAGCGGCGTTCCATCACGCCGCTCATCGCCTGGGCGAGGATGTCCTGCCCGCCCTTGTGCTTGTTGGGACCTTCGAGGCCGAAGCCGGTGCCCACGGCGAAGATGATGCCGGGGTTGCGCTTCTTCAGGTCCTCGTAGCCCATCCCCATCCGCTCCATCACGCCGGGGCGGAAGTTGTTGACCACGACATCGGCGGTGTCGATCAGCTCGAGCACCTGGGCGCGGGCCTCCTCGGATTTGAGGTTGAGAGCCAAGCTCTTCTTGTTGCGATTGAGCGAGCAGAAGATCGGGTTGTTGAGCCCGTCCGGGTCGGCGCCCAGCGACCAGCGCGACAGGTCGCCGATCTTCTCCTTTTCGACCTTGATCACCTCGGCGCCGTAGTCGGCAAGCACCTGGGTGCAGGAGGGTCCGAGCATCACCTGGGTGAAATCGATCACCTTGATGCCATCGAGGGGGAGCGGTTGGGTCATTATTCTGCGGCCTCCATGACGAGGGCGTTGGACGAGGGCACGTCGCCGGGATCGGCACCCTGCGCGCGCATCTGTTTCTGGATCGCGGAGACGTCGGCCTCGCGCACGGTGACGCCGGCGTTGAGCGCGACGGTCGCGGCGACGCCCACGGCCTCGCCTTGCGCCATGCAGGGCGGGATCTCGCGGCTCTTCTTCTGGGCCTGCGGGGTGCAGGAGTAGTGGCGGCCAGCGACCAGCAGGTTGTCGACATCCTTGGGCACCAGCGCGCCGTAGGGGGTGTAGTAGTCGCGGCCCCGGCAGACGGTGTCGGCGAAGTGACGGCGCTTCATCACGTCGTCCTTGGTGACGACGTACTCACCTTCGAGCAGGCGGGTGGTGCGCACCCCGGTCTGCGGCGCGAAATCCACCACATGCGCCTTCTCGAAGCCCGGCAGGTTCTCGCGGGCGAAGGTCATGAGCTTCTCCATCCGCTTGCGGCCCTCGAACTCGGCCCCGGTGAGCCCCTCGACCGAGAGGCCGCTATATTGCGGCATGTGCGGGCAGTTGAGCCAGATCACGCCCGGCAGCGGCGTCTTGAGCCACCAGTAGTTCCAGCAGCCGCCGATGATCCGCTTGGCCTCGTGGTCGAGACGCTGGAATTCCTCCGGGTTGGCGTATTGCCAGGCCTCGGCCTTGTCGGTGTCGACATTGCCCCAGCGCGAGACGGTGGTGACGATGAAGCTCGCCTCCTGGAACTTGGCGCCCGCCGAGGCCGCGACGTCGAGATCGCCCGAGGCGTCGATGATCACGCCGCCCATGATCGCCTGGCGGCCTTCCTTGGTCTCGCAGATCACGCCCTTGGCGACGCCGTCCTCGACGATGGCCTCGGAGAACCAGCTGTGCAGCCGCAGCTTGACCTTGGCCTCCTCCATCAGGTCGTAGGAGACCTTCTTGTAGCCGTCGGGATCGAAGGCGGCGGCGAAGCAGACCGGGTGCGGCATCGACTGGGTGTGGAAGTCGAACATCCCCCAGCGCGAATACTTCTTCCAGTTCTCCTGGGTCTCGCGGCGGCCGGGCATCCGGTCCTCCTCGGGCGGCGTGTGGCACAGCCCGATGGCGCGCATCCGCTCGATCATCTCCATGCAGATGCCCTTCACCGTGATCTCGGTGTCGTTGTGCATGTCGTCGAGGAGCAGCACCATGCCGCCGGCGGCGAGGCCGCCGAGATAGGGGTAGCGCTCCAGCAGCGTGACCGAGGCACCGTTGCGGGCGGCGGAGACGGCGGCGGAGATCCCGGCGGGGCCACCGCCGACCACGACGACGTCGGAGCGGTCGACCACGGGCACGTCGCGCAGACTCTCCCTGATGGTTTTGTTCAACATCTTGATTCTCCTAAATATTCTATTGCGCGGCGTTCAGTGGACGTCCGAGGTCTTCCAGCGGATGAACTTGGCTTCGGCAAAGCTCACCAGGGCGAACATGACCACGGCCAGAAGGGCTGCGGTGAAGACGGTGGCGTAGAGCAGCGGCGAGCGGAAGTTGAAGGTCGCCTCGATGATCAGCGCGCCGAGCCCGAAGTTCGAGCCGATCCATTCCGCCACGATGGCGCCGATGACGCAGGTGGTGGAGGCGATCTTGAGCGCCGCGAAGAGGAAGGGCAGCGAGCTTTGCAGACGCACCTTCCAGAAGATTTCCCAGTTCGAGGCCGAGAGCACCCGCA
This sequence comes from Limimaricola sp. AA108-03, assembly GCF_050847355.1. Taxonomy (NCBI): domain Bacteria; kingdom Pseudomonadati; phylum Pseudomonadota; class Alphaproteobacteria; order Rhodobacterales; family Paracoccaceae; genus Limimaricola; species Limimaricola sp. AA108-03. The sequence continues at coordinate 1,816,870 of NZ_CP193755.1, forward strand.
TCAGGTCGAGCGTGGCGGGCGAGACCGCCTTGAGGCCGCGCACCATGTTGACCAGCGTCGGGAAGAAGCAGATCAGGCCCGCGATGATGATCTTGGGGGCGAAGCCGTTGCCGAAGATCAGCACGAGAACGGGTGCCAGCGCGATGATCGGGATGGTGTTGATGAACACCGCGATCGGGAAGAAGGCGCGCTCGGCGGTGGTGTTGTGCACGAACCAGACCGCCAGCAGGATCGCCACGAGGTTGCCCGCGACGAAGCCCAGCGCCGCCTCGAAGAAGGTGGGCCAGAAGTTCAGCCACAGCGTCCCGGCATTGTCCTGGAAGGCACCGAGAACGGCGATCGGGCTCGGCGCCATGTATTCTGGCACCTCGAAGAACCACACCACGCCCTGCCACAAGAGCAGCAGGCCCGCGACGGCGGCGAGCGCGGGGCCGCGGTCGAGCACCGCGTCGAGCACCCGGCTCATGCGCGGCGCCGGTACAGGCATCGGGATTTGGCTTGCCTCGGCCATCTCAGCATTCCTCCAGCAGTTTGCGCAGATGCGCGGTGATCTGGACGAACTCCAGCGTGTCGCGATCCGCCAGCCGCCGCTCGGACGGCAGCTCGACCTTCATGAATTCCTTCACCCGCCCCGGATGGGCGGCGAGCATCAGCACGTATTGTCCGAGAAAGGCCGCCTCGGGGATCGAATGGGTGACGAAGAGGATCGTCGTTCCGGTCTCGCGCCAGATCCTGAGCACTTCCTCATTGAGCTTGTCGCGGGTGATCTCGTCGAGCGCGCCGAAGGGTTCGTCCATCAGCAGGATCTTGGGCTTGGTGACGAGCGCGCGGGCGATGGCGACGCGCTGGCGCATGCCGCCCGACAGCTCGTGCGGCAGCGCGTTCTCACGGCCCTTGAGCCCGACGAGTTCGAGGAGATCGCGCGGATCGGCATGGGCATCGCCGCCGCCGCCCACCTCGAGCGGAAGCTGCACGTTCTCCAGGGCGGTGCGCCACGGCAGCAGCGTCGCGTCCTGGAACACGTAGGAGAAGTTGCGGTCGCGCCGGGCGTCCCGGGGCGACTGCCCCTGCACATCGACCACCCCGGCGGCGGCCGGGACCAGATCGGCGATGGCGCGCATCAGCGTGGACTTGCCGCAGCCAGAAGGCCCGAGAATCGTCACGAAGGCGCCCTGCGGGATCTCCACCGAAACGTCCTTGAGCGCGACCACAGTGCCTTCGGCGAAGGTGACGTCGACATTCTCGACCCGGATCGCGCCCGGATCGGGCGTGGCAGCGGGATTCCCCGCTGCCGTATGAAGCTCTGCCGCGACCATCAGGAGACCTCTTTGCGCGCGTCGGCAGTCATTTCGAGGATCTTCAGCGTCATCACCTCGTCCACGGTCGGTGCGTCGCCGTCGAACTGGCCGAGATCGGCATAGGCCGCGATCTGCGTCTCCCAGTTTTCGTGGTTCATCGTGCCCCAGCCATTCTCGGCGGTGGCTTCGGTGAAGACGAAACCGAGCACCTGCTCGACCGCGCGCATCTCCGCCTCGCGGTCCATGTTCGGATAGGCCGCGATCAGCAGATCGACCGCCTCCTCGGGGTTCTCGCGTACATAGTGCCAGCCGCGCGCGGTGGCGCGGGTAAAGCCCGCGAGTGATTCCGCGTCGGTCTCGATGGTCTCGTCAGTCGCGTAGTAGACGGTGGCGTAGAGCTGGATGCCGGTGTCCCACAGCATCAGGTCGACCCGCTCCTCGCCGAGCACGTCGAGCGCCGCGATGTTGGTCAGCCAGCCGGTCACGGCCGCGGCCTGCCCGGTCATCAGCTGGTTCATGTCCGAGCCCATGTTGACGATCTCGACATCATCTTCGGAGATGTCGTTGGCCGCCAGCAGCGCCTTCAAGAGGATATGCGCGGTGGGCTGGGTGGCGATGGTCTTGCCGACCATGTCCTTGGGCTCGCGGATCGGGTTGTCGGGCAGCGAGAAATAGGTGAAGGGGTGCTTCTGGTATCCGGCCGCGAAGGCCTTGATCGGGATGCCCGCGGCGCGGGCCAGCATCACCGAGGGGCTCGACGAGATCTGGCCCACCTCGGAGCGCCCGGCCGCGACCGAGCCGACGCCGTCCACGTTCGGACCGCCCGGCGTGATCTTCAGCTCCAGCCCCTCTTCCTCGTAGAAGCCCTTGGCCTGCGCCACGACCTCGCCCAGGAGACCGTTGGAGGCGAGCCAGCCAAGCTGCATATCCACCGTCCTCAGCCCGGCTGCCGAGGCAGGGCCGACGCCGATGACGGCCGGCAGGCCGGTTGCAGCGGCCATGCCCCCGGCATATTGCAAGAACCGGCGCTTGGTGAGTTTGGTGTTCGGCATCGTGACGTCTCCCTGTTTTCGATCACCGGCATCCCTCCCGACGCCGACCATCGAGCGGGATGATGCGGGGCTCGCGCGTTCCAATAAAGAACAAACTTTGCGCCACCGCGATCTAATTTCGGCAATCTAAGGAATCCGCCGAGTTGCAGGTCAGCACCATCGGAACGGCAGGCCGCATGGCTCCGGAAATCACTCACGGATTCTCCCCCGGCTCGCAGGAAGGACAGATTTCAGGTCATGGCCGCCGCCATCACCGTGGCGCTTGCTGCCCTCTGACATCGATCTCGGAGCGATGGCCGGGGATGGATGCTTGCCAATTAGCGATCGGTGCAGCTGCCCCGAGGTCTTATACTGGAGTTGCACCGCGAGGGGCACCCGTCACCGGCGCAGCGGTGAATAGTCTGGAACCGGCCAGTCGGGCGCCGTTCGGGCACCGTCTCCCAATCAAGCCCTCGCCCGACCCAACCGTCTACCAGGAAGAAAGCCCGGCGGACTCATACTAGGTCCAACTGGCCTGCATCGGTGTGTCCGAGACGGTCTCAGGTCACCCGCGCCCGCCAGTCGGGTGGGCGTCCCCGCCCCTCTCAGGATCGCATCAGGCCGAAGCGAGCTGCACGAGCGCAGCGCGGTGTTGCAGATGAAGCAGTTCGTCGTGCGGCAGCCGTCAGGGACAGGTCTCATCGTGCCGACTTTCGATGCGGCCGATCCGTTCTGAACCCTGTCAGGCGGATGTCCTGCGACCCTTCTGCTCTCAGACGAGAACGAAATCGTCCAGGGAGAGGCTGCTGGCATCCATCCCTTTGAACTTGAGGGTCTGACCCTTAATGACGACCTCGGCATGATCATAGTCGCCGTCGCGAACTGCATCGAAGATCGACTCTCGAACCAATTCGGGGGCCAGGCCGTGGAGTTCGATGACGTCGATCCCGGCCTCGAAATCACGGATCGTCTCGACCTCCCCCGCCCGCAATCTCTTGAACACGAACACGTCGCCCCCCTGTCCTCCCGACACCGTGTCATTGCCGATGCCGCCGAGGATCCGGTCCGCGCCGCGACCTCCGTGCAGGTGATCGTCATCGTTCCCTCCCCGAAGGAGGTCGTTCCCTCTTCCCCCATTCAGAGTGTCGTCCCCATTGCCTCCCTGCAGGCGGTCACCGCCACGTCCGCCGCCGAGAATATCGGCCGAACGGCCACCGAACATCTCGTCGCGCCCATGGCCGCCATGCAGACGGTCCTGTCCGGAGGAGCCTCGCATGACGTCCGCTCCCTTGCCGCCGTTCAGGACATCGTTCCCGAGACCGCCGTTCAGCCTGTCCGCCCCCACGCCCCCATGCAACTCATCCGCGCCATGGCCACCGCGCAACCTGTCGGCGCCGACATGTCCGCGGAGCTCGTCATCGCCCCGATTTCCGAACAGGACGTCCCTGCCGCGACCGCCGCCCAGCCAATCCGATTCACGGCCACCGAAAAGCTGATCCTGGCCGGCCTTGCCTCGCAACAGGTCCGTGCCCCATGACCCCAGGATGACATCGGCGCCACGACCGCCATTCAGCGTGTCATGTCCCGCGCCCCCCAGCAGCCGGTCATCGCCGGTGCCCCCCTTGAGGCTGTCGTCGCCATCATTGCCATGGGCATGGTCGTCTCCCCGACCGGCGGCGATACGGTCATCGCCCGCCCCGCCGCAGAGCAGGTCGTCGCCCGCGCGACCGAAGATCGTATCGTCGCCGCCCAGAGCGTCGACTTCATTCCCCTCGAAATTGCCGACAACATGATCGGCGTATTCAGTGACGGCAAAGTCGAACACGTCGGCGACATTGATGGTCAGGTCGCGACCGAAGCTCAGCCCATCGGTATCGGTCGCGGTCAGGTGGAGTTCGACGCTCGGTTCGACCTCGTAATCGAGCATCACCCCGGGCTTCAGCCGCAGCTGGCCGGATGCCACCTCGAAGCGAGCATCCGAAACCGTGAAATCATGGCGTGAACCGTCATCGACATCGGCCACCGTGATCCGGCCGACCACGGCGCCGGCCGCGTTCTCCTCCACGCCGAGAGTGCTGACGTCCAACCACGTCGGGGCCTCGTTGATGTCGGCCACGGCGATGTCGAAGCGGCGCACGGCGCTGGAGCCGTCCGAGGAGGTCGCGGTGACGGTCAGCGCGACGCTCGGCTCGGTCTCGGCGTCGAAGCTGGCGCCGGCGGCGATCCGCACCGTGCCGTCGGCGGCGATGGCGAAGCGCGCGTCGTCCACCGCGTAGCGCACCGTGGCGGTGGCGTCGGCATCCTCGGCGCGGGCCTCGATCCCGACCAGCGTGCCCGTGGCCGCGGTCTCGTCGATCCGGTCCGGGGTGGCGCCGTCGGCGTCGCTGATCGCGCCGATGGCGTGCTCGTTGATGTCGGCCACGGCGATGTCGAAGCGCCGCACGGCGCTGGAGCCGTCCGAGGAGGTCGCGGTGACGGTCAGCGCGACGCTCGGCTCGGTCTCGGCGTCGAAGCTGGCGCCGGCGGCGATCCGCACCGTGCCGTCGGCGGCGATGGCGAAGCGCGCGTCGTCCACCGCGTAGCTCACCGTGGCGGTGGCGTCGGCATCCTCGGCGCGGGCCTCGATCCCGACCAGCGTGCCCGTGGCCGCGGTCTCGTCGATCCGGTCCGGGGTGGCGCCGTCGGCGTCACTGATCGCGCCGATGGCGTGCTCGTTGATGTCGGCCACGGCGATGTCGAAGCGGCGCACGGCGCTGGAGCCGTCCGAGGAGGTCGCGGTGACGGTCAGCGCGACGCTCGGCTCGGTCTCGGCGTCGAAGCTGGCACCGGCGGCGACCCGCACCGTGCCGTCGGCGGCGATGGCGAAGCGCGCGTCGTCCACCGCGTAGCTCACCGTGGCGGTGGCGTCGGCATCCTCGGCACGGGCCTCGATCCCGACCAGCGTGCCCGCCCCCGCGGTCTCGTCGATCCGGTCGAGGGTGGCGCCGTCGGCGTCACTGACCGCGCCGATGGCGTGCTCGTTGATGTCGGCCACGGCGATGTCGAAGCGGCGCACGGCGCTGGAGCCGTCCGAGGAGGTCGCGGTGACGGTCAGCGCGACGCTCGGCTCGGTCTCGGCGTCGAAGCTGGCACCGGCGGCGACCCGCACCGTGCCGTCGGCGGCGATGGCGAAGCGCGCGTCGTCCACCGCGTAGCTCACCGTGGCGGTGGCGTCGGCATCCTCGGCGCGGGCCTGGATCCCGACCAGCGTGCCCGCGCCCGCGGTCTCGTCGATCCGGTCGAGGGTGGCACCGTCGGCGTCACTGACCGCGCCGATGGCGTGCTCGTTGATGTCGGCCACGGCGATGTCGAAGCGCCGCACGGCGCTGGAGCCGTCCGAGGAGGTCGCGGTGACGGTCAGCGCGACGCTCGGCTCGGTCTCGGCGTCGAAGCTGGCGCCGGCGGCGATCCGCACCGTGCCGTCGGCGGCGATGGCGAAGCGCGCGTCGTCCACCGCGTAGCGCACCGTGGCGGTGGCGTCGGCATCCTCGGCGCGGGCCTCGATCCCGACCAGCGTGCCCGCCCCCGCGGTCTCGTCGATCCGGTCGAGGGTGGCGCCGTCGGCGTCACTGATCGCGCCGATGGCGTGCTCGTTCGCATCGAGCACATGAACGTCGACCGAGCGGTCCTGATACAGCCCTTGGTCGTCGGTGGCGCGAACCGTGAGCCGTTGCACCCCGGCGGTCTCGCGATCCAATGTGGCGCCAGCCTTCACGCGGATCTCGTCACCGACGAGTTCGAAATTGCCGGCGATGACGGCGTTGCCGCTTCCGTCGACCAGCGAGAGCGTCACGCTGTCGCCGGTGTCGGGGTCCTGTGCCACCAGTTTCGCGGCCACCGTGCCCGCGGCGGCATCCTCGGCCACGCCCATGGCGCTGTGGTAGTTGATGGCGTGAATGTAGTAGTCGCTGCTGTTGTTCGTGATGTTGCCTTGGTCGCCGTAGGGGGTGGCGCTGAACACGATCTGGTCGAAAGCGACGCCAGGGTCGATCTGAAGCACCGTACCCTGATGGTGCGCGGGCGAGGCAAAATCGCTGCTCCCGACCTGGGCACCATTCATGTAAAGGACGTAATGTCCGACTTCGTAGCTGCCATTCTCGCTGCTCCAAAGCGCCGCGATGCCGACTTCGGCGCTGGCGACCGCAGTATCGAACGAGACGATGATTTCCTCGGAGAGCAGGCGACCGGCATCGTAACCCAGCTGATTGGCGGGTGCGCCCGAACCGGTCGAGCCCAGGACGCCGAGGCCGTGGTTGCTATGTGTGACCAGAGCCGTGGACGGTGCGCTCAGCTCACCGCTGTCGGTGATCTGGCGCGCGGAAACGGTGTAGCCTGCGCCTGAAGCGGCAAAATTGCTGCTGTCGATCCGGCCGCTGCCCTGAACGACGCCTATGACCGGCGCTTCGTTCACATCGTCGACGGTCAGATTGAAGACATGGGCGGACGTCGTGGAATCCGACGACGTCGCCGTCACTGTGAGGGAGATGCTGGGCTCGGTCTCGTGATCGAAGTGGGCCCCGTCGGCGACCCGGACCGTGCCATCGGCATCCACCGTGAAGCGATCATTATCGGTGGCATAGGTCACCGTGTCCGCAGCATCGGGGTCCGTGGCCGAAACCTTCACGCCCACCGTGGAGCCGACATGGGCAGTCTCGTTCAGGCGGTCATCCGCGCCGTCACTGTCGGTAATGGGTCCGATGGGATTCATGGCACCTCGCGGCGTAGCTGGACACGGATATCGTTAAGAACCAGCAAATCATTTTCAGGGGGCGACAATGTGCGGAGATTGCGGCGTGACACCTGTGTGTCCGCCAATGACGCAGCGTCGGATTGCGAGGTGCCGTCGGCCCCGAGGGTCATCTCCGGTCTGGCCAAGCCAAGCTCGGTTCCGGTAGGCCGCCCCGGGCATGTCGGGGGCTTCAACTCCTGAGCTAGGCGGAGCATGGGCGCGACGATCAACGATTGCGCGCCTGAAATGCGCGAGCGTGTGGTTCTGGGCAATGAAGCGCAGCATGGGTGCCGATGGGCGGCCCTCCTGTCGATCACGAACTGGATCGGCTGCACCCCGCAGACTTTGAACGAGCATGTCAGGAGGACGGAATCCGATAGCGGCACGCGCGCGGGCATGCCGTCCGAGATGGCCAAAAAGATGAGGGCGCTGGAACGAGAAAACCGTGAACCCTGTCAGGGCCACGGTTTCTCGCGGAATGTTTCCGGGTCGATAACGCCACCCGAACCTATCGGGTGACGCGATCGACATTGCGCAGGCAGAGTTCGACAGCCGCCTGCCCTACCCACCTGGATCCCCGGCCGTCGGGAACCGAAGCTTCCATCACCCTCTGATGATCCTGCAGGACCGAAGATTGAAGGCTTCCGGGCCAAGGAGCACGCAGCTGCACTTGGCCCGAGTTCAATTAGCGCACGACCTCCTCGCGGAAGGCCTTCGAGAAGGATGCCAGGATCGGGTCGAAGGCGTATCGGAGCGGCGTATGGTGACCGGTCTCGACGAAGACATCGGCTGGCATGCCGGCCCGAATTTCCGCGCCCCCGATAGCCGCGGCGATATCCTCATCGGACACTTTCACCCGCAGCGGGTAGTAATCCGTCCCGGAGGCCTCATCCTCGATCGCGTCGGACCCGACCGTGAGAACCACGCCTTCCATGGGAAGCGCATGGCGCATGAGGAAAGACGGGAACTGCACGCTCGCGCTCATCCCCGGCATGACGTTGTCGACGTCCCGGGGGTCGAGCCGCGCTTCGACGATCAGGTCTTCGTCGAGGGGCGTCAAGGTGAGGATCGGCTCGCCGGGGCGGACCACGCCCCCCACGGTCTTGGCGTTGAGCGTGAGCACCGTGCCGTCGATCGGTGAAAGGATCTCGGTCCGCGAGAGAATGTCCGAAGTCGCGTTGAGGGCTTCTTCGACCTGCGCGACCTCGGCATTGACCTCGGCCAACCGCTCCGAGACTTCGTTGAGAAGCTCGGTGTCGAGTGCGGTCTTCGAGATTTCGATCTCCTCGGACTTCATTGCAGCGCGCGCCATCGAGGCGCGAAGCGCTTCCGCCTCGGAGGAAAGCTCGGCGCGCTTGCGCGCGAGGGCATTTACCTCGGATTCCCGCAAGAGGCCCTGGTCGAAGAGGGCCTGCTTGGTCTTGAGTTCACGTTCGAGAAGCACGACCTGTTCGTCCAGACCGGCCGCCTGCAGCGCCATCGAGCGGGTTTCCTCGACGACCTGAGCGAGCTGGCGGTCATAGATCTCGAGCTGTTCGGCCCGGCGCTCGCGCCGCAGCGCGAAGGTCTCGCGTTCGTTCGCGACGTATTCGAGGAATGCCTGATCCGTACTCGCATTCTCATCGACAGGTGGCACGAATACCTCCGCTCCCTGAGCTTCGGCCGTGAGCCTCGCGCGAAGGACTTCGAGCCGCGCGAGCTTGCGGAATTGCGACCGCTGGTCTGCCCGGGCGAGAGCCTCGTCGAGAACCAGCAGAGGGGCTCCCTTTTCGACCACGTCCCCTTCCCGCACCCGGATTTCAGACACGATGCCGCCCTCGAGGTGCGAAATCGTGCGTGACGCGCCGTCGGGGCTGACCTTTCCGGGGGCGATGGCGGCCGAGGCGAGCGGGGTGAGCGCCGCCCATGTCCCCACGCCGCCAAAGCCTGCCGCGATCACGGCGAGCCCCGCTATCACCATGCCACGAATTTCCGTGCCGATACCCGCAGTCTTCATGGCACTCATCCCTCCTCTCCTGCACCCGTATCAACACGGTTGGTCAGCCGGAGCGGGCCGTTATCCGCTCCGGCCTGAGTGCGACCCGGAGATGCTGGGACCGGGGGCACTGTTCGCTTGTTCTTCTTCTCAGCCGCTTCGCGCATCGCGCGCTTCAGCTCGGCGCGCAGGTCGCGCTTCACTGTCATGGTCGGAGCTTTCGCGGCCTGAGGCGAACTCGCCTCGACGCCCTGCGTCGCGGCGGCCGCCTTGGTCATGGACGGGTTCTCGGCGTTGGCTCCATCCTCTTGTGCCGGGCCGGGAACGGTCGTGTCCGGCTGCGTCTCTGCCTCGGGCTGCGGCGCCTCGGCGACCCCGGCGGCCTTGCGGATGCTTTCGGAGACCGGCGTGAAGATCTCGCGCAGGAACTCGTCACGCGTGCGCGTCTTGGCAATCGTTCCGGCGTTCATCGACACGACCAGATCGACATCCGTGAGCGCGGTCGTCTTGTGGCTGACGATGACGATGGTCGCGCCCTCCTTGCGCAGGGTGCGGATCGCCTGCTGCAGGCTTTCGTCGCCGGACGCGTCGAGATTGGCATTGGGTTCATCGAGAACCAGCAGCTTCGGATCGCCATAGATCGCGCGGGCGAGCCCGATGCGCTGCGCCTGCCCGCCCGAGAGGTTGAGCCCGCCGGGCCCGACCTGCGTCTCGTAGCCCTCCGGCAGACCATTGACGAGATCGTGGCACCCCGCGAGGCTGGCGGCCTTCATCACCTTGGCCGGATCGGGCTCCTGGAAGCGGGCGATGTTCTCGGCCACCGTTCCGTCGAAGAGTTCGACCTTCTGGCCGAGATAGCCCATCTGCCGCGCCAGCTCGGGTCGGTTCCAGTTCGACACCTCCGCGCCGTCGATCCGGATCGAGCCTGCCGAGGGTTCGATCGCGCCGATCAGCATCTTGCACAGCGTCGACTTCCCCGAGCCCGAGGGGCCGACGATGGCGACGATGGTGGCCTCGGGAATGGTGAGCGTCACGCCGCGAAGCACCGGACGCAGGGCCCCCGGCAGGCGCAGGCCGATCTCGCTGAACTCCACCCTGCCCCGGAGCGGCGGCTGCTGCATCCGCTCCTCGTCGGCGGGAGCCCCGGCCAGGATCTGGTGGATCCTGGCATGCGCCTGCCGGGCGGCGACGAAGCTGCGCCATGCCCCGAGCGCCTGCTCGGCCGGAGCCAGCGCGCGGCCGAGGATGATCGAGGCGGCGATCATGCCGCCCGACGTCATCTCGCCGAGCATGGCGAAATAGGCGCCGAGGCCAAGTACGGCGATCTGCGCGGTGATGCGCAGGAATTTCGAGAAGGCGGCCATCCGCGCGGTATATGTGGCCACCCGATGCTGCGCGGTGCCGGCCAAGCCGCTATCGGCCCGGAACTTCGCGAGCACGCCGGGCAGCATGTCGAGCGCGTGGATCGTCTCGGCGTTCTGGACCGCGAGATCGGCCGTCTGGGTCGCACGGCGCTGGAAGCCGCCCACGCCTTCGAGCCGTCGCCGCACCACGAAGTCGTTGAGGGCGGCGAGCGCGAAGAGGCAGATGGCGGTCGCGAGCGCCACGATCCCCAGAACGGGATGTATCAGCGCGATGGCACAGAGAAAGAGCGGCATCCAGGGCGCGTCGAAGATCGGCAGGATCGCCGAGGATCCGACGAATTGCCGCACCTGCGCGAGGTCGGACATCGCCCCGAGCTCGCGACCGCCGCGCGCCCGGGCGGTCTGCACGGTGGCGCGGAGCAGGTCGGGCTGGACGACCTCGTCCCACCACGTGGCGATTTTCGCGAGGATGCCGCCACGGACGGCATCGAGCATGGCGAACATGGCCAGCGCGCCAATCACGGCCATGGTCAGGAAGAACAGCGTCTCGAGATGACGGGACTGCATCACGCGATCGAAGATCTGCTGCATGTAGATCGGCGAGACGAGCGCGCTGAGATTCACGAAGAAGGAAAAGAAGCCGACCCAGAAGAAGGCCGGACGCGCGGCCTTTCCGACATTGAGCGCGGGGTAGAGCTTCTGCTGTTGGGCGATGGTTTTACGGTTCATGGGAGACATCCTTGCCGTCGATCCGCAAAGGCGTGTGTCCAGCGTCGGGATGAGGGGGCGCCCCTCGCATGGAGGGGCGCCCCGGGCATCACCGGGCGGGAACGTCGCGCCTTCTTAGCCGGCGACTCCGCCGTCGTTGTCCGACAGCTCGTTGGGCGACAGGAAGTCCGGGATATTCGCGCCGCCATCGTCGGTATAGGCGGTATGTGTCTCGGCTCCCCCCTCTCCCAGGATCTCGATGTCGAAGCTCCCCGGCGTGGTTGCGGTGCCATCGGTGACACCGAAGGTGCCCGCCAACTCCATGGCGTCGCCATTGCCCAAGAGATCCTGAAGGACCGACGCGACTTCCGAAGCTATCGTGAAGCTCCCGTCAGGATCGACGGTGATCACGCCCGCGCCGATCAGGGTTTCGATCGGGATCTGAAGGTCGATGCTGCCGTCACCGACAGTCTCCTCCCCGGTGATGTCGGAAAGCTTGATGAAAGCGTTTCCGTTCATCGTTACCTTCTCGATACCCCCGACCGTTTCCTTTGCGAGAGTGACCGTGTCTCCATCCAGATCCGACGCGCCGCCTTCCTCGATCAGGTTGAACATGACCGGCGGATTGAGCGCCGCTTCGCCCAAGTTGTTGAGCTCGATCGGCGACACCGTCGGCGCGTCGTTCTCCCCGTTGATCGTGATCGTGAAGCTGGATTCTCCGACAGAGTTGGCCTGAACCTGACCATCATTCGCCTCGACCTTGATCTCGATCGCAAGGCTGCTGCCGGCGTTGAGGAACTCCACATCCGCTGAGGGCAGCTCGAAGGACCAGTTTCCGTCGCTGACGCCCTTGAAGGCTCCTGTATCGATGATTTTCTTGAGAAGGGCGTTCTTCTCGTCGTCCTCCATCTGTTCGCCGTTCGGGGTGAGCCCGGTAACAGTGAACTTGAAGTCAATCTTGTCCCCGTCGTCGACATCGCTGGCGGTCACCAGCCCCTTTGCCTGGACGATACCCGGAGCGCTGCCCTCGTCCACCACCACGTCAGCCACCGGCTTGACCACGGGGCGATCGTTGGACCCGATCACCGTGAAGGTGAGATTGGCGTCGGCAGTACCACCGTTTCCGTCCGACACGGTGAAGATGAAGGTCTCCTCCGCCGGCTGGTTGTGCCCCAGCGCATTGAGCGCGCCGTACTCCGAGTGTCCATTCTGGTAGAGACTATAAGTATATTTGCCGTTGGCCGCGATCATGAGCGCGCCGTACGTACCCGCGATCGTGGTCTCAGCTGAGGTCACATTTAGGGAGATGCCATCCTTCTTGATGCCACTGACAAAGAGCTGATCCCCGTCATCGACATCCGAAGCTGAGGCGTCCACCAGTGCGTATCCGGTCACCTCGACTTCTTGCTGACCCATATCGTCAGTGCCCACCGGGCCAACGCCGCCGTCCTCGTAGACATTGCCATTGTCCTGCACCGACGCGTTGGCGCCCGCATCGACATTGGTCTTGTCACCCACCGTGATGTCGGAGACCACCGGGGCGTCGTTGGTGCCCTGGATGGTGATCGTGACGTCCTTGGTTTGCTTCACGGGCCCAAGATCATCAAACCCGACCGTTACCTCGACCTCGAAGGTCAGGGTAAGGGACCCGCCCGCCGGGAGCGCATCGAGATTGACCCCGCTGGGCGCCTCGTAATCGAAGCTGAGACTGACGGTTTTACCTGCGCCGTTCGTCACCAGCCCGGTATCTTTGAATTTCAAGTTCTCCCAATTGGTCAGGATCGCGAGATCTTCGTCCGATATCACATTGGCAGGAACGCCCGGACCATCGGGACCCTCATAGCTGGCCGATCCCGCTTTGCGCTGAACCAAAGTCGAAATCTCGTCGTTCTGGTCGACGTCGTCAACGGTGATGGAGCCCGAGGCAGTGATCAACTGGGCCGAGGCAACGTCCGCCTCCTGCACGTCCCCTGGATTGACGACGGTGAGTACCGCCTTGTCATCGGACCCGAAGATTTCGAGCGTAACCGTCTCGGTCACGAACTTCTCATCCGTCGGATGTCCATCCCTGATCGTGACCACGTAATCGAGCGTGATCTTGTCTCCCTCGCCAAGGAAATCGAGCGCACTGTCATTAACCTTGAAGGTATAGGTAACAAGCGCGACCGTGGCCCCTGGATCGGCTGTCTGGATACTCAAGTTCTGGATTTGGACGAACTCGGAAATGTCCGGGGCCTTGGCCCCATCATTCGCAGGGAGGAAGACCGTCTTGACCGGCTCTGATCCGATGGACACCAAGTCCGTGCGAATGCCGTCGCCATCTTGGGCGAAGGAGTCGATGTCCCGGACATGGAAGGACCCGCTGGTCGAAAGGCTTATCCCCTCCGGATTTGCGCCTCCCTCACGGACCTCCTGGAAAGCTTGGGGAAAGGATCTTCCATACTCGGCGTAGTCAGGATCGGTAGACCGGATGACCTCAGGCGCGTCGTTCTCGGGCGTGATGTTGACCGTCGCCTTAACGACTTCAGATACTCCACCCTTTCCGTCGACGACCTTGTACGTGAAGCTGAACGATGCTCCGGATGTGTTGTCGTTGACATTCGCCTTCGGCGTGAGAGTGAAGGTACCGTCCGGGCGCAGTTCGAAGTTCTCAACGAAGTCCTCACTCGGTCCGCTGGTAAGCACTACCTCCAGATCGTCGCCGTCGACATCCGTGTCGTTCCCGAGAACATTCCCGAAAACGGTGGTGTCTTCCTTACCCGTAAAGGTTTCCCCAGTCGCCACCGGCGCGTCGTTGGTGCCGGTGATGGTGATGGTCACGGTCTGGACCGCGGTGCCGCCATCATTTTCGTCATCGACGGTGATGTCGTAGGACTGGATCAGCTTCTGGCCCTGCGCGAGGCTGTCGAGCACGCCGTCGGCCACCGCAAAGCTCCAGCCGACCGAGCCGCTGCTGATGGCGCTGGTGTCGAGGCTGAACTCGCCGAGATACTCCGTCCCCTGGGCCACGACGCCCGCGGTGTGGGTGTCGGTGAGATCGACATCGGTGAAGACCACCGCCCCCTTGGCCGTGTGGAGGGCCGTGTTCTCGTCCGTCGCCTTGTCCGCGCGCTCGGTCACGCCGCCCGACACCGTCGAGGCGGCCGCGTCGATCACCGGCGCGTCGTTGGTGCCGGTGATGGTGATGGTCACGGTCTGGACCGCGGTGCCGCCATCATTTTCGTCATCGACGGTGATGTCGTAGGACTGGATCAGCTTCTGGCCCTGCGCGAGGCTGTCGAGCACGCCGTCGGCCACCGCAAAGCTCCAGCCGACCGAGCCGCTGCTGATGGGCGCTGGTGTCGAGGCTGAACTCGCCGAGATACTCCGTCCCCTGGGCCACGACGCCCGCGGTGTGGGTGTCGGTGAGATCGACATCGGTGAAGACCACCGCCCCCTTGGCCGTGTGGAGGGCCGTGTTCTCGTCCGTCGCCTTGTCCGCGCGCTCGGTCACGCCGCCCGACACCGTCGAGGCGGCCGCGTCGATCACCGGCGCGTCGTTGGTGCCGGTGATGGTGATGGTCACGGTCTGGACCGCGGTGCCGCCATCATTTTCGTCATCGACGGTGATGTCGTAGGACTGGATCAGCTTCTGGCCCTGCGCGAGGCTGTCGAGCACGCCGTCGGCCACCGCGAAGCTCCAGCCGACCGAGCCGCTGCTGATGGCGCTGGTGTCGAGGCTGAACTCGCCGAGATACTCCGTCCCCTGGGCCACGACGCCCGCGGTGTGGGTGTCGGTGAGATCGACATCGGTGAAGACCACCGCCCCCTTGGCCGTGTGGAGGGCCGTGTTCTCGTCCGTCGCCTTGTCCGCGCGCTCGGTCACGCCGCCCGACACCGTCGAGGCGGCCGCGTCGATCACCGGCGCGTCGTTGGTGCCGGTGATGGTGATGGTCACGGTCTGGACCGCGGTGCCGCCATCATTTTCGTCATCGACGGTGATGTCGTAGGACTGGATCAGCTTCTGGCCCTGCGCGAGGCTGTCGAGCACGCCGTCGGCCACCGCAAAGCTCCAGCCGACCGAGCCGCTGCTGATGGCGCTGGTGTCGAGGCTGAACTCGCCGAGATACTCCGTCCCCTGGGCCACGACGCCCGCGTGTGGGTGTCGGTGAGATCGACATCGGTGAAGACCACCGCCCCCTTGGCCGTGTGGAGGGCCGTGTTCTCGTCCGTCGCCTTGTCCGCGCGCTCGGTCACGCCGCCCGACACCGTCGAGGCGGCCGCGTCGATCACCGGCGCGTCGTTGGTGCCGGTGATGGTGATGGTCACGGTCTGGACCGCGGTGCCGCCATCATTTTCGTCATCAACGGTGATGTCGTAGGACTGGATCAGCTTCTGGCCCTGCGCGAGGCTGTCGAGCACGCCGTCGGCCACCGCAAAGCTCCAGCCGACCGAGCCGCTGCTGATGGCGCTGGTGTCGAGGCTGAACTCGCCGAGATACTCCGTCCCCTGGGCCACGACGCCCGCGGTGTGGGTGTCGGTGAGATCGACATCGGTGAAGACCACCGCCCCCTTGGCCGTGTGGAGGGCCGTGTTCTCGTCCGTCGCCTTGTCCGCGCGCTCGGTCACGCCGCCCGACACCGTCGAGGCGGCCGCGTCGATCACCGGCGCGTCGTTGGTGCCGGTGATGGTGATGGTCACGGTCTGGACCGCGGTGCCGCCATCATTTTCGTCATCAACGGTGATGTCGTAGGACTGGATCAGCTTCTGGCCCTGCGCGAGGCTGTCGAGCACGCCGTCGGCCACCGCGAAGCTCCAGCCGACCGAGCCGCTGCTGATGGCGCTGGTGTCGAGGCTGAACTCGCCGAGATACTCCGTCCCCTGGGCCACGACGCCCGCGGTGTGGGTGTCGGTGAGATCGACATCGGTGAAGACCACCGCCCCCTTGGCCGTGTGGAGGGCCGTGTTCTCGTCCGTCGCCTTGTCCGCGCGCTCGGTCACGCCGCCCGACACCGTCGAGGCGGCCGCGTCGATCACCGGCGCGTCGTTGGTGCCGGTGATGGTGATGGTCACGGTCTGGACCGCGGTGCCGCCATCATTTTCGTCATCAACGGTGATGTCGTAGGACTGGATCAGCTTCTGGCCCTGCGCGAGGCTGTCGAGCACGCCGTCGGCCACCGCGAAGCTCCAGCCGACCGAGCCGCTGCTGATGGCGCTGGTGTCGAGGCTGAACTCGCCGAGATACTCCGTCCCCTGGGCCACGACGCCCGCGGTGTGTGGGTGTCGGTGAGATCGACATCGGTGAAGACCACCGCCCCCTTGGCCGTGTGGAGGGCCGTGTTCTCGTCCGTCGCCTTGTCCGCGCGCTCGGTCACGCCGCCCGACACCGTCGAGGCGGCCGCGTCGATCACCGGCGCGTCGTTGGTGCCGGTGATGGTGATGGTCACGGTCTGGACCGCGGTGCCGCCATCATTTTCGTCATCGACGGTGATGTCGTAGGACTGGATCAGCTTCTGGCCCTGCGCGAGGCTGTCGAGCACGCCGTCGGCCACCGCAAAGCTCCAGCCGACCGAGCCGCTGCTGATGGCGCTGGTGTCGAGGCTGAACTCGCCGAGATACTCCGTCCCCTGGGCCACGACGCCCGCGGTGTGGGTGTCGGTGAGATCGACATCGGTGAAGACCACCGCCCCCTTGGCCGTGTGGAGGGCCGTGTTCTCGTCCGTCGCCTTGTCCGCGCGCTCGGTCACGCCGCCCGACACCGTCGAGGCGGCCGCGTCGATCACCGGCGCGTCGTTGGTGCCGGTGATGGTGATGGTCACGGTCTGGACCGCGGTGCCGCCATCATTTTCGTCATCGACGGTGATGTCGTAGGACTGGATCAGCTTCTGGCCCTGCGCGAGGCTGTCGAGCACGCCGTCGGCCACCGCAAAGCTCCAGCCGACCGAGCCGCTGCTGATGGCGCTGGTGTCGAGGCTGAACTCGCCGAGATACTCCGTCCCCTGGGCCACGACGCCCGCGGTGTGGGTGTCGGTGAGATCGACATCGGTGAAGACCACCGCCCCCTTGGCCGTGTGGAGGGCCGTGTTCTCGTCCGTCGCCTTGTCCGCGCGCTCGGTCACGCCGCCCGACACCGTCGAGGCGGCCGCGTCGATCACCGGCGCGTCGTTGGTGCCGGTGATGGTGATGGTCACGGTCTGGACCGCGGTGCCGCCATCATTTTCGTCATCAACGGTGATGTCGTAGGACTGGATCAGCTTCTGGCCCTGCGCGAGGCTGTCGAGCGCGCCGTCGGCCACCGCGAAGCTCCAGCCGACCGAGCCGCTGCTGATGGCGCTGGTGTCGAGGCTGAACTCGCCGAGATACTCCGTCCCCTGGGCCACGACGCCCGCGGTGTGGGTGTCGGTGAGATCGACATCGGTGAAGACCACCGCCCCCTTGGCCGTGTGGAGGGCCGTGTTCTCGTCCGTCGCCTTGTCCGCGCGCTCGGTCACGCCGCCCGACACCGTCGAGGCGGCCGCGTCGATCACCGGCGCGTCGTTGGTGCCGGTGATGGTGATGGTCACGGTCTGGACCGCGGTGCCGCCATCATTTTCGTCATCAACGGTGATGTCGTAGGACTGGATCAGCTTCTGGCCCTGCGCGAGGCTGTCGAGCACGCCGTCGGCCACCGCAAAGCTCCAGCCGACCGAGCCGCTGCTGATGGCGCTGGTGTCGAGGCTGAACTCGCCGAGATACTCCGTCCCCTGGGCCACGACGCCCGCGGTGTGGGTGTCGGTGAGATCGACATCGGTGAAGACCACCGCCCCCTTGGCCGTGTGGAGGGCCGTGTTCTCGTCCGTCGCCTTGTCCGCGCGCTCGGTCACGCCGCCCGACACCGTCGAGGCGGCCGCGTCGATCACCGGCGCGTCGTTGGTGCCGGTGATGGTGATGGTCACGGTCTGGACCGCGGTGCCGCCATCATTTTCGTCATCAACGGTGATGTCGTAGGACTGGATCAGCTTCTGGCCCTGCGCGAGGCTGTCGAGCACGCCGTCGGCCACCGCAAAGCTCCAGCCGACCGAGCCGCTGCTGATGGCGCTGGTGTCGAGGCTGAACTCGCCGAGATACTCCGTCCCCTGGGCCACGACGCCCGCGGTGTGGGTGTCGGTGAGATCGACATCGGTGAAGACCACCGCCCCCTTGGCCGTGTGGAGGGCCGTGTTCTCGTCCGTCGCCTTGTCCGCGCGCTCGGTCACGCCGCCCGACACCGTCGAGGCGGCCGCGTCGATCACCGGCGCGTCGTTGGTGCCGGTGATGGTGATGGTCACGGTCTGGACCGCGGTGCCGCCATCATTTTCGTCATCAACGGTGATGTCGTAGGACTGGATCAGCTTCTGGCCCTGCGCGAGGCTGTCGAGCACGCCGTCGGCCACCGCGAAGCTCCAGCCGACCGAGCCGCTGCTGATGGCGCTGGTGTCGAGGCTGAACTCGCCGAGATACTCCGTCCCCTGGGCCACGACGCCCGCGGTGTGGGTGTCGGTGAGATCGACATCGGTGAAGACCACCGCCCCCTTGGCCGTGTGGAGGGCCGTGTTCTCGTCCGTCGCCTTGTCCGCGCGCTCGGTCACGCCGCCCGACACCGTCGAGGCGGCCGCGTCGATCACCGGCGCGTCGTTGGTGCCGGTGATGGTGATGGTCACGGTCTGGACCGCGGTGCCGCCATCATTTTCGTCATCAACGGTGATGTCGTAGGACTGGATCAGCTTCTGGCCCTGCGCGAGGCTGTCGAGCGCGCCGTCGGCCACCGCAAAGCTCCAGCCGACCGAGCCGCTGCTGATGGCGCTGGTGTCGAGGCTGAACTCGCCGAGATACTCCGTCCCCTGGGCCACGACGCCCGCGGTGTGGGTGTCGGTGAGATCGACATCGGTGAAGACCACCGCCCCCTTGGCCGTGTGGAGGGCCGTGTTCTCGTCCGTCGCCTTGTCCGCGCGCTCGGTCACGCCGCCCGACACCGTCGAGGCGGCCGCGTCGATCACCGGCGCGTCGTTGGTGCCGGTGATGGTGATGGTGATCTGGGCATCGTCGCCATTGATCCCATAGGTGAAGATATCGATACCCTCGATACCTTCGGCAAGCGAGTCGGCCTTGTTGGCTGTGTATTTAGCCGTACCTTTCTCGGCATCGATGACCAGCGTGCCGTATTTCCCCTCTACGGTGAAAGTCTGCGAGGACCCATCCACGGGAGTGCCGCCGAAGCTTGCGGCAATGATCTTCGGCATGAGGGCGCCGAGAAAGTCGTCGTTCGAGACCAGATTCAGTTCAACTTCACGGTCTTGCTGTACATCAGCAGAGTCGTCCCGAGCGATACCCTCGGCCTCGTCAGTGGGCTCAACTTTGACCCGGAACATGGAATCCCCGCCAGAGGAGCCATCCTTGAACTGGAAAAATTCGACATCATAGGCTTTGACCGTGTGCGTCCCTTTCGTCGCCTCGACGCCGATCTGCTTTCCTTCGGCGTCCTCGAGAAGCGTGAATTTCCAGTCCTCGGCCTTACCTTCGAGCTGGACCACGTCGGTGCCGCCACGGCCGTTGACGATGTCGTGGCCGCCGAGCAGGCGGAAGATGTTGCCGGCAGAGTCGCCGAGAAGGACGTCGTTGCCGGTCGAGTCGATGACATTCTCGAAACCGCCCACGATATCGACATCGCCGCCGCCCACGGCCGCGAAACGGTTCGCTAGATCGATGAACACGCCGCTGTCCGAACCATTCAGATAGGAGTAATCGATCGTGTCGATGCCCGCGCCACCGATCACGATATCGATGGAGGTGGTGCCGATGACCCTATCGTCGCCGCCCTTGGCTGAAACGATGTTGATCAGGTTGGTCGACTCACCCCTGAGATGCTCAGGGCTCTCATCACCGCGGTATACGCCGAGAGAAAAACCCGCATTGCTCGGGGCTGCGATCGACGGCGCAGTGACTTCGGTAAGCTCACTTCCTTGCTCACGGATCTCCTTGATGCGCGCACTAAGGCTTTCGAAGAAAGTCTTGAGATCAACAGGAAGGTCAACAGAAGCGCTGGACGGGAAGATTTTGGACGAGAACGGCATTTGAACAACTCCGAAAAATGCTTTGGCACTGCAATACCCATAACCGCCCCAGTGCGGCCACAGTCTCGCCACACTCGCTCGGAAATCGTTAACTGGCGCCACCCAAACGGGTAGGCTTTCGCATAAATACTGTGGAAAAGCGAAAAGCCAGATCCGCCGAAAATGGCATTTTTTGGACAATTTCTCTAATTTTACGCGGCTGTATATGAGACAGCATCAATCGCGGTTTTTATCGACCATGTTGAGACCCGCAGCGTCGATGGCCCTTCCCCGACTCTCTCGGTCGCCCCTCTCAACGACGACCTGGTATCGAATTGCGTAGCATCGCGCTGCCAACAAGCGCAGTAGCCCATACGGGCATATTCACGATGTTCGCCGCCGTTTCCCGTCCGCCAAAAATTGTGGACGATGCTCCAAGACCGAATACGGCGCCCCAGCGTGGCTGGCGGTGTCCTGGCTAAGCTACTCGCCAGTACAAGAGTGCAGTATTGAAGCGTGGCGACTGTCGTAGCGGGCTACGATGCAAGTGAGCGACGGGCTCTAAAGCGAGGCGTTCCGCGGTGCGGCGTCACCACGTTGCCCCTCGCTCGTGATGGCGCAGCTCCACTCACCGTGGCAATGAGGGCCGCGGAGAGATCCCTAACCCTGAAAGGTTAAGGTCATGTCGAGAGCGTCATCTGCCCCAGTTCCCACCCTTCGCCGGAACGAATCGAGCAACTCAGGGAGGACTTGCCGTGGCTATGCGGCGCCGATGCTCCTTTGGGCCCAGACCACAGACGGACCGCATAAACCATATAATTTATTTTATAACAGTGACTTACAAGAGGTCCTCAGCCTAGAATCCACTGCCTGCATATGGAGCGCGTGCCCCTGAGAGGTCATTTTGCGTGGAATCTCGATCTACTTAGAGTAGTCTATATATATAGTTGATTCGGATTATCGTTTTTCACTTATAGAGTTTGTTGTGCAGCATTCTTCGTTTGCGGCGCCCGAAGTTGCGCCGCCTTTCCCCCCTACGACCTCCCCCTACCTCCAAGCCCCCAACCAGCGCGAACGTTGGACCTTCGTCCTCGATCCCGAGGCTCGGATCATCAGCGAATGTCGCCAGGATCTCTCCGCCCTGTCGAGCCTGTTTGTGATCGGGAGCGATGGACACCTCGTAGCGATAGAAGCTCGGGTGGACGCAGAATTGCGTGGTATCCTCCGAGCGCTCGACGGACAGAAGGCATCCCGGTCGCTTCTGGTGGTACGCGCGCCGGCAACTGGCGATCTGTTTCGCCTTGAGATTACGGCATTAGCCCAAAGAGGCAGCGAAAACCGGCTCCTTGCCACTTTGCATATCGAGGCACTGGAGGGTCAGGGACTCCTCCACTCCGAACTCAAGGCCGCATACGGTCTCAGCCAGGCGGAATTACGCGTCGCCGATCGCCTTCACGAGGGACTTGCTCCAAAGGAAATCGCGGCCGCCCATAACGTCAGCGAGAATACCGTGAAATTCACGCTCAAATCGTTGTTCTCGAAAACCGGGGTTCGACGCCAAGCGGAACTCGCCTTGCTGCTCGCATGGTTCGCCTCCTGATGGGCGTTGTTGCAGAGCTCAGACTTGAGCCACACTTGCCCCTTTCCCCAATGAGGTCATGCCACGCGAACGATTTCGGCGGCGCCAAGAGCTGAGAAGCGGTTCATGAGTGCGATGCGGATGTGGGCTTCGGCGGTCTGGCGGTCGGGGTCTCTCGCGGCGATGCGCTCTCCGAACGCCTTCAGACAGCGCATCTTTGCCTCGACACAGCTTCGCAGGTGGTAGCCGGTCCACCGCTTCCAGAAGGCGCGTCCGAAGTGCCGTGTGGCCCGGAGGATGTCGTTGCGGGCCACGGCTGCCGGTCCATCCTCTTTCCATAGTCGTCCGTTCTTGCGGATCGGAATGACCGCCGTGGCCTGGCGCTCGATGATCGCGGTGTGGCAGCGACGCGTGTCGTAGGCTCAGGACCCATTGATCTTGATGAGGCTGCGTGATTCAGGCTCCCCGAGGAGCATGATCAATGAGCAATCTTTTCTGGCTGACGACCGAGCAGATGGCCCGGTTGCAGCCCTTCTTTCCAAAAAGCCACGGCAAGCCACGCGTCGATGACCGCCGGGTCCTGAGCGGCATCATCTTCGTCAATCGCAACGGCCTGCGGTGGTGCGACGCTCCGAAGGAGTATGGTCCAGCCAAGACCCTCTACAACCTCTGGAAGCGGTGGAGTGACAAGGGCGTCTTTGCCCGGATGATGGAAGGCTTGGCCGCCGAAAGCCCGGAGAGAAAGACGGTCATGATCGACGCGACCTACCTCAAGGCAGATCGTGTCCCACGACGTGGTGTAGCTCTTGGCTGGCCTGACTGGTGTCGGCGGGCCGAGCTGATCAGTCCGTCTGCGCGGCAGGCAGGCTGACGATGGGATCGTCGCAGACTGGCGCGAGCGTTTCCAGCGTCATGTAGCGGGAGCGCTGCACGGCCCATTCCTCGGTCTGCTCCATCAGGATCGCTCCCACCAGGCGACGGATGGCGGCCTCATTGGGGAAGATGCCGACGACATCGGTGCGCCGTTTGATTTCCCCGTTCAATCGCTCAATCGGATTCGTGGAGTGCAACTTTGCCCGGTGCTGCTGAGGAAAGGTCATGTAGGCAAGGACATCCTCTTCGGCCCCGTCCATGAGGGTGGCGAGCTTCGGCAGCTTGCCCCGCATCTGGTCGGCCACGAGGCGCCATTGCGTTCTGGCCGCGCTGTGGTCGGGCTGGGCAAAGGCCGTGGCGATGAAGGCCGAGACCACGCGCCGGCTGCTCTTGCCGGCATGGGCCAAGGCGTTTCGCTGGAAATGTACACGGCACCGTTGCCAGGTCGTGGACAGCACACGAGCCGTAGCGGCCTTGATGCCTTCGTGGGCATCGCTGACCACCAGCTTCACGCCGGACATCCCTCGGCGCACGAGATCGCGCAGAAAATCGGTCCAGAACGTCTCCGCCTCGGAGGGCCCGATGGCCATGCCAAGCACCTCGCGACGGCCATCGGTGTTCACACCCACGGCGATGGTGACGGCGACGGACACGATGCGGCCGCCTTGGCGGACTTTCAGGTAGGTGGCGTCGATCCAGAGATAGGGCCACTCGCCCTCGATCGGTCGAGTCAGGAAAGCATCGACCCGCTCGTCGATCTCCTCGCACAGCCGACTGACCTGGCTCTTCGAGATGCCGGTGCCGCCCATGGCCTGCACGAGATCGTCCATGGCGCGCGTCGAGACGCCATGCACATAGGCTTCCTGAATGACCGCCGTCAGCGCCTTCTCCACGGCTCGCCGGGGCTCGAGAAACGAGGGGAAGTAGCTTCCCGTCCGCAGCTTGGGAATGCGCAGCTCCACGTTCCCGGCCCGCGTCTGCCAGTCCCGGTCACGGTAGCCGTTGCGCTGCGCCCGACGCTCAGGGCTCTTCTCGCCATAGGCGGCGCCGGTCTGGCCGCCGACCTCGAGCTCCATCAGGCGCTCGGCGGCAAAGCCGATCATCTCGCGTAGAAGATCCGCATCACCGCTCTTCTCGACGAGCTCTCTCAGGTCCATCATGGGTTTGGTCATCGGGGGCATCCCTCGGTTCAGGTTGGCTTTCGCAACCCGACCCTACCGAGAAACCCGATGGCCGCCTCAGCTACACCACGCCCAGGGACATGACCATCCACGTGGACCGTTGAGGTGTGTCCGCGAGCGATCAACATGGCTGAGGTCGCCGCCCTTCCGTAGCCGGTGAGCTTCGTAGCCGGCAAGGTGGTGCGGGTAGAGACCCTCGAACCTGAGAACCACAGGGTAGTCAGTCAGACGGACTGAGACGTTCATGTGCAAGCTCCTGAGCATTAGAACTCAGGATTTCGGTCGATGAGGTGACCTTCAGAAGCAGACCCCGGAGCTATCGTACTTGAGAGACTTACGGTCTGGCCGAGAACTCATCTCAACCGCAAGAAGTACAACCTTAGCGCTTCACTTGACATCATCAGATCAACTGAGGTCCTCTGCCACCAAAGAGGATACGAGGATGCGATGTCGAGCTTTGATTTTAATAGCCTGAGTAGACCCGCTATTGGCCCTAAACCCATTGATCCAATTGAGGTGTTCCGAACAGCATCATCTTTAGAAAACACCCCTAACGATCTCTGGCGAGGGCAATCACAGGCACTCGAAAAATGGCACACCGTACGAGCCAAAAAGGATGTTCTGGTATCTCTACATACAGGAGCCGGGAAGTCTCTGGTTGGGATCATTATGGCCCAAAGCTTGGTAAATGAGGGCATCCAAAACGTCGTATATGCTTGTGCCACTAACGATCTCGTACAACAGACTGAAAACGAATGCCGGACGAAGCTCGGATTTGAGTGTACCACACGGATGGGAGGAAGCTTTTCGAATGAACTATTCGAAAACGGAACCGCATTCTGCATTACGAACTATCAAGCACTTTTCAACTCTCGGACGAAGTTTAGA
Source organism: Limimaricola sp. AA108-03 (assembly GCF_050847355.1). Taxonomy (NCBI): domain Bacteria; kingdom Pseudomonadati; phylum Pseudomonadota; class Alphaproteobacteria; order Rhodobacterales; family Paracoccaceae; genus Limimaricola; species Limimaricola sp. AA108-03. The sequence continues at coordinate 1,841,582 of NZ_CP193755.1, forward strand.
GGTGACTTGCGGCCTGGCGCAATCATTTTTGATGACGCACATGTAGCGGAAAAGGTCATAAGAGATTGTTATACGATCTCCCTCCGCCGCAAGGAGAATGAGGATGGCTACAAAGAGTTCATCCATACAGTACTCCCGTTCTTCGAAAGCATAATGAGGCGAGAGTTTCTTATCGCCATAGCGAACGGAGCAAGCACATACTCCTGCACCGCAGTCCCGCCCAACGCGGTTGTTTCTATTGCCAGATCTGGCATACTGAACGACTGGCTGAGCAAGCACGGCCTTTCAGGGAGTTTTGCCTATGGGCACCTCGCAGATAAGTTGAGCACCTGCTCAATTTTTATCGCGAGAGACGGCATTGAAATCGCCCCAGCTTTCCTTCCATCCAAGCGAATGGATTTTCTTGCCTCAAACGAAGTGAGGAGGATATACCTCTCAGCGACTCTTTCCAGTGAGGTCGACTTTTGCCGAGCCTTTGGCAAGCGCCCTTCAGAGAGAATAGTACCGGAGAACGACGCCGGTGTTGGGGAAAGGCTGATTATTCTTCGCCGACGAGATCAACTCACACTAAACGGGAAAGACAATCCAGAGTTCACCGCACTTGCCCAAGAGATAGCAAGTCATCACAAAGTTCTTATTGCATCATCGTCCTACCCCTCTGCGAAGAAATACGAAGCACTCGCGAAACCGCCCGCTGCGAAGGACTTTTCCGCCGCTCTTGACAATTTTCGATCGAGTTCTTCGCCAGGCGCATTCTCTCTTGTGGCCAGAGTCGATGGCATTGATCTCCCGCATGGAACCTGTCGAGTATCCATAGTAGATGGCCTGCCGACAGGATTCAGTCTTTGTGAACGATTCCAGTTCGACAGCCTGGAAATGCGCAATTCATTCGCGGCACGGATTGCGAACAGAATTGTACAGCTATTTGGACGGACCAATCGTGGCCGAAACGATTACAGCGTAATACTGTCGTTCGACGACAGGCTGATAAGCTGGCTCAAAAAGAACAGAAACCTGGCGCTCCTTCCTTCATTGCTTCAGAGTCAGATCGAGTTAGGCAGGGTTCTGGTGGATCAGTTCAAAATCAAAGACGCCGCCAGCCTACCTAATCTGGCAGACCAAGTTCTTAAACGAGACGCAGGATGGCTTAGCTTCTACAAGGATACCATTGGCGCCTCCAAGCTTAGCGATGAAGATAGACAGCAAGCTCGCGACACCGATGAAGCTCTGTTGAAAGGCTCGTTGGCCGAGGCTGAGTTTGCTGCTCTGATGTGGGATGGCCGACCAGAACTGGCACGAGAGGCGTTAGGGGAGGCCATTCATTCCGTCGCATCTGCCGACCGACGACTTGCAGGCTGGTATAGTATGCATATCGGCCATTCCTTCGAGTTGGAGGGAGATTCAGAGACTGCCAAGAAGCACTACTCAGATGCGAGATCGAGAACATTCTTCGATATTGCTCTCCCTCAGCCTTCCACCCAAAAATCCATAATGAAAGATATCACGCCCAGAAACGCGTTTCATGAACAGCTAATTCAACTCTTTGCAAGCGACAAGGCAGTAGCTCGAAACCCATGGGATAAGTACAACTCGCAGATCAAGGAAATATTAAGCGACACAGCATCCAGCAACAAACACGAAGAAGCTGTGCGCCTACTTGGGGAGATACTCGGCTTCACTGCCACAAGACCAGAGCAAGAATCTGATGAGAACTCGACGCTTGATGTTCTCTGGCTAAGCAAGGACAAAAAATCTGCGTTCTTGTGGTCCCTCAAGAGTAGGAAATACTCCAACTCTACTCTTAATGGAGAAGAGATTGGCACTGGCCACTTACACCTCGAATGGTTTCGAGCGGCACACCCCGGCGTCAGACACGAACTATTTTTTCTCGCCCCAGACGCTGAATGTGTATCAACAGCCTACCCATCGGATGATATGAAGGTCGTTCTTCTCGACTCGATGAGGGAATTTTACAGATCTTTCGATCAAGCAATGATAAATCTGTTCAGGCTTCCGCCTGCCGAGCGGATTATTGAATGTGAAGCGATGAGTATGAGGGGCGAGTGGCAGGAGGAGGGGCTTCGCGAAGCCTTAGCTCCGGTAGCTATCTCGCGTCGGGCTGCTATTTAGAGTTTCGCTCTTTAGAGATGGTGGGACAGTTCATACCAATCTGTACACCGCTTAGGCACGTACTCACTAATCAGCTGGCACTCCAGCCCTGCGGGCCTGCGTTCCAGCTGTCGTTCGCCGGGGGCTGACGCCCCCGGACCCCGGCGCCGCTGACGCGCCGCTCGGGAGGCGCTCCGCCCTCCCGAACCCGCCTGGGGCCTTCAGCCGGACCAGAGGACGCTCCACCCCTCTGGACACCCAAGGCAGGGTCATCGTTCGCCACTCCCCCTGCACCCCCTGGCGTCTCCCGACGGGCTCGGGTCATCGTTCCGCACTCCCCCAAGACCCCCTGCTCCCGGAGGATGCCGCTCCGCGCTCGCCTCCAAACCTCCCCCACTCCCGGGAAGAGCGTTCCGCACCTCTTCCCGAACCCATCTTCGCTCGCCTTCCCGGCGGGGTCGAAAGGGGCGTCCCCTCTCGACGCTCTCCCCACCGGCGCAGGCAGGATGATCGGGCGAGGAAGCAGGGCCGATCCCGTTCCGTCGTGCGCGCGTTTCGTGACGCGCACGACGGAAGGGCCCGGCCGATTGGAAGGGAAGGAAATCGGGCGCGTCGGACATCCATCATCCAAGGACACCGACAATGCTCGACAGCATCCAGACTAATCTCACCATGACCCCCGCCTGGCAGGATCACATCACCGCCGGCGACATCGTCTCGTTCCGCTTTCCTTTGGCTGAGGAGGGATACACCGGGCGCCCGAAGGCCCGGCCTTGTCTCGTCCTCGATATCGAGGAGCATGGCGGACTGCGATACGCGCTACTTGCCTATGGCACTACCTCTCGTCGCCAGTCGAATATCGGCTACGAGGTGCACGCCCGGAGGCGAGCAGAGTATGTCCCCGCCGGGCTGAACGAGCCCACCCGCTTCGTCGGCGCACGGCGGCTGCTCGTACCACTGACGAACAGCGGCTTCTGCATCTGTCAGACCACCGGTTCGGCCGTTCTCGGACGCCTCGATGGGAGGCCGCTTGCGGCGATGAACGCCGTGCGCGGCCGGATCCATGCGGAACGAGACATCGCTGCCGATCGCCGGTCGGGGCATCGCTCCAGCTCCCGAACCGCCCGAGGCCGGGCCCCCTATAGCGCCCAGCCACGACCACACCGGACAGCCCCAGCGGGAAAGGAGGTGCAGCGGTGAACGCGCGTTCGGCCAAGAACCTAATGGAGCAACAGGTCGATCTCGTCCGCCCCGTCCTCGAGTTGCGGACAGGCATGAGCCAGCACCTGATACAGCAGGTCTTGCCGCACCTCGATCCAGCAGGGCAGGAGGTGGTCAGGGAGGTCATCGAGTATCTCGATGAAGAGACCGACATAGAGGAGAATCTCCCGTACTTCCTCGATGTCGCACTCGGGGAGATCCGCAGAACGCTCGCGCCGAAGGCCTATGATGGTGGGTTCGCGGGCTCAGGTGGCTGCCGGCCCGGCGACGGCGATAGCTTCGTGTCGTACCGTCAGCTCACTCCGGAGGAGGAAGTGTTGCGGGAGGCCATGCAGCCCATCGGGGTACTGATGGGCGCTGCCCGAAGGGCGCTCTACCATGCAGAGGCGGTACGACAGAGCATCCGCCTGCTCGGTATGGAGTGAATACACGGCGCCCGCAGGGGCGCCGTTCCTTGAGGGACCGAAAGGCCCCCGGCGCCGAGACTGGATCCCCCGGCGTTCAGCGCGTCGGCGATGAGCCCCGCTCCTTCGCTGCTACGAGGATGCCGGCGCGCTACAATCCGGCTAAGCGACATGGCCATACATATTAGATAATCACACCAAACTAAGCCGCCGAACTACTTATCAGCCCAATACGAACAAATATGGCTAAGAAATGACATAGTGAATGCTACCGTGTTGCAGTGAGGCCACTGCAAATCGATATTACCGTGGAAACCACGCTGTTTTAAGTTCTATTTTGGTTGCGGAGACAGCCAATATCCGCCAATCGAAAGCTTCTTCATCCAGAAATCAAGAGAAAAATGCTCGAACTACTTAGTGACCCCAAAATGGCCATGGCGCTGACCGCCGCAGTAACCTCACCGGTGGCAATCACCCTTGGAAACTTTCTTGCTCGAAGGTCTGCGAAAGAGAAGTTAGCAATAGATGAAAACACCCATCAGATAAACTTACTTAAGACCGAAACGGAGAGCTATTTTCAAGAGTACAAACTAAATCAGGAAGTCCTATTTAGGTCATCTGATCTTTTCTTGCGCGAGGTCCGCACCCTAACCGAAGATGCATCGACACTTCTCACGGTCCTCGATTTGGCAAAAACTGACCGCCCCCCGACACCCGACCAAGTTTACGATGCGATATGTGCGGCAAGAAGAATAATATTATCCTGCCCCGCAAAGGGTGATTTCTATGAAAAATTGGTCATAAAGATTGAACGGAGCATTAGCGTTCTACTGGGGAATGGAAGCGAAGAAGATTTGAAGGAGATATCATCTCTCCGTGAAGACATATGGATACTAAGAAACAAGACAAAAATGGGCATCCTCGCTGACTTAGGCAGCAAGACGGCCGACAGGTAAATGCCTCGAATATATTCTTAAACGAGTTTTCCGAGAGATCCTACTTCTTTAACCTCGAAAAGCTTGGAAGCATCTCATCGCAACGCCTCCGCATTGGAAAGTTGGGGTTGCCGAAGATATGCTTCCAGTAGAGACGCGTCCGCAGGTGAACCCTGCGGACGCTGATGGCCATTCCCTCGCACCGGACCTCGGGTCGGCGTCCGCCGTGTCGGTTGCATACTGCCCGAACAGGAAAGGACTCCTCCGATGCCGCTCGACAAGCTGATCGACCTTCTCGCAGAAGCCGCTGCCCGCAAACTCTCGCAGGAGCGGGAGAAGCAGGAAACGACGCCTGACGCGATACGCACAACCTACAAGATACTTCGCCACTGGACATACCATTTCCGCATTCTTTCCAGATATATCCACTGACCGGGCCGGTCATGTCCCTGGGCGTGGTGTAGCTGAGGCGGCCATCGGGTTTCTCGGTAGGGTCGGGTTGCGAAAGCCAACCTGAACCGAGGGATGCCCCCGATGACCAAACCCATGATGGACCTGAGAGAGCTCGTCGAGAAGAGCGGTGATGCGGATCTTCTACGCGAGATGATCGGCTTTGCCGCCGAGCGCCTGATGGAGCTCGAGGTCGGCGGCCAGACCGGCGCCGCCTATGGCGAGAAGAGCCCTGAGCGTCGGGCGCAGCGCAACGGCTACCGTGACCGGGACTGGCAGACGCGGGCCGGGAACGTGGAGCTGCGCATTCCCAAGCTGCGGACGGGAAGCTACTTCCCCTCGTTTCTCGAGCCCCGGCGAGCCGTGGAGAAGGCGCTGACGGCGGTCATTCAGGAAGCCTATGTGCATGGCGTCTCGACGCGCGCCATGGACGATCTCGTGCAGGCCATGGGCGGCACCGGCATCTCGAAGAGCCAGGTCAGTCGGCTGTGCGAGGAGATCGACGAGCGGGTCGATGCTTTCCTGACTCGACCGATCGAGGGCGAGTGGCCCTATCTCTGGATCGACGCCACCTACCTGAAAGTCCGCCAAGGCGGCCGCATCGTGTCCGTCGCCGTCACCATCGCCGTGGGTGTGAACACCGATGGCCGTCGCGAGGTGCTTGGCATGGCCATCGGGCCCTCCGAGGCGGAGACGTTCTGGACCGATTTTCTGCGCGATCTCGTGCGCCGAGGGATGTCCGGCGTGAAGCTGGTGGTCAGCGATGCCCACGAAGGCATCAAGGCCGCTACGGCTCGTGTGCTGTCCACGACCTGGCAACGGTGCCGTGTACATTTCCAGCGAAACGCCTTGGCCCATGCCGGCAAGAGCAGCCGGCGCGTGGTCTCGGCCTTCATCGCCACGGCCTTTGCCCAGCCCGACCACAGCGCGGCCAGAACGCAATGGCGCCTCGTGGCCGACCAGATGCGGGGCAAGCTGCCGAAGCTCGCCACCCTCATGGACGGGGCCGAAGAGGATGTCCTTGCCTACATGACCTTTCCTCAGCAGCACCGGGCAAAGTTGCACTCCACGAATCCGATTGAGCGATTGAACGGGGAAATCAAACGGCGCACCGATGTCGTCGGCATCTTCCCCAATGAGGCCGCCATCCGTCGCCTGGTGGGAGCGATCCTGATGGAGCAGACCGAGGAATGGGCCGTGCAGCGCTCCCGCTACATGACGCTGGAAACGCTCGCGCCAGTCTGCGACGATCCCATCGTCAGCCTGCCTGCCGCGCAGACGGACTGATCAGCTCGGCCCGCCGACACCAGTCAGGCCAGCCAAGAGCTACACCACGTCGTGGGACACGATCACCGGGCCATCACGGTCACAGCCCATAGGAAGACGCAAATGCCTGCTCAGCCCGTTGCCGCTCTCTACCTGCGCTCCGCTTCTACGAACGATGCAGCAATCGAAGAGCAGCGTAGTCTCTGCACGGCCCTTGCCGAGAGCCAAGGCTGGCGTATCGGTGAAACGGTCGTGGACAACGGCGTGGGCGGAATGCTCGAGCGCCCTGGTCTTACGGCTCTTCGGACCTGCATCGCCGAAGGACGAGCCCAGATCGCGCTCGCTACGGAGCCGGTCCGCATCGCTCGCGATCCGCAGGTGATCGAGAACCTCGTCGATTTCTGCGCAGCGCACGGTGCGGAGCTCATGTTCGCGAATGGCGCGCCCGTCGGCTCCGTCATGACCTTCGAACGAAGCCTCGATGCCATGCGCCTGTGGGCTCGAGACATGAGAAACGAGGTGAACGCATGACGGACGCGAAGCGCCCACTGCGTGTCGCCCTCTACGCACGCTATTCGACCGACATGCAGAACCCCCTGTCGGTCGAGGACCAGTTTCGCATCGCTGAGAGATACGCGCAGCAGCAGGGCTGGGCGGTCGTCGAGCGCTTTTCCGACGACGCGGTCAGCGGCGCCGTGAGCCGGGACCGGCCGGGTTTCCAGCGGCTGTCCGCGGATCTCGCCCGCGGAAAGTTCGATGTGGTGCTCGCCGAGTCCGTCGACCGGATATCGCGAGATCCCGAGCACATGGCGGGCTTCTACAAGAACGCGCTTTTCAACCGCGTCGAGCTTCATATCACCGGACGCGGCAAGATGGACGCGATGACGCTCAACATCTTGTCCATGTTCGCGGCTGTGTTCCTTGAGGAGCTCGCCCAGAAGACCCGCCGCGGGCTAGAGGGGCGCGCCCAGAAAGGCTTGAGCGCCGGCGGCAAGGTCTACGGCTACAAGCAATGCATGGATGAGCGCGGCGTTCCCGTGAAGGGCGCGCGCGAGGTCGACGAGGTCGAGGCCGCGGTCGTGCGCGGAATCTTCCGCGACTACGCCGCAGGGCAATCGCCGATCGCGATTGCCAATCGCCTGAACGACGAAGGCATCCCCTCCCCCTCCGCCGAGACCGGTCGCAGATCGTCGGGACGCTGGAAGCAGAACACGATCAATGGCAACCGCGAGCGAGGCACCGGCATCCTCAACAACGAGCTCTACATCGGTCGGCAGGTCTGGAACCGCCTGACCTATATGAAGCACCCGCAGACAGAACGCCGGGTCTCGCAGCTGAACCCCGAGAGCAAATGGGTCATCAGCGAAGTGCCCGAGCTGCGGATCATCGATCAGGAGCTGTGGGACGAGGTCAAGGCGCGGCAGGACGCACAGCGCAAGCGCGTGGGAAAGGCCGAGGCGAAGGACCGCAACAAGCTCTCGATCGGGCAGAGCCTGCGCCGGCGGAAGTACCTCCTGTCGGGTCTCCTGCATTGCGGCCTGTGTGGCGGCAAGCTGACGGTCGCCGGGAGTAGCAAGTACAGGACCTACTACTGCGCCAACGCCAAGCAGATGGGCCCCAGCGTCTGCGAGGGCTTCAGGGGACTGCGGGAGAGCGTCGCCCTGCCCCTCGTCCTGTCGGGGCTGCGCACCGAGCTGATGAAGCCCGCGGCCTATGACCGGTTCCGGGAGCGGTTCCAAGTGAGGCTGGCGGGCAGCCAAGAGGCCGCCATCGACCGGCTCCGGGTTCATGACGCACGGCAGCGGGAACTGGAGGCGAGGCAAAGCAACCTCGTCCGCGTCATCGAATCCAAGGCCGAAGTTCCGGATGTCCTGCTCGCTCGCCTGACCGCTATTTCGGCTGAGCTCCAGCAGATGCAGGGCAAGCGGGCCGACCTCATCGTGCCCGAGGTCGAGCTGCCCGAGGACCTGCCGGAGCTCTACCGGGCCATGGTCGCCGACCTAGCGGCGGCGCTGTCGGACGAGTCCGTCGCCGGGCGCGCCGCGGATGAGCTGCACGAGCTCGTTGACCGCGTGGTGGTGCATTGGGACGAGGACGCCCGGGGGCACTGGCTGTCGATCGAGGGCAGCCTGCTGGAGATGCTACGCAAATCGGCGCCGAGCAAGCTCGACGCCGTGCGTGGCGATATTTTCGCTGAAGTTGGTTGCGGGAGCCCGCTTCCACCGAAATCTTATTCAGATGCAGAAGTGGGGATGCTCTCAGTTACCCATGTCTCAAATGCTTGCACATTTCTATTTGCTCGTAAATGCCGCCCGCAGAGCCACGGGACTTCGACAAAGGGCGGAAAGCGGCCGTTCGCTGCTCAAGGCGTAAACGACCGCTTCGCAATGGCCAATCAGCCTGGTGTGGTTCTGAACTGGGTGAGCGGCGTTGCGATTATTCGCCCACGCACGCGACACGCTTCAGTTCGGCCAGGATCTGGTTCGTGGGGTATGGCTTGGGATAGACCGAGCAGCCTTCGGGCAGCGCCGTCGTGTCGATGTTGATCACGCCGGAGGCGATCACGATGAACACCTGGGGCCAGTGATCGCGGACATGTGCCGCCAGCCCCAGCCCATTCATCGCCCCCGGCATGTCGACGTCCGTGAAAAGGATGCCGATCTCCTCGTGGCGCTCCATCAGCGCCACGGCCTCGTCGGCCGATCCGGCATCGAACACGCGGAAGCCGGCCTCCTCCATCATGTCGATGGCTTCCATGCGGATCAGCGGTTCGTCCTCAACGACCAGCACCGCGGGGCATACCCGGGTCTCAGCCCTCATGATCAATCTCTCGAGCAGACAAAAAATATCCGTCGACTACGCTCACGACGTCAGCCCCTCAAGCGGGGCCGTCATCTGAAAGCGTAAGCCACCGGGGTCATAGGCGAGGTCCGCGGCTCCTCGGAAGTATCCCGCAAGCGCCTTCTCAATCATCTTGGAGCCGAAACCTCGGCTGGACGGTTCTCGCACCTCGGGCCCGCCTTCCTCGACCCAGATGAAGTGAAAGACCTCATCCTCGCCACCGACCGACCATCCGATCCGGACCTTGCCCTCCTCGCCGGACAGGGCGCCGTATTTCGCGGCGTTGGTCGCAAGCTCGTGCAGCGCCATCGTTAGAGCCAGCGCCTGCTTGGAACCGATCAGCAGATTCGGCCCCTCGACGATGAAACGGTTCACCTCCGCGCGGTGCGGCGCAATCGCCGTGTCCACGATGTCCCCAATACGGGCTTCGAGCCACGACGAGTGGATCAGCCGGTCATGCGCCTGCGACATCGAGCCGATGCGCGACTGGATCGCGGCGCGGGCATCGTCGAGATTGCTGGCGTGCCGAAGGGTCTGGGACACGACCGAGTGGACCATGGCGAGGGTGTTTTTCACGCGGTGGTTCATCTCCGCGAGCATCAACTGGCGCTGCTCCTCGGCGATCTTGATCTCGTGGATGTCGGTGCAGGTGCCATACCAACGGAGGATCGTGCCGTCCGCGCTCCGCACGGGCAAGGCGCGCCCCAAAACCCAGTGGTAGCGACCCGAGCAGTGCCTCAGCCGATACTCGATCTCGTAGGGCTCACCGGTGTTCAGGCTGTGCCGCCAGATCTTCCACGCCCGCTCCTGATCGTCGGGGTGGAACATGCCGTTCCAGGCCTCGCCGTCGGTCGAGCCCTCGGGCACGCCGGTGAACTCATACCAGCGCTTGTTGTAGTAGTCATGAAAGCCGTCGGGGGTGGTGGACCAGATCATCTGGTCGACCGAATTCGCGATGGCCTGAAACTGCGCTTCGCTCTCGGTCACCTGTCGGTCACGATTCTGGAGCTCCTCCATCCGCACTCGAGCCTCGTGCTGGCGCCCGCGGGCCTTCAGCGCGAAGCGCACCGAGCGGAGAAGCTCCTCGGCCCGGAGAAGGCGGGGAAGTAGCACTGCGTTGCCGAGATCGTCGGTTCGCTCGCTGGCAGCCTCACTACGGTCGCCGGTCGTGCCGTCCGCCAGAACGATGAACGGCACGTCGGACCACAGCGGCTGTGCGGCAAGCGCCTGCTTCAGTCGGTCGAAGCCGACACCCCAGAGCGCTTCCTCAGTGATCAGAACAGCGCCAATCCGGTTATCCACAAGGTCGGCCAAGTGGTCGAGGGAGGAGGCTTCGATCGAGGCGATGCTGTCCTGCTGCGGACCACGGAGGGCTCTCGCTGTGGCATCACCGGGCGGCATGAGGATAGCCACAGAAGTCAGGACATCACCGCCGGGCAGGCCCCCTTTAGCGGCAGACGGCGCGGAAAGGACGTTCATGGGAAAGGGCCACCTTGCAAGGTCTGGAGGACTGCGAACTGCATGTCTCGCCAGTGGTAAATCGGCGCGGCGAGCATGACCACCAGTTCACTGCCAGACGGGGCACTTGGGACCGGTCCGGCACCGGGCATGCCGATCAGGCTGCTTGCGTATCTGTCATCTTGCAGTTTGCCACCATCTGGTCGACCTGCTCCTTCAGGGTCGCCAGTTCCGTCGTCATCGTGTGGACGGCTCGAGGATCGAGGTCGGTGAAAGCCAGGCACCCGGACAATTCCTGAACCTGCGCCACAAGCATGCGCAGTTCCTGCATCGCGGGGTCGATCGCAAACAGCCCCCGGAGGCGAAGGCTGAGCACGGCGCAGGTCTGGTTGAGGGCCTGCGCCTGTGCCTCGCGCATGTTGAAGCCGTTCATCAAATCGTCCTGTCAGTCGGTAGTGGCAGGTCAGCCCATCGGGATCATACGATTCTGGTCCCGGTCCGGTTCCATGACACGGTGACAAAGAGAGCGAAGGTGTGCAGCCGAGCCTCGAGAGCAATATTGGATAGGCCGGAAGAGGGGACGTTCGCTGCCACAGCCACCAAGGTCCGGTATGGGCCGTTTGCACCGTACCGGAGCATGAGCATGAGCATGAGCATGAGCATGAGCATGCTGCGGTCTTAGATCCGCCATGCAATGCTTTGGCGTCGGCACTGCTGAACCAACATCCTGATCACCAGCAATCAGGAGAACGTCATGCCCCAGAAACCCGCTTGTTCTGAACCCGAGACCATTGCGGCAGGCATGACCCTGCGCATGCAGGGCACCGAGCCAACCCAAGCCAGCCTGTACAAGGCACTGGATCGCAGGGGACACCCCTCGACACACTGGAAGGTGTGGCTGCGGCATGTTTCCGGAGCGAACGACAACTGCCTTCCCCTCTTCGAGGGTGCAGCTGAAGCGATGTCCGCGGAGATGACCGAAGTCTATCGCTTGCACGGCATGGCACTGGCAAAGATCCGCGAGTGCGCCGTCCGCGAAGCCGTGGAGCGTCTGAACAGGCGGATTGCCGCGCTGGACAAAGCGCTGGATGACGTCTGCAAGGACCGCGATCAATTGCAGGACCTCGTCGATGTGCTCTACGAGGAGATCAGCACCCTCCGAGTGGCTTACGAGACTTTGCAGCGCGCAGCAGCGCCACGTCCGACTCTCATCCTGCCGACTCCGCCCAAGCCCCCGAGAGGAGCGACCTGAGTTCATTCGATCGCCTCGTCCCCGAGACCCGCTCTCGGCACTTTGGCATGAACCGCGACGGTCTCCTTCACCGCCGTCTTGGTCAGTTTCTCCAAATTCTCCCTGGCAGTCGCGCGGTCGTCTTTGCCGGTCAACCGATCAATGATCTGGAGAGCAAATTGGTGCACTGCGCCCAAAGCGTCCGAGGCCTTGCGGACGGCTTCAAATGCATCGCGCAACTCCTTGCGGGCTGACGCACGTGCATCCGCAAGTCCGTCAGAGGCCGCCTTCTCGCGAGCTTCACTCAGGCTCTTGCTGATGCGTCCCGCGGTTGCCCATGCAGCTGCGGGCGCCGCTTTCATTCGCGCCATGATATCAGGCCACGCACTGTCGCTCTTGGCTGCCGCAGTAGAGCGCATACCGGGGCTCGTGCTGGTCTCATCGTATACGGCAAGACCCGTCGTCATCGCCTCGACGGTCGCCAGGGAAGCATCCAGCTCAGTAGCACGCTCGATGCTGCGCTTGTCTCGCTCGTCTACCTTTTTCTCCCGACGCTTGACCTTGGCTTTCCGACTCGCGGCCTTGGATTCCCGGACCTGCAACGCCTCCTCGCGAGCAGTGAGACCAGCTGATGCTGCTGCTGTTTCCTTGGCTGCCAGAGCCGTTTTCTCGGCTGTTTCCCGCAACTCTTCGCTGCGCTCGTCGAGCGATGCCGTGAGACCTGTGAGCTGGGCTTCCCTCGTGTCGAGAATGTCTTCACGCGCTTCGATATCCGCCTCCCGCTCGTCGAGCAGTGCAGCGATGCCCGAGAGAGCTTTTCTGTGGTTCCGGCTGTCCTCCAGATCGACGGCCATGCGTGCCCGCTCCTCGGCCGCCTGCATCGTCCTCATGTAGTCCGAGCGGCTCAGACGCTCGCGTTTCGGCCCGTACCGCAGCAGTCCGACCTTGGAAAACACCTCCCGATGCAGGTCGCCTTGCCACTCCCTCATCGCATCGCAGTAGGCCCGCTTGGATCGCTGAAACAGGTCGGTGCCGCGCTTGCATCGCGCGCCATGCCGCTCGCGGAAATCGTCCAGCGCCGCGCGTCCCGGATGCAGTGCATTGACCGAGCCGCGGACCCGGTCGAGCCCGTAAAGATGCATGTGCACCTGGCACTCATCATAATGGATCACCGCCATCGCGAACTCGCCACCGGCGGCCTCGATCCGGCGCTGTTCGAACGTCTTGGCCATACGGAAAGTGCTCATGCATTCGCGCATCTTCTCTGGATCAGCGAGTGCCTCCTCGGCCGTCACCGGCAGCGAGATGACGGCGGTGTAGAGGCTGTGCGTGTCCGCCCGCAGCTGGCGCCGCCGGGTCGAGGTCTTGCCGGTTTTCTTGTCGCGGTAGGGGAATGACAGTTTCACCGTCGAGGCCGCCTCGTGCGCCTTTCGCAACTCGTCGAATGTGCGGCAGGTGCCCTCCAAGACCAGAGGCTTACGGCCGGTATAGGGCACGTGCTCGCAGGCATCCGGAACGCGCTCTGCCTCGTCGATGATCTGCTGCGCCGACCAGCTGCGCTGCCCGTTGCGCCGCACCGTTTCCTGGCGTCCATTCTGAACCGCGCCGCCTTGACGGGACCATGTCTCCATGTGAGCAAATTGATAGCCCTGCATTCCTGTGTTCTTTCCGTGCCGAGTGATTACGTCGACGCGGAATTAGTCCCCCGAGGGTGACGCAAAAAACGAACCGGGCCCTCGGGATATCCTTTCAAGACCAGCCCTGCGGGGCTGCGGGAGAAAAGGTGTAGGGACCGACTTTGCGTATTGCGAGACGCCCCTTCGGGGCTCAATACGCGTCGGCCCTCCGGGGGCTCTCCGAGGGCCCTGCCCGGGAGGCTCCTGCGCGGAGGGCGGCAGGGCCATCGCTCGCCGCTCCCCCTCCAACCCCCTGGCGCCTCCCGGCGGGCTCGGGTCATCGTTCCGCACTGCCCCAACACCCCCTTGCTCCCGGGAGAGCGTCGTTCCGCACTCCTCCCCCAAACCCCCGCCTGCTCGCGCTCCCCGCGCCGGGTCGAAAGGGCCCGGCAGCGCCGCGACACCCACCGGGGTCGCTCTGCTGCCTCACCCTCTCGACGCTCTCCCGAAATCGCCTGACGGCGAAGAACGGCGCCCCGTCCAGGCATGTGCAATCGGTCTGAAACGGGATCCCGCAAGGAGGCCAAGGCTCCTCCGCCGTGCGCGCGCTTTGTGACGCGCACGACGGACGACCTCGGCCGGAAAGGTGAGAGAGGAAGGCCGCTCGGGCGTGTCGGCAACGAAGCTGACAAGGAGAGCAAACATGCTCGACATACTGCAATACGACCCGCGGATGAGCGCCGCCTGGCGGGATCATCTGCGCCACGGGGACATCGTGCTTTTCAAGTTCCCGCTCGCCGAGGAAGGCGAGACCGCGAAGCCGAAGGCCCGCCCCTGCCTGGTGCTCGACATCGAGCAGATCGGCGACCAAACTTACGCGCTGCTGGCTTACGGCACGACCTCGCGGCGCAAGTCGAACGTCGGCGACGCGGTGCATGTTCGCAAGCGTGCCGATTACATCGCGGCAGGGCTGCACGAGCCCACCCGCTTCGTCGGTGCGCGGCGCCTCCTCGTCGCGCTGACGCATAGCGGTTTCGTGCTCGACCGGCAGTTGGAGTCGCCCGTGCTCGGCCGCATCGACGGCGAGATCTACGAGCGCATGAACGAGGTGCGGGGCCGCATTCACGCGCTGCGGGACATCCGCGATGAGAGGCGCCGCACGCGCGGACCGCTCCGCCGAAAGGTCCTCGTTCGAGGTCGCGACTTCGCCCTCGAACCCCGAGACCCGAGCCGACCTGCATCGCTCCAAACGGGAGATCACGCATGAGCTCGTGCACCCCGACAGGCGCCGAGCTGTCCTCGATCGAGGCGCTGGCCGCGCATGCCCTCGCCCAGAGCCGGAGCGCCCTGCCCCACTTGCGGGGAAACTCCGCCGTCAGGCTGCATGGCGGATCCGGACAGCTCGCCCGGTCCATCGCCGACGCGATCGAACGCCGCGAGATCTTCGAGTCCGCGGTGGCGTGGGATCTGCATGAACTCATCGAAGACCTCAACGACGAGATCGGTCGCCTGATCGTGCAGGTGGCAAATTGGTTCGACGACGAATGCGACGTCTCGGGCCTCAGCTGGATCGAGACGTACTGGCCGCCGGAGGCGCTCCGGCTGGCGACGCTCCGTAGTGAACTGTCGGTATTTCGCGACGCCATCGACGCCGTCATCGATCGGCGGGATCTCGACCAGATCCTGGCCTCGGGCCGACGGCGAACCGCGCAGCTGGCACGCCCTGCAAACCGGTAACGCACATGGCACGCCCTCGAAGGCGTGCCACCCTTGAGGCCGGACCCCCGGCCATCGATGCGCCGCCCCGGATCAGGCGGCGCAGGCGCGCCGACGACACTTCTCCTGCTGCTGGGATGTCGGCGCGCCAACTTTTTTCGGTTCGAACGAAGATTCTTACGGTCGTCGTTTCCGCGGGAAAACGGATCGCACGATTTACAGATTACCACCGCACAGGTGGGGGAAAAATCTGGAGATCGAAAATGACGACCAAGCCCAGCACGCTCACTGCCGCCAACGACAACCCCGGCGGCGCCACCTCCACCGACATCCGCCTGACGGCGTTCGTGACCGTCATGGCCAAGGCCTACGTGGCCGCCCGCAAGAAGGACTCCGTGGCATGACCACTTCGACCCGTGCAACCCGCACCGCCGCTGCCTCGCTGGATGGACGCCGGCAGAACGCCGATGGCGCGAGCTTTCTCCGAACCCCCGCAGAAGACCACCAGGTGATCCTGCCGAACCGAAAGGCTCGTCGTGCCGCAGCCGCAGGAAAGCCAGCGGCCACTGCTCTCGTTGGAAAGCCGAAGGTCGTGATCTACGCCCGCTATTCCTCTGACAAACAGAGCAAGTACTCCTGTGAAGATCAGATTGCGTTATGCCATGAGACGGCGCGCCTCTGCGATTTCGAGGTCGCGGGTGTCTATCGAGACGAAGCGGCCACTGGACGAACCCCAATAGCGAGACGTCAGGGGATGATGAACCTGAAGGCTCACGTTGCCCGGGGCGGGATCTCGGCCATCATCGTGGAAAGTATCGACCGAATTGGCCGCCGCGCCTGCGACATCCATGAGGTCGCAGACTGGTTCGAAAGCCGGGGTGTCGATCTCTACGCTGCGAATGGAGGCAAGTGCGATTGGAAGCTTCTGCCCTTCCTGGCCGCATGCGCCGAATTCCAAGCACGTGAGATTGCGGACAAGACCAGGCGCGGGCAGAGCGGGGCCACCGCTCGGGGGCGTGTGGCAGCCGGCTACGCATACGGCTACCGCATCGTCGAAGCCAAGGGACTGAACCGGGAAATCAATCCTGAGGAAGCGGCGGTCGTGCGGCGCATCTTCAATGACTATGCCAGTGGTCTTTCGCCGCGGAAGATCGCGTCAAAACTTAACGAAGAAGGCGTCCCCTCGCCGTCCGGCAGCGCATGGTGCGACAGCACGCTTCGCGGCAACGCCAGGAAGCGTGACGGCCTGCTTCGGAACGAGGCCTATATCGGCAACATCGTCTACGGCCGGAACCGCTTCTCCCGCGACCCGGATACCGGCAATCGCCTGTCACGGCCTGGCGGGGAGCAGGACATCGTTTGGGGTGAATGCCCCGAACTCGCGATCGTCGATGACGAGGTGTGGAACATCGTGCAGGATCGTCTCGAAGCGACCCATGCCGCGCATACGGACCAGGCCGCCCCCCTCAACACGAGCCATCGTGCCAAGTACCTGCTGTCTCGGCTTGTCAAATGCGGCTGCTGTGGAGGCGGCTATACCCTTATCGGCAAGGACCGCTATGGCTGCTACAACAGGAAGTCCAAGGGGATCTCGGTCTGCTCGAACAGCAAGACCATCACCCGGGGCAAACTCGAGGCACGTGCCTTGACACGGCTGCGCGCGGATCTGCTGACGCCTGCCCTTGCCGACCAGTTCACGGCGGAGGTCACACGACTGCTCGCCGAGGAGGCGACCGAGGAAGGAAGCTCGCTCGCCAACCTTCAAGGCCAGCTCGACAAGGTCACAGGCAAGATCGAGCGCCTGCTCGACCAGCTCGAGGGTGACAACGTAAGCGACGCCCTACGGGCACGCCTGGCGGACCGGGAGCAGGAAGGTCAGCGCCTTCGCCTCGAGATCGAGGCAGCACGGATACCTCGGCAAAAGGCTCTCATGCCGACACCCGAGGAGATGAAGGCCATCTACCAGCACAAGGTGCGACAGCTCGATGAGCTTCTGGCCGAGAGCGACCAGATGGTGGAGGCGAACCGGCTGCTCGGCGAGATACTGGGAGCCATCATCGTACGGCCCGATGAGAATGCGAGAGACGGCATGGCCGTCGAGATCCGAGGCGAAGTGCCACAGATTGCTCTCGCCTGGTCAGGTCAGTTCTGACCCGGTGGTGGGCGTCGGATTGGGCGGATAGCAGCCATTCGCCGCAGTCCGGGCGGATGTCCGCAGTGCGGACCTTCCTGCCGTCCGCTGCGGGATCTCGATCTGCCTTACACCCGCGAGGTCGTCGAAGGGGAGCGCGCGCCTCGAGCAATCACTAAAGCGCAGGATGACGGCAACACTGAGTAACCCACGGCGACGAGCAGGCAAGCCAGCGGCAGCTAAAACAAAGGAACGGCAGGTCAACTGTCGCTCGGCGGTCGAGAGCATCTCAGAAGGGCGAGAACACCTACGGGCTACGCACTCTCGGGTTGTCGTGGACCCACGGGCTGGGGCAACCTGATGCTGAGGCCAAAGGAGGATCGCGGTGCAGCCGGCATATATAGAAATATCACAGGTTTTCAGCCAAGATCAGCGATATACAGTTCCTCTCTTTCAGAGGCCTTACGTTTGGAACAGGGAGGACCAATGGGCACCTCTATGGGACGATGTTTTAGGGGTATTGAATCGCCTGAGAGCACGGCATGACGATGGTATTGTAGCAAGCCATTTTTTAGGCACGATAGTCCTTGAACAAAAGCCAACACCTACCGGAAGCCTTCCGAAACGAGAAGTTATCGACGGTCAGCAGCGTCTCACCACGCTCCAGATCCTGCTGAAGGCGGTGGAACATGCGATCGACATATCTCTTGAAGCTTGCTCGGAGGATGATCGGAGATCGATTGAGCTTGCGAAACGTCAAATCGCTAAACTCACAGCAAACGATGCTATCGACGAAGAGGTATATAAAGTTTGGCCAACGAATGAGGATCGTGCGCCGTTTATTGCAGTCATGAACAGCCATGCTTCCAGTCAGCCATGTGCGAGCAACGGCCGAATGGCTGAGGCCTACCGCTATTTTTTCGATGCCGCAACAGATTTCATAAATACGGGCGAGCCTGCCGAGTCAGCACGCGTCCTATCGGAGGCCGTTAGGAACTATATGAGGCTCATTGTTCTCGATCTCGATCGGGGCGACGAACCTCAGGCAATCTTCGAAACACTTAACGCCCACGGGACACCACTTCTTCCTGCGGACCTGATAAAGAACTGGCTATTGTGGGAGGCATCGAGGCAGAAGCTCGATGCGGCCGCATTATACGAAAACTATTGGCGCCTGTTCGATCGCGATCACAGTTACTGGCGCGCCAAAGTGGGCACCGGTCACGCCGCTCGCGCTCGTGTTGACACTTTCTTGCAGAACTGGCTGTCCAAGGAAACCGGGGAGGCAGTTTCAGCTAAACATCTATACGATCTATTTTTGCGATATGCAGAGGGTATTCATGGAAACAGCAATCACCCAGTCGTGATTTCGGATCTAATGTCCCTGATCCATGCCGATGCATTGCGGTTTGTGAAAATTGACAAGCCGAGCGGAACGCGTCGATTCGAATTATTCCTGGAGCGCCTAAAGCGACTTGATATTGTCGTCTTTCACCCCCTATTGCTCGAAGTGATCGCCCGCACAGAAGAAGACCCTCAAGATGCTGATGAATTCGGCGCAATTCTCGAGAGCTATCTGGTTCGACGCTTTGTCTGCGGCGCTCAAACACGAAGCTATGGTAGCTTGGCGTTATCGATCTTGAGAGAAATCCGGGCGCAAGCCGACCGGCGAACAAGTGACATCCTTCAGGACGTCTTGAAGTCGCTTACTGGCTCCGACGAATGGCCCTCCGATGTAGTCTTTCAGCGCAATTGGGTGTCTCGGCAATTCTATGGGTATTTTAAGCGCGACCGAGTCCTGATGCTCCTTCAGGCTCTTGAGCATAGATACCAAACCCAGAACGGCAAAGCCGAGCCGCTAATGCATTTCGATTGGTCGCAGCTCCAAATTGAGCATATTTTACCCCAAGCTTGGGAGGTCCACTGGCCAATTCCAGAAGGAATAAGTGCCGAAGAGCGCAAGGCCAATTTGCAGGGAATCGGAAATCTAACCTTGGTGAGTAAAAAGCTCAATCCAAGCTTGTCAAATGGACCGTGGTTACCTCTGAGCGAAAAGCAGCCCGGCAAGCGGCGCGGCCTGCATGATCACACCATGCTAATGATTAACAGAAAGATCTTGGATGACTTCCAGGAGTGGGACGATACGTCAATAGCCAAGAGGGCTCACCAATTATTTGGCGACGCAAAAGGGATTTGGATGCGCTGACGTCAGTGTGCCCGCTCGCGCTTGAGCTTGCGTAAACAAGGCGGCGCCGATAGGTATAAAGCTATGCGAATTGGGTCGGGACCTCAACTTTGCCGCGTTCGGCATGATGGCCTGCTTGGCGGAGAAAGGAAAAGCGGCTCAGGCTTTTCGAATGCTGTGAAAGGGCTCGAAGCGGACCCTCGCTGCTCAGCGCATCGATTACCGCTAAAGGCCAGGTGGTTGCCGCGCTATTACAGAGCGCAAGGCGCATTGGCCCTCCTCTGATCGTGGCGTTTGTGGAGGCGCGGCCCACCGATGGTTATGAATTGGCAGCCCCTCGTCGGATCAGCGGGGTGTGACATTGTTGCACCAGTTCTGCTCGCATTGGTGGAGACCTCAAGCTGAGGACAGCGACTCATTGACCCAAGGTCAATCGGCGCCGACCGTTTCTTTGTGGGCTCGCTGTCACGTGGCCTACATCCTCCCCGGTAGGGTAACGAGTGCGGCTCGCCTTATTCCGGCGAGCCTTTTTACGATCGCTGTCATCGCCTCCGCCATCGCTTTCAACCGCCAAGCCGGACAGCAGCTGTGACTTGCTTCCCTCCCGGGGCTGCCAGTTCATCCAGTGCGCTTGGATGCGCATGCCGGAGATCGAGCGCACCGGCCAGGAAAGTGGCAGCATCATCCGCGAACGGCGTGACGCACGTGATGCTGACAAATTGGCCCACCAAGCGCGCCCGTAAGTAGCTCCATGTCACTCGGCTGAACCGCCGCAATCCGCCGGATAGTTCGTCCGGCCGATCATCTGAGGGCGCAGATGAGGATCATGCGATTGGGGTGACGCTTGCGTAACAAGCCGATCTCAAGCCCTACCTGAAGGGCCGCTCTCGGTCGGCTCCAGTGTCAGAGCAACCCGGTCCCCCGAGGTATCGAGCTCCCGCCCGATCACTTGATAAAGTTTCGATCCCTCAGGCCGGAACTCGGAGACCATGCTGCCGATCTCCGGCACGAAGGATCGCATAGGGAGGTTGAGCGGGCCAAGCGTTGAAAGCTCAAGCGGCTGGCTCTCATGCGCAATGAGAAAGTCGACTTGGATCGGGTCGGACGAGCTATCGACGGTAGCGTCTGTCATGTCGTTCCTCCGTATAACTGCAACTTAGAGATGAATGGCAGTCGATGCAATCGGCAGAGGTCAGGTAGGTGTAATCTGACCCCCTGAAAGCGAGCTATCACCCAAATTTCCTTCCGTTCGCCACAATCCGACGATACGTCGGGCCGGCGTTGGAGAGTGTTTGCAAATGAAAACAGTGGTTTCCGATTTTCTCGACCTTGTCGGTTGGACCGTGTGGTCGATTCCAATCATCTGGATTGGAATGATCTACGTTTGGGATCAGGTCATTGGGGAGCGCGATGCAGGGGCGAACCTCATCGTCACGGGTCTGGTCGTCGTCTGGACCGTGGCCCTGAGCCTATGGTCCTGATGCCGCAAGCGCGTCCTCTCGACATGGCAGTCTTGTCTCGCCAAGAAGGCAAGGAGTGGGAAACTTGCGGGCTATACTTTCGACCCGACCGGCACCCCCTTTGCCCAGATGCAGACGATATCGAACCGATCTATTTGAAAGGTATGAAAACCGTATCCCCTGACCTGTTCGGCGTTGCACCTTGGGCTTGGCTCGTGGTGCCGCTCCTCTGTCTTCTGCTGGTCCGCATATTGGATCGGGATAGCAAGATGCGCGCGTCTGGGCTGGGCCTCGTCGCCACCTCGCTGATGATCTTTAGCGCCGTAACCCTGACCCGCTGGCAGGATTTCATCTGAGCTGACGCTCCTGGCACACCGTCTGTGCAGACCTTTACGCCATTGGCGGCAACATCCATCAGTGCTGCACCTGCGGCACTGGCGTAAAAAGGGCGGATGCTGTTGAAATAGTCTGTATTGCAGCGCGGCAAGTCCTTCGATTCACTCAATCCTGAGGGGATGGGAGGGTTTCGAGATGATGGGCAGGCAGGAGGCTCCAGCGCAGCTGTTCTAAGAGTTCGATCTGGAGCGGCACGTCCCGGCCAACCATATGCCGCGAGAGATCGACTTGTTTCTCGACTGCGGCGGCTTGCGGGAGGCGCTGCGCCCCTTCTACAGCCACCTTGGCCGTCCATCCATCGACCCCGAACTCATCATCCGGATGCTGGTGATCGGCTACGTCATGGGCATCCGATCGGAACGTCGCCTCTGTGACGAGGTCCATCTGAATCTCGCCTATCGCTGGTTCTGCCGACTGGGCCTGGAGCGAAAGGTCCCGGATCACTCGACCTTCTCGCGCTATCGCCATGGCAAGTTCCGGGAGAGCAACCTGTTGCGTCAGGCCTTCGAAGCCACGGTGGAGCGCTGCCTGAAGGAAGACCTCGTGTCCGGCGAGGGCTTCGCTGTTGACGCGAGCCTGATCTCTGCCGACGCCAACAAGGTCCGGTCGATCGCGGCCGAGGATTGGAGCCCGGAGCGCGCGCGTGAGGTCGGGAACAGGGCAGCACGGGAACACTTGGAGACACTCGACGATGCCGCCTTCGGGGCCGCGTCGCCTGTCCAGCCGAAGTTCGTGGCGAAGTCCGATCCGGCCGCGCAATGGACCCGCGCCGAGGAAAGCCGTCCATACTTCGCCTATGCCACCAACTACCTGATCGACACCAAGAGCGCGGTCATCATGGACGTCGAGGCGACGAGAGCAATCCGCCAGGCCGAAGTCGGGGCCTCGCGCACAATGCTCGACAGGACGGAGAAGCGGTTCGGTATCCGGCCGGACTGGCTGGCCGCCGACACCGCCTACGGCAACGCCGAGAACCTCGGATGGCTGGTCGAGAAGCGCAGCATCATCCCCTTTATCCCGGTCATCGATAAATCAGAGCAGACCGATGGCACCTGGTCCCGCTCCGACTTCGAATGGGACGAGGCGAACGGTCAATACATCTGCCCCGAGGGCCATGCTCTCAAGCAATTCCGCCGGAACTACTCCGATCCGAACCGGGGGCAGGATGCCGGCGGACGGAAGAAATACTGTGCCTTGAAGGCCACCTGCCAAGCCTGCCTATCCAAGGAAGTCTGCTGCCCGAAAGCTGAGGCGCGATACGTGACACGCGAGCCGCACGAGGAAGCACGCGAGTTCGCGCGCGAATGCCGCAAGACCAAGGCCTACAAGGTGTCCCGCGACAAGCGGAAGAAGGTGGAGATGCTCTTTGCCCACCTGAAGCGCATCCTTGGCCTGACCCGGCTACGCTTGCGCGGCCCCAACGGCGCCAAGGACGAATTCCTCCTCGCCGCTATCGCTCAGAACCTCAGGAAACTTGCGAAGCTACGGCCCCAGAATGTGCTGCGGGAGGCCACGGCATGAGCTGAGCGGCCGATTAGCCGCCTCAAGGCGGACAGACGGGCAGTTGCCCGATCGGAACGGCGGCGCCCCGACGTTTGGGCTGACAAAACCGTCGTCCTCGAGCGACTTTTTCAACAGAATGGGCGGGAAGCGGACATTCACTGCGCGCGGAGCCGAATGGCCGCTGTGGGCCAGTCGCGCCCGCTTTCGGCAAGCCGAGGATGGATCTTGAAGCTTCCGCTCCCTGCGCATTCCAGACATTGAAGCAAAGTGCTGTAAGGCCTTTGCGAAGTATTTATAGAAATTACTCGAACTCCATCTGCTCGAAGACGCGGCCCGCGTTCTTGGTGGCCAACTCGTCGAAGGTGTCGAGATGCGCATAGGCGCTCTGGTCGACGTAGTAGGCCTCGGCCAGATCGCCGCCCTCGTCGAGATGCACGCCGATCTTCTCGCGCAGGTCCACGAGGTAGTCATACGTGTAGCGTCGCACCTGATCCATGTTGGTCGGGTAGCCGTGGCCGGGAATGACATAGGTCGCGCCCAGCGGCTCGAAGGCCGTCTCCCACGTCTGGACCCAGGCGCGGGTATCGGTGTCGGCGAACACCGGCAGCATGCGCTCGTGAAACGCCATGTCGCCTGAGATCACCAGCTTCTGCTGGGGCAGCCAGACCACGATGTCGCCGGGGCTGTGCGCCGGGCCGAGATACAGCACCTCGATCGGGAAATCGCCGAAGGGCACGGTGTAGCTGTCCTCGAAGGTTTCGGTCGGGCCCTGTAGCCGGGTCGTCTCGAACCGGTCGCGCAGCAGCCGCTCGCCCGCCTGGAACGAAGCGTCGCCATCTTCCTCGAAAGCGCGCGCCGCCTCCGCATGAGCCAGCACCGGCACGCCTTCGTCGACCCAGTAGCCGTTGCCGAGCATCGCATGACCTTGTCCGTTCTCGTCGACCACCAGCTTCACCGGTTGGGCGGTCACGGCGCGGATTTCGTCGTGCAGGGCGCGGGCCAAGCCGCGGCTGGCACCGGCGTTGACCACCACCACTCCATCGCCGGTGACGATGAAGCTCAGGTTGTTGTTGTGCCCGGCATTCTCGTAGGTCGGCGGTGCGGTGGCGCCGGTGGCGGTCCAGACACCGGGGATGAACTCCACTGGCTTGGCGTAGAGCAGCGAGCCCGGATACTGGTCGGCGATGTCCTCGTCGGCCGGGGCCTCGGTGGCGGCGAACAGCGTCAGGGCGGCCAGCAGGCCGGTGATATTTCTCATCGAAGTCCTCTCCTCCGCTCCGCGGGATGGGCGGTCCGTCTCGCGGGCGAGGATGGTGTGGCGGGTGGCATTGGTCCAGTCTTTGCCACCCGCAGGTGTTCAGATGATGCGGACCTGCGTGCCGACCGGAGTAATGGCGAAGAGCTGGGCGATCATCTCGTTGTAGAGACCGATGCATCCGTCCGAGGAGGGCCGCCCGATCTTGCGCGTGTCATGCGTGCCGTGGATCAGGTAGGCAGGCCAGCTGAGATACATGGCATGGGTACCAAGCGGGTTGTCGGGCCCGGGCGGCATGTAGCGCAGCTCGGGATTGCGCTCGACCTGGCTCGGCGTGGGCGTCCAGTCGGGGCCGACCTTCTTGCGCACGATCTCGGTGTAGCCGCGCTTGGTCAGGTCCTCGGAGATCGGGATCGAGGTCGGGAAGACGCGGTAGTCCGACGCGTCGGCGTTCCAGTAGTGCAGCGCGCGCGACTGGGTGTCGGCGACGATGGTGGCGACGCCAAGCGTGTCGAAGTGATCCTGCCAATACTGGGTGCGGAAGCTCGACACGTTGCGCTGCACGGGCGCCTGCGCGGGAGGCCGTGCGGCCTGCGCGCGCAACAGCGAGGGGGTGGCCAGCGCGGTCGCGGCGGCCGCCGCGCCGAGAAGCGCCTGCCGGCGGGTGGGGGTGATGCTCATCTTGCCTGTGGTCCTGCTCTTGGTTGGGAGGCCGGGACAGGTCGACCACGGTCGCCTTATCCCAGCCTTAAGGGGGGTCAGCCGCGCGCCATCGCGATCGCGTTCTCGAGCCCGGCCTTGTCCATCGCGCCGGGGTAGATCACCGTGCCGATGATGAAGGCGGGCGTGCCGCGCAGCTGGAAGGCCGCCGCCTGCGCGCCGTTGCGGGTGAGAAGCCCGTCCCACTTGTCGCGGTTCTCGCCATAGGCGGCGTCGAGCGCCGCGACGTCGAGCCCGGCCTTGCTGAGCGTCTCCTCGATCAGCGCGTCGTCCAGCCGCCCCTCGGTCGCCATCAGCGCGTCGTTGGCGGTCAGGTAGGACCCGAGCGAGGCCGCGCCGAGCGCCAGCTGCGCCGCGCGCACCGAGGGCGCGCCGAAGATCGGCCAGTCCTTCATCACCAGCCGGACATTGCCGTCCGCCTCGACCACCTCGTTCAGGACCGGGTGGTTCGCCTTGCAGTAGGGGCATTGGTAATCGAAGAACTCGACGATGGTGACGTCGCCCTCTGGGTTGCCGAGAACCGGGTTCGCGGGGTCGAACATCACCTCGTCGATGGTCGGGCGCAGCGGCTGCTCCTGCGCGCGCGCCGGGCGCGTCGCGGTCCAGAGCGCGGTGCCGCCCATGGCGAGCAGGCCGCCGGTGAGCGCGGTGCGGCGGGTGAGGTTGGTCATGTGGTCTCTCCTTGGTTGGTCGTCTGCTGGGGAGTGGACAGGGGCGTGCCCGGCGGCACCGTGCCCTTGCCGCTGTCGGCTTCGCTCAGCACCACGACCTTGGCGCCCGCGCGGGCGCGCTCGTGCAGGTCGATGATGTCCTGGTTGAACAGGCGGATGCAGCCGGCCGAGGTGGCCTTGCCGATCGACCAGGGGTCGTTGGTGCCGTGGATGCGGTAGAGCGTGTCGCGCCCGTCCTTGAACAGGTAGAGCGCCCGCGCGCCGAGCGGGTTGTCGATGCCGCCCTCCATGCCGCCGGCATGGGGCCCGTAGAGGTCGGGATCGCGGCGCAGCATGTTGGGCGTCGGCGTCCAGCGCGGCCATTCGCGGGTGAAGGGGATGTTGCCTTCGCCCGAGAAGCCGCGCCCCTGGTCGCCCACCGCGACGCCGTAGCGCATCGCCCGGTCGCCCTCCATCACGAGATAGAGGAACCGCGCATGCGGATCGACGACGATGGTGCCGGGCGCCTCGTCGGTCCAGTAATCGACCTCTTGGCGGCGGTTGCGTTCGTCGAGATACTGCTCGGGCACGGCGGGAATGACCTCGCCCTCGTCCTCCACCGCCGCATACATGGCCCGGACCTCGGCGGGGAGCACGGGTTCGGCCTCGGGAGGAG
This sequence comes from Limimaricola sp. AA108-03, assembly GCF_050847355.1. Taxonomy (NCBI): domain Bacteria; kingdom Pseudomonadati; phylum Pseudomonadota; class Alphaproteobacteria; order Rhodobacterales; family Paracoccaceae; genus Limimaricola; species Limimaricola sp. AA108-03. The sequence goes on from NZ_CP193755.1 coordinate 1,867,805, forward strand.
CGGCGGGTTCGGGCACTGGGGCGGCGGCGCAGGCTGCCAGGAGCGGCAGCAGCGCCAGCGACGCCAGCCGCCAGGGGCGGAGGATCTCGGTCATGGGGCGGTCCTTTCGAGGTCGTCGAGGCCCGCGCGGAGCTGCGCGCGGGAGATTTCGCCGGTATGGGCGGCTTGCAGCTGGCCGTCGGCATCGAAGAACAGGGTGGTGGGCAGGCCGAGCAGGCCGAAGGTGTCCATCAGCGCTCCCTCCGGATCGCGCAGCACGCCGGTCGTGCCCAGCGACTGCCCCGCGAGGTAGATTTCGATCACCTCCGTCGCCTCGCGCTGGTTGGCGAAAAGGATCCGCGTGCCCTCCGTCTCGGCGGCGACCTCCATCATCATCGGCAGCTCGCGGCGGCACGGCGGGCACCAGCTGGCCCAGAGGTTGATGACAAGCGGCTGCCCCGCCGTCTCGGCGAGCGGGAACGGGCGGCCCGACAGCTCGGTAAGGTGGATCGCGGGCAGGCGTCCGCGCGCCTGGTCGGGCAGCGCGACCCGCGCCACCGCGACCCCTGTTCCCGCGAGGGTGGCGGCCAGCAGCAACGGCGTCAGCGCCCTGGGGTGGCGCAGCAGCGCCGCGAAAAGCGCGAGGCCCAGTCCGAACAGCCCCGCCTGCGGCGCGAAACCGCCCTGCCAGAGTTTCAGGGCGTCGAGCGGCGCCGCGCGGAAACTGTCGAACTGCATCGCCACGAAGCCCGCGCGCGCCGCGATCACCCAGCCGAGCACGGCGATGAGCGACCAGCGCCGCAGCGGCTCGGCCTGCGCGGGGCGGCGCCAGGCGCCGATCTCGGTGACGCCGATGAAGACGAGCACCGCGATCACGACGAGGAACCGCTCGCCCGAGAACACCAGGGGGCCGATTGCCACCGCGCTCATCGGATCGTCCGCGCCGAGGCCACGACCTCCTCCACGCCCGGCTCGCCGATCAGTCGGCTGCCCGGCGCCTCGCGCCCCTCGGCGTCGAGGAACACCATGGTGGGCGGCCCGACCGAGTCGAGATGATCGAGCAGCGCCTGTCCCTCGGCGTTGAACTCCGACAGGTCGGCGGTGATGAGCGTGGTGCCCGCCAGCGCCTCGCGGACCATTGGGTCGGGCCAGAGGCGGCGCTCGATCACCTTGCAGGTGACGCACCAGTCGGCGGTGACGTAGATCATCGACGGCCCGTCGCTTGCCTCGAGCGCGGCGTCGAGCTGCGGCACCGAGGTGACGGGGGTGAAGGCGATCTCGGTATTGGCGACACCGAGCGCGGCCTCGACCGGGCGCAGACCGGCCAGCGGGCGCAAGGGATCCTCCGCGCCGCTCGCCGCCCCGAACCCCATGAGCCCGGCGGCGAGGATCGCGGCGAGACCGGCGGTCTTGCGTAGGCGCAGCGTCGCGCCGGAGGCCGGCTCCAGCCGGTCGAGCCCGCCGACGAAGACGCCCGCGCCGAGCAGCAGCGCCGCCCAGAGTGCCAGCGTGGCGGGGCCGGGCAGCAGCCGGCCGCCGAGCCAGATTGCCATGCCGAGAAAGACGACGCCGAAGGCGGCCTTCACGCCCTCCATCCACGCGCCCGCGCGCGGCAGCATCCGCGCGCCGAAGGTGCCCGCGATCAGGAGCGGCACGCCCTGTCCGAGACCGAGCGCGAAGAGCGCGCCCGCGCCGAGCCACGCGTCGCCGGTGCGCGCGATGTAAAGGAGCGCCCCTGCCAGCGGCGCGGTCACGCAGGGCCCCATGATCAACGCCGAGGTGAAGCCGAGCGCCGCCGCGCCGCCCAGCGTGCCGCCCCGACCCGCGCCGATGCCTGACAGCCGACCCGTCCAAGCCTGCGGCAGGCGCATCTCGTAGAGGCCGAACATCGACAGCGCCAGAGCCACGAACACCACGGCGACCATGCCCACGGCCCAGGGCGATTGCAGCGCCACCTGCAAGTTCTGGCCCGACCACGCGGCGATGAGGCCCAAAAGGCCGAAGGCCGCCGCCATCGCGAGCACGTAGGTGCCCGAGAGCAGCGCGCCGCGCCGGACGCCGACCGTGCCGTCCTGTCCGGCCAGCAGCCCCGCGAGGATCGGGAACATCGGGAAGACGCAGGGCGTGAAGGCGAGCAGCAGCCCGAAGCCGAAGAAGCCGGCCAGCACGAGAAGCGGGCCGCCGCGGGCGCTCAGCCCGTCGAGCAGACCGTCCCCCGCGGCGAGGGTGATGCTGCCCTCCGACACCGTGGACTTCGCCGAGCCTTCGACGGGGCCGGGCTCCGGCGCGGCAGCCGGTGGCGGGGCCGCAGCCTTGATCGCGGGTAGCGTGTCGGTGACCGGCGGGTAGCAGATCCCGTCCTCCTGGCAGCCCTGGTAGGTCACGCGCACCGGGCCTTCCGCCGCGCCGAGATGCGCCTCGGTGCCATGGAAATACACCTCGACCGTGCCGAAGGTCGGGTCGTCCTTGGTGACGCCGGGCTCGGTCTCGAGCGGTAGAGATCTTCCGTCCTCGGTCTCGGCGGCGAGGTATTCGCGGTAGAGGTAATAGCCCTCGGCGACGTTCCAGCGCAGCAGGCGGCTGCCGTCTGGCTGCGGCTCGACCTCGAGCGCGAAAGCCTCGCGCGGGTCCATCGGCGGCGATGACCTGCCGAAGACGTCGCCGCCCTGCGCGAGGGCGGCGGTGGCGACCAGGGCAAGGGACAGCGCCGCGAGAAGCGGGGCGATGATGGCGCGCCGCAGGGCGGCGGGGTATGAAAGGGTCCGTGTCATGGCGCCCGGATCGGCGCGCTTCCTTAAGCGGCCCTTAAGCCCGGAGGCGCAACAGCGACGACAAGGACGACAACCGGAGGCGCGATGCGGGTTCTGATCGTGGAGGATGACGAGACGCTGGCCGACGGGCTGAGCGTCGGGCTGCGGTTGCAGGGCTTCACCCCGGAACTGGTGACCTGCTGCGCCGATGCGCGCGAGGCGCTGGCGCAGGGCGGCTTCTCGGCGGTGGTGCTCGACCTGATGCTGCCCGACGGCTCGGGGCTCGACCTGCTGGCCGGGCTGCGGGCGGGCGGCGACCGTTTGCCGGTGCTGCTGCTCACGGCGCTCGACCAAGTGCGCGACCGGATCGACGGGCTCGACGCCGGGGCGGACGACTACCTCGGCAAGCCCTTCGATCTCGGCGAGGTCAGCGCCCGGCTGCGCGCGATCATCCGCCGCGCCGAGGGGCGGGCCAGCGCGCTGCTCGAATGGAACGGGCTGCGGCTCGACCCGTCGCGGATGCGCGGCGAGATGGAGGGGCGCGAACTGCGCTTCTCGCGGCGCGAATTCGCGGTGCTGCGCGCGCTGATCGAGACCCCCGGCGTGATCGTCGAGAAGGACCGGCTGGAGGAGCGCCTTTACGGCTGGCAGGAGGGGGTCGAGAGCAACGCCGTCGAGGTGCATGTCCACAAGCTGCGGGCCAAACTGGGTGCGGGCTTCATCGAGACGGTGCGCGGCGTCGGCTACCGCCTCGCGGAGCCGCGGCCATGAGTTCGATCCGCGCGCGGCTGTTCGTGATCCTGCTGGCGGCGACGGGGGCGGTCTGGCTCTCGGCGGTCTGGTGGATTCAGCATTCGACCCGCTCGGAGGTCGAACGGGTGCTCGACGCGCGGCTCGCCGAGGCGGCGCAGATGGTATCGTCGCTGATCTCCGACCGGCGGATCGACGTGGCCTCGGCCGGGCCGCTGGAGCTGGACCTGCCGGAACCGGCAGCGGCCTCTGCCTATGCGCGCCAGCTCTCCTGCCAGATCTGGTCGCTCGATGGCGCGCTGCTGGGCGCCTCAGCCAGCGCGCCCTCAGGTCGGCTCGCGGCGGAGCAAACGGGCTTTTCCGACAGCCTCGTCGATGGCGAGGCGTGGCGCGTCTACACCATGATAAACGAGGATCTGGGCCTGAGGGTGATGGTCGGCGACCGGCTCACCGTGCGCGAGCGGTTGGTAACGGACGTGGTGCGCGGGCTGCTGCTGCCGGCGCTGGCGATCCTGCCGGTGCTGGCGGCGCTGATCTGGATCAGCGTCGGGCGCGGTCTCGCGCCGCTCGGCCGGATGGCACGGGCGCTTGGGGCGCGCGCGGCCGATGATCTCGGTCCGGTGGCGGCAGGCCCGCTGCCGCGCGAGATCCGCCCCATGGGCGCGGCGCTCGACGGGCTGTTCGCCCGCGTCGCCGCTGCGCGCGGACGGGAGAAGAGCTTTACAGCCTTCGCCGCGCACGAGCTGAAGACCCCGCTTGCAGGCATCAAGACGCAGGCGCAGATCGCGGCGATGGCCCCGGACGAAGCGACGCGGCTACAGGCGCTGGCGCGCGTCGAGGCCGGGGTGGCCCGCACCGACCGGATGGTGCGGCAGCTTCTCGAACTCGCCGCCGTCGATGGCGCTCCGGAGGGCGGTGGCGAGGTCGTCGACATGACGCGCCTGGTGTCCGATCTGGCGCAGGACTTGCAAAGGCTGGCTGCCGAGCGCCAAGTGCAGCTCGGGCTGGAGATGGCGCCGGGGCTGTGCTGCCGGATCCCCGACCCGGTGCTGCCCGCCGTGGCGCTGCGCAACATCGTCGAGAACGCCGTGCTGGCCAGCCCGCCGGGCGGCAAGGTGGTGATCGGGGGAGGGGCGCGCGATGCGCGGATCACCTTGTCGGTGCTCGATCGCGGGCCCGGCATTCCCGAGGCCGAGCGGACCCGCGTGACCGAGCGGTTCTTTCGAGGAGCGGGTGCCCCCGCGGGCGGCAGCGGGCTGGGCCTCGCGATCGCGCAGGTGGCGGTCGAACGGCTCGGCGGGCGGCTTTGCTTCGAGCCGCGGACGGGCGGGGGCGAGGCCGTCCGGATCGTGCTGCCCTGCGCGGGCCATGCCCACGAAAACGGGGCGGTGTCAGAAAGACAGGACGCGCCCCAGCGGTCGTAAGGCTGCCTTAAGCCCGATGCATTCGACACGGCATGGACGCACCCCCGCCTTGGCTCCCGGACCGACCGGGGCCAGCGCGGGGCCATCATCATCAAGCCCCATGCGCGGCAACCGCCGACGCCGGGACGAAACAGACGAGGTGACGCATGTTGAGACGAGGCTTTCTCAAGGGAACGGCGGCGGCTTTCGCGGGTGCCGCGCTGCCCGCCGGCCGGGTGCCGGCGCATGAGGGCGCCCCGCAGGCCGCAGTGATCCCGCCCCGCGAGGTGGCCATCGCGGACGGCATCCCGGCCGGGCAAATCCACGTCATGCCCGACGAGTTCGCGCTCTACTGGACGCTGCCGGGCGCGCGGGCGCTGCGCTACGCGGTCGGGGTGGGCCGAGACGATCTCTACGAGGCGGGGACCTTCCTGATCCAGGCCAAGAAGGAATGGCCCAGCTGGACCCCGACCCCCGGCATGCTCGAACGCGAGCCGGAGGTCTACAGCAAATGGGCCGACGGCATGCCGGGCGGGATCGACAACCCTCTCGGTGCCAGGGCGCTCTACCTGTTCAAGGACGGCTACGACACCTTCCTGCGCATCCATGGCACCAATGCGCCATCCACCATCGGGACCGCCGTCTCGAACGGCTGTGCCCGGCTGGTGAACGAGCAGATCATCGATCTCTATGAAAAGGTGCCGCTGGAGACGAAGATTTTCCTCTATCCCAAGGCTGGCATGGCCTAAGGTCCGCTTCCAATTGCCGAGGCGCTGCATTGAGCAATGGCTGGATGTCTGCTTTGGGCCGGGAGTGATCGAACTCAGGAAGGGCGGGAAGCCGCCGCTCGCTGCAATTGCCATGGACGGCCGCTCTTCGTGGAAGGCAGACCGACCGGTTCGAGCACGGCGACTTAGTTTCAACTCGGCAGGGCGTCTTCGGCGAACTGGCCTACGAACTCCTCGTTTGGCGGTATGGGGGTGATGACATCGATCAGCACCCCCGCCGGGTCGCGGATGATAAAATGCCTCTGCCCGGACGGCTTGACCGGTCGAGCCAGTCGATCCAATCTGCTCATCGTATGGTTGCAGTGGCGGGTTTGCCGGTATGCTTAGTCTCGGATGCAGATGCGGCGATGTGCGCTTGAGGGTCGAAGGGCCGCATATAGCGTCCGTAGAATGCCTTTGCTCAAGTTGCCAGAAGGCCGCGCAGGTTCTCGAAGCCCTCCCGGGGGCGGGGCCTATCCTCGATGGTAAGGGCGCCACCCCGTTCGTCCTGCTTCGCAAGGACCGCGTCGCGATCGTCGCCGGACAGGACAGGCTGAAGGCGCATCGGCTCACTGACGATGCCGGCACCCGCCGCGTGATCGCGGCATGCTGCAACACGCCCGTCTTTCTGGAGATGAAAGGCGGGCACTGGCTGAGTCTCTATGCCGCGCTCTGGCCCGAAACCGACCGCCCCGCGGTCGAACTGCGCACCATGACGGGCGCCCGTGACGATCTGCCGGACGACGTGCCCAACCTGAGAACCCATTCCCTCGGCTTCTATGGCCGCCTGTTCATCGCATGGGTGAGGATGGGTTTCAGAAATCCCCGGTTCCCGGACAATGGAGCGCTGCATGTCAAAAACCGATGAGATGATCGAGATCAGCAGCGCGACTTCGCCCGGCCGGACCGAGCGCGTCAATCTCGCGAAATACACTGCGATGCGGGAGGCGTTGCTACCGGTGCTGCCGGACACGCCGCCGGGAGTGACGGTCGCAGAGGCCAAGGCTGCGGCGCTGGAACACCTCTCGCAGGAGCACTTCCCAGGGGGCGAGAAGGCCGGATGGTGGCTCAAGGCCGTGCAACTGGACCTCGAGGCGAAGGGCATCATCGCCAGGGGTGCGACCAGACCAGTGCGTCTCTACCGCTTGACCGAATAGTAGACGTTCGCCGGATCGAGGCAATTCGATCTCAGTAGGCGAAGCACTTCAGCGGGAGCAGACCAATAAGGGCTTGGCGCAGCAGTTGGTCTGCGGCTCGAGTTGCTTCAGCTCAGCCCTTCAGCGGCGCCAAGTCGCGGAATGCCCCAGCGAGCCGCCTGATGGCGTCGACGTCTCCCTCGACCACGAGCGACCCATCCGCCAGAGCGGCGGTGACCGGCTTTCCCGCATAGAGCACAGGCAGGAGCGCGTTCTGGTCGCCCCTCACGACGCAATCGGGATTGTCGACACGGCCGGGCGCCACGTCGAGGTGGCCATCGCCCATGCGAAGCGTAAACTCGCCGTCCGGCAGGCGCAGATCCACGGCGAGGCGAAGATTCTCAGCCCTTCCGGGATCGAACATGCTCTCGAGTGACAGCATGGCCGCCGCCGCGCTCAACGGGCGATCGAAGCGAAGCCGAGGTGAGCGCGAGGCCCAAATGCCGATCACCCGGAGCGGCTCGCGGAACGCCAGGCCCCAGGCCGTGAGAGCATAGGCTTTGCCGCGCGCTGGCCGCGGCAGGTCCACCCGCCGCAAGACACCGGCATCCTCGAGCCCCACGAGGCGCTGCGTCAGCATGTTGGTTGCGATGCCCGGCAGGGTTTCCTTCAGGTCGGTGAACCGACGCGGCCCGAACATCAGCTCGCGCATGATCAAGAGCGCCCAACGCTCTCCCACCAGGTCAAGAGCTTGCGCGAAGGCGCAGCCGTCCTCGTAGCTTCGCTTGCGCTCCATGGGCTCTCCGCATTTTGGTTGTTTATTGCAACTTCCAACTTGCAATATAAAATCAGGCGGCGCAGTCTTCAAGCATCGAGACGACTCATTCCCGCTCCAGGAGCATCGACATGACCTCTTCGACCCCGACGATCTTCGTGAACCTGCCTTCCACCGATATCTCCCGTGCCCGTGCCTTTTATGCCGGGCTGGGCCTTACCATCGATGAGCGCTTCTGCGACGCCGAGAGCCTGATGGTGCGCGTGTCCGACGTGATCCATCTCATGATCCTCGAAAGGGAGAAGTTCGCCTCCTTCTCGCCCCGCCCCGTGGCACCGGAGGGGACCGTTGGCGCTCTGGTCTGCCTATCCCAGCCGTCGAGAGAGGCAGTGGATGAGTTCGTCGGTCGCGCCATCGCGCATGGCGGCCGCGACAACGACAAGACCCAGGAGATGGGGGACGTCATGTATGGCCGGTCGGTGTCCGATCCCGATGGCAATGTCCTCGAGGTGATGTGGATGGACATGGCGCGCGCCATGCCAGCCGAAGACGCGGCGGTCTGAACCGCGGTCCCGATCCGTCGGCCCCGGCGACTTGGAGCCGGGGCAACGCGACCGGCCGATCACCTGCGGGACCCTGGTCGGGTGCGTCGCCGCCGCTACTGAGGACAGCTGGACCGTCGCGGCGACCATGCTCCTGATCGAGGGCGATGCAGGCAATTTCACCGGGCCGCTTGGCACGACGTGGCAAACGGCGGCTTAAGGCGGACATTGTCCTGTATGATCGGCAACAATCGGAGGGTGCGGGCCGGAAGCAGCCGGGGATCTCGAATGCCGGCTACTGGTCGTGGGGCGCGGTCTCTTCGAAAGGCAGCGCAGCGGAAAGGTGCAGCGGTCTGCAATGACGTCTACGGTGTTCGCTTTCACACGGCCTCAATTCAGGCGTCTGCTGCTGACAGACCCTAAGAAAGGGAAAAGCATGAAGGTCGAGAACATTTTTCTGAGCATCAACGCGGCCGACTTCGACGCTCAATCTAAATGGTGGGCGAAGCTGATCGGTCGCGCTTGGGACCGCGAGCCAATGTCGTCCTGTCATGAATGGAATCTGCGCGAAGGCGTCTTCTTTCAAGTCTTGGACAGTCCGCGAGGTGCCGGCGAGTCGACCGTTACGATGCGGGTGGCAGACCTTGATCCAGAGATCACGCGGCTTTCTGCGGCAGGGATCGAGGTACCGGAGCCAGTGAAGGTCGAAGGCTTCAATTCTCTTCGCTACGCCGAGTTCGCCGACCCCGAAGGCAATACCGTCGGACTTCTCGACGGGAGCTGATCACCTGTCGGGCCCCGCCGCAGATGGCGGTATCCGTCTCGAAGCGGCTGGCTGGACGGACCAACGGTCCACTGATGAGATGATAGTTTTGGGAGGCAAGCAAATGACGGTCCTACGCATCGTTGCGAATATCGCGATTGCGGCCCTCAGTAGGGAACTGCGGAACAGCGCATTGAGGCAAGCTGGTCCGAGCGCCCTGCCCGGTTAGCCTGAAACGCTGAAAGCCTCCCAAGGGAGGCTTGTCTGGATCTGAGTCAGATTACGGTGGTTGCGGGAGCAGGATTTGAACCTGCGACCTTCAGGTTATGAGCCTGACGAGCTACCGGGCTGCTCCATCCCGCGCCATGTTTTGTGGCCTATCGCCCGGAGGGCTGCTTGAGGCCGCATGTCGCTGTGTTCTGGCATCGTGTCAGAGAGAATGTGATGTTCTTTACTAGGTCTGGCGGTGACTTACTCTCCCACGTCTTGAGACGCAGTACCATCAGCGCGACGGCACTTAACGGCCGAGTTCGGAATGGGATCGGGTGTTTTGCTCGTGCTATGGCCACCAGACCGAGGAAAGAACATCTTGTTGGTGGCCTACCGCCCGGAGGGCTGCTTGAGGCCGGTGCGGCCTGTCGCGTGCTCCGATGGGAGGTCACCATATCAGCCGCCCTGCCCTTGCGGGGAGCGGTGTTCCAGGTCGTCGTACACCGTTTTGGTGCGTATGGTTTCGGATCCAGCCTTGCTGTTTCTGGATCGGATCAAGCCTATCGGACCATTAGTATCGGTCAACTGAACGCATTGCTGCGCTTACATCTCCGACCTATCGACGTGGTGGTCTACCACGGTCCTCGGGGATACCTTGTTTTGAGGGGGGCTTCCCGCTTAGATGCCTTCAGCGGTTATCCTGTCCGATCATAGCTACCCTGCACTGCCGTTGGCACGACAACAGGTCCACCAGTGGATCGTTCACCCCGGTCCTCTCGTACTAGGGGCAACTCCTCTCAAGTATCCTACACCCACGGAAGATAGGGACCGAACTGTCTCACGACGTTCTAAACCCAGCTCACGTACCTCTTTAAATGGCGAACAGCCATACCCTTGGGACCTGCTCCAGCCCCAGGATGAGATGAGCCGACATCGAGGTGCCAAACACTGCCGTCGATATGGACTCTTGGGCAGTATCAGCCTGTTATCCCCAGCGTACCTTTTATCCGTTGAGCGATGGCCCTTCCACTCGGGACCACCGGATCACTATGGCCGTCTTTCGACTCTGCTCGACTTGTCAGTCTTGCAGTCAGGCTGGCTTATGCCATTGCACTCGACGAGCGATTTCCGACCGCTCTGAGCCAACCTTCGCGCGCCTCCGTTACTGTTTGGGAGGCGACCGCCCCAGTCAAACTACCCGCCACACAGGGTCCCGGAACCGGATCACGGTCCGCGGTTAGACATCAAGAGTGCGAAGGGTGGTATCTCAAGGGAGGCTCCACGGGAACTGGCGTTCCCGCTTCATTGCCTACCACCTATCCTGCACATCGCAATCCTGATGCCAGTGTGAAGCTGTAGTAAAGGTGCATGGGGTCTTTCCGTCTAACCGCGGGAAGCCGGCATCTTGACCGGCAATTCAATTTCGCTGAGTCGATGTTGGAGACAGCGGGAAGTCGTTACGCCATTCGTGCAGGTCGGAACTTACCCGACAAGGAATTTCGCTACCTTAGGACCGTTATAGTTACGGCCGCCGTTTACCGGGGCTTCAATTCAAGGCTTGCACCTCTCCTTTTAACCTTCCGGCACCGGGCAGGCGTCAGACCCTATACGTCGTCTTGCGACTTCGCAGAGCCCTGTGTTTTTAGTAAACAGTCGCCACCCCCTGGTTTGTGCCCCCGGCCACCACTGCGTGACAACCGGCCTCCTTCTCGCGAACTTACGGAGGTATTTTGCCGAGTTCCTTCAACATCGTTCTCTCAAGCGCCTTGGTATTCTCTACCAGTCCACCTGTGTCGGTTTCGGGTACGATCTCATGATGGAGCTATTTCCAGGGACTGCTAAGCGGCCCGATCAATCCGATAAGATCGAACAACCTTCGCAATCCGTCACTTCCATCTGGCCCAGGAATATTAACCTGGTTCCCATCGACTACGCCTTTCGGCCTCGCCTTAGGGGTCGGCTTACCCTGCTCAGATTAACTTTAAGCAGGAACCCTTGGACTTTCGGCGACAGGGTCTCTCACCCTGTTTGTCGCTACTCATGTCATCATTCTCGCTAGTGATCTCTCCACCGGATCCCTCACAGGCCGGCTTCACAGAAAATCCCGCGTCTCCAATAGCCCCGAGGGGCATAAGGAGACATGGGATTATGTCACACTACGCTCTGCTACCATGCACTATGTGCATCCTAAGCTTCGGCTCATGGCTTGAGCCCCGTTACATCTTCGCCGCAGGACAACTTGTTTAGACCAGTGAGCTGTTACGCTATCTTTAAAGGATGGCTGCTTCTAAGCCAACCTCCTGGTTGTTTTGGTCGTCCCACCTGCTTTCCCACTTAGCCATGAATTGGGGGCCTTAGCTGTAGGTCAGGGTTGTTTCCCTCTCCACGACGGACGTTAGCACCCGCCGTGTGTCTGCCATCTAGTACTCCCGGGTATTCGGAGTTTGGTTAGGATCAGTAAGCCTGTGGGGCCCCATTACCCATCCAGTGCTCTACCCCCCGGGGTATTCGGATGACGCTCTACCTAAATAGATTTCGCAGAGAACCAGCTATCTCCGAGTTTGATTGGCCTTTCACCCCTAGGCACACCTCATCCCGACCTTTTTCAACAGGTGTGGGTTCGGACCTCCAGTGCGTGTTACCGCACCTTCATCCTGGACATGCCTAGATCACTCGGTTTCGGGTCTGATCCCACGAACTCATGCGCCCTATTAAGACTCGCTTTCGCTGCGCCTACACCTACCGGCTTAAGCTTGCTCGTGAGACCAAGTCGATGACCCATTATACAAAAGGTACGCCGTCACCTCGCAAGGAGGCTCCGACTGATTGTAGGCGTTCGGTTTCAGGTACTGTTTCACTCCCCTCGTCGGGGTGCTTTTCACCTTTCCCTCACGGTACTGGTTCGCTATCGGTCAGTAAGGAGTACTTAGCCTTCGAGGGTGGTCCCCCGATCTTCAGACAGGATTACACGTGTCCCGTACTTGATACGTCCCGTCATGCTTCCCATACGGGGCTGTCACCCGCTATGGCCGAGTTTTCCAACTCGTTCTGGTCACATTCAAGGCTCGGCTGGTCCGCGTTCGCTCGCCACTACTAGCGGAGTCTCTATTGATGTCCTTTC